>NZ_JASMRU010000028.1 GCF_030462585.1 Pseudomonas sp. CAN1 | reverse complement strand
CCTTCGCCTCCAAGGTCGAAGTCGCTGGCGACAAGGTCAACGTCACCCGTGAAATCGACGGCGGCCTGCAGACCGTTGCCCTGAACCTGCCGGCAATCGTCACCACCGACCTGCGCCTGAACGAGCCGCGCTACGCGTCGCTGCCCAACATCATGAAGGCGAAGAAGAAGCCGCTGGACGTGGTGACCCCGGACGCCCTGGGCGTTTCCACCGCTTCCACCGTGAAGACCGTGAAAGTCGAAGCTCCGGCTGCCCGTAGCGCTGGCATCAAGGTCAAGTCCGTTGCCGAACTGGTCGAGAAACTGAAGAACGAGGCGAAAGTAATCTGATGGCTATCCTGGTAATCGCTGAGCACAACAACGGCGCACTGGGCGCTGCCACTCTGAACACTGTCGCTGCCGCGCAGAAGATCGGTGGTGACATCGCTGTCCTGGTCGCTGGCCAGAACGTCGGTGGCGTGGCTGAAGCCGCTGCCAAGATCGCCGGTGTCTCCAAGGTGCTGGTCGCCGACAACGCTGCCTACGCTCACCAGCTGCCGGAGAACGTTGCTCCGCTGATCGCTGAGCTGGGCAAGGGCTACAGCCACGTACTGGCCGCCGCTACCACCAACGGCAAGAACTTCCTGCCGCGCGTCGCCGCCCTGCTGGACGTCGACCAGATCTCCGAGATCACCGAAGTGGTCAGCGCCGACACCTTCAAGCGCCCGATCTACGCCGGTAACGCCATCGCTACCGTACAGTCCTCGGCTGCCATCAAGGTCATCACCGTTCGTGGCACCGGCTTCGACGCCGTCGCTGCCGAAGGTGGTTCGGCTGCTGTTGAAGCCGTTTCCGGCCCGGCCGATGCCGGCAAGTCCGCCTTCGTTGGTGAAGAGCTGGCCAAGTCCGACCGTCCGGAACTGACCGCTGCCAAGATCGTCGTTTCCGGCGGCCGTGGCATGGGTAATGGCGACAACTTCAGCATCCTCTACTCCCTGGCTGACAAGCTGGGCGCTGCCGTCGGCGCTTCCCGCGCTGCCGTGGACGCCGGCTTCGTGCCGAACGACATGCAGGTCGGCCAGACCGGCAAGATCGTCGCTCCGCAGCTGTACGTGGCCGTCGGCATCTCCGGCGCCATCCAGCACCTGGCGGGCATGAAGGACTCGAAAGTGATCGTTGCGATCAACAAGGACGAAGAGGCGCCGATCTTCCAGGTCGCCGACTACGGCCTGGTCGCCGATCTGTTCGAAGCCGTACCGGAGCTGGAAAAGGCCGTCTGAGCCCGATCCGCTTGTTGAAGGAACCCGCCCCTGTGGCGGGTTCTTTCATTTCAGGTTCCTGATTTTCCACGGGAAATGGCCATTTCGCTGCGCTGCTGACCCATTGGTCACGAATCTTTGCCGAGAAGTCCACCGGCGAAGGTGTCTCATCTACAATGCGCGACGTCTCCAGTTCCTGAATGTGTTCAATCGACACCTGGCTACCGAGGTTTTCATGATCATCAAACCGCGCGTGCGTGGCTTCATCTGCGTCACTACCCACCCGACCGGCTGTGAAGCCAACGTCAAGGAACAGATCGAGTACGTCGAGGCGCACGGTCCCATCGCCAACGGTCCGAAGAAGGTCCTGGTCATCGGTTCCTCCACCGGCTACGGCCTGGCCGCGCGCATCAGCGCCGCCTTTGGTGCCGGCGCCGACACCCTGGGCGTGTTCTTCGAGCGCCCCGGCAGCGAGACCAAGGCGGGCACCGCCGGCTGGTACAACTCCGCTGCCTTCGAGAAGTTCGCCAAGGCCAAGGGCCTGTATGCGCGCAGCATCAACGGCGACGCCTTCTCCGATGAAGTGAAGCAAGCCACCATCGACACCATCAAGCAGGACCTGGGCAAGGTCGACCTGGTCGTCTACAGCCTGGCTGCTCCGCGCCGCACCCACCCGAAGACCGGCGAGGTCTTCAACTCCGTGCTCAAACCGGTCGGCAAGGCCGTCAACTTCCGTGGTCTGGACACCGACAAGGAAGTGATCAAGGAAAGCGTGATGGAGCCGGCCACCGAGGCCGAGATCGCCAACACCGTCGCGGTGATGGGCGGTGAAGACTGGCAGATGTGGATCGACGCCCTGCAGGAGGCCGGTGTGCTGGCCGACGGCGCCAAGACCACCGCCTTCACCTACCTGGGCGAAGAGATTACCCACGACCTGTACTGGAACGGCTCCATCGGCGCCGCCAAGAAGGACCTGGACCAGAAGGTCCTGGGCATTCGCGAGAAGCTGGCTGCTACCGGTGGCGACGCCCGCGTTTCCGTGCTGAAGGCCGTGGTCACCCAGGCCAGCTCGGCCATCCCGATGATGCCGCTGTACCTGTCGCTGCTGTTCAAGGTGATGAAGGAGAAGGGCACCCACGAAGGCTGCATCGAGCAGGTCGACGGCCTGTTCCGTGAGAGCCTGTACGGCGCCGAAGCGCACCTGGACGCCGACGGCCGCCTGCGCGCCGACTACAAGGAGCTGCAGCCGGACGTACAGGACACCGTGAAGGACCTGTGGAACAAGGTGACCAACGAGAACCTGTATCAGCTGACCGACTTCACCGGCTACAAGTCCGAGTTCCTGCGCCTGTTCGGCTTCGAAATCGCCGGCGTGGACTACGAGCAGGACGTCAACCCGGACGTGCAGATTCCCAATCTGATCCAGCTCTGAGTTCGACGCTCGCGACAAACAGAAACGGCGCCCCAGGGCGCCGTTTCTGCTTTCCAGCCGGGCTCAGTTCGCTGCGGTAGCGGGTGCCTGGTTCTGCTTGAGGAAGTCCAGGTAGAGGCGGGCGGTTTCCTCCGGGCGCTCGATCATTGGCACGTGGCCGCAATCGCGCAGGATCGCCACGTTGGGCTTCTTCAACAGCGGCTTCATCACCTCGATGCTGGACACGTCCAGTACGCGGTCACGGTCGCCCCACAGCAGCAGGGTCGGCGCGGTGATCTTCGGCAGTTCCGGCTCCAGCGGGATGTAGCGGTCGCGCAGCTGCTGGAAGACCATGCCATTGAACGCACTGCGCTGCAGCGAGCGTTCGGCCAGGTAATCCCGCAGCCGCGCCGGCAGCGGCGGCCTCTGCACGAAGACGAAGTCGAGCAGGGCAGGGAAGTCGTCCACCGAGCGCAGCACCAGCGGGTTGTTCTCGCCATTGAAGATGCGTCGGAACAGTTCGCTCTGCTGCGGCGCCATCACCCCGGCGTTATCGAACAGGCCGACCGACAGCACTTCCTGCGGATGGCGGGCGGCCAGCAGCGCAGCGATGTGCCCGCCCATGGAATTGCCGACCACGTGGAAGCGGCCGATGCCCAGCTCGCGCATGAAGTCGGCCAGGCGTTCCGCCTGGGTACCGACGTCGTAGCTGATGTTTTCAGGCTTGCTGCTGTCGCCGAAGCCCGGCAGGTCGACGGCGATGACGTGATAGTCCTTGGTGAGGAAGCGGGCGAAGCGCGGCCAGTTGCTCTTGTCGGCGCCGAAGCCGTGGATCAGCAGGATGGTCTGGGCCTTGTCCGGGCCGCCCTCGTAATAGCTGATATCGAGGTTGTCCACCTGCAGGCTATTGGAAGACAGCCTGGCGCGGGCGCTTTCGACGTACTGCGCGGTCGCCAGCAGGGTGGACGGGAAGGCGTAGAGCACGCCAGCGGCGACGGCTATCAACAACAGAAGGGCCAGAAGGGCTTTCTTCATGAGAAGTCCTTATTACCAAATCGGGTCAGTGTGCTTTACGCTAGCATTTTGCGGCTCTAAGCATGGCCGTTCTTTCTTCTGGCGAGCGAGACTACCGATGCCCGATTGCTCCACGCTGATCCGTGCGGCGCTGTTGCTGGTGACTTTCTCCGTTCCCCTGGCCGGCGTCGCCGCCGGCAAGTGCGAGCGCCTGGTGGCCACCGGCAACCCGGAATACCCGCCCTACCTGTGGCGCGATCCGGCGCAGCCGGAGCGATTGATCGGCGCCAACGCCGACCTGCTGGAGCAGATCGGCAAGGCCGTGGGCATCAACATCCGGGTGATCTACTCCGGCTCCTGGGCGCGGGCTCAGGAAGAGGCGCGGCTGGGCCGCGTCGACCTGATCGCCGGCGCCTTCCTCACCCCGGAACGCCTGGAGACCATGGACTACATCCATCCGGCCTTCCTCACCACCGACAACGTGGTGTGGATGCGCAAGGACGCACCGGCGCCCTACAGGACTCGAGAAGACCTCAAAGGCCTGAAGGGTGGCACCCTGGTGAACAACAGCTTCGGCCCGGACTTCGACAACTACGCCAAGCAGGAATTGACCCTGGAAGAAGTGCCCAGCCTCACCCAGGCCTTCCAGAAACTGCTACTCAAGCGCTCCGACTACGTGATCTACGAGCACTACCCCGGCCTCGCGGTGGCCGACACCCTCGGCATGGCCGACGACCTGCAGCCGCTGGAACCGCCGATCTCCAGCGAAGGTCTGTACCTGACCGTCGCGCACAACTCGGCCTGCAACGACCCGTGGCTGCGCGGACAACTGGCGAAAAAAATGACAGAATTGACGGCCGCCGGAGTCCCGCAGCGTCTGCTGCAGGACAACCTGGCCCGCTGGAAGGCCCAGCAACTGCAGCCTGCCAGCACTCCCACCCAGTAGGACAACAGATTTCGTGATCAATCGACGGATGATGGTCGCCGGCCTGGCTTTGTTTGCATTGGCCGGCTGTGCGACGAACGACCCGGCACCCAACGAGCAGATGCGTCTCACCGAGCAGGCGCTGGAACAGGCCAAGGCCGTGGGCGCCACCGATGACGTGGCCGAGCTGAAGCTGGCCGAGGACAAGTACCAGGCGGCCAAGGGCGCCCTGGCGGTCGGCTCGAACAAGAAGGCACGCCAGCTGGCCGAACAGGCCGAGCTCGATGCGCGCCTGGCCGAGGCCAAGGAACTGACCCGCAAGAGCACCGAGCAACTCGCGGAGCAGGGCAAGAGCATCAATCGCCTGCGTAAACAGTTGGGGGAAACGCAATGATTTCCGTACAACTGTTGCGCCGTGGTTCTGCCTGGATGGGTGTACTGGCAAGCACTGCACTGCTGGCCGGCTGCGCCAACAGCCAGCTCAGCGAGAAATCCCTGGAGCAGGCCCGCGTGCAGTTCCAGGCGGTGAAGGAAGACTCCGCGGTGCTGCGCAGCGCGCCCAAGGACGTCATCCGCGCCGGAGAATCCCTGGCCCGTGCCGAGCGCCTGTCCAACTACTGGGGCAGCAGCGACGACGTGCTGCAGTATTCCTACCTCAGCCAGCGCTACAGCGAGATCGCCCGCGAGCACAGCAACCTGGCGCTGAACCAGGAGCGCCTGGCCAAGCAGCAGATGGAGCGTGAGCGCCTGCAGCTGGCGATGCGCGAAGCGCGCCTGCTCAACGTGCAGGAGCAGAGCAAGTGGCTGGAACAGCAGATGGTCAGCCTGGCCACCAACGAGACCGAGCGCGGCCTGGTGCTGACCCTCGGCGACGTGCTGTTCGACAGTGGCGAAGCCGATCTCAAGCCGGCCGCCAACCGCACCGTGCTCAAGCTCGTGCAATTCCTCCAGCTCAACCCACGGCGGGTAGTCCGCATCGAGGGCTACACCGACGCCGAGGGTGACCGCGAGCAGAACCTGCAGCTGTCCAAGGACCGCGCGCAGGCTGTGGCGGACGCGTTGACCGACCTGGGCGTGGACGAGAAACGCGTGCAGGTGCAGGGCTACGGCGAGGCCTACCCGATCTCGGACAACGCTTCGTCCCTGGGGCGCGCGCAGAATCGCCGGGTGGAGATCGTCTTCTCCGATGAGAAGGGCCAGCTCGGCGCCGAGCGCTGATCGCCCCCGCAACATGGCGATACAGGAGAACCCCGGAACCGACCGTTCCGGGGTTTTTCGTTGGAGCATCTCGAACTCGTTCGAGGGGCGCCTTGGCGAAAATGGCCAGGTGCGTCTAATCCCCCTGTTGGGGCGTAATGAACGAGAGACTTCCATGTTGTCCGAAAATGCACTTCCGAACGTGATCGTGGCCGACCCCCAGCCAATGATTGGCTGGGGCCTGGAGCGCTACCTCGCGGAAAACCAGCTGGCCAGGGTGAAGGCCTTCGTCAGCGACACCGACAGCCTGCTGGAGGCCCTCAGCAGCCAGCCGGATATCGACCTGATCGTCATCGAGCTGGCGCTGCCCGGCGCCCGCGGCCGTGATGGCGTGCACCTGGTGGAGTGGATCCAGCGCCACCACCCCGATGTGCGCATCCTGGTCTACTCGATCATGGGCGCGCCGCTGCTGGCCAGCGCCGTGGTCAAGTGCGGTGCGGTCGGCTACGTGTGCAAGCGCAACCCGCTGCACCTGCTCGACGAAGCCTTCGCGCGCATCCGCAAGGGTGAGATCTACATCGACCCGATGCTGCGGCCGCCGCGCCACAGCGGCAAGCCGCTGAGCCCCACCGAGATCGACATCATCCGTCGCCTGGCCCATGGTGCGACGGTGGGCGAGATCGCCGAGCGGACCAATCGCAGTGTCTCCACCATCAGCACCCACAAGCGCAACGCCATGATGAAACTGGGCATCAACAACGATGCGCAACTGGTCGTGGCAGGCCTGCTGGACTGGCTCGGAGAACTGTAGAAAGGCCTGGCGGCAACTGTATCGGACGGAATATGTCCGACTGTTCTGGAACAGTTTCCTGTTTTTGGCTACTGTTTCGGTTCAATGCCCGAGGGATGGCCGCCATGTCCAATCTGCTTCTGTATCAGCGCATCGCCCAGCAACTGGCCGAAGACATCCGTCGTGGCGTCTACCAGCCAGGCGAGCGCGTGCCGTCCGTGCGCAAGTTGAGCACCCAGCTCAACGTCAGCCACGCCACGGTGCTGCAGGCCTACGCCACCCTCGAAGACCAGGGCCTGATCCGCGCCCGCCCGCAGTCCGGCTTCTACGTGCACCGCACGCCGGCGCTGACCGCCTCGACCCCGGACATCGCCCGGGTCGAGCGGCCCGGCCTGGTCACCCGCAGCAGCATCATCAACCAGGTGCTCGCCGAAGCGCGCCGCGAGGGCGTGTTCCCGCTGGGCGCCGCCGTGCCGCACGTGGACTACCTGCCGGTGCGCGCGCTGCACCAGCAGTTGGCCAAGGTCACTCGCTTCTCCAGCCCGCGGGCCTTCAGCTACATGTTCAGCCCCGGCTACGAGCCGCTGCGGCGCCAGGTGGCGATCCGCATGCGCGATGCCGGCGTGGTGGTCGATCCGACCCAGGTGACCATCACCCACGGCTGCGTGGACGCGATCCACATGGCCTTGCGCGTGATGACCCGTCCGGGCGACCTGATCGCCACCGAGTCGCCGAGCTACTACGGCCTGCTGCAATTGGCCGACATCCTCGGCCTGAAGGTCATCGAGATCCCCAGCGACCCGCTCACCGGCATCAGCCTGGAAGCGTTGCAGCTGGCTGCCAACCAGTGGCCGATCAAGGCGCTGGTACTGACCGCGCGGCTGAGCAACCCGCTGGGCGGCACCATCCCGGAAGATCGCCAGAAGGCGCTGCTCAAGCTCGCTGCCGACCACAACATCGGTGTGATCGAGGACGACATCTACGGCGAGCTGATGTTCGACCAGGGCCAGACCAAGGCACTCAAGGCCCACGACCGGGATGGCCGGGTGGTGTACTGCTCGAGCTTCTCCAAGACCATTTCCCCCGGCGTGCGCATCGGCTGGATCATCACCGAGCGCTACCAGGAGGAAATCCGCCGCCTGCAGACCTTCACCACGCATTCGGCGTGCACCGTCACCCAGATGGGCGTGGCGGCGTACCTGGAGAACGGCGGCTACGACCGGCACCTGCGCTACATCCGCCAGGAGTATCGGAAGAACATGACCGCCTACCAGCTGGCGGTGCAGCAGTACTTCCCCGAAGGCACGCAGATGACCCGGCCCAAGGGCGGCTTCATCCTCTGGGTCAGCCTGCCGGCCAAGGTGAATACCAAGGAGCTGCACGTGCGCGCGCTGGAGCAGGGCATCAGCATTGCGCCGGGGCTGATCTTCAGTAACACCGAACAGTTCAACAACTGCCTGCGCCTGACCTGCGGCATCCCCTGGGACCGCGAGGCGGAGCGGGCGATCATGACCCTCGGCATGCTGGCGTGCCAGCTGTGCCAGGAGGAGCTGATCGCCGCGTAGATGCTTGGCTTGCGTGGGAGCGGGCTTTGTCCGCGATAGTGTCCGGCGTGATGCGGGCCTATCGCGGACGGAGTCCGCTCCTACGTCAAGGCGTACGCAGTCTTCCTATCGGCGTTAACCCGTTTTCCCACGCTGTCTCGTCCAAGGGCATTGAACCCTCGACGAGGCCGCCGCGGTGCCGCTCGACAACCCGCCACTCCTGCTCGCCAGCGATACACACGCAAAGGCCACGCCGCTGCGCGTGACATCGGCGATACTGGGCAACTGGCGCGTTGCCAGCCGACACCCGCATCGACACGGATCGAGAGAGTTGAAGATACCCCTCAAGGACGACAGCGACGCGGCATTGCTGCGCCGTTACCGCCAAGGCGAGGCCGAAGCCTTTACCGAGCTTTATGCTCGCCATCGGCTCGGCCTGTTCCGCTTCCTCTGCGGCCTCTGCGGCGACAATGCCCAGGCCGAGGAAGTATTCCAGGAAACCTGGCTGAGTCTGGTCCGCAGCGAGAGCCAGCCCCAGGGCGCGGCCAGCTTCAAGACCTGGCTGTACCAGATCGGCCGCAACCGCCTGATCGACCACTGGCGCAAGCTCGGCCGGCACCAGGGGCGCCAGGAGAGTTTCGACGAGCAGCTGCATGGCGATGCGCTGGCCGGCGAAAGCCCCGACCCGGAGCGCGAGCTGAGCCTCAGCCGCGACCAGCAGCGCCTGCAGGGCGCGCTGGAGGCCCTGCCC
Organism: Pseudomonas sp. CAN1; assembly: GCF_030462585.1. Taxonomy (GTDB): domain Bacteria; phylum Pseudomonadota; class Gammaproteobacteria; order Pseudomonadales; family Pseudomonadaceae; genus Pseudomonas. The sequence continues at coordinate 57,220 of NZ_JASMRU010000028.1, read as the reverse complement.
GAGGAGCAGCGCGAAGTCTTCCTGCTGCGCACCCACGGCGACCTGGAACTGAACGAGATTGCCGAGCTGACGAAAACCCCGGCCGAAACGGTGAAGAGTCGTCTGCGCTATGCGATGCAGAAGTTGCGCCGGCTGCTGTCGGACCCGACAGCGACCGAGGAGGTGAACCCATGACCCGCGATCCGCACGAGCAGGAACTGCTCGACCACTACCGCCGGCACAGTACTGAGCAGCCGTCGGCACAGCTGGACGCGCGCATCCTGGCCGCCGCCCGTGCCGCCGCGCAGGAGAAGCAGCCGCGCCTGGCCCAGCGTCTGCATCGGTGGCTGCTGGGAGCTGGCAGCCGGCAGCGCTGGGGTGTCGCCGTGGCCGGCCTGGCGACCCTGGGCATCGGTCTCAGCCTGACCCTGCGTACCTACGAGGAAGCCCCGCAGCGCTTCGACGCGGCTCCCGCACCGGCCATGTTGCGCGCCCCGGCTCCAGCTCCAGCCATGGCGCCTCCAGCAGCACCCATCGCAGCAGAACCGGCCATGGCGGCGCCGAGCCTGCAGCAAGCCCCGAGCGGCGCGCTGATGGACGAAGCAGCCAAGCCGGCGCTGAGCAGCAAGAAGCTGGCAGCCGAAGTGTCGCCGTCCAGGGAAGAAGCCAAAGCCAGGGCGCAGGCGAAGGCCCGCGCGGCTGCCGAGGCGTCTGCGCAGTCGGGCGTGCAGGTACAAGGCCAGATCCAGGCGTTTGCTGAAGAGCCGGCCGAAGCTGCCGAGCCCCGGGCCAGTCTGCTGCTCCTGCGTGACCTGCAGCAGTCCGGCAAGGCCGAGGAAGCCGGCCGCGTGCGCGACAGCCTGCAACAGCGATTCCCTACACTGAACATTGACCAGGCGCTGAAGGAGTTGCCTGACAACCCTTGATCAATGACAGGCCGGATTCAGCTCCGGCCTGTCAGACTGTTCGATAGAAGGGGGTTTGCCCTGGCAAGCCTCTTGCTCCGGACCCGATCTCGCGCCAGCATGGCGCGGTTTTTCTGACGGCCTGCCCATGAAGACGTACCGAATTCTCCTAGTCGCCAGCCTTGCCCTGCTGCTCGCCGCCTGTGGCGACGAACACAAGGACAAGGCTGCCGCGCCGACACCCCCGGCGGCCACTACTGCCGCCCCGGCCGAGCCGGCACCGGCTACACCGGCTCCCGCGCCGAAACCGGCTGCCGAGCAGCCGCGCGAGTCCGAGGCCAAGCCGGCGGCGGCCAAGGCCATCGCCTCGCCCAAGGCACCGGCTGTGCAGGCCGCCACCAAGCCCGAGGCCAAGGCGCCGTCGAAGACTGCCGCGCAGGTGCACAAGACCGACCCGGCCGTGCATAAGCCGCTGCCGCCGGTGAAGCTTGATCTGCGGTTGCCCAAGGACCTGGTGAAGCAGCTGGAACCGGAGCATCCGGCGACCACGGTGGAGCTGGAGGACAAGCCGATCCTGCCGCCGATGTTTGGCGAGAAGACCGACGTGAGCCCGTTCTCGGTGGGTGGCCAACTGATCCAGCGCGAGCCGAACGAGCGTCAGGGCAATGACGACAGTTGGCATTCGGATATCAAGGGTGCCGAGGTGCAGTTCAACTTCCGGCATTGAGCCGGCGATGCCCATGCTGCGGCATGGGGGCCTCGTTGTAGGAGCGGACCTTGTCCGCGATCCGCCGGCAGGGCCGGCGCATGCTCTGGCGCCCATGTTGCGGGAGTGCTGTTTACTGCTTCGGCTTGGGTATTTCTGCGTCGCTTCGGCGTGCGCGCGGGCTTCTTGTTTCGCCCCCTCGGGCGAGTCCCTTTTGGCAAACGCCCCAAAAGGAACCAAAAGGTCTCGCCCCTACATCCGGCTTTTCGCTTCGCGAAAAGTACCCTCGGTTCTTCGGAGTTCCAGGGGCCCGCGTTGACGGGCCATCCCTGGCCCGGCAACGCTCTCGCGACATCCATGTCGCTCAACCCCTGAAACTCCGATCACCTTCGGCCTCCTGAAAGGGGCATTCGGCGCGTGCGGATGTTTCTCTTGAAGTCTCTCAGAGCCAAAACCGAAGCGGGTGTTTGCGTAGGGCAAATAACCCGGGACGGGTTATCCGCCGATGCCTCAACGGCGGATAACGCTGGCGCGTTATGCGCCCTACGGGCACTCCGGCGCGCTCGGATATTCCTCTGGAAACCTTCAAGAGCCAAAGCCGGAGCCAGATGTGGAGCGGTGCGGCGCGGCTTTTCGTAGGAGCGAGCTCGCTCGCGAACCGCCTCGCTCCGAACTCCCCTGTAGGAGCGGAGCTTCTCCGCGAATCGTCGGCAGGCGATGGGAAATCCCCTGTGGCTGCCATTTGCGCCGCGATGGATTTCGCGGACAAGGTCCGCTCCTACGGGAAGGTTCGGCGAGCTCATCGCATGGCGTAGGGCGAATAACCCGGAACGGGTTATCCGCCGATGCCGCGACGGCGGGTAACGCTGGCGCGTTATGCGCCCTACGAGGAACACCGGCGCGCTCGGATATTCCTCTGGAAACCTTCAAGAGCCAAAACCGAGCCAGATTTAGAGCGGTGCGGTATGGCATTTCGTAGGAGCGAGCTCGCTCGCGAACCGCCTCGCTCCGAACCCTTCCGTAGGAGCGGAGCTTCTCCGCGAATCGCCAACAGGCAATGGGAAATCCCCTGTGGCTGCCATTTGCGCCGCGATGGATTTCGCGGACAAGGTCCGCTCCTACGGGAGGCGGCGACGAGCTCGGCGCATTGCGTAGGGCGAATAACCCGGAACGGGTTATCCGCCGATGCCGCTACAAACAAGGTGAAACGTCGGCAGTGTGCGGTTCGCGAGCAAGCTCGCTCCTACAGTCTGTCGACGCTAGAAACGGTGGGTGCCGCCGCGTATAGCCTCGAACAATGTGGCGTCCAAAGCCCGATAGTCCGCCTCGCCGGGCAGCCGCACGAACAGCGCCTCGGTCACGGCAGAAGGGTCATAGGCGTTGCGCTTTAGGTCGGTCTTCTTGTACTTGAAGGTCCCGGTGGTCTCCACCTGGGCCAGCAGGCGCAGGAACAGCGGCACGGCGTAGGCGGGCAGTTCGCGGTCGAGGTGAGCGGCCAGCAGAGCTGCGTCCAGCGTTGCGCCGTCGGCCAGGCGCAGTGCGGCCATGCCGCAGCGGCCGTTGGTGCCGGGGATCTCCACGCCGTAGACCACCGCATCCTCCACGCCGGGGAAGGCGCCAAGGGCGTTTTCCACCTCGGTGGTGGAGACGTTCTCGCCCTTCCAGCGGAAGGTGTCACCCAGGCGGTCGACGAACTGGGTGTGCTTGAAGCCGATATCGCGCATCAGGTCGCCAGTGTTGAACCAGGTATCGCCTTCCTTGAACACGTTGCGATAGATCACCGCCTCGCTCTTGGCCGGGTCGGTGTAGCCGTCGAATGGCCACTTGTCGCTGATCTCGCTGATCAGCAGGCCGGCTTCGCCCTTGTCGACCTTTTCCATGAAGCCCTTGGCGCTGCGTACCGGCTGGTCGTTCTCCAGGTCGTAGCGCACGATCGCGTAGGTTGCCGGCGAGAAGCCCACGGTATTGTCGAAGTTGAATACGTTGGTGAAGCCGATGTTGCCCTCGCTGGAGGCGTAGAACTCGGTGATGCGCTCGATGCCGAAGCGCTCCTTGAACTCGTTCCAGATCGACGGACGCAGGCCGTTGCCGATCATGCAGGTCAGGCTGTTGCCGCGCTCCTCGGCGCACTCGGGCTGGTTGAGCAGGTAGCGGCAGAGTTCGCCGATGTAGCCGAAGCAGGTCGCCTGGTAGGTCTGCACGTCCTTCCAGAACGCGCTGGCGGAGAACTTGCGGCGCAGGGCGATGGCCGCACCGCCGGCCAGCACGGCGCTCCAGCACACGGTCACGGCGTTGTTGTGGTAGCAGGGCAGGGTCAGGTAGAGCACATCGCTGCTGGTCAGCCCCAGCCCGGAGTGGCCGAAGCCGCCATAGGCCTTGATCCACTTGCCGTGGCTCATGATCGAGGCTTTCGGCAGGCCGGTGGTGCCGGAGGTGTAGATGAAGAAGCAGGCGTCCTTCAGGCGTACCCGCGCGGTTTCGGCGAGGTTGTTCGAATCCTGCTCCTGAGCCAGGCGCATCAGGTTCTGCCAGCCAACCGGGGCTTGCGGCTGCACCTGCGAGGCGTCGTCGCCGTCGGCGATCCAGTAGCAGCGCCCGCCGCTGTTCTCCAGGGCCGGGCGGACGTCCTCGAAAGCCTCACGCAGTTCTTCGCCGACCACGAAGTGGCTGGGCTTGACCAGGTTCAGGCTATGGCTGAGCACCTGGCCGCGCTGGGTGGTATTCACCAGCGCGCCGATGGCGCCGAGCTTGGCCAGGGCGGCGAGTACTACCATGAGTTCGGCGCGGTTTTCCAGCATCACTGCCACCACGCTGGCATGGCCTACGCCTTCAGCCTGGAAGGCCCGCGCGAGGCGGTTGGCCCAGCCGTTGAAGAGGGCATAGGACAGGCGCCGCCGTTCGTCGATCAGCGCCGGGCTATCCGGGTAGAGACGCGCGGCGCGCTCCAGCGCCCAGCCCAGGGAGAGGTTCTTCTCGCGGTTGCGGATGCCGGTGTAGTACAGCCCGCGCAGCATGCGCGGCACGCGGCCGAGGGTGGCCGGCAGGTGGGCGAGGAAACGGGTCGGGGTGATGATGTCGGCGTGGCTCATTGACGCGTGCCCTTATTGTCATTGTTGTCTGGCTTGCAGACGCTCAAGCGCGACTCTAGGCCGGCCCCTGGCGGGAGGCTATGGCCCAGGTGCGCACGTGGCCGGGCAGATCGGCAAACCGGCCGGCAGCGTGTTCATCGCAGTCTAGGAGCGGTTGGCCGGGCGGCCAGGGTGGGATTGTGTCGATTGGTAAATGCCGCAGGGCGGGGCATTGGCGGCCTTTCGACGGATAACGCGTGCCGCGCTATGCGCCCTTCGGGGAGCTGGTGCTTAGGGGCGCAGGGCGAATAACCGCTTGCGGTTATCCGCCGTTGGCCGTGGTGCGATGGAAGGCGGTCAGTCGAGGAACAGGTCGGGCACCAGGCTGCCGCCGTCCGGGTCGAAGCGGTACTGCTCGAAGTCGGTCTCTCCCTGTTCGCGGAGGATGTCCTCGTCGATCAGCAGGCGCCCGCTGATCGCGCGTTCGCTGCTGGAGAGGATGGCGTAGGCGGCATCGGCCATGATCGCCGGGGTGCGCGCGCGCTTGAAGGCGTCGCGGCTGCCCAGTTCGAACTCGATGGCGGCAGTGGCGATCATGGTCTTCGGCCACAGCGCGTTGACGCTGATGCCGTACTTCTTGAACTCCTCGTGCATCCCCAGGGTGAGCATGCTCATGCCGTACTTGGTGACGGTGTAGGGGCCGTGCTGGGCGAACCACTTGCCCGCCAGGTTGATCGGCGGCGACAGGCTGAGGATGTGGCCCTTGCTCTGCTTCAGGTAGGGCAGCGCGGCCTGGCTGCAGACCATCACGGCGCGGGTGTTGATCTGGTACATCAGGTCGAAGCGCTTGGGCTCCAGGCGCTCCACACCGACCAGCTTGATGGCGCCAGCGTTGTTGATCACCGCGTCGATCCCACCGAAGTGCTCGGCAGCCTTGGCCATGGCATCGCGCACGGCGTTCTCGTCGCGCACGTCCAGTTGCAGGGCCAGCGCCTTGCCGCCGGCAGCCTCGACTTCCTCGGCGACGCTGAAGATGGTGCCTTCGAGTTTCGGGTGGGGCTCGGCGCTCTTGGCGGCGATGACGATGTTGGCGCCGTCGCGGGCGGCGCGCAGGGCGATTTCGCGGCCGATGCCACGGCTGGCGCCGGTGATGAAGAGGGTTTTGCCGTTAAGGGACATGCGTGGGGCTCCGTGTTCTTGTTATGAGTCTTCAGCTGTGGGACTGGTGGTGGCTGTAGGAGCGAGCTTGCTCGCGAACCGGCCCCGCAGCGGGGATTGTTCGCGAGCAAGCTCGCTCCTACGAAAAGCGCAAAGTGAAGAGTGGGTCAGACTTATTCTGCCTCCACTTCCACCAGCAACTGCCGGGATTTCACCTGTTCGCCCTTGCTCACCTGCACGCGGCGGATCACGCCGTCGACGCCGGCCTTGAGCGGGTGCTCCATCTTCATCGCTTCCAGCACCAGCAGCAGCTGGCCCTTGCTGACCCGCGTACCCTCGGCCACCAGCACGTCGACGATGGCGCCATCCATCGGCGCCTTCACCGTGCCGGAGCCGGCGCCCGCGGCAGCGCCGGCCGGTTCGTGGGTAACGTCCTGCAGCTCCAGATTGCCGTCCGTGCCATACAGCCACAGGCGTGCGCCGTCGCGGTGGAAGGGCAGGCGGCGGCGGATGCCGTCGGCTTCGAGGATAGCGTCGCCGTTCTCTTCGCCGAGCAGCCGCAGGTTGATCTCGCTGTCACCGATGCGCACCAGCAGCGTCGGCTGGGGGCCGTGCTCGCGGACCTGCAGCTCGACGACGAATTTCTCCTCGCCATGCTTGAGGGCGAAACGCCACGGCGCACTACCCGCACTACGCCAGCCGGAAAGGCCGGGCTGGTGCGCGCGGTCGTTGGCCGAGGCCTGGTAGAGCAGGGCGGCGGCGCAGGCCAGCTCCAGTGCCTGCGGCTGGCGCGGGGCCAGGCTCGGGTCGCCGGCGAACTGCTCGCCGATGAACGCGGTGGTGGCCTTGCCGGCAGCGAATTCCGGGTGCTTGAGCAGGTTGGCGAGGAAACGCTGGTTGCCAGTCACGCCCAGCAGCACGCAGTCCTCGACGGCGCGTATCAGCTTGCGCCTCGCCTCGTCGCGGGTGGCGCCGTAGGCGATGACCTTGGCAAGCATCGGGTCGTAGAACGGCGTCACCGGCTGGCCTTCGCGCAGACCGTGGTCGATGCGGATGCCGTCCAATTGCGGCGGCGTCCAGCGCAGTACCTGGCCGGTCTGCGGGAGGAAGCCGCCACCTGCGTCCTCGGCGTACAGGCGCACTTCGATGGCGTGGCCCCTGAGCTGGATCTGCTCCTGGGTCAGCGGCAGCGGATGGCCTTCGGCGACGCGGATCTGCCAGGCCACCAGGTCCTGGCCGGTGACCAGCTCGGTGACCGGGTGCTCCACCTGCAGGCGGGTGTTCATTTCCAGGAAGTAGAAGGCGCCGCTGGCGTCCAGCAGGAACTCCACGGTGCCGGCGCCCAGGTAGTTCACCGAAGCGGCGGCCTTCACCGCTGCCGCACCCATGGCGGCGCGCAGCTCTTCGCTGAGCACCGGGCAGGGCGCTTCCTCGATGACCTTCTGGTGGCGGCGCTGCACCGAACAGTCGCGCTCGCCGAGGTAGACGATGTGGCCGTGGCTGTCGCMGAACACCTGGATTTCCACATGGCGCGGCTGCACCACGGCCTTTTCCAGGATCAGCTCGCCGCTGCCGAAGGCGTTCTGTGCTTCCGAACGCGCGGTGCGCAGTTGTTCGGCGAGGTCTTCGCTGCGGGTCACCAGGCGCATGCCGCGCCCGCCGCCGCCGGCGCTGGCCTTGATCATCAGCGGGTAGCCGATGCGTTGCGCTTCGCGGGTGAGTGTGGCGTCGTCCTGCTCCGCGCCTTCGTAGCCGGGGATGCAGGGCACGTCGGCTTCGAGCATGGCGATCTTCGACAGGCGCTTGCTGCCCATCAGGTGGATGGCCTCCACGCCGGGGCCGATGAAGACGATGCCGGCGGCTTCGCAGGCGCGGGCGAAGTCGGCGTTCTCCGAGAGGAAGCCGTAGCCGGGGTGGACGGCGCCGGCGCCGGTGCGCTTCGCGGCGTCGAGGATCGCTTCGGGCTTCAGGTAGGACTGGCCCACCGGCGCCGGGCCGATGCACACGGCTTCGTCGGCCAGCTGCACGTGGCGGGCGTTGGCGTCGGCCTCGCTGTACACGGCCACGGTGCGGTAGCCCAGGTCATGGGCGGTGCGGATCACCCGGCAGGCGATCTCGCCACGGTTGGCAATCAGGATCTTGTCGAAGCTGGGCATGCTGGCTATTTCCCTCTCCCCAGCCCTCTCCCTGAAGGGAGAGGGGGTTGTCTGGCGTGCGCGGTGAGTCACTGCGCCCAGTTCGGTTTGCGTTTCTGCACGAAGGCCATGGTGCCTTCGGCACCTTCCGCGCCGGTCACCGCGGCGGCGAACTGGCGCGCGGCGTCGTCCAGCAGCGGGCCGAGGGCCTCGGTCTCGGTGGCCAGCAGGAGCGCCTTGGTGGCGGCGTTGGCGCCGGGGGCGCAGCGGCGCACCTGGTCGAGCGTCTGGGCCAACTGCTCGCCGAGGCTCTCGGCGCCGTCCGCGCAGGCGTGCACCAGGCCCAGGCGCAGCGCCTCGCGGCCGTCGAAGCGGGCGGCGGTGAGCGCCAGGCGTCGCGCCTGGGTCAGGCCGACGCGCTTCACGACGAAGGGTGCGATCTGCGCCGGCAGGATGCCGAGGCTGGTTTCCGGCAGGCCGAACTGCGCGTCCATCGCCGCCAGGGCGATGTCCGAGACGCAGGCGAGGCCGAAGCCGCCGCCGAGCACCGCGCCTTCCAGCACGGCGACCAGCACCTGGGGCTGCGCCTGGGCTTCCTCCAGCAGGCCGCCGAAGGCGCGGTTCAGCGCGGCGTAAGCATCGGGACCGGCGGCGCGAGCGCCGGCCATGTCCTTGATGTCGCCACCGGCGCAGAAGTGCCCGCCAGCGCCGCGCAGGACGATGGCGCGCACGGCGCGGTCGTCGCGCACGGCGGCGAGCACCGCGCGCAGTTCGCTGACCATCGCCAGGCTCATGGCGTTGCGGCTGTCCGGGCGGTTCAGGGTGACGTGCAACACGCCGCCGTCAGCTTCCAGCAGCAGGGTTTCGCAGTTCGGCAATTCGTTCATGCCGGGGTCCTCGTCAATTCGGTATCGGCCGGTTTTCTGTAGGAGCGAGCTTGCTCGCGAACGGAGTTTCACTTGGCGCCGAGGTGCCATGCGGTTCGCGAGCAAGCTCGCTCCTACGAAGAGCCAAAGGCTCTCAGCCCTTCTTCTTGCCCGGCAGGGTGCCCATCATCTTGCAGATGATCCCCAGCATGATTTCGTCCGCGCCGCCGCCGATGGACACCAGGCGGGTGTCGCGGTAGGCGCGGGACACCGGGTTCTCCCACATGAAGCCCTGGCCGCCCCAGTACTGCAGGCAGGCGTCGGTGACTTCGCGGGCCAGGCGGCCGACCTTGAGCTTGGCCATGGAGGCCAGGCGGGTCACGTCCTTGCCACGGATGTACTGCTCGGTGGCCTGGTAGGTGAGGGCGCGCAGGCACTCGATCTCGGTCATCAGCTCGGCCATGCGGAAGTGGATGACCTGGTTGTCGATCAGCGACTGGCCGAAGGTCTTGCGCTCCTTGCAGTAGTCGATGGTGGCGTTGACGCAGTACTCCAGGCCCTTGATCCCGCTGGCGGCGCCGAACAGGCGTTCCTCCTGGAACTGCAGCATCTGCATCATGAAGCCCGCGCCCTCGGCGCCGATGCGGTTGCGCTGCGGCACGCGCACGTCGTCGAAGAACACCTGGGCGGTCTCCGAACTGCGCATGCCGAGCTTGTCCAGGTGCGGGCTGACGCTGATGCCCTTGGACTTCATCGGCACCATGATCAGCGACTTGTTGACGTGGGGTTTGTCGTCGGAGGTATTGGCCAGCAGGCAGATGAAGTCGGCGGACGGCGAGTTGGTGATCCACATCTTGCTGCCGTTGATGACGTAGTCGTCGCCATCCTTGCGCGCGGTGGTCTTCAGGCCCGCCACGTCGGAGCCGGCGCCGACTTCCGAGACGCCGATGCAGCCGACCATCTCGCCGGCGATCGCCGGCCGCAGGAACTCCTCGCGCAGCTCGTCGGAACCGAAGCGCGCCAGGGCCGGGGTGCACATGTCGGTCTGCACGCCGAGGGCCATCGGCACGCCGCCGCAATGGATGGTGCCGAACTCTTCGGCAGCGACCACCGAGTAGCTGTAGTCCAGGCCCATGCCGCCGAATTTCTCCGGCTTGGAGATGCCCAGCAGGCCGAGATCGCCGGCCTTCTTGAAGACCTCATGAATCGGGAAGCGGCCGGCCTTTTCCCATTCGTCGACGTAGGGATTGATCTCGCGCTCGACGAAATTGCGCACGGTGCGGCGGAGTTCTTCGTGTTCCTGGGTGAAGATCATTTCTTGTTCTCCGTGGGATCTTTCAAGTCAGGTAGGGCGAATAAAGCGGAACGCTTTATCCGCCGGCTTGGCGGATGACGCCGGAGGCGTCATGCGCCCTACAGTCAAAATCGTGCAACGCCGAAACGGTTGTTCTTCAGCGGCCGCACGGCCGCCTCCGCGCAGATGTCCAGCAGGTAGCCGAGCAGCGCGCGGGTGTCGCGCGGGTCGATCAGCCCGTCGTCCCACAGGCTCGCCGTGCCGTAGAGCGCGGTGGACTGGGCGTCGAGCTTCTGCGCGGTCATCTGTTCGAGCATGTCGAGCATCTTCGGGTCGGGCTCCTTGCCCTCCTTGGCGTGCTTCTCCTCGGTGACGATGCGCAGCACCTTGCCGGCTTGGGCGCCGCCCATCACAGCCGTGCGGCTGTTGGGCCAGGCGAAGATGAAGCGCGGGTCCAGCCCACGGCCGCACATGGCGTAGTTGCCGGCGCCGTAGGAGCCGCCGACGACCAGGGTGAGCTTGGGCACCGTGGCGTTGGCCACCGCCTGGATCATCTTCGAGCCGTGCTTGATCACGCCCAGGCGCTCGGATTCGGTGCCGACCATGAAGCCGGTAGTGTTGTGCAGGAACAGGATCGGCGTGTTGCTCTGCTCGCACAGCTGGATGAACTGCGCCGCCTTGGCCGCGCCTTGCGGGGTGATCGGGCCGTTGTTGCCGATCAGGCCGCAGGCGTGGCCTTCGATGTGCAGGTGGCCGCAGACGGTCTGGCTGTCGAATTCGTTCTTGAAGTCGAGGAAGCGCGAACCATCGGCGATGCGCGCGACGATCTCGCGCACGTCATAGGGCTTCTTGGCGTCCGCCGGGACCACGCCGAGCAGCTCCTCGGCCGGGTGCAGCGGGGCGTCCCACTCCTTCTTTGGGCGCGCTGGCAACTGCGCATTCCACGGCAGCGAAGCGAGGATCTCGCGGGCCAGGCGCACGCCGTCGGCGTCGTTCTCCGCCAGGTACTCGGCGGTGCCGGCGACCTGGGCGTGCAGCTCGGCGCCGCCGAGGTCTTCATCGGTGGCGATTTCGCCGGTGGCGGCTTTCAGCAGCGGTGGGCCGGCGAGGAACATCTTGGCCTTGCCGCGCACCACCACCACGTAGTCCGACAGCCCCGGCTGGTAGGCGCCGCCGGCAGTGGACGAACCATGCACCACGGTGACCTGCGGAATGCCCGCCGCCGACATGCGTGCCTGGTTGGCGAAGCCGCGAGCGCCCTCGACGAAGATGTCCGCGGCGTAGTTCAGGTTGGCGCCGCCGCTCTCGGTCAGCGCCACCACCGGCAGCTTGTTCTCGAAGGCGATCTGCTGCAGGCGCAGGGTCTTTTTCAGCCCGGTGGGGGAGATGGTGCCGCCCTTGATCGCGCTGTTGCTGGCGGTCACCAGGCAGCGCACCCCGGCGATGTAGCCGATACCGGAGATGATGCCGCCGCCGGCCTGGGTGCCGTCCTTGTCGTCATGCAGCTTGTAGCCGGCCAGCGAGGAGATTTCGAGGAACGGCGCGCCGGCGTCCAGCAGCAGGTTCAGGCGTTCGCGCGGCAGCAGCTGGCCGCGCTTGTCGAACTTGGGCTTGGCCTCGGCGGCCTTGTCCAGCACCTTCTGCTCGACCTCGCGGAAGCTCGCCACGGCGGCCAGCATGGCCTCGCGGTTGCGGGCGAATTCTTCGCCCTGGGGATCGACTTCGGATTGGATGACGGGCATCGCTTACTCCTGATCCTTGAGGACGTCCGGCAGGTAGGCGCGGTGGAAGCCGTTGTAGGAGCGGCTCTGCCCCGGCTTGCCCTTCACCAGCGGGAAGGCGCGGCTGCCCTGGCTGGCGGCGCCGTCGATGCGGATGGTGTTGCCGCTGATGAAGGCGGCGCCGGGGGAGAGCAGGAAGACGATGGCGGCGGAGACTTCCGACTCGGTGCCGATGCGCTTGAGCGGCACGTGCTCGCGCAGGGTCGGGATCACCGCCTTGAACGCGCCTTCGTAGGTGTCCATGCCACTGGAAGCGACCCAGCCCGGCGCCACGGCGTTGACCCGTACCCCGGCGTGGCCCCACTCGATGGCGGCGGTCTTGGTGAAGTTCTCCATGCCGGCGCGGGCGGCTCCGGAGTGGCCCATGCCGGGCATGCCGCCCCACATGTCGGCGAGCATGTTGACGATGCTGCCACCAGTCTTGCTCAGGCTCTGGTTGAACACTTCGCGGGCCATCAGGAAGCCGCCCACCAGGTTGGTGCGCACCACGGCCTCGAAACCCTTGAGGTTGATCGAGGCCAGCGGCGCGGGGTACTGGCCGCCGGCGTTGTTGACCAGATGATGGATCGGCCCGCGCTCGGCGATGACCTGCGCCACCAGTGCCTTCACCGCCTCCTCGTCGCGGATGTCGCAGCTGTGCCAACTGGCGCTGCCGCCGTCCTCGATGATTTCGCCAGCGGTCTTCTCCAGCTTTTCCGCCTTGCGCCCGACCAGCACCACGTGGGCGCCGAGGGCCGCCAGCTCATGGGCAGTGCAACGGCCGATGCCGCTGCCGCCGCCGGTGACGATGATGGTCTGGCCGTCGAACAGGCCGGGTTTGAAGATCGAGTCGTATGCCATTTGTTGTTGTCGTCCTGCCGGGTTTGGACCCCACCATGTCAAGGTGGCGCTCTAACGCTGTTCTTTTGTAGGAGCGAGCTTGCTCGCGAACCGCCTGACGTCATTGCCTCCGGCGAAAAGCGTTCGCGAGCAAGCTCGCTCCTACAGGGTGTGGGCGTTCACTTCATCGGCGATGTGCTGCGGCACCGCCACCGGGAATTCCAGCAACTGCTGGGCGAAGGCCTTGCCCTGCGGGTCGATGCGCAGGCTGGCGACGCCGCCGCCGCCCAGGGCGTTCTCCAGCAGGAAGTTCAGGCTGTGGCTGCCCGGCAGGTACCAGCGGCCGACCCGGCCCAGTTGCGGGTCGAGCACGTGCTGCATCCATTCGGCCACGGCGCCTTCGCTCAGCGCCTCGGCGATCCACGGCAGGTACTCAGCCTTGCGCGCCATGACGCCGATGTTGCTGTGGTTGCCCTTGTCGCCGGAGCGCGCGACGGCCAGCTTCACCAGCGGCACGCTGGCCTGGGCCGGGCCGCTGGCGGCCGGCACCGGAAGGTCGTCGGCCAGCGCGGCGGGGTCGAAGGTATCGAGGGCGGGCAGGGCGGCGCTGTGGCGCTCACCGTCGATATCCACCGCCAGCTCGCAGCTGTCCTTGTCGATCAGGAAGGAGAACAGGCGGATCACCGGGTACACGGTCGGTCGGCCGCCGACGATGCCGGTCAGACCCGGCGCCATGCCGGTGGCAGCCTGGGCGATCTCGCGGGAGAACAGCACCAGCGCCTCCTTGCGGCTGTGGCGCACGGCGAGCTTTACCACGATCTCGCGGTTGTCGCCGCGGCGCCCGTGCGGGCCGTAGGTGGCCTCGCTGCCGAGCAGTTCGATACTCACCTCGCGGTACGGGCCCCAGCCGCGTTCCATGAGGATTTCCTCGGTCTTGGCGATGATCGCCTGGCTGACCCGCTCAGCCTTCTTCACCGCGTCGATGCCGGCAATCAGGCAGCTGGCGGTGCAGCGGAAACCGTCCGGGTAGGTGGCGCTGACCTTGTATTGCCCGGTCGGCGGTAGCCCGCGCGCGCCACTGACGGCGACGCGGTTGTTGCCCACCTGGGCAAGCTTGACCTGGGTGAAGTCGCAGACCACGTCGGGCAGCAGGTAGGCGCGCGGGTCGCCGATCTCGTAGAGCATCTGCTCGCCCACCGACAGCGGCGTCACCAGCCCGCCGGTGCCTTGCGGCTTGGTCACCACGAAGTCGCCGCTGGCCTGCACTTCGACGACGGGGAAGCCGATGTGCTCGTAGTCCGGCACGCTTTCCCAGTCGGTGAAGTTGCCGCCGGTGCACTGCGCGCCGCATTCGATGATGTGCCCGGCCAGGGCGGCCTGGGCCAGCTTGTCGTAGTCGTTCCAGGCCCAGCCGAATTCATGCACCAGGGCGGCGCTGACCACGGCGCTGTCCACCACGCGGCCGGTGATGACGATGTCGGCGCCGGCTTGCAGCGCTGCAACAATGCCGGGAGCGCCGAGGTAGGCGTTGACCGAGACACACATGGGCGGCATCGGTGCATCGCTGAACATCTCGCGGATGCCGGCCTTGGCCAGTTCGCCCAGGCGCGGCTGCAGGTTGTCGCCGTGCACCACGGCGATCTTCAGCGCCACACCGGCCTTCTCGCAGGCGGCGGCCAGGGCGCTGGCGCAGGCGCCGGGATTCACCCCGCCGGCGTTGCTGATCACCCGCACCTGTTTCGCCGCGAGGTCGCCCAGCAGGGGTGTCATCACCTCGACGAAATCGGTGGCGTAGCCTGCCTCGGGATTCTTCAGGCGCGCCCCGGCCATGATCGACATGGTGATCTCGGCGAGGTAGTCGAACACCAGGTAATCCATTTCTGCGCCGCGCACCAGCTGCGCGGCGGCGGTGGAGGTGTCGCCCCAGAAGGCGGAGGCGCAACCGATACGTACGGTTCTAGTCATTGTTCTGCCCGTGACGCTGAGTGATGGAACGACATTACCAAGCAAGCGCTTGGTTGAAAAGAGCCGAATTGTGGCTGTCTGTCACCGGCACCCCAACCATTGGATGGCCAAGCGCTTGCTTGGTTGGTATTCGCGGGCTTACATTTCGTCAGACAACACAAGCACTTGCAGGACGTTTCGATGAATCGTCCTGAGCAGATCGGCCGGATGCGGCCCATGGGGAGAAACAGCGTGGATGACCGCAAAGCTCGCGAAGTGATGCAGGAGCTGGTCGGGACCGGGCAGATCACCGACCCGGAGAGCGCCCGCGGCAAGCTGCTGCAGACCGCCGCCCACCTGTTCCGCAGCAAGGGCTACGAGCGCACCACGGTGCGCGACCTGGCCGGCGCGGTGGGCATCCAGTCCGGCAGCATCTTCCACCACTTCAAGAGCAAGGACGAAATCCTCCGCTCGGTGATGGAGGAAACCATCCTCTACAACACCGCCCTGATGCGCGCGGCCCTGGCCGACGCGACGACCCTGCGCGAGCGCCTGCTGGCGCTGATCCGCTGCGAACTGCAGTCGATCACCGGCGGCACTGGCGAGGCGATGGCGGTACTGGTCTACGAATGGCGCTCGCTGTCGGAAGAGGGCCAGGCCTACATCCTCAGCCTGCGCGACATCTACGAGCAGATGTGGCTGGAGGTGCTGGAAGAGGCGCGGCTTTCCGGCTACAGCCAGGGCGATCCGTTCATCCTGCGGCGTTTCCTCACCGGGGCGCTGTCCTGGTCGATCACCTGGTTCCGCCCCGAGGGCAGCCTGACCCTCGACGAGCTGGCGCAGCAGGCGTTGTTGCTGGTGATGCGCGAGTGAGTTCGGCGTTGGCGGAAATCGATCGCGGACGGAGTCCGCTCCTACGCACGTATCAGGTTCGGTAGGAGCGGACTCCGTCCGCGATAGCTCACCGGCGGAATCGATCTGACCCGGTGCCACGGCCTCGACGGATTACCCGTTCCAGGCCGAGCTTGGAGGGAGATGGATACCAATCGCGGACGGAGTCCGCTCCTACGCATGGTTCAAGTTCGGTAGGAGCGGACTTCGTCCGCGATAGCCCGCCGGCCGCGCGGAACTACTCAGATAATCCGCAACGGATAGCTGAACAGCAGCAGGTGCAGGCAGTTCACCGCCGCATGCAGCAGCACGGGCACGATCAGGCGGCCGCTGAAGTGGAAGGCCAGGCCGTAGCCGAGGCCGGCGACGCCGGCGACCACGGCGAACAGCGGGTTGATTGGCCAGTGCACCAGGCCGAACAGGATGCTGGAGAGCGCCACCCCGAAGAAGGCGCCCAGGCGGCGTACCAGTTCGCTTTGCAGCAGGCCGCGGAAGAAGGCTTCCTCGGTCAGCGAGATGACGCAGACGTTGACCAGCATCCACAGCCAGAAGCCCGGCGGCCATTTCGGGTTCCACACCACCAGGCCGCCCGCCACGGCTACCAGCGGCACGGCGAACAGCGTGGTGACGATGGCGATGGCGGCAAAGTCCGGCGAGYGTTTTTCTTCGGCGACCGGCTCGCGGCGCAGCCACCAGGCGAGCAGGGTGATGCCCACCAGGGCCTTGTCCCAGGACAGGTGCAGGGCGTAGACGGGAGCGTCGGGGCTGAGCTGGCGCACCGGCCAGAGCGTCCACGAAGTCGTGCCGGGCAGCAGGTGCGCGGCCAGCGCCACGCTCAGCACCAGGCACACAGGCCACCAAATGAGACGCGGCAGGCGCGCCTCGGCGTAGAGGGTCCAGGCGATGTAGACGGCGCCTATCAGCAACCCCACCGGCTGGACGAAGCCCAGCGCGAATCCGCAGAGCAACAACACGATCGGCAGCAGCGGCAGGAGTTTCCTGAGCATTCTTTCCTCCATCCAGGGAGGCGCAGTCTAGGCAATTTCAACCGCCGCTGGCCATCGCCGAGGCCAGTTTTTGACTGAAGCGTCAGTCAGTTAGCCCATTTCAGCGCTTGTCCTGCGCTTCCTTGGCATCCATCTCGGCATTGCGCTCGTGGATGCGCTTGAGCTGTTCCTCGGTGAGCGGGAGCTTCTTCGCGGTGTCGCGCAGCATCATCAGCGCGCCGACGATGGAGCCCATGGCAAGGGCAATGATCAACCAGGCATACCAGGGCATGGCCGCGTCTCCGAAAAAGTGGCAGGAATTGACTCACGATACGCTGTGATTCAGACCTTGTCAGGCGCGCTGCGGTTCAGAGAATTCGCGGGCATGGGCAGTTGTTGCACGCCGATGACCGCGCCGTGAAGCTTCCCGGCCGCGCGACGGCTGTCACAGGATGGCAATCTGCCGCTGCTCTACTGGCGCCCATCCCAGCGACCGGAGTTTCGCCGATGACCACCCGCGCCCTGCACGAGCTGTTGCGCCAGGTAGCGCCCTTGGCCCCGGAATTGAGCATCAGCGACGTAGCTGAACGCTTCCTCGACGCCGAGCACCGTTCCTTCCTCTCGCTGCCGGTGGTGGACGCCGCCGGCATGCCGCTGGGGCTGGTCAGCCGCAACGGCCTGCAGGACATCTTCATGCAGCGCTTCGGCCGCGACCTCTGGGGTCGCCGCCCGGCCAGCGACGTGATGAACGCGCAGCCGCTCAAGGTGCGTGCCGACCTCAGCCTCGAGGAAGCCTCGCAACAGGTCACTGCACAGCTGAGCTACCCGATCACCGAGGACTTCGTGCTGATCGACGAGCAGGGCCGCTACCTCGGCCTGGGCACCGTGCTCGACCTGCTCAAGGCCATGGAGCAGCGCGTCGCCCAGCGCAACCGCGTGCTCCACCAGACCCTGCAGGACCTGCGCGAATCCCAGGCGCAGCTGGTGCAGTCGGAGAAGATGGCCTCCCTCGGGCAGATGGTCGCCGGCGTCGCCCACGAGCTGAACACCCCGCTGGGCTACGTGAAGAACAACGTCGCGCTGCTGCGCGAACTGCTGATCCCGCTGCTCGGCCTGACCGAGGCGCAGACCCTGCTCAACGAATGCCTGGACGACCCAGCCTGCGATCCCGAGCAACTGACCCGCGCCCGCGCCGCCTTCGAGCAGGCCCGCGACGAGGCCGCGCTGGAGCAACTGGTGGGCGACCTCGACCAGCTGTTCGGCGACACCGACTTCGGCCTCGCGCAGATCGGCGAGCTGGTCGGCGGGCTGAAGGATTTCGCCCGCCTGGACCGTGCCCGCAGCGAGGAAGTCGACCTCAACGACTGCGTGCGCAGCGCGCTGCTGATCGCCCGCAACAGCATCAAGGAAAAGGCCGAGGTCGCCACCCAGCTCGGCGCGCTGCCCAAGGTCGCCTGCGCCGCCAGCCAGATCAACCAGGTGCTGCTCAACCTGCTGACCAACGCCGCCCAGGCCATGGAAAAATTCGGCCTGATCCAGGTGAAGTCCTGGGCCGACGAGACCCATGTGCACCTCTCGGTGCAGGACAACGGCAAGGGCATGAACGAGGAGGTGCGCGCGCGCATCTTCGACCCCTTCTTCACCACCAAGCCGGTGGGGCAGGGCACGGGCCTGGGCCTGTCGATCAGCTACAAGATCGTCCAGGACCACGGCGGCCGCATCCGCGTGGCGTCCGAACCCGGACGCGGCACGCGATTCCTCATCAGCCTGCCGCTCGTGCAGGCCAGCGAACTGAAACGGAGCGCCTGAACATGAGCCAGCAGCCTGTCCGCATCCTCTTCGTCGACGACGAGGAGCGCATCCTGCGCAGCCTTGCGATGCAGTTCCGCCGTCACTACGAAGTGCTGGTGGAGACCGATCCGCACAAGGCCCTGCAGCGCCTGCGCGAGGAGCGCATCGACATCCTCGTCAGCGACCAGCGCATGCCGCAGATGACCGGCGCCGAGCTACTGGCCCAGGCCCAGGAGATTGCCCCGGATACTCTGCGTATCCTCCTCACCGGTTATTCCGACCTCGACGCGGCGGTGGAGGCACTCAACAGCGGCGGCATCTTCCGCTACCTGACCAAGCCCTGGGACCCGCAGGAAATGGCCTTCACCCTGCGCCAGGCGGCCGAGATCGCCCTGCGCCAGGCGCCGGTCGAGCCCATCGACACCAAGGCCATCAGCCGTGTGGTAGCGCCGCTCAACGTGCTGCTGCTGGACGAGGACCCCGAGACCCTGGCCAGCGTCGGCGAGTTCTGCAGCGCCGGCACCCACCAGCTGCACCGCGCGCGCAACCTGGCCGAGGCCATCCTGCGGTTGAACAGCGAGCCGATCGACATCCTCGTCAGCGACCTGAAGCTCGCTGGCGAAGACACCGCGCCGCTGCTCAAGTCCCTGGCCCAGGCCCATCCGCGCCTGCTGAGCATCGTCGTCACGCCGTTCCGCGACACCCAGGATCTGCTGGCGCTGATCAACCAGGCGCAGATCTTCCGCTACCTGCCCAAGCCGATCCGCCGCGGGCTGTTCGAGAAGGGCCTGAAGGCCGCCGCCGAGCAGGCGTTGCTGTGGCGTGCGCAGCCCGAGCAGAAGGTCACGCGCATCGCCGAGGTGCCGCGCGAGGAGCGCGAACGCGAGAAGGTCGGCAGCCTGCTGGGCATGCTCGGCCGGCTGCGCGAGCGGCTGAGTGCCTGATCGCCGTCGGCGACGCAGCATTCCTGCCCGGCGGGCTACGGAAGTCGGCGCGTTTCTGCGACAATGCGCGCCGATTTTTTCGATACCCGCGAGAGAGCCCATGTCCGCCTGCCAGACCCCGATCATCGTCGCCCTGGATTTCCCCACCCGCGAAGCCGCGCTGGCGCTGGCCGACCAGCTGGACCCGAAGCTGTGCCGGGTGAAGGTGGGCAAGGAGCTGTTCACCAGCTGCGCCGCCGGTATCGTCGAGACCCTGAACAGCCGCGGTTTCGAAGTCTTCCTCGACCTGAAATTCCACGACATCCCCAACACCACCGCGATGGCCGTGCGCGCCGCCGCCGAGATGGGCGTGTGGATGGTCAACGTGCACTGCTCCGGCGGCCTGCGCATGATGAGCGCCTGCCGTGAGACCCTGGACGCCTTCAACGGCCCGTCGCCGCTGCTGATCGGCGTGACCGTGCTGACCAGCATGGAGCGCGAGGACCTGGCCGGCATCGGCCTGGATGTCGAGCCCCAGGAGCAGGTGCTGCGCCTGGCTGCGTTGGCGCAGAAGGCCGGCATGGACGGCCTGGTGTGCTCTGCCCAGGAAGCACCGGCACTGAAGGCCGCGCACCCGGCGCTGCAACTGGTCACTCCCGGCATCCGCCCGGCCGGCAGCGCACAGGACGACCAGCGCCGCATCCTTACCCCACGGCAGGCGCTGGACAATGGCTCCGACTACCTGGTGATCGGCCGCCCGATCAGCCAGGCCGCCGACCCGGCCAAGGCCCTGGCCGAGATCGCGGCCAGCCTGGCCTGAGTTTTTCTCACGGCACAAAAAAGCCCGCATCGCTGCGGGCTTTTTGCTTTTTGCTTTTCGTAGGAGCGAGCTTGCTCGCGAACGTGTTTCCCAGCAGCCACGGAGCTGGGCGGTTCGCGAGCAAGCTCGCTCCTACAGTGGTAGGGCGCATAACCCGGAACGGGTTATGCGCCCTACATTCATTGCGCGTCGGTCGTTTAATCAGTTCGCTTGCGCTACGGGTTCCCGACCCACCCAACGCTCGCGCAGCACGTCGTACACCCAGTTGAACACCAGCGCATAGGGCAGGAAGAACAGCACCAGGCCGATGTCGAGAATGAACGCTTCCAGCAGGCTCACCGACAGCCACCAGGCGGCCAGCGGCACCAGCAGGATGATCAGGCCCAGCTCGAACAGCGAGGCGTGTAGCACGCGCACCGACAGGGTGCGGGAAAAGCCCATGCGGTTCTGCGCACGGTCGAAGGCGGCGTTGAACAGCATGTTCCACACGGTGGCGATGGCCGAGAACATCAGGGTCATGGCGCCCATGTGGCCCAGCGGTTTGTCCATCAGCCAGGCCAGGGTCGGCGCGCAGATGACCACCGCCAGCAGTTCGAAAAGGCCGGCGTGGAACATCCGCTCTTTCAGGGTTTTAGTGGGGGTCATGGGGTATCTCCAGGTATGCAACTCTCAGATCACGAGAAGGCCGACTCCGTCGGTCCGGCGCCATTATCATCGGTCGACCGGCTGGATCTAAGTTGGATACCATCGGCTTGACCGATGGAAGAGGGTTGCCACCATGCAATATTCCCCCGAATCCCTGCAGGCCTTCGCCGAAGCCGCCTGCCAGGGCTCCTTCAGCGCCGCCGCGCGCAAGCTGGGCAAGAGCCAGTCCACCGTCAGCGAGGCCATCGCCCGCCTGGAGATCGACCTCGGCCTGACCTTGTTCGACCGCAGCAGCCGCCAGCCGCAGCTGACCGAGGCCGGCCATGCGTTGCTCGGGCGGGTGGAGGAAGTGCTGATGGCCAACGACCGCCTCGGCCAGCTCGCCCATCAGCTCGTCGGCGGATTGGAGTCGCGGGTGACCCTGGCGATGTCCGACACCTATCAGTCCGCTGAATTCGAGGCGCGGCTGGCGGAGATCGATGCGCGCTACCCGGACCTGGAGTTCGAGTGGCTGATCGCCGAGGACAGCGATGTGCTCGACCTGGTCGTGCAGGGCCGCGCCAGCCTCGGCCTGCTGGCGGCGCAGCCGGAATACGCGCCGGACATCAGCTCGGCGACCCTGAGCGAACAGGCCGAGTTCGGCCTGTTCGTCAGCAGCAACCATCCGCTGGCCGGGCGTGAACGGGTGGAGCGCGAGGACCTGCTGGCCTACCGCGCGCTGCGTCTGAACACTTATCTCGATGATGCTGCGCCCATGCTCGGCGGGCGTTGCTGGAGCGCGCCGAACTACCTGCTGCTGCTGGACATGGCGGTACTCGGCTTCGGTTGGATCGAATTGCCCAGCTGGATGGTGGGACGTTTCGCCAGTGGGCGTATGCAGGAGCTGAAGGTCGCCGGCTGGCCGCGCCGCGTGGCGGTGGACGTGATCTGGTCGCGGCAGCGCCGGCTGGGGCCGGCGGCGAGCTGGTTGGCGGAACGCCTGCTGGGACGTTGAGGCGCTCTGCATCACGGCTCTGCATCACAGATTGCGGACTAAATGTGTCGAAGCCTTTGATGGTCGGCGCGACACCAGTAGGATCGGAGTTTTCCTAGATTGCGAGGTCAGGATGCGCGCCAAGCTGGAAAATTGTCTGAAGGCAGTAGATGAAGTCCTGCTCGGCAAGGACATCCAGGTGCGGCTCGCGCTGACCTGCCTGCTGGCCCGTGGTCACCTGCTCATCGAGGACCTGCCCGGCATGGGCAAGACCACCTTGAGCCATGCGCTGGCGCGGGTGCTCGGCCTGAGCTTCCAGCGCATCCAGTTCACCTCCGACCTGCTGCCCGGCGATGTGCTCGGCACCTCGGTGTTCGACAAGGACACCGGGCAGTTCGTCTTCCACCCCGGGCCGATCTTCTCCGAGCTGGTGCTGGCCGACGAGATCAACCGCGCCACGCCCAAGAGCCAGAGCGCTTTGCTGGAAGCGATGGAGGAGGGCCAGGTGACCATCGAGGGCGCGACCCGTCCGCTGCCCGAGCCGTTCTTCGTCATCGCCACGCAGAACCCGGTGACCCAGGGCGGCACCTTCGCGTTGCCCGAATCCCAGCTCGACCGCTTCCTCATGCGCCTGTCCCTGGGCTACCCCGGCCGCGCAGCGGAGAAGGCCCTGCTGCTGGGCGAGGCGCGTCGCGACCTGCTGCCGCGCCTGGAGCCGATGCTTGAGCCGAAGGAACTGATGGCGCTGCAGGCCGAGGCGCTGCAAGTGCGCGCCAGCGATGCGCTGGTGGACTATGTACTGCGTCTGGTGGAAGCCACCCGTACGCAGCCGGCCTTCGCCCTCGGCCTGTCGCCGCGCGGCAGCCTGGCGCTGCTGGCGGCGGCGCGAGCCTGGGCGTTGCTCGCCGGGCGCGATTACGTGATCCCCGAGGACGTGCAGGTGGTGCTGCCATCGGTGGCCGGCCACCGCCTGCGTGACCAGGCCGACCCCACCGGCCATGGCGGCGGCGCGCTGGTGCAGTGGCTGCTGCGCGAAGTCCCGGCGCTCTGATGTCGCTCCTGCCCGCCTGGGTCCGCCCCCGCTGGCAGGGCTGGATCGCCCGGCGCATCCCGCCCGCGCCCAGCCTGCAGCTCAACCAGCGGCGCATCTTCATCATCCCCACGCGGCAGGGCATGGCCTTCGGCGTGGCGCTGCTGCTGATGCTGCTCACCGCGATCAACTACCAGAACAGCCTGGCCTACGGTCTGACCTTCCTGCTGCTGTCGCTGTTCATCGTCGCCATCCTCCATACCTACCGCAATCTGGGCGGCCTGCGCCTGACGGCGCTCGGCGCGCAGCCGGTGTTCGTCGGCGAACAGGCCACCTTTCGCGTGCGCCTGGAAGGCGAAGGACGCCCCCGCCAGGCTATTGCCCTGGGCTGGAGCGCCGAGCGCCTGCAGTTCGCCGATGTCGCCGCCGACCAGGCCGAAGAGCTGCTGCTCAGCCTGCCGGCCGAGCGCCGTGGCTGGCTGCGACCCGGCCGCTTGCGGGTGGAGAGCCGCTTTCCGCTCGGCCTGCTGGTGGCCTGGAGCTGGGTCGATCTGGACCAGGCCGCGCTGGTCTACCCCCATCCGCTGCCCGGCGACCTGCCGCTGGATACCGGCGTGGCCGACGACGAAGAGGAGGGCGCCCGCGCCGTTGGCCGAGGCGTCGACGACTTCCAGGGGCTGCGCCCCTACCAGCCCGGCGACTCGCGCCGACGCCTGCACTGGAAGGCCTATTCCCGTGGCCAGGGGCTGCTGGTGAAGGATTTCTCCGCCCTGGCCGGGCGCAATCTCTGGCTGGAGTTCAACAGCCTGGGCGGCGACGCCGAGGGGCGTCTGTCGCGGCTGTGCTACTGGGTGCTGCAACTGTCCCTGCGGCAGCAGCCGTTCGGCCTGCGGCTGCCGGATGCGCAATTGCCGGTCGGCCTGGGTGACGGGCACCGCGAGGCCTGCCTGCGCGCCCTGGCGCTTTATGGTGTGCGCACGTGAGCAAAGCCTCAGCCGTTGCCGGCCAACCGATCCCGCGGGTCGCGCTGACCTGGCTGCTGGTCGCCCAGGCGGTGGTGATCATCCCGCACCTGGAGCACCTGCCGATCTGGATCGTCGCCCTGTGGCTGGGCTGTGCGGCCTGGCGCATCCAGGTGTTCCGCATGCGCGCGGATTATCCCAGCGGCTTCGCCAAGCTCGGCCTGGTTGCCCTGGCTGGGCTTGGGGTGTGGTTCTCCCGCGGCTCGCTGATCGGCCTGGATGCCGGCGTGGTGCTGCTGATCGCCGCCTTCGTGGTCAAGCTGGTGGAACTGCGCACGCGCCGCGACGCCTGGGTGCTGATCCTGCTCGGCTTCTTCGCGGTGACCACCAGCTACCTGTTCCAGGACGACATCCTCGCCGCCGCCTTCAGCCTGTTGCCGGTGCTGGCGCTGCTGGCGGCGGCCATCGGCCTGCAGCAGAGCGGCTTCGCCGCGCGCCCGTTCACCACCCTGCGCCTGGCCGGCAGCCTGCTGCTGCAGGCGCTGCCGCTGATGCTCCTGCTGTTCCTGCTGTTCCCGCGCATGGGGCCGCTGTGGTCGCTGCCGCTGCCGGGCGAGCAGGCCATCACCGGGCTGAGCGATTCCATGGCGCCGGGGGACATGGTCTCTCTCAGCCAGTCGCCGGCACTGGCCTTCCGCGTGAGTTTCGACGGGCAGCCGCCAGCGCATTCGCAGCTGTACTGGCGGGCATTGACGCTGGAGCGCTTCGATGGCGTGCGCTGGACCGCTGCCTTCCAGCGCGGTGATGTGGCGCCGCAATGGCGCGAGCAGGGCGCAGCGCTGAACTACCAGGTGATCATGGAGCCCAACGGGCGGCCCTGGCTGTTCGCCCTGGATGTTGCCCAGAGCACGTCGGGCAACGCGCGGCTGATGAGCGACTTCCATCTGGAGCGGCGTGCGCCGGTGCGCCAGGCGCTGATGTACCGCGCCACTTCCTGGCCGCAGGCCCTGCTCGAACCCGACGATGGCGCCCGTGCACAACGCCTCAACCTGGCACTGCCCAAGGCTGGCAACCCGCGCGCGCGGGCCTGGGCGCAAGAGCTGCATGAGCGCTATCCGCAACCGGCCGAGCTGGTCCAGGCGATGTTGCGGTATTTCCGTGAGCAACCCTTCAGCTACACCCTGCGGCCACCGGACACGGGCGCGGAGCGCATCGACGGCTTCCTGTTCAATACGCGGGCTGGCTTCTGCGAGCACTACGCCGGGGCGATGACCTTCGCGCTGCGTGCAGCCGGCATTCCGGCACGGGTGGTCACCGGCTACCAGGGCGGCGAACTCAGCGCCTCGGGGACTTACCTGAGCGTGCGCCAGTTCGATGCCCATGCCTGGGTCGAATACTGGCAGGAAGGCACCGGCTGGACCCGCGTCGATCCCACCGGAGCGGTGTCGCCCGAACGCATCGAGCAGGGGCTGGAAGCCGCCATGAGCAGCGAAGGCAGCTTCCTCGAACAGGACCCGTTCTCGCCGCTGCGCTATCGCAACATCTCGATCATCAACGAGCTGCGCGCCGCCTGGGACAACCTGAATTACTCCTGGCAGACCTCGGTCCTGGGTTACCAGGGCGAGCAGCAGGACGACATGCTCAAGCGCTGGTTCGGCGACCTGGACCGCAGCTGGATCGGTGCCTTGCTCGTAGGCGGCGGCGCGCTGCTGCTCGGCCTGCTGGCGCTGCTGCTGTTCAAGCCCTGGCGGCGCGAGCGCGACGTGCAATTGCGCAGCTTCCAGCGCTTCGAGCGGCTTCTGGTGCCGCTGGGTGTACGCAGGGAGGCGGGCGAGGGGCCACGGGCTTTTTCACGACGAGCCATCCACAAGCTGCCGGCCCACGCCGACGCGATCCGCGCCTACTGCAACGCCTTCGAAGCGCAGCGATTCGGCGGTGCGCCGCCGGATCCCGCTGCCCTGCGCGCGCATCTGAGTCGCCTGCGCCGCGAACTGCCCTGGAGGCTTTCCCGCCACCCATGAAACCAACCGTGACACAGGCCGCTTGCCGCCGCGGCGGCGAGGGCTAACCTGAGATTTCCCCTGCCCAGTGGAGTACGCCGTGACTGCCTTCAGCGATTACCTGGTGAGCCATCTGATCGAACAGGAGGTGGCGCTGTTCTCCGCTTCCTCGCGCCTGCGGGCCGACTCCGATCCGGAGGCGCTGCACGACCTGCGCATCGCCGTACGCCGCCTGCGCAGCCTGCTGCATCCGGTGCGCGGCATGCCCGGCATCGACGAGCTGGAGCAGGCCTTGGGCGACATGGGCCGGCTCAGCGGCCCGCTGCGCGACCTGGAAGTGCTGCTGCCGGTACTCGAAGCCCAGGGCTTTGACCGCGCCGCCGCGCTGCGCCGGCCGGCGCTGATCTCCGGCTACGCCACCTTGCTCGCCAGTCCGCAATGGGAACGGCTGATGATGCGCCTCGACGGCTGGCCACAGCTGTGGCGGACCGCCGAGCGCCACGATGTGCTCAAGGGGCTGCACACCAAGGTCGAGAAGCGCCTGGCGAAGGAGTGGCAGAAGCTGCGCGACGCGCTCAAGGACCCGGCCCACGACCGCCATCGCCTGCGCCTGCTGATCAAGCGCGTGCGCTATTCCCTGGAGGCCTATCCGAAGGAATCGGCGGTGCCGCAACGCCTGCTGGCGCCGCTCAAGGATGCGCAATCCGCCCTGGGCGAATGGCATGACTACGAGCAGTGGCTGATCCGCAGCGAACGCGAGCTGGACCTTATGCCCCTGCAGCCGCACTGGAACGCCCGCCACGACCTCGCCGAGCAACTGGCCGACGAGAGCCTGGAAGCCCTGGAGAAGGCCCTGCATCGAGCCCATTGATGGCGTGGCATTTCCTCTCGGGGACAAGGCTTTGGATGGTTTGCCGCAGCCGCCGGGCAACCTAAGATCGCCGGCAGTCCCCCATGGAAGAGCGAACATGACCTTCACCGAAATGCTCCAGGCGGCCCGCGCCGCGCCCTTGTCCATCGTCATTCCGGCCGCCTGGGCCCAGGGCCGCGCCAGTTTCGGTGGCCTGGTGGCGGCACTGGCCTACGAGGCGATGGCGGCGGTGGCCGAGGCCGGGCGCCCGGTGCGTTCGCTGGCGATCACCTTCGTCGGCCCGATCGAGGTGGAAGTCCCGGTGAGCTTCGAGGCCGAGGTGCTGCGCGAGGGCAAGTCGGTCAGCCAGGTGTCCTGCCGCGCCGTGCAGAACGGCCAGGTGGTGCTGCTGGCCCAGGGCAGCTTCGGCGTGGCGCGGGAATCCGTCGTGCAGGTCGAAGGCCTGCCGCCGCCGGTCTTCAAGGCCATCGAGGACTGCCAGGAGCTGCCCTATATCCGCAAGCTGATGCCGGCCTTCACACAGAACATCGCCATGCGCTGGGCGGTGGGGCACATGCCGTTTTCTGCCAGCCGCGAGCGCGAGATGGGTGGCTGGATGCGCTTCCGTGGCGACGGTGTGGGCGAGGAGCCGATGGAGGTCAGCCACCTGCTGGCGCTGATCGACGCCTGGCCGCCGGCCAACCTGCCGCACTTGAAATCCCCGGCGCCGTCCAGCTCGCTGACCTGGACCGTGGAGTTCGTCCAGCCGCTGCCGGCAATGCCCGCCAATGGCTGGTGCCAGTACCTGGCAAGTATCGAGCACGCCCGCGACGGCTATGGTCACATCGCGGCGCAGACCTGGTCGGCCGACGGTCAACTGCTGGCGATCGGTCGGCAGACGGTGACCATCTTCGGCTGACGCCGGCCAGCGCTGATCAGAGCCCGGGCGCAGTTTCCGTGCGATTGCGCCCACCGGCCTTGGCCCGGTAGAGCGCGCGGTCGGCGCGGGCCAGCAGGTCTTCCAGGCGCACTTCGTCGGCATGCCGCTCGGCCACGCCAATGCTCAGGGTCAGGCGCACGCGGCTGCCGTCATCGCAGGTGAAGGACAGCGCCTGTACGCTGTTGCGCACCCGTTCGGCCACCTGCTGCGCCTGCTGCAGGTCGGTTTCCGGCAGGATCGCGGCGAACTCCTCGCCACCCAGCCGGCCCAGCAGGTCGACCTCGCGCAGGCTGTGGGTCAGCTCCTGGGCCACCGCCTTCAACACCGCATCGCCGAAGGCGTGGCCATGGGTGTCGTTGATCGGCTTGAAGAAATCGATGTCCAGCATCAACGCCGCGCACTGGCGGTTGTAGCGCTGCGCGCTCTTGAGCAGGGCGAGGCCGCGTTTGACGAAGGCGTGGCGGTTCTGCAGGCCGGTCAGCGGATCGGTGGTGGCCAGCAGGCGCAGTTCCTGTTCCATGGTCTTGCGCTGGTTGATGTCGAAACTCCAGACCAGCGAGGCGGGGCGGCCGTCCACTTCCATGCGCCGTGCCCAGACGATTGCCCAGTAGGGCGGGTTGCCTGCCAGGCGGGTTTCCCAGCTGTCGAGCTGGCCGTGCTCGGCGAGGGACAGGCGGAAGCGTGCTTCCTCGTCGGGGTCGTCGAACAGCCGGTGCAGGGTGAACGGCTCGTGCGGCTGGATGCCGGTGCGCTGCAGCAGGCGCGGGCTGACGTAATGGGCGCGGGAATCCTCGTCGCTGAGCAACGCCACGTCGCTGGGGCTGGTGTCGAGGATGTAGCGCAGCAGCGTCTTGCGCTCGCTCAGCTCGTGGGTGCGCTGCTCGACCCGCTGTTCCAGCGATTGGTTGAGGTCGTTCAGGCGCTGGGTCAGCAGCAGCTTGCGCCGCGAGTTGGCGATCACCCGCAGGGCCAGCAGCACGCTGCACAGGCCCAGGCCCGTGAGCACCCAGGCGAGCAGGTTGAAGGCGTGCTGCAGGTCCAGGCGCTCGGCGTCGAGGTAGTTGGTCAGGGCGATATTGGTGGCCACCACCAGTTCGTGGGCGGGTTCGAGCAGCGGCGGCAGCTCGCGCTGCATTTCCTCGGCCAGCACCTTCGCCGCCTGCGGCTGGCCCCAGGGCGCGCGGGCCAGCCAGGCGTCGCTCAGGCGCTGGATCTGTTCCAGGGTGGCCTGGATTTCCGGGCGCGGCATGCCCAGGTAGGCGTAGACGGGTGTCTCGCGCAGCGGCGGCAGCAGGCTGGAAAGGACCTCGATGCGGGTCGCCAGCGCATCGCTGTCGCTCTCGCCGGCCAGCACCTGACGCGCGGTCTTCAGCGAGCGGCCGAGCTCCGCGCGCAACTGGTAGGCCTGCCAGAGTTCGCTGTGGGTATCGGGCTGGGCCAGCAGGTGGACGTGCTGGCGCACCAGCAGCAGCGCGGCGCCGGCGCCGACAGTCAGCGTCACGATGAGGGCGCTGAGAACGCTGATGATCAGCCGGCGATGGCGCCGGCCGGGACGATGCGGGGGCACGGCGCTCACTCCACGGTTATACGGCTGACCTGCCAGACGGTGCGATTGATGTACACCTGGGTGCGCAGCTCCGGGTGATCGACCATCGGGTAGATGATGAACAGCGGGCCGCGCTCGGCGATGCTGATGAGCTGGTCGTCACGGCGGTAGGCGAGGATCGGCTGGAAGCGTTCGAGGTCGCTCAGCGGGATCAGCGCGGAGTAGTCGTTCAGCGCTTCGACCCGCAGGTGCTGCGCGGCATAGCGCGGGCTGCCCACCAGCAGGTCGCTCAGGCGCACACCTTCCCAGGTGTGCGCCTGAGTCTCCTCCGGGAGCATTGCCCGCACGGTGCGGCTAGGCAGGGCCTGCAGCCGGGCCAGGGTGAAATGGCGCGCGAGCTGCGGCTGCCCGGCTACCGCCACGGTCAGCAGGGTGCGCTGGTCGGCCGGCTGCTCCGGGGCGGCGAGGGCGATTGTGCCAGCGCAGGTGCCAATAATCAGGCAGGCAAAAATGCCAATAAAATGACGAAAAGCCGACATCTCAACAGCTCGTGACGAAATCTCGTCGATTATATCGGCGAACCTGCCGGGTTCTTGAATGGCCGAAATGCCGCGCCCTGCGGTTATCCCCGACTTAGCGGTGACGATTGCGCCAGGCGCGCCACCAGGCGCCGCTGAGAACGAAGCGCGGGAAGGTGACGAATTGCTCCGCCAGCAAGCGGCCCACGGCGTCCTGGCGATCGGTGAAGGGCTCGGGCGCCTGCGCTTCGAGCTTGTGTCCGCGGCCCTGGATCGCCAGCGAGGCGACCATGCCGATCAGCCCCAGCAGGATGCTCGCCAGGCTCAGGCTGAATAGCCCGCTGAGCAGGGTCAGGGCGCCGAGGATGAACAGCGGCACGGCAATGATGTGCAGGGCCAAGTTGGTCGGGTTGCGGTGGTTGGCGGCGTAACCCTGCCATTGCCAGGTGAACAGGTTGGGGTGGCGTTTGCCCATGGTGCAGCTCCCTGGGCTTGAAAGCCCGAGACTGAAAAGCCCGCCTGAGCGCAGGCGGGCGCAATGCCAGCAGTCTAGGTGCTGCCGCGCAGCCCGCGCCAATGGGCGCAGGCTATTCGGGCAATAGGCGTTACAGGCGCAGCTGGCGAATGGCGCGGCTGAGCTCGCCGGCGAGGTCGGCCAGCTGGTGGCTGGTGCCGGCCGAATCCACCGTCTGCTGCACGGTGTGTTCGGTGACGTCGCGGATGCCTACCACCGAGCGGGTCATCTCTTCGGCCACCTGGCTCTGCTGCTCGGCGGCCACGGCGATCTGTGTGTTGCTCTCGCGCATCAGCGCCACGGCCGAGGCGATGGCGGCCAGGGCTTCGCCGGCTTCGCGGGCTTCCTCGACGCAGCCGTCGGCCTTGATCGAGCTTTCCTGCATGAACTCCACGGCGTCACGGGTGCCGGACTGCAGTGCGTTGATCATCTGGGTGATCTCGTCGGTGGAGTCCTGCACGCGCTTGGCCAGGTTGCGCACTTCATCGGCGACCACGGCGAAGCCGCGGCCCATTTCGCCGGCACGGGCAGCCTCGATGGCGGCGTTGAGGGCGAGCAGGTTGGTTTGTTCGGCGATGCCGTGGATCACGCTGACCACGCTGCTGATCTTGTGGCTGTCCTGGGCCAGCTGCTGGATCATCTCGGCGGTCTGCTGCACGCCCTGGGACAGTCCGGCGATGGACTGGCCGACGCGGCCGACCACCTGCTGGCCATTGCCGGCGAGGCGGTCGGCTTCCTGCGACTGGTCGCGGGTGTCGGCGGCGTGCTGGGCGATGTGGTGAACGGTGGTGGACATCTCGTTGATGGCGGTGGCGGCCTGGTCGGTCTCGCTCTGCTGGCCGAGCATGCCCTGGCGCACCT
The DNA here is from genome assembly GCF_030462585.1 of Pseudomonas sp. CAN1. Classification (GTDB taxonomy): domain Bacteria; phylum Pseudomonadota; class Gammaproteobacteria; order Pseudomonadales; family Pseudomonadaceae; genus Pseudomonas. The sequence goes on along the minus strand of NZ_JASMRU010000028.1, from coordinate 26,315 downwards.
GGCCCATGCTGTTGGCGAGGCTGCGCGCACCTTCGTCGAGGCGCCCGGCGGCCTGGGCAACGGTGCCGACCACGCGCTGGTAGCCRGCCTGCATGGCGTTGAAGGCGGTGGCCATCTGGCCGACTTCGTCGCGGCTTTCCAGCGGCACGCGGGCAGCCAGGTCGCCACTCTTCTCCACATGGAGCATCACGTCGCGCAGGGTCAGCAGGTGGGTGAGGATGAAGCGGATCAGCAGCTGCGAGGCGGCCAGCAGGGCCAGCATCAGCACCAGCACGGCGCCGGCGAAGGGCAGGGCGCGATCCTCGAAGACAGTCCAGAAATCCCCGCCTGGGGCGAGCACGGCGACCCGCTGGCCATTGCCGATATCCTGCACATAGGCCCCGGCCAGTGCACCGTTGCGGCTCTGCGCGCCTTGCAGGTCGACCCAGCCGCTGGCGCGGGACAGCGCCGAGGCGTCGATGCCGGCGATCTGCGGCGTGCTGCCGGCAGCGAAGCTGACGAGGTTACTGCTGCTGGGCAGCGGCGTGCCGGCCGGCCAACTCTTGAGCAACTGGGCCTGGGCTTCGGCACCCTGGCGTGCCTGCTGGTCGCGCCCGTCCAGCTCCTGGTGCATGGCGAACAGCACCAGCAACAGGGTGGTGACGAAGGCGACCGCGTTAACGGCCCAGAACTTGTACTTGAGGGAAATATCGCGAATCCAGGCGGCCATAAATCTCTTCTTGTCGGTCAAATAATGGCAAGGCGCCATTATTGTCGTGAAAAGGGGGAAGGTTGGCCATTGATACCGATCAAGCCACCTTCTGCCCCCGACTTATCGGCCGACGAGCCGCGATCTTGAGAGCTGGTTCAAATTTCCGGCAGGTTGAAAAACGCTCGCGCGCAGGCCGTGGTGTGGGCCGCAACCGCCTCGGCGCTCTCGCCACGATGCTCGGCCACGCAGGTCAGCACTTCCGGCAGGTAGGCCGGCTGGTTGCGGCCGCTCTTGGGCTTCGGGCGCAGGGTGCGTGGCAACAGATAGGGAGCGTCGCTTTCCAGCATCAGCCGGCCGGCGGGAATCTCCCGCACCAGTTCCTGCAGGTGGGTGCCGCGGCGCTCATCGCAGATCCAGCCGGTGATACCGATGTGCAGGTCGAGGTCGAGGTAGGAATAAAGAGTGCGGCGCTCGCCGGTGAAGCAGTGCACCACAGCGGCGGGCAACTGGTCGCGGAAACCCTTGAGAATCGCGAGCAGGCGCTCGCCGGCATCGCGTTCGTGGATGAACACCGGCAGTTGCAGTTCCACCGCCAGGCCCAGCTGTTCTTCGAAAGCCTTCTCCTGCAGCGGGCGCGGCGAAAAGTCGCGGTTGAAGTCCAGCCCGCATTCGCCCACCGCCTTTACCCGATCCTCTGCCAGCAGGCCGCGCAGCACCTTCGCGCTGCCGCTGTTCCAGTGGCTGGCTTCATGCGGGTGAACGCCCGCAGTGCAGTAAAGACGCTGCTCTTCGTCCAGTTGCCGGCACAGTTCCAGGGCCTGTTCGCTGTCGTCCAGGCTGGTGCCGGTGAGCACCATCTGCACGACGCCGGCATCGACCGCGCGAGCGAGGACCGCTTCACGTTCCGGCACAAAGCTCGGGTGGGTGAGGTTGACGCCGATGTCGATCAGTTGCATTTTTCTTCTCTTTTGTCAGAAAGCGGAGCATAGCAAACCCCGCTTTTTGCATGAAATTTCTTAAAAAACAGCGGGTTGCGGATTATTCCGAAGATCTATCGGAAGTTTCGGGTTGGTAATGAACCCCTCCTGTGAGAGTCTTGCGCGCCCTTGGCGGCCGGAACTTCCGGCCGAAACCGCACTCGAATCGGCCCGTCGCCGAGTGCGAGCCCCCGGAGAGCTGGATGACCCGACTGCTGCTGATACTGCTGTGCCTGGTGGCCTTGACGCCACTGCCGGCGGCTGCGCGTCTGACGACCCAGCCGGAAAACTGGGAGCAGGAAAGCAGCGATAGTCGCGACCTGGCCTCGATCCGTTCCGGCGGCACCCTGCGGGTGCTGGTCAACCAGAGCCGCAACAGCTCCGGCGAGATCAAGGGCGAGCCCATCGGCGTCGAGTACCGTCGCCTGCGCGCCTTCGAGCAGTACCTCAACGACAGCGCCCCGGGGCGCAAGCCGCTCACCATCAAATTCATTCCCAAGGCCAAGGATCAATTGCTCGGTGCGCTGCAGCGTGGCGAAGGTGATCTGGTCGCGCCCGGGGAGGTCCTGCTGGCTCGCGATGGCCAGAATGTCAGCGCCAGCCTGCCGTGGAAGGCCGACGTGCCGCTGGTGCTGGTGACCAAGCAGGGCAACCGCAAGTTCGTCCGCCTGGAGCAACTGGCCGGCCGCACCATCACCCTGCCGGCCGGCAGCGCCGCTGGCGAGGCGGTGCGCAAGGTCAACGAGCGCCTGGCGCAGAAGCGCATGGCGCCGCTGCAACTGGAGTGGACCGATACCTCCCTGGCCGTGGAAGACGTGCTGGAGATGGTCCAGGCCGGCATTTTCAACTACACCGTGGTCGAGCAGCCGATTGCCGAGCGCTGGGCCAAGGTGTTCACCAAGCTGCGCGTGGATCGCCATCTGGTGCTGGATAACAGTGAGCCGATGAGCTGGTACGTGCGCCGCGACGCGCCGATGCTGCGCGCCAGCGTCAATCGCTTCCTCAAGGATTACCGTGCGCCGGCCGACCAGGATGCGGCGTTCCAGCGTCTCTACCGGCGCGCCTATCAGGTGCGCAACCCGCTGGTGGTGCCGGACCGCAAGCGCCTGGAAGCGGTGCGGCCGACGCTGCAGCGCTATGGCGAACAGGCCAACGTCGACTGGCTGGCCCTGGCCGCCGTGGCCTTCAAGGAATCCAATCTCGATGCCAGCGCGCGCGGCGCTGGCGGTGCCACCGGGCTGATGCAGATCACCCCGGCAGCGGCCCGCGCCGTCGGCGTGGATACCGTGCACCACAAGGAGAGCAACGTGCAGGCCGCCAGCCGTTACATGGCCATGCTGCGCAAGCGTTTCTTCTCCAGCCCGCGCATCAACGAACGCGATCGCATGGCGTTCGTCCTCGCTGCCTACAACGCCGGTCCCGAGCGGGTGCAAAGCCTGCGCGCGGAGGCCAAGCGCCAGGGCCTCAACCCCAACCAGTGGTTCTTCCAGGTCGAGCGTGTGGCGGCCGAGCAGCTGGGCATGGGCGTGGTGAACTACGTCAGCAGCGTCAACAAGTACTATCTTGCATATCAGCGGGAACGTGATGGCCTGGAGCCACGCGAGCGCGTCGCAGCGATCAAGAAGTAATTCAATTATTCGATAGTTATCAGCGCTAAATTGCGCTTTTAGTATCGGAATATTCGGATATATTGATCGCCAAGCAACCGCGGTTGCCACCCACTTCCTACGCAGCCCCGTCACTCCTCTAAGGACGCACCATGAACTCGCTGATCAAATCCATCCTGACCACTAACGCCGGCGCCGGTATCGCGGTGCTGCGCATCACCACCGGCCTGACCTTCATGGCCCACGGCTCGCAGAAACTCTTCGGCGCCTTCGGTGGCCCGGGTCTGCAGGGCATGGCGGGCTGGCTGGAATCCCTCGGCGTGACCCCGGGCTACCTGATGGCCACCCTGGCCGGCAGCGCCGAGTTCTTCGGCGGCCTGGCCCTGGTCCTCGGCCTGCTGGTGCGCCTGGCGAGCATCCCGCTGATCGTCGCCATGCTGGTGGCCGTGTTCAGCGTGCACCTGGCCAACGGCTTCTTCATCACCGAGAACGGCTTCGAGTACGCCTTCACCCTGATCATGATCAGCGTTGCGCTGCTGATCAGCGGCGCCGGCCCGTTCTCCCTGGACCGCAAGCTGTCCAGCTGATCACAGGCGTCATCCATGAAAAAGCCGGGCTGATGCCCGGCTTTTTCGTTTGTGTCGGCTCCAAGGGGTATCTGTAGGAGCGAGCTTGCTCGCGAACAGTGGTTCCGACGGCACCGGCATCAGGCGGTTCGCGAGCAAGCTCGCTCCTACGAAGAGCAAAATGCCGGTCATTGCCCGGCATTTTTCGTTTTTCCTCTTGTGTAAGAACGAGCTTGCTCGTCGTTGCACGGGTTTCGAGTCAATGGAAGAGGTACTGCACGCCGCCGTTGATCAGGCCGCCGCCCACCAGCAGGAAGACGAACAGACCGGCGCCCAGCAGCAGCGGCTTGGGGCCTTCCTTGCGCAGGTCGCCCAGGCGGGTGGCCAGGCCCAGGGCGGCCATCGCCATGCCGAGCATCACGTCGTCCAGCTGTTGCAGCGGCGCCAGCCAGCTTTCCGGCACCCAGCCCAGCGAGCGCAGGCCGGTCACCAGCAGGAAGAACACGGCGAAACCGGGGATGTGCAGCTTGCGACGAGTGCCTGGCTCGGCGGCTTCGGCGCAGCCGACGCGGCCGAGGATCAGTAGGGCCGGAGCCAGCAGCAGGACCCGCAGCATCTTGCTGATCAGCGCGGCGTCGGCGGCGGCCGGATCCATGGCGCGACCGGCGGCGACCACCTGGGCGACCTCGTGGATGGTTGAGCCGGTGAACACGCCGAAGGCCTGCTCGCTGCCAAACAGATTGGGCAGCGCGGCGTAGATCAACGGGTGCAGCAACATGGCGAGGGTGCCGAACAGTACAACAGTGGCCACCGCGACGGCGGTGTGCTCGGCACGCGCCTTGAGCACCGGGCTGCTCGCCATCACCGCCGCGGCGCCGCAGATCGCGCTGCCGGCGCCGATCAGCAGGGCGCTTTCGCGCGGCAGCTTGAGCCAGCGCTCGCCGATCCACCAGGCCACGGTCAGGGTACTGGCGACCATCAGGACGTCGATGATCAGCGCGGCCGGGCCGAGGGCGGCGATGTCCTGGAAGGTCAGGCGCAGGCCATAGAGCACCACGCCCAGGCGCAGCAGTTGCTGGCGCGACAGGTCGATGCCGGGGCGGATGCTGCCGAAGCGCGCCAGGCCGAGGTTGCCGGCCAGCAAACCGATGAGGATCGCCAGGGTCAGGCTGCCCAGCCCCAGGTGCTGCAGTGCGGGGATTTCCATGAGCTGGCGCGAGCCGAAGGCGATGGCCAGGCAGAGCAGGGCGCCGGGGACGAAGTAGGGCAGGCGGCGAAGGGCGTTCATGACAGGCTCCTTGTGTAAGGTGAAGCCATGGTGCCGCTGCGCTGCTTAGTGTAAAAACGGATTGTTCTTATTAGGTTGACCGGTTTTATCGATATGGGCCCGCGCATCACCCTTCGCCAGCTGGCGACCTTTACCGCCATTGCGGAGCTGGGCAACGTGACTCAGGCGGCCGCACGCATCGCGCTTTCCCAGTCCGCCGCCAGCCAGGCGCTGCAGGAGCTGGAGCGCACCCTCGGTACGCGCCTGTTCGACCGCAGCGGCAAGCGCCTGGCGCTGAACGACAACGGTCGCGCCTTCTATCCCAAGGCCAGTGCGCTGCTGGCGCAGAGCGCCGAGCTGGAAAGCCTGTTCGAGTCGGCGCCGGTGCAGCTGAGTCTGGGCGCCAGCCGCAGCATTGGCGGCTACCTGCTGCCGCAGGTGATGTCCGGCTTCCTGGCCGAGCTGCCCGAGAGCCGGCTGGAGTTGCAGGTGGCCAACAGCGGCGGGGTGATCGAGGCGCTGGCGGAGTTCCGGCTGGACGTGGCCTTCATCGAGGCGCCGATCCAGCACCCGCAGATCCAGCTGACACCGTGGATGGCTGACGAGCTGCTGCTGGTGGTGGCGCCGGATCACCCCCTGGCGCTGACCGGGCAGGTCACCTTGGCGGATCTCGCCGCGGCGAGCTGGGTGCTGCGCGAGGCGGGGTCGGGCACGCGGGTGACATTCGAGCAGCAGGTCCTGCCGCGCCTGGGCAGCGTCAACGCGCCGCTGGAAGTGAGCAACGCCGAGGCGATCAAGCATCTGGTGGGCAGTGGTTTCGGCATTGGCTGCCTCTCGCAGCGCGTGGTGCAGGCGGAGCTGGAACGCGGTGAACTGGTGCGCCTGGACAATCCGCTGGGGCCGCTGCGGCGCACCTTCTTCCGCGCGCTGCACATCGACAAGTACCCGACCGCGGGCCTGCGCCGCTTCCTCGATTACGCCGAGAGCTGGGCGGCGCGCTCAGAGGCTGTCTAGCGGCCACTCGCCGATGGCGCGGTAGCGCACACCGCTGGGGCTGTTCTCCGAGCTGAACAGGGTCACGGCCTGGGCTGGCAGAACGAACGACGCATTGGCAATCGGCGTGTGATGGGCGTGGCGGGCGAGGGTGATGTGTGGATGGAACGGGCGATGCTCGACCTCAAATCCACCTGTCTTCAGCTCATCGCGCAGTGTCTGCACCAGTTCGTGTAGGGCAGCCGGCACATTGCTGGGCGCCAGGTGCAGGATGCCGTTGCTCCAGCGGGCGACGTGGTCCAGTTCCAGGTTGAAACCCTGGCGTGGCAGGCGCTCGCCGATGGCGCGCAGTTCCGCCTTGCGCCCGCGCGGCACCGCGCCGAGGAAGGCCAGAGTCAGGTGCAGGTTGGCCTGGGCGACGGGCTGGCCGTCCAGTTGCAGGCCGTCGCGCCAGGAGCAGATGCGCGCGGCCAGTTCCGTCGGGCAGGGCAGGGCGAAGAACAGCCGCAGGGGTGGGGTGGTCATCGACTGATGTCTCCTTGACAGCTTTGCCGGGGCTTCTCTAGGATGCCGCACAGCGCCGATTTAAGTAGCAACTTGCGGGGCGCGGATGCAGCGATGGCTGACATCGAAATACCGCTAAAGCGCTGGTTCGGTGTGCCTCTCGCCGCGTCCAGCAGGACCCCTGAGGCGGAGACGTGACACCATGACCTGTCCCAACCCGCATGTGCGCCTGGCCCCGATCACCACTGGCCTGGTTCGCCGCAATCCGAAGATTCTCCTGGGCGGCAATCACCAGCCCACCCTCGTCCGTTACCTCGATGGCTGGCCCAAGCGCTGGAACGGCTCGCGCACCTTCCTCATCCAGTTCGCCGAAACCTTTGCCGATCTTGCGCGCTTTCCGACCGATAGCTTCGACTTTGCCGTGGTCCAGTCGCCGGTGGCCGAGCAGCTGGAGTCAGCCGTTCACGAACTGACCCGCGTCGCTCGGCAGGGGCTGATCACTCGCCGCCCGCCACCGCTCTGAACTGCTCACTGTAGGAGCGAGCTTGCTCGCGAACGGATTCACCGGCAGCTTCGGAGCTGGGTGGGTTCGCGAGCAAGAGCTAGGCGCCCCCCTCGCTCCTACACGGGAAACTGGCGCTCAGGGATACTCGATTTCCACCACGAACCACATCTTCTCGCCCGACGGGCTGCGCACCATCACCTCGGCGTCCAGCTCCTTGCCCACCAGGGCACGGGCCAGGGGCGAGTCGATGCTGATGTGGTTGTTGCGCAGGTCCAGTTCGTCCGGGCCGACGATGCGGTAGCGGGCCTGCTCGCCGTCCTCGTCTTCCAGGGTGACCCAGGCGCCGAAGTAGACCTTGTTCGGATCGGCCGGGCGCTCGCTGACCACCTTGCAGTTCTCCAGGCGCTTGCGCAGGAAGCGCACGCGGCTGTCGATCTCGCGCAGCATCTTCTTGCCGTAGGTGTACTCGGCGTTCTCCGAGCGGTCGCCCTGGGCGGCGGCCTCGCTGACCGACTGGGTCACCTGGGGCCGGCGCACGTTCCACAGCTCGTGCAGTTCGGCGCGCAGGCGCGCCTCGCCTTCGGGGGTGATCAGCGGGGTTCCGGCGGGGCGGGGCGGGCGATAGCGGCTCATGGCGTCCAGTGCGGCGAGAGTGATCGGGGGAGTCTACCCGATCAGCTCTCGCGCAGCAGGCGCAACGGGCTCACGTTGAGCGCGCGGCGGGTGCCGAGCAGCCCGGCGCCGCCGACCAGCAGCGCACCCAGTACCGGCAGCACCAGCAACCAGGGGTGCGGGCTCCATGGCAGGTCGAAGACCAACCGGTAGAGCAGATAGCTGATCAGCTCGCAACCCAGCGCCGCCAGCAGGCCGCTGACCGCGCCGAGCAGGGCGAATTCGCTGCGCCGGGTGCGCATCAGCAGGCCGCGCTCGGCGCCGAGGGCGCGCAGTAGCGCGCCCTGGCGCAGGCGCTCGTCGAGGGTTGCCTGCAGGCCGGCGAACAGCACCACGAAGCCGGCGGCGAGGACGAACACCAGCACGTACTCCACGGCCAGGGTCACCTGGTCGAGGATGCTGCGCAGCTGGGCCAGCAGCGCGTCCACCGGCAGCAGGGTGACGGTGGGGTAGGCGCGGGCCAGTTCGATCAGCTGGCGTTCCTGGCTGGCCGGCAGGTAAAAGCTGGTCAGGTAGGTCACCGGCAGGTCGGTCAGGGTGCCGGGCTCGAAGACCATGAAGAAGTTTGGCTGGAAGTTGTCCCACTTCACCGAGCGCAGGCTGCGGATCTGCGCTTCGCGGGTCTGCCCGGCGACGGTGAAGCTAAGGTGATCGCCGACCTTCAGGCCGAGGTTGCCGGCAAGCTTTTCTTCCACCGAGACACCCGGCAACTCGCTGCTCTCTCCAGCCTTCCACCAGTCGCCGGCGACTATCTGGTTGCCCGCCGGCAGGCGTGCCGACCAGGTCAGGCCGAGGTCGCGGTGCAGGGCGCGCTCGCTGCGCACATCTTCCTTCAATGTCTGCACGGGCTTGCCGTTCACCGCCACCAGGCGACCGGGAACCATCGGGTAAAGGTCCTCGGCGTTGGGCGACAGCGCCTTCACCTTCTGCTCGAAGCCGTCTTTCTCGGCCGGCAGGATGTTCAGGGCGAAGTGGTTCGGCGCATTGGCCGGCAACTGGGAATGCCAGGTGTCCAGCAGTTCGCCGCGCAGCAGGGCGATCAGCGCCATGGCCAGCAGGATCAGGCCGAAGGCGAGGCTCTGCCCGGCAGCGGCCAGCGGGTAGCGCAGCAGCTGGCCAAGGCCCAGGCGCCACGGCAGGCTGGCGCCCTGCAGGGCGCTGCGCAGGCCGCGCAGGGCGAGCAGCAGGATGAAGCCGAGGATCACCGCGGCGATGGCGCCACCGCCCAGCAGGGCGAGGGTGAGTTTCAGGTCCAGGCTCAGGCGCCACATGATCAGGCCCAGAGCGAGCAGCGCACAGCCGTAGGCCATCCAGGTGCGCATTGGCACCGGTAGCAGGTCGCTGCGCAGCACCCGCAGCGGCGGTACGCGGCCCAGCGCAGCAAGTGGCGGCAAGGCAAAGCCGGCCAGGGCGACCAGCCCGGTAGCCATGCCGGCGAGCGCGGGGACGATGCCGGCTTCGGGAATTTCCGGCGGCAGCAGGTTGCCCAGCAGGTGCATCAGGCCCAGTTGCGCGAGCCAGCCAAGGAAGGCGCCGCAGACACTGGCGACCAGTCCCAGTGTGAGCAGTTGGCTGCCATACAGCAGAAGGGCTTCCCGGCGCGACAGGCCCAGGCAGCGCAGCAGGGCGCTGGCGTCGAAGCGGCGGGTGGCGAAGCGGTTGGCCGACAGTGCCACGGCGACGCCGGCGAGCAGCACGGCGGCGAGGCTGGCGAGGTTCAGGTAGCGTTCGGCGCGGCCCAGGGCGTCGCCGATCTGGCGGTTGCCGTGGTGGGCGTCCTGCAGTTCCTGGTTGGCGGCGAGGTTGCCCTGGGTCGCCTGCCGGTAAGTTTGCAGCGCATCGTGGGCGCCGCCCCAGAGGTCGCGGTAGCGCACCCGGCTGCCGGGCTGCACCACGCCGGTGGCGTCCAGGTCGTGCAGGCTCATCATCACTCGCGGCGTGAGGCTGTAGAAGTCGCCGGCGCGGTCCGGTTCGTAGGTCAGCACGCGGGCGATGCGCAGGGACTTGCGGCCGATGTCGACGCTGTCGCCGATTTTCAGGTCGAGGCTGGCCAGCAGGCGCGACTCCACCCAGATGTCACCCGGAGCAGGGCGGCCGCCCTCGACTTCCGCTTGCAGCGGCGCGGGCGCACTCTTCAGTTCACCGCGCAGGGGATAGCTGTCACCTACAGCCTTCACGCTGCTCAGCTGGATGCCATTGTCGGTGGCCACCACGCTGGAGAACTCCACGCTCTGCGCATGTTGCAGGCCGAGCTTGAGGCCGCGGTCGATCTGTTCCTGCTGCGCCGGCTGGGTGCCGGTGAGCACCAGGTCGGCGCCGAGGAATTCGGCGGCGCGCACCAGCATCGCGCCATTCAGGCGGGCGCTGAAATAGCCGATGGCGGAGCTCGCCGCCACCGCCACCAGCAGGGCGAAGAACAGCACGCGTAGTTCGCCGCTGCGGCCTTCGCGCCAGAGCTGGCGCAGGGACAGGCGGAACAGGTTGGGCAGCGACAGTGGCTTCATCGGCTCTCGTCCGTCAGGGTTCGACGTGGTCGATCAGGTGGCCGCTTTCCAGGCGGATGTGGCGCTGGCAGCGGTGGGCGAGGCGCTCGTCGTGGGTTACCAGGACGAGGGTGGTGCCGCGCTCGCGGTTCAGCTCGAAGAGCAGGTCGCTGATGCGCTCGCCGGTGTGGGTGTCGAGGTTGCCGGTGGGCTCGTCGGCGAACAGCACGTCCGGCTCGGCGGCAAAGGCGCGGGCAATGGCGACCCGCTGCTGCTCGCCACCGGAGAGCTGGCGCGGGTAGTGGGTCAGGCGCTGGCCCAGGCCGACTCGCTCCAGCAGTTCGCGGGCGCGCTGCCCGGCGTCCTTGCGGCCATCCAGCTCCAGCGGCAGCATGACGTTCTCCAGCGCATTGAGGCTGTCGAGCAACTGGAACGACTGGAAGACAAAGCCGACGTGGGCAGCGCGTACCCGCGCCCGCTGGTCTTCATCGAGGTTGCCCAGGGTGTGGCCGAGCAGGACGATCTCACCGCCGCTGGGCAGGTCCAGCCCGGCGAGCAGGCCGAGCAGGGTGGATTTGCCCGAGCCGGAACTGCCGACGATGGCGAGGCTGTCGCCGCGAGCGAGTTCGAGGGAGAGGTCGTGGAGGATAGTCAGCTTGCCTTCCGCGCTGGAAACAACCTTGCTAAGGTTCCGCGCGGTGAGAATGCTTTCGCTCATGGAGAATCCGATGCGTGCATGGCTAATGGGCGGCTGCCTGGCGTTGCTTCTGATCACGCAGCAGGCCGCGGCGCAGACGCTGTTGGTCGTCGGCGATAGTATCAGCGCCGGTTTGGGGCTGGATACCAGCCAGGGGTGGGTAAACCTGCTGGACAAGCGCCTGAAGGAGCAGGGTTTCGACTACCAGGTGGTGAATGCGTCGATCTCCGGCGACACCACGGCAGGAGGCCTGGCGCGGCTGCCGGCGCTGCTTTCGGGGCAGAAGCCGAAGCTGGTGCTGATCGAGCTGGGTGGCAATGACGGCCTGCGCGGGATGGCGCCGGCACAATTGCAACAGAATCTTAATGCGATGGTTGAGCAGTCACAGAAGTCCGGCGCCAAGGTCATTCTGCTGGGCATGCGCCTGCCGCCCAACTACGGACAGCGCTACACCGATGCGTTTGCCAAGGTCTTCGACAGCGTGGCGAGCGAGCAGAAGATCGCGTTGGTGCCGTTTTTCCTCGAAGGGGTAGGGGGCGTGCCGGGCATGATGCAGGGTGATGGCATCCATCCGGCGGAGACGGCCCAGCCGCGGCTGCTGGATAACGTCTGGCCGACGCTCAAGCCGCTGCTGTGAGGCGACTTTACTGGCGAAATCCGCAGAATCGAGGCTTCCCCGCGAACGGCCTTTCGGCTATGTTTGCGCACCCTTCTGGAACCCCCTATGCCGCGCCCCGCCTGGACCCTCTTCGCCTACCAGCTGATCGAACCTGACGAACAGCTGGATCTGTTCGCCTGCCGCGAGGTCCGGGTGCATCTGGTCGCACGCCAACTGGAGCTGGGCACCCCGGCCGACCGCACGCTGTGCGGCAGCCTGCTGCCGGCGCAACCGCTCTGGCGCGGCGCGGAGAAGCCGTTGTTGCGCGATCGGCGCATCTGCGCCGCCTGCCTGAAACAACTCGATCAGGAAAAGCACGGCGCACGGGGCTCCTGGCTCATCTGATATCTCCCAGCGAAGCGGTCGGCAATGGTAAACTGTTCATCCTTTGCTCACTGCTCACGTCAAGGATCCTCGGATGTTGTCGCGCGTCATTGCCGCCTGCTCGCTGTCCCTCGCCGCGCTGCTCTCGGCCGGCCCCGTTTCCGCCATTGAATTGCCGCTGCCGGCGCCGGGCGACGATATCGTCGGCCAGGTCCAGGTGATCAAGGCCAAATACGAAGACACTTTCGCCGACCTCGGCGAGAAGTACGGTCTCGGCTACTCCGAGATGATCGCCGCCAACCCGGGCGTCGACGCCTGGCTGCCGGGCGTGGGTACCGAAGTCATCATTCCGACCCGCTTCGTCCTGCCGGCAGGCCCGCGTGAGGGCGTGGTGATCAACCTCGCCGAGTACCGCCTGTACTACTTCCCCAAGGACAAGAGCGTCGTCTACACCTACGCCCTGGGCATCGGTCGCGAAGGCTGGGGCTCGCCGGTCGGCAGCACCACCGTGATCGCCAAGACCAAGGACCCGGCCTGGTACCCGCCGGCGTCGATCCGCGCCGAGCACGCCGCCGATGGTGACCCGCTGCCCTCCGTGGTGCCGCCGGGCCCGGATAACCCGCTGGGTCCGTACAAGATGAGCCTGGGCTTCCACGGCTACCTGATCCATGGTTCGAACAAGAAGTTCGGTATCGGCACCCGCACCAGCCACGGTTGCTTCCGCATGTACAACTGGGACGTTACCCAGCTGTTCTCGATGATTCCGGTGGGCACCAAGGTGCGCATCATCAACGAGCCTTACAAATTCGGCCGCAGCGAAGGCAAGATCTACCTCGAAGCCCACGCGCCGATCGACGACAACGGCAACCCGTCGGTAGTCGACAAGCACACCGCAGTAATCAACGCCCTGCTCAAGCGCGAAGATATCGCCAACCAGATGCAGATGGACTGGAATGTGGTGCGTGAAGTCGTGGCTGCCGAAGACGGCCTGCCGGTCGCCATCGCCCAGCCCCAGCAAGTGCCGCAAGGCGGCTCGGTGGCTGCCACCGTCGACCAGAACGCCATGCCGCTGCAGTAAGCGGTAGCTGCAACGCAAAAGCCCGCCGACTGTCACCGGTCGAGCGGGCTTTTTCTTGCCTGCTTTTTTATGTGAGCAAAAACTGCGGGCATAAAAAAACCGACCCCGAGGGGTCGGTTCTTTCGAACAGATCCGAAGATCTATTACTTGCGGCTGGCTTTGTCCAGCATACGCAGGGCGCGCTCGTTAGCCTCGTCAGCGGTCTGCTGGGCTTTCTGAGCGGCGGCCAGAGCTTCGTCAGCCTTGCGATAGGCTTCATCGGCACGGGCTTGAGCGCGAGCAGCGGCGTCTTCAGTAGCGGTCAGACGTGCTTCGGTTTCTTTCGAGTGGCTGCTGCAACCGGTGGCCAGAACAGCAGCCAGAGCCAGAGCAGAGAATTTCAGAACGTTGTTCATCGTGTTCCCCTTAAGGTGGACATTTCCATTAAAAGCAATCTCCCATGACTGGGAAATTAGCCGGACTACATAGTACCCATTACTTGTAGTAAGTAAACTGACCGAGCGCAAGTACGGCACTTTTTTTTCATGTTACGGGCACTGTTAGCAGTTGTGCGAGGCCGATTTGGGCAAAAACTGTCCAATCTGGCAAAGGAGTGTTTCGAAAGGGTGTCAGCCGCGGCCTGCGGCAGGTTTCCGGCCTTCGGAACCAAGCTGTCAGATGACTGTCGACTATGGTCGAACAACTGTTTAATCGCCGTTGTGCATTTGTCCAACTGGCAACTTGCAACAGCGTCGCAACAGGTGAAGAAAGTGTGAAGGTGGAAAACGAAAAAGCCCGGCTAATTGCTTAGCCGGGCTTTTTCATGAATCTGGCGGTGAGGGAGGGATTCGAACCCTCGATACGATTTCTCGTATACACACTTTCCAGGCGTGCTCCTTCAACCGCTCGGACACCTCACCAGATTTCTCGACAGCGCTGTGTCTGTCGAGGCGCGCACTTTACTCAAAGGTTGCCGGGTTGGCAAATGTTTTTTGAAAGTTTTTTCCAAGGGATTCATCGGCTTAAGGAGCACCGGATGGATCGCGGGTACACTGGCGGCCTTTGATACAGGCTCTGGTACGTAGGAAAGCACATGGCGAGCTGGGACATCTTCTGCAGCGTGGTCGACAACTATGGCGACATCGGTGTCACCTGGCGCCTGGCTCGCCAGCTGGCAGGGGAGCACGGGCAGCAGGTTCGCCTCTGGGTGGATGATCTGGCGGCCTTCGTGCGGCTTTGTCCCGGCGCCGATGTTGCCGCGAGCTCGCAGTGGCAGGCGGGCGTCGAGGTTCGCCATTGGCCCGCGCCCTGGCAGGACACCCCGGCCGCCGATGTGGTGATCGAAGCCTTCGCCTGCGAAATGCCGCCTGCCTATATAGAAGCCATGGGGCGGCGCCAGACGCCCTCGCTGTGGCTGAACCTGGAATACCTCAGTGCCGAGCCGTGGGTGGAGTCCTGCCACGGCCTGCCGTCGATGCAGGCCGGTGGTCTGCAGAAGTACTTCTATTTCCCCGGTTTCACCGCCGCTGCCGGCGGCTTGTTGCGCGAGGGCGATCTGCTGGCGCGGCGCGATTCGTTCCAGTCCGACCCGGCAGCCAGCCTGCGCTTCCTGAATAGCCTCGGCGTGCACCCGCGTGCTCATGAACGGCGCATTTCCCTGTTCGCTTATGAAAACGCCGCGCTGGCCGGCTGGCTGGACGCCCTGGCCGCAAGTACCCACGCAACCCTGTTGCTGGTTCCCGAGGGCAAGGTGCTTGCCGATGTCGAGCGCTGGGCGGGCAGGACGCTGGCGGCGGGGGAGCAGTACCAGAAGCAATCCCTGCGCGTGCAGGTGCTGCCGTTCGTGCGCCAGGAAGAGTACGACCTGCTGCTGTGGAGCTGCGATCTCAATGCGGTGCGCGGTGAGGATTCCTTCGTCCGTGCGCAGTGGGCGGGGCGGCCGTTCGTCTGGCACATCTACCAGCAGGATGAGGATGTCCACCTGGAGAAGCTGGAGGCTTTTCTGGCGCTGTTCAAGCAGGGAACGGAGGAGGCGCTGCGCGATGAGATCAGGGATTTCTGGCTGGCCTGGAATGGCCAGGGTGACGTCGCCAGTGCCTGGCTGAAGCTGGAAAACCGACTGCCGGCATGGAGCGAGCGGGTTGGCGATTGGCAGCGGCGACTGAGCGAACAAACCGATCTTGCTGCGGGGCTGGTGCGTTTTTATACAAATTGGCTATGATATGGCCCCTGATTTTTGTCTCCAATCCAATCGGATAATCGTATGAAAACCGCACAAGAGTTCCGCGCTGGCCAGGTTGCCAACATCAACGGCACCCCCTGGGTAATCCAGAAAGCCGAGTTCAACAAATCCGGCCGTAACTCTGCGGTCGTCAAGATGAAGCTGAAGAACCTGCTGACCGGCGCCGGCACCGAGACCGTGTTCAAGGCCGACGACAAGCTGGAGCCGATCATCCTCGA
Source organism: Pseudomonas sp. CAN1 (assembly GCF_030462585.1). Taxonomy (GTDB): domain Bacteria; phylum Pseudomonadota; class Gammaproteobacteria; order Pseudomonadales; family Pseudomonadaceae; genus Pseudomonas. The sequence continues at coordinate 10,854 of NZ_JASMRU010000028.1, read as the reverse complement.
TCGCAAGGAAGTGACCTACTCCTACTTCGCGGACCCGCTGTATGTCTTCATGGACACCGAGTTCAACCAGTACGAGATCGAGAAGGGCGACCTGGAAGGCGTGCTGACCTTCATCGAAGACGGCATGACCGACGTCTGCGAAGCCGTCTTCTACAACGAGAAAGTCATCTCCGTTGAACTGCCGACCACCATCGTTCGCGAAATCGTCTACACCGAGCCGTCCGTCCGTGGCGACACCTCCGGCAAGGTGATGAAGACCGCTCGCCTGAAGAACGGTGCTGAAGTCCAGGTTTCCGCCTTCTGCGAAATCGGCGACTCGATCGAAATCGATACCCGCACCGGCGAGTACAAGTCCCGCGTCAAGGCCTGAGCCTGATCCGAGACATGAAAAAGCCCGGCTGATGCCGGGCTTTTTCGTTTCTGCCGTTTAATCGGACGATTAAACGCTCACGTTCAGACGCACGTCGATGTTGCCGCGGGTGGCGTTGGAGTAGGGGCAGACCTGGTGGGCCTTGGCGACCAGCTCTTCGGCCTCGGCCTGGTCCAGGCCCGGCAAGTTGATGTTCAGCTCCACTTCCAGACCGAAGCCGCCGGGGATCTGGCCGATGCCGACCTTGCCGGTGATCGAGGCGTCCGCCGGGATCTGCTGCTTGCTCTGACTGGCAACGAACTTGATGGCGCCGATGAAGCAGGCCGAGTAGCCGGCGGCGAACAGCTGTTCCGGGTTGGTCGCTTCGCCGCCCGCACCGCCCAGCTCGCGCGGGGTGCTCAGCTTCACGTCGAGGATGCCGTCGGAGGAGACGGCGCGGCCATCACGGCCTCCGGTGGCGGTAGCGGTGGCGGTGTAGAGGGCTTTGATGGTTTGCATGGTGGGTCTCCGATTCTAGGGTCAATCTGTCTGCGGGAAGTGTCTGGCTGCCTAATATCTTGTGCGCTAAGCAGTTCGTGAGATGAAAGTTAGTTCTAATTAATTTAGTGCGCAAGATAATTATTGGAAGATTTCTGCCTAAGAGACCTGCAGCTTTGGCATAAGCCCCGGATTACGGGGCTTGCAGATGACCGCGCAGGTCCACGAGCTCCTCCTGGAGTCGTTTCAGACTGTCCAACGTTAGACCGCTGCTGGTCAGGATGCAGGCCGGAATACTCTCCGCCTGTCGGCGCAGGTCGCGGCCCTTGTCGGTCAGGCGCAGCTGTACCACGCGTTCGTCCGCCTGGCTGCGGGTGCGGGTGATCAGGCCTTCGGCTTCCAGGCGCTTGAGCAGGGGCGTGAGCGAGCCGGGGTCGGTGAGCATGCGCGAGCTGATTTCGCCCACGGTGATGCCGTCTTCTTCCCACAGCACCAGCATGGCGATGTATTGCGGGTAGGTGAGGCCCAGTTCCTGCAGCAGCGGCTTGTAGACCTTGGTCATCTGCAGGGAGGTGGAGTAGAGGGCGAAGCACAGCTGATTATCCAGCTTGAGGGCTTCGCAGGTCGCGTCTGGCTTGGCCATGGCGTTCTCCGGGAGTGAGAGCAGCGAAGAGGTGATTGCGCCTTAATTTAGCGCGATGGTTAATTCTTGAACAGCGCTTGTTCCAGCGCAGCATCCCAGGGCGGCGGGAAGCCGAAGCGCTGCAGCAGGAAGGCCAGCAGGCGTTCGCTGCGCGGATGCGTGCCGCGCTCCAGACGCAGTGCGTGAATGACGCCGGGCTCAGGCTCCGGCAGGCCGTTCTCGCAGAACAGCGGCAACAGCTGGCCGCTGACCAGGTATTCGCTGCACAGCCAGGTGGGCAGGTGGGCCAGGCCGATACCCTGAAGCGCACCTTCCACCAGGGTTTCGGCATTGTTGGCGGTCATGCGCAGCCGGCGCGGCCTCAGGTGCTGCAGCTTGCCGTCGATCAGAAAGCGCCAGGCCAGCGGCGGCGCCAGGCCCTCCCAGTCGAGGCCGATGTGCTCCGGCAACTCCAGCGGTGAGGCAGGGCGGCCGTGTTGCTGCAGATAGGCACGGCTGGCGCAGACGATCCTCCGCATGGGCGCCAGACGCGTGGCGACCAGACGGCTGTCCGGCAGGGTGCCGATGCGCAGGACCAGGTCGACCTGGCCGAGGTTTTCCCCGCGAGTGTCGGTGAAGCTGTCGATCAGCCGCAGCTGCACGTCGAGGCCGGGGTTGGCGGTGAGGAAGTCGGCCAGCGCCGGGGCCAGGTGACGGCGACCGAAGGGCACCGGCGCGTCGATGCGGATCAGGCCTTCCGGCGCGGTGCTCAGGGATACCGCTTCCGCCCGCGCCTGGCGCAGCTCGCTGACGATCCGCCGCGCCCGCTCGGCGAACGCCAGGCCCGCCGGCGTGGCGCGCACGCTGTGGGTGCTGCGTACCAGCAGGGTCGATCCCAGGCTCTGCTCCAGCGAATCCATGCGCCGGGCTACGGCAGAAGGGGTGAGCTGACGCAGGCGCGCGGCGGCGGAGAAGCTGCCGTTGTCGAGCACGTCGAGGTAGAGGTCGAGCGGGTCTTCGAGGCTGGAAGGATTCATGGTGGTTTATCGCTGTGCGTAGATTGCACAGCCATTGTGCTGTGCTTTGCGTTTCCCATCCAGCCAGGGTTTTCTAGCATGGGCGCATGGTTGTAGCGGTGATTGTTGTGGAGGTGCGTGATGTGGGACCTGGTCCTGGATTTTCTGCTCGGCGTCGTGCTCGGTAGCCTCGGTGGGCTGTTCGGTATCGGCGGCGGGCTGCTGGCGATTCCGGCGCTGGGCGTGCTGTTCGGGCTGGACCAGCAACTGGCGCAGGGCACCGCGCTGGTGATGGTGGTGCCGAACGTGCTGCTGGCCATCTGGCGCTACCACCAGCGCAACCGCATCGACTTCGCCCAGGCTGGCGTGCTGGCGCTGACCGGCCTGGTCTGCGCGTTCTTCGCTTCGAGCATCGCGGTGAACCTGGATGCCCGCAGCATGCGCACGGCCTTCGTGGTGTTCCTCGTGCTGCTGGCGCTGTATCTGTTGATGCGCCTGTTCCAGCGCGTTCCCCAGGGCGGTAGCACGCCGCGCTACGGCCTGCCGTGGATGGGCGTGCTGGGGCTGGGTGCTGGTTCCCTGGGCGGGCTGTTCGGCGTGGGCGGCGGGGTGCTGGCCACGCCGGTACTGACCTCAGTGTTCGGCCTGACCCAGGTGATCGCCCAGGGCCTCGCATTGGCGCTGGCAGCGCCCAGCACGGGCGTGGCGCTGGCGACCTATGCGGTGCACGGCCATGTGGACTGGCGCATGGGCAGCGCGCTGGCGCTGGGCGGGCTGGTGAGCATTTCCTGGGGCGTGCGCCTGGCCCATGCGCTGCCCGAGCGTCAGCTGCGGATGGCCTTCAGCGCCTTCCTGATTGTCTGTGCGGCGCTGCTGGCGGTGCGCTGAGCCGCGTCAGGTGCGGAAGCCTTCGACGATGTATTCGGCGAGCTTGTCGGTCACCGGCGTCATCTTCTGTCCGCGCAGCAGCACGATGCTGGCGTTGGGCAGCACCGGCAGGCCTTCGTCCTCGCCGATGATGCGCAGGTTGCCGGTGAGTAGGCTGCGCAGCTGCGCAGTCACCGCCAGCCCCGCGCTGGCCACGGCGAACAGCGCCGAGAGGCTCGGGCTGCTGTAGGCGATGCGGTAGTCCACTTGCATCGCCTCCAGCGCGTTGCAGGCCCAGGCGCGGCAGAAGCAGGCGGTGTTGAACATCGCCAGCGGCAGCGGGCGCTGGTCCTGCGGGCAGAAGCTCTCGGCGGCCATCCAGACGAAGGATTCCTGGCGCAGCAACTGCCCTATCTCGGTGCCCGGCTCGCGGGTGACGATGGACAGGTCCAGGTCGCTGCGCATCAGCAGCTGCGCGGACGAATCGCAATGCACTTCCACCTGCACCAGCGGATAGGCCTCGGCGAAGCGCGAGAGGATGCTGGGGAGGAAGCGCATCACGTAATCATCCGGCGTGCCGATCTTCACGGAGCCGACCATGTGCGGCTGGCGGAAGGTGTTGAACACCTCGCCCTGCAATCGCAGGATGCGCCGCGCGTAGCCCAGCAAAATCTGCCCCTCCGGCGTCAGCCGCACCTGCCGGCCTTCGCGTTCGAACAGGCTGCGCTCCAGCACGTCTTCTTCCAGGCGTTTCATCTGCATGCTCACCGCCGACTGGGTGCGGTTGACCATCTCGGCCGCGCGGGTGAAGCCGCCGTGATCGGCGATGGCGACGAAGGTGCGCAGCAGTTCGCTGTCGATGCTGGGGAAGCTGCTCATTCATCAATCTCCGAGATGGGTCGCATAAGAATGATTCGTTGGATTGATCTTAGCGCGAGCCTGAAACTGCATCCAACCCCACAGGGAGGAAAGCATGATGAAAGGTCAACTCGGTTTCGTAGCAGCGTCCTACCATGTCCATAAAGTGCCGTCGGCGCCGATCTGGAAGCGCGTCGTGCAACGTGTCCTGCACTGGCACGAACTGGCCCGCCAGCGTCGTGAACTGGCGACCATGAGCGACGAAGCGCTGAAGGATATCGGCCTGAGCCGCGCCGATATCCAGCAGGAAGTCGAGCGCCCGTTCTGGGCGGACTACACCCGCCGTTGAAGCCGCCGGGCGGCACGGACCTTCACCGTGTCGCCCGCTCCTGCAAGCCTGGTTAAACCGCTGACAAGCACGATGACAAGGAAGCCCATGCCCGCCCATTTCCACCTCGCCCAGGTCAATATCGCCAAGGCCCGCGCCCCGCTGGATCACCCGCTGATGCAGGGTTTCGTCGACCAGCTCGACCACATCAACGCCCTCGCCGAGCGCAGCCCCGGTTTCGTCTGGCGCCTGCAGACGGAGGAGGGCGACGCCACTTCCATTCGCGTGTTCGACGACCCACTGATCATCGTCAACCTGTCGCTGTGGGAGTCGGTGGAGGCGCTCAAGGACTACGTCTACGCCGGTGAGCACTTGCAGGTGCTGCGCAGCAAGCGCGACTGGATGGAACGCCTGCCTGCGCCGAGCCTGGCGCTCTGGTGGCTGCCCGCCGGCCAGCTGCCGGATGTGGCCATGGCCCGCGAACGCCTGGAGCGCTTGCGATTGGAAGGCCCGTCGGCGAACGTCTTCACCTTCGCCCGACCCTTCCCGATGCCCGAGCCGCTCGGCGAACCCGCCTGATGCAGCCAGGCGCGGCGATTGGCGTTAGGCTCTAGGGCTCGCCCAGCCCTGGAGGCCACGATGCCGACCGTCGAATCCCTGTCCCTCAAGCAGGCCCGCCGCCTCGCCCTGTCCGCCCAGGGCTTCACCCTGCGCAAGCCCGGTGGCGAGGTGCAGCGCCGGCATGTGCGCAGCCTGCTGGAGCGCCTGGGTGTGCTGCAGATCGACTCGGTGAACGCGCTGGTGCGTTCGCACTACCTGCCGCTGTTCTCGCGGCTGGGCAATTACGCGCCGACCTTGCTGGAAGAAGCCGCCTGGAGCGGCGGGCGGCATCGCCGGCTGTTCGAATACTGGGGCCACGAGGCGTCTCTGCTGCCGCTGGAACTCTACCCGCTGATGCGCTGGCGCATGCGCCGCGCTGCCGAGGGGCGGGGTATCTATCAGCAACTGGCACGCTTCGGCCGCGAGCAGCAGCCGGTGATTCAGCGGGTGCTCGATGCCGTGCGCGAGCAAGGCGCGCTGGGCGCCGGCAGCCTGACCACCCGCGCCGAGCGCGCCGGCCCCTGGTGGGACTGGAGCGACGAGAAGCACGCGCTGGAATGGCTGTTTGCTGCGGGTGAGGTAACGGTCGCCGGGCGGCGCGGCTTCGAGCGTCTGTATGACTTGCCGGAACGAGTCCTGCCGGCCGACCTGTTGCAACAACCCGAACTGGACGAAGCCGAGGCACAGCGCCAGTTGTTGCTGCATTCGGCGCAGGCACTCGGAGTGGCCACCGAGAAGGACCTGCGCGACTACTTCCGCCTCGACCCCGCCGACAGCAAGGCCCGACTGGCCGAGTTGGTTGAGGCGGGCGAGCTGCTGCCGGTGCAGGTCCAGGGCTGGCAGGCGCCGGCCTACTGCCTGGCGGACCCGGTGATTCCGCGTAAGGTGCGCGCCAGCGCCTTGCTCTCACCGTTCGATTCGCTGGTCTGGGAGCGTGCCCGCACCGAGCGCCTGTTCGACTTCCGCTATCGCCTGGAAATCTACACGCCGCAGCACAAGCGTGTTTACGGCTACTACGTGCTGCCGTTCCTGTTCGACGAACACTTGGCGGCGCGGGTCGACCTGCGCTCCGACCGGGCGGCGGGCAAGCTGGTGGTGCACGCGGTGCACGAAGAGGAAAAGGGCCTGAGCGAGGAGGGCCACGCCGAACTGGCCCGGCAGCTGGGCGAGATGGCGAGCTGGCTGGGGTTGGATACGGTCGAGGTGAGTTGCCGTCGGCCCTCCGGCGAGCGGCTGCTGGGCTGGCTGGCGCAGGCCTGAAAGCAAACGGGCCTCCGTGGAGGCCCGTTCGGGATCACTTGCCGCTGGCGATGCGCTGGCGGATGTGGTCCGCGCGCTGCTGCGAGCCGGGGTGCGAGTCGAACATGCTGCTCTCCTTGCCGCCGCTGAGCTTGGCCAGCTTGTCGAAGGCGGTGGCCAGGCCTTCGCGCGGGATACCGCGCTGCTTGAGCAGGTCGAAGGAATAGTCGTCGGCGGCCGATTCCTGCGACTGCGAGAACTGCGCGTTGACCAGTGCTTCGCCGATCTCACCCAGCTGCGATTGCGACAGGGCAGCGACGGCGCTGTTGCCGGCAGCGGAGGCGGCGGTGCGCGCGGCGGCAGTGGCGTAGGCGGTCTGGGTGGCCTTCTTGATATGGCCCAGGGCAACGTGGCCGATCTCGTGGCCGAGCACGCCTTCCACTTCGTTGTCGTTCATCAGGTCCATCAGGCCGGAGTACACGCGCACGCAGCCGTTGGCCATGGCGAAGGCGTTGACGTCGTTGGCGATGTAGACCTTGTAGTTGACCGGGGTGCCGTTGAGCGGGTTGCCCAGGGCGGCGGCAATCTTGTCCAGGCGCTGGGTGTAGGGGCTGGAGGCCGGCGCGATCTGCGCTTCGGCGTCCTGCTTGGCGCAGGCCTCGTCGGCCACCTGCTTGATCTCGGCGTCGCTCAGGGTGGCGGCCTTCATGGCCATCATGCCGGACTGCACGAGGCTGTCGGTGTTCATGTTCTGGCAGCCGGAGAGGGCGGCGCTGGCGCCGATGAGCAGGGCGAGGAGGGTGCGGTGCAGTTGCATCGGGTTCTTCCTTGGTTGACGGGTTTCCATGGCGCGGCGGCTGCCGCGCGGGGGCCACTCTAGGTAGGCACCCCGGCACCGTCAATCAAGGGAAGTGGTTTTAGGATTGGCCTGAGACCCGTGTCGGATTCAGCGCCGTACCTGCTTCAGCGTTTCCGCAATGAGGAACGCCAGCTCCAGCGACTGGTCGGCGTTCAGGCGCGGGTCGCAGTGGGTGTGGTAGCGGTCGCTCAGGCCGTCCTCGGTGATCGGCCGCGAGCCGCCGATGCACTCGGTGACGTTCTGCCCGGTCATCTCGATGTGGATGCCGCCGGCGTAGCTGCCCTCGGCCTGGTGCACCTCGAAGAACTGCCGGACCTCGGCGAGGATGCGCGCGAAGTCGCGGGTCTTGTAGCCGCTGGAGGCCTTGATGGTGTTGCCGTGCATGGGGTCGGAACTCCACAGCACCTGCTTGCCCTCGCGCTGCACGGTCTGGATCAGCCGTGGCAGGCCGTCGCCGACCTTGTCCGCGCCCATGCGCACGATGAGGTTGAGGCGGCCGGGGTCGTTGTCCGGGTTGAGGATGTCGATCAGGCGGATCAGCTCCTCGCTGTCCATGCTCGGGCCGACCTTCACTCCGATGGGATTGCCGACGCCGCGCAGCATTTCCACGTGGGCGCCATCGAGCTGGCGGGTGCGGTCGCCGATCCACAGCATGTGCGCCGAGCAGTCGTACCAGCCGCCGGTGAGGCTGTCGCGGCGGATGAAGGCTTCCTCGTAATTCAGCAGCAGCGCTTCATGGGCGGTGAAGAAGCTGGTTTCGCGCAGCTGCGGCGCCGTGTCCAGGCCGCAGGCGCGCATGAAGGCGAGGGTCTCGTCGATGCGGTCGGCCAGTTGCTGGTAGCGCTCGGACAGCGCCGAGTTGGCGATGAAGTCGAGGTTCCACTGGTGCACCTGGTGCAGGTCGGCGAAGCCGCCGTTGGCGAAGGCGCGCAGCAGGTTCAGCGAGGCGGTGGWCTGATGATAGGCCTGCAGCAGGCGCTCCGGGTCCGGCACACGATTCTTCTCGTCGAAGCCGATGCCGTTGACGATGTCGCCACGGTAGGCCGGTAGGGTCACACCGTTGATGGTTTCATCGCCGGAGGAGCGCGGCTTGGCGAACTGCCCGGCCATGCGCCCGACTTTCACCACCGGACAGCCGGCGGCGAAGGTCATCACCACGGCCATCTGCAGCAGCACCTTGAAGGTGTCGCGGATCTTCGCCGCGGAGAACTCGGCGAAGCTCTCGGCGCAGTCGCCGCCCTGCAGCAGGAAGGCGCGGCCGGCGGTTACCTCGGCAAACTGCCGGCGCAGCTCGCGGGCCTCGCCGGCGAACACCAGCGGCGGGAAGCTGGCCAGGGTGCGCTCGACTTCGCTCACGCGGTTGGCATCGGGGTAGGCGGGCTGTTGCTGGATCGGCTTGCTTCTCCAGCTGTCGGGGCTCCAGGGCAGGCTCATCGGCGATTCTTCACGGCTGTGGACGGTAATCGGCCCATGGTATCAGCTCGGCTTTTGCCCCGCGCGGCGCTGGAGTAGGTGGGGAAGGGGCGGACATCCTTGTCCAAGGGGAACGCTGGAAGACGATCAGCCGCCTGCGCAGCACGCGCGCGAGTACTGATGGCGTAATTGCCCTGGGGCAGGGTGTCGTGGGACTGAATCGCGAAGGGTGTTGCGCTGGTGCATGCTCGTTTGTGCCTCTTGGGCTGTTATTCTTGCGGTTTTGCCGACCTAGCGGTCGTGGCTGGCCGTCTTGATTCGAAGGATTATTGCGTGCGCGAGCCCCTGTATTTCAATGGCAATCCGTGCCGTTCGCCGCTCCCGGCGGATCGCATGGTCACGGTCGCTTCCGCCCGGAGCCGGTCATGAGCGAGGAACTGCTGGACGAACAGCCGCTCAACGAAGAGCTGCTGATCGTCGAGGAGCGCGATGATTTCGGGGTGATCCGCGTGGTGGAGAGCGGCGCCTATCGCTACCTGGAGTTCGGCGATGAGGTCGAGCAGAGCTGCGTGCTGATGGACGATCCGAGCTGGCTGGAGTACGACTATTCCCGCGCCATGCTGGTGGGCGCGCTGTGTCACTCGCGTCCGCGCCGGGCGCTGTTCCTCGGCTTCGGCGCCGGCAGCCTGACCCAGGCCTGCCTGAAGTACCTGCCGCTGGAGGAGGTGGAAGCCATCGAGCTGCGCCCGTCGATTCCCAAGCTGGCCCGCGAGCACCTTGGCCTGGTGGAGGATGAGCGCCTCAACCTGCGCATCGGCGATGCCGTGCGGGAACTGGCCGAGTGCGAGCCGGCGGATCTGATCTTCCTCGACCTCTACACCGATACCGGGCCGGCGCCGGCGCACATCGCCTGGGATTTCCTCGGTACCTGCCGCGAGCGCCTGCGCCCCGGCGGCTGGCTGGTGATCAACCAGTGGAGCACCGACGATGGCCGGCCGCTGGGTGCGGCGCTGCTGCGTGGGCGCTTCCACCGGCACTACTGGGAATGCCCGGTGCCGGAGGGCAACGTGATCGTCTTCGTGCCCGCCGACCTGGACCAGGAGCTGAACCTGCGCGGCTTGAAGAAACGCGTCGGTGCACTGGAGCCGAAGCTGGGCTACTCGCTGAAGACCTACATCGAGTCGCTGCGCCCGGCTCAGTGACTGCCTTCAAGGGAACTGGTAGCTGAAGGCGAAGTTCAGCCGCGCGCTGCGGTCGTTATTGTCCAGCGCGCGGTCGCCGAAGGGCTTGGCGACTTCCGCCGACACCAGGTAGTGCTTGCGGTCGGAGAAGCGGACGCCCAGCGCCGCCGAGCCCATCTTCGCTTCCGTCAGGCCGTTCTGGTTGTAGTGGGTGCGCGCCGTGTCTGCGACCACATAGGGCTGGATCTGGCTGAGCAGCGTGCTCTGCCGCAGGAACGAATAGTTCACCTCATATGACGCGCCCCAGCCCTTGTCGCCGGTGGCCTGGTCATCGGGGTAGCCGCGGCCGAAGTTGGCGCCGCCGTAGGTCACCTGTTCGGAGTCCGGCAGCACGTCATCGCTCCATTGGAAGGCAGCGGTTACCACTCCCTGCCAGTTCGAACCGAACTGATCCTGCTGCGCGCCGTAGCCGAGCAGGCGGGTGAAGTCCTTCTTCACCGGTTCCGGAGTTTCCGCGCCCATGCCGTTGAGGCCCTGGTAGACCGCCAGGCTGCCGGCGCGCACGCGCTTCTCGGCGAACTGCTGGACCACCGTCTCGACGCCGACCACCCGCAGTTTGCTCTTCTGCTCGATGCGGAAGGGGATGTCCGGGTAGACCAGGTCGTAGCGGCTCGCGTCGTTGACCGTGTAGCCGCGCAGGGTGACGTCCCAGGTCAGGTCGCGGCGCAGCATCAGCGGCAGGCCGAGGCCAGCGCTGACCCGCTCGTTCTGCCGGTGCCGTTCGAACTCCAGGCCGTTGGCCAGATACAGGTTGTCGCCGGGACGCGAGTTGTACTTGGAGTAGCCGGCCTGCAGCTGCACGCCGTCGTCGCCCAGCAACTGGCTGTAGTTCCAGGCGCGGTAGTACTCGTGGTCGTCGCCCGGCGGGTAGAGGTAGCTGTACTGCAGTTGCTCGCCCCAGCCGAGCAGCGACATCGCTGCGGCATTGAAGATGCCGCGCTGCTGGTTGCGTCGCGAATCCAGG
>NZ_JASMRU010000027.1 GCF_030462585.1 Pseudomonas sp. CAN1 | reverse complement strand
GTGCGTACGATGCCAGCCATGGTTCGGGCGAAGCGCAGAAGATCACCAACGTGGCCGCTGGCGAACTCTCCGCCGACAGCACCGATGCGGTGAACGGCTCGCAGCTGTTTGCAACCAACGAAAGCATCAGCAACCTGTCCGGCGACCTCACCTTTGGCGGTACCGCCAACCAGGTAGGCTTCCTTGCTCAGGGTGCTGCCGTCAGCGACGGAGTTGGCGCCCAGGGCAATGCTGCCGTCATGGCTGGCGACTGCGCCCATGCCGATGGCCACGGAATCGACGCCGGTAGCTTCGGAGTCGGCGCCAGTGGAGTTGGCGTGGAAGTATTTAGTGCCCTTCTCGTTGATGTTGGTGATGGTATCGCCGAGGTTGGTCACGTCACCGGCAATGTTGGTGATGTCGCCGGACAGGTTGCTGATGCTTTCGTTGGTTGCAAACAGCTGCGAGCCGTTCACCGCATCGGTGCTGTCGGCGGAGAGTTCGCCAGCGGCCACGTTGGTGATCTTCTGCGCTTCGCCCGAACCATGGCTGGCATCGTACGCACCCAGGTCGGCATTCCACTGCAGGGCGTCCTGCTGCAGAGCGTCGATGTTGGTGGTGTTACCCGCCACGTCGCCCTGGATAGTGGTGATGTCGCCTTCCACGTTGGTCACGCGGTTGTCGATGTTGGCCACGTTTTCGTTGGTGTCGAACAGTTGCGAACCATTCACCGCGTCGGTGCTGTCGGCGGAGAGTTCGCCAGCGGCCACGTTGGTGATCTTCTGCGCATCGCCGGTGCCATGGCTGGCATCGTACGCACCCAGCGTCTCGTTCCACTGCAGGGCGTCCTGCTGCAGAGCGTCGATGTTGGTGGTGTTGTTGGTGATCGCATCGCCCAGGTTGACGATGTCGCCTTCAACGTTGGTGACACGGCCATCGAGGTTGGTGACGTTTTCGTTGGTCTCGAACAGCTGCGAGCCATTCACCGCGTCGGTGCTGGAAGCGGAAAGCTCACCGGCTGCGACGTTGGTGATGGTGGTGCCGTCGGCGCCGCCCAGGGTCACTTTGCTGTGGTCGTCGCCGTCGTATTGCACAGCGTTGGCCACGGACTCGGTAGCCACCCGCTTCAGCTGGGCCACGTTGACCGCATCGGTATCTTCCGCGCCGGCCGACAGGCCAGTGATGCGGCGGTCGCCGATGTTGACCTCACCTTTGGCGGTACCGCCGACCAGGTAGGCTTCCTTGCTCAGGGTGCTGCCGTCAGCGACGGAGTTGGCGCCCAGGGCAATGCTGCCGTCATGGCTGGCGACTGCGCCCATGCCAATGGCCACGGAGTCGACGCCGGTAGCTTCGGAGTCAGCGCCAGTGGAGTTGGCGTGGAAGTACTGGGTGCCCTTCTCATTGATGTTGGTGATGGTATCGCCGAGGGTGGTCACGTCACCGGCAATGTTGGTGATGTCACCGGACAGGTTGCTGATGCTTTCGTTGGTTGCGAACAGCTGCGAACCGTTCACCGCGTCGGTGCTGTCAGCGGAGAGTTCGCCAGCGGCAACGTTGGTGATCTTCTGCGCATCGCCGGTGCCATGGCTGGCATCGTACGCACCCAACGTCTCGTTCCACTGCAGGGCGTCCTGCTGCAGAGCGTCGATGTTGGTGGTGTTGCCCGCTATATCGCCCTGGATGGTGGTGATATCGCCTTCCACGTTGGTCACGCGGTTGTCGATATTGGCCACGTTCTCGTTGGTGTCGAACAGTTGCGAGCCGTTCACCGCGTCAGTGCTGTCGGCGGAAAGTTCGCCGGCGGCAACGTTGGTGATCTTCTGCGCATCGCCGGTGCCATGGCTGGCATCGTACGCACCCAGCGTCTCGTTCCACTGCAGGGCGTCCTGCTGCAGAGCGTCGATGTTGGTGGTGTTACCCGCCACGTCGCCCTGGATAGTGGTGATGTCGCCTTCCACGTTGGTCACGCGGTTATCGATGTTGGCCACGTTCTCGTTGGTGTCGAACAGCTGCGAACCGTTCACCGCGTCGGTGCTGTCGGCGGAGAGTTCGCCAGCAGCCACATTGGTGATGGTGGTGCCGTCGGCGCCACCCAGGGTCACTTTGCTGTGGTCGGCACCGTCGTACTGCACGGCGCTGGCCACGGACTCGGAGGACACCTGCTTCAGCTGGGCCACGTTGACGGCATCGGAGTCTTCCGCGCCAGCCGACAGGCCAGTGATGCGACGGTCGCCGATGTTGACTTCACCTCTGGCGGTACCGCCGACCAGGTAGGCTTCCTTGCTCAGGGTGCTGCCGTTCGCGATGGAACCGGCGCCCAAGGCAATGCTGCCGTCATGGCTGGCGGCTGCGCCCATGCCGATGGCCACGGAGTCGACGCCAGTTGCTTCGGAGTCGGCGCCAGTGGAGTTGGCGTGGAAGTATTTAGTGCCCTTCTCGTTGATGTTGGTGATGGTATCGCCGAGGGTGGTCACGTCACCGGCAATGTTGGTGATGTCACCGGACAGGTTGCTGATGCTTTCGTTGGTTGCAAACAGCTGCGAGCCATTCACCGCGTCAGTACTGTCGGCGGAAAGTTCGCCGGCAGCCACGTTGGTGATCTTCTGCGCATCGCCGGTGCCATGGCTGGCATCGTAGGCACCCAGCGTTTCGTTCCACTGCAGGGCGTCCTGCTGCAGAGCGTCGATGTTGGTGGTGTTGCCCGCCACATCGCCCTGGATAGTGGTGATATCGCCTTCCACGTTGGTCACGCGGTTGTCGATATTGGCCACATTCTCGTTGGTGTCGAACAGCTGCGAGCCGTTCACCGCGTCAGTGCTGTCGGCGGAGAGTTCGCCAGCGGCAACGTTGGTGATCTTCTGCGCATCGCCGGTGCCATGGCTGGCATCGTACGCACCCAGCGTCTCGTTCCACTGCAGGGCGTCCTGCTGCAGAGTGTCGATGTTGGTGGTGTTGTTGGCGATGGAATCGCCCATGGTGGTGATATCGCCTTCCACGTTGGTTACGCGGTTGTCGATATTGGCCACGTTTTCGTTGGTGTCGAACAGCTGCGAGCCGTTCACCGCGTCGGTGCTGTCAGCGGAGAGTTCGCCGGCAGCCACGTTGGTGATGGTGGTACCGTCGGCGCCGCCCAGGGTCACCTTGTCATGGGCGCTGCTGTCGTATTTCACCGCGTCGCTGGTGGAACCTGCGGAGACGGCCAGCAGCTGCTTGACGTTGACCGCGTCGTAGTCGTCCTTGCCTGCCGCTACGCCACTGATGGTGCGCTGGCCGGTGGCGGTGCCGACGGCGACTTCACCAATGGAGTTCTGCGGAGCGGTGAGCACGGCGGCGGTATAGCCGGTCTGTGCGCCGAAGCGAGTCACCGAATAGGCGCCGATCGCCGTGGAGTTGACCTTGTTGGCGTTGGCCGCGTAACCCAGTGCCTGAGACCTGTCTCCGGTAGCGCTGGCCAGAGTGCCCAAGGCCAGCGACTGGCTGCCGCTGGCGGTGGTGGTGTTGCCGATGGCAACGCCCGAGTTGCCGGTGACCATTGCCCTGGCACCGATAGCGGTGCCCGCACCGCCAGTATCGGAAACGGTAGCGCCATGGCCGATGGCGACCTGGTCTTCCTTCAGGGTCTTGGCCTGGTTACCGATGGCAGTACTGCCAGTCAACGCCATGGCGTCAGCGCCAATGGCGATGCTGCCCAGGCCGTCGGCACCGGCACCGCTTGGCGGCCGGCCGGTGTAGGAGCCAGTGCCGATGGCGATATCGTTGCTGCCGGTGGTCGTGGCTTCCATACCGATGGCGATGCTGTCCAGGCCGCCGGCATGGGCGTCGCCGTACTCCGGGTTGGAGGAGGTACGGAAGAACGGGATACTGGTGACCTCGGCCTCAGCCTCAGCCTGCAGGACGCTGCCGCCCATCAGCAGGCTCTTGCCAGAGGCTTCCGGAGTAGCGGCCGCGGCAACCTGCTCCGGAGCAGCCATGAAGCTCTGGGACTTGAGCAGCGAGGACACGGTCTCGGTCACGCTGGAGCCCATCATGTTCTTCAGCTGGGCGAAGTTGACCGCGTCGGTGTCCTGGACGCCAGCGTTGACATCGGTCAGCACCCGGCCGCCGAACGACACGCTGTTGGAGCGTGAAGTCCTGGTATTGGCACCGATGGCAACGGAGTTGATGAACGATGCGTTGGACTGGGAGCCCAATGCCAGGGAGTTGGCGGCGGCCGACGAAGCGCCGGCGCCGATGGCGACGCTGCCGCCGCCGGTGGCGGAAGCCTTGCTGCCGTAGGCCATGCTGTTGACGCCCGTGGCCAGGGAGCCGGGGCCGAAGGCCATGCTGTTGGTGGCCGAGGCGGATGCGCCCATGCCTACCGCCACGGCATCCTGGCCGGTAGCCGAGGAGTCGGCGCCGGTGGAGTTGGCGTGGAAGTACTTGGTGCCGTTGTTGAAGATGTTGGTGGTGGCGCCGGTGAGGTTGCTGATGTCCTGGTTGGTCTGGTTCAGCTGCGCACCGTTCACCGCCTCAGTACTGTCGGCGGAGAGTTTGCCAGCCGCCACATTGGTGACCTTCTGCGGTTTACCGGAGCCATGGCTGGCATCGTAGGCGCCCAGGGTGGCATTCCAGTTCAGGGAGTCGCCGCTGGTGCTGCTGGAGGCGGCCTGGATGGCGTCAGCCACGTTGCCGTACTTGGTGCCATTGACGGTGAAGCCTGGATCGACGGTGCCGTCGGTCTTCACCGATGCCCCGCCACCCAGCGCAGTGGCAACGGAGGAGCTGACGCCCTTGAGCTGATCGAAGTTCACAGCGTCGGTACCCTGGGTACCCGCCTTGACGTTGACGACCTGGCGCTCGGCGCCTGCGCGGCCGACCGATACGGTATTGACGCGATCGGCAACGGATGCATGACCCAATGCAACGCTGTCCTGCACAGTGGCGGAAGCCTTTTGCCCCAGGGCAGTGGAACTGTTAGCCGAGGCTATAGAGTCCCCACCCAGAGCAGTGGCGTAGTTGCCCTCTGCAGAAGAGCGGAAGCCCGCTGCTGTGGAGCTCAATCCCGAAGCTGCCGAGAAGGAACCCAGTGCACTGGAGTTATCGGATGTCGCTTTGGCGCCGTAGCCCAACGCAGTTGCCACGAACGCGGAAGAAGTGGCGGTGGCACCGATTGCAGTCGCACCAGTTGCAGTAGTGGCAGCAGAGCTGGCCCCCACCGCCACACCAAGGGCAGCCGTCGCGACAGCATCATCGGTGCCGTCATTCTTACCGCCGGCCTTGAAATAGCGCGAGTCGGAGTCACCTGCGGCCTGGATAGCCGCTGCTACGTTGGCGTACTTGGTGCCGTTGACAGTGAAGCCCGGATCGATGGTGCCATCGGCCTTGATCGCGGCGCCGCCGCCCAGAGCGCTGGCTACCGAGCTCCCAAGACCGAACAGCTGAGAGCCGTTTACCGCATCTCCAGACGAGGAAGAAACGGTGCCATTGGCCAGATTGATGATCTTGTTACTTGCCAGATCAGTTGTGGCTTTGATGGTCAAACCGTTGTAAGCATCGATCAGAGCCTTGCCAGTTCCTCCGGCCGGGGGTCCAACAAAAATGGAGGCACCACCTTTACCTACTCCGGTTCCGTAATAGTTCTCCATCATGCCGGCACCAAAAGGCTGACCGGCCGCGCAACCGTATTGAGCTCCGGCACTCCAGGCAGACGGAGCATCGTTGTCTGAGTTCGCCCCACTGACATTACCGTTGCTTTTACAGACGTAGATCGCCCCCGCATGAGCATTACCCGGCAAAAAGGAGGATCCAATCGCGGCCACACCAGCGGTCAGAATAGGGACCAGTAACTTGCTTCCTGCCGAGGCACCACTCTTCTTGCGCCCCTTGGCCATTTCCGAAGCGACGACCCAACCACCCAGGGTCGCGCTCCACACCACTCTGTAAATCTTGTTCAAGAGAAAACTCCTTGCGGGCTCAGAGAGCCACGGTTCACTGCCGGCCCAGGGAGCCGGGTTCTAAAGCCCGATGAATCAGCGGGACGAGGTTTGCCACGCGGCGAAAGGCCGGGCGCGCAGGGCGCATCCGGTGCCTGCCGTGCTGCGTAAAGGGCGATGGGCCGCGCCGGGCAAGGGCGCTACAGGCGCGCTGACGTGGCGCCCGCATGGGCAGCCAGGGCTGGCGGCGGACCGGAAATTCAGGAGAGAGGCGCGACGGCCGAAGGCATGGCGAAGGCGGCGCGTGGCCGGCCGGCAGGCCGGGAGATCGAGCAGGTGAAGAAGTGCGAGGGCGACGGAGCGCCGCATGAAGGCCAGGATGAGAGCGACCCAGGCGCAGCCGTCCCCTGGCAATCGCGGCAGGCGTTGCGGGGTGGAAACGGGCGGGATGGGAAGCGCTTTCATGGCGGAATGGGCACAGGGTTCTTCGAGGCGCTAACGATAAAAACCCGGCCGTTTCTTAATAATCAGTATCCCCAGCAGTGACCGTAGGAACTTTCCGGTAAGTCGATCCAGCCGCCTTTTCGGGCTTGCGCCGTGCCCTGCCGGCAAGGCGGTATCAGTGGATTGTCGGGCTTGCCGGCGGGAGGATTGGCGATAGCGCGCAGCGCTCTGGTACGAGCTTTGAGCAAGTACCGAGCAAGCGGACCTCAGAAGACGACGGCTTTCGGAGGAGTCCGAAGTCGTTGCCTGAAGGAGAGAAAAGCTTGGGTGGGGATGCGAACGCGCAGGTCAGTCCGTGGGATTGCCGGGAGGGCCGGCAGGGTCGATAGCCATGCGCGGTTACCAACCGTTGACCAGGGCCAACGGCGGCAATCGGCAGCACCGTCAGACCGGAGGCAGGATGACGCCCTGGAGCCGTGAGCGACGGTCGCGGGAAGCCTGGCGCTCGCGAGCTGCCCGCTCCAGTTCCTCCAGGCGCTGTTGCAGACGGGTGAGGAAGGCGACCTCATAGGCGGTACGGCGGGTGGCGCCATCCTGCTCCTGGCGACCGATGATCATGGCCGTCCAGAGGATCGGCTTGTTCGCCTGAGCCAACCAGTGCTCGGCGCGTTGCAGGGCATCATCCATGGCCGACTGGCAGTCCGCCGGCCAACCGAGCTCAAGGCCGGGCTGGCCATCAGCTGGCGGGATATGGGTGACGTAGCGTCTCTTGCGCATGGAGAGTTCCTCGATCCGTGGGTGGCGAGTGCGCCGGCCTTCGGAAAGCACAACGCACGGCTTCGCTTCTGCAAACAATGGAAGCGAGGATCAGGAACTCTCCAGACGGTTGCGGGCGAACGAAGGGCTACCAGAAAGCTTCGCGAGGAATTGAGGAAGTGAATCGGCTTGGCGGAGCGCGGGGGTAAAAGCCGGATAAGGCATCTCAGATACTCCTGCATCTATTGAGGAGCCGCCTGTCCAACCTTCTCACGGGTAGGGAGACGGACCGTGCAAGGGTGAGAAACCGGTGATGCAGGCTACCAGCCCGGGCCGAAGCCCGCCTTGCACGGCCGTCATTGAATGCGCACGGCCGATGAAGTTTCACCGGCTGTACGAATGACGCTGCCGCGCCGCATCTACACGGGTTCTCACGCCCGGCCACGACTTTCGTCATGGCGGAGCGACGTTACCGAGCCCTGTGCAAAGGCAGCAATATCAAGACCTGCGCATCCTTCCGGTGGCTGCGTCAGGGGATTCCGAATTGCGCTTCTGCCTCACGTAGTGGTGCTTTCTTGCAACAAGTTGCACACCCACCGCTTACGTATTGCAGTGCGAGTTAGCCATCAGAAGCCAACAACGGCAGTCGCCCTGTTTATTCGTAGGTCATGGTGAACACCACCGAAGAGTTGGCAGTACCCGCCTTCAGCGTGTCCGCAATCTTGATGTATCGGGCCTTCATTGGAATGGAGTAACTACCCGCGGCGCCGCTGTAGCCCGTGAAGCGTGTCTTGATATTGAAAGGCACCGGCGTGTCGTTATCGAACAGCACCTGGATACCCACTCCCGATGCAGTCGAGGAGCCATCCAGGGTGATGTATTGCGCGGGGCTGCTGATCAGGCTGGTCACTGGCTGGAACATGTAGCTTATCGACGCCATGCCGGCCATGCAGTTGTTCATCGCAAAGTTGAATGGCGTGCTGGAACTCACCGAGCCGATGCCGGTGAACTCGGAAATCTTGTGCTTGCCGAGATTGACCGTCACGTTCGGCGTCGCGCAGCTCCTGGCGGTAATGGCAAATGAGTTGAGTGAAAAGGAGGCATACAGCAGGGCATTCGACTGAGCTGTCGGGGAGGCGCTTGCGTAACCCTCCATGATGGGATTGGAAAGGCTGTAGTTCCCTGCCGAAACGGTTCCTATCGCAATGAACTGGAGGTAGGTATTACGCAGCCAGAGATCGCCGCTGTAGTTATCCGACGGAACCCCCCAGGAGTTTATCGAGTTACCAAAGTAAACCGGGGTAGCACTGCCGCCATTCCACATTTTTATCCCCACCCCCGGAACATTGGTCTTGTAGACGTTTTCTATTCCGGAGGCCTCCAGCACGGGGCCAAACTTTCCCGTCACCCACATCTTGCCGACGCAGGAAACTTTCGCAGTGCTTGTGGAATAAGGCCCCAGCACGCTCGTCAATGGCGTTCCGGGGGCGATATCTCTACTCACCGAGATGGGGGGAATTGCCGGAATGGTGTAGCTGCCAGGCCCGCCACTGGTAAAGCTGCATATCGCCGCCCAGGAGCTCTGCCCGACGAACAGAACACCGACCAGTACGGCGGCCAGGACGATGAATCGGCTTTGCATTGCCTGCTCCTTGAAGACTCCTGCGGTCTACACACCATCTAGCCTGGCTCGCAGTGGGGCTGGCTTGCCCGGCGTGAGGATAGTCGCGCCGCCTCGGCCAGATCAGCGCCAAGCTCACTGGTAGGTGATGGTGAAGGTCATCGAGCTGTTGGCCTTGCCCGCGCCAACGGTAGCGCCAGTGCGGTAGTAACGAGCCCGCAGCGGAATCTGGTAGATGCCGGCGGCGGCCTTGTTGTAGGCGTCACTACCTGGCGCACTGCCCAGCGGTACGGCTTTCTGGAATCCCTTGTCCGCTGACAGCGGGCTGTCGACATTGTCGAGCAATTGCAGGCCGATGCCCGACGCAGTGGAGCTGGCATCCAGTGCAACCACTGCATTGGTGCCGGAAACCACTGGCGTGGCAGGATCGATCCTGTAGTTGATGCCATTCCAGTTCGCCGGGCAATTGAGTTCCAGCTGGAAGGGTACGGAAGGTGAAGTGCTGCCCACGCCTGCGGAGAAGCGGTTGAGAGGAATACGCCCCATGGGCACGTCAACATTGGATGTGGTGCAGCCGGGCAGGTTGATCTTCGTGGAGCCAGTGATATTCAACAGGCCGTACGCCGTCGCCTGCAGCAAGGTCGTGGGGCTGTTGCTGGAATAGCCGCCTGCCAAGGGGGATGCCAGTTTTACAGTGCCTCCCGAACCCACTGGGCCGGTGAGGACGAGCGACAGTCCGAAAGACAGGTAACTCCCGATCGTTCCGGCGCCGTATGTGACCATGTTACGAGCAGTACCCGGAGTGGGCATGGAAGTCCCGTAGCCTGTGACCTTGACTCCGATTCCCGGAACGTTGGTGGCATAGACGTCCGCGGCGGCAGTCTGTGCCATCGAGACGCCGGATACATAAGCAATAACGGCATACCAGGTTCCATTGCAGTTGGTTGCAAGGCTCTGGGTATTTCCGGTGCTTCCTGACCAGAGTACCGCACCAACCTTGGCACCGGCCGGTACCGTAATGCTGCTGGGCAAGTTCAGGGTGACATAGGCTGGAGCTGCCGGGCTGAAAGTACAGGTGGTCGCCGCACTGGCTTCCTCCGGGGTCGCGAACAGGGCGAGCAGACATGACAGGGCAAGTCCGGCGAGTGTCAGTTTGGCTTTCTTGGCCATGGTGCGGTCCTCGTTCCTGGAAGCGCCCCTCGACGTGTCGAGGCCGCTGGTGGTCGATGTTCTGGAGTGCCGAAGATCATTGGCATCCCGTACCAGTGGATCGGTGATCGGCTCGGCGTACCGGGCAAGGTTGGTTCGGTTCACTTGCACTCGGCCTCCAGCGTGGTAAAGGGCTGCTCGCTATCGCCGTCCTGGCGCTCCGGCAAGCTGTAGTCGAGGTGGCACTGGCGACCGGGGCCTTCGCCCCAGCTCAGCGTCAGCCGGCCGCCCTGCTCCGCGCCGCGTACGAAGATGTTGCCGCCCTGCCCTACGGTGCCGACTTCATGCCCTTCTTCATCCAGGGCGGCGGCGCCAAAGGGCAGTTCTTCGCCGTTGGGGCGGCGGGCGGTGATCAGCACGGCGCGGCCGGATTCGGTTTCGAAGGTGAGCTTGACCACGGCTCCGGCGCGGGGAACGGTCTGTACGCGGGTGGTCTGCAGTTCCACGTCCATGGAGGTGCCTTCGGGGTCGAGGGTGACGTCGTTCTGCCGATAGGGCATGAGGCCGGCCGCTACGGCCTGGCCATTGCCGTCGATACGGGCCTCGCCACTGCTGGAGAGACGCGCACCCGTGGCGCCCTTGGCTTCGACCAGGCCGATGGGGCTGCCAATGTCCTGGCTGGGCATCAGCACCACGCCACCGGAATACGCCACCAGCCCGCCGGTAGCACTGACGGAGGCCTGGCGGTAGTCGTCAGACTGACTGTAGCCCGCGCCCAGGTTGGCGTAGCGCGACTGCCAGCCGGCGTTGCCGACGAAGCCGGTGCCGTCACGCGAGTCGGAGCGGCTGGCCTGCACGCCGTAGGTGTACTGGTTGGTTTCGCCGAGCGAGCCGTTGATGCCGGCGTTCTGGCTGTTGCCGTTCTGCCGGTCGTGGGTGCTGTTGAGGCTGAGGGTGGCCGGGTGGCGTACGGACGGGCCGCCCAGGGGGATCGACAGGTTGAGGGTGATCTGGCTGTCGTAGCCGCTCTGGCCGCTGACATCGTCGGTGTTGTAGGTGCGGCTGGCGGTGATGCCGACGCTGGCACGCTTGATACGGGTGTTGTAGCCCAGCGAATAGGTGGTCGAGCCGGGCTGCTCACCCCAGTAGCGGTCGCGGCTGGCGGTGATGTTGAGCTGGCCGATGCGCTCGCCGAGGTTCTGGTTGAGGGTCAGAGTCTGGCGTTGCTTGCTGCGGGCATAACCGACCGAATCCGGGTTGCTGGTGCCGGCCTTGCGCATCAGGTCATCGAGGCTGGCGGCATCGACGAGGTCGAGGTAGCCGGAGCTGGAGTAGCGGAAGGTGGCCAGGGCGAAGTCGGTGCCGATTTCCGGGAAGCTGCGCGAGTAGGCCAGTCGGGTGCTGTGGCCGGACTCGCGGGCGCCGCCATAGAGGTTGGCCTGGGACTGGGTGATGTCCAGCGACACGGCGCCGACCGGGGTATTGAAGGCCAGGCCGCCGAGGGCGCTGCGATAGAGGTCGTCGGTGGTGGACTGGCCGCCGGCATAGGCGGTCAGCCAGTTGTTGATGCCACGCTGGTAGGTGGCTTCGCCGAAGTAGGGTTGGGTCTCCTGCAGGTCATCACGGCGCAGGCGGCCGGTGGTGACCGCCCAGCGACTGCGACCGGGGCGCAGGAGGGTCGGCGTGGCCGCATAGGGCACACTGAACTCGCGGCGGGTGCCGTCGGCCTCGTAGACGGTCACTTCCAGGTCGCCGCCATAGCCGGTGGCGTAGAGGTCATTGATCTCGAACGGGCCGGGAGCAACGGTGGTTTCGTAGAGCAGCATGCCGTTCTGGCGGATTTCCACACGGGCCTGGGTGTTTGCCATGCCGCGCACGACCGGCGCGTAGCCATTGAGCGAGTCGGGGTACATGCGGTCGTCGCTGGCGATGCTGGCGCCGGTGAAGGGCGTGGAGTTGAACAGCCGGCCTTCGGTGGATTTCTCGCCGAGTACGGCCTGGGCTTTCCACGCGGTGATGTCGTGTTCGGCGGTGGTGGTGACGCGTTGCCACTGGGTGCCGCCGGACTGCTGGTCATAGCTGGCGCTTTCCTGGCTGCGCAGGCGCCAGCCGCCCAGGTTCAGGCCCATGTCGAGGCCCAGGAAGGCGTTGCTGTTGCGCGACTCGGCGGCCCCGGCGTTGCGCTGCTGGGCGGTGTAGCCGTTGAAGTTGTAGCCAAGCTTGAAGGCGTTGATGCCTTCGTCCCAGAGTTCGGGGCTGACGTAGCCACGAGCCTGCTTGACCAGCGCGGCCTGGGGAATGCTGACGTCCAGGCGCAGTTCGCCCATGTCCATGCTGGCAGTGGCTTCGGGGCTGACGTCGGCGAGATCGATGCAGGCATTGCTGGGGTTGACCCGGGCCTGGTCGAGCTTGAGTACATCGACGTTCATCTGTGTGAGGGTGGCGTAGTCGAAGCAGGCGCTGGCGTTTGCCTGGCCCTCGACAGCGCGGAATTCGATGTCCTTGCGGGCGATGCGGTAGCCGTTGACGTAGAGGTCGACGCGATAGGTTCCGGGCATGACGGGGTTGTTCTTCTCGAACCGCGAGATGTCCACCTGGCCATCGGCACTGGTGAAGGCGTCGCTGAACTCTACCCACTGGTCGTCGGCCCACAGCGCCGGGATGTGACCCAGGGCGATCAGAATGGCGAGGCTCAGGCGGGCGAGACGACAGCCAGCCAGGGGGTGAGTCACAGGGGCGATGCGTTTGTGCGGTTTCATGCTCGTAGACACCACGGTTGAGGTATCGAGGAATGCTCCGGAAGTGGCCGGTGGCATCCCGACAGGTGCGGCGCTGGGGGAAACACAGCGCCAACCTTCGATAGAAAAATTACTGCCGGGCGTCAGATCGATATGTAGGAATTCCCCCAAGGACTTGCCGGGGAAATCTCTCTATCGCCTGGGCTGAAGCAGCCGTCCGAACCAGGGCCCGGCAGGCCGCGAAAGAGTCGGCTCCGACCGGCTGTTCTTCGTTCGGAGCGCGCTTTCAGGGTGGATATGCCGATCCCGGGCAAAAACCTCCCCTGCCCAGCGTCCGGGGACGTGGGAGCTGCTGCTCAGGGGATGGGGTTGCTGAGAGGTTGCTGTGGTCTTGCAGGGCCTCAGCGGCTGAAGTCAGCCTCGTGGTTGTCAAAGCCGCCGTAGTCGTTGATGGAGGTGAACACCACCTTGCCGCCGGAGCCTTCCGGGCCGCCCATCACGGCGAAGGTTTCCTTGCCTTTGGCGGGACACATGCCGCCCTTGCTGACGCGCTCATCGCGCGGAGCACCCTTGAGGTTCACGTTGCTGAACGAGACGTTGTAAGCGGAGGGGTTATCGCACTCAACGGCATAGCCGTTGCCCTTGGCGAGCAGGCGCCAGTGAATCGCCTTGACGGCTTCGTCCGGGCTGCCTGGCAGGCCGGAAGGGCGATAGAAGATCTTCAGTCGCGAGCGCACGGCAAACTGCAGGTAGTTGCTCTCCTCGCCCTGCGCAGCCTTGGGTTTGGGCGGGATTTCCAGGACATTGAGCCAGAACACGGTTTCCCGGTCCTGGGGGACCTGGGCCTTGGTGAAGATCAGCCGCAGGGTCTGCCCCTTGCCGGGGTTGACGCGCGACAGCGGAGGAGTGATGACGAAGGGCGCCTTGGTGGTCTCGGGGCGTACGCTGGCATCACCGGTGTCGACCCAGGCCTGCACCAGTCGGGCGTCCTTGTCGTTGTTGACCATGCTGACCGATACCTCGCTCTTGCCAGCGGGATAGACCACACGGGTGCCATTGATCTCGATGCCGGCATGGGCCAGGCCGATGGCGGCCAGCAGCGGCAACAGGCAGAGTTGGCGAGGCAGAATCTTCATGGCGAATCTCCAGCGAACAAGGGGTGATCCGATCCCGGGGCAAGGCCGGTTGGCCCTGCCCCGGTACTCGGTCAGTTGTAGCTCATCGAATAGACCAGACTGGTGTTGACCGAGCCTGCGTCAACCGGGTCCACGGCCAGATACTGCGCGGCGTAGTTCAGGGTTGCGCTGTTGCCCTGGGTGGTGGCGGCCGGCTGGTTGCTGCCGCTGACGACGGTGGCGCCATTGGCGTAGGTGCCGTTCACGCCGAGGTTGATCGGCTGGTTGTTGGCCGGGTTGACCAGACGAACCTGGACGCCCGAGGCGGTGCCGGTGTTCTTCAGGGCGCCGGTGGCGTAGTCCAGCTGCAGGGTCTGTGAGGTTTCCACGTTCATGGCTGCTGTCTTGCCGTCGGCGCAGTTGGCGCCACCCAGGACCAGGGAGAAGCTGGTATCGCCGGCAGTGCTGCCAACGCTCGGCAGGGCGGATTTGCTGACGGTCGGCATCTGCACGGTGATGTCGCCGGTACCGGTGGCCGCGCCGCCGCCGGAGACGGTGCAGGTGGTGTCGGTGATTTCACCCTTGAAGGTGATGGTGCCGTCTTCGGCCATGGCGCTGCTGGCAAGGCCGGACAGGCCGACAGCACTGATCAGGGCGGCGGCGGAAATGCGTTTTTTCATGCTCATGGTTGACTACCTGTAGGTCGGATGGGTATTGCCTTGGGACGGTGTCCAAGGTGGTTGGCGCCTTCGCTTTTGCCCTTCAGAACGGTTAACAGGCATTGCGCGAAAGGTGCCGTGGAGAGCGGTTGTTCTTGCTATCCAGTGATGAGAAATTTACCGAACCCTAAGAAGCCGATATGTAGGAATACCCCCTACAACCCATCAGTGAATTCCTTGATTCCGACACCAAAGGTAGTGACGGAACGGGTAGTCATTTCCTCAGGAAAGAAGTCCCACGCATGAACGGCAGGAATTGGAATTCAGGGAAGTGGTGGGCTCACTCGTAGGTAAATTCGCGAACAGCTGATCCAGCCAGATCAGATGCTCGAAAAAACAAAGGGCCGATCACGCTGCATGCGCGATCGACCCTTTGTTTCGCTGACAGTATCGGGGAGTTATTCGCCCTCTGTTGCGGCAACGGCATTGCTGATGCTGCTCAGCGCGCTGTTGAAGCGAACCGTCTCGTTGAAGCCCTTGACGATGGCACTGAAACGGTCCTTGGCATCGACCAGTTGCCTGAGGCGCACCGCTAGCTCAGCCGCCTGTCGTTGCTGGGCAACATCACGTTCGTCCAGCTCCTTTGCCCGGCCTTGCAGCTGTCCGGACAGGCGGTCCAGACTGCGCTGCTCCTGCTCCTGCAACTCAGCGCGCTTGATCGCGGCACGATCGCGACTCTCGACACTCTCGGCCAGTGCCTGCAGGACCGCACTTCGCTCAGCGAGCAGGGCGGCGTTCTGCTCGGCAGCCAGCTCGACGCCCAGCTTCTGTTCCTGCAAGCCCTGCTCATGCATACGCAGACGGTCTTCCCATTCCGCCAGGAGGCGTTCCCGGTCCTGAGCAATGGCGCGCCGCTCTTCCAGGGCGTCCTGTACCTTGAGCATCTCCTGGCGCTGCCGGGACAGCCCGTTGGCCATGCCGGCCAGGGAATCCAGCGTGGCTTGCACGTCGTGCAGTACGCCATCGGTTTCCATCGCGGCGGTTGCAGCGACAGGCTCCTGATCCGCGACGACCTGGGTTTGCAAGGCCGACGGCCGAGCAGGGTATTCAGGTGGTTCGCGGCGGGCGGATGCAGGCATGACGGTAGGCTCCTCGTTGGCTGGATGCAGACAACTCTGCTCGGCGTACTTCGACTCGCGCAGCTGCGGCGAAGGGTCTTGATGGGTGCAGGATGACTCGAGTTGATGCAGCTGCCGCTCCAGGGCTGCCAGCTCATCGACGGCAGAAACCGGGCCAGTGCCAGCGCGGTAGGCGCGCGGATCGATACCTGCGGTTTCGCCGTATTCCGGTACATCCGGAGTCGGTGCGGGTTGCGGATTCATCATTGATCTCCATTGTTCCGACAAGGCCGCCAACCGCGGCCCGTTGCTGGTGCCGGCGAGATTTCGACGGCGTGGATACAGCGGTGATTGTTTTCGATGAAGGCAATGGGGGATGTCAGTAGCTCCTGACAAGCGTGAAGGAAAATTACTTGTTCAACAGGTGGAGTCCTGCGCCCTGCCGTCATCATCTAGGGAATCAAGCCGATTTCCCGGCAGATCGCGATGAGGTCTTCAAAAGATGCCACCTCCAGCTTGCGCATCATCTGTCGCTTGCAAAGATTGACCCTGGCCCCCGTGGTCTGCAGAAGCATGGCCAGGGACGCTGGCGAAGTTCCCTCACACAGCCCATGAAGGACAGCCACGTGTTCGGTGGAAAATTCCAGGGCCTTCTGCCAGCGAGCGTCGCTTTCAGATAAGGACGAGCTGTACTCGGGAAAAATCAGGGCTCCCTGGAGCAGCGCATCGATCACGCGCGACAGCAGCTCCGGACAATCAGCAAGGGAGATAAAGCCAGAGGCGCCGTGCCCTATCGCACGCCGAATGTTCAGGGAGGAGGTCAGGTTGGAGCAGACCAGCACCGGAGTTGCCTGAGCCAGCCCCCCCTGGCGACGAAGCATCCGCACCAGCTCCAATCCATGGATGCCCGGCAACTCGGAAGCCACGATCAACAGTTCGCACCGGCCAGGTTTCAGCCATCGCAGGGCCTCCGTTGCCGAGCCGAGCCTGAATACCCGCCGATGGCCCACCCATTTGTGGAGCTTGTCGAACGGGTGCCCTTCAGGAGTCACCAGCAGCACGCGAGCCATGCCCCCTCCCGCAATCACGACAGAGAAGTGGCCGCCATTCCGACAGCACCCTCTCGATACTCGATTGTTCCGACATGATCACATCAGCGCCCGGCGGCGGCGTGAAGCAACTGCCGCAATTCGAACACGCCAGCACAGGGACGGCAGCGCGCCTCCGGCGGCGAAATCATTCCGTTACTGTCTTGGAGATCGCAGACAGGGTGCTGTTGAACTGCACGGTTTCATTGAAGCTCTTCACGATGGCACTGAACTTGTCCTTCGCGCCCTGCAGTTGCTTGAGCCTGAGTGCAAGCTCCTCAGTCCTGCGCTTCAACGCGCTCTCACGCTCATCCAGTTCCGAGACGCGTGCGCGCAGCCCTGCTGATATCCCATCGATACGCTGCTGCTCCGCCTGCACGGCTTCCGCACGCTTGAGCGTGGCGCGGTCACGGGCGTCAACGGTCTGGGCGAGTTCCTTGAGCGCTTCGCTCCGCTCGGCCAGTAGTCGATTGCCGTCGGCAGCGGCCCGGTCGAAGTTCGTCTTGGCGTCCTTGAGGTGGTTCTCCATCTGGCGCAGGCGCTCTTCCTTTTCATCGACCTGACGCTCGCGCTCCTGCAGCAGATTGCTCCTTTCCTCGAGCTCGTCGAGCAAACGTACTGTCGCCTGCTTCTGCTGGGTCAGCCCCTGGGCCATGCCGGCCAGGGAGTTGAGCGTGCTTTGAACGTCGCTCAATACATCATCCGGCTCGGTTTCCAGGCGAGGCACGATCAGCGCGGCGCCAGTTTCTTCGAGCTCCGGGATTTCGGCGTGAGGAATTATGTCCTCGACCGTGGCTTCTGGGATTTCGCTCATTTCATGTTCCTTCCGATCAGGGCTGTTCATCTGCATTGCATCGCCGTGCTCACTGGGCACGACCTCGCCGGGCGGGGGCGTCATGTCCCCTCGGGCGACAGCCGCACCGAGCGGGATATCACTTGCATCAGGTTCGCTAACGTCTTTCATCGACTGCTCTCCGGCATCCATGGCGAGTTCCAACTCTTCCGTCGACTCCGCCGCGACGACTGCGCCTGCTGCGAGCAGTGCAATCTCCTGTCTCTGGGGCGCATCAGGAAGCGCATCGGCAGATGCGTCACGTTGCCCGCCAGTAACCGTTTCCCACGGGTGCCAACCTGCTTCGGTTATCGGCGCGGCGTTGTGTCGAAGCTCGGCCAGACTGGCGTGCCGGGGCCAGGTCTTTTCTCCAAACCGGCCCCAGCACAGGGCGGGCATGTCGCGCAGGACCAATGGAACCAGGAGCCCCTGCGCGATCGGGTAGTCAGTGGTTGTGTGCCTGCGGGGGCTTGCAGGTCGGTTCATCGTCGCCCTCCGGCGGCTGGGTTTCTGGAGCGCGCAAGTTTCACCTGCCCCAACGCATGGGCGTTATCGGCGTTCCCCGTAACGCGCGAGGAATTTTCCGATTGGAGGGGAGTTGCCCTACATCAAGTGCCGAGAGGCTCGCCGTCGGCTGGTTGCGGCTGCGCTCAATTGCGCCGGAGAAGCCGGCCCAGATCGAGCAGGACCGTGAGCACCAGTAAAGGCAGGAACATGAAAAGAATGCCGGCCCCCATGGTTGAGGAGTGCTCCGGAACGATGGCCAATTGCGCGGCCATTGGAATGGTCGCCAGGACGATCACCACCTTGATCAAAAGCGATGCGAAATCCAGCGTCATGTCCATGGTGGCTTCTACTCGGTGGTCTTGAAGCCCACAGATGTAGAGGCCGGCGGCAGTGGCGAAAATCGGATTTCTCCCCAAGCCTGCGCAGATATCTCCGAACCAGCCTTGCAGGGCTCTAACACGGCAGGTGGAGTCACATCACTGCAATGATTTCGACTTAATCTGCGCGCCATCCACGCCTTACAGGGAACCTGTTTCATGTTGCACAGAGCGCGCACCAGCGACTCGGACACCTGGCTCACGACAATCACGTGGCTGGTCATCGGCTTCATCTGCTATGCATTCCCGTGGCAGGCATACGCGGCATTACCCTCCTCCCAGGGCGGTGAGCCGGTGCTGCGAATCCAGGGCTCCAATACCATTGGCGCGCACCTGCTGCCGGAGCTGGTCAAGGGGCTGATGATCAGCGAGGGCTACAAGGATGTTTCCGATCAGGCCGGCAAGGCAGAGAACGAACGACGTATCGTCGGCCGCTCGGCAGACGGTCGCGAGGCCATCGTGGACCTGGCAGCCCACGGCTCCAGCACCGGCTTCGTCGCGCTGAAGGACAATACCGCCGAGCTGGCCGCCGCTTCGCGTCCGATCAAGGACGCCGAGGCTGCGGGGCTCTCTGCATCGGGCAACCTGCGCAGCGCCAAGGCCGAGCAGATCATCGGCATCGATGGCCTGGCCATCATCGTCAACCCTGCCAACCCGCTGGATGAGCTGACCACCGATACGCTGGCGAAGATTTTCTCGGGGGAGGTGAAGACCTGGGAGGAAATCGGCGGCAAGGGCGGCGCCATTCGCCTGTACGCCCGCGACGACAACTCCGGCACCTTCGATACCTTCAAGGAACTGGTACTGGCGAGCCATGGCAAGGCGCTTGCCAACGGCACCCAGCGCTACGAGTCGAGCGACCAGCTGTCGCAACAGGTGAGTTCCGATCCGCAAGGCATTGGCTTCGTCGGCCTGTCGTCGATCCAGAAAGCCAAACCGCTGCTGATCGCTGACGGTCAGTCGCTGGCGATGCCGCCTTCGACCACGCTGATCGCCACCGAGGACTACCCGCTGTCGCGGCGGCTGTTCCTCTACATGAAACCCGAGGAAAGCAATCGCTGGGCGCGCGCTCTGCTGCAGTTCGCCCAGGGCGACGAGGGCCAGAAGCTGGTCAGCGCCAGCGGCTTCGTCGGCCAGCGCGTGCAGGCGGTGAAGATGGTCCCGCGCGCCAGCATGCCCGAGTCCTACCAGGCGCTGGCACGCGATGCGCAGCGCCTGTCCGTGAACTTCCGCTTCCGCGAGGGCAGCGCGACGCTGGACAACAAGGCTCAGCGCGATATCGACCGGCTGCTGGCGTACCTGCAGCAGAACGGCAAGATGAACAAGCAGACGGTACTGGTCGGCTTCGGCGATCCGAAGCAGGACCCGGCACGCGCCGAGCTGCTGTCCAAGCTTCGCGCGATGGCAGTGCGGCGCGAGCTGGCCAAGGACGGCGTGATGTTCCGCGAGATCAGCGGCATGGGCGATGCCCTGCCGGTCGCGGCCAACAGTGACGATGACGGGCGAGTGAAGAATCGCCGCGTCGAAGTCTGGGTCTACTGAGCGCCTCCGGCATCAACGTCGAAAAGGCGGGCGGCGCCGACTGCTGCCCGCCCTGCCCTCACTCGCTGCAAGCGGACTTTTCCTGCGCCCGGCCCAGCAGCTCCCGCCGTACCTGGGCTACCACACCAGCCCAATCCCCAAGGCATTGCTGACGGACAATCCTTACCGAGTCATACCATGGGGTAATGCATTCGTCCTGACGCCACAGATAGGAACCGACCCTGTCGAGCAGCAAAAGCGTCGGCGCGCCAAGGGCGCCAGCCAGATGAGCCGTCGAGGTGCAGGTGCTGACCACGCAGTCGACCGAGGCCAGCAGTGCAGCAGTATCGGCGAAGGACGCCAGTGATCGGCTGTGATCGACTATCGGGAATCCTTCGGCAGCCAGCTGCTGCGCGAGCTCGGACACCTGCGGGTTGACCGAATGGAACAGCACCTTGTCCAGGAGCATCAGACTCCGCAGATCCGAATGTCCCAGTGAACGGAGAGCATTGCGGACCTGCTGTGGATTGCCGGTCCAGGCCAGAGCGACCTGCAATCTCGGATCCTTGGCGAGTTGTCGACGCCATTCACTCGTGAGAGCCGCACTCGCTGTCAGATAGGGCGTCCCGGAAACATCCGCTTCGCTGATACCGAATGCGGCACAGGCGCTCATCAGGGGCAAGTGGTAGTCGGTCAGGCGCAAGTGGTCGATATCCAGCTCTACCTCCGCAGGAATCAAGAGGCGGAACAGCTCTGCCAGCGGACCGAAGCAGCCGAACACCAGTCTACCGCCCCGCTCGCGGACCGACCGGGCAAAACGTGGCAGAAAGCGCACCAGCAGGATGGCGTCGCCATGTCCCTGTTCCAGCCATATGCCCAGTGTCCTGCCCGCCAACGGCTCACCGTGCCAGCGCGGGACGCCGAGTTGACGCTCCCGTAGCTCCTGCTGCGCGCCGAGCTGTGCGATGGCGCCGAAGCGTGAATCCATGTTGGCCCAACCCGTTTCCCAGTGCCCCAGGCGCAGCTCCAGTTCGGCCAAGGAAAGTCGCAGCTGTGCGTCGTCGTGCCTTGTTGTGATCAGCTCGCGCGCGGTATCCAGCGCTTCGCTGTAGCGGCATTCATCCGTCAGGGCGAGGACCAGATTCTTCGGGGCATGCTGGTGGTGCGGATCACAGTGCAAGGCTTGACGGGCCACCTCCACTGCCTCGCGGCAACGCTGCTGCGAGCGCAGGGCGATGCTCAGGTTGGACCAGGCATCAGCATTGGATGGGGCTGCCGCGAGTAATAGCTGGCAGGTACTTTCCGCATCGCGCCAGCGTTTGACGGCCAGATAAGCTGCCGAAAGGCAGACGGCGAACTGCGCACGCTCCTCGGGTGCCAACTGCCAGGCCCGTTCCAGTGCCGGCAGGGCTTCCTGCGAGTTGGCGTCTTCCAGCAGCAGGTGACGACCCAGATGGAACCAGACCCAGGCCAGGTCGGGATAGCGCTGGCAGGCACGGCGCGCGAGCACCAGCCCTGCCGGCTGGAGAAAGGCGTCGTCGGCCAGTCGCTCCAGCAGCGCCAGTAGCTCATCCACCGAGAGCCGCTCCGACGCTTCGATCATCCGTCCGAGCAGGCGCCAGGGATCGGCGCAGTTCACCGCTTGCCGATGGAGTCCGACTGCCTGCCCAACGACGCTGGCCAACTCGCGCAGAGCAGGATTTTCAATCTGCAGCATTACGCAACTCCCCTTCCCGTCCTCGACTTACTTCTGCGGAACGTTGAGCAGTTGCGCCACTTCCGGCTGGAAATAGGCAGTACGCAAACGGTACTGGTGACCCAGGAGTTGCCCGTTCCCGTACCAGAGCACGCCGTTCTGGGTCAGCGTCAGACCCTTGTCCAGCGAGAGGTCGAAGCGAACGCCGGTAGTGCTGGAGAATTCAAGGCGCCCCTCGCCCATGCCGGTCACCAGGTAATTCGCGCTAGCCGACGGTAAATTCGCCGGAACACGGGCGATGTAGGTAGGTGCCAGGCGGCTGAACAGTTCGCGCGCCTGCTCCCGGTAGGCATCGACATCGAGCCCCGGCTTGCGCTGGAGGTTTTCGGCGATGAGGGCAAATACATCGGCGTTGGTCCGTGCCTGGGCAATCCGGATGGGCAGGACACTGCCGAGTTTCTTGTCGTCCACCTGGAGCGTTGGCTGAACCGGCTTTTCGGCGACCTTGTCCTTGCCCTTTTCATCGGACTGCGGGACGGCCTTGAGATAGGGTTTAGGATTGAAAGCGAGCAGCACATCGGTGGCTTGGTAGGCAGCGCAAGCCGTTGCCTGGGCAGCGCGATCACCGTTGACCAGCAGTGCGGTCGCATCCTTGCTCTGCCGCGGAAGCCGCGCGGAGTCGATGCCCATGCCGGCCAGTTGTGCATTGACCTGATCCTGCTTTAAATCGCCCCGCGCCAGACCGCATATCTGCGCCATGAGCGCGCCACTGCGCTGCCCCTGGAAAGTCGGAGCCAGGGACAGGACCGCTTCCTCGATGACAGGCAGCGCCGGCACGCTGACCCAGTTCTGCGGGACCGGTGCGCGCGGCCGTGCCTGTTGCAGAGGGAATTCACAGCCTGCCAGGGTTGAGCCGACGAGCAGGGCGATTGCGAGATGCTTGAGTTTCATGTGCGTTCTCCGGAAGCGGGAATAACGAGCAGAGCGCCACCGGAATGACCGTTGGCAACGAGTGGCGCCATGCTAGGAGCCCCGAATCAGCACGCCCCTCATCGAAACCTGAGAACCGGGTAGGGGAATTCCTAACTACACTTCAATCCAGACGGGGCCCGCAGCATCGTCCTACCCCTGCTCCGGGTGCGAATCGCCCATCGCGTAGGAACTTGTTACGTTCCTTCGCTTGCCTGGGCCGTCCGCTCTGCTATTTTCCCGCCAGTGACGCCGGGCCCCTCTGACGGTTGCCAACCGCCATGTCGGAGTCACTTTTCGACAACGACACTAAGGGAGGGGCCAAATGACAGCTCTGCACGCCTTTTTGACCGAACCATTCCTCGGAACCGCCACCTGGTTCTGGCTGGCCTTCCTGGCCATCGTGATTCTCCTGCTGGTACTCGACCTGGGCGTTTTGCAACGCGACCACCATGAAATCGGTGTGCGCGAAAGCCTGATGCTGTCTGCCGGCTACTTCGCCTGCGGCCTGGCCTTCGGTGGCTGGGTCTGGTACGAGTTCGGCGCCACCAGCGCGGTGGAGTACTACACCGGTTTCCTCGTCGAACAGTCGCTGTCCATGGACAACGTATTCGTCATGGCGATGATCTTCGGCTTCTTCGGCATCCCCCGCCGCTACCAGCACCAGGTGCTGTTCTGGGGCATCCTCGGCGCCATCGTCATGCGCGCGCTGATGATCGGCCTGGGCGCCGCGCTGGTGAAGGAGTTCGAGTGGATCATGTACGTGTTCGGCGCCTTCCTGCTGTTCAGCGGCGTGAAGATGCTGTTCAGCAAGCATGACGACGAGCCGGACCTGGCGAACAACCCGGTGCTGAAGTTCCTGCGCAAGCGCATCCGCATGACCGACACCATTCACGAGCACCACTTCTTCGTGAAGATGCCGGACGCCTCGGGCAAGCTGGTGCGCTACGCCACCCCGCTGTTCCTGGCGCTGATCCTGATCGAACTGGCCGACCTGGTGTTCGCCGTGGACAGCGTGCCGGCGATCTTCGCCATCACCCAGGACCCGTTCATCGTCTACACCTCGAACATCTTTGCCATCCTCGGCCTGCGCGCCCTGTACTTCTCGCTAGCGGCGATGATCCACCGCTTCGTCTACCTGAAGTACGCCCTGGCGCTGGTGCTGGTATTCATCGGCACGAAGATTTTCCTCCACGGATTCATCGGCAAGGTTCCCGCAGCCCTGTCCCTTGGCGTAACCTTCGGCCTTTTGGCGGGTGGCATACTGCTATCCCTGCTCAAGACCCGCCGCGCCAGCGAGGAACCGCTGGAAATCGTCAGCCAGGAGAGGATGCATGCAAGCGCTGGAGGTGAGGATCGAAACCGTTGAGTTTCGTGGCCAGGCCTATTGGCAGGTCCGCCTCGGTCGCCGCGCGCTGCGCTTCCCCCACGAAGCCGCCGCGCGGGCCTTTGCCGCCCAGTTGCACACGCGGCGGGAATGGCTGATCGAGCAGCGGGCGAAGACCGACGGGCCGGAGCCCTCTTCCGAGCAATGAACGAACAAGGCCAGCGCAAGCTGGCCTTGTTCGTTGTGGGAGGCTGTTCGCGAGCAAGCTCGCTCCTACGAAAAGCTGCACGTAGGGCGCATAACCCGGAACGGGTTATCCGCCGGTGACAGCGATGGCGGATAACGCCTTAGGCGTTATTCGCCCTACCCATGGCCCGAACGCAGGAGCGGACTTCGTCCGCGATAGGTCCGCTTCGCGCCGGAAACCATCGCGGACGGAGTCCGCTCCTACGAAAAGCGTTACCTTCCGCCCATGAAAAAGGCCCGCATCAGCGGGCCTTTTTCATTAATGCCGGGGATCAGCGGCTGCTGCGCAGCGCGTCACGCGGCACGTATTTGCCGATTTCGAACTTGCCGATGGCGGCACGGTGCACTTCGTCCGGGCCGTCGGCCAGGCGCAGGGTGCGCTGCATGGCATAGAAGTACGCCAGCGGGGTGTCGTTGGAGACACCGGCGCCGCCGTGCATCTGGATGGCGCGGTCGATCACCTGCAGGGCGACGTTGGGCGCCACGACCTTGATCTGGGCGATCTCGCTCTGGGCGATCTTGTTGCCGGCGGTGTCCATCATGTACGCGGCATGCAGGGTCAGCAGGCGGGCCTGGTTGATCTCGATGCGCGAGTTGGCGATGTGGTCGATGTTGCCACCCAGGCGCGCCAGCGGCTTGCCGAAGGCGGTACGGCTGACGGAGCGCTTGCACATCAGTTCCAGCGCGCGCTCGGCCATGCCGATGGAGCGCATGCAGTGGTGGATGCGGCCTGGGCCGAGGCGGCCCTGGGCGATCTCGAAGCCGCGGCCTTCGCCGAGCAGCACGTTCTCGTAGGGCACGCGGACGTTCTCGAAGAGTACTTCGGCGTGGCCATGCGGGGCGTCGTCGTAGCCGAATACCGGCAGCGGACGGAGGATCTTCACGCCGGGGGTGTCGGTGGGCACCAGGATCATCGAGTGCTGCTGGTGACGCGGTGCGTCCGGGTTGGTCAGGCCCATGAAGATCATGATCTTGCAGCGCGGATCGCAAGCGCCGGAGGTCCACCACTTGCGGCCGTTGATGACCCACTCGTCACCGTCGCGCACCGCGTTGGCTTCCATGTTGGTGGCGTCGGACGAAGCCACGCCCGGCTCGGTCATGGCAAAGGCAGAGCGGATCTCGCCGCGCAGCAGCGGCTCCAGCCAGGTGCGCTTGTGCTCTTCGGTGCCGTAACGCACCAGCACTTCCATGTTGCCGGTGTCCGGCGCGGAGCAGTTGAAGGGCTCGGAGCCCATCAGCGAGCGACCCATGATTTCCGCCAGCGGCGCGTATTCCATGTTGGTCAGGCCGGCACCCAGCTCGGACTCGGGCAGGAACAGGTTCCACAGGCCTTCGGCCCGGGCCTTGGCCTTGAGCTCTTCCATGATGGCCGTGGGCTGCCAGCGGTCGCCTTGCGCCACTTGCTCCTCGAACACCTTCTCGGCGGGATAGACATAGGCATCCATGAACGCGGTAACGCGCTCACGCAGGTCTTGAACCTTGGCGGAATAAGCGAAATCCATGGGGGCTAACCTTCTGGCGGCGGTTGTTTGTGTGGTGATGATGCTAGAACAGCCCAAGGCATTTACCCAGCCTATTATCCGAATCAATGAACATTCATAACCCGTATGGACCTGAGCGTTCGTTCGGGTATGATCGGCCGCAGAACAACTACAAGCGGAGCCCTGGAATGAACCTCAGCAAGGTCGATCTGAACCTGTTCATCGTCTTCGACGCGATCTACACGGAAGCCAACCTGACCCGCGCCGGACAGATAGTCGGGATTACCCAGCCGG
This sequence comes from Pseudomonas sp. CAN1, assembly GCF_030462585.1. Classification (GTDB taxonomy): domain Bacteria; phylum Pseudomonadota; class Gammaproteobacteria; order Pseudomonadales; family Pseudomonadaceae; genus Pseudomonas. The sequence continues at coordinate 50,218 of NZ_JASMRU010000027.1, read as the reverse complement.
CCGTTTCCAACGCCCTCGCCCGCCTGCGTGAAACCTTCAACGACCCGCTGTTCGTGCGGACCGCGCAAGGCATGGTGCCCACGCCGATGGCGCAGAACATCATCGGGCCGGTGCGCAACGCGCTGCAGCTGCTGCGCGTCTCGGTGCAGGAGAGCCGTACCTTCACCCCGACCCAGGCGAGCAAGACCTACCGCATCAGCATGACCGACCTCACCGAGGCCATCGTCCTGCCGCCGCTGTTCCAGCGCCTGCGCCGCCTGGCGCCGAACGTGCACATCGAGAGCTTCCTCTCCAAGCGCCGCGAGACCACCAAGGAACTGGCCGCCGGCCGCCTCGACTTCGCCGTGGACGCACCGCTGAATACCGACCCGCAGGTGCGCCACGTCAAGCTGATGGAAGACCGCTACGTCTGCGCCATGCGCCAGGGCCACCCGCTGGCCAAGGACAAGCTGAGCCTGGACGAGTACCTGTCGGTGGCGCACATCCAGATTTCCAGCCGCCGCAGCGGCCTGGGCTATGTGGACCTGTCGCTGGGCAAGATGGGCCTGCAGCGCAAGATCGCCCTGCGCTCGCAGCACTACCTGATGGCGTCCACCGTGGTGCAGCAGACCGACATGGTGGTCACCGTGCCGGAGCGCTTCGCCCGCCACCACGGCCTGCATTTCGTCGACCTGCCGGTGAATGACGTGCCCAAGCTGGAAACCCACCTGTACTGGCACGAAAGCACTGACCAGGACCCGGCCAACCGCTGGATGCGCGAACAGATCATCGAGTTGTGCCAGCAGGTGACGGCGCGGGAAGCGCGTGAGGCGGCGGAGCGCGTTTGATGTTTGAGGCGATGTCCATCGATGGGTATCGCTGCGCTCCACGCCATCCTGCGTTTGCCATCCCTGGCAACCTGTGCCGCGCGGCTTTTGTAGGAGCGGAGCTTCTCCGCGATCCGGCCGCAAGGCCGGTATTCCCGAGTAAACCACTGTCCCGGCTGCGCCGGGATTCGCGGATAAGATCCGCTCCTACACCCGTCGACGTTTGCCATTCCTGGCACTCTGCGCCGCGGCGGCTCTTGTAGGAGCGGAGCTTCTCCGCGATCCGGCCGCAAGGCCGGTATTCCCGGCGTAATCGCTGTCCCGGCTGCGCCGGGATTTCGCGGATAAGATCCGCTCCTACCGTCACTCCAGCGCCCGCCGGACTTGTAGGAGCGAGGGGGACGCCATCGTTTTTGCTCGCGAACCGCGCAACCGGGAAATCCCCAGCGAGCATGCTTCGCGAGCAAGCTTGCTCCTACAGAAAAACAAGCCACCCGCAAACCCCGCCCTGCCGAAGTGCCTGTCCAACGAACAGGCCGGGGTCTGCCGGCGAACCCTTTACAGGCTCCGCGCGATCACCAGCCGCTGCACGTCGCTGGTGCCTTCGTAGATCTGGCACACGCGCACGTCGCGGTAGATGCGCTCCACCGGGTAGTCCTGCAGGTAGCCATAGCCGCCGAGCGTCTGGATCGCTGCGGAGCACACGCGCTCGGCCATTTCCGAGGCGAACAGCTTGGCCATGGAGGCTTCGGTCAGGCACGGCAGGCCGGCTTCGCGCAGGCTGGCGGCGTGGTGGACCATCTGCCGCGCCACGGCGATTTCGGTAGCCATGTCACTCAGGCGGAAGGCCACGGCCTGGTGCTGGATGATCGGCTTGCCGAAGGTCTCGCGCTCGTGGGCGTAGTCGCGGGCATACTCGAAGGCCGCGCGGGCCATGCCCACCGCCTGGGAGGCGATGCCGATGCGCCCGCCTTCCAGGTTCGCCAGGGCAATGGCGTAGCCCTGCCCCTCCTCGCCCAACCGGTAGCTGGCCGGGATGCGCACGTCATCGAAGGCGATCTGGCAGGTATCGGACGCATGCTGGCCGAGCTTGTCCTCGACGCGCACCACGCGATAACCCGGCGTGTCAGTGGGCACGATGAAGGCGCTGATGCCCTTCTTGCCCGCGGCCGCATCGGTCACCGCGAAGACGATCACCAGGCCGGCATGCTTGCCGGAGGTGATGAACTGCTTGCTGCCGTTCAGCACATAGTGGTCGCCGTCGCGGCGCGCACGGGTCTTGAGGAAGCTGGCGTCGGAGCCGGCCTGGGGTTCGGTCAGGGCGAAGGCACCGATCATCTCGCCCCGGGCCAGCGGCACGAGGAACTGGCGCTTCTGCTCGTCGTTGCCGAACTTGGCGATGGGCATGCAACCCACCGAGTTGTGCACGCTCATGATGGTCGAGCAGGCGCCGTCGCCGGCGGCGATTTCCTCCAGCGCCATGGCATAGGCCAGGTGGCCGGTTTGTGCGCCGCCCCACTGCTCCGCCACCAGCATGCCGAGGAAGCCGAGGTCGGCCATTTCCTTCAGCGCTTCGGCCGGGAAGCGGTGCTCGCGGTCCCAGTCGGCGGCGAAAGGTTTCAGCCGCTCCTGGGCGAACTGGCGGGCAACGTCGCGGATCTGGATGTCTTCTTCGCTGGGAATCATCTCTCGCTCCTTAGGCCAGGCGCTCGACCGCGATGGCCGTGGCTTCGCCACCACCGATGCACACCGAGGCCACGCCGCGCTTGAGGTCGTACTGCTTGAGCGCCGACAGCAGGGTGACGATCACCCGCGCGCCGGAAGCGCCAATGGGGTGGCCGAGGGCGCAGGCGCCGCCGTGGACGTTGAGCTTGTCGTGGGGAATGTCCAGGTCGCGCATGGCGGCCATGGCGACCACGGCGAAGGCCTCGTTGACCTCGAACAGGTCGACATCGCCCAGCGCCCAGCCGGTGCGCTGCATCAGGCGTTCGACCGCGCCCACGGGGGCAGTCGGGAACAGGTTCGGTGCGTCGGCGAAGGACGAATGCCCACGGATTGCCGCCAGCGGCGTCAAACCGCGCTTCTCGGCTTCGGACAGGCGCATCAGCACCAGCGCGGCGGCGCCATCGGAGATGGAGCTGGCGTTGGCTGCGGTCACGGTGCCGCTGTCGCGGAACGCCGGTTTCAGGGTGGGGATCTTGTCCAGCCTGGCCTTCGGCGGCTGCTCGTCTTCGCTGATGGCGCGCAGTTCCTTGCCGGCCTTCACGGTGACCGCGACGATCTCGTCCTTGAAGCGGCCTTCGCTCATGGCCTTCTGCGCGCGGGTCAGCGAGGTGATCGCGTACTCGTCCTGCTGCTCGCGGGTGAAGCCATATTTCTCGGCGCAATCCTCGGCGAAGGTGCCCATCAGGCGGCCCTTGTCGTAGGCGTCCTCGAGGCCGTCGAGGAACATGTGGTCGAGCACCCGGCCGTGGCCCATGCGGTAGCCGCTGCGGGCGCGATCCAGCAGGAACGGCGCGTTGGACATGCTCTCCATGCCGCCGGCCAGGGCAACGCGGGCGCTGCCGGCGAGGATGGCGTCGTGGGCCATCATCGCGGCTTTCATGCCGGAGCCGCACATCTTGTTCACCGTGGAGCACGGGGTGCCACGCGCCAGACCTGCACCCAGCACGGCCTGGCGCGCCGGCGCCTGGCCCTGCCCGGCGGCGAGCACGCAGCCGAGCACGGCTTCATCCACTTCTTCCGCGCCCAGGCGGGCACGCTCGACGGCCGCGCGGATCGCTGCTGCGCCGAGGGTGGCGGCGGTGACGTCCTTGAAGTCGCCGAGGAAGCCGCCCATGGGGGTACGGGTGGCGCTGACGATGACGATGGGATCGTTCATGACTCTGACCTCCTGCTTACTTCGCGGCCATGCGGATGGCGCCGTCGAGGCGGATGACCTCGCCGTTGAGCATGGTGTTCTCGATGATGTGGCGGGCCAGCGCGGCGTACTCGTCCGGGCGGCCGAGGCGCGGCGGGAACGGCACGCTGGCGCCGAGGGAATCGCGTACTTCCTGGGGCATCGCGGCCATCATCGGCGTCTCGAAGATGCCGGGGGCGATGGTCATCACGCGGATGCCCGAGCGCGCCAGTTCGCGGGCGATCGGCAGGGTCATACCGACCACCGCGCTCTTCGACGCGGAGTACGCGGCCTGGCCAATCTGCCCGTCGAAGGCAGCGACCGAGGCGGTGTTGATGATGATGCCGCGCTCGCCACCGGCATCCGGCTCGTTGCGGGCCATGGCTTCGGCGGCCAGGCGCAGCATGTTGAAGGTGCCGATCAGGTTGATGTTGATGGTGCGGGTGAAGCTTTCCAGCCCGTGCACGCCGTTACGGCCGATGACCTTTTCCGCCGGAGCCACGCCCGCGCAGTTGGCGAGGCCGTGCAGCGCACCGAAGGCGTCCAGCGCGAGTTGCACGGCGGCTTTGCCATCCGCCTCGCTGCACACGTCGGTGCGGATGAAGCGCGCGCTCGCCTCGCCCAGTTCGGCGGCCTGGGCCGCGCCGGCTTCGGCATTGACGTCGGCCAGCACTACCTTGGCGCCGGCGCTCACCAGCAGCTTTGCGGTGGCTGCGCCGAGGCCGGAACCGCCGCCGGTGATGAGGAATACCTTGTTCTGGATCTGCATGAAGTCTCTCCGCTGTGCTTAGTGAGCCGCCGCTTTCTCGGCTGCGTCGCGTTGTTTGGCGATCTCCTGGTTGCGCAGGAGGAAGCGCTGAATTTTGCCGCTGGGGGTCTTGGGCAGTTCGTCGACGAACTCCACTTCCCGCGGGTAGCTGTGCGCCGACAGTCGCTTGCGCACGTACTGTTGTAGTTCCTCGGCCAGCTCCGCGCCCGGCCGGAAGGACGAACAGAGCACCACGAAGGCCTTGACCAGTTCGGTGCGCTCCGGGTCCGGCTTGCCGATCACCGCCGCCTCGATCACCGCCGGGTGCTCGATCAGCGCGCTCTCCACGTCGAACGGGCCGACGCGGTAGCCGGAGGTGGTAATCAGGTCGTCGGCGCGACCGACGAAGCTGATGCTGCCGTCGGCGTTCAGCTCCACGGTGTCGCCGCTCAGGTAGTAGTCGCCGACGAAGGATTTCGTCTGCATGCCCTGGTAGCCGGCGAACCACATCAGCGGCGACTGGCGGCGGTCCATGGCCAGCACGCCGGGCTGGCCGGCGGGCAGCTCGTTGCCCTGCTCGTCCAGCACCACCACGCGGTGGCCGGGGATGGAGAAGCCGGCCGCGCCCATGTGCACCGGGTGCTGCAGCTCGTGGTGGTTGGCCAGCACCATGCCCAGCTCGGTCTGGCCGTAGTGGTCGTGGATGGTCACGCCCAGCTCGCTGGCGAACCAGCGGATCACTTCCGGCGTCAGCGGTTCACCGGCGCTGCTCACCGCGCGCAGGCGGCCCTTGAGCGGTTTCGACACCGCCTCGCCAGCGGCGATCAGCAGCCGGTAAGCAGTGGGCGAGCCGGTCAGGTTGGTGATGGCGTACTTGCGCACGATGCGGCAGGTGCTTTCCACCGTGAACGCGCCTTCGTAGAAGGTGATCGGGTGCCCCATGGCCAGCGGCCCGGTGACACCGTAGTAGAGCCCGTAGGCCCAGCCCGGATCGGCGAGGTTCCAGAACGAATCTTCCTCGCGCAGCCCCACCGCATCGCGCATGTAGCCGACGAACGCGACGATGGCCTTGAGCGGCACGGCCAGCGGCTTGGCCAGCCCGGTGGTGCCGGAGGTGAACATCAGCAGGAAGGTGTCTTCACCGCTGCGCAGCACCGGTTCGAAGTCCGGCGAGTGGCGTTCCAGTTCGGCCCAGAAGCTGTAGTCGCCGTGGCGGATGCCCTGCCCCTTCGGCCCGCCGACAGTCACCAGCGTGGGCGCGTCGGGCACCTCGTCGAGCTTGCTGCGGTTGGCGCCGTCGGTGACCACCACCTTGCTGCCGGCCAGCTTGACCCGGTGCTCGATGGCCTTGGGGCCGAAGGCGGTGAACAACGGCTGGTAGACCGCGCCCAGGCGCCAGGTGCCGAGGACGGTGATCAGCAGTTCCGGGGTGCGCGGCAGCATGCCGGAGACGACGTCGCCGGGGCGCACGCCAAGGCCATGGAGGAAGCTGGCGCAGCGGCCGGAAAGCTCCTTGAGCTGGGTGAAGGTGTAGGAGGCGCTGTCGCCGTCCTTGCCCTCCCAGAACAGCGCAACACGGCCGGGGATGGCGTGGCGGTCGCAGCATTCGACACAGGCATTGAGGGCATCGAGGTTGCCGGCCAGGACGGCATCGGCGGTGGCGCGGTAGTCGAACTCGGCCGTGGCGGCGGTATGGGGACGCATCGCGGAACTCCTGGGTTTGTTCTTGTCTGGAGTCCCCTGATGTTCCCGCCGCGCTGGCCCGCGGGCAATGTCGAAAGCCGCCAATCTGGATGAGCGGATTGGACAGCCAGGGTTTAGCGCGATGGTTGGAAATACGTAGGAGCGGACTTCGTCCGCGATGGGTCAGGTGCCGTGCGGTTCGCGAGCAAGAACTAGGCGTCCCCCTCGGTCCTACGAAGAGCGCACGGTGCAATCCTGTAGGAGCGAGCTTGCTCGCGAACCCGCCCGAACTGCGGTATCGCCGGTCGATCCCAGGCATGGCCCGCTCCTACCTCAACCGGCTAAATACCGTGCTCACCTGTAGGAGCGGATCTTATCCGCGAACCGGCCGTCAGGCCGGTCAACCCATGTCCCGGCTGCGCCGGGATTTCGCGGAGAAGCTCCGCTCCTACAAGAGCCTCATGCGGCAGAGTTAGGCGGTCAAACGCGGAATTGATCCATCAACCCCTGCTGATGATTGGCCAGCTTGTTCAGCGACTGGCTCACCTGCGCCGATTCCTGCGCCTGGCTGGACAGCGATTCGGTCACGTCGCGGATGCCGGCGACGTTGCGGTTGATCTCCTCGGCCACCGCGCTCTGTTCCTCGGCGGCGCTGGCGATCTGCAGGTTCATGTCGGTGATCACGCCCACCGCGTCGCCGATGCGCTTCAGCGCAGCAACCGCCTGCTCGACCTGACTCACGCTGTCCTGCGCCTGACGGTGGCTGTTGCTCATGGCACCGACTACATCGCGGGTGCCGTTCTGCAAGCCTTCGATGACCTGGCGGATTTCCTCCACCGAGTCCTGGGTGCGCTTGGCGAGGTTGCGCACTTCGTCGGCGACCACCGCAAAGCCACGCCCGGCCTCACCGGCGCGGGCGGCTTCGATGGCGGCGTTGAGCGCCAGCAGGTTGGTCTGCTCGGCGATGCCGCGGATCACTTCCAGCACCGAGCCGATCTGCTCGCTGCTCGCCGCCAGACCTTCCACCTGACTCATGGCGCTGCTCATGTCGCTGGCCAGTTCGTCGATCAAGCGGGTGGTGCTGTCGATGACGCTCAAGCCATCACGGGTCGCCCCATCGGCGCCGCGGGCGGCATCGGCGGCCATGGCGGCGCTGTTGGCGACGTCGTGGGCGGTGGCGCTCATCTCTTGCGAGGCGGTGGCCACCTGGTCGACTTCGCGGAACTGCTGCTGCATGCCGGCGCTGGTCTGGCTGGCGATTTCCGAGGATTGGTCGGCGGTGGCGCGGGCGTCCTGCACCGAGGACTTCACGTCGCGGATGATCGGCTGCAGCTTGTCGAGGAAGCGGTTGAACCAGCCGGCCAGCTCGCCCAGTTCGTCCTTGCCGGCGTAGTCCAGGCGTTTGGTCAGGTCGCCTTCGCCGCTGGCAATGTTGCGCAGCATGGCGGCGACATTGAGGATCGGCCGGGTCACGCCGCGGGCGGTGAGCCAGACCAGCAGCAGGCCGACGATGGCGGCAGCGAGGCCGAACAGGGTCTGCCACAGGGCGCCACTGGAGTTGCGTTCATCCAGCTGTTTCTGCAGTTCCAGCGCCGGGGCCAGCAGCACGTCCTGCGGTACATCGAGGACCACGGCCCAGGGCTTGGTGGCATCCGGGATCGGCAGCAGCGGTTGCAGCACGCGCAGCTGGCCATCCTGCTCCAGCACCTGCGGACGACCGCCGGCCTGCAGGGACAGCAGCTCGGCAGCCTGGCCGGGGATGGCCTTGGCCAGCGGCTGACCGAGCAGCGCTTCATCGCTGCTGTAGCCGGCGAGCAGGCCGGCCGGGCTGACGATGCTGACGCTACCGGCGCCGTCGTAGAGCTGGCGGTCGCCATCCACGCTGAGCTGCTGCAGGCGGCTCAGGCTGATGTCGATGCCGATCACGGCGATGACCTTGCCCTGGTCGATCAGCGGGAAGGTCACGGTGGTCATCAGCACCTTGCTGCCCGAGGCGCTGTCGAAATACGGGTTGAGCACGCAGGCCTTGCGGGTCTGCAGCGGGCACAGCTGCCAGGTGTTGAACGGGCTGCCGTCGAGCATGACGGAGGTGTCGGCGATCATGTCCTCGGTGACCGCAAGACCGGTCATCTCGCCGGAGGCCTTCTGCGCCCAGTAGGCGCCGAAGCGGCCTTTCTCGTTGCTGCCGGCATCGGGCTGGTCATGGAAGGCGGCGTCCTGGCCGTCCAGTGCATCGGGCTCGAAGACCACGTAGAGACTGAGCAGGTTCGGGTTGCTCTTCAGCCCGTCGCGCACCAGCTGGTTGAGGTCCTTGCGCACGCCACCGGCTTCTGCGCCGTGCCTGATCGACTGCTCGCGCAGCTGGGCGACCTGGCGGGAGAACTGGTTGCCGAAGTGGTAAACGTCGGTGAAGAAGCGCTGGATGATCTCCGCCTGCTGCTCACTGCGCGCCTGCATCCGCGACTTGGCCGCGTCCTTGAGCATGTCCGCGTTGGCCGCCTTGATCAGCTGCGCGTCGTGGCTCATCCGGAACAGCGAGAGGCCGACCAGCAGGCAGACGATGCAGAGCAGGCAGAGGCCGGTCAGCAGCGTGATCTTCCACTGGATCGAAAGGCGGGAAAGGGGCATGGAGTGGCGTCCTTGAGCAACAAGCAGTTCTTGGGAGTTTTATCGGCTTGTAAGGCGGCTACTTGAGCCGAGCCCTTAAATTTCAGGGCTCCTGGCGGATCAGCGCGCGGTACTGCCCGGGCGTCGATCCGGTCCATTTGCGGAAGGCCTTGTAGAAGGCACTGGTGTCGGCAAAACCCAGCTCTTCCGCGAGGTCGGCGAAGTTGCCGTCGCCGCTGTCCAGCCGCGCGATGGCGAGGTCGCGGCGCAGCTGGTCCTTGAGCGCCTGGTAGGACTGCCCTTCGGCGGCGAGCTTGCGGCGCAGGGTCGAGGGCGCCATGTAGAAGTGCCCGGCAAGGGCGTCGAGGTCCGGCCAGCGCTCGAACTTCAGGCTGCGCAGGTAGGCCTTGGTACGTGCGGCGAGGCTCTGCGGGTCGCGGTAGCGCACCAGGATGTTGGCCGGCGCGCCACCGAGGAAGCGCCGCAGCTCGCGTTCATCGCGGCGCACCGGCAGGTCGAGCGCCTCGGCGTTGAATAGCAGGCGCGACTGGCGGCGGGAAAAGTTGAGGTTCTCGCTGAACATCACCCGGTAGTCGGCGATGAAGTCCGGCTGCGGGCAGCGCAGCTCGATGGCCAGCACCGGGATGCGCCGACCCACCAGCCAGCAGGCCAGGCCGTGCAGCATCAGCCACAGGGTGAAGTAGCAGAAGGCGCGCGGCGCCGGGCCCTCGGGTTCATCGAGGACGATGGCGGCCAAGCCTTCCTGGCGCGTCAGGCGCGGGGTGAAGTCGTCGAACACCAGTCCCATGAAACGCAGTGCAGCGTTCATCGCCGCTTCCAGGGTCGGCTCGCGCACCGCCGCGGCGGTCATGAAGTTGAAGCTGCCGGATTTCATCCGTCGCGCGTTCATGCCGAAGAACTCGTCGTCCATCTCCTTCGCCAGGCGCAGCCAGAGCCGTGCGTAGGCCTGGCTGGAAACCCGCGCATAGGGCTTGCCGAACAGCTCCGGGGCGATGCCGGCGGCGGACAATAGCGGAGCGTCATCGCGGCCGGCGCGACGAAACTCGGCCAGCGCTTCGCTGACCAGGCGGATGGAGATGGTGCCCTTCTCTACGCCCATGGCGCCCCGGCATTCCGGGCGCGCGCCAGGGCGCAGGCAGGCATCGGGTGATCAACCACGCTTGCTGCGCACCTCTTCGATGCTGATCTCGCGCATGCGGAACTTCTGGATCTTGCCGGTCACCGTCATCGGGAACTCGTCGCAGAAGCGGAAGTGGCGCGGCACCTTGAAGTGGGCGATGGCGTTCTTGCAGAAGGCGCGCAGCTCGTCTTCGACGACGCTGTGGCCGGGGTGGAACTTGACCCAGGCCACCAGTTCCTCGCCGTACTTCTCGTCGGGGATGCCGATCACCTGGGCGTCAGCGACGGCGTGGTGGGTGTAGAGGAATTCCTCGATCTCGCGCGGATAGATGTTCTCGCCGCCGCGGATGATCATGTCCTTGCTGCGCCCGACGATGCGCACGTTGCCGGCTTCGTCCATCTCGGCGAGGTCGCCGGTGAGCATCCAGCGCGCCGGGCTGATGGCCTCGGAGGTCGCCTGCGGGTTGTTCCAGTAGCCGAGCATCACGCTGTAGCCACGGGTACACAGCTCGCCGATGGTGCCGCGCGGGACGATGCGGCCGTCGGCGTCGATGATCTTGCTTTCCAGGTGCGGCTGGGTGCGGCCGACCGTGGTGACGCGGGTTTCCAGGTCGTCTTCCGGGCCGGTCTGCAGCGACACCGGGCTGGTCTCGGTCATACCGTAGGCGATCTGCACTTCGGCCATGTGCATCTCGTCGATGACCCGGCGCATCACTTCGATCGGGCAGGTGGCGCCGGCCATGATGCCGGTGCGCAGGCTCGACAGGTCGAAGTCGCGGCGGGTCGGGTGGTCCAGTTCGGCGATGAACATGGTCGGTACGCCGTACAGCGCGGTGGCCTTTTCTTCCGCCACCGCCGCCAGGGTCGCCTCGGGCTCGAAGCTCGGCGCGGGGTAGATCATGGTGGAGCCGTGGGTCAGGCAGCCGAGGTTGCCCATCACCATGCCGAAGCAGTGGTACAGCGGCACCGGGATCACCAGGCGGTCGTGCTCGGTGAGGCCGAGGCTGTCGCCGACCATCAGGCCGTTGTTGAGGATGTTGTAGTGGCTGAGCGTGGCGCCCTTGGGGAAGCCGGTGGTGCCGGAGGTGTACTGGATGTTGATCGGCTCGTCGAACTGCAGCAGCGCCTGGCGCTCGGCGAGTTCGCCGGCGGCGATGCCTCGGCCCAGCGGCTCCAGCTGGCTCCAGCGCAGGAAGCCGGTGGGCGCGCTGTCGGACAGGCTGATCACCCCGCGCAGCTCCGGCAGGCGGTCGCTGGACAGCTCGCCCGGCCGGCCCTGCCCCAGTTCAGGCAGCAGGTCGGCGAGCATGCCGTGGTAATCCGAGGACTTGAAGGAGTCGGCGCACACCAGCCAGCGGCAGCCGGACTGCTTGAGCGCATATTCGAGTTCGTTCACCCGGTAGGCCGGGTTGATGTTGACCAGCACGGCGCCGACCTTGGCGCTGGCGAACTGGGTGACGCACCACTGCGCGCAGTTGGGCGCCCAGATTCCCAGGCGGTCGCCGGGACGCAGGCCGAGGGCTAGAAAAGCGCGGGCGATGCCATTGACCACCTCGGCCAGTTCGGCCCAAGTGTAGCGCAGGTTCTGGTGACGCACGACCAGCGCCTCGCGCGGGGCGAAACGCTCGACGGTGGCGTCGAAGGCTGCGCCGACGGTCATGGCCAGCAGGGGCTTGTCCTGCGGGCCGCGGGTGTAACTCAGGTGGTTCATGGCTTTCCCTTGTTGTGCTTGTTCTGGGATCAACGCTGAACGAGCGGTTCAGGCAGCGACGTCGGGCGTCGGGAACCGCGCTTGCTTACCGGCAGCCACGCGGCTGACTGGCCGGTCGCAGGCTGCGGGACATGTTTACGTTAACGTAAAGGTAAACGCAACCCCGACCATTGCCCGACCATTGGCAGCGCAGCGGGCCGGGCGCCTCCGCTCATTGAAGGATAGCTACTCACAAAGCGTGCCATCCGGCCTGAACGCCATATACGGCGCGGCTTTCAGAAGGTTTTCAGCCGTTCAAGCGGACGCCGTTCCGGTTGCATTTCGCAACAGCTCGGGCAAGCTGCCGCGCCGCGATGTCCAGCGCGGGTTGCGGCCTTGCTGAAACAGGTGCCGGTACGTCTCAGGCTGTCGCAATCTGAGACGCCCCGCACCACGTGCGCTATGGCGGACCTTGCATTAGAATTCGCGGAAATTGCCTACATGGATGTAGACACATTCCCACCATAATCTTGCGAATTACATCCATGCCTAGTCGTCGTTCGATACTGAGCCTGCTGTTTGCCTGTGCCGCTGTTGTCTGTTCATCGAACACCTTCGCCGCCTCCCCCGCCAAGGCGGCATCGCCCAAGGAGCTGGTGCTCGCCTCCGGCAGCGCCCTGGTGGTCGACCTGGAAAACGGCAAGACCCTCTACTCCAGCAATCCCAACCTGGTGGTGCCCATCGCCTCGGTGACCAAGCTGATGACCGCCATGGTCACCCTGGACGCCAAGCTGCCGATGAACGAGCTGATCCCCGTGGACATCTCCGAGACCGCCGAGATGAAGGGCGTGTTCTCCCGCGTCCACCTGGGCAGCATGATCAGCCGCCAGAACATGCTGCTGCTGGCGCTGATGTCCTCGGAGAACCGCGCGGCCGCGAGCCTCGCCCACAACTATCCGGGCGGCTCGAAAGCCTTCGTCGCGGCGATGAACGCCAAGGCGAAATCCCTCGGCATGACCAGCACCCACTACGTCGAGCCCACCGGCCTGTCGATCCACAACGTCTCCGACGCCAACGACCTGATCCGCCTGGCCAAGGCCGCCTACACCTACCCGCAGATCCGCGCGATGAGCACCACCGCGACCAGCGACGCACGCTTCAGCAAGCCCAGCTACTCCCTGAGCTTCTTCAACACCAACCCGCTGGTGCGCAACGGCAAGTGGGACATCCGCCTGACCAAGACCGGCTTCACCAACGACGCCGGCCACTGCCTGGTGATGGTCACCATGATGAACGGCCGCCCGGTCGCCCTGGCCCTGCTCGATGCCTTCGGCAAGCGCACCCACGTGGCCGACGCCAGCCGCATCCGCCGCTGGGTGGAAACCGGTGTCGCCTCGCCGGTGCCCGCCGTCGCCCTGCAGTACAAGGCCCAGCGCAGTCAGGCGCGTGCGGCCAACATCACGGCCAACGCCGAGTAAGCTCCTCCCCCGCGCTGGCGGAGTCCGCTCCGCCAGCCGCCCTCTCCTTCCTCTTTTCAGCCTGTCGCTTCAGCCCTGCTGGATGGCGCTTCCGCCACTTATATGCCGATCGTCATTCAATGCTAGTATGACGACCGTAATATTTGATTGCCGGAGCCTTGCGATGACCGAACTGACACTCACCCGTGAACAGAAGATTGCCGCCTGGGAAGCGGCGGCCGCGCAGATGCGCCAGCGCCTGGCCGAACCTGGCGTGGTGTCGCTGCAGGAATTGCGCGGCAAGACGCCCCAGGAGTTCTTCGACGGCATCGGCGCCGGCGAGCTGCCCGCCCCGCCGATCAATGCGCTGATCGGCTTCGTCCCGCTGGAATGGGGCCAGGGCCGCTTCATCTTCCAGGGCACCCCGGACATGCGCCACTACAACCCGCTGGGCACCGTGCACGGCGGCTACGCGGCGACGCTGCTGGACTCGGCCATGGGCTGCGCGGTGCACACCATGCTCGAACCGGGGCTGGGCTACACCACCACCGACCTGCGCATCAGCTACATCCGCGCACTGACCCGCGACACCGGGCCGATCCGCGCCGAAGGCACCCTGGTGCACATCGGCCGCTCCACCGCCCTGGCCGAGGGCCGCCTCTACGACGTGGACGGCCGGCTCTACGCCACCGGCTCCACCACCTGCCTGATCCTCGGGCGCTGACATTCAGGAGAACGACCATGACTTCCGTCGTCATCGCGGGTTATGCCCGCTCCCCGTTCCACTTCGCGAAAAAAGGCGCGCTGATCGACGTGCGCCCGGACGACCTCGCCGCGCAGACGGTCAAGGGCCTGGTAGCGCGCAGTGGCCTGGACGCCCGGCTGATCGAAGACCTGATCATGGGCTGCGCCTACCCCGAGGCCGAACAGGGCATGAACTTGGCGCGCATCACCGGCTTCCTCGCCGGGCTGCCGGAAACGGTGGCCGGCGCCACGGTGAACCGCTTCTGCGGCTCGTCCATGACCTCCATTCACTTCGCCGCCGGGCAGATCCAGCTCGGCGCGGGGGATGCCTTCATCTGCGCGGGCGTGGAATCCATGACCCGCGTGCCCATGGGCGGCTTCAACCTCTCGCCCAACCCGCGCCTGCTGGCGGAGTTCCCCCAGGCCTACATGCCCATGGGGCAAACTGCCGAGATCGTCGCCGAGCGCTTCGGCATCTCCCGCGCGGACCAGGAAGCCATGGCCGTGGACTCCCACGCCAAGGCTGCCCGCGCCCGCGAGCAGGGCCTGCTGGCGGCGGAAATCGTGCCCGTCGACACGCCCAATGGCGTTGTCAGCGAGGATGGCTGCATCCGCCCCGGCACCAACCTGGAGGCGCTGACGCAGCTCAAGCCGGCCTTCGGCGGCAGCGTTACCGCCGGCACCGCCTCGCCGCTCACCGATGGCGCGGCGGCCGTACTGGTGTGCAGCGAGGACTTCGCCCGCGCCAACGGGCTGGACATCCTGGCGCGAGTGAAGGCCGTCGCCGTGGTCGGCTGCCCGCCGGAAATCATGGGCATGGGCCCGCTCTATGCGACCCGCAAGCTGCTCGACCGCGCCGGACTGCGCATGGCCGACATCGACCTGGTGGAGATCAACGAGGCCTTCTCCAGCCAGGCACTGGCCTGCCTGCGCGGGCTGGAGCTAGATAGCGACCGGGTCAACCTGCACGGCGGCGCCCTCGCCATCGGCCACCCGCTGGGCGCCACCGGCGCGCGCATCACCGGCAAGGCGGCGGCACTGCTGAAGGAAACCGGCGGGCGCTATGCCATCGCGACCCAGTGCATTGGCGGTGGGCAAGGTGTGGCGACCTTGCTCGAAGCCGTTAGCTGATTGTCACGCCTTACCGTGCCACTGAGGGCCCGATATTGGGCGAAGACATCGCGGACGGAGTCCGCTCCTACGCGGTCGAGGTTGATCGTAGGAGCGGACTCCGTCCGCGATCCTCTTTCCGCGCATGCCCTGTCTGTCCTGAATCACCTCCCCTCGCCAACCCTGCGTTAGAATGACATCCAGCATTCCATGATCCGCAGGAGACCGGTCATGCGTTACTCCGAAGACCACAAGGCCCAGACCCGCGAACGCATCATCAACGAGGCGGCGCAGCGCTTCCGCAGCGAGGGTGTGGACGCCACCGGCCTGCAGACGCTGATGAAGGCGCTGGGCCTGACCCACGGCGGTTTCTACGCGCACTTCAAGTCCAAGGACGAGCTGGTGGAGATCGCCCTGCAGCAGGCCGCCGAGCAACTGCGCCCGGTCGTCGACCAGCAGTTCGAGAAGGCCGAGCCGCTGCCCGGCTTCATCGACCAGTACCTCTCCCCCGGCCACCGCAACGCGCCCGGCAAGGGCTGCCCGCTGCCGACCATCTCGGCCGAACTGGGCGCGCGCGGCCWTGCCAGCGCCACCACCGACGCCATCGTCCAGGCACGGATCGACGCCATTGAGAAGGCGCTGCCCAGCGAGCATGCCGAGGACGAGAGCGTCGCCATGCTCGCCACCCTGATCGGTGCGCTGGTGCTGGCGCGCAGCGTGGCTGATCCGGAGATGTCCGACCGCATCCTGGAGAGCACCCGCCGGCACCTGAAGCGCGAGATCGGCGCAGCGGAGTGAATCACCCACAGCAGGCACCTGCGGCGCTTCTGTAGGGCGGATAACGCGCCAGCGTTATCCGCCGCTCAAGGGCCGGCGGATAACCTGTTCCAGGTTATTCGCCCTACGCTCCCACGCACCAATTTCAGCGCCGATCGACACCTGTAGGAGCGAGGGGGACGCCATCGTTCTTGCTCGCGAATCGCCCAGCAACCGTGCCTTGCGGGTTCGCGAGCAAGCTCGCTCCTACGAAAAGCGTCCACGCCATTTCGAACCCGCATAAAAAAGCCCCGGCGCAAGGCCGGGGCAAGCTTTTCGCCACTCAGTTACTCGATCAGGCCAGCGCCACGCCATAACGCTGCGCCGGGGCGCTGCGCGACAGGTTCGGTGCCATCTTCAGGCGCGCGGCGGTGAAGGCATCGAATTCGCCCGCATCCGGCAGCGCCGGCAAGGTCACCACTTCGCCCTGGGCCAGGCCGGCCAGCGCGGCGTCGACCATGTGGTTCACATCCATCAGCATCTCCGCCGGCAGTGCGGAGATATCAGTGCCGGCGCGGTCCCAGATTTCGGTACGGGTGGCACCCGGCAACACGGCCTGGATGCGCAGGCCCAGCGGCGCCAGTTCCTGCTGCATGGACTGGGTCAGGTTGAGCACGAAGGCCTTGGTGGCGCTGTAGCTGCCGTTGAACAGTTCCGGCGCCAGGGCCAGCACCGAGGCCACGTTGATGATGGTGCCGCGCCCACGCCCGGCGAAGGCCTTGGCGGCAGCGCCGGCCAGGCGCGCGGTGGCGATGACGTTCAGCTCGATCATGCTTTCCAGGCGGTCCAGGTCGGTCTCCAGCAGCGTGCCGTTGATCGCCACGCCGGCGTTGTTCAGCAGCAGGCTGAGGCTGGCGTCTTCGGCCAGGCGGGCCTCGATGCGGGCGCGGTCTTCGCGACGGGTCAAGTCGGCCTTCAACACGTCCACCGAGACGCCGTATTCCTCGGCCAGACGCGTGGCCAGGGCTTCCAGGCGCTGCTGGTCGCGGGCCACCAGCAGCAGGTCGTAGCCCTGGGCGGCAAGGCGCTGGGCGTAGGTGGCGCCGATGCCGGAGGAAGCACCGGTGATCAGTGCACGGCCCAGTTCGGATTTGGCATTCATGGTTCTTGCTCCAGGGAGGCAGTCGCCCCGCTTGCAGGATTGAGTGGGCCGGATGGCCGTCTGGAATGTCCGGCCACTGGAATGATGACCGTCATCTGATTGCGAATATTATGCTCATCATATTATATGTCAAGGCCTGCCATTCAGCGCTGACGAACGGCCTGGAAGTGGCTGGAAAGCCTTGCGATACGGTCGTCAGGCACCATCCGGCAGTTTAGGTTGCCCATTCCAGAGCCTCCGCGAGAGGCTCGCGAACGTCTCCACACAAGAACAATCCCGGAGCGTCACCTGCACCCTGCTGCCTGTCTATGCACCGGAGCGATCCGGAGGAGGACACATGCGATTGCGCTGCTTTTTCCTGGGATGTGTTTGGGATGAAGGGAATCTGACCGAAGTCGGCCGCGTGCCGATGCTCTGCCAGCGCTGTGCGCGCTGCGGTGCACAGAGGTATCTGGCCATGAAGAGCGGGAGCCCCGAGCCGGAAATCTGAAGTCGGCCCAAAGAAAATGCCCGGAGCACGTTCGTGCTCCGGGCATGGGGTGTGGCTCGATAAAGATCAGTTGGCCACGAACGCCTGGCTGGTGGTGATCGCCATGTCGCCGCCGGGCAGCTTCAGATCGCCGATACGCTCCAGGCTGTCGGCATCGAAGATCGCCACGTCGTTCAGGGTGCCGGTCAGGTACAGCTTGTTGCCGGCCTTGTTGGTCGACAGGCAGTAGTAGGAGTGGTCCAGGTTCGCCGCCTTGACCAGCTTCTGCTCCTTGATGTCGTACTTCGCCAGGCGATTCAGCACGCCGTAGATGATGTTGCGGTCCTTGGCCGAGCGGATGCCGCTGAAGTACACCTCGGTGACCGGGCCGAAGTCGACGGTCTCGGTCTTGCCGGTCGCCAGGTCGATGTTGAAGAAGCCGTAGAGGAAGTCAGCCGTGGCCGGGTCCTGCTTGGCGTCCTTGAACTTCGCCGTGGTGTAGAGCAGCGAGAAGTCACGCGGATAGGTCTGCTGGTTCCACACGTAGAGCACATCTGGCGGCGCGTAGTTGGGACGCTTCCAGTTGCGGCTGGGAATCACCACGTCGAACTTGCCGGTCTTCACGTCCACCTTGTAGATGTCCGGGCCCGCCACGTAGAGGGTGCCGTCGTCGCCGCTCTGCATGATGGTCAGCTGGCGCGGCGCCGGGAAGGTGCGCACCGGCTTGGCCTCCATGCCGTCCGCAACGGAGTACACCTGCAGGCGCGGCTGCTGCACCTCGTAGTGCTCGGCGAGGATCAGCGTCGGGTTGGCAATGGCGTAGATTTCCTTGCCGTCATGGCTGACGGTCATGGAGAACATCGCCCGTGCGTTCTCGCCCGGCTTCTGCGCGATGGTGGCGTGGAACACCGGCTTGCAGTCATCGAGCTGGATGCCGTAGATGTCCGCGTAGTGGTTGCTGAGGATGTAGACGGTCTTGCGGTCCGGCGACAACTGGGTCATGCCCGGGCCGTAGGCGCCGGGGATGGTGCAGGTCTTGAACAGCTTGTCGGTCTGCATGTCGATGACGTGCAGGTTGTTCGGGTAGTTGGTGCTGATCAGGTACTCGTGGCCACTTTCCAGCGCCTTGCTCACGTCTGCGCCAGCGTCGGCGGCGAGAGCTTGCAGCGCGCAGGCCAGCGAGAGGCCGCCGAGCGCGGCGGCGAATGCTTTTCTGGACATGCAGGTTTTCCTCTTGTTCTTCTGGTCCATGCTCGTTGGGCCGATATTCGTCAGTCCGATCATTTGTCGTCCGGGAATACGGTGCCGAGGTTGCGCCAGTTCTCGGCCGAGGCCTGCGCATCCTTGTTCCAGTCGGGGTAGGTGCTCATCATGTCCGGCACCTGGGCCGGCCACCAGCAGGGGTCGGAGCAGCCGTAGAGGTCCGCTTCCATCGGCTGGCAGAGCGAGGACACGCCGCCGAACACGTCGACTTCCCAGCCCGGGTCGGTGGTCGCCGCGCAGCCGGCCACGGAGTTCATCGCCACCACGTCTTCGATGCGATCCTCGGCGGCAGCCTGTTCGAGCTTCTGTGCTTTGGTGTTGATCGCTTTCAGATGTTTCATGTCAGTGCGCCTTCCGCGGAGTGATGTGGCGGTCGATGAAGCTGGGGTTGGAGGCCATGATCCGGCTGTAGACCTCGATGCCGAAGTCGACCCAGTCCCTCATCAGTTCGCAGTAGTGGTAGGTGGGGTGCGCCGGGTCGCCGTAGCGCGCGTAGCTCTCGTGGTAGCAGCCGCCGGAGCAGAGGTTGCGGATGTGGCAGCTGGCGCAGCCGGTGTCGGTGCGGTCCAGGCGCTGCGAGAGGAACTCGTTCAGCTCGGCCTGCTTCACCCCTTCATGGACGTTGCCGAAGGTCGGCAACGAAGAGCCGGTGAAGCGGTGGCACAGGTTCAGCTCGCCCTTGTGGTCCACCGCCAGCATCTTCAGGCCGGCGCCGCACGGCAGGGCCTTCTTCTGCCCTTCGTGGATGTCGGTGATCAGCTGGTGCAGGTTGGAGAAGCCGATGTTGCGCCCTTCCAGCGCCTCGTCCAGGTAGCGGCGGCCGAGGGCCTTCATGCCGGCGAAGACAGCCTTCAGCTCGTCGGTGGTGAGGTTGTAGCTGCTGATGTCGCCCGAGGTGACCGGGGCGAAACCGACTTCGGCAAAGCCCATCTCGTTGAACAGGTGGTTCCAGATGGTCTCGACGTCGGTGACGCCGGTGGTCAGGGTCACCCGTGCGCCCACCGGCCGCGCGGTGTAGCGCGACAGCAGCATGTCGGCCTTGCGCCGTACCACGTCGTAGGTGCCCTGCCCGCCCACGGTGATGCGGTTGCGGTCGTGCACCGTCTTCGGCCCGTCGATGCTGATGGACAGCCCGAAGCGATGGGCGTTGAGCCAGTCGACGATTTCCTCGGTGAGCAGCGTGGCGTTGGTGGTCATGACGAAGTCCACCGTCTTGCCCAGCGCGCCGAATCGGCGCTCGCAGTACGCGACCATGTGCTCGATCAACGGCCG
This sequence comes from Pseudomonas sp. CAN1, assembly GCF_030462585.1. Taxonomy (GTDB): domain Bacteria; phylum Pseudomonadota; class Gammaproteobacteria; order Pseudomonadales; family Pseudomonadaceae; genus Pseudomonas. Next base: position 30,412 of record NZ_JASMRU010000027.1, on the reverse strand, counting down.
GTTGGACAGCGGTTCGCCACCGAAGAACACCACGGTGTAGCGCTGCTCTTCGGGGGATTCCTGGATCAGCATTTCCACCGAAGCCTCGGCGGTTTCCGCGCCCATCTTCTTGCCGGCGGAGGGCTTGTCCAGGTCTTCCTTGTAGCAGTAGGTGCAGCTGAGGTTGCAGCCGGTGTTGACGTTCAGCACCACGGTGTTGAGCGCGGTGCGGTCAACCTTCTTGATGCCGATTTCAGGGGTCAGCGGCGAGCCGTCGCTGACCAGTTCCAGCGCGATCAGCTCGCGCAGGGTCTCGTCGATATCCGCGGCGGCGAAACGGCCACTCAGACGCTGGGTCAGCTCGTCCGGCGAGCAGGCATGCCCGCGCAGCGCGTCGATGATCCCGCCGGTCAGCTCGTCGCTGGCGAACAGCGAGGAGCTGGGTATGTGGAACAACAGGCGGTCGGCGTCGACCTGCACTTCATGCAGGTTGCGTTCGACCAGATTCAAGATGGCGCCCATGGCGACCTCCCGGAACTTGCTTGGTACGCCCGCCCGCAGGCGGGGCTCATGCGTTCAGTTCATCCGATACCGACAGTTACGGGATCGGCGGGTTGTTCCAACGCTGCACGGTGACGATCATGTGCCCTTCGCCCTTGTGCGATTGGCCGGCGTCATCCACCGCGGCGATCACCTTCAGGTTGCCGGCGTTGTTGGTCATCATCTTGCGTTCCGGGTTCGGGCCGGCGTCGCCCGGGGTGAAGATGCCGCTGGCAGCATCCATCGCTCCGGCGAACTTCACGTCCTGGTCTTCCTTGGCGCGGTCATCGAAAGGCTCGACCGACCACTGCGCCGGGAACACGCCGATGCGGAACGGCTTGCCGTCGGCGCCCTTGCCCCAGGCCTCGGCATCGAAGCTGCCCTGGACCTTGGGCGTGGAGCCGCCATTGCCGCCGATGCGGGCGATGGAGAACTCCGGCACCACCTTCACTTCGGCGATGTCCTTGTACACCGCGAGGCTGCCGCCCTTGGCAGTGCCGACGCTGACATCGCGCTCACCAGCGGCGGCCGCATCGCTGGCCTTGACCTTGACGGTCACGCGCTCGGGCGTCTCGGAGACCACCGACACCACCTCCACGCCCTTGCCGAACGACGGCTTGCCCTTCAGGCCGGTGCCGACCACGCTGACTTCGGTCTCCGCACCCGCCTTGATGTAGGCCGGCTGCACGCCCAGCACGTGGCTGGTGCCGTCCTTCGCCGCGACGAAGTCGAGGCCGCGCTCATCGTGGGCCTTGTCGAACATGCGCCCTTGCATCTGGCCATTCAGGGCAGCGAACACCTGACGCATGGTCACGTCACCGACCTTGACCGCGCCGCGCCACTCGTAGCCGTTGTAAAGCACTGCGCTGCCCTCGCCGCTGAACGGCGAGCCGTCGGCGTACTGGCCCTTCACGCTGACCTTGAAGGCGTCGTCGCCGTCCTTGCTCACGCTCATGCTGCCGGCCAGGTCGCCCTTGCCCGGCATGTGCCCGGCGAAGCTCCAGTCGCCGGCCAGGGTCTCGGCCTTGGGCCGGTTCTTCTGCCAGTCGGACCAGGCCTTGCTGTCCAGCGGGAAGCGCTTGGCCAGTTCCGGCACCATCTCTTTCTTCGCCAGGTCGAACCAGTCGCGGTCGCGGGCCAGGGCCTGGTATTCCAGCGACGGCCAGCGGCCGAGGTGGAAGTTCACCAGCTTCTCCCATTCCGCCGCCGGGCGGCGCTGCAGGGCGATGCGCGCAGCCGAGTGGCAACGCGCGCACATCTGCTCGAAGTGGGTATCGAAGTCCTCGACGGTGTTCAGCCGGCGCTCCAGGGCGTAGCGCACGCCGTCGGTCTCGCTGGGCGCCAGGCCCTGCTTGTCGGCGAGGAACTTGACCACCGAGCGACGCTCCTCGTCGGTGATCTTCAGGCCATACATCACCTGCATGCGAGCGATGCTCATCAGCCAGCCTTCGGGGGTCTTGCGCTGGTGGCTGATGCGGCTGAGGGAGTTGTTGCCTTCGGGCGTATGGCACGCCTGGCACTTGGCGTTGATGATCGCCTGGCCCTCGGGTGCGGCCTGGGCCGTCTGGTGCAGCGCAAGGGCCAGTGCGGCCAGGGTTCCGGCACCCAGATAGTGCCGAAGTCGTGTCATCTTCAAGGTCAGGCCTCCTCGGTATTCTTGTTGGTTATTCGCGCCCACCGATGGGCTAAGAGCGAGCTCTTGAAAAGCAGTTTTGCAGGTTGTGTGCCACTACTGCGCATACCCCGCCGATTCAGGCTTTCGGCGGTATTTGCGGGCACTCCCGGCAGTGGCTGCCGGGGTTGCGCCGTCACATTTCGCGATTGCTGTCTAACTCTGAGACAGGGGCTGTGCGACACCCTGCGAAGCAGTATGGTCCGGCTTGCGCAAAGCGCCGCCCGCCGGCAGCAACAAGGCGCCGAACAGCATGGTCAGCAGGCCGACCCAGACCAGCGAGAGGAACGGGAAGCGCCGCACCACCACCACGCTCTCGATGTCGTCGCCGGGCTGCTTGAGCAGCCGCGCGGACGCCGGTACCCAGATCTGCAGGTCGCCGCTCCAGCCACGCACGATGAACGGGTGCAGCACGTAGCCGCGATCCGAGGCAAAACGCGCGTAGTGGTAGTCGAGGATTTCGCAGAGCTGGCGCACCGGGCCCTGATAGGCCGGCGGGTTGCCGCGGCTGTCCTGGAACAGCGCGTGGCCGGCCAGCGTGCGCTCGCCGTCGCGCAGCTCCACCTTGGCGACCGCGTGGTAGCCGGAGAAATCCGGCCGGCTGGCATCCGGCGAGACGCGCATCTGCATGCCACCGATCACCGCATGCCATTGCTCGAAGGAAGTGCCCGGCGGGATGCTGATCTGCTGGTAGCTGTTCAGCGCCGTGGCGGCCAGCCCGCCCACCAGCGCGATCACTGCGCCGCCGTGGACCAGCGCCAGGCCGCCGCTGTAGCGCAGGTTGCCCAGGCGCCGGCTACGCCACAGGGTCAGTACGCCCCAGAGCAGGCAACTGCCCATCAGGAAGGCGCCGCCCAGCAGCGCCGCGTCCAGCCAGGGCAGCACCCGCACGATGTTCTGCGAGAGCATGCCGTCGCCGTTGTAACTGTCGTTCAGCCAACCACCGTGCCAGCCGGTCCAGAGCATCACGGCCGCCATCAGCACAGTCGCCAGCAAAGCCAGCCGGGGTCGTCCGCAACGGCGCAGGAAGCTGTAGCCGCCCATCAGGCCGAGCGCCGCCAGCAGCGGCACCACCCAGTGCGCCAGGCCATAGCCGTTGACGTCCCACTGGTCGAAGGCGCGGCGCAGGCTGTCCATCTCGGCGGTGGTGGCCCAGGCGGTCAGGGTCTCGAAGAAGGGTTTCAGTTCGCTGGGGCGCTCCATCCCCAGCCATTCGTAGAGATGCGCCTGAAGCAGCGCACCGAGGGCCAGCAGCCCGGTGCCGGCGAACAGGTAGATGGCCACGTCCAGGGTCCAGTCCGACGCGCCCCGGCGTCGCCCTGCCGCCTTGCGCGAGCGCCACCCGGCCAGCAGGTGGAATGCCGCGAGCGCCAGCAGGATGGCCGCCAAAGCCAGGTGGCTGAGCCAGGACGTTGTCCCGATGTAGCGGTGCGAGCTGGCCAGCACCGTGCTGCGGGTCACCGCCATCGCACCACAGGCCATGGTCGCCGCCAGCAGGCTGAGCACCGGCAACAGACGTGCGTAGGAGCCATCCGCGCGCCAGCGGCGGGCGCCGTGCAACACCGCGCCGAGCAGCGCCCAGATGATGAAGGCCGAGGTCTGCACCGGGTCCCAGTGCCACAGCTGGCCGTAGGTGAAGTCCTCCATGGCCCAGGCCATGCCGACGCCGATGCCCGCGCTGAGGATCAGCCAGGCGCGGCGGCTGTAGCGCGGCATCACCCAGGCGTAGGCGTGGCCGCCCCGCCCGAGTGCTTCGAGTGCGGCACCGGCGGGCGCCAGCACCCAGGAGTAGGCACAGAGAATCAGCGGCGCGTGCAGCGACATCCAGAAGGTTTGCAGATGGGCGTTCATGCCCTGGCTCGGCTGCGCCGCCAGCCAGTCGGCCGGCGTCACGCTGAACGGCCCGAGCCAGGCAGCGGTGGCGACATACCAGGCGGCGATCAGCGCCATGCCGCGCCCGGACCAGCCCGGCAGCGGCGCGCCCTTCTGGGCGATGGCCATGCAGAAGGTCGCCAGCAGCAGCACCGTGCCCTCGTCGCCACCCCAGAGGTTGGAGAACTTCAGGTAGGCCGGCAGCGCCGCGCTGCTGTAGAGCCACGCGTAGCGCAGCTGGAAGTGGTCGGCCACCAGGTGCAGCCCCAGCGCCAGGCAGGCACCGCACAGCGCGCCGAGGGCCAGCGGCCAGGCCAGCCCGCGCCACTCCTGGCGGATGGCGCCCAGGGCAATCAGCGCCGCCAGGGCCCAGAGCAAAACGTTGCCCACGCCGGGCAGCAACCACAACAGCAGGCAGGTCAGCGCAGCGGCCAACGGCCCCGCGATCCACGGCGACGACAGGTGCATCCTCTTCAAGCCAGGCCTCCTTGTGCAGCGCCGACGTGGCGCAGGGCGAAACCCAGGGCGTTTCACGTTGCGTGCCAGGCGGAAAAAACCTTGCGAAACAGCAGGCTGCACAGCTTCCGCGAGCGCCATCGCGTGGCAGATCGCGACAGCTGTAGCAGTCTGAGACGACTCCAGCCGTTATAGACGATGGTCTAATTGCGCGACTTTCCAGCGAGGGAATGCCTGCCATCGAGGTGCCAGCCAGACGCCTCGCGTCATCCGACCTGTCCAGAACAGGCGCCAATCCGCGCCAGCCGTGGCGTTGCCGGGTTCGGCAAGTGGCCGAATACCTGAGAACGATTATGCTTTCAGATGACCTTGCGGCCTTTCGCAGGGCTGCCTGTATTCCAGCTTTGCGCAATCCGTACGACCTGACATCAGCCCTGGGCTCGAGCGCGGTAACGGTATTGAGGGACTCCGGCCCAAAACAACAACAAGACGGAGACGAACATGGCGCAGACATACAGCCCGGCCGCGGGCAACGCTCCTCACAGCGGGATCACCAAGGAGGAACGCAAGGTCATCTTTGCCTCGTCCCTGGGCACAGTGTTCGAGTGGTACGACTTCTACCTCTACGGCTCCCTGGCGGCGATCATCGCCAAGCACTTCTTCGCCGGGGTCAATGAAACCACCGCCTTCATCTTCGCCCTGCTGGCCTTCGCCGCCGGCTTCGCGGTGCGGCCCTTCGGCGCCATCGTGTTCGGCCGCCTGGGCGACATGATCGGGCGCAAGCACACCTTCCTCATCACCATCATCATCATGGGCGTCTCCACCGCCATCGTCGGCCTGCTGCCCGCCTACGCCACCATTGGCGTGGCGGCGCCGATCATCCTGATCACCCTGCGCCTGCTGCAGGGCCTGGCCCTGGGCGGCGAGTACGGCGGCGCGGCGACCTACGTCGCGGAGCACGCGCCCAAGGGCAAGCGCGGCTTCTTCACCTCGTGGATCCAGACCACCGCGACCCTGGGCCTGTTCCTCTCGCTGCTGGTGATCATGGCCTGCCGCTCGGTGATGGGCAACGAGGCGTTCGAGGCCTGGGGCTGGCGGATTCCCTTCCTGCTGTCGATCTTGCTGCTGATCGTCTCGGTGTACATCCGCCTGCAGCTTTCCGAGTCGCCGGTGTTCCTGAAGATGAAGGAGGAAGGCAAGGCGTCCAAGGCGCCGCTGACCGAATCCTTCGGCCGCTGGGACAACCTCAAGGTGGTGATCATGTCGCTGCTCGGCGGCACCGCCGGCCAGGCCGTGGTCTGGTACACCGGGCAGTTCTACGCGCTGTTCTTCCTGCTGCAGACGCTGAAGATCGACGCGCAGACCGCCAACCTGCTGATCGCCGGCTCCCTGCTGCTGGGCACACCGTTCTTCGTGTTCTTCGGCAGCTTGTCCGACCGCATCGGCCGCAAGAAGATCATCATGGCCGGCTGCATCCTCGCCGCGCTGACCTACTTCCCGATCTTCCACGGCCTGACGCAGTACGGTAACCCGGACGTGTTCGCCGCCCAGGAGAAGAACCCGGTAACCGTGGTCGCCGACCCGAACGCCTGCTCCTTCCAGTTCGATCCGGTGGGCAAGGCGAAATTCGTCAGCTCCTGCGACATGGCCAAGAGCCTGCTGGCCAAGCGCGCCATCCCTTACGAGAACATCAGGGCCGAGACCGGCGCGACGGCCCAGGTACACATTGGCGACAAGGTCATCGCCAGCTTCGAAGGGGCCGGCATGCCGGCTGCGGAGTTCAAGGTACAGTCCGAGGTCTTCACCGCGCAGCTGGCTGCCACGCTGAAGGAAGCCGGCTACCCGGAGAAAGCCGACCCGGCGAAGATCAACCACCTGATGATGCTGGTGCTGCTGACCGTGCTGGTGATCTACGTGACCATGGTCTACGGGCCGATTGCCGCGTGGCTGGTGGAGCTGTTCCCGACGCGCATCCGCTACACCTCCATGTCGCTGCCCTACCACATCGGCAACGGCTGGTTCGGCGGCTTCCTGCCCACCGTCGCCTTCGCCATGGTGGCGGCCACCGGGGACATCTACTACGGCCTCTGGTACCCCATCGTCATCGCGGTGATGACGGCCATCCTCGGCATCTTCTTCCTGCCGGAGACCAAGGATCGGGATATTACCGACTGAGGGGTTGTGCCTCGCCGGAGAGCCCCTCTCCCCAGCCCTCTCCCTGAAGGGAGAGGGAGCTATCCGTGCCGGCTGACATCACGGTTTCAACCTGCTCCGAACGGTCCCCTCTCCCTTCGGAGCGGGGCGCGCAGCCAGGGTTAGGGAGAGGGAACGCCCAGCTCCGAACTCTCATCTGAAAACAAGCCAGGACCGTCTCAGCCGCTGTCGCACAATGCGACAGCGGCTTTTTCTCCCGCTCGCCACAAATCTCCATTAAATTCTTTTAATTCAATAAGTTGTAACAACAAGACAGCCTTGGCACAGCCGTTGCGATACCTCGCCTCAGCGCCTCCCGGACCGGGAGCACGAACAGACAACAAGAGGCCAACGCAATGCTTGCATCCCTGCCCATCAAGCCCGAATCCCGCGCCTTCCTGCAGCGCGCCCCGAAGATGCTGATCGGTGCCGACTGGAGCTCCGCCAGCGACGGCGCACTGATGGACCTGCGCAACCCGGCCACCGGCGAAGTGCTCTGCCAGGTGCCGGCCGGCACCGCTGCCGACGTCGACCGCGCCGTGCGCGCCGCGCGCCAGGCCTTCGATGATTCGGCCTGGAGCCGCACCCGCCCGCGCGAACGGCAGAACCTGTTGTGGAAACTCGCCGACCTGATGGAGCGCGACGCCGACCTGCTGGCCGAGCTGGAATGCCTGAACAACGGCAAGAGCGCCGCCGTCGCCCGCGTCATGGACGTGCAACTGGCCATCGACTTCCTGCGCTACATGGCCGGCTACGCCACCAAGATCGAAGGCACCACCGTCGACGTGTCCATGCCGCTGATGCCCGATGGCGAATTCCACGGCTATATCCGCCGCGAAGCGGTCGGCGTGGTTGGCGCCATCGTCGCCTGGAACTTCCCGCTGCTGCTGGCCTGCTGGAAACTCGGCCCGGCGCTGGCCACCGGCTGCAGCGTGGTGCTCAAACCCGCCGACGAGACGCCGCTGTCCGCGCTGAAACTCGCCGAGTTGGTGCTCGAAGCCGGCTACCCGGCCGGCGTATTCAACGTCGTCACCGGCGCCGGTATCACCGCCGGCGCCGCCCTCTCCCACCACCCGCTGGTGGACAAGCTGACCTTCACCGGCTCGACCCCGGTAGGCAAGGAAATCGGCAAGGCGGCCATGGACAACATGACCCGCGTGACCCTGGAGCTGGGTGGCAAGTCGCCGACCATCGTCATGGCCGACGCCGATCTCGCCACCGCCGCCGCCGGCGCCGCCCAGGCGATCTTCTTCAACCAGGGCCAGGTCTGCTGCGCTGGCTCGCGCCTGTACGTGCAGCGCAAGCACTTCGACAACGTCATCGCCGATATCTCCGGCATCGCCAACGGCATGAAGCTGGGCAACGGCCTGGACCCGAGCATCGACATGGGCCCGCTGATCTCCGCCAAGCAGCAGAAGCGCGTGTTCGACTACATCGAACTGGGCCGCGACAAGGGCGCCACCATCGCCTGCGGCGGCGAACAGTTCGGCCCCGGCTACTTCGTCAAACCCACGGTGATCGTCGACGTCGACCAGAAGAACCCGCTGGTGCAGGAGGAAATCTTCGGCCCGGTGCTGGTCGCCATGCCCTTCGACGACATCGACGACGCCCTGCGCCTGGCCAACGACAGCCCCTACGGCCTGGGCGCCAGCGTCTGGTCCAACGACCTGGCGGCGGTGCACCGCATGGTGCCGCGCATCAAGTCCGGCTCGGTGTGGGTCAACTGCCACAGCGCACTGGACCCGGCGCTGCCCTTCGGCGGCTTCAAGATGTCCGGCGTCGGCCGCGAGATGGGCGCCGCCGCCATCGAGCATTACACCGAGCTGAAGTCGGTGCTGATCCGCCTGTAAGCCCGCACCAGAACTTGCAAGCTGGGTAGGAGCGGACTCCGTCCGCGATAGGTCCGCATCGCGCCGGAAATCATCGCGGACAGAGTCCGCTCCTACGCCATCAGGTGGCACCGCGGCTTGCTGCCGATATCAAACCGTCTACCTCACCCGCGCGATCCCCCTGCGCGGGTCTTGCATCCCCCGGTCGCGGCAGCGCACGGGGGATTTTTTTGCCCTCAATCCCGATCCGGCGCACCCAGCGGGAACAGTGGCCGGTGCGGCCGCGCCTCCTCCACCGCGCGAGCGAAGGACGGACGCGCCAGTAATCGCGAGCGGTAGGCGCGCAGCGTCGGATACTGGTCGCCGATGGGATGGGTCCAGTCCGCATAGAACAGTGACGGTGCCGCCGCGCAGTCGGCGAGGCTGAAGCTGTCGCCCGCCGCCCAGGCGCGCCCGCCCAGTTCTGCTTCCAGCCAGGCATAGGCCAGTTCGAGTTTGCTCACGGCGTGGGCCAGCCCTTCGGCGCGCTTGCCTGCTTCGCCGCTCATGGCACCGAGAACGGCATGCTGCACCGGGGTCATCACGTGCCAGTCGAAGAAGCGGTCGAGGAAGCGCACATCCAGCGCCTTCAGCGGATCGTCCGGCAGCAGGCGCACCGGGCCGGGGTGCTTGAGGTGCAGGTACTCGATGACGATGCTGGTCTCGGCGACGCTGTGCTCGCCATCCAGCAGCACCGGAAACTTCGCAATCGGCCACAGGCGCAGCCAGTGCGCGCCGTTCTCCGGCTGGTCCGGGCCGAGGCCGCGGAACTCGAAGGGCGTGGCGTTCTCGTAGAGGGCGATCAGCACCTTCTGCGTGTAGGAGGAAAACGGATGGCCGAACAGGACGAGGGACATGGCGGGTCACCAGGGGCAGACGAAAGTACTCAGCCTAGACCCGAATGAGCGCGCCATGGATTTCTCAGCAGCCCTGCGCCTGCCCCGCCTCCGGCCGCGATGGTGCGAAGCGGCTGGCCAGGACGAGCATCACCAGGCACACCAACGCCATGCCGATCCAGGCCGGCGCCAAGCTGGCCATGGACTGCCGCGCCAGCCCCGCCAGCAGCGGAAACAGCGCCGCGATCAGGTAGCCGACGCCCTGCACGAAGCCCACCAGTGCGCCGGCCTCGGCGGGGCTGCGGGCGCGGTCCATGGCGACGATCAGCGACAGCGGGAACAGCGCGCCGATGCCCAGGCCGAGCCCGATCATCGCCACCAGCACCAGTTGCTGCGGCCACATCACCAGCACGACCAGGCCGCCGAACAGCAGCCCGATGGCCAGCACGAGCGCCGGGCGGCGGTCCGGCAGGCGGTCGATGAAGGCCGAGACCAGCAAACCTGCGACCACCTCGGTCAGCGTCAGCCCACCGAGCAACGCACCTGCCTGGGCGGGCGTCCAACCGAGCGCCGTGTAGTACGGCGGCAGCCAGGCGAGCACCAGCACATAGGCGCCGGTGCCCAGGCCGAAGAACAGCGCCAGCCACGCCGCGCGCCGGGCGATGCCGGCAAAGGCCGGAGCGGCGGAGCTGACGGGTACCTCGCCCTGCGCCGCGCGGCTCCAAATCGGCAGCGCCAGCAAGGCCGGCAAAGCCCAGAACGCCAGCGCCGGCAGCTCGCCCCAGGCTTGCGCCAGCCACGGCGAGGCCACGCTGGCCAGCACCGCGCCGCCCATGATTGCGGTGGAATAAGCGCCCATCGCCCCACCGACCCGCGCGCCGAAGCGCTGGCGGATGAACACCGGCAGCAGCGCCTGGCAGGCAGCAATGCCCAGGCCGGCGAGCACTGCGCCGCCAAGCAACCCGACCTGCCCCGGCAACAGGCGCAGCACGCAGGCACATGCGATCAGCAGCAGGCCGAACGCCACGCCACGACGCACGCCGAAGTGGCGCAGCAACTGGGCGGCACCCAGCGCGCCGAGGCCCATCAGCAGCACCGGCAGGCTGGTGAGCAGGCTGGCGAGGCTGTCGGACAACTGCGCGGAAGCCTGCAGCGCGTCCAGCAGCGGGCCGATGGAGGCCAGCGCCGGGCGCAGGTTGAGGCCGGCCAGCACGACGGCGAGCAGGCAGGCGGCAAGGGAGACGGTTCGAGACATGGCAAACATCCTTTCAGTGGGCGCCAGCACTTGATCGCGAGGACGGCGCAGGCGAATATCTCTACATCAAGACAAATTCAATGTATCTCGACATCAAGATAAAAAGGAAGCCGCCATGGACAGAGCCGCGTTCGCCGTCGAGCAATGGCGCCAGCAACTCCCCGAGCTGGATACCGACGGCATGCTGCTGCTCGGCCGCCTCGGCGAGGCCGCCCAGCTGATCGCCCGCGACCACCTCAACCCGCTGTTCGCCGAGTACGGCCTGCAACCGGGCGAGTTCGACGTGCTCGCCACCCTGCGCCGCAGCGGCGCGCCTTTCCGCCTCACGCCAACGGTGCTCTACGAGGCGGCGATGATCTCCTCCGGTAGCATGACCAACCGCCTCGACCGCCTGGAAAAGCAGGGCCTGATCCAGCGCATGCCCAACCCAGAGGACGGCCGCGGTTCGCTGGTCGGCCTCAGTGAGGCGGGCCTGGCGCTGATCGACCAGGCCGTCGGCGCCCATGCTGACAACCAGCGCCAGGTGCTTTCTGGCCTGAGCGCCGCCGAGCAGAAGAAGCTCTGCGCCCTGCTGGAAAAACTCCTCGCCAGCCTGCCCGAAACCACTCGCTGAGCGACCGTATTCCTAGTCCTGCGCGTAGAGGAACCATCGTCCCGGAGCGGCTTCTGGCCAGCATCCCGCCGGCCGGCCATGTCGCTTTTGGTCATGCCCATGGCGATTTCGAGCAACTCGCCGCTCACCCACTGCCTTAGCTTGAGCCCCGCGTGAAGCGCATTGCCGCCACGCGGATTCCCCAGCCTCCACATCAGGAGCCAGCGCTGCGGGGAAGCTGCACCCGGCCACGCGTCATCGCGCCCTACATAACAATTTCAATAAAAGGCCGACAGATGAGTGCTCCCAGTGCAAAAGGCGCCAATGGCGATCTGGTGCAGGGCTTCAAGCCCCGCCACGTAACCATGCTTTCCATCGCGGGAATCATCGGGGCGGGCCTGTTCGTCGGCTCCGGCCACGCGATTGCCGCCGCCGGCCCTTCCGCCATCGTCGCCTACGCCCTCTCCGGGCTGCTGGTGGTACTGGTGATGCGCATGCTCGGCGAGATGGCCGTGGCCAGCCCGGATACCGGCTCCTTCTCCGCCTACGCCGACCAGGCCATCGGCCGCTGGGCCGGCTTCACCATTGGCTGGCTGTACTGGTGGTTCTGGGTACTGGTGATCCCCATCGAGGCGATCGCCGCCGGGGTCATCCTCAACAACTGGTTCCCGCAGGTCGAGACCTGGGTATTCGCCCTGTCGATGACGCTGCTGCTCACCGTCACCAACCTGTTCAGCGTGGCCAAGTACGGCGAGTTCGAATTCTGGTTCGCCATGCTCAAGGTGGTCGCCATCGTCGCCTTCATCGGCCTTGGCGGCGCCGCGCTGTTCGGCCTGCTGCCGGGGCGCGAGGCCAGTGGCCTGGGCAAGTTGATGCACGAGCACGGCGGCTTCATGCCCAACGGCTGGACGGCCATCTTCAGCGCGCTGATCACCACCCTGTTCAGCTTCATCGGCACCGAAGCGGTGACCATCGCCGCCGCCGAATCCAGCGACCCCAGCCGCAATATCGCCAAGGCCACGCGTTCGGTGATCTGGCGCATCAGCGTGTTCTACCTGCTGTCGATCCTGGTGATCATCTCGGTGGTTCCGTGGAACGATCCGCGTCTGGTGGAGATCGGCTCCTACCAGCGCGCCCTGGAGCTGCTGCACATCCCCAACGCGCAGCTGCTGATGGACCTGGTGGTACTGGTGGCCGTGGCCAGCTGCCTGAATTCCTCGGTGTACATCGCCTCGCGGATGATCTACTCGCTGAGCCGCCGCCACGACGCGCCGGCCTTCATCCAGCGCACCTCGAAGGCCGGCGTGCCGCGCGCGGCGGTGATCGCCAGCACGCTGATCGGCATGTTCACCACCCTGCTCAACTTCTTTGCGCCGGGGCGGCTGTTCGAGTTCCTGCTGGCCAGCTCGGGCTCCATCGCCCTGCTGGTCTACCTGGCCATCGCCGTGTCGCAACTGCGCATGCGCGGCATCCTGCGCCGGCGCAACCACGAACTGGTGTTCCGCATGTGGCTGTTCCCCTGGCTGACCTGGCTGGTGATCGGGATCATCAGCTTCATCCTCGCGGTGATGTTCATCATGCCGTCGCACCGTATCGAGGTGAGTTCGACCCTGGCGCTGACGGTGATTATCATCCTACTCAGCCAGACCAGCCGACGCGGTTCGCCCCACGCCCAGACCTCCCTCAGCCGCCGCACCGTGCGCGGCTGAAGCGCCCGCCCACTCACGCAGACGAGGTGCCGCTTGGTCGAACGCCGACAGTTCAGTGGGGCCATGCAGGGCCGCAACCTCCGCTATCTCGACGGTGAACCGAAGGAGACCAGCCGCCTCGCGCGGGTGGGCTTCCTGCTGCTGGAACACTTCTCCCTGCCAGCCTTTACCCAGGCGCTGGACACACTGGTGACCGCCAACCTGATTCGCGCGCAGACCTTCGCCAGCGAGACCTTCAGCCTGGACGGCGAGTCGGTCGCCAGCGACCTTGGTTTGGTGATCTGCCCTGGCGCCACACTGAACTCGACACAGCTCGCCGAGCTGGACCTGCTGGTGGTCTGCGGCGGCCTGCGCACCCCACTGCGGGCGCTCCCGGAACTGACCCGCCTGTTGCAGGGTGCCGCCGACAGGGGCATCGCCCTCGCCGGCCTGTGGAACGGCGCCTGGTTCCTCGGCCAGGCCGGCCTGCTCGACGGCTACCGCTGCGCCATCCACCCGGAGAACCGCGCGGCGCTGGCGGAGATCGCCCGGCACAGCGAAGTCACCAGCGAAAGCTACCAGGCCGACCGCGACCGCCTCACCGCCGCCAGCCCCACCGGTGCCTTCAACCTGGTGCTGGAGTGGATCAACCAGCGCCACGGTCGCGAACTGGTGGAAGCCATCGTCGACATCCTCGCCTTCGAGGAGTCGCGCTTCCGCCGCACCCGCCCGGCGCTGCACGAGAAGCTCAGCGAGCCGCTGCGCGAGGCGATCAACCTGATGAGCGCGAACATCGAGGAGCCGCTGAACCAGGACCAGCTGTCGCGCTACGTGGGGCGTTCGAAACGGCAGATCGAGCGGCTGTTCCAGGAGCAACTGGGCACCACGCCGGTGCGCTATTACCTGGAACTGCGCATCACCGAAAGCCGCCGCCTGCTGCAGCACTCCAGCCTGCCGATGTATGAGGTGGCGCTGGCCTGCGGCTTCGTCTCGCCCAGCCATTTCAGCAAGTGCTACACGTCGTTCTATGGTTACTCGCCTTCGAAGGAAGCGCGCTTTGGATGCGTGAAAGCGCAGCGCGCCATGTAGGAGGAATACCGTGCCATGCGGTTCGCGAGCAAGCTCGCTTCTACGAAGACCTCGTGCGCGGAGCACCCTGTAGGAGCGAGCTTGCTCGCGAACAATCCCCCGCTCCACTGCTCACGGCACTGGGCGAATAACCAAAGTAACGAGCAAAGGCGACACTGAAGTTGTTCGGGTGCCCATAGCCCACGGCCCAGGCCGCCTGCGCCACCTGGCAGCCGCCTTCGAGCAACGCGTGGGCGCGGCGCATGCGCAACTCGGCAAGTGACTGCTGCGGCGTGCAGCCGAAGTGGCGCTTCCAGCCGGCCTTCAGGCTCGACTCGCCCATGCCGGCGGCGACGGCCAGCAGCGCCAGGGTCACCGGTTGCTCCAGGCGTTCCAGCAGCCAATCACGGCCGCGCTCCAGGCGCTCGACCTCGGTGCTTTTCAGCGATCGCGCGGCGGCAAAGGACGTAGGGATCAGGCCGTGCAACTGCTCGCGCAGCAGCGCCAGGCCATTCAGGTGCAGGTCCAGCAGCCCCTGCCCCGGCCGCACCAGCGCACGGGCCAGGTCGAGGCTGGCGCTGGACGTGCGGCGATGCGCCAGGCGGCGCAACTGGCCGTTGCCCAGCAGCTGCCGGGCACTCGCCTCGCCCAGGTAGTTCGCCAGGAGAGGTTCATCGACGACCAGCCGCAGTTGGCTCAGGGTTTCCCCGCCGCGATAGCAGCGCTGGCCGTCGCTGTGGCGGAAGCTGGTGATGGTGGTGTGGCCCGGCTGGAAATCGACCCGGTTGCCGTCGCGGCCGACGAAGGCGGAACGCCCTTCCAGCCCGAGGGTGATGACCAGTGCCGCGCGCCCATGGGGCGATGAGCTGGGCTCGCGGCAGTCCTGCAGCGGATGCAGCCGCGAGCGCACCAGCAGCAACCCCGGCGCCAGTTGCCGGCTTTCGATGGTCCCGTCTGGCTGCATGCGAACCCTCCCTGTGTGACGTTGCGCAGACGAAATCCAGCGTCGCGCAGACTTCTTCGATGAAAGTCATTCCTATTACCGCGCAGCCTGTCCTTCACGTCAATCGACCTGGAGACACCCCATGAATCCCCCGGACCACTTCCAGCCACACCCCCTGCGACGCAGCTGGGACCTGCTGCTGGCCAGCGTCAGCGCGGACTGCCTGCGGGCGGCGCTGGAGCACGACCTTTTCAGCCAGCTGCAGGAGCTGATCAGCGCTGAGCAGCTGCGCCTGCACACGGACATTCCACCCGCCACTCTGGCGCCGCTGCTGGACTGCCTGTGGAGCCTCGGCCTGCTGGAGCGCGCCGGCGAGTGCTATCGAGCCAGTGAGGTGGCCCGCCAGCACTTCGAGCCCTCCTCCCCGCACTACTGTGGCGAGGCCTGGCTGTTGCGCCTGGAAGCTTTGCACCGGGTCGGCGCGGCGCTGGGGACAGGCATCGAGTTCGCCCCACCTCCCGAAGCGGTGCGCAGTGGCTGGGCCGAGGCGGCGCGGCGGCAACTGGCGCAGGAGCAGCAGGCGGTGACTGCCGGGACGGCGGTGCAGCTGGTGGAGCGCTGCGGCGGTCTTGCGGGAGCGGCGCGCTTTCTCGATCTCGGTGGCGGCCCGGGCTTGCAGGCGCTTGCCTTGGCGCAGGCCTGGCCGCAGTCCCGTGGCGTGGTGATGGATTTCCCGCAGAGTGCTGCCGTGGCTCAGGAGAATATCCGCGCGGCCGACATGGATGGACGGCTGCAGGCCATCGGCGCCGACCTGCGTGACGCTGATTTAGGCGAGGGTTTCGAGCTGGTCTGGTGCGCTTCGGTGCTGCACTTCGTCGAGGATCGGCTGGCGCTGCTGCGGCGCATCCGTTCGGCGCTCAAGCCGGGCGGCCGCTTTCTCTGCCTGCACGCGCAATGGGAAACGCAGCCGGAGTTGGCCGCACGGGTAATGCCCTACTACCTGCCGCTGCGCCTGCGTGGCCATTGGGTGCCGCAACCGGGGGAACTGCAGACGCTATTGCGTGAGGCGGGGTTTGACTCGGTGGAGGACCTTGGCCATGTCGATATTCCGTTGGCGCCGGTGCAGGTGTTGCTTGCGCGTTGAGCGGTGGGTGAGCCGGCCGGGGATGTCCCAGTGGACGGCGGGATTCGCGGACAAGGTCCGCTCCTACGGGGGAAGCCCGGCGTACCGGCCGGCTCCGGTGCCGCTCGTGTAGGAGCGGAGCTTCTCCGCGATTCGCCGGCAAGGCCGGCGCCCGGTCGGTTCGCGAGCAAGCTCGCTCCTACAGGCTGACCCTAACGCAATAGGCGGCTCCGAGCCGCACTTGTAGGAGCGGAGCTTCTCCGCGATTCGCCGGCAAGGCCGGCGAACCATCGCCCAGAAAAAAGCCGCGGCCCCATGGGGCCGCGGCTTTTCTGTCTGCTTGCAGCGACTGAGCAATCAGCCCAGCGGCGGCGTGCTCGGCGGCACCAGACGCTTGGAGCCGGTGGCCTCGAAGGCGGCGGCGAAGCGCAGCAGCGCGGAGTCGTCATAGGCGCGACCGGCGAAGGTCAGGCCCACCGGCATGCCAATATCGGCCATCACGCCCATCGGCACGGTGACGGTCGGCACGCCCAGGTGACGGATCGCCAGGTTGCCGTTGGCGACCCAGATGCCGTTGCTCCAGGCGATGTCGGCCGATTCCGGGTTGACGTCGGCGTCCGCCGGGCCGACGTCGGCCACGGTGGGGAACAGCACGGCGTCGAGCTTCAGGCCGTCCATCCAGTCTTCCAGGTCGAGCTTGCGGGTCTTTTCCAGGCCGCGCAGGCCGTCGGGCAGCGACTCGATCTGATCCCAGGTCTTCAGGCCGCGCTTGGCCATGTTGACGTACTCGTCCATGCCGGCGACCAGGTCGTCCTCGCGATTCGGCAGGGTGCCCGGGTCGTGGGGGAATATCTTCGGGCCGTCGACGTCGGCCAGTTGGTTCAGCTTGGGGTCGCCGTTGGCGCGGAGGAAATCGTCGAAGCCCCAGCCGGAGAGTTCCCACAGCTCGTCATGCATGAACTGCTCGGTGACGAAGCCACGGTTGAACACGGTCGGCGCGCCAGGGCGGTCGCCCTCGCAGTTGGAGACCAGCGGGAAGTCCACTTCGACGACTTCGGCGCCGGCGGCTTCCAGGGCCTTGCGGGCCTGTTCCCAGAGGTCGATGACCGAGGCGCGGGTGTTGATGCGCTGGCCGGTCGGGCCGCCGATGCCGGGCTTCTCGCTGGTGCCGGCCAGTTCGTCCTTGTTGATGAACATGCGCGGCACGCCCAGACGCTTGCCCTTGAGGGCTTCCGGGCCGGCGGCGAGATCCAGGTACGATTCCGGGCGCACTTCGGCAACGGCGGGGATCGGTACCCACGGCTGCAGCCGCCAGAGGTCACCACGCTTGTCGGCGTCTTCGGCGACCACCACGTCGAGCACTTCCAGCAGGTCGGCCATGGTGCGCGCGTAGGGCACCACCACGTCCATGGTCGGGGTCAGCGGCCAGTTGCCGCGCACCGAGATCACCCCACGGGACGGGGTGTAGGCGCACAGGCCATTGTTCGAGGCCGGGCCACGACCGCTGGACCAGGTTTCTTCCGCCAGGCCGAAGGCCGAGAAGCTCGCGGCGGTCGCGGTGCCGGCACCGTTGGAGGAGCCGGAGGCGAAGGGTGCGGTGAGGAACTTGCGGTTGTACGGGCTTTCCGCACGGCCGTAGACGCCGCGCTGCATGCCACCGTTGGCCATGGGCGGCATGTTGGTCTTGCCCAGGCAGATGGCGCCGCCAGCGCGCAGGCGCTCGACGGTGAAGGCATCGCGGTAGGCGACCAGGTCCTTGAAGGCGGGGCTGCCGGAGGCGGCGGTCAGGCCCTTGACCAGGTAGCTGTCCTTGGCGGTATAGGGGATGCCGTCCAGCGGGCCGAGGGTCTCGCCACGGGCGCGACGGGCGTCGGAGGCTTCGGCTTCCTTCAGGGCCTCGGTGTTGCGCACGACCAGCGCATTGAGCTTGGTCGGGCCATCGTAGGCGTCGATGCGCGCGAGGTAGGCCTTGACCAGTTCGACCGCGGTGGTGCGGCCCGACTCCAGGGCTTCACGCAGCTGCGCAATGGAAACTTCGGTTACCTCGATCATGCTTTCACCGTCGGCTGAAGGTTGGTGGGAAGGGGCAGGTCTGCGTCGCGACGGACCCAGACGGCGCAAGTCGGAAAATGCGTGTTCATCTCGATTCTCTTGTACTTCTGTTACGCGACGGGAGTGAGTGTACCGTCGGCCGGCGGCAGGGTTCAGCGCCCGGCGGACAAACCGGATGCGCATCGACAGGCTGTGAAGGGCGAATACAGCCGCCAGGGCGCACACACTGGCATGCCCGATCAGAATACACAACAGTCGTAAATTAAAAAAAACGCCCGCCGAGTGGGGGACTCGCCGGGCGATAGTCGGGCGCTGGGGGGAGCGCCCCTGGAGAGTGAATCAGCGACCACCCGATGGCAGAAGCTGACGCAGGCTATTCGCCGCCTGCCGGCGCTGTGCGGGTTGCTGGGGGGAGCGACCCGCTCGAAGACGATTCAACTGTGCTGCGAGCACTGGTAGGCGGCGTCCAGCAGCTCGCCCTTGTCCTGCCAGGCGCTGCGCTGGTAGGCGCTGAAGTGGTTGCCGCCGGCGATCGGGGTCACCTCGACGATACCGCTGGCCTGCAGCGGGTCGGCGCTGCCGGTGAGCAGTTGGCGGGTGGCACCTTGCTCGCTGAAGAAGATCGGCGTGCGAGCATTCACCCGGCCATCCACGCAACTCAGGTAGGCGTCGCTGCTTTGTGCGGTGGTGCCGCCGAGGCTGTCCCAGCTCAGCTGGTTCTCGGAGGTGGCCGAAGTGGCGGCGCAGCCGGTCAGGCTGGCCAGCGCCAGCAGCAGCGGTGCCAGCAGTTGGCGGTAGGCAAGGCGCGAAGTGTTCATGGGTTCTGTTCCCTGGTCGCGGTTCAGCGGGTTCGTGGGACAGATAGTCGGGCGCGAGCGGCACGCGCACCACTCGATTGCATCGATAGTGAAGCTCGACGGCATTGATGGTTGGGCAGCTCCGACTTCACGCAGCCCCAGAACAACGCCCCGCTGCGCAGGAAGTTCGAACCCTCCCCGCACGGCCGGGTCGCAACTCAGGAAGGCCCTGCATTGATGACCCCGGAGGACACGCCATGAGCTACGACTGGGACCTGATCGAACGCCTGCTGCTGCGCGCCCAGGAATGCGCCGACCAACCCTACAAGGCCCGCGAGTGCGGCGAGGAAGTGGCCGAGCAGCACCGGCTGCAGGGCGAGCCGGTGGACGGCAGCGCGGACCATCTGAAGAAGATGGCCGGTGATCTGGAGGGCGACCTGCTCGCCAATGGCTACATCCAGGAACGGCCGCGCGAGCACGGCGGCACCGGCAACAACTTCGAGCTGACTGAGCGCGGCACCGAGCTGCTGACGCTGATCAGCCGCAGCTTCCCGGACCACCTGGTGTTCCGCCAGCTGCTCGACGAACAGGGCGAAGCCGCGCTGCTGCCGGAGTCCTTCGACCTGCTGGCCGAACGCGCCACCCGCGACCGGGTGAACGACCGGCCGGAGCGCTGAAGCGCCGGCCGCCAGGCATCAGGGATCAGGCGGCAGGCAGTTCCATCACCATCTCGTGCCACGCCATGCCGCCGTGGTCGGACGCCGACGGCTTCACGTAGCGGTAACCGAAGCGCTCGTAGAGCGGCACGTGGCGATCCTTGCACATCAGGTGAATGGTGCGCTTGCCCGCACCGCGCATGCGCTCGATGAAGGTACGCATCAGCAGCGTGGCGTAGCTCTTGCCCTGCTGCGCAGGATCGACCACCACCGACATGATCACCACGTTGGGCGCTGCCGCGTCGTGGCCGATGAGTTCCTTGAACTCCTCGTCGGACATCACCACCTCGAACGCGCAGCCGCTGTTGATGAAACCGATGATCTGGCCGTCCAGCTCCATGATCAGGAAGCCCTCGGGATACTGCGCGATGCGCGTGGCGATCTTCTCCCGAGTGGCGGCCTCGTCGCCTTCGTAGGCGGAAATCTCGATCTCGAAGCAGCGGTCGGTGTCAGCCAGGGTGGCGGTGCGGAAAGTCGGTTGGCTCATGGTGAGGGTCCGGCGAATCAGGTGGATCGGAGACAGCAGGATAAGCAAAGCGCAGAATGCACGTACTGCATTTTCTTCACCGGATACTGAACATCGTGCACGCCAACCTGCGCCGCCTCGACCTCAACCTGCTGCTGGTGTTCGACGCCCTGTTCCGCCTGCGCAGCGTAGTGGCCGCCGCCGACGAACTGGCCATGAGCCCGTCGGCCTGCAGCCACGCCCTGGGCCGCCTGCGCGACAGCCTGGGCGATGAACTGTTCGTCCGCGCCGGCAGCGCCATGCAGCCGACCGCCCAGGCCGAGCTGATGGCCGAAGGCGTCGGCGAGGCCCTGGCGTTACTGGCCGAACGGCTGTCCAGCGCCGCGCCTTTCGACCCGGCCAGCACCACCCAGACCTTCGTATTCGCCGCCACCGACTACACCAGCTTCACCCTGCTGCCGGGGCTGATCTCGCGCACCGAAAAGCTCGCTCCGCACCTGCGTATCAAGGTCGTCTACGCCACCCAGCAGGATTCGCTGGATGACCTGCGCGAAGGCCGCGTGCACTTCGCCCTGGGCGTTCTCCACGAGCGCGCCGCAGACGATGCCCTGGAGGCCATCGACTGCTTCAGCGACGACTACGTGGTGGTGGCGCGCAAGGGCCATTCACGAATCAGCGATGGGCTGTCGCTGCAGCAATACCTCGCCGAGCGGCACGTGGTGGTGCTGCCCTGGAGCGACGCCGTCGGCGTGATCGACAGCGCCCTGGCGCGCCAGGGCATCCAGCGCGACGTGGCGGTGCAGTTGCCCAGCCTGCTGGCCGCGCCGAGCCTGGTCGCCGCCTCCGACTACCTGCTCACCCTGCCCCGTCGCGTGGCGCAACAACTCAATGCCGACGGTGCGCTGGTGTTGTACCCGGCGCCCATCGAGCTGCCGCGCTACAGCCTGCGCATCCTCTACCACCCGCGCCACGCCAGCCGCCCGGCACACCGCTGGCTGCGCGAGCAGATGCTGCAGGCGCTGGGCGACGCCTAGCAGCCTTCCGGCAGCCTGGCGATCACCTTGATCTCGAAGTCGAAGCCATACAGCCAGGTCACTCCCACCGCCGTCACCGTCGGATAGGGAGCTGAGCCCCAGTAGTCGGCAGCGACCTGCCAGGCACGCTCGAAATTCGCCTGCGGATCGACCATGAATACCGTCACGTCGATCACGTCCTCGAAGCTGCAGCCGGCGGCGGCCAGGATCGCGTTGAGATTGCCGAAGGCCCGGCGCACCTGGGCTTCCAGCTCGGGCTCGGGCGAGCCGTCCTCGCGGCTGCCGACCTGGCCGGAGACGAACAGCAGGCCGTTGCTGCGAATCGCCGGGGAATAGCGGTTGCGTTCATAGAGGGCCTGGCGGCCAGCGGGGAAAACCACATCACGGGTAGTCATGGACTTGCTCCATCAGAGGGGGCCACAGCCCCGGTTTCAACGATGGAGTCAGGTTAAGGCGCAGCGCGCCGGCGATAATCGGGCAACACGGGTCAGCATTGTTTGTAGAATCCAAACAATCAGCCCTGGGTCAGCGCCCTCTATTCATGCCAGCCGGAGCCGCCATGGACCGTTTCGATGCGATGCAAGCCTTCGCCCGCGTGGTGGAAACCGGCAGCTTCACCAAGGCCGCCGACACCCTGCACATGAGCCGCACCAGCGTCACCCAGCTGATCCAGCAGCTGGAAGCGCGGCTGCGCGTGCGCCTGCTCAACCGCACTACCCGCAAGCTCAACCTTACCGCCGATGGTGCCGCGTACTACGAGCGCGTGGTGCGCCTGCTGGCGGACATGGATGACGCCGAAACCAGCCTCTCCACCGCTGCCGCCGTGCCGCGCGGGCGCCTGCGGGTGGACGTGCCCAGCCCGCTGGCGCGCCTCCTGCTGATCCCCGCCCTGCCCGACTTCCACGAGCGCTATCCGGACATCCAGATCGACCTGGGCGTCAGCGACCGCATGGTCGACCTGATCGACCAGAGCGTCGACTGCGTGGTGCGCGGCGGCGAGCTGACCGACCTGTCGCTGATGGCGCGCAAGATTGGCGACCTGCAACTGGGGGTTTTCGCAGCGCCCGCCTACCTGCAACGCGCCGGTGTGCCGCAGCACCCGAGCGAGCTGGAGAACAGCCAGCACCGCGTCGTCGGTTACCTCTGGGCGCGCACTGGCAAGCCGCTGTCCTACGCCATGCACAAGGCTGGCGAAAACCTGCAGGTGCATGGCCGCCCGGTGCTCACGGTGGACGACGGCAACGCCTACCTGGCTGCCGGGATCGCCGGCATGGGCGTGCTCTGGTTGCCGCGCTACATGGCGCTGGACGCCCTGGCGCGCGGCGAGCTGGTGGAGCTGTTCGGCGACTGGAGCCTGCAGAGCATGCCGCTGTACCTGGCCTTCCCGCCCAACCGCCACGTCAGCGCCAAGCTGCGGGTGTTCATTGACTGGGTCACCGAGCTGATGGCGCGGCACGCACCGGTAGCCCTGCCGCCGCTTTAGCCAGCGCGGCCTCAGCCCAGGCGCATGGACAGCTCCACGTCGTCGGCAAAGGGAATCGACAGGTAGCGCCCGCCCGGCATGCGAACTTCGGCCAGGTACTCGGGGCAGTAATCGGCGTTGTCCGCGATGATCATCGCGCCGGGGCGCAGGCGGCTTTCCACCAGCGCGAGGATTTCCGGATAGAGCGACTTGGCGCCATCGAGCAGCAGCAAGTCGATGCTCTCCGGCAGGTCGCGGGCCAGGGTCTGCAGCGCGTCGCCCTGGCGGATCTCCACCAGGTCGGCGACACCGCCGGCCACCAGGTTGGCCTGGGCCCGAGCCACCTTCGAAGACTCGAACTCGCTGGTGATCAGCCGGCCGCCGCCGTTGTCGCGCAGCGCTGCGGCCAGATGCAACGTGGAGATGCCGAACGAAGTGCCGAACTCGACGATGTGCTTCGCGCCGATGCTGCGCGCCAGCATGTACAGCAGCGCACCGGTTTCCCGCGATACCGGCAGCGGCTGGTCCTTCAGTTGGCCGTAGAGTTCGCGGTACTGGGTCTTGCTCTGCATCAGGCGGGTCAGCGCGGCCTGGTCGAGATTGGCGAACGCCGGGCTGGACTGCGGAGAAGCCGCGTCGGCCTCCTCGAACAGGTGTTGCAGCAAGGGTGCGATGGGGGCGGAAGTGAGAGTCGTCATGCTGGGTTTTCCTTGTGGCATTTGAGTGCGAAACAGCTCCCGACTAGAATGCGATCTTTTCGTCAGGTTTTACTATTCGCATTGCCGGAGCCAGCCATGAGCGAACGCCGCAGCCCGCGTATTTCCACGCGCAAGGAGCCGAAACAGGCCCGTTCCAACGACCTCGTGACGGCCATTCTCGACGCCGCTGTTCAGGTTCTGGAGAAGGAAGGCGCCCAGCGTTTCACCACCGCACGGGTCGCCGAGCGCGCCGGCGTCAGTGTCGGCTCGCTGTACCAGTACTTCCCGAACAAGGCCGCGATCCTCTTCCGCCTGCAGAGCGACGAGTGGCGGCAGACCACCGAAATGCTCTGCGGCCTGCTCAGCGATACGGCCCAGGCGCCGCTGCAACGCCTGCGCAACCTGGTACACGCCTTCGTCCGCTCCGAGTGCGAGGAAGCGCGCATGCGCATCGCCCTGAGCGACGCCGCCCCGCTCTACCGCGACGCCCCCGAGGCCAGGGAAGCCAAGGCCGCCAGCGAAGGCATCTTCCAGGCGTTCATCGCCGAGGTCCTGCCGCACGCCAGCGATGCACAGCGCACGCTGGCCCGCGAACTGATCACCACGACACTGGGTTCGGTGGGCAAGCAGTTCTCGGAAAGCCCACGCAGCGCGGAGGAAATCCAGGCCTTCAGCGAGGCCATGGCGGACATGTTCTGCGCGTATCTGGAAAAGCTGACCGACACGGCGCGCACAGCCTGACCGCGCTCCCCTACTGAATCAGTCGAAGAACTGCATGTCGCGGTAGGGGTGTCGCCGACACTCGGCGAGACGCGACTCCAGGGTGCCAACGTGAATTTCCAGGCGGTGGCCGTCCGGGTCGAGGAAGTAAAAGGAGTCGCCTTCGCTGGAATTGTCCTTCCAGGCCTGGACCGGGACGGCGAGCAGGCGCTCACGCAGGGCGGCGAAATCAGCTGGCGCAACGGAAAAGGCGTAATGGGTGTAATCCCGGCCCGCTCCCTGCTGGCGAGCTTCATCCAGGGACAGGCAGAGCCACAGATCCCCCACGGCCAGATAGGCCCCAGCCGCCCAGCGCGCTCGCAGCCGAGCCCCCAGAGCCTCCTGGTAGAACCGGATGCTGCGCGAAAGATCGGCGGTGGCCAGGGTGAGGTGATTCAGTCCGGCGAGCATGGCAGGCATCCGTAATCGAGAACGTCGAGCATGCCAGAGGTTTCGCGGCGCCGGTTGCCTTCACCCGTCTATCGAGCGTCCGTTCCCACCAACAGCGTTTCGGCCCGTGCACCCGGCATCATCGCCAACAACCCGGCGACGAGCTGGTCGCCGGCTTCATGCAGGGCTTCCAGCGGCATCTCCGGCAGGCTTTCGAGGATGAACCACATGCGCTGCGCCTCGGCGTCCAGGCGGGTGCGCACGCCCTGGCGCCAGTTCCAGCGGCGGCAGGTGACGCCGAAATCGTCGCGCCAGATGACTTCGCCGGCATCGGGGGATTCATGGGCCGGCGCGCCGTCCTTCATGGTGTCGAAGGTCTCGCTGCCGTCGGCGATCAGCAGACGCGGAGTGCCGGCGTAGGCGGCGAGGTTTTCCCCGCCGACCGGAATGGCGAACTGCACGCTGATGGCGTTGTACAGGTCCACCACAGGATCGATGCTCGGCAGGCCGCCGTCGCGCAACGCGCGCTTGCGCAGCGCCTCCGCCGAACAGGGCGTGCGCTGGGGTTTGGCGCCGAAGCGGCGGAACACTTCGGCCCAGGCCGCCAGGTGCGTGTCGCCCCAGGCCGGTTCGCCAGCCGCCAGTGCCGCACAGGCTCGCTGCAGGGCCTGCGCGGCCACCTCCGGATGGAGGATCGGTGCGGCTTCCACGGTGATGCTCAGGGCACGAAAACCGGGAGCGATGGTGGCAATGGCGGGGGCGATCTGCGGGGTGACAGCTTGCATGGCGGAATCCTTGGGGTACGGCGGAAACGAGGTGGAGCAGTTGGGCAAATCGCCGGCCTCAGCGGCGGACGAAGTTGCGCTTGTTGTAGTCGCCCCAGGCGACGGACAGGGTTTTCAGCACACACAGCAAGGCGGTCCATCTGGACGTCATTGGAATAGCTCCGGGAAGGGTGGGAATGGGCACGAACAGCGCGCCCGACCCATACAGTTCTACCGGCATGGCCCGGTGGCTGCCATGAAATCCCCGAATGAAGGATTAGCGGCCCTTATGGAGAATCGCTGGAATCACTTCCGCTAATGGCTTTCACCAGCTGATCCGCAAGCCGATGCTGCCGCTCTGCGACTCCTGGTTCTCGCTGTCGATGTTCCCGCTGTAAGTGGCCGACGCGTACAGCGCGACCGCTTCGGACAGGCGCGCGGCGACGCCGCCACCGATGTCCATGGAACTGCTCTGGTGGTCGGTGCGAATGGCATCGGCATGGTCGTAGACCACCGCGTCGCGGCCACCGAAGTTGTGCCAGAGGTTGGTCCGCAGCCAGGGCTCCAGCGCCGTGCCGTTGACCAGGTAGCGGCCCTTGAGGCGCGCGCCGACGCGGCCGGTGTATTGCTCCTGGGTGTCGAAGGCAATGTGCGAGATGCCGTCGTTGTCGCTGTCCAGCGAGACCTTCTGCACGATCAGCTGCGCCTGCGGCTCGACCACCCAGCGCGGGCTGACCGGGAACGGTTGGCCAGCCTCGGCGGATACCGCCCAGGCGTGGCCGTCGAGGTCGATCTTGTAACCACGGTCGGAGCGGCTGCGGCCGTCCAGGCGTGTACCCATGGCGACCAGGTCGAGGTAACCACCGGTGGGGCTGCTCAAGGTCCAGTAGGCGCCCAAGCTGTCGCCATCCAGGTCGAGGTCGCCGCTGTGGCGGTTCTCGAAGCCGAGGCTGAAGCCCTTCACGTCGCCATCGAGGCTGGAATGGCCGACGAACAGGCCGGCACGCTGGGTGTAGCCGTTGTCCATGGCCAGGCCGAACAGGTCATGGCCGACCTGGAAGCCGTCGAGGTTGCCGTCGAAGCTCGGCGAGACGGTGCCGGCCCAGCTCTGCCGCAGGCTCTGCCCCATCACCCGCACCCAGCCGGCGGGTACTGCGCCGGTTTCGCCGAGCAGGCTCTGCTCGCCCTGGCGCTCGTGGAAGGTGCCGATGGCGCTGCTGACCAGCAGCGCAGCCACCGGCGGTACGGCGGAATAGAGCGGCACCTCCGGGCGGTAGATAGTGATGGCTTCGCCCACACTCGGCGTTGGCAGCGCAGGCGTGCCCGGCGCGGCCACCGGTGCCGTGGCCGCTGGCTCCAGCGGTGCTGGCGGGGTGCCCGGTTGGGCCGGTGGTGCGACGGGCGGTTCCGGCGGCGCGGTCACGGCGGCTGTCGGCGGCGGCTCTGGCGGCGTGCCGGGCGGGTTTTCCGGCTGCTCCGGCAGGATCGCCGGCGGCTCCACCGGCGGTTCGGGCGGGGCTACGGGCGGTTCCGGCGGAGACACCGGCGGCTCGGGCGGCGCGACCGGCGGCTCCGGCGTATTGGCCACGCTGGAGCGCAGGTACCAGCTGTTCTCCGAACCCGCGGTATAGCCGCCCTTGAACAGGTAGTACTGATAAGGCCCGACGGAAAGCCCCTGGGCCAGGTGGAACGCATCGTTGCTGCTGACCGCGCCCTGCCCGGCCTCCACCACCTGGATGCCGTTGAGTTCGGTAAGCGCGCCGGCACCGCCGAGGTTGCTGATTGCCAGCTGGGTGTTGCCCGAGATGCTGCCCTGGTTGACCACCAGGCGATCCGACGGCGCATCGTCACCGGCCAGCACGCTCTGCAGGCGCAGGGTGCCGTTCTCGCCCTGGTAGTCACCGTTGATCGTCAGCCGGTCGTCAACTCGTGCGCCGGAGGCGGTCAGGTCGATGACGCCGGCATTCACCAGCCGCGCATGGGAAGATGCAGTGAACGGCAGGATGCGTCCGCGGCTGGAAGTCAGCAGGCTGCTGGAGTCGATCAGCAGGCTGCCGGTACCACTGCCGGCGTCGCCCAGCCCGAGGATGTCGTTGAGGTCCAGCCGCGAGCCTCCGGTCAGCGCGATATTTTCCCAGCCGACGTAGCGCCCGCCCCGGTTGGTGCGGGTGCTGACGAAGGTGAGGCTGTCGTTGCCCGGCCCGCCATCGACGGAAGGTGTGCTGGAGAGCTGGGTTTCGCTGAGGTTGCGCAGCAGCGCCGTATCATCGCCATCGCCCATGAAGATGGCGCTACGCACGGTGCCACCACCGTCCCAGGTCAGGCGGTCGTTGCCGAAGCTCAGCAGGACCTGCCCGCGAATACCGCCGCCGGTGATCGTCATGCTGTCGTCGCCGCCGCTCAGGCTGACGTTGCCACCGATGCTGCCGGCGGAGAGGATGACGGTGTCCTGGCCGAAGCCGGTGACCAGGTTGCCGATGATTGCGCCGCCGGACATGTCGAACAGGTTGTTGTCCAGCTTCATGTCGACCCGGCCGATGGTGCCGCCGCTCATGCGCGCGGTGTCGCCATCCTCGAAGGCACCGATGATGATGCCGCCGCTCATGCTGAAGAAATCGCGCTGGTCGCCCTGGGCCAGCGAGCCAATGCTGCCGCCGGTCATGACGAAGTCATCGACGCCATCGCCCTGGCTGACCGCGCCCTGGATGATCCCGGCGCTCATGCGGAAACTGTCGGCGCCGCCGCCCTGGCTGAGGCCGCCGCCAATGTTGCCCGAGTCCATGACCACGCTATCAGCGCCGTTGCCGAAGGTGACGCTGCCGGTGATGGTGCCGGTGCCGCCTGCGGGGAAGCTCAGGCTGTTGTCGCCGGAAGGGTCGGTCAGTGATGTGGCAGTGCCGGAACTGCAGACATGGGCATCGTTCCCCGGCCCCGGGGAGAGACTGCAGTCGGCGCGAGGCTCGCTACCCGGCAGCAGAAACGTGAGCGGGAGTACCGCATTCAATGCGCACCGCAAGCGTTGCCATGCCATGGTTCTGTCCGAATCCTGGTAGGGGCTCCCTGAAAGTCTTAGTTGATTGATCGGATATAGCCAAATCGATATCACGCTGCTCCGACGAGCCGCACAGGCCCGTGCTAGAGCCATGTAACGCAGGCGATACACTCACCGGACGGGAAACTTTAGCCAGGCTGAAGCCCCAGGCTTTAGAAATCGTCGATTGAACTGCCCCCTTCTCGGCGTTGAGATGAGCGGGCGGCCACAGCGCCGCCGACCCGTCACCGACAACAACGAGAAAGAGGTTCGCGCCCCATGCGCACGCTGATCAAAGTCCTGGCCCTGGCTTCCACCACCCTGCTCGGCGCCCCGCTCGCCGCCACTGCCGCCGAGGCGCCCAATGTTGAGAAACAGGCCTTCGTGGTGCACAAGCTGTCGGACTTCCTCTACGCCATCGGCGAGCCGAACTACTACCAGAAGAACTATTCGTACCTGCTGGTGGGCGCGAACCAGGCGCTGATGTTCGACTCGGGCGCCAACCAGAAGGAAGACATCACCCAGGTCGCCCGGCAGATCACCGACAAGCCGCTTTCGGTGCTGCCCTCGCACCTGCACTTCGACCACCTGGGCGGGTTGCACAACTTCCAGAGCATCTACCTGGTGGATACGCCGTTCACCGCGAAATTCCGCCGCGCCGATGGCCTCTACCATGTGCCCGAGCCGGTCTACCTGGGCAACATCGACCACATGACCCTGCCGCCCTTCAAGGTCTCGCGGCTGGTCAAGCCCGACGAGGTAATCGACCTGGGCGGCCTCAAGCTACGGTTGCTGAGCATGCCCGGCCACACCCCGGACGAAGTCGCGCTGTACGACGAAGCACACAACATCCTGCTCTCCGGCGACCACCTCTACCCGTCCTGGCTGCTGGCCGGGAACCTCAAGGACTACGTCGCCTCGCTGGACTCCACGCTGAAGGTGATCAACCCGCAGACCACCCTCTACGGCGCCCACGCCGACGAGGACCCGAGCAAGGTGCCAGCCATGACTTACTCCGATGTCGTCGCGGTGCGCGACAAGATGCAGCAGATCCAGGCCGGCCGCGCCAAGGGCGAAGCCTTCAGCGATCCGGAACTGATCAGGAGCTCGGAGCTGTACAAGGTGGAGAAGGACATCAGCATCCTGACCGACATCCAGTTCACCGATGGGCGGGGTTACGGGTATTGATGGTTCCAGGTGGCGCCCGGCGCACGCCCGGCCCTCTCCCCCCGCCCTGGCTGCGCGCCCCGCTCCGAAGGGAGAGGGAGCTGTTCGCACCGGCTGACGCCATGGTTCCCGCCTGCACCGAACGGTCCCCTCTCCCTTCAGGGAGAGGGTTAGGGAGAGGGAAACCCAGGCACGGAGTCACCTGATCCTTGTAGGAGCGAGGGGGACACCATCGTCATTGCTCGCGAACAACGACCGATCAATCTGCACTGGCGCGTCGGGTTGACTCGGGTTCGCGAGCAAGCTCGCTCCTACAGGCTCATGCCGAGCCCGTCGCCCCCTACTCGCCAATCGACAACAACCACTCGATGAACGCCCGGACCTCCGGGCGTTCGCGCTTCGCCTCGGGGCAGACCACGTAGTAGTTGTGCACCGCCGCCACCGAAATCGGCAGCGGGCGCACCAGCCGGCCTTCGTCGAGGTCCCGCTGGGATACCGTCTCGTCGCTGAGCGCCACGCCGAAACCATCGCGCGCCGCCTGCAGGACCATGCCGAAATCCTCGAAATGGATGTCCTCGGCACCAACTCGACTG
Organism: Pseudomonas sp. CAN1; assembly: GCF_030462585.1. GTDB lineage: Bacteria > Pseudomonadota > Gammaproteobacteria > Pseudomonadales > Pseudomonadaceae > Pseudomonas. Next base: position 398 of record NZ_JASMRU010000027.1, on the reverse strand, counting down.
TATCCAGCCTCGGCCAGCCATTGCTGCCACTGGCTGCCGTCGTCCTCGTGCAGCAGCCGGTGCTGCGCCAGGTCGGCGGCCTCGGCGATGGCCAGCGGTCCGCGCAGGTACTGCGGGCTGCACACCGGCGTCATGCGGATGCCATGCAGCAGGCTCCACCAGACTCCCGGCCACGGTGGCGTGCCGTAGATCACCGCCACGTCGGCGCGGCGCCAGTCCACCTGGGGCATGCCCGGCGCGGTGATCACGCTCACCCGCACCGAGCGCGATTCCTCCATGAAGCGCAGCAGCGGCCGGGTCAGCCATTCCACACCTTCGGCCGGCGGGATCGACAGGCAGATGTCCACCCGCTCCTCTTCCAGCCGGGCTCCCGCCTGCAATGCCTGGACGGCTTCGGT
>NZ_JASMRU010000026.1 GCF_030462585.1 Pseudomonas sp. CAN1 | reverse complement strand
CGAGGGTATTTTTCGCCTAGGCGAAAAACCGGATGTCCGGGGCAAGCCTTTTGGTTACTTTTCGGCGCTTGGAAAAGTGACTCGCCCGAGGGGGCGAAACACGAAGTCCGCGCGCACGCCGAAGCGGCGCAGAAACACCCGAGCACAAGCAATAGCATCGCAGGCAAGGCCCGTTCCCACGGGAAAGCATCGCGTTGGACGGGTTCGCGAGCAAGCTCGCTCCTACAGGAAACCAACAGCCCACCAGCAGGCGAAAAAAAGCGGCCCGAAGGCCGCCAAAAAACACAGGGAGCGCCGGTGAGCGCCAGTCAAGCCCGCCTCAGCGGATGCCGGTGGCGCGCAAGGCGTTGGGGGTGAAGTCGTTACTGCTGGCCTTCACCGCAAAGTCATAACTGCTCTTCTCCTCGTTGCGCAGCCCCGACACCGTGTAGCGGCCGGACAGCACGTCATAGTGGGTCTCCGCCGTCAGCCAGGTGAACTGCTGGTCGTAGAACGGCCGCGCATGCCCTTCCGATACCCGCCAGAGGTTGCCCCGGCCGTCATAGGCGTCGGCCTCGGCGATCTGCCAGCTGTCCTCGTCGATGTACAGGTCACGCTTGCTGTAGATGTGCCGCTGGCCCGGCTTCAGGGTCGCCACCACGTGCCACACGCGGTGCAGTTCGTAGCGGGTGTGGTCGGGGTTCAGGTGGCCGGGCTTGACGATGTCGTCGTACTTCAGCGCCGGCGAATCGAGGGCGAAGCTGTTGTAGGGGATGTACAGCTCCTGCTTGCCCACCAGTTTCCAGTCGTAGCGATCCGGCGCGCCGTTGAACATGTCGAAGTCGTCGTAGGTGCGCATGCCTTCCGCGCCGGGGCTGTCGTAGCCCACCTGCGGAGCACGGCGCACACGGCGCTGGCCGGCGTTGTACATCCACGCCATGCGCGGTTCCTTGACCTGGTCGATGGTCTCCAGCACCAGCATCACGCTGCCCGCGCGACGCGGCGGCGAGAGGATTTCCTGGCGGAAGTAATAGAGGATGTTGTCCATCTTCGCCGCGTCGTAGTCCTTGAGGCCGAACGGGAAGGCGAACTGTTCCTTCATGTAGCTGATGGTGTAGGCGCCGTTGGTCTGCGGGTTCATCTGCGCGGTGGTACGCAGCATCGCGTTGCCACGGTAGCGGGTGACGTGGTTCCAGATCACTTCCAGGCCGTTCTGTGGGATCGGGAACGGAATGGTCATGCTGAAGTGGGTCAGCCCGTTGCCGCCCTCGGCCAGCGAAGTCGCGGTGGCGTTGTTCTTCGCCGCGTCGATCACCGCCTGCGGGTAGCTGGCGCTGCGATGGCTGGGGTAGACCGGGATGCGGTAGGTCTCGGGGAAGCGCTGGAACATTGCCAGTTGCCCCGGGGTGAGCTTGTCCTTGTACTGGCTGACGTTCTGCGCGGTGATGGTGAACAGCGGCTTGTCCGCGGCATAGGGGTCGGCGAGGAAGCCGCCGGCATCGACCTTGCCGGCGCCGGTGGCCAGGCCGCCGATCCAGGCCGGGATGCTGCCGTCGGCGTTGCCGGCTTTCTCGGCGCCAATCGGGGTGAGCTCATTGCCCAGGCGTGCGGCCTGGTCGGCGCCGACCGCAGCCATGACCTGCCCGGCGAGCAGGCTCAGCGTCAGGCAGCCGGCCTGCAACCATTGCTTGTTGTTCATGCTTTTACCTCTGGCTCTATGACGGGTGCAGGCGGGCATCAGAAGCTGACACCCATGCTGACGGCGAGGAAATCGCGGTCGGTGTTGACGTTGTAATCACCGCCGAAGTAGTCCGTGTAACTGACGCTGGCGGTGTAGCGGCTCAGGTATTCGGCATCGACGCCGACGCTGATCGACTTGTCGCCTTCGTTGAAGGTCGGGCCGTAGCCCTGCACGTCGTGGGCGAACGCCAGGTTCGGGCGCAGCGAGACGCCACCGATCAGGTCGTTGTATTCCAGGCCCGCGCGCAGGCGGTAACCCCAGGAGTTCTGGGTGTAGAAGCCCTTGTCGTCGCACTGGCCGGGGTTGGCGGTGTTCACCACCTTCTGGCAGATCGCGTTGCCCGACAGCCCGAGCAGCGCCGAGGTGCCGGCGCTAACCAGCTCACCGTTGCCGTACACGCTGCTGCGACCGAAGCGCAGATCGGAGCCATCGGTGGAACCGAGGTCGGCGATGTGGCTGAAGCCGATCTCGCCCACCAGGGTCAGGCGCTCGGCGCCGATCAGCTCGATCTGGTCAAAGGTGTTGGTGAAGGTCATCTGCGCCTGGGTGAACGGCTTGCGCTCGTAACCCTGGATCAGCGAGCCATAGGCCGAGTCGGCCCAGCCGCTGGAGAAGATCGGCAGGCCGCCATTGACCAGCGGGCTGGTCGCCGCAGAACCCAGGGTGGCGGCACCGGAAACGTCGCTGGAGTTGATGCCCAACGGCATGTTCGGCCGGTAGCTGATCTCGCCCTGCACCGCCGTGCTGCCCCAGGTGGTGTTGAAGCCCAGGCCGTAGAGGCGGATGTCCTCGGGGTAGTCCAGGTACCAGCGCGCGGTGCTCACACCGCCCTGCCCGATCAGCCCGCCGACCGGGTCGGCCAGCGCGCCCTTGCCGACCACCCAGTTACTGGTGGGGACGCGGCTGTGGTAGTTCATCGCATAGGCGGAGAACTCGGTGTCGTTGTACATCCAGCGCAATGCCACGCCGAACTGGCCGCCGTCACGGGCGTCGTGGTCCTTGCCGCGCGGCACGTAGCCATAGCCACCCTTGATACCGGTGCCGTCGATGTCACGGTCGAAGTCGCTGCCATTCACCGCCATGTTGATGTCGCAGCCCTTGGCCGCCACGTCGCTGCCGAAGAAGGTGCCGCAGTTGTCCGGCACGGTCTTCTCCCACTCCAGCTGGTAGAAGGCCTCCATGGAGACGGTGTCGGTGAGCCCCTGGTTGAAATACAGCATGCTCACCGGGATCAGCGCTTCCTTCACCTCGGAACCGGGGCGGCGCAGCGCCGCGACGTCCGCCGGGTTGATCGAGTTGATACCGTTCTGGATGAAGGTGCTCTCGCCCCAGCTCACCACCTGACGACCCACGCGCACGGTGCCCGGCCGGTCCTGCAGTTCGTAGTTGTGATAGAGGAAGGCGTCGAGCAACTCGGCACCGGAGGACTGCGCGGCGGTATCGCGGCCGCTGTCGTCGATGTCGTAGAGCGGCCGGTGTTCGTCTTTCAGCTCGAAGTCGTACCAGTACTTGCCACGCAGGAACAGGCCGCTGTCGCCGTACTTCAGCTCCAGGTCGTGCAGGCCCTTGAAGATCTTGGAGAAGGTCTCGCCGCGCTTGAAGTTCAGCCGGCCGTCATCGGAGGTCTGGCTGGATGCCGTGCCGCCGTTGCGCGTGCCGATGAACTTCTTGTCCGGGCTGTCCATCGCCCAGCTCGCGCCGATGGACAGGGTCGAGTCGAAGCGACCCTCGATTTCCCCCACGTTGAAGCTCACTGCCTGAGCCGAAGATGCCCCGCCAAGGGCCATGCTGGTAGCCAGCGCCAGCGCGTGCGGCCTGAAGCCTGCGGCGCCGGTTATTGTTTTTTTCATGCTGCTCTCCGCCTGGATCGTGCTGGTCACGGCAAGCCGTGCCACCCCTGCTCCGCGGCTCTTGGGCCGGGAGGCGAGCGCAGGTTAGAGCGCTGTCACAGGGCTGACTTCTGAAAAAAAGTGATGCCCATAGCCAGAATGAAAACGCCGGCAGCTCGCCGCGCGCGGGGCTCTGCGTGTGCGGCTCTGTGGGTGATAACCGACGGCTATCGCGATACCCAGGATTCAGCCGACCCGCGCCGCACATTGCCCTAAAGTCCGCCGCCATCAGCGACTCCAACCCTGAGGTGGACCATGAAGATTGCGTTGACCGGCGACAGCATCCTGCAGCGCCGCCTGAACAGCCGCGAAGACCAAACCCTGAGCCCGCTGTTCGACCTGCTGCGCGGCGCCGACGTCAGCTTCACCAACCTGGAAGTGCTGCCCAACGACTTCCAGGGCGACGCCGTGCTGGAAAGTGGCGGCTCGCACTTCGGTGCGCCTTCCTGGGTTCTCGACGAACTGGTGGACGGCGGCTTCGACCTGTTCTCCACCGCCAACAACCACAGCCTGGACTATGGCATCGCCGGCCTGCAGGCCGCCCACGCCCAGCTGGACAAGCGCGAGCTGCTGTTCGCCGGCACCGGCCGCAACCTCGAAGAGGCCCGCCGCCCGGTGTACTGCACCAAGCCTGCCGGCACCGTCTCGCTGCTGGCCTGCACCTCCACCTTCGGCAAGGGCCAGGAAGCCAGCGAGCAGACCCGCGACATGCCCGGCCGCCCCGGTCTCAACCCGCTGCGCTACGACACCGTGCATCAGCTCGACGGCACGCAGATGGAGGCCATGCGCGGCATCATCGCCAGTCTCGGCCTGGATCGTTTGTACCAGGGCGCGGTGGACCTGGGCTTCGCCCACCCGATTCCCGATCCGTCCCTGGCGGTGTTCGGCCCCTTCACCCCGCTGCTGTTCCGCCAGGGCGAGACCTCGCGCCTGCGCACCCTGCCGCGCAAGAAGGACATGGACGACATCCTGCGCTGGGTCGAGGAAGCGCGGACGCTGTCCGATGTGGTGGTGCTGAGCATCCACGCCCACGAACTGGGCCACGACGCCAAGGGTGAGTGGGACCTGGAAGTGGCCGCCGAATTCATCCAGCCCGTGGCACGGCGCATGATCGACGCCGGCGTCGATATCGTGGTCGGCCACGGTCCGCACCTGCTGCGCGGCATGGAGATCTACAACGGCAAGCCAATCTTCTACAGCCTGGGCAACTTCATCGGCCAGAACGAGCTGGTGGAACGCCTGCCGGCGGACAGCTACGAGCAATTCCGCGTGGACCGCAACCAGACGCCGTCGAAGGTCTTCCTGCAACGCACGCAGAACGACACCCGCAGCTTCCCCTCCGATGCGCGCTTCTGGGAAAGCCTGGTGCCGGTCTGCCAGTTCGACGGCCGCCGCCTCACCGGCATCGAGCTGCATCCGGTAAGCCTGGGCTTGGGCGAGGCGGTGCACCGCCGTGGTCGCCCGCGCCTGGCCGAAGGCGAACACGCACAAGCGATCCTGCAGCGCTTTGCCGCTCTGTCGGAGCCCTACGGTACTCGGCTGTCGGTAGACGGCTCGATTGCGCGCGTCACACTCTGATGCCGCAGCGCCGGGCAGCCACAAGCTGCCCGGCGCCCTTCTGACTTCTGCGACGCCCATGACCAGCCCACGCATTCTCATCGTCGAGGACGACCAGCGCCTCGCCGCCCTCACCCGCGACTTCCTCGAACACCACGGCCTCTGCGCCGGCATCGAGCCTGACGGCGCACGCGCCGCCGAGCGCGTGCTGGACGAACGCCCAGACCTGGTGATCCTCGACCGCATGCTGCCCGGCGAGGATGGCCTGTCCATCTGCCGGCGCATCCGCCCGCAGTACCAGGGGGCGATCCTCATGCTCAGCGCGCGCTCCGAGGACACCGAGCAGATCGCCGGCCTGGAGAACGGCGCCGACGATTACGTCTGCAAACCGGTGCGCCCCAGCCTGCTGCTGGCCCGTGTGCGCACCCTGTTGCGCCGGCCGCGAGCAGGGGCCGAGACGTCGGATCGCCTGGATCGCTCCGGGCTGGTCCTCGACGCCCGCCAGCGCGAAGTACGCCGCGACGGTGAACGCATCGACCTGACCGGCGCCGAGTTCGACCTGCTCTGGCAACTGGTCAGCCGCGCCGGCGAAACCCTCAGCCGCGACGAAATCTTCCTCGCCCTGCGCGGCTACGCCTGGGACGGCCTGGACCGTTCGGTGGACGTGCGTATCGCCCACCTGCGCACCAAGCTCGGCGAAGAGCCGCTACGGCCGCTGATCGTCACGGTGCGCGGCAAGGGTTATCGCTTCACGGGGTAACGGCAACTGCGCCCGCCTTCCCCCCACCCTGGCTGCACGCCCCGCCTCGAAGGGAGAGAGCTATCCGTGCAGGCTGACACAATCGTTTCAACCTGCACCGGACTATCCCCTCTCCCTTCAGGGAGAGGGTTAGGGAGAGGGCAGATCCCAGGCACGAATTTCCAGAAGATGACAATTGCCCCGCAGGGGGCAAACATCGCCAGTGACCGCCCGGCCGAAACTTCGTCGAGCGGGGAACTCCATCAGGTCAAACCCAGCACTCTCACCGCCGCAGGAGTGCCTGGCATGACCGTCAGCATCGACAACCTCAATATCGCCCTGCCCGTGGGCAAGACGCCGACTGATACCGTCTCCATCGAGATCCCCGGCCCGCAGGCGCTGGCGCAATACCCGAGCCTGGTCACCCGCCTGCCGGACGGCAGCCTGCAGCTCACCGCACCAACCAGAGGCGTGGCGAGCAAGAGCGTCCACCGCACCCGCTGCGAATGGAAGGAGCCGATCTACTGGGCCCTGAGCAGCGCCACCGAGCATGTGAACCACCAACTGATGAAGGTTACCCAGGTCAACTCGGCGCAGAAGGTGGTGGTGGCGCAGATGCACGTGAAGGACGACGACAGCCCGCTGCTCAAGGTGTTCTGGCAGAAGGGCAAGTTGACCATGGGCTTCCGCCAGAACTTCAACCAGACCACCCCGGTGAACAGCACCGTGCTGGACAACGTGCCGCTGGGCGCGGATTTCGACATCCTGATCCTCGCCACCTCCAGCCTGATGCTGACCGTGCAGGCCAGCTGCAACGGACGCAACTCAGCCGTGCCATCGATGCCGCTGGACGCCAGTTGGGCGGCACAGGTGTTCGACTTCCACGGCGGCGTCTACAACCAGGTCGACTTCAGCGACACGACATTGGCCAGCGACGCGTCGGTTTGCGTGATCAAGGATCTGCAGATTCGGCATGCCTGAGGTGTGGTCGGCAGGAGCCATTTGCGCCGGGCTGTGCCCAGTGGGGACGGTGTGCTGCGTGGAGGATTTCGCGGACAAGGTCCGCTCCTACGGGGAGTCCCGTGCCACGCGGTTCGCGAGCAAGCTCGCTCCTACGAAGAGCCAGTGCTCCGCTCTGGCTCCTAAGGTCTTCCAGAGAAATTGCCGCGCACTCCGAACGGCCCCGTTCAGGAGGCCTCGTTGAAGCAGAGTTTCAGGGGTTGAGCGGCATGGATGCCGCGAGAGCTACGATGGGCCAGGGATGGCCCTTCATCAGGGGGACGCCTAGTTCGTGCCCCTGAAACTTCGCTTCAACGAGGGAATTTTTCGCCTAGGCGAAAAACCGGATGTCCGGGGCAAGACCTTTGCGTACTTTGCGTCGTTTGGCAAAGTAGGTCGCCCGAGGGGGCGAAACAGGGAGTCTGCGCGCACGCCGGAGCGACGCAGGAACACGAACGACAACGCAGGCCACGCCAACGGCGGATAACGCTCGCGCGTTATGCGCCCTACGGTCCGTGCAATGCGGTTCGCGAGCAAGCTCGCTCCTACACGCGCTCCCTTTCAGAGCCCCAACAGGATTGGCCGACACAAAGACAAAGGGCCGGCTCAACGGCCGGCCCTCTGCTCATTTCACCGAAGCCTCACTTCTTCGCCACCAGATCCTTCGGCAGCTTGAAGGTCCAGATCATCCCGCCCTGGTCCAGGTCCTTGATGCGCTTGGCCACCTCGCCGCCCCACAGCGGTACGGCGCCACCCCAGCCGGAGAGGACAGTGACGTACTGCTCGCCGTCCATTTCCCAAGTGACCGGGGATGCGATCACGCCGGAGCCGGTGTTGAACTGGTAGAGCTTCTTGCCGGTCTTGGCGTCGAAGGCCATCAGGTAGCCCTCGGGGTTGCCGGTGAACACCAGGTTGCCGTGGGTCGCCAGCACGCCGCCCCACAGCGGCGCGTAGTTCTCGTAGCGCCAGACCTGCTTGCCGGTCTTCGGGTCGATGGCGCGCAACACGCCGATGTACTTCTCGTTCAGCGGCTTGATGGTGAAGCCCGCACCGAGGTACGCCGCGCCCTTCTTGTAGGCGATGTTCTCGTTCCACATGTCCATGCCCCATTCGTTGGAGGGCACGTAGAACAGGCCGGTGTCCTGGCTGTAGGCCATGGGCATCCAGTTCTTGCCACCCAGGAACGACGGCGCGACGAACACCGAAGTGCCCTTCTCGCTACCCTGCCCCGGCGCGCCCGGACGGTGGGCGTCGTCGTAGATCGGCCGGCCATTCTCATCCAGGCCCTTGGCCCAGGTCACCTTGTCGACGAAGGGGAAGCCGCGGATGAACTTGCCGTTGGTACGGTCGAGCACGTAGAAGAAGCCGTTGCGGTCGGCAGTGGCCGCAGCCTTCACGGTCTTGCCGCCGTCCTTGTAGTCGAAGGACACCAACTCGTTGACGCCGTCGAAGTCCCAGCCGTCGTGCGGGGTGGTCTGGAAGTGCCACTTGATCGAGCCGTCTTCCGGGTTCAGCGCCAGACGTGAGGAGGAGAACAGGTTGTCGCCCGGACGCAGGTGGGAGTTCCACGGCGACGGGTTGCCGGTTCCGATGAACAGCGAGTCGGTGCTCGGGTCGTAGTAGCCGCCCAGCCAGGGCGCGGCGCCGCCGGTCTTCCACAGGTCGCCCGGCCAGGTCTTGCCCGCTTCGCCGCCGGAGATGCCGTTCTCCACCGCCTTGCCGTCCTTGTAGACGTAGCCCATGTGGCCCTCCACGGTCGGGCGGCTCCACAGCAGCTCGCCGTTGGTGGGGTTGTAGGCTTCGATCTTGCCGACCACGCCGAACTCGCCGCCGGCCACGCCGGTGATCAGCTTGCCCTTGGCGATCAGCGGCGCGGCGGAGATGGAGTAGCCGGCCTTGTAGTCGGCCACGGTCTTCTTCCACACGACCTTGCCGGTGTCCTTGTTCAGGGCGACCAGCTTGGCGTCGAGGGTGCCGAAGATCACCAGGTCGCCGTACAGGGCGACGCCACGGTTGATCACGTCACAGCAGGGCATGATGCCGTCGGGCAGGCGTGCGTCGTACTGCCAGAGCTTGCGACCGGTGCGCGCGTCGGCGGCGAACACCCGCGAGTAGGAGGCGGTGACGTAGATCACGCCGTCCTTGATCAGCGGTTGCGCCTGCTGGCCGCGCTGCTTCTCACCGCCGAAGGACAGCGCCCAGACCGGCCGCAGTTCCTTCACGTTGTCGCTGTTCAGGGTATTCAGCGGGCTGAAGCGCTGGCCCTGCTGGTTGATCCCGTTGACCACGATCTGGTCGGTGCGCTTGGCGGAATCACTGATGTCCTGATCGGTAACCCCGGCGTGGGCGCCCAGGGTGGCCAGGCTGATGGCGGTGAACAGCACGGTGCGGGCGAAAGGTTGAAGCTGTCTCATGGCGATGCGCCTCTGCGATTGTTGTTGTACCCGGGAAAATTTCCCGGTCTGTCGCAGATTCTTGGTTTGCCGGGGCGGGCCAACAATTGAACGCAGTGCCGAATTTGCTAGTTCCTTGGTAGCAATACCGGGCTTCGGAGGCGCGGAAACAGCGGCGTGCGTAGGAGCGGACTTTGTCCGCGATGGCATCCGGCGCGATGCGGACCTATCGCGGACGGAGTCCGCTACTACGATTAGCCCCGCAGCGGAGTTGTCGGCGAGCGTACGGGTAGGATGGCGTGGAGCGCAGCGATACCCATGCTGCTGGTGCCCGGAAATGGCGGGTATCGCTTTGCTCCACACCATCCTACGAACACGGGATCACTGTTCATCGACGCGCGGCAAGGCCTTCTGCTCATAGCGCGGATAGAGGTGGCTGACGCTGCGGATCAGCTCGTAGCGCGTCAGGCTGACGCCGGCAAAACGCTCGGGGATGGGCGTGCGCAGCAGGTCGTTCATGTCGGCGCCCTGGGCGATGCCGTCGCGCATCACACTGTCGAGCCAGCCGAGGTAGTCACGCATCTGCGCGAAGGGTGCGGCATCGGTGGCGATGGGGCCGTGGCCGGGGACGATGAGCTTCCATGGCAACTGCTGCAGCGTGTCGAGGTCGGCCAGCCAGACGTCCAGCCCCGGACTGTTCGGCGTGGTCAGCGCCCGCTGGTAGAACACGATATCCCCGGCGAACAGCACGCCGGTGGTCTCGTCGAGGATCGCCAGGTCCGCTCCGGTATGCCCGCGCAGCCCCACGAGACGGAATCGATGGCTGCCCATCTGCAGCTCGCCCGGCGCCACCGTCTCGCTGGGCAGTACCACTTCCGTGCCGCGCATCCAGTCGCCGACCAGGCGGTACATGTTCTCCGCCATGGCGTTGCCCTGCTGCTTGAGCAGTTCGGTGGTGCCGGCCAGTGCACCGATGGGCACGTCAGTGAAAGCCTGGTTGCCCAGCACATGGTCGGGGTGATGATGGGTCAGCAGCACGCGCCTCACCGGCTTGCCGGTGGTCTGCTGGATCACCGCGCGCAGGGCTTCGCCGTAGCGCTTCGACGGACCGGTATCGATCACCAGCACACCGTCGCCGGTGTCGATGAAGGCGACGTTGACGATGGCGCCGCCATTGTCCTTGCCAAAGTTGTCGGTACTGCCTTCCACCAGCCACGTGCCCTCGGCGATCTGCCGGGGTTCGAGGCGGTACTGCAGGTCGGCCAGTGCCGGCAGGCACAGGCAGGCCAGGGCGATCAGGAGGAAACGCATGGGCACCTCTTCAGTGCAGAGCGCCGTCAGCGCAGAGCGGCCTGGAATTCGTTGCCGTTGTTGTCGTGCAGCCAGAGTTCGGTGTGCGGATGGCCGCGCACCTCGAAGGTGAAGGTCGGGTTCTCGCTCACCGCCGGGAACAGGTCCAGGCGGGCGAAGACTTCGCCTTCCGGCCCCCTCAGCTCGGCGTGGTCGAGGTAGAACTCGGGAATGCCGCCAACCAGGCCGTTGTCCATCGGGTGTGACACCGACAAGCGCACCCGGCTGTACTCGCCCTTGGCGTAGGACTCGCCGTGCACCTGGCCGAGACGGTCCTCCCAGCCCGGTTGCGCGCGCACCACGCTGGGCGCGGTGCAGCCGCCACCAGCCGCGTCGATCCAGGCGGAGCCGACGTGCCAGATGCCCTTGTCATCGCGCAGCGCAGCGCGGATCGGCGTGGCCTGCTCGATGCGGATGCGCACCGCCAGCAGCGGCTCCAGGTGTTCGCCCGGATAGAGCGTCAGCACATGGGGGATCGGGTTCAGTTCGGCCCACAGCAGCAGGCGATCGAAGCGCCCCGGCAAGGCGCGGGCGTCCACCTCCACCGGCACCTGGCGGGAGTCCTCGGCAAACGGCGGCACGCCCAGCTTCACCCGCTCGTCGAACACGTAGGGTTCGCCGTTGAGCAGGCGCTTGTGGTGGTACTCCCACATCACCGAGGGCATCGGGTCGCCCTCCACCGCCGCAGCCAGCAGTGGCAGCGCGCAGATCCCCAGCAGCAGTTCGCGCCTGTGCATCACCTCTCCCTCATTGCACGTCCTGGTAGAGCCCTGGCAGTTCGTAGCGCACGCCGTAGGCTGTGTAGAGCTTTTCCATCTCGCCGCTGCGCACCAGCTCCTCCAGCTCGCCATCGAGGGCGTTGGAGAGCTGGCGATTGCTTTCGTGCACCGCCATGCCGATGTCCCACTCCGGCTGGCCGAGGTTGGGATAGGTGTTCTCGGCGTTCTTCAGGTGTTGGTCGGCGGCTTGCGCACGCATCCAGTCCAGCTCGCCGCGCAGGGCCATCACCGCGTCCACCTTGCCCGCGCGCATGCCGTCGAAGGCCGCCTGGGTGCTGGGGAAGTGGATGGTCATGCGGCTGAGCTGGCCGCCCAGCACCGAGGTCAGGTAGAACGACGGCACGCTGTCCAGCTCGACGCCGATGGGGTGTTCGCGGAACGCGGCGATAGTATCCACCGCGGGCAGTCGGCGGTCGTCGCTGACCACCTGCCAGCGCTCGCGCTGGTAGGGGCCGAACATCACCACCTGCTCGTTGGCCAGCTCGCCCACGTCATTGCGCCGGTTGGCGTACTGGCGGTCGTAGGGCACGCGCAGCATCACGTCGGCGACCACGCCGGGACGCAGGTAGTGGCCCTTCCAGATGAAATTGCGCAGGTCGTCGTCCAGGCGCTCACCAGGGATGACCCAGAGGAATTCCGGGCGCAGGCCCAGGCCACTGGCCAGGCGCGTCGCCAGGTCGATGTCGATGCCGTGCGCCTGCCCGCCCTGCATGAAGCTGTAGGGCGGGAAGTTCTCGTACACGGCCACCCGCAGCACGCCGCTGGCGACCATGTCCTCGTAGGGGCGCACCTTGGCCTGCGCCTGCCCGTGCAGCAGGCACAGGGCCAGGCTCAGAAAGACTCCGCAGAGCAGGCTGGGCAGGCGCATGGCGATCACTCTTCCACGTGCACGCTGTCCAGGTAGGTGCGGATCGCCCAGAGGCCTTCCTGGCTGATGAAGTCGGCCATCTTCGGCATGTACACCGCGCCGTCGCGCACCGCGCCGTTGATCACCCGCTCCTTGAACCACTCGTCACCCTCGGCGCCCACGTCGAGCATGCGCAGGTCGGGGGCGATACCGCCGGACTTGGCCTCCAGGCCATGGCAGCGCGCGCAGTTCTGGTTGTAGGCCGAGGCGCCGATTTCCACTGCCTTGGCGTGGTTGGCGTAGGGCTCGCGGTAGGGGTTGGTTTCGCGCCATTCCTTGCCCAGCGGTTCCAGCCCCGTGGTATCCACTGCCTGGGGCGTCACATTGCCGTGGGACAGGGCCAGACCCGAAACACCCAGGCCGGCCAGCAACAGCAGGCCACACAGCACGTTCTTGTTGTTCATCACTTCATCCTCTCATCGAGATGCTTGGCAAGGCACGGCGCCCGGAACGACGCCAGTGATGACGATGGTAAGAACGCACGGCCGGCGGCCGAATCCTGCTTTGGACGCTGCCGTCTACTCCCTTCGTACTAGGACGGCGGTCGGCCACTCCCCGCCCTTTGGCAGCAAGCCCAAGTCATGCCCGCACCGGGAACTCTTCCCGGCCTTTGCGGGACTATTTCCGTTCCCCGCCGGGTGGCCCTCCTCCCACCATGGATTCGCCGCGGCACGTGCAGCGGCCTGCCGTCATCCACCACGGGAATCCAACCAATGAGAACAACAAACGCCCCCGCCGCCGCTCCCCTGCGCCTCGCCCTGAATGCCCTTGCCTGCGCCATCGCCCTCACGGCGGGCGGCTCCGCCCTGGCCAAGGACGTGACCTGGGACGACATCGCCAACGACCACAAGACCACCGGCGACGTGCTGCAGTACGGCATGGGCACCAACGCCCAGCGCTGGAGCCCGCTCAAGCAGGTCAACGCCGACAACGTGTTCAAGCTGACCCCGGCCTGGTCCTACTCCTTCGGTGACGAGAAGCAGCGCGGCCAGGAATCCCAGGCCATCGTCAGCGACGGCGTGGTCTACGTCACCGCCTCCTACTCGCGGCTGTTCGCCCTCGACGCGAAGACCGGCAAGCGCCTGTGGACCTACAACCACCGCCTGCCCGACGACATCCGCCCGTGCTGCGACGTGGTCAACCGCGGCGCCGCCATCTATGGCGACAAGATCTACTTCGGCACCCTCGACGCCTCCGTCGTGGCGCTGAACAAGAAGACCGGCAAGGTGGTGTGGAAGAAGAAGTTCGGCGACCACGGCGCCGGCTACACCATGACCGGCGCACCGACCATCGTGAAGGACGGCAAGACCGGCAAGGTGCTGCTGATCCACGGCAGCTCCGGCGACGAGTTCGGCGTGGTCGGCCGCCTGTTCGCCCGCGACCCGGACACCGGCGAAGAGGTATGGATGCGGCCCTTCGTCGAAGGCCACATGGGCCGCCTGAACGGCAAGGACAGCACCGTCACCGGCGACGTGAAAGCACCCTCCTGGCCGGAAGACAAGAACTCCCCCACCGGCAAGGTCGAGGCCTGGAGCCACGGCGGCGGCGCCCCGTGGCAGAGCGCGAGCTTCGATGCCGAGACCAACACCATCATCGTCGGCGCCGGCAACCCTGGCCCGTGGAACACCTGGGCACGCACCGCCAAGGGCGGTAACCCGCACGACTACGACAGCCTCTACACCTCCGGCCAGGTCGGCGTCGACCCGAGCACTGGCGAAGTGAAATGGTTCTACCAGCACACCCCCAACGACGCCTGGGACTTCTCCGGCAACAACGAGCTGGTGCTGTTCGACTACAAGGCCAAGGACGGCAATATCGTCAAGGCCACCGCCCACGCCGACCGCAACGGCTTCTTCTACGTGGTCGACCGCAGCAACGGCAAGCTGCAGAACGCCTTCCCCTTCGTCGACAACATCTCCTGGGCCAGTCACATCGACCTGAAGACCGGCCGCCCGGTGGAGAACGAGGGCCAGCGCCCACCGCTGCCCGAGCCTGGCCAGAAGCACGGCAAGGCGGTGGAAGTCTCGCCGCCGTTCCTCGGTGGCAAGAACTGGAACCCCATGGCCTACAGCCAGGACACCGGGCTGTTCTACGTCCCCGCCAACCACTGGAAGGAAGACTACTGGACCGAGGAAGTGAACTACGCCAAGGGCAGCGCCTACCTGGGCATGGGCTTCCGCATCAAGCGCATGTATGACGACCACGTCGGCACCCTGCGCGCCATGAACCCCACCACCGGCAAGGTCGAGTGGGAATACAAGGACCACCTGCCGCTCTGGGCCGGCGTGCTGGCCACCGCCGGCAACCTGGTGTTCACCGGCACCGGCGAGGGCTTCTTCAAGGCCTTCGACGCCAAGACCGGCAAGGAGCTGTGGCAGTTCCAGACCGGCAGCGGCATCGTCTCCCCGCCCATCACCTGGGAGCAGGACGGCGAACAGTACATCGGCGTGACCGTCGGCTACGGCGGCGCGGTGCCGCTGTGGGGCGGCGACATGGCCGAGCTGACCAAGCCGGTGGCCCAGGGTGGGTCCTTCTGGGTGTTCAAGCTGCCGAGCTGGGACAACAAGACCGCCAGCCGCTGATGCCCAGGCCCGCGCCGAACCCGGTGCGGGCCTTTTTCATTTCGCCAGGAGATCGCCATGCGACTGCTCGCCTGCCTGTTGTTCCCCCTTTCCGCCCTCGCCTTCACCAGTAGCGCCTTTGCCACCAGCCAGCCGGCTGATGCGTCCGAGGACGACGAGGTCACCGTCATCGCCGGCTGCCGCATCGAAGCGAACAGCCAGTGCCCCAATGCCGACCTGCGCGGCGCCGACCTGCGCAACCAGGACCTGACGCGCATGAACCTGTCCGGCGCCAATCTCGCCGGGGCCGACCTGCGCCACGCCAAACTGGACCTGGCCAACCTGCAGAAGGCCCACCTAAACGGCGCCGACCTGACCCGGGCCAGCCTGCAACAGGCCGACCTGCGCGGCGCTGATCTGAGCGGCGCGAAGCTGGTCGCCATCCAGGCCTGGGGCCTGTTCGCCCAGGGCGCGCAATGGCAAGGCGCCGACCTCACCGCTGCCTACCTGGAGTTCGCCCGCCTGAGCGGCGGCAAGCTGCACCAGGCCAACCTGCGCGCGGCCGACCTGGAAATGACCTGGCTATCGCGCGCCGACCTCAAGGGCGCCGACCTGCGCGACGCCAACCTGCAGGAAGTGAAACTCGCCGAAGCCAACCTGGAAAACGCCGACCTGCGCGGTAGCCGCCAGCGCTTCGGCAACTTCCAGGGCAGCAACATGGAGGGCTGCAAAGGTTGTCCTGGCGGGTGGGACTGAGCTTTCCGGCCGGCCTCCGTAGCAGCTGCAAAGCCCGGCTGCAGAGCAACACAGAGCTGCGTAGGATGGGTGGAGCGCAGCGATACCCATGCTGCAGGTGCACGGAATGATGGGTATCGCTGCGCTCCACGCCATCCTACGTCGGGGTTACCGACAGGGCCGGAGTGTTGGCGGGAATCAGGCTTCCTGCAAAGCGCGGGGACGGTTGCTGCGGTCTTCGGCGTCGGCGGAAACCGCCTGCTGCAGCTGGAAGTCGAACTCGATCTCGGCGAAGCGCCCGTCCACACCGCGTGCCTTGGCGGCGGCTGCGTCCTCGACGAAACGCACCTCACCGATCAGCCCGTCGCGGGTGGCATAGGCGAAGTCGTCCCACAGGTATTGATCACCGGCGAGGTTGATCTGCGTGGTCAGGTGGCGATGCCCCGGCGCGGAGATGAAGAAGTGGATGTGCGCCGGGCGCTGGCCGTGGCGGCCAAGCTGGTCGAGCAGCTCCTGAGTCGGGCCGTCCGGCGGGCAGCCGTAGCCGCTGGGCACGATGCTGCGTGCCTTGTAGCGGCCTTCCGCGTCGGTGACGATGCGCCGGCGCAGGTTGAACTCGGACTGGGTGCTGTCGAAGTACGAGTAGGTGCCCTTGGTGTTGGCGTGCCAGAGGTCGACCACGGCACCGGCCAGCGGCTTGCCCTGCAGGTCGAACACGCGGCCGGAGAGGAACATCACGGTGCCCGCATCCTTGCCGTCGTCCATCCGCGCTTCACCTTCGGACAGCGGCGCGCCGGCCACGTACAGCGGACCTTCGATGGTGCGCGGAGTGCCGCCGCCGAGGCCGGCGGCTTCGTCCTGGGCGTCCAGCAGCAGATCGAGGTAGTGCTCGACGCCGAGGCCGGCGACCACCAGCCCGGCTTCCTGGCGCGAGCCGAGGCGATTGAGGTAATCCACCGCCTTCCAGAACTCGTCGGGGGTGACGCTCATGTCTTCGATCAGCTTCGCGGTGTCCTGCAGGATTCGAAGGATCAACTGCTTCACACGCGGGTTGCCGGCGTCATTCAGCGCGCCGCTGGCTTCCTGGAAAAACTTCTGGATGTCGGCAGTCTGGGAAATCTTCAGGGTCACGGTGATTACCTCGTTCTTGTTGTTCTGGAATTCAGTCAGGTATCAGCTGGCGCAGCGCACGGCTTCGCGGTCGACGCGGTGGAACACGCGGTTGAAGTACACCAGGCTGTCCTGGCGCTCGCGCACGGCGACCTTTTCCAGCTCGACGAACATCACGGTGTGCGAGCCGACTTCCTTGCAGTCGCTGATCCGCCCTTCCAGGCTGACCAGCGCCTGGCGCAGCACCGGCAGGCCGGCATAGCCGTCGTCCCAGAGGTCCCAGGTGAAGCGCTCTTCCATGGACACCTTGGTCATCCCGGCGAAGTGCTTCGCCAGTTCTTCCTGCTCGCCGCACAGCACGTTGACGCACAGATGGCCGTTGCTGCGGAACACATCGTGGGTGGCGCTGCCGCGGTTGACGCATACCAGCACGGTGGGCGGCGAGTCGGTGACCGAACAGACCGCGCTGGCGGTGATGCCGCAGCGGCCTTCCGGGCCGTTGGTGGTGATGATGTTCACCGCCGCCGGCAGCTGCGCCATGGCATTGCGGAAGTCGATCTGGGTCTGGCTGAGGGTGTTGGCCATTTCTTCGCCCCTTGTACTGGTATGGCCGGCACGCCCGGCCTTTCTTGTATGGGGCCAGCGTAGGGCAGCGCGGCGGCGCGCCATATTCAGACGATCACCACGCTTTGCGGTGGTGGCCGCTAGTCATCTAGGTGGTTTCTTTATCGTCAGCACCGGCGACTATGGGTATGCTCCGGGCATGCCATTCCGACGACCGCGGCAAAAGCCCGGCGTACGCGGCCTACGTGCAGCTCTACAACGATAAGAAAGAAAGTGGCAACGCCTGATGGAAGCTAGAAAACCCGTGGTCTACATCGTCGACGACGACAAGGACCTGCGCACCTCCCTCGCCTGGCTGCTCGAATCGGTCAGCATCGAATCGCTTTGCTATGGCGGCGCCGAGGAGTTCCTGCGCGAATACGACCCCAGACTCCCCGCCTGCCTGGTACTCGACGTGCGCATGCCCGAGACCAGCGGCTTCCAGCTGCAGGAGATGCTCAACGACAAGGGCATCAACCTGCCGACCATCTTCGTCACCGCCCACGGCGACATCCCGATGTCGGTGAAGGCGATGAAGAACGGCGCGCTGGACTTCGTCGAGAAGCCCTACAACCCGCAGCAGATGCTGGACCGCATCCAGGCCGCGCTGAAAAGCGCGGTGCAGGTGCACGCGGGCCAGGAGCAGAAGCAGAACCTGCAGCACAAGCTCGACCTGCTCACCGGGCGGGAGCGGGAAATCCTGATGATGGTGGTGGACGGCAAGGCCAGCAAGGTCATCGCCCGCGAGCTGAACATCAGCGTCAAGACGGTCGATGTGCACCGCACCAAGATCAAGGAAAAGATGGGCGTCAGCAGCATCGCCATGCTGGTGCGCGAGGTGCTCAACGTGCCGGTGGAAGAATCGCGCCCCTGAGCGGGGCGCGGCTCTCGTTAATCAGTCGACGCGCTCGCCGCACAGGTCGAGGGCGAACAGCCGCTGCACTTCCGCAACCGGCAGGCCACAACCGAGCAGGCTGAACAGCTTGCCCAGCGCCGCTTCACGAGTCATGCCACCACCGGATACCAGGCCGGCATCTCGCAGGCGGCTGCCGGCGGCGTAGACATCGAACGCCRCATGGCCCTGCGGGCACTGGCTGATCGCCGCCAGCACTACACCACGGGCATGGGCTTCGCGCAGCGCGGCCAGCAGCTCTTCGTTGTCCGACGGGCCAGTGCCACTACCGAAACACTCCAGCAGCAGCGCCTGAACGCCGCTACCCAGCAGCCCGCGCAAGTGCTCGGCGCGCAGGCCGGGGAACAGCGGCAGCACCGCAAGGTTCACCGGCTGGCGCGGCTGGCGGTAGCTCAGCTCGGCAGGTAGCGACGATTGCGCACGCTCGCCATGGCGTTCACGCGGCAATACGGCAAAAGCATCGAAGGCGTCGCTGCGCAGCTTGGTGACACGGGCGCCATGCATCAGCTCGCCATTGAAATACAGCCAGACGCCCGGCTCGACGCCGGATTCCAACGCCTTCAGCGCGCCCAGCAGATTGCCCGGCGCATCGCTGCCCGGCGCGCCCATGGGTTGCATGGAGCCGGTCAGCACCACGGGCACATCAAGACCCAGCAGCAGGAACGACAGCGCAGCGGCGCTATAAGCCAGGGTATCGGTGCCATGCAGCACCAGCACGCCGTCATGACCGCCCTGCTCCACCGCGTTGACGATGGCGTCGCGCATGGCCAGCCAGTTGGCCTGGGTCATGTTGGCGCTGTCGAGCAGCGGCTGCAGTTCGGCGAAGGACCAGTCGAGACGAATCTCGTCCTGGCCTTGCAGTTGTTCGCGCATGCGTGCTTCGAAGCCGCCAGCCGGCGCCAGGCCTTCGGCAGTTTGCAGCATGCCGATGGTGCCGCCGGTATAGAGGACGAAGAGGTTCTTCACACGGCGCATGCCATTGTCCTTGCAGGGAAATTCGCAGGATAAACCGCGAGGCCGGGAGAAGTCCCGGCCTCGCGTATCAGACCTTGGTCCGAGGCGGAGGTCTATCAGCCCTTGGCCGGCAGGCTGCCGTGGGCCGGAGCGGTGGCGTTGATCTTGTGGGCGTCGCGCCAGGCATCGTGGTCGATGTCCAGGTCGGCGAACTTGCTGGCGTCGAACACCGGGCGCTCGATGCCGGCGGCGCGCTGCTCGTCGTAGTCACGCATGACGCGCAGGCCGGTCTTGATCAGCATCGCCAGGGCCACCAGGTTGACGAAGGCCAGGCAGGTCATGGTGATGTCGGCGAAGGCGAACACGGTGCCCAGGTTCTGCATCGAGCCCCAGAGGATCAGGCCCAGCACCAGCACGCGGAAGGCAATCAGCGCGGAGCGGCTGCGGCCGACGATGAACTGCAGGGCGTTCTCGCCGAGGTAGTAGTTGTAGGTGATGCAGGTGAACACGAACAGCGACAGGGCGACGCTGACGAAGATGCGGCCCCAGTCACCGACCACGGCGGCCAGCGAGTTCTGGGTCAGGGTGATGCCGTCGCCTTCGAAGCCGGGGGTGTAGAAGCCCGAGAGCAGGATCAGCAGCGCGGTGCAGGTGCAGATGACGAAGGTGTCGAGGAACACGCTGAACGCCTGGACCACACCCTGGGACGCCGGGTGACGCACGGCGGCAACGGCGGCCACGTTCGGCGCACTGCCCAGGCCCGCTTCGTTGGCGAACACGCCACGCTTCACGCCCATCACGATGGCCGCGCCCAGCAGGCCGGCGAAGGCCGGTTCCAGGCCGAAGGCGCTCTTGACGATGGTGGTCAGCATGCCCGGCACCAGTTCGATCTGGGTGACGATCACATACAGGGTCACGGCGATGTAGGCCAGGGTCTTCACCGGTACCAGCAGGTCGGAGACCGCGGCGATACGCTGGATGCCGCCGAAGAACACCACGGCCAGCAGCACGGCCAGGGCGATGCCCGAGTACAGCACCGGGATGTCGAAGGCGTTCTGCAGCGAGTGGGTCACGGTGAAGGCTTGCAGGCCGTTGAAGGCGAAGCCGTAAGTGACCAGCAGCAGGACCGCGAAGGTCATGGCCATCCAGCGCAGCTTCAGGCCGTGCTGGATGTAGTAGGCCGGGCCGCCGCGATACAGGCCGTCGCCGTCGCTGCGCTTGTAGACCTGGGCCAGGGTGCACTCGAAGAAGCTGCTGGACATGCCCACCAGCGCGGTGACCCACATCCAGAACACGGCACCGGGGCCACCCAGGGTCACGGCGATGCCGACACCGGCGATGTTACCGGCGCCCACGCGGCCGGCGAGGCTCAGCATCAGGGCCTGGAACGAGCTCAGCTGGCCGGACTGGCCGCGGATCGATTCCTTGAACACGCCGAACATGTGGCCGAAATGGCGGAACTGGACGAAACGGGAGCGGATGGTGAAATACGCGCCGAGTCCTACGATGAGGACGATGAGGACTTTCCCGGAGAGGAAATCGTTGATCGCGTCGAGCATGTGCTGGGGCCTCGATTGTTATTGTGGGAGCACGGACCTGGGGCGGGTCCGCTCACTGGGGCGCATGGTTGCGCCCGAAGCCTCCCGATACAATTTCGCGGCTTGCTACGAATTGATGCTACCTGACGCTATACTGGCGCCAGTCGCATCACCTGGACCTGGTACGAATGTCCGACAATCTCGGCCCCAATCTCAAGCTGCTTTGCGCCCACTACCGCTCTATCTCGGAGGTTTGCCGCAAGCTTTCGATCAACCGCGCGCAGTTCAACAAGTACCTCGGCGGGCAGAGCCAGCCCACCGCGTACAACCTCAAGCGTATCGGTGATTTCTTCGGTGTCGAGGACTACGAGTTGCAATTGCCGCCGGACCAGTTCGCCCGGCTGATCGGTGCGCGCGGCATGTCGCCGGCCAACGTGCAGCGCGACGATCCGCTGCTGGAAATGCTCCGCCCGCTGCGCGACCACGCTGGCAACCTGTCGCGTTACTGCGGCTATTACTTCGAGTACTCCAACTGCATGTCGGTGCCGGGCTCGATCCTGCTGTCGCTGGTGCATCTGTACGAGCAGGACGGCAACTTCCTCTTCGAGCGCCAGGAACGCCAGGAGCGCTCCAGCAGCACCGATGTGCAGGCCGAGGACTGGGTGCGCTGCCGTTACCTGGGCGCGGCCTTCCAGCTGCAGGACCGGGTGTTCCTGATGGACTACGAGTCGCTCACCGTCAACGAGATGAGCCAGACCATCCTCATCCCCAGCTTCAAGAGCCGCATCACCCGCCTGAACGGCCTGAAGACCGGCGTCTCCAGCGGTGACCGCCGCACCCCGGCCTGCACCCG
The DNA here is from genome assembly GCF_030462585.1 of Pseudomonas sp. CAN1. Lineage (GTDB taxonomy): Bacteria > Pseudomonadota > Gammaproteobacteria > Pseudomonadales > Pseudomonadaceae > Pseudomonas. The sequence continues at coordinate 59,563 of NZ_JASMRU010000026.1, read as the reverse complement.
CGTGGTCTGGGAATACCTGGGCCCTGAGATCAACCGCATCAGCGCCTATCGCCAGGTGAAGCTGTACCAGCCGGACGATGCGCGCATCGACGACGACGTGCGCCAGCGCCTGCAGGTTGGGCCGATCCGCCACGGGCTGTTCGAAATCGAGTAGCGATTGCTCTTCGTAGGAGCGAGCTTGCTCGCGAACGGATTCCCCGGCGGCTGCGGTGCTGGGCGGTTCGCGAGCAAGCTCGCTCCTACAGGTAAAGCGTCCTCAGGCTACTTCCTGCGGCTCTGCAACCACGCCGCCGCCAGCCCGCTGCCGCAGATCACCGCGATGCCCAGCAGCGCCGACGGCTCCGGCGTATGGCCGAAGATCACGAACCCCAGCAGCCCGGCGAAGACGATCTGACAGTAGCTGAACGGCGCCAGCAGCGCGGGCGCCGCGTGGCGGAAGGCCTGGGTGAGGAACAGGTGCGCGGTCATTCCGCAGGTGCCCAGGGCGAGCATCATCAGGCCGTGCACCAGCCCCGGCCATTGCCAGAAGAACGGCACCAGCGCGCTGACGATCAGGGTATTGCACAGCCCGGCGAAGAAGTTGCTGGTGGTCGGGCTGTCCACCTGGCTGAGCTTGCGCGTCAGCAGCTGGTAGAAGCTGAAGCACAGCGCCGAGCCGAACGGCAGCAGCACCGCCGGGGTGAACAGGTCGCCACCGGGGTGGACGATGATCAGCACACCGCTGAACCCGACCAGCACCGCGGCCCATTGCCCGAAGGTCACCCGCTCCCCCAGCAGCGGTACCGACAGCGCCGTCACCAGCAGCGGCGCGAGGAAGTTCACCGAGGTCGCCTCGGCCAGCGGGATGTATTGCAGGCCGGTGGTGAACAGGAAGCTGGTCCCCAGCAGGCACAGCGCCCGCGCCGTCTGCAGGAACGGGTGGCGGGTGCGCAGCACCGCCAGGCCGGCGCGCGGCAGGAAGATGCCCGCCATCAGCAGCGTGTGCACCACATAGCGCGCCCACACCACCATGACGATGGGATAGATGCTCGCCAGGTACTTGGACAGCGCGTCGTGGCTGGAGAACAGGAAGGTCGCCAGGACGATGAGCAGGATGCCCTTGAAGGGCTGGTGGACGCCGGACAACGGCGATTGGCTGGTACTCATCGACTCACGGATTCAATAGGCAGATGCGGCTGGCACTCAGGCACCAGCTTGGAAAGCAGGACAGCCTAACAGGACACGCCGGAGAAAGTATCCGCCACGCCGCACCCTGCGGGCCTGCTGAAAGGTCTGACAGGGACTGCGGAGCACGAAAACATGGTACGCGGAATCCACCTACACGAATGTTCCATTTGGTTAGTTTCTGGTCGAACAGCGAACGCTTACGCCTCGGGCGAATTGCGGCGCGCCGCGACGCAGCACCACTATGATCCCAGCCGCCGCCTTGATGCGGCGCCAAACACAATAAGAAAGGTCCGTTCACATGCTCACGCACTCCCTGGCACGCCTGCGCGCGTGCACCGGCTCTCCGCATATTTTCCCTCGCATTCCCGTCGCGCCTGGCTGATCGCCTGACCCGCACTCACTGACCACCTGCCGCCGCCATCCGCCGCTCCCGACCGAGCTGCGCGGAGGAAGCCGTTCGCCCCGAACAACGACAAGAATCCGAGGGAATACCCATGATCCGCCGCCTGCCACACTTGACCATCAGCGCCTGCCTGCTGCCCGCCCTGCCCTTGCTGGCCTGCGCCGACGAAGCCGGTTTCATCGAGGACGCCAAGGCCAGCCTGCTGCTGCGCAACTTCTACATCAATCGCAACTACGTCGGCGAAGCCCGTCAGAACAAGGCGGAGGAATGGACCCAGAGCTTCATCCTCGACGCCCGCTCCGGCTACACCCAGGGCACCGTCGGGCTGGGCCTGGACGTGCTCGGGCTGTACAGCCTGAAGCTTGACGGCGGCAAGGGCACGGCCGGTACTCAGCTACTGCCGACCCACGACGACGGCCGCCCCGCCGACGACTTCGGCCGCCTGGCGGTGGCCGGCAAGGCCAAGGCATCGAACACCGAACTGAAAGTCGGTGAATGGATGGTGGTGCTGCCGATCCTGCGCTCCGACGACGGCCGGTCGCTGCCGCAAACCTTCCAGGGCGCCCAGGTCACCTCGAAGGAAGTCGACGGACTGGCCCTCTACGGCGGCCAGTTCCGCCAGAACAGCCCGCGCAACGACGCCGGCATGGGCGACATGTCGCTGTTCAGCCGCCCGACCTTCAAATCCGACCGCTTCAACTTCGTCGGTGGCGAATACCGTTTCAATGGCGAGCGCACCCTGGTCGGACTGTGGAATGCGCAGCTGAAGGACATCTATCAGCAGCAGTACCTGCAACTGCAGCACAGCCAGCCGCTGGGGGACTGGGTGCTCGGTGCGAATATCGGCTACTTCTGGGGCAAGGACGATGGCAGCGCCCGTGCCGGCGATCTGGACAACCGCACCGTCTCCGGGCTGTTCTCGGCCAAATACGGCGCGAGCATCTTCTACCTCGGCCTGCAGAAGGTCATGGGCGAGGACGAGTGGTTCCGCGTCAACGGTGCCACTGGTGCGTCCCTAGCCAATGACAGCTTCAGCTCCAGTTACGACGGCGCCCGGGAGCGCTCGTGGCAGTTGCGCCMCGATTACGACTTTGCCGCCTTCGGCATCCCCGGCCTGACCCTGATGAACCGCTACATCCAGGGCCACAACGTGCACAACGCCAGCACCGACGATGGAAGCGAGTGGGGCCGCGAGAGCGAACTGGCTTACACGGTGCAGAGCGGCACCTTCAGGACACTGAACCTCAAGTGGCGCAACTCCACCATGCGGCGCGATTGGGGCAGCACCAACAGCTTCGATGAGAACCGGGTGATCATCAGCTATCCGCTGTCGCTGCTGTAGTCACCGCCGATTGCCACCCGTAGGACGCATAACCTGGAACAGGTTATCCGCCGGACCACGGTCGGCGGATAACGCTGGCGCGTTATGCGCCCTACGAACCGCGCGAGTGGTTGGGCGCTGTAGGAGCGAGCTTGCTCGCGAACCGCTTGACGCTGGAGCTGTCGGGTATTCCATTCGCGAGCAAGCTCGCTCCTACGAAGAGCCCGCAGGACGGATAACCTGGAGCAGGTTATCCGCCGATCTGCGAACAGACGTCGACCCTGCCGATAGCTCGCGGGCATGGCCCGCTCCTACAGGTGCACCAGCCCATGAAAAAGCCCCAGCATGCCGGGGCTTTTCCTTTCAACTGGCGGCCTACTGGCCGGCCGGCTTGTCCGCGTCTTCCGCTTCGATCTCTTCCAGCGCCAGTTCCAACCCCCAGCTGGAGGCCTCCACCGGCTGGGCGGCCGCTGGCGGCGCAACCGGTGCCGGCGCCGGTGCGGCTGGCTTGGCTGCTGCGGGAGTGGCGGCGCTGCCGACGCTGCCGGGGTTGTCCTTGTACAGCTTGAGCTTCAGGCGCAGGTTGTTCGCCGAGTCGGCGTTCTTTACCGCCTCTTCCTCGCTGATCGCCCCCTCCACCGCCAGGTCGAACAGCGCCTGGTCGAAGGTCTGCATACCCAGCGCGCGCGACTTGTCCATGATCTCCTTGATCAGGCTGAACTCGCCGCGCTTGATGATATCGCTGATGGTCGCCGTGCCCAGCAGTACCTCCACCGCAGCGCGGCGCTTGCCGTCCTGGGTGCGCACCAGACGCTGGGAAACGAACGCCTTGAGGTTGTTGCCCAGGTCGTTGAGCAACTGCGGCCGGCGCTCCTCGGGGAAGAAGTTGATGATGCGGTCCAGCGCCTGGTTGGCGTTGTTGGCGTGCAGCGTGGAGATCGCCAGGTGGCCGGTGTCGGCAAAGGCCAGGGCGTGCTCCATGGTCTCGCGGTCGCGGATCTCGCCGATCAGGATCACGTCCGGCGCCTGGCGCAGGGTGTTCTTCAGCGCCGCGTGGAAGCTGCGGGTGTCCACACCCACTTCGCGCTGGTTGATGATCGACTTGCGGTGCCGGTGCACGTACTCGATGGGGTCTTCGATGGTAATGATGTGCCCGCCGCTGTTGCGGTTACGGTGGTCGATCAGTGCCGCCAGGGACGTGGACTTGCCCGAGCCGGTGCCGCCGACGAAGAGCACCAGGCCACGCTTCTCCATGACCACCTTGAGCAGCACTTCGGGCAGCTTCAGGTCCTCGAACAGCGGGATATCCAGCTTGATGTTACGCGCCACGATGGACACTTCGTTGCGCTGCTTGAACAGGTTGATACGGAAGCGGCCGACGCCGGATACGGAAATTGCCAAGTTCATCTCCAGCTCACGGTCGAACTCCGCGCGCTGCTCCTCATCCATCAGCCCGTAGCCGATGCGCGCCACGTCGCCGGCTTTCATCGGCTCGTTGGAGAGCGGTTTGAGCACCCCGTTGAACTTGGCGCAGGGCGGCGCGCCGGTGGAGAGGTAAAGATCCGAACCATCCTGGGTGGCCAGGATCTTGAGCATCGTTTGGATATCCATTGAACTGCATCCGTACGCAAGGTGGCGGCAGACGCTGTCTGTCAGCAGCGCCTTTAGAATAAGAATTTGCTCATTGACTCTAGGGAGCCCTCCTACACCAGACAATGCAACCCATCGGAAAATGCGACCTGATTCACTGCTCCCGTACAATGCCGCGCCAATAGTTCTCTTTTTCAAGGAAACCAACATGCCCGTCGCCATGGCCCGCCACATTCTGGTAAAGACCGCCGCCGAAGCCGAGCAGCTCAAGCAGCGCCTGGCCAAGGGCGAGGATTTCGCCGCCCTGGCGCGCAAGCATTCCACCTGCGCGTCCGGCAAGCGCGGCGGCGACCTCGGCGAGGTGCGCCCCGGCCAGATGGTCCGCAGCATCGACCAGGTGATCTTCAAGAAGCCGGTGGGCGTGGTCCATGGGCCGGTGAAAAGCCAGTTCGGCTACCATCTGGTCAAGGTCTATTTCCGTGACTGATCGAAAGCGCGACTGATCTCCAGCAGAACTGATCGAAGGAACCCGTGCCCGATGACGCCGCAACAGATCGCCCGCTTCTGCCTTGAACTCCCTGGCGCCCGCGAAGACATCAAGTGGGGCAGTAACCGCGTGTTCTCGGTGGCCGGCAACAAGATGTTCGCCATCCTCGACTTCCTCGACAGCGGCAACGGCGGCCTGGCCTTCAAGGTCGGCCCGGAGCTGTTCCTGGGTTACGTCGACCGCCCCGGCATCCGCCCGGCGCCCTACCTGGCGCGGGCGTTCTGGATTTCCATGCAGCAGCCCTACCCCATGGGCGACGCCGAACTGCGCGAGGCGCTGACACGCTCGCACCAACTGGTGGTCGCCCGCCTGCCCAAGCGCCAACGCCTGGGCCTCGTGCTGGAGGCGCAATAATGCGCAGCCTGGCCTGGGAAGGCATCTGGCACGCACCGACCTCCAGCTGGGAGGCGCTACAACTAGCCGAGAGGAGTGCCGAGAGCCAGTTGCGCGCCATCGACGAAGCCGGCGGGCCGTCCTATCAACTCGACTACCAGCTGGGTTGGGACGAGCAATGGCGCCTGCGTGAAGCGCGCTTCAAAGTGGAAAGCGCCCGCGGCACGCAGGAACTGCAGCTACTGACCGACGGCGAAGGCCACTGGCGCAATGCCGATGGCGCCTTGCCGGAGCTGGAAGGCTGCCTGGATATCGACATCTGGCCGTCGCCCTTTACCAATACCTTCCCGATCCGCCGCCTGGGGCTGGCCGACGGTGAGCGCCGCGAGCTGGCGGTGGTCTACCTGGAAGCACCGAAGCTCAAGCCGGTGCGTATGCGCCAGGGCTATACGCGGGTCGATGCCCATCATTACCTCTACGAAAACCTGGAAGGCACGGGCTTTCAGGCATTGCTGACGGTGGATGATCAGGGGCTGGTGATCGATTACCCCACCCTGTTCCGTCGCGTCTGACAGCCAGATTTTGTAGGAGCGAGCTTGCTCGCGAACCACTTGACGACAGAGCGGCCGGGGAGTCCGTTCGCGAGCAAGCTCGCTCCTACAGGAATGCGTCCCACCAAACCGCAGCCATGTAGGGCGCATAACCTGGAACAGGTTATCCGCCGCCCCGGACAGCGGCGGATAACGCTGACGCGTTATTCGCCCTACGGGTGCCTGCAACATTCAACCATCGCTCACAGCGCGCCGGACAGCATCGCGGACGGAGTCCGCTCCTAGGAATCCTCATACAGCGGGAATTCAGGTAGTTCGTTAGCTAGCTTTCCTACACGCCAGTCGCGGTCCATCATGTAGGGCCCACTCGCCGTACCGAATTGCTGCACATGTCCGCCGACTCCCGCTCCGCCTCGTCCACCACGCTGCAAGTGGTGTCCGTCGTCCTGTTCACCTTTATCGCCTACCTGACCATCGGCATTCCGCTGGCCGTGCTGCCGGGCTATGTGCACAGCGACCTGGGCTTCGGCTCGGTGATGGCGGGCCTGGTGATCAGCATCCAGTACCTCGCCACCCTGCTCACCCGCCCCTACGCCGGCAAGGTGATCGACACCCTCGGCCCCAAGCGCGCGGTGCTCTACGGCATGGTCGGCTGCGCCGGCAGCGGCGCACTGATGCTCGGCTCCTGGGCGATGCAGGGCCTGCCGTTGCTGAGCCTTGGCCTGCTGATGCTTGCGCGGCTGGTGCTGGGCACCTCGGAAAGTCTGGTGGGCAGCGCCTCGATTGCCTGGGGCATCGACCGCGTCGGCGCCGCCAACACCGCGAAAGTCATTTCCTGGAACGGCATCGCCAGCTACGGCGCCCTGGCCATAGGCGCGCCGCTGGGCGTGCTGATGGTCGGTCAACTCGGGCTGGCCAGCCTGGGCGGCAGCGTCGTCCTGCTGGCCGCCCTGGGCTTCGCCCTGGCCTGGCCGAAGCGTGCGGCAGCGCTGGTGCATGGCGAAAGGATGCCCTTCCACCATGTGCTCGGCCGGGTATTTCCCCACGGCATGGGGCTGGCGTTGGGCGGCATCGGCTTCGGTACCATCGCCACCTTCATCACCCTGTATTACGCCAGCCTCGGCTGGAAGGACGCGGTCTATTGCCTGACCGCCTTCGGCGGCTGCTTCATCGGCGCGCGCCTGCTTTTCGCCAATGCGATCAACCGTCACGGCGGCTTCCGCGTGGCCATCGCCTGCCTGTCGGTGGAAAGCCTCGGCCTGCTCCTGCTGTGGAGCGCGCCGACACCCTGGATCGCCCTGGCCGGCGCAGCGCTGACCGGTTTCGGTTTCTCCCTGGTGTTCCCTGCCCTGGGCGTGGAAGCCGTGGGCCTGGTTCCGGCCTCCAATCGTGGCGCCGCGCTCGGCGCCTACTCGCTGTTCATCGACGTATCCCTGGGCGTCACCGGGCCGCTGATGGGCGCCGTGGCCAATGGCTTCGGCTTCGGCGCGATCTTCCTCTGCGCCGCATTGGCAGCATTCAGCGGGCTGATCCTCAGCCTGTGGTTGTACCAGCGCTCGTTCGCGCGCTGATTCAGAGCAGCGCGGCAATCCGCCGCGACTTCGTCTATCCCCCGCAAGCCGCCGTGATTCGGCGGCCAACGCCGCTGATCAGGTAATCATGACGGGAGCGTGACAGAGGCTGGGCGAAAAAGTTCGAACCTCTGCTATCATCCCGCGGCGCCGGGGCGACCACGCCCCGAATACAACCAAAAGAATATGCCAGCACAGGACTCCACCTACCCCGATCACGCACTTCGGGGCGGAGAGCTTTTTTCTTTCTGTTCGCTGGCGCTGCACCATTAAGGAAATCAAGATGCTGAACCACCGGATCAGTCTGCTCGCACTGGGGATCCTCGCTTCGACCGCTGCAATGGCCGAAGACCAGTCCACCGCCAAGGGCTTCGTCGAAGACAGCCACCTGGACCTGTTCTTCCGCAACGCCTACATGAACCGTGACTACAAGCACGGTCGTGACGACAAGGCCGAGTGGGGCCAGGCCGCCACCGCCACCTTCGCCTCGGGCTTCACCCAGGGCACCGTCGGTTTCGGCGTTGACGCCTTCGGCATGTACGCCCTGCGTCTGGACGGCGGCAAAGGCAAGAGCGGCGCGGCTGGCATCGACTTCTTCAAGCAGGGCGATAGCGGCGAAGCCGCCAACGACCTGGCACGCGCCGGTGGTGCGGTGAAGGCTCGCTTCTCCAACACCGTGATCAAGTACGGCGACCAGATGCCGGCCCTGCCGGTGCTCAGCTACGACAACTCCCGCCTGCTGCCGGAAAGCTTCACCGGCACCCTGATCACCTCCAAGGAGATCGAAGGCCTGGAGCTGAACGTCGGCCGCTTCACCTCGGAAACCCGCAAGAGCGCCGAAGGGCGTGACAGCGGCGGCCTGAAGCGCATCGACGTGTTCGGCGGCAGCTACAAGTTCACCGACAACTTCAGCGGCTCGCTGTACGGCTACGAGAGCGAAGACGTCGCTCGCAAGCAGTACATGAACCTGAACTACGTCATCCCGATGGCCGACAAGCAGTCCCTGACCCTGGACTTCAACGGCTACCGCACCCGCGTCAACGATGACTTCGCTGCTGACCACAACATCGACGGCACCAAGAACACCATCTGGAGCCTGTCGGCCGCGTACAACATCGGCGCACACACCTTCATGGTCGCGCACCAGCGCAGCAACGGCGATTCCGGCTACAACTACGGCTGGTACCAGAACGAAGGCGGCCTGGGCGACGGCGGCACCACCATCTGGCTGGCCAACTCCTACTGGTCGGACTTCAACGGTGAAGACGAGCGCTCCTGGCAGGGCAGCTACAGCCTGGACTTCTCCGAGTACGGCGTACCGGGCCTGAGCTACACCGTCGCTTACGTCTACGGCGACAACATCAAGACCGCCGAGACCAGCAACGGCAAAGAGCGCGAAATCTTCAACCAGCTGAAGTACGTTGTCCCGAGCGGCCCGGCCAAGGACCTGTCGGTCAAGCTGCGCGGTTCCTGGCTGCGCGTGTCCAACGACGCCCGCTCCTACAACGACGACGGCAACGAAGTGCGCGTCTTCGTCGAGTACCCGGTCAACATCTTCTGATGACCTGATCAGGCTCGAAACAAAACGCCCCGTGGCAGCGATGCCACGGGGCGTTTTTCATTCCAGGCTCTTTCTGCTCGAGGCTGCTTATTCCAGCCCGCGACGACGCACCGACCAGGGCATCGGCGGCAGGGCCATGCGCAGGATGTGCAGGCACAGCAGCAGGATCAGTCCACCGGCCAGCGCCGAACCGATGCGCTGGGCGGGTTCGAGCGTCTCGTTGACGGTATTGAGCAGGAGCATGGCACTGCCGCCTAGCATGCAGGCGAGCAGGAAAGCGCAGAGGATGTAGATCTTCAGCGTCAACAGACGCCAGTGCCAGCGCATGCGACGGCGCGCGGGCACTTCTTCTTCGCGGGGAAGTTGCGGCATGTTCCCTTGCCTCCTGACAGGTTTCTGACGGGCTCACGCAACTGCGGAATGCGACGTCGAGATAATGGCAGGATGCTAGCAATCAGCCCTCAGATTGCCAAGGCGCGCAGCGTGCTACCCGCAGGTTACAGACCACGCGCCGATGAACGGCGGGCTCAGCGCACGACGCTATTGATGTCGTGGCGGTTCAGCGAGGTACGCATCTCCTCGTACCAGTCGGGGATCACGTCCTTCAGGCGCTCCTTCGCGTCCTCCAGCTTGAACGGCTGGGTGTAGCGCTTCTTGCGGTAGGAGTAGATGTAGTAGGTGCCGTCGCGGTAGAGGATGCGGTCGAAGGTGTAGAAGCCGATGTGCGTACCGTTGCAGCGTGCAGTCAGCACCATGTCGCCCTCTTCGTAGGGCAGCACGCCCTCGGCGCATTCGTAGGTGAAGAACTCGCGCACGTCGTCCCAATCCACACCATCGCTGCTGGCGTGCAGGAAGGCTTCGGCCTTCTCCTCGGAATCATCGGAGTGGTCGCTGTACCAGATGAACAGCGGAATGCTCTGGTTGGTCTCGTCGCCCAGCCAGCTCTCGCCGTCCAGGTACTGCGCGCTGCGCGCCAGGCTCGCCTGCACGCGGCGGTGGCTCTGGCGATACTCTTCCAGCTGCTCGTCGAAGGCCAGTGCGTCCGCGCCCAGCACCACGCCGTCCATGCCCTTGATCTGGTTGGCGCGCGCCAGGTAGTCGGCGTACAGCGCCGCATCCTGGATCACCGTGCAGGTGTCGCGGGTCAGGCTCAGGCCGATCTCGGTGAAGTTGGCGCTGCCAAGGATCACCACGTCCGGCTCGATCAGGATCAGCTTCCAGTGCACGCTGTTCTGCGCGCGAAAGTCCACGTGCAGCGTCACGCTGCTGCCGGCATCGCGCACGCAGAAATCGATGAAGTCCGGCGAGGTGAAGGAGTTGATGGTGCCCACCAGCAGATCGAGGCGATTGCCCTTCTCCACCAGGGTTTCGATCAGCGACTCGGTTTCACTGGCGGAGGCCGAGACCACAGTGATCAGCTTGCCGCTGACCTGCTCCAGGTACTGCTTGAGCGAATGTTGAGCGTTAAGGATTTTCATACAGCCCCCACCAGAATTCTGAACACCGAATTCTGATGCAGGACACTGGCGGGTTTCAACTGTCGGCTGCGCCATATGCCCGTGAACAGGGCGCTACAGCGGCAAAACATGCAAGCCGGCAGCCGCCTGTGGCATAATAGGCGGCTTTGTCAGGCCCGCCTCACGCGCCCGCCTTCCCTGCCCGCCCGCGCCGCACGCGCCCGGCGCGCACCATGTTCCAGCCAAGGGTTACCCAGTTGATTTCCACCGCGAACATCACCATGCAGTTTGGCGCCAAGCCGCTGTTCGAAAACGTTTCCGTCAAATTCGGCAACGGCAACCGCTATGGCCTGATCGGCGCCAACGGTTGCGGCAAGTCCACCTTCATGAAGATCCTCGGCGGCGAGCTGGAGCCTTCGGGCGGCCAGGTAATGCTGGAAAACGGCGTGCGCCTGGGCAAGCTGCGCCAGGACCAGTTCGCCTATGAAGACTTCAGCGTGATCGATACCGTGATCATGGGTCACGAGGAGCTGTGGAAGGTCAAGGCCGAGCGCGATCGCATCTACTCCCTGCCGGAGATGAGCGAAGCGGACGGCATGGCCGTGGCCGAACTGGAAGTGCAGTTCGCCGAGTTCGACGGCTACACCGCCGAATCCCGCGCCGGCGAGTTGCTGCTGGGCCTGGGCATTCCGCTCGACCAGCACTTCGGCCCGATGAGCGCCGTCGCTCCGGGCTGGAAGCTGCGCGTGCTGCTGGCCCAGGCGCTGTTCTCCGACCCGGACCTGCTGCTGCTCGACGAGCCGACCAACCACCTGGACATCAACACCATCCGCTGGCTGGAAAACATCATCACGGCGCGTAACAGCACCATGATCATCATTTCCCACGACCGTCACTTCCTGAACAGCGTCTGCACCCACATGGCGGACCTGGACTACGGCGAGCTGCGCCTGTTCCCGGGCAACTACGACGAGTACATGACCGCGGCGGAACAGGCCCGCGAGCGCCTGCTGTCGGACAACGCCAAGAAGAAAGCGCAGATCGCCGAGCTGCAGACCTTCGTCAGCCGCTTCTCGGCCAACGCCTCCAAGGCCAAGCAGGCCACCAGCCGTGCGCGCCAGATCGACAAGATCCAGCTGGAAGAGGTCAAGCCGTCCAGCCGCGTCAGCCCGTTCATCCGCTTCGAGCAGCACAAGAAGCTGCACCGCCAGGCGGTGACCCTGGAGAAGGTCAGCCAGGGCTTCGACGGCACCTCGCTGTTCAAGAACCTCAGCCTGCAGGTGGAAGCTGGCGAGCGCATCGCCATCATCGGCCCCAACGGCATCGGCAAGACCACCCTGCTGCGCACCCTGGTCGGCGAGATGGCGCCCACCGGCGGTGAAGTGAAGTGGACCGACAGCGCCGACGTGGGCTACTTCGCCCAGGACCACGCCGAGGACTTCGAGGACGACTACAACCTTTTCGACTGGATGGCCCAGTGGACCCAGGGCGGCGAGCAGTTGGTGCGCGGCACCCTCGGCCGCATGCTGTTCTCCAACGACGAGATCAAGAAGTCGGTAAAGGTGATCTCCGGTGGCGAACAGGGCCGCATGCTGTTCGGCAAGCTGATCCTCAAGCGCCCCAACGTGCTGGTGATGGACGAGCCGACCAACCACCTGGACATGGAGTCCATCGAGTCGCTCAACCTGGCGCTGGAAAACTATCCGGGCACCCTGATCTTCGTCAGCCACGACCGTGAGTTCGTGTCCTCCCTGGCCACCCGCATCATCGAGCTGTCGGAAAACGGCGTGACCGACTTCAGCGGCAGCTACGACGACTACCTGCGCAGCCAGGGCGTGATCGTCTGATTACCACCTCTGCGCAATGAAAAGCCCCGCCTGATGCGGGGCTTTTTTCTGTGCGCTGCTGCTCTTCGTAGGAGCGGAGCTTCTCCGCGATGCTCTTATGCACGGGCGTACATTTCGCGGACAAGGTCCGCTCCTACGCAAGCTTCACGCGTGACTCAGCGCCCGGAGGTCTGCAGCATCGCGCTGCCCAGGCTGATGTCGAAGAACTCCGCCGCCGAAGCCGCCAGGTCGCGGTGGATCGCCTTGCGGTCGACGCCCTGGGTATCGGTGCAGAGGTCAGGGGTGGCTTCGATTTCCTCTTCGGAACAGGGCGACATGAACACGAAGTGCCCTGCCCCATCGAGAATCCGCAGGTCCGGCTGCTGCGGCAGTTTGCGCGCCAGGGCGCCGGCGTTCTTCTTCCAGTCGAGAATGTGGTCGTCGTTGCCGGTGTAGAGCAGCACCGGGACCTTCACGTCCTCCAGTTCATGGGCGCCGTACATCAGGCTCAACGGCGCCAGCAGCAGCAAGGCGCCAACCCGCGGGTCAGCCATCGGTACCAGGTCGTTGCGGTCCGCGCGCACCTCCCCTTTCTCGCTGCAGGCATCGCGGTCGTCCGGGCGTTGCTGGCAGTACTTGCGCAAGCGGTCGAAGCTCGGCTCGGCGCCGGCGAGGATCAGCGCCGTCTCGCCGCCGGCGGAATAGCCGATGACGCCGATCTTGTGGGGGTCGACCATGGCCGCCACGCGCGGATCGAGCAGCGCGGCGCTGATGGTTTCGGATACCTGCAACGGCCGCCCGTAGAGGTTGCTCAACGCGCCGAGACGGCTGTGGTCATGCAGGTTGTCGCCCGGATGCAGCAACGTCACCACGACGAAGCCCTTGCTCACCAGCGCCTCGATCAGGTCGCGCTGGGCCAGCGGGGTGCCGTAGTTGCCGTGGGACATGACCAGCAGCGGGAAGCGGCCATTGGCCGGCCTGCCCTCGTAGGCCACATCGAGTATGAAGTTGCCCAGGTGCAGGGGCTGCTCGGCCGCGCGCGTGGGGTAGAAGGCGATGGCTTTCATCGGCTGCTGGTCCAGCGGGTCGCTCACCTGCAGGCGATGAAAACCCACGTTCCAGCCGTGGGCCGCCCAACTCGCGGTACTGAAGGTAACGAGCAGCAGAAACCAGAACAGGCGCCTCGCCATGGTGCAGTTTGCCCCGATTTGTCTCCAGATCAGGCGCCACGAGGCTTGTCGGTGAATGCAGAAACCGCCGGGCGCCGCCTGAAGTGAATCTCTGCATAGTACGCGCCAGAGGGGTTCGCTCCGTGCCCGCAGACAGACGGCAGTTCCAGGGCACAAAAAAGCCCCGCATGGCGGGGCTTTTTCAAGGCAAGGATCAGGCAGCGGCGAACTGGCTGGCGATGCTCGCCTGGGCGCCAGCGATGGCGTTGCGGCGCGGTTCGTCACCGTAGGCCAGGCCTTCGGCGCGGACGAACTCGATGTCGGTCACGCCGAGGAAGTTCAGCACCAGCTGCAGGTAGTTCTCGTGCGCCTGGCCAGTGGGCTGGCCGGCATGGATACCACCGGCGGTGGAAACGATGATCACCTTCTTGCCGCCGGCCAGGCCCACCGGGCCGCTCTCGGTGTAGCGGAAGGTCTTGCCGGCCACGGCGATGCGGTCGATCCAGGCCTTGAGCTGGCTGGGGATGGAGAAGTTGTACATCGGCGCGCCAATGACGATGGCGTCGGCGGCGAGGAACTCTTCGATGCTCTTCTCGCCCAGTTCGGCTTCGTGCTTCTGTGCAGCGTCGCGCAGTTCGGCCGGAGTACCGGCAGCTACGAGGCTGGCGGAGGACAGGTGGCTGATGGCGTCGGCAGCCAGGTCGCGGTAGGTGACTTCAACGCCCGGCTCGGCAGCGGCCCAGGCGGCGACCAGTTCGGCGCTCAGCTGACGGGAAGCGGAGTTGTCGCCGAGGATGCTGGAGTCGATGTGCAGCAGTTTCATGTGTGTTCTCCAATCGATGAGGCCAAGTGGGTTGGCAGAAGAATTCGTCGTTGGAGTCAAGGTTACGCATGTAGCCAATCTCCGATAAGTCGGCAAAAATATGACTATTCGTCTCATCAGCAGGACAATCCCATGCAGGACCTCAATGACCTCTTCTACTTCGCCAAGGTGGTGGAGGCCGGCGGGTTCGCTGCTGCCGGGCGCCTGCTAGGCCTGCCGAAGTCGCGCCTGTCGCGGCGTGTGGCGGAGCTGGAGGCGCGCCTGGGTGTTCGCCTGCTGCAGCGCACCACACGCAAACTGGCGCTGACCGACCTGGGCGAGCGCTACTACCGGCACTGTCAGGCGATGCTGGTGGAGGCGGAAATGGCCGACGAGGTGGCCGCCCAGCTCAGCGCCGAGCCGCGCGGACGGGTGAAGCTGTCTTGCCCGGTGGCGTTGGCGGAGACCTCGCTGAACGACATGCTGCCGGGCTTCCTGGCGGCCTATCCGCAGGTGAACCTGGAGCTGATGCTGACCAACCGCCGCGTCGACCTGCTCAACGAAAGCGTGGATGTGGCGCTGCGTGTACGCGCGCCAGGAGATGAAGATCTCTCACTGATCTCGCGACGGCTGCGCACGGCGAAGACCGCCCTGGTGGCGGCGCCATCACTCCTGGAAGGCCACGACCTGCGGGTGCCGGACGACCTGGCCGCCCTCCCCGTACTGGGCTCCCTGGAGAGCGACCGCAAGGTGCACATGAAGCTCCACGGTCCCGCCGGCGCGATCCGCGAGGTCGCCCTGGAGGCGCGGCTGGCCGTGGAAGACTTCAACCTGCGCAAGAACGTGGCGCTGGCGGGGCTGGGCGTGACGGTCCTGCCGTTGCACTACTGCACTGAGGAGCTGGCTGACGGTCGACTGGTGCGGGTGCTGCCCGAGTGGAGCGAGCCGGAGGCCTTCCTGCAGGCCGTATACCCGCACCGACGTGGCGTGCTGCCGGCGGTACGGGCGCTGCTGGATTATCTGCAGGAGGAGTTCTCGAAGGATGACTGGCCGATCTGACCCGATGGATCAGGCCGGGCTTGCGCCGAGCCCCATCAGCGTGCCGATCCAGCCCAGCAGTCGACCACCGCTGAGCCAGTCGATCCAGAACAGCTGGTGCAGCAGGACAATGGCCCAGAACACCATTTGGAAGGACAGTTTGCGCGTCTTGTGGCGGAAGACCTGCTGGGCGAGGAACGCACCGGGCCAGCCACCGAGCAGTTCCAGCAGGTGCAGGCTCTGCTCCGGAGTGCGCCAGTCGTTGCGCTCGGCGCTGCGCTTGTCGCGCCAGTAGGCGAAGAAGGCCAGGACGCTGAAGACCGGGTAGAGCAGCAGGAACCAGACGAAATACTGCTCGCGGAACCACAGCACGGAGCCGATGACGGGCAGCGCCAGAAGCACTGCCAGGATGATCAGCGCGCGGCCGGTGGCGCGCCTGGGCGCGCTGGGCAGTGCCCATTCGCGACCGCTGCGCGCACGCTCGCGGGTAGCGGTGGTCGCCGGCTTGCGGCGGATGGCTGGCGTGTCGATGGCCAAGCCGGCCAGGCGCGCATGCTCGGCGCGCGGGCGGCCGTCCTTGTCGACGCCTTCGACATAGCAGACCTGATCGCCGCTGACCGGGCGACGATCGCCACGGAAGGCCGAGATATGCAGGAAGACTTCCTTGCTGCCGGACTGGGGACGGATGAAGCCGAATCCCTTGTCATCGTCCCAGCGGCTTACTACACCGTTCTTTTCCACTCGCGCTCGCACCTGATCAGGGTTTAACGCTGCTCCAGTCGATCAGGTGGAATTGCCAGGTCGCCAGGATCAGCAGGCCGAACACGATACGGTACCAGGCGAAGGCCGCATAGCTGTGGTTGGCGATGAACTTGAGCAGCGCACGCACGGCGATCATCGCGAAGATGAACGAGGTGACGAAGCCGATGGCGAAGACCGGCAGGTCCGAAGGCTGGAACACATCGCGATACTTGTAGCCCGAGTACACCGCCGCGCCGACCATGGTGGGCATCGCCAGGAAGAACGAGAACTCGGTGGCGGCCTTGCGCGACAGGCCGAACAGCAGGCCGCCGATGATGGTCGCACCGGAGCGCGAGGTGCCCGGGATCAGTGCCAGGCACTGGCAGCAGCCGACCTTCAGGGCTTCCTTCCAGGTCATGTCGTCCACGGTCTCGGCGTGAATCACATGCTGGCGTTTCTCCGCCCAGAGCATGATCACCCCGCCCACCACCAGGGCTACGGCCACGGTGATCGGGTTGAACAGGTAGTGGTGGATGTAGTCGGCGAAGGCCACGCCCAGCACCACGGCCGGGAAGAAGGCGATCAGCAGGTTGACCGTGAAGCGCTGCGCCTTGCGCTGGGTGGGCAGCCCGCAGACGATCTCGAGGATCTTGCGGCGGAACTCCCAGACCACGGCGAGGATGGCTGCCAGCTGGATGATGATGTTGAAGGCTTCGGCGCGTTCACCGCCAAAGCCGATCAGATCGGCGACGATGATCTGGTGCCCGGTACTGGAGATCGGCAGGAACTCGGTGAGCCCCTCGACGACGCCAAGAATGAAGGCCTGGAAGGCACTCCACAGATCCATACTGCTTCCCCCGCGAGGCACGCTGGCTCGCTTGTTTCTAGTGATGATGGCCCGCCGCCAGGCAGGGCCCGCACGCCCCGGTTCGTGAGGTCCGGAGCGGCGACGGCATGCTAAAGCATTGGCGGCACATTGCTACGCATGTCACGAAAATTTCGCATCTGGCCGTACGGGCAGTCGATGCGTTGGCAACTTCGGCGAACCGACGATTCGCACTCGGCACGCGTGCAGCAGACAACCTTCTCCCAGCCAGGTTCGCCCAGCCGATCAGAATCGGTAATTCGTTGAATTACAAGAGGTACTTCCGTACCAGAAACACTACAAAAGACGCCCGACTGTTAGCTGGGCGTTACAGGCGAAACGGGCTCCGAGGCAGACGGCGCGGGAGTCCGGCCACCCCACCCAAAGTTGTGTATCAGCGGCGAAACAGAATCTGCCTCAGCCATGATCCAGCCCCCGTGCCAAGGCCCTCGCAGGGCTTTGGCACGGCCGTTCTGTATCCACCGTGAAACACTCGCACCCGGATGGTTCATGGGGGCTTTGCGCAACTCATTGATTTGCCGATGCAATCCAAAAGCGGCACGGCAACTGCTCCTCTCTGGTACCGCTGGTTAGGGCTCAGCGCACCAAGAAGGAACCGCCATCATGGGGAACATCGACTCACGGATCGTCGGTCTGATCGTCACGCTTGCATGCGGCGCGGCCAGCGTCACGCTGTGCCCGGTCGCCAACGCCGGTGACGGCACCATCGTCCTGCAACGCCAGGTCCAGCCGCGCGTCGCCACGCGACCGACCGACATTCCCGACCCTAATCCGATCACCATCAACCCGAACATCTCCGACCAGGTCGTCCGCCAGACCAGCAATGCCGAGCTGAGCGACAGCGACTTCGCCGGCGTCACCAGCGGCTCCACCCTGGAACGCCACATCATGCCCGGCGGCCAACTGGTGGGCATGGACAACGGCTCCAACCAGACCCTGAACGGCAACAGCATGGGCGCCAGCGCAGCCGGTGGCGGCGCCGGCATCTCCAACTCGGTGAACCGCACCGTCCAGCAGGGCCTCTCGCCGCTGCGCATGCTGACGGGGGACCGTTGAGATGAACGCCAGACTACTCGCCCTGCCCCTCCTGCTCTGCTGCTCCCCGGCGTTTTCCGCCGACCCTCAGGTCATCAACAACGCCAGCATCGACAGCGCCGGGCGCAACTACCACGGCGTAGCCAGCGTGAACCAGGCCGCCGGCGATGAGCAGCAGCAGGCCAACGCCCGGGCCATCGCCATCGGCACCAACGCCCAGGCCACCACCTCACTACGGCAGACGGTCAACACCCATGTCGACCTCAGCCAGGCTGCGTCCGCCAGCATCAACGGCAACGCCTTTTCCAACGGCAACGGCGCACTGGGCGTGAACCAGGCCGCCGGCGCCGCCAACCAGCAAGTGAACGCCATGCGGATCAGCGTCAGCGCCATTCCGCAGAGCGTCGATGACAGCGTGCTTTCCCAGCAGAACGTCGCGCTGCCAGTGAACTCAGGCTCAACGGACACCACCACCGGAAGTCGTCAGGTCGTCACCAGCGACCAGGCCTTTGCCGGCAGCCGCGGTGTGGTCCAGGTGAGCCAGAGCGCCGGGGTCGGCAATCGCATTGCCAACACCCTGAGCATCCGGGTCGCGGATTGACCCAAGCCAACTCCTAAAACACTAAACACGCCAAACAAAGCAAAGGAGATACACCATGAAACCGACAATGGCTCTCAAGCCCCTGGTATTCGCTGTGGCAGCGATCATGGCTGTAGCAGTGCACGCGGATAACCGTAACAACAACGGGCATGGTCATGACAACAACGGTCACGGTCATGAACAACATCAACCCAAGACTCCGTACGATCCCTACAAGGATCCTCGGATCGAAGCAGGCGCCAGCGCCACGGTGGAAGACTCGCAGCTCAGCTCCGACAACGTCGTGATCAACCAGGGCACGAAAAACACCGCCACCATTGACGGATCTCTGGGGAGAGCATCCGGCAACGTGGGTGTCAACGCCGCGGCCGGCGACATGAACCAACAGGCCAACGCCGCCGCCCTGGCCACCGCCGATGAGAAATTCATCTTCGGTACCGCCTACGCGTCCACCAGCGTGAACCAGGAGAACACCGCCAACCAGGCGTGGAACTTCTCCACCACCAACAAGGCCACCCTGAGCAACTCGGCCAATGGCGCCTCGGGTAACGTTGGCATCAACGTCGCCTCCGGCAACTACAACCAACAGAAAAACGACATGGCAGCCGCCGTCTCCGGCGGTCGTTCGGCCGACTCCTACAGCGGTGCCGAACAGACCTCCACTGGCAACGGCGTAGCCAACGCCGCCCTGGCCACCTACGACAAGGAAACTCTGAAGACCGAGTTCCGTGCCCATGGCTCCTACCAGGGTGCCGGCGTAGGTGTGGTGGTCGACGATTCCGGCCGCAGCGGTGGTCGCGACGACCGCCACAGCAGCAGCAAACCGGACCTCGATCCGCTGTTCTTCGTCGAGGCAGGCACTGTCGATCTGCGCGGCCAGGCTACCTCCCAGGTCCTGGTACAGACTGGCTGGAAGGATCCGGTCAAGAACGACGCCAGCATGACCAATTCGCTGAACAACGTGTCGGGTAACGTTGGGGCGAACATCGCTGCCGGTGTCGGCAACCAGCAGAGCAACTCGCTGTCCATCGCCGCAGGTTGCAAATCCTGCCTGTAAGCGATCCAGCGTAGTACCTGGAGGCTCCGGCAACGGAGCCTCCTTCTCCCGAGCTGCCCCCCAGGCGTCACGATCATGCGTACGTCCGCCCTGCTTTTGCTCGCCCTCTTCAGCCTCACGACGCAGGCCGCGCAACTCCCCGTCGCCCTTCTTCCGGGCGGCACCATGGCCTACAAGCACGTCGAGAGCATCCGCGAGCGCAAGTTCAGCAACCTGGTCCAGCAGAAGACCGACTTCAGCTGCGGCGCCGCCGCGCTGGCGACGATCCTCCGCCAGGCCTACGCGCTGGACGTGGACGAGGACTTCGTGATCAAGGGCATGCTGGTTCGCGCCGACCCCGACCTGGTACGCACCCAGGGCTTCTCGATGCTGGACATGAAGTCCTACCTCGAAGCCATCGGCATGCGCGCCCGTGGTTATCGCATCCCGGCGGCGTCTCTGGAGAAGCTGACGATTCCGGTGATAGTGCTGATGGACATTCGTGGCTACAAGCATTTCGTGGTGATGCAGCGGGCCTACAAGGGCTACGTCTACATCGGCGATCCGGTGCTGGGCCACAAGCGCTTCACCCAGGAAGATTTTCTCAAAGGCTGGAACGGCATCATTTTCGCCGTCATCGGTCCGGGCTATGAGCAGGCCAACGCTCTGATGTCGCCGCCCGACCCGCTGACCGCCAAGGACCGACTCAATGCCTTCCGCCCGGTCAAGGATGCGGAGCTCATGGAATTCGGCTTCATCCAGAGCGACTTCCTCTGACGACCGAACCAGCACGGAGGGCAGGAGTCCTTCCGGGGAGAAAACATAATGAAAGCGACCACACTGCTCGCCGCCAGCTGCCTGCTGGCCTGCCTGCCGGTCCAGGCGGAAAGCGTCTTCAAGCCGATCGAGCTGCATGATCAGGAGCTGGCCCAACTTCGCGGCAAGTACGTGATGCCTGGCCGGGTCATCAGCTTCGGCATCGTCATGAGCAGTACCTGGAAAAACGCTGTGGGCGACAACATTGGCGCCAAGGTCAGCATGCAGGTCCAGGAGTCCACCATCAAACCGCAGTTCTACGTCTCCACCATCGACGAGAAAGGCAGCGGCGCAGCGCCGGCCGCGGGCACCGGTACGGTGACCGGCGGCGCGGGCCTCAACCAGACCCAGGGCGTGACCCAGAGCGTCCGCTCCGCAGGCGACTACAACACCGCTTCCAACAACGTCAGCATCGACGTCAAGGAAGCCAACCAGGCGCCGGTCGTGGCCCAGCAAGGGACCCCGCTCGACGGCCCGGTCAGCGCCAGCAACGGCGCCGGCACCGTCAGCGTGAACCCGGGCAACGGCGGTATCCAGATGGCGATCAACGCCAATGGCCAGGGCAGCAGCATGCAGCAGCTGGCCGCTGGCGGCCTGCTCCAGGCCGCCCAGATGATCGGCGGCAACAATGCCGTCAACAACGTCGCGCAGCTGAGCGTGGTGCTGCGAAACAACCTTCCGTCGACTGGTGCGCTGGACTGCAATCTGGACCAGCTCAAAGGGCTACGCACCATGGGAATGTGATCTACGCTCACGTGCGACTGTGAAGTCCAACCTATAAGTAAGGACAGCGCGCCATGCACCGATCGCTAGGCATTAAAACCGCTATCTGTGTATCCGCTTTACTCCCCTCGACCTTCGCCGCCGCGGCGACGGAAGCCGAGGTGGAGGCTCTGAAACAGGAGCTGATCGAACTCAAGCAACGCTATGAGTCGCAGCAGAAGGCCCTGATGGTGCTGGAACAACGGGTCAGGCAGGTGGAGGAAGCACCGGCCACGCCCGCACAACCCAAGCGCCTGGTCACCTCAACCGGCAAACCCACGCCGCCCGGTACCGGCAACACCGTTGCCGCCAGCGGCAGCTCCTACGGCGAGTCGCTCAAGGACGACGCCAGCCCGCCCAAGAGTGTGGAAAACCTCTACGACGAGGCCAGCGGCTTCTTCGGCAACGGCAGTTTCAGCTTCGAGACGGGCGTCACCTACACCCACTACGACACCAAGCAGTTGATCCTCAACGGCTTCCTGGCGCTGGACACGATCTTCCTGGGCAATATCGGCGTGGACAACATCAAGGCCGACAACTGGACCCTGGACCTGACCGGTCGCTACAACTGGAACAACCGTTGGCAGTTCGACATCAACGCCCCGGTGGTCTACCGCGAAAGCACCTACGAATCGGCCGGCGCCGGCAACTCCACGGCGCAGTCCACCGACGAGACGGTGACCCGCGACCCGACCCTGGGCGACGTCAACTTCGGCATCGCCTACAAGTTCATGGACGAGACCGAGTCGCGCCCGGATGCGGTGGTCAGCCTGCGGGTCAAGGCGCCCACCGGCAAGGAGCCCTACGGCATCAAGCTCAAGCGCGCCTCGGACAACGACAACCTCAACGTGCCCGAGTCCCTGCCCACCGGCAACGGCGTCTGGTCGGTCACCCCCGGCATCTCGCTGGTCAAGACCGTGGACCCCGCCGTGCTGTTCGGCAGCTTCTCCTACACCTACAACTTCGAGGAATCCTTCGACGACATCAGCCCCACCCAGGGTGTGAAACAGGGCGGCAAGGTCGACCTCGGCGACTGGTTCCAGATCGGTGCGGGCGTGGCCTTTGCCCTCAACGAGAAGACCAGCATGTCGTTCTCCTTCTCCGACCTGATCGCGCAGAAGAGCAAGGTCAAGGCCGACGGCGGCGACTGGACCACGGTCACCGGCAGCGACGCCAATGCGGCCTACTTCAACTGGGGCCTGACCTACGCCTGGAGCCCCAACCTGACCATCGTCCCGAACCTGTCCATCGGCATCTCGCCGGATGCGCCGGATTTCAGCTTCAGCGTGAAATTCCCGTATTACTTCTGACGGTTCGGCAGTGCCAAGACAAAGGCCCCTTTTCGGGGCCTTTGTCGTTTGCAGGGGCGCTCTTTGTGTCGGAACTGCGGTTGCCGCTCTTCGTAGGAGCGGAGCTTCTCCGCGAAGCGCCGCCAGGCGACCTGAAGGAAACACCCTGCCACTACTTCCCCGCGGCCTTGGATATCGCGGACAAGGTCCGCTCCTACAGGCGGGATTCTGCGCTTACTCATACGGCGCACCGGTGCCTGACCAGGCTGTACCGGCAAACGCCTGCGTAGGATGGCGTGGAGCGCAGCGATACCCATCGGCTTTCGTGCACCGCCAGCATGGGTATCGCAAGCTCCACCCATCCTACGTTCGTGGTTCGCTGTGGTTTCGGTGTGGGGCGGGAATTTCGACATGGAAAAGGTACATACGTAGGGCGCATAACCCGGAACGGGTTATCCGCCGAAGGCCATAACGGCGGATAACGCTAGCGCGTTATGCGCCCTACGAATGGGCGTTCTCATATCTGGCCCTGCGCCGTGTGATTCGCGAGCGAGGGCTGGGCGCCCCCATCGGTCTTACGAATCCGGCGCCCTGTAGGAGCGAGCTTGCTCGCGAACCGCACCCTGCCGCTATCCCCGGCAAACGCTTGCGTAGGATGGCGTGGAGCGTAGCGATACCCATCAACTCCGGCGCACGCACAGCATGGGTATCACAAGCTCCACCCATCCTACGTTCGTGCTTCGCCGTAATTTGAGGGCGAAAGCATGAAAGGCACCGCCCCACAGGAGCGCCCCGAGGGATGCTCCTGCAGGTCAGCGACTTCCCCGCCCTAGCGCAACTGGTGCTTGTGCAGCAGACGATAGAAAGTCGGCCGCGAAATCCCCAGCATTCTTGCCGCCACGCTGAGGTTGTCTCCGTGCCGTGCCAGCGCGTCGCACATCGCCTGGCGTTCGGCGCCCAGCTTGTACTCCTCCAGGGTCACCAATGGCTGATGCATCGGCCTGCCCTTCTCACGCTCCAGGCCCAGGTCGCGAGCCTCGATCTGGCGGCCCTCGGCCAGCACCAGGCCGCGGCGCACCCGGTTGGCCAGCTCGCGCACGTTGCCCGGCCAGCTGTGTTCGGCCATGGCCGCCAGCGCATCGTCGCTGAAGCGCCTGGGCCGGCGGCCGGTCTCGACGCTGTAGAGATGGGCGAAGTGGTTGGCCAGCAGCGCCAAGTCGCCATTGCGCTCGCGCAGTGGCGAAGTGGAAACCTGCAGCACGTTGAGCCGGTAGTAGAGGTCCTCGCGGAAGCGTCCGGCGTGGATCGCCTGTTCCAGGTCCACATGGGTCGCCGCCAGTACCCGCACGTCGACGCCGATGGACTGGCTGCCGCCAACCCGCTCGATCTGCTTCTCCTGCAGCACCCGCAGCAGGTTCGCCTGCAGCTCCAGTGGCAGGTCGCCGACTTCGTCGAGGAACAGCGTGCCGCCGTTGGCCTGTTCGAAGCGGCCAATCTTGCGCTGGTGCGCCCCAGTGAACGCACCCTTCTCGTGGCCGAACAGTTCGGACTGGATCAGGTTGTCCGGGATCGCCCCGCAGTTGATCGCCACGAACGGCCGAACCGCCCGCCGCGATTGGCGGTGCAACGTGCGCGCCACCAGCTCCTTGCCAGTCCCGCTCTCGCCGCGGATCAGCACCGGCGATTCGGTCGGCGCGAACTTCGCCAGCAGCTTGCGCAGCTCGCGCACGTCGCGGCTTTCGCCGAGCAATTCGTGCTGCCGCTCGTCGCTGTGCACGCTGCCGCGCCCGCGCAGGCGGGCCATGCCGAAGGCGCGGCCGAGGGTGACCTGCACCCGCGCCACGTCGAACGGCAAGGTATGGAAATCGAAGAACCACTCACTGACGAAGTCGCCCACCTCCTGCAGGGGCAGGACTTCGGGGCTGAGCACGGCTATCCACTCCGTGCCACTGCGACTGATGAGTTCCTTGACGGACTCCCGGCGTTCTAGATGCCGGGGTTGCAGGCGCAGCAGGCCGACGTCGCAGCCGCGATCACTGGCGCTATCCAGCTCGCAACTGTCCACCTCCCACCCTGCTGCCCGTAGTCCGGGTAAAAGCCTTCGGCAGTCGTCGCACGGATCGACTACCAGCAGGCGACGAAGATTCGTGGCTGCCTCGAGCATGCTCCCTTCCTTGGCGCCATTATTTTGAAAAATCTTTAAAAACAGTCAGTTGGCGCTCCAGTTTGTAAAGCTAGCAATATCTTGACGCCGCACATCGACCGTTTTCCTATAAGGTCAATGACGAATCGATCTCACCAACCATGCCCGCGACGCTTGACTTCCAGGCGCCGCACGAATTCATCCAGCACCAGCTTGTAAAGGTCATCGCCCAGGTACACATCCTCCACGCCGCAGTCGATGTTCGGGTTGTCGTTGACCTCGATGACCACGACCCGCTCGCCGGCCTGTTTCAGGTCCACACCATAGAGTCCATCGCCGATCAGGTTGGCGGTCTTCACCGCCAGCTCCACCACCTTGCGCGGTGCCTCGTGGACCGCCATGGTGCGGAAGTCGCCGCTCAGCTCCTTGGCTTCCGGGCTGTGGTCGTAGATCTGCCAGTGCCCCTTGGACATGAAGTACTGGCAGGCGAAGATCGGCTTCTGATTCAGCACGCCGATGCGCCAGTCGTATTCGGTGTAGAAGAACTCCTGGGCCAGCAGCAGCACCGAGCGCTCGAACAGCTCGGCGCTGGCCTTGAGCAGCTCCTGCTGGTCACTGACCTTGATCACCCCGCGGGAGAAGCTGCCGTCGGGAATCTTCAGCACCAGCGGGAAGCCCAGGCGTTCGCCGACCTTCTCCAGCTCCTGCGGGTTGTCCTTGTAGATAATCTCGGTGGCCGGCATGCCCAGCCTGTGGCTGCGCAGCAGGTCCGCCAGGTAGACCTTGTTGGTGCAGCGCAGGATCGACACCGGGTCGTCCATCACCACCAGGCCTTCGCTCTCGGCCTTCTTGGCGAAGCGGTAGGTGTGGTCGCTGACGCTGGTGGTCTCGCGGATCAGCAGCGCGTCGTACTCGGCCAGCCGCGAGTAGTCCTTCTTCTCGATCAGCTCGACGTCGATGCCGAGGCTGCGGCCGATGCGGATGAAGTTCTTCAGCGCCTTGGCATCGGACGGCGGGAACGCCTCCTGCGGGTCGTGCAGGATCGCCAGGTCGTAGCGGTACTGCTTGCGCGAGCGCGGCTTGCGCCAGATCTGCCGGCTGAAGCTGTCCAGGGCGTTGGCGAACTGGTCTTCCTGGTCTTCGCGCAACTTGTGGATGTTGCCCGGCTTCACGCCCTCGATATGCCAGCCACGGTTCTTGCGGAACTCCACCAGCAGCATCGGGCACGGCAGCGCCTCGAACAACTGGCGCGCCAGGTCCTGCAGCGGCTCGATGTCGGTGCGGCCGAAATACAGGGTCAGGGTGAAGCCATCGGTGCTGCCGTAAGGGTGGTCGGCCAGTGCCTTGTCGAGGGTCTTTTCCAGGTCTTCCAGGGCCAGGCTGTAAAGCGACTTCTTCGCCAGTTCGCTGATGCTGCGCACCGACGGGATGACCTTGTGCCCGCGCGCCTCGGCCAGCAGCGAGCAGTAGTAGCCGTGGCCCAGGTACTTGTAGTTGCGGCACAGGTTGATCACCTGCACGCGCTTGCCGTTGTCGTCGTCGATGGGCATTTCCAGGTATTCCTGGGCGGTGACCACATCGTCGCTGGGATAGTACGAAGCCCAGTCTTCCTTGCGCTCCACGATGATGAACAGCTTGCTCACGACACCTCCGAGAGGCCCTGGCGCTTGCCGCGCTCCGGGCCGGGGACAATACTGGATGCTGCTTCGACCGCGTGCCCCGCCACCCGTTCGCAGCCCCTGGCGAACAAGTTGCCCCCCGCAGGTTAACGAATCCTTACCCTATGAAACTCCAGTTCCGCGCCGCCACCGCCGACGACCTGAATGCCCTGGTCGACATGGAAAACCGCTGTTTCGAACACGACCGCCTGTCCCGCCGCAACTTCCAGTGGATGATCACCCGCGCCCACGCCAGCCTCACCGTCGCCGAGGCCGACGGCCAGCTGCTGGGCTATGCGCTGGTGCTGTTCCACCAGGGCACCTCGCTGGCGCGGCTCTACTCCATTGCCGTGGACGAGCGCGCCCGTGGCACCGGCCTTGGCCAGAAGCTGCTGGACCGAGCCGAAGCCGAGGCGCTGGAGAACGACTGCGCCTACCTCCGCCTGGAAGTGCGCCCGGACAACCGCGGCGCCATCGCCCTTTACGAGCGCAACGGCTACCGCCCCTTCGCCAAGGTCCAGGACTACTACGAGGACCACAGCGAGGCGCTGCGCTTCGAGAAGCGCATCCGCCAGCTCGACCAGCGCAGCCACCGCCACGTGCCCTATTACCGGCAGACCACCGAGTTCACCTGCGGCCCGTCCGCGCTGCTGATGGCCATGGGCGCGCTGGAGCCGGAGCGGCGCCTGGACCGCGTCGAGGAACTGCGCCTGTGGCGCGAAGCGACCACCATCTACATGACCGCCGGCCACGGCGGCTGCAGCCCCCAGGGCCTGGCACTGGCGGCGCAGCAGCGCGGTTTCCGGGTCAGGCTGCTGCTGTCCGAGGATGGCCCGCTGTTCCTCGACGGCGTGCGCAGCGAGGAGAAGCGCGATGTCATGCGCCTGGTCCACGAGGACTTCAGCGCGCAACTGGCGCAGAGCGATGTCGAGCAAGTGCTGGGCAACCAGCTGGACATCGAGGGCGCGCTGGAGGCCGGCGGCCAGCCGCTGGTGCTGATCAGCAGCTACCGCCTGACCCGCTCCAAGGCGCCGCACTGGGTGGTGGTCACCGACTGCGACGAGGACTTCGTCTACCTCCATGACCCCGACGTCGACCACAGCCAGCACCGCGAACCGCTGGACTGCCAGCACATCCCGGTGAGCCACGGGGAGTTCGAGCAGATGAGCCGCTTTGGCCGCAGCAAGTTGCGGGCGGCGGTGATTCTCTACAAGCGCTGAAATGCTGCCCTGCGTAGGGCGCATAACCCGGAACGGGTTATCCGCCGATTGCCACGACGGCGGATAACGCTGGCGCGTTATCCGCCCTACAAAAACACCACCCACGAAAAAGGCGCCCGCAGGCGCCCTCTTCCACGCTGCCCGTTCAGGGCACCATGGCCATGCCCACGCCGAAACGGTTCCACGCATTGATGGTGGCAATCGCCAGGGTCAGGTTGACGATCTCGGCTTCGCTGAATTGCTCACGCAGGGCGTCGAACTGCTCCTGCGGTGCGTGCTTCTCGGCCAGCAGGGTCAGGCTTTCCACCCAGGCCAGCGCAGCGCGCTCGCGCTCGGTGAAGAAGCGCGTCTCGTGCCAGACGCTCAAGGTCTGCAGGCGCGCCTCGGTTTCGCCGGCCTTGCGGGCGTCATTGGCGTGCATGTTCACGCAGTAGGCGCAGCCGTTGAGTTGCGAGGCGCGCAGGCGCACCAGTTCCAGCAGCGAATTCTCCAGGCCGGATTTGGCCAGTGCCTGCTCCAGGCCGATCATGGCCTTGTAGGCGTCGGGGGAAGCTTTCGGCCATTCGATACGTGCGCTCATGCTGATCTCCAGTGGGGGCCCGCGGGTACCGCGGGAATGGAGTTAAGTTACCGCCGTCGCGCGCCGCCACGAATAGCCAATTCCCGGCAATCGCGGCAGACCAATAGTCCAATCAGCGCGCGCTCGCCTTCAGCGGTCAATGCGGGTGGAAAGGATGATCGACGACATGGTCCGCTCCACCCCGTCCAGCGCGCCGATGCGGTCCAGCACCGCGTCCAGGTCGCGGATCGACAGCGCCTCGACGATCACGATCATGTCGAAGTTGCCGCTCACCGAATGCAGCGTCTTCACCTCGGCGATCTTCTCCAGCGCCTGCACCACCTGGTGCGACAGCTTGGGCAGCGCCGTCACCAGCACATGGGCGCGCACCAGCGACTGCGCGTAGCTATCCGAGACCTTGATCGAATAGCCGCTGATGATGCCCTGCTGCTCCAGCCGTTCAATACGGCTCTGCACCGTGGAGCGCGACACCCCGAGCTTGCGCGCCAGCTCGGAGATCGACTCGCGGGCATTGGCGCGCAGCAGGTTCAACAAGGCCGCGTCGGCGTTTTTCGTCATATTGCTCATGGTATTGGTCAATCTGCCTGAAAGCTCTCGACAATCTTGCAGATTGTCAGGTTCATTTCAACGACCGGCTTTGCAATAGTGGACGCCACGGCGAGCCCAATCAGCTCGCCATTTCTTTGCCCGCGCGCCATCCATCGACTGGCCCATGCGGGCCGCAAGAAGCCTTGCCAAGCTGGTTGATACAAGCCGGCACGCCGAACAAGAAGGAAGCCCTAATGCACAAGAACCGCCATCCCCATACCCCTGGCAAGAAACCGGTGACCATCTTCGGCCCGGACTTCCCCTTCGCCTTCGACGACTGGATCGAGCACCCCGCCGGCCTGGGCAGCATCCCTGCCGAGAAGCACGGCCAGGAAGTGGCCATCGTCGGTGCCGGCATCTCCGGCCTGGTGGCGGCCTACGAGCTGATGAAGATGGGCTTGAAGCCGGTGGTCTATGAAGCGTCGAAGATGGGTGGCCGGCTGCGTTCGGAAACCTTCGAAGGCGCCGACGGCATCATCGCCGAGCTGGGCGGCATGCGCTTCCCGGTCTCCAGCACGGCCTTCTACCACTACGTCGACAAGCTCGGCCTGGAAACCAGACCCTTCCCCAACCCGCTGACCCCGGCCTCGGGCAGCACCGTGGTCGACCTGGAAGGCACCAGCCACTATGCCGAGAAGATGGCCGACCTGCCGGAAATCTTCCGCGAAGTCGCCCAGGCCTGGGCCGAGGCGCTGGAAGACGGCGCGCGCTTCTCCGAAGTGCAGGACGCACTGCGCGAGCGCGACACGATCAAGCTGAAAGCCCTGTGGGACGAGCTGGTGCCCAAGTGGGATGACCGCACCTTCTATGATTTCGTCGCTACCTCCAAGGCCTTCTCGCGCCTGTCCTACCGTCACCGCGAGATCTTCGGCCAGGTCGGTTTCGGCACCGGCGGCTGGGACTCGGACTTCCCCAACTCGATGCTGGAAATCTTCCGCGTGGTGATGACCAACTGCGACGACCACCAGCACTTGGTTGTGGGCGGCGTCGAGCAGGTGCCGCGCGGCATCTGGAGCCACGTGCCGGAGAACTGCGCGCACTGGCCGGCCGGCACGTCCCTGGCCACCCTGCACAACGGCGCGCCGCGTCCGGGCGTGAAGAAGATCGCCCGCGCCACCGACGGCAGCTTCGCCGTCACCGACTACTGGGGTGATACCCGCCACTACGCGGCCGTCCTGGCGACCTGCCAGACCTGGCTGCTGACCACCCAGATCGAGTGCGAGGAAGCGCTGTTCTCGCAGAAGATGTGGATGGCCCTGGACCGCACCCGCTACATGCAGTCATCGAAGACCTTCGTGATGGTCGACCGGCCATTCTGGAAGGACAAGGACCCGCAGACCGGCCGCGACGTGATGAGCATGACCCTCACCGACCGCCTCACCCGCGGCACCTACCTGTTCGACAACGGCGACGACAAGCCGGGGGTGATCTGCCTGTCCTACTCCTGGATGAGCGACGCCATGAAGATGCTCCCGCACCCGGTGGAAAAGCGCGTGCAACTGGCCCTGGACGCGCTGAAGAAGGTCTACCCGAAGGTCGACATCGCCGGGCACATCATCGGCAACCCGATCACCGTATCCTGGGAGGCCGACCCGCACTTCCTCGGCGCCTTCAAGGGCGCGCTGCCGGGCCACTACCGCTACAACCAGCGCATGTACGCGCACTTCATGCAGGACGACATGCCCGCCGAGCAGCGCGGCATCTTCATCGCCGGCGACGACGTGTCCTGGACCCCAGCCTGGGTGGAAGGCGCGGTGCAGACCTCGCTGAACGCCGTGTGGGGCATCATGAAGCACTTCGGTGGCGCCACCCATCCGGAGAACCCCGGCCCCGGCGATTGCTTCGCCGAACTGGGCCCGATGGAGCTGCCGGACTGATCCGCGCCATTCCCCTGCATTGACTGAACAGTGGCTCGCGCGGGGCCGGGATCGGGTGCAAACTGGCTGATTCCGGCCCCGCGCGTTTCCAAGGAGAACCCCATGTACCTCGCCCTCTACCAGTGCCCACCCGGCCCCGACGACGTCGCCGGCAACCTGCGCCGCCTGGAACAGGCCGCGCAGCAGGCGGTGCAGAACGGTGCGGACCTGCTGGTGCTGCCGGAGATGTACCTGTCCGGCTACAACATCGGCGCCCAGCGCGTCGCCGAACTGGCGGAAAGCTGCGACGGCCCTTCCGCCCAGCGCATCGCCGAGATCGCCCGCGAGCACAAGCTCGGCATCCTCTACGGCTACCCCGAACGTGACGCCGGCGGCGCCATCTTCAACAGCGTGCAGCTGATCGACCGCCAGGGCGAACGCCGCGCCAACTACCGCAAGACCCACCTCTACGGCGACCTCGACCGCAGCCAGTTCAGCGCCTCCGACGAGCCGCCGGCGATCTTCGAGCTGGACGGCTGGAAAGTCGGCCTGCTGATCTGCTTCGACGTGGAGTTCCCCGAGGCCGTGCGCACGCTCGCCATGGCCGGCGCGGACGTCGTGCTGGTGCCAACCGCCAACATGCGCCCCTACGAGTTCGTCGCCCAGGTCCTGGTGCCGACCCGCGCGTACGAGAACCAGGTGTTCCTCGCTTACGCCAACTATGTGGGCAGCGAGGGGGAAATCGAGTACTGCGGCCTGAGCAGCATCATCGCCCCGGATGGCCAGGTGCTGACCAAGGCCAAGCACAGCGAGGAACTGCTGGTGGCCGAGCTGGACCCGCAGCGCATCGCCCTGGCGCGCGAGGGGTACAGCTATGTGCACCTGCGACGGCCGGTGCTGTATCGCAGCTGAACAGAAGCCCGGCTTGCTGCCGGGTTTTTTGATGGAGCGTTACGGTCGCGTTCGTAGGAGCGGACCCTGTCCGCGAAATCCTGCAGCGGCCACCGACTCCGCAGAATTGCCTTCCGGTTCCCCCTCGCGCCGTGCAGGCCGGCAACGCCCTGCGTGCCGAGAGATTCGCGGACAAGGTCCGCTCCTACGGCTTGAAGCGCCACGCCCATATCGCTTTCCTGGTAGGAGCGAGCTTGCTCGCGAACCCGCTTGACGCCGGTGCCGTCGGAAACTCTGTTCGCGAGCAAGCTCGCTCCTACAGGTGTGTGCCATCCGTGGCGGTGCGGTGGCACGCCTGGCAGCTGCGTACCGGCCCGCTGGCATGGAAGGCTTGCAGGCGCTGCAGGTGACAGCTCTGGCAGAGCTGGTGGAAATCCGCCTCGATACGCACGGCCAGCGCCGGGCTCTGCTTGTGGCAGAGGATGCAGGTGCGGTTGCCGGAGACCGAAGGCGACTGGTCCTTGTAGTCGTGATGGCAGGTAATGCAGTTCACCGAGGCGTGCGGCTCATGGGGAAACGCCAGCGGCATCAGCGGCCGACTGCGTTGCCAGTGTCCGTGGGCGAACCAGGCTCCAGCCGACAGCATGATGACTGCGGCAACCGAAACCCCGATCCAGACACGCCTCACAGCGGCAGCTCCAGATTTGCCAGCAGGCTGTAGAGCGCCGACAAACCGATGATCACCCCGCTGGCCGCCAGCGCGAACCAGGTAGCCCGCCGCGCCGTGTTGCGCTTGCGCCCACTGACGCCATTGGCCGGTTTGGGCAGGCGCGGCCAGACGGCCACCACCAGCATCAGCGCCACCAGCAACGCACCCTTCCACAGGCCGCCACTGTAGTAACCCGCGCCGAGCACATGCACGGCCATCAGCAACAGGGCGACCAGGCTGCCGCCGTAGTGCCAGCGGCGGAATCCGGCGGCACTGCTGCTCCAGCGCGGGCGCACGCGGCTCAGGCTGGACACCGCCAGCACCAGCATCAGGATGGCTGACGCCAGCCCAGCGAGCATGTAGCCGGGCGCGGACGGCAGCAGGTCCTCGATCAGCAGTGGCTCATCGACCAACAGCACGACGATGTGCACCAGCAGCAATGCAACGGCGGCAAACCCAAGGTCGCGGTGCAGGCGCAGGAAGAACTTTCCCTCATAGAGCGGACGCGGTTGCGGCCGGCCGCCGATGACGAACAGCAGCCCCAGCAGGCAGGCGCCAAGTAGCCCGGCGGCATTGGCGAAATCCCAGGCGTAGCCGAGCCCCGGCATGGCGCCGAGGCCGAGCAGGACGGCGACCGGCAGCAGGCAACCGAGCGCCAGGCGCGCGATCAGCGCAGGCATGGGGGACTCCGAACGGGGAACTATTGCCGGAGGCTAGCAAGCGCCGGCGGCGCGCAAGTGTCGCTGTCTGCCAGACGAATTGCCAGCTGTGCCACAGCCTGTAGGAGCGCCCAAATGGCCCGCGCCACCATGGAGTTCTGCCAGGCAGCAGAGAAGCCACCTTGTAGGAGCGAGCTTGCTCGCGAACAGTCTCTCCTGCTGCACCAGCGTCAAGCGGGTTCGCGAGCAAGGGCTGGGCGCCCCCCTCGGTCCTACAAAGAGCAGTTCGGTTTACAGGTCGAGCACCAGGCGAGCCGATTTCGCCCGCGAAACACAGGCGCAGATCTGCTTGTTGGCGGCCTTTTCCTTGTTCGACAGGCAGTTGTCGCGGTGCTCCGGCTCGCCCTCCAGCACTTCGACGATGCAGGTGCCGCAGATGCCCTCGCGGCACTCGGTGTCGATGTCGCAGCCGTGGGCCTGGAGCACGTCCACCAGCGTCGAATCCGCCGGTACGTGAAGCACCACACCGGAGCTGGCCAGTTCCACTTCGAAGGAGCCCGCCGGCGCCGTGTTGGCGGCCGGGTCGGCCTGGAAGTGCTCCAGGTGGATGGCGTCTTCCGCGCGACTGCGCGCAGCGATTTCCACCACCTTGTTCATGAACGGCGCCGGGCCGCAGGTGTAGACGTGGGCTTGTTGCGGCGCGCGTTCCAGGCACTCGCCCAGCACGCGGTCGAGTTCGGCGGGTTCGACGCCGTAGTGCAACTCCACCTTGCCGGCGAAGGCCTCGCCAGCCAGCAGCTCGACGAAGGCCGCGTGCTCGGCGGAGCGGGCGAAGTAATGCAGGCGATAGGACTCGCCCTTGGCGTTCAGGCGATAGGCCATGCTTAGCAGCGGCGTGACGCCGATGCCAGCGGCGAACAGCACGTGCTCGCGGGCTTCCGGCGCCAGGCGGAACAGGTTGCGCGGCGCGCCGATGTCCAGCTCCATGCCTTCACGCACTTCGTGCAGCGCGCTGGAGCCGCCACGGGAGGCACCTTCCTTCTTGATCGCCACCAGGTAGGCCGCGCGGTCGTCCGGCGGGCTGCACAGCGAATACTGGCGCGTCACCCCGGTGGGGCCGGTGACGTCGACGTGGGCGCCCGGCTCGTAGGCGTCGAACGGCTGGCCATCACAACGTACGAGGCGCAAGGAACGGATGTCCTGCGCTTCCTCGACGATCCTTTCGATTCTGACCTTCATCATGGCGTTACCTGCAAGGCGTTGAGTGCGGGCTCTGTGGCCCCTTTCCGGCCTCTTTTTCACGAGCGGACGGGTTGTCGATGTTGCTCTGGAGAGAGGTTTCCTCTCTCCGATTGATTGGTTTCGGAGCAAGGGCACTGCCCTCACCCCAGCCCTCTCCCGGAGGGAGAGGGAGCAGAATGTACCGGCTGACGATGCGGTTTCATCCTGCTCCGGACGGTCCCCTCTCCCTTCGGGAGAGGGTTAGGGTGAGGGGGTCTTGAAGCCCATCACCCAAGCCAGGACCGAGCGCAGGGCGGATAACGCACAGCGTTATCCGCCGATCACTCAGCCCGAAGCCTCAGCGCATGAACAACCCACCATTGATATCCCAGCACGCGCCCGTCACCGACCCGGCGTTCTCCGCACAGAGCAGCAGCACGCTGTCGGCGATAAAGGTCGGGTCGCCCAAGCGGCCGGCGGGGATGGTCTTGAGGATCTGTTCCAAACGCTCGGGCGCCACGCTCTCGTAGACCACCGGCAAATCCAGCGGTCCCGGCGAGATGGCGTTGACGGTCACGCCCTGCCCCGAAAGTTCGCGGGCGAACACCTTGGTCAGGGTCGCCACGCCGCCCTTGGCCGCGGCGTAGTGGCCGCCGGTGGCGGTGCCGCCGTTCTGTCCGGCCAGCGAGGCGATGTTGACGATGCGGCCGAAACCACGCGCCGCGAAGTGCGTGCCAAACACCTGGCAGGCGACGAAGGTGCCGCGCAGGTTCACCGCCATGGAGGCGTCGAAATCCTCCGGGCTGATGTCCATGAGCGCAGCCACCTTCGACATCCCGGCGTTGTTCACCAGGATGTCGGTGCCGCCCCAACGCTCCGCGAGCAGCTCACGGGCGCGCTCGAAATCGGCCTTCTCCCGCGCGTCCAGCTTCAACCCGACAGCCGTGCGGCCCTCGGGGTCAAGCTCGTCGGCCAGGCGCTGCACCGCTTCTTCGTTCAGGTCGGCCAGCGCCACCCGCAGGCCGGCGGCGTGCAGGCGGCGCGCGATGACTTCACCCAGCCCGCGTGCGGCGCCGGTTACCAGGGCTACTCGTTGCATGGCGCGGCCCTCAGAGCAGGAAGCCGAGCGCGTTGAGCGCGTCTTCGGCGTTGATCAGGCGGATCACCTTGCGCTCCAGTCGCGGCTGGCCGTCGACGAAGCGGATGCGGTGGTTCAGGTCGGCAATGAACGGAGTCGCCACACCACGCTTGTAGGCGTAGAGCACCTGCGCCGAGTTCACCTCGACGAGATCGCCTGCCGCTTCCACCAGGGTGAAGCGCGAGACGGTGCGCACGGTCTTCGCCGCGTCCACCGCCGACGGCGAGTGGCCGCCGGTGAGGCGTTCGATACGCAGGGCACGCATGCGCGCGTCGTCGAAGACGTAGTTCAGGCGCGAGGCGAAGTCATCGTCCTCGCCGTCGATCGGCACCACGTAGACGCCGTCCTCGCTCCACAGCTGCGACCACTGCGCGTAGTCCTTGCGGTCGAGCAGCTCGGCTTCGCGCCAGACGAATTCGATGGCCTTGGCCAGAGGGCCGGAGAAGCCGTTCAGGGTGTCGTTGCTCATTGGCTCATCATCCTTTTCCACATCTGGTACGCCTCGCGCATGCCGCCTTCGTCGGTGGCGTGGGAGACCTTGTCACCGTTCTCGGCGACCACTTCGCGGTTCAGGCCGCGGTTGACCAGGATCGGTGCGTCGACGCCAGCGTAGGAGCCACGCTGCACGCGGTCCCAGGCCTCGGCGTCATCCGGGCTGCCGAAGCCGAACGGGCCCTGGAAGTGCTCGTGGATGCGCATGCGCTCGCGGTTGGCGATTTCCGGGCCGCCGTCCATGCCCAGCGCGACGTGGCGAATCTCGGTCTCGGTGACGGAGATCGGCCGCAGCACGCGGAAGAACGACATGGACATGGCGACGTTGGGGAACAGGTTGAGGTTGAAGCCGGCGCCGTGCAGCGAACGGACGATGCGGCGCACCTGTTCCGGCGGCATGGTTTTCGAC
The DNA here is from genome assembly GCF_030462585.1 of Pseudomonas sp. CAN1. GTDB lineage: Bacteria > Pseudomonadota > Gammaproteobacteria > Pseudomonadales > Pseudomonadaceae > Pseudomonas. The sequence goes on along the minus strand of NZ_JASMRU010000026.1, from coordinate 23,497 downwards.
AGTTCCTCGGTGACGTGGGCGAAGCGCTCCTGGAGCTGCTCGGTGCCGTCGTCGTGGTCGAGGTCGACGTGCTCGGGAACCATCACCATCACGCTGTGGCCGTTGCCCAGGGCGTGGGTGACCGCCTGCTTGTCGCTCATGAACGAGAGCATCTCTTCGGTCTCCTCATCCACCGAGGACATGAACGACTTGTGCACGATGGGGAAGTGGTAGCCGTCGGTGGTGTTTTCCAGCTGGATCTTCCAGTTGCCGCGGAAGGTGAACTTGTGTTCGCCCTGGGTCTTGATCGGGTAGCCGGCGCCCTGCTTCATGAACAGGTCCATCCAGTGCTTCGCCCCGCCGAGGAAGTCTTCCAGCGGCTCGATCTCGTCGTTGTAGGTGGCGAACACCATGCCGGCGTAGCTCTCGACCCGCAGGCTGGTCAGCGGCAGTTCGGACTTGTCGAGGATGTCCTCATAGCCGTCCGGATATGGCAGCGCGCGCAGCTTGCCGTCCAGCGCGTAGGACCAGCTGTGGTACGGGCAGGTGAAGCCGGTGGCGTTGCCCTTGTGCTTCTCGCACACGGTGGCGCCACGGTGGCGGCAGCGGTTCTCCAGGACGTTGATGTTGCCCTTCTTGTCGCGCACCACGATCACCGGGCGGCGACCGACGCTGGTGGTCTTGAAGTCGCCGGCGTTGCGCACTTCGCTTTCGTGGGCGACCCACACCCAGGTGCGGTAGAAGATCTTGTCCATCTCCGCTTCGAACAGCTGCGGGTCGTTGTACAGCGAAACATCGACGCGGTCGTCGCCGACCAGCTCTTCGACGCTGCGCGACCGGGCGATCAGCCGGTATTCGTGAGCGCTCATGCCCATCTCCTCATGCCGATTTCTTATGTTTTGGCGCAGGCCGCGTGGCAGCCAGGCTGTGTTCGAGTTGCGCGCCGAAGGCACACACACGTTCGTCGTCGCCCTTGCGGCCGACGATCTGCAGGCCGACTTTCAGCCCGCCGCAATCCAGGTCCACCGGCACGGTCAGCGCCGGGTGTCCGCTCAGGTTGAAAGGCCGCACCAGGGGCGTCATGCCGGCCACCGACTTGCCGTTGCGCGCATCGCTGAGCAGCGGCGGCAGGTCGGGCATGGTCGGCAGCAGGAGCACTTCGAAGTCCTCCAGCGCGGCGTCGATGGCGCGGGTGAAACCGTCGCGCACCTTCTCCGCCTCGGCGCGCTCGGCGTCGGTGGTGCGGCTGGCCAGCAGCAGGCGCTGCTCGACATCGGCACCGATCAGGCCCTTGCCGGTCAGCGCCGCGTAGGCGGCCCAGTTCTCGTGGTTGATCACCACCAGCCCGGCCTGGAAGGCCGCCTCGAACTCGCCGAGGAACAGGTGGCTGCGGCGCCAGCCGGCGCGGTCGGCGGCGGCGCCCAGGCAAGCCTGGATGTGCGGCGCCGACGGCACTTCGAGGAAGGCCACGCGGGCGCCCTCGCCCGGCAGCTGCACTTCGCCGAAGCCGGGGCAGATGACCTGCATGGCGGCGATCAGGTCGGCCATGCTGGCGGCGAACGGGCCGACGCAATCCAGGCTGCTCTGCGCCGGGTGCACGCCGTCGCGGCTGACCCGGCCGAAGGTCGGCTTCAGCCCGGCGATGCCGCAGCAGGCCGCCGGCACGCGTACCGAACCGCCGGTGTCAGTGCCCAGAGCGATGTCCGCCAGCCCCGCCGCCACGGCGGATGCGGAGCCGCTGGACGAGCCGCCCGGCACACGGTCCGGCGCCATCGGGTTGATCGGCGTGCCGGTCCAGTCATTGATGCCGGTGACGCCGAAGGCCAGTTCGTGAAGGTTGGTCTTGCCGACGATCTGCCAGCCGGCATTCAGCACGGCATCGACCACGAAGGCGTTGCGCGCGGCCGGTGCGGCGTCGGCCAGCGCGCGAGTGCCGCAACGGGTCGGGTAGCCGGCGATATCGATGCTGTCCTTGACCGCGACGCGCTTGCCGCCGCTGCCGAGGAGGAATTCGCTGACGAAAGTGCTCATGGACGGTGCTCCTCTGCACTGCCCAGCAGGCGCTGCGACAGGCGCTGGGTGCGGAAGTGGCTGATCTGCCAGCGCCCGTCGATCTCGCGGAAATCGATGTCCAGCCGCGTGCCGAACAGCTCGGTGTGGCCCTCGGCGTAGGTCGAGAGCTGCTGCATGATCCATTGCCCGCGCGCGGTGCGGCCGTCGACGCGGATCGACTCGCTGGTGAGGAAGTGCAGGTTCAGCGTGAAGTGCGGCGACGGCGGCAGGTAGCCGAAGACGAAAGCCGCAATCGCCTCGCGGCCCTGGTGATGGCCGAAGGTCTGCGCCGTGGAAGTGCCGATGCCCTCCCACACCGCGTCCTCGCTGAACAGCTCGGCCAGCTCGCTCATCGCCACCGGCGCGTGCGGCACGTCGCAGAGGTCCATGTAGCGGGCCATCAGCCGGCGCACCTGGCTTTCCCCTTCGAGGGTCTCCAGGCGGCGGTTCAGCTCGGCCATGCTCAGGCTGCTCATGGCTCAGGTCCGCGCGGCTTCGGGAATGGTCAGCGGGCGGCCGATGCGCGCCTCGACCTTGGCGTACTTCCACAGGCTGTACTCGCCCACCGGAGTGGTGCGGAACAGGTTGCAGGCGTCGATCACGGTCTGGTGGCAGTCCACGTCGGCCATGATGTAGACGGTCCAGGGCGAGGTGGTGGATGGGCCGACCATCAGGCGGTCGTCATCCAGCACGCCGAGCACGTTCATGCCCGGCAGCGCGCCGAGGTCGCCCATCATCTGCGAGAAGCCCTTCCACACGGTGATGCCTTCACCGGTGGGCAGGTCGAAGAACGGCTGGGCGATGCCGATGCAGAACAGTACGCGCAAGGGTTCGGTGGTGGGACGGGTCATGGCTCGGTCCTTAATTTTTATGAGTCGAAATCAGATGTATCCGGGGAACGGCGGCACATCGAGCAGCACCGCACCGGCGCCGTCGTACATGCCATCGCTGAGGAAGGCGTGCTGGGTGACCACCATGGCGTCGCGCAGGTAGCGCTGCAGCGGGTGGTGCATATAGATCGCGGTGGTGCCGGCCAGGGTGTAGGCACGGCGCACCACGTCGGCGCCGGCACGGGACACGTGTACGGCGGACAGGCGCAGCTGGCTGACCTGCTCCGGGCTGACCGCATCGCCGGCAAGAATGGATTCCCAGACGGTCTCGGTGGCGTCATAGAAGAAGCCGCGCGCGGCCTGCAGCTCGGCCTCGGCCTTGCCGATCTCGATGCGCACGTAGGCCCGATCACCCAGCTTGGGAGCGCCGGTCACGCCGCTGGACGACGCCATGCGGGTGATCTCGTCCAGCGCCGCGCGGGCCAGGCCGAGGTTGACCACGGCGAGCACCTGGGCGGCGTAGGCGATGGTCGGGTAGCGGTACAGCGGCTCGTCGATGTTCGATTGGCCGCCGCGAATGAAGGTCCAGTCGTCGGCGACGAAGGCGTTGTCCAGCTTCAGGTCGTGGCTGCCGGTGCCCTTGAGGCCGACCACGTTCCAGTTCTCGACGATCTCCACGTCCCTGGCGCGCAGCAGCGCGGTGCGCGGCTTGCCGCCCGGGCCACCGATGCCGATACCGACACCGAGCACGTCGGCGCCCTTGCAGCCGCTGGCGAACTTCCAGGTGCCGCTGACGCGCCAGCCGCCTTCCACCTGAGTGGCCGGCTGGATCGGGAACAGGCCGCCGGCGAACACCAGGTCCGGGCCGTCGGCATAGAGTTCGGCGAGGGTGTGGCGCGGCAGCGCGGTGAGGTAGGTGCTGGCGCTGCCGAAGCTGGCAACCCAGCCGGCGGAGCCATCGGCTTCGGCGATGCGCTCGACCAGACGGAGGAACTGCGCTGGCGGCAGCGCGTCGCCACCGAAGCACTTGGGCGTGGCGGCGCGGTAGATGCCGACGTCGCGGAAGCGCTCGATCATGTCGCGCGGCACGTGGGAGCGGGTGTCGAACTCCTCGCGGCGCTGGCGGACTTCATCCAGTACGCGCTGGAATTCGAGGGCACGGCCGTCCGCATCGAGCGGTTCGGCGAGGGCTGCACGCAGCATGGCGTCATCTCCGGTTGTTCTTGTAGGGCCGACCCGTTCGATGCGGGCCGGTCGTCGTTGGGGCCAGTGTATGAACCGCCCTGCCCGCCCAACTATTGGTGCGTGCAGCCCCACGCCTAAAGAAATCCCCTAGTCGGCGCCGGGTTACTCCGCAGTCCCTTCGCGCTACGCTGCGCGGTATAAAGACGCCACTGCCCTGCCGTCCCTGCAATCAAGAGCGATCTCGATGTTCCAGCCCCAGCCCGACGACTTCCTCGCCCTGCTCCAGGCCATGCCGCTGTGCGTGATCCTCCACGACGCGCAGACCAAGGAAATCCTCTGGGCGAACAACGCGGCCCTGGCCGTGCTCGGCTTCACCCTTGAGGAACTGGTACCGCTGAAGGCGCCGGACATGACCGCCAACGCCCCGCAGTACCGCCGCTCGGTCGGCCTGCGCTGGCTGGAAGGCGCCGCACGCACCGGCCAGCGCACCATCGAGTGGTGCTACCGCTCCAAGCAGGGCGTGGAGATTCTTTCCGAAGCCGTCGCCACCCGCGTGCACCTGCAGGAGCGCGACGTGCTGATGGTGCAGTTCCGCGATATCTCGAAGGAGAAGCAGGTCGAGCGCGATCTGCAGCGTTTCGAGAGCCGGCTGAAGGCCTTCATGCAGGACCTCGCCGAAGGCGTGGCGGTGCTGGATGCCGATGGCAACCTGCGCTTTCTCAGCGAATCCGCCCTGCCCCTGCTGGGCGGCAGCCAGGACGACTGGCTGGCGCACAACTTCCTCGGCCGCTGCGACAGCGCCACGCGCCCGCGCCTGGAGCACCACCTCGCCATGCAGCCGCCGAGCCGCGAGCCGTATTCGGTCAGCTACCAGTTGCAGCGCCTGGACGGCGAATGGCGCTGGCACCATGCGACCTGCCGCTACATCGAGATCGAGGACGACCTGGTCGGCCATCTGCTGCTGTTCCGCGACGTCACCGAGCAGGTGCGCGCAGCCCAGGCACAGCGCCAGAGCGACCAGAAACTGGAATACCTGGCGCGCTACAACGCCATGGGTGAGATGGCCCTGGCGATCGCCCACGAACTCAGCCAACCGCTGGCGGCCACGCGCAACTTCATCGAGGGCGCGCTGATCCGCCTGGACCGCGAACAGAAGACCGAAGCCTCCGCCGCCTGGGGCCTGGACAGCGCGGTGCGGCAGATCGAGCACGCCTCGCTGATCATCAAGAGCGTGCGCGAATACGTGGTGAAGCTGGAGCAGGCCGAACAGCGCATCGACCTCAACGAACTGCTCGGCGAGACCCTCTACTTCATCAGCCTCAAGGCCCAGCCAAGCAACGTCCGCGTGCAGCTGGAGCGCTGCGCCGAACCGCTGTGGGTGAGCTGCGAGAAAGTGCTGGTCGGCCAGGTGATCCTCAACCTCGCCTTCAACGCCATCGAGGAGATGCTCAACCTCCCCGAGGACCGACGCCTGTTGCGTATCCGCACTTCTCGCGAAGGGAACAGCGCGCGCCTGTCAGTCCTCGACCAGGGCCGGGGCATCGATGCCGGGGCCAAGGAACGGCTGTTCGATGGCTTCTTCACCTCCAAGGTAAGCGGCAACGGCATCGGCCTGGCACTGTGCCAGAGCATCGTCTCGCGGCATCGCGGGGATATCTGGGCGGAGAACGTCGAGCCTTGCGGGGCGATGTTCTGTTTCGAGTTGCCGTTGGCGGAGTGAGTTTTCGCCGGGCCCCTGCGCCGGCCTTGCCGGCGGTTCGCGAGCAATAACGATGGCGTCCCCCTCGCTCCTACTATGCGACGCCAAACTCCACCCGTAGGAGCGGACCCTGTCCGCGAAATCCACCACGCGGACGCGGCAGTCACAGAGATAGCCCGTCGACCATCGCCTGTTGGCGATTCGCGGAGAAGCTCCGCTCCTACAACAGCGTGCATACCGCCTTGGCTGTGGCTTTGGCTTTGCCCCTGAAGGCTTCCAGAGAAACGTCCGCGCACTCCGAATGCCCCGTTCAGGAGGCCTCGTTGAAGCGGAGTTTCAGGGGTTGAGCGACATGGATGTCGCGAGAGCGGCGATGGGCCAGGGATGGCCCCTCGACGCGTACCCCTGAAACTTCGCTTCAACGAGGGTATTTTTCGCCTAAGCGAAAAACCGGATGTCCGGGGCAAGCCTTTTGGTTACTTTTTGGGGGGCGGCCTTCCGTCGTTTGGAAAAGTAACTCGCCCGAGGGAGCGAAACCCAATACATCCGCACACGCCGAAGCGGCGCAGAATCACCTAACTACAACGCAGGGTATGTCAACGGCGGATAACGCTGGCGCTTTATGCGCCCTACTGTCTGTGCCGTGGTTTTCGCGAGCAAGCTCGCTCCCACGAAGAGCACGCCGATGTCCAACCTGTAGGAGCGAGCTTGCTCGCGAACCGCACGGCACCTCCCAGCAGGATCACACCCCACCAGCCGGCATCCCGAAACAATGCCGCCCCTGCGGAAACTCCCGCTCCCGCACCTCGCGGGCAAAGCGCTGCGCCGCCTCCGAAATCAACTCGTCCACCCGCACATACTGCTCGGCAAAGCGCGGAATCTGCTCGCCGGACAGCCCCAGCATGTCCTCCGTCACCAGCACCTGCCCGGCGCAGGCCGGTGAGGCGCCGATGCCGATCACCGGAATTTCCAGCCGCTCGCAGACCTGTCGCGCAACGGGTTCCAGCACGCCCTCCAGCACCACGCTGAACGCGCCAGCCTGCTCCACTGCCTGCGCATCGCGCAGCACCCGCTCCACGCCGGCAGCCTCCTTGCCCTGGACCTTGAAGCCGCCCAGCGCATTGACCTTCTGCGGCATCAGGCCGACATGGGCCATCACCGGAATGCCGCGCTCGACCAGGAACGCGATGGTCTCGGCCATCTCCGCGCCACCTTCGAGCTTCACCGCCTGTGCGCCGCTCTCGGCCAGCACCCGGGCGGCGGCGAGGAAGGCCTGCTGGGGCGAGGCCTGGTAGCTGGCGAATGGCAGGTCGACGACCACACAGGCGCGCAGGGAGCCGCGAACCACTGCGGCGCCATGGGCAATCATGGTGTCCAGGGTCACCGACAAGGTATGCGGCAGGCCGTACAGCACCATGCCGAGGGAGTCGCCCACCAGCAGCACATCCACATGCGGGTCGAGCAGGCGCGCCATGGGCGCGGAATAGGCGGTGAGCACCACGAGGCTGCCGGGCTCGCGGCGCTGGCGGATGTCGACGATGGACAGACGTTGTGGCTGGCGATGGACACTCATCGGGCACTTCCTCTCAGGGCTGGATTTGACCGGAGAAGACGCTACCATCGCCGCTCTATGACCCACTTCCGAAAGAGAGACAAGCTATGCCGTCAACGGGACAGGATGCTCTGGCCCTCCCCGGTTTCACCACCCTGCCGCGGCCGGTCTGGCTGCGCGCCTTCGACATGCCCGCCGGGCATCGCGTGGAGCCGCACTCCCATCCCTGGGGCCAACTGATGTACGCCGCCAGCGGCGTGCTGGAGACCACCACCGAAAACCATGCCTGCGTGGTCCCACCGCGCCGGGCGATGTGGCTGCCAGCCGGGGTCCTGCACAGCGTGCGGGCGCGCACGCTGGTGGTACACCGCAGCTTCTACGTCGCTCCCGAGCTGGTCGTCGGCATGGGGCCGTGCCGCGTGCTGGAAATCTCGCCGCTGCTGGACAACCTCATCCAGCGCGCCAGCGAGCTGCCCCGCGACTACCCGGACGAAGGCCCCGAGGCCCGGCTCATGCAGGTGCTGGTGGACGAGCTGCACAACGCGCCGGACTCCGGGTTGGCCCTGCCGCTGCCACGGGACCCACGCCTGCGCCGGGTGACCGATCACCTGCAGGAAAACCCCGGCGAGCGCCTGGGTATCGAGGACTGGGCGCAGCAGGTGGGCGCCTCGCGGCGCACCCTGGCGCGGTTGTTCCGCGACGAGACCGGGCTGTCCTTCCGCGAATGGCGCGAGCGCGTGCGCCTGCTGGCGGCGCTGCCGCGGCTGGAGCGCGGCGAGTCGGTGACGCTGATCGCCGGTGACCTCGGCTACGAGTCCACCTCGGCCTTCATCGAGCTGTTCCAGCGCCGCCTGCATACCTCTCCCGGCGCCCTGGCGCGGCAGATGCGCGAAGTGGCGGGCCACTGACCGGCTGGACGAAGCGAACCTGGCCGGCCGCCAACATGAACATTCCTTATGTTCATCACAAGAACATTGAGTTTGTCTCATGAAGCCGTGCACCGGAGAATTTCGCCATCGTTGATTCAATGGAGAGATTCACATGGCATTGGCACACAACCTCGGCTTCCCCCGCATCGGCCGCGACCGCGAGCTGAAGAAGGCCCAGGAAGCCTTCTGGAAGGGCGAACTGGACGAAGCCGGCCTGCGCGCCGTTGGCCGCGAGCTGCGCGCCAATCACTGGCAGGTACAGAAGAACGCCGGCATCGACCTGCTGCCGGTTGGCGACTTCGCCTGGTACGACCAGGTGCTGACCCACTCGCTGACCTTCGGCGTGATCCCCGAGCGCTTCCGTGGTCACGACAATGCCAAGCCGACCCTGCAGACCCTGTTCGCCATGGCGCGGGGCGCTGTTGGAAACAAGAGCGGTGATAGTTGCTGTGGCGGTGCGCACGCCCAGCCCCTTCTCGCACAAGAGCTAACCAAGTGGTTCGACACCAACTACCACTACCTGGTCCCGGAGTTCAGCGCCGACCAGCAGTTCGAACTGAGCTGGGAACAGCTGTTCGAGGAAGTCGAGGAAGCCCACGCCCTCGGTCATGCGGTGAAGCCGGTGGTGATCGGTCCGCTGACCTACCTCTGGCTGGGCAAGGCCAAGGGCAGCGACTTTGACAAACTCGACCTGGTCGAGCGCCTGCTGCCGCTCTACGGGCAGATCTTCCGCCGCCTCGCCGCACAGGGAGTGGAGTGGGTGCAGATCGACGAGCCGATCCTGGTCCTCGACCTGCCGCAGGCGTGGAAGAACGCCTTCGAGCGCGTCTACAACCTGCTGCAGAGCGAGCCGCTGAAGAAGCTGGTGGCCACCTACTTCGGCGGCCTGGAAGACAACCTCGGCCTCGCCTCCAGCCTGCCGGTGGATGGCCTGCACATCGACCTGGTGCGCGCCCCGGAACAGTTCCCGAGCATCCTCGACCGACTGCCGGCCTACAAGATCGTGTCGCTGGGCGTGGTGAACGGTCGCAACGTCTGGCGTTGCGACCTGGAGAAGGCGCTGGAAGTGGTCCGCCATGCCCACGAACGCCTTGGCGAGCGCCTGTGGGTTGCGCCGTCCTGCTCGCTGCTGCACAGCCCGGTGGACCTGGAGCGTGAAGACAAGCTCGACGCCGAGCTGAAAAGCTGGCTGGCCTTCGCCGTGCAGAAGTGCGCCGAAGTGGCCGTACTGGCCCGCGCCGTCAATCAGCCCGAAGCGCCGGAAGTCCTGGCTGCGCTGGAGCTGAGCCGCACCGTACAGGCCAGCCGTGCCGCCTCGCCGCGCATCCACAAATCCGCCGTGCAAGCGCGCCTGGCGGCCATCAAGCCGGCGGACAGCCAGCGCCATTCGGCCTTCGCCGAGCGCATCGCCAAGCAGCGCGCCGGACTGGACCTGCCGGACTTCCCCACCACCACCATCGGCTCCTTCCCGCAGACCGCGTCGATCCGCCTGGCGCGCCAGTCGTTCAAGCAGGGCAAGCTGAGCGAGGCCGCGTACACCGAGGCCATGCACAGCGAAATCCGGCATGCCGTGCAGATACAGGAGCAACTGGGCCTGGACGTGCTGGTGCATGGCGAAGCCGAGCGCAACGACATGGTCGAGTACTTCGCCGAGCAGCTCGACGGCTACGTCTTCACCCGCTTCGGCTGGGTGCAGAGCTACGGTTCACGCTGCGTCAAACCGGCGGTGATCTACGGCGACCTGAGCCGCCCGAAGGCCATGACCGTGGAGTGGATCAAGTACGCCCAGAGCCTCACCGGCAAGGTGATGAAGGGCATGCTGACCGGCCCGGTGACCATGCTGATGTGGTCCTTCCCGCGCGAGGACGTGAGCCGCGAAGTGCAGGCCCGCCAGCTCGCCCTGGCGATCCGCGACGAAGTGGTGGACCTGGAAGCGGCCGGCATCAGGATCGTGCAGATCGACGAAGCGGCCTTCCGCGAGGGCCTGCCGCTGCGCCAGAGCGCCTGGGGGCAGTACCTGGACTGGGCGACCGAGTCCTTCCGCCTGTGCGCCTCCGGCGTGCGTGACGAAACCCAGATCCACACCCACATGTGCTACAGCGAGTTCAACGACGTGATCGAGTCCATCGCCGCCATGGATGCCGACGTGATCACCATCGAGACCTCGCGTTCGGACATGGAGCTGCTGGAGGCCTTCGAGAAGTTCGAGTACCCCAACGAGATCGGCCCGGGCGTCTACGACATCCACTCGCCGCGCGTGCCGAGCAAGGACGAGATGGTCAAGCTGCTGCGCAAGGCCGCCAGGCGCATCCCTGCCGAGCGCCTGTGGGTCAACCCGGACTGCGGCCTGAAGACCCGCGCCTGGCCGGAGACCGAAGCCGCCCTGGTCAACATGGTCGCGGCGGCCCGCGAGCTGCGCCGGGATGTCGCGCTGCTGAGCTGAACACCGGTCGATGGCGCCCATAGGGCGCTATTTGTAGGATGGCGTGGAGCGCAGCGATACCCATCAATAAACGCCGCACGGACTGAACGTAGTTCGTAGGGCGCATAACGCCCCAGGCGTTATCCGCCATGGCGGATAACGCGTCGATCCGACAGATGAGCGCCGCGCCGGACAGGCGTAGTCTTGGTGCCCCTCGAACCATGGAATGCAGGACCCGACATGAAACAGCTGCTCATCATCGGCATCGGCGCCGGCGACCCGGAGTACCTGACCGTCCAGGCGATCAACGCGATGAATCGCGCCGACGTGTTCTTCCTGCTGGACAAAGGCAGCAGCAAGGACAAGCTGATCCAGCTGCGCCGGGACATCCTGCAGCGCTACATCCCGCACACCGACTACCGCATCGTCGAAGCCGACAGCCCCGAGCGCGTGCGCGAAGGCGACTACACCGGTCAGGTGCACGACCTCAACCACGCCAAACAGCAGGTGTTCGAGCGGTTGATCGCCGATGAGCTGGAAGACGGCCAGTGCGGCGCCTTCCTGGTCTGGGGCGACCCGTCGCTGTACGACAGCACCCTGCGCATCCTCGAAGCGGTGCTACATGAGGGCCGCGTGAGCTTTGAATACCAGGTGATCCCCGGCATCACCAGCGTGCAAGCCCTGGCCGCGCGCCACAAGGTGCCGCTGAACACCATTGGCCAGTCGGTGCAGATCACCACCGGGCGGCGCCTCGCCGAAGGTTTTCCGCCGAACGCGCAAAGCGTCGTGGTGATGCTCGACGCCGAGGACACGTACCGCCAATTGGACGACCCTGAACTGGAAATCTACTGGGGCGCCTACGTCGGCACGCCGGACGAGATCCTGCGCAGCGGCCGCCTCAGTGAGGTGGGCGAGGAAATCCAGCGCGTGCGCAGCGCAGCCCGCGAGGCCAATGGCTGGATCATGGATACCTACCTGTTGCGGCGCGGCGGCAAGGACGCCTGAGCTGCTTTTCGTCGCAATGGCGGATAACCCGTGCCGAGTTATGCGCCCTACGGCATTGCAGCAACCGACAAGCATCGCGGACGGAGTCCGCTCCTACGCCACCGGTCAGGTCGGTGCTGTCTGTAGGAGCGAGCTTGCTCGCGAACCACTCGCCGCCACGCCCGATTGATTCCCGTAGGGCAACCCCGGCAAAAGCAGCTAGAGTGATTGCCGTTGTGTAGCGACTGCTGCTGTCTCACTGCTGCGACAACCGGCGGCGCCACGCGCAGGCCGGGCGGTGGATTCAGTCATGGACGAGCCCTCGGAGCGCACCGCAGATGCCCAACGCCATCCTTTCCCGCTTCATCGACCAGGCCACGAAACTCAGCCGGCAGGAGTCCGAACCCTGCCAGTGCGTGGCCACGCTGGCGCCCTTCATGATGGAACTGCTGGCCCACGCCGGCGAATTCCTCGAACCGCAGCACTACCAGAGCGACCCTGAGCATTACGCGCGCAACCTGGTCTACCAGGCGCCGGACGACAACCTGTCGCTCTACGCGCTGGTCTGGTCGCCGGGCCAGTGGACGCCGGTGCACGACCACGGCAGCTGGGGCGTGGTCGGCATAGTCGAGGGCGTGCTGGAGGAGCGCAGCTACGTCTGCCTGTCCGCTGATCGTCATCGCGACGAGGGCATCGAACTGGTCAAGGGCGGCATGATCCTGCTACCGCCCGGCGCGGTCACCAGCTTCGTGCCCAACCCGGACCACATTCACGTCACCGGCGTCCCCGCCGAACGTTCGCGCGCCGTGAGCCTGCACCTCTATGGGCGGATGATGAACAACTACCACATCTACGACGTCGCGGCCGGAACCCGGCAGTTCGTCGAGGTCGAGCACAACAACTGATCCCCGGCGGCCGCCCTGCCCGCCCTTCATCCCCGCGATCGACGATAACGCCCGAGCAAGGCGCAGCATCGCCATGCGTGCGGAAAGTGGATAGAACGTCGCACCCCTCTCCCCCGACACTAGCCTCGCTGGCAGCAAGACGCTGCACGTGCACCCATTACAAATCCAAAAAGACCCCGAGGCTTGTATGACCACCCCCGCCGAGCRACTGGAGCAACGGCTGAAGCAACAGAAAATCACCGAAGTCGAATGCGTGGTGAGCGACCTCACCGGCATCGCCCGCGGCAAGATTTCCCCCACCAACAAGTTCCTCGGCGAAGGGGGCATGCGACTCCCCGAAAGTGTCCTGCTGCAGACCGTCACCGGCGATTTCGTCGATGACGACATCTACTACGACCTGCTCGACGAAGCGGACATCGACATGGTCTGCAAGCCCGACCCGGACGCCATCTACCTGGTGCCCTGGGCGCTGGAACCGACCGCAATGGTCATCCACGACACCTTCGACAAGGTCGGCAACCCCATCGAACTGTCGCCGCGCAACGTGCTCAAGCGCGTGCTCAAGCTCTACGCCGACAAGGGCTGGAGCCCGGTGGTGGCACCGGAGATGGAGTTCTACCTGACCAAGCGCAGCAGCGACCCGGACTTCCCGCTGGAAGCCCCCGTGGGCCGTTCCGGTCGCCCGGAAAGCGGCCGCCAGAGCTTCTCCATCGACGCCGCCAACGAATTCGACCCGCTGTTCGAAGACGTCTACGACTGGTGCGAACTGCAGGGCCTGGATCTCGACACGCTGATCCACGAAGACGGCCCGGCGCAGATGGAAATCAACTTCCGTCACGGCGACGCGCTGAGCCTGGCCGACCAGATCATCGTGTTCAAGCGCACCATGCGCGAAGCCGCGCTCAAGCATGACGTCAGCGCCACCTTCATGGCCAAGCCGATCACCGACGAGCCCGGCAGCGCCATGCACATCCACCAGAGCGTGCTGGACATCGCCACCGGCAAGAACATCTTCGCCGCTGAAGACGGCTCCATGAGCCAGCTGTTCCTGCACTACATCGGCGGCCTGCAGAAGTACATTCCGAAAGTGCTGCCGATGTTCGCGCCCAACGTGAACTCCTTCCGCCGCTTCCTTCCCGACACCTCCGCACCGGTGAACGTTGAGTGGGGCGAAGAGAACCGCACCGTGGGCCTGCGCGTCCCCTCCGCCCCGCCGGTGGCCATGCGCGTGGAAAACCGCCTGCCGGGTGCCGATGCCAACCCGTACCTGGCACTGGCTGCCAGCCTGCTCTGCGGTTACCTGGGCATGATCGAGCAGATCAACCCCAGCGCCGCCGTCCAGGGCCGTGCCTACGAGCGCCGCAACCTGCGCCTGCCGATCACCATCGAGGACGCCCTGCAGCAGATGGAAGACTGCGCCGTGCTCAAGGAATTCCTCGGCGAGAAATTCGTCCAGGGCTACGTGGCGGTCAAGCGCACCGAGCACGAGAACTTCAAGCGGGTGATCAGCTCCTGGGAGCGTGAGTTCCTCCTGCTGAGCGTCTGATTCCGCGTCACCGACTTCACAACAACAATTCGGGAGTCCCCATGAGACTGCTGCGCACCCTTGCGCCCTTCGCCCTGGCAGCCCTTGCCTCGGCCGCACACGCTGCACCGACGGTCAGCATCTACAACTGGACCGACTACATCGCTCCGGACACCCTCGCCGGTTTCCAGAAGACCACCGGGATCAAGCCGGTCTACGACGTCTTCGACTCCAACGAGACCCTGGAAGGCAAGCTGCTGGCCGGTCGCTCCGGCTACGACGTGGTGGTGCCGTCCAACCACTTCCTGACCCGCCAGGTTCAGGCCGGCGTGTTCCTCGAACTCGACCGCAGCAAGCTGCCGAACTGGAAGCACCTGGACCCGGTACTGCTCAAGCTGCTGGAACAGAACGACCCCGGCAACAAGCACTCGGTGCCCTACCTGTGGGGCACCAACGGCATCGGCTACAACGTCGCCAAGGTCAAGCAGGTGCTGGGCGTCGACAAGATCGACTCCTGGTCGGTGCTGTTCGAGCCGGAGAACATCAAGAAGCTCCAGGCGTGCGGCGTCGCGTTCATGGACTCGCCCGACGAGATGATCCCCTCGGTGCTCAACTACCTGGGGCTGGACCCCAACAGCACCAACCCGGAGGACTATCCCAAGGCCGAGGCGAAGCTGGTGGCGGTGCGTCCGTACGTCACCTATTTCCACTCCTCCAAGTACATCTCGGACCTGGCCAACGGCAACATCTGCGTGGCCTTCGGCTACTCCGGCGACGTGTTCCAGGCCGCCGCCCGCGCCAAGGAAGCCAAGAACGGCATCGAGATCGCCTACAGCATTCCCAAGGAAGGCGCGAACCTGTGGTTCGACCTGATGGCGATTCCGTCCGATGCCGGTCACCCGGAACAGGCCCTGGCGTTCATCAACTACGTCCTCGATCCGAAGGTGATCGCCGGCATCAGCGAGTACGTCGGCTACCCCAGCGCCAACGCTGACGCCAAGACCCTGCTGCCCGAGGAAATGCAGAACAACCCCGAGGTCTACCCGAGCCAGGCCGTGCTCGACAAGCTGTACATCGCCAAGGCGCCGCCGCCCAAGATCATGCGCCTGATGACCCGCAGCTGGAGCAAGATCAAGTTCAACCAATGAAACGAGAAAGCGCCATGAAGCACACCGAGGAGCACGCCGCGTCCTATTACGCCGCGACCGCCCGCGACCCTCAGCAGTACCCTTCCCTCGCGGGAGATGTGCGTGCGGACGTCTGCGTGATCGGCGGCGGCTTCACCGGCGTGAACGCAGCCCTGGAGCTGGCCCGTCGCGGCCACTCCGTGGTGCTGCTGGAGGCCCGGCGCATTGGCTGGGGCGCCAGTGGGCGAAATGGCGGGCAACTGATCCGTGGCATCGGCCACGACGTCAGCGGCTTCGCCAAGTACGTCGGTGAAGACGGTGTGCGCTACCTGGAGCAGGCGGGTGTCGATTCGGTGGCCCTGGTCGCCGAGCGCATCGCCGAACTGGGTATCGAGTGCGACCTGCGCTGGGGCTTCTGCGAACTGGCCAATACCCCGGCGCAATACGCCGCCATGGTCCGCGAGCAGGAGTCGCTGAGCACTTCGGACTACCCCCACGAGACGCGTCTGGTACCGCCGGAGCGCATGCGCGAAGTGGTTGCCAGCGACCTCTACGCCGGCGGGCACATCGACATGGGGTCGGGCCACCTGCACCCGCTCGATCTGGTGAAGGGCGAAGCCCGCGCGGCCAAGACCTTTGGCGCGCAGATCTTCGAGCAGAGCCCGGTGCTGCGCATCGAGCATGGCACGACCGCCGTCGTTCACTGCGCCCAGGGCCGCGTGCTGGCGAACACCCTGGTGCTCGGCTGTAACGCGCACTTGGAAGAGCTGGAGCCCAAGCTGACTGGCAAGGTTCTGCCCGCCGGCAGCTACGTGGTGGCCACCGAACCGCTGTCCGAGGAAGTGGCGGCGCAGCTGATCCCGCAGAACATGGCGCTGTGCGACCAGAAGGTGGGGCTGGACTACTACCGCCTGACGGCCGACCGCCGCCTGCTGTTCGGCGGCGCCTGCCACTACTCCGGGCGCGACCCGGCGGATATCGGCGCCTACATGCGGCCGAAGGTGCTCAAGGTGTTCCCGCAGCTGGAACAGGTGAAGCTCGACTACCAGTGGGGCGGCATGATTGGCATCACCGCCAATCGCTTCCCCCAGGTCGGCCGGCTGAAGAGTCACCCGAACGTGTATTTCGCCCAGGGCTATTCCGGCCACGGGCTGAACGTCACGCACTGGTCGGCCAAGCTGCTCGCCGAAGCCATCCACCAGGGCGAAAGCAAGGGGCTGGACCTGTTCAGCGCCGTGCCGCACCTGACCTTCCCCGGCGGCAAGCTGCTGCGCTCGCCGCTGCTGGCGCTGGGCATGGCCTGGTATCGGGTGCGGGAGTTGCTGGGCTGATCGGCGTACCACCCGGCATCGGCGTTGTCGGAGGCCAATCGCGGACGGAGTCCGCTCCTACGCAA
Organism: Pseudomonas sp. CAN1; assembly: GCF_030462585.1. GTDB lineage: Bacteria > Pseudomonadota > Gammaproteobacteria > Pseudomonadales > Pseudomonadaceae > Pseudomonas. The sequence goes on along the minus strand of NZ_JASMRU010000026.1, from coordinate 6,912 downwards.
CCGGCTAGCGTAGGAGCGGACTTTGTCCGCGATGTCTCACCGCCCGCTCCGTCCCACGCGATACGCGCCCGCATCCTTGAAAATCACTCGTCCCGTAGGGCGCATAACCCGGAACGGGTTATCCGCCGCAATGGCGGATAACGCCATAGGCGTCATGCGCCCTACGTGCTGAATCGGTGCCAAGCTTGCTCGCGAACCGCACAACGCCAGACGGCAACAGAGGCACACCCGCCAATCGCCCCCTCAGAAGCCGATGGGTATCGCTGCGCTCCACGCCATCCTACGGTTCTGCCCCGGCAGCAGTGGGCAATCTCAGCCCCGCCCACCCTGCCGCGCGGTGATCTTCGGGTACTCGCCGAACAGCGCGAAATACGACTGGGAGAACCGCCCCAGGTGCCAGAACGACCACTTCATCGCCACCTCGGCGACGGTCATACCGGACTCGGCGGCGGCCAGCAGGTCGCGACGGGCGGCATTCAGGCGGCGGTTGCGCAGCCAGACGATGGGCGGGATGCCGGCGTAATGCAGGAAGGATTGCTGCAGCGAGCGCGGCGACACTCCCACCCGCGCCGCCAGGTCGGCCATGCCGAAGGGCTCCTCGGGGCAATCGTTGACCACTTCCTTGACCCGCTGCACCACGCGCTTGGCCTGGACGATGGAGCGCGCGCGGCGCTCCTCTTCCAGCGGCGCCTCGCAGAGCAGCGAGAAACAGTGGGAGACGATGCTCTGCGCCATCCCCGGCGCATCCATCGGGTCATCACCGGACGAAGCACCGGTCAGCAGGTTGCTCAGGGAAGTCGCCACCGAGCGACAATGGCCCGAGCGCAGCGGCGTCAGCACCAGCTCGGAGAAAGCCTCCGCCGGCTGGCCCCAGGTCGCCGCTTCCTTGATCACCACCGCCACCTCGCGGTAGTTCTCGGGGGTCACCCAGGCGTTGCGGGTCTCGCCGTCGAGCAGGTAGAGCGCGTTGTCGGACATGTCGAAGCTGAACACCAGGGCGCCGGGCGGAGCGTGGAATTCCTGCTCCACCCGCAGGTTCATCTGCTCCTCGTAGAGCTCGATACCCTCGGCCTCGGCATGCAGGATACGCCCGGAGAAACGCCCGGCAGACATCTGCGTGTACTGCTGCTCCCAACCCGGAATGGCTATTCGCTGCTGATCAACTTCTTGTGCTTCGACAACCCGGAACGCCATACCCAGCCCTGCTGGTTCTTTCAGATGCGGCAGGCTAACAACCGGCGCAATACCTGTGCAAGATCTCGAACAGCCAAGGCGAGCAGTAATTACTCGCTCAGACGAGAAATCCGCCGACCGGACGTGGCGATCAGCTCGGTGGCCCGCGCGCGCAGCTGGCCGCAGCCGCCGTCGACGTCCTGGCCGGCGCTGTTGCGCACCTTGGTCAGCACGCCGCGACTGTGCAGGTAGCGGACCATTTCGACGATGCGCTCGGCATCCGGGCGCTGGTACTGGTCGCCTTCCAGGGCATTGAAGGGGATCAGGTTGAGCACGCCGAACTTGCCCTTGAGCAGACGCAGGATGCCGTCGAGTTCTTCCTGGCTGTCGTTGATGCCCTTGAGCAGCGTCCACTGGTACTGGATCGGGTAGTCGGTGGCGCGGGCGTAGGCCTCGCCCAGCTCCACCAGCTCCTCGGGCGTGAGCCTGGGCGCGCGCGGCAGCAGGTGCTCGCGCAGCTCGGCGTTGCTGGTGTGCAGCGACAGCGCCAGGGCCGGCTTGATCCGCTGCTGCGGCAGGCGCTCGAACACACGCGGGTCGCCGACCGTGGAGAACACCAGGTTCTTGTGGCCGATGCCGCCGTCGGTGCCGAGGCGGTCGATGGTTTCCAGCACGTTGTCGAGGTTGTGCGCCGGCTCGCCCATGCCCATGAACACCACTTTCTTCACCGGTCGCAGCCGGCGCGCGAGCACCAGCTGGGCAACGATCTCGGTGGTGGAAAGCTGGCGCAGCAGGCCGCTCTTGCCGGTCATGCAGAAACGGCAACCGACGGCGCAACCGACCTGGGTGGAAACACACACTCCGCCGCGCGGCAGCAGCACGCTCTCGACCATCTGCCCATCGGCCAGGCGCACCAGCAGGCGCTCGGAGTTATCGCCGCCGGGGTGACGCGAGTGCAGGGTCGCCAGGGCATCCAGCTCGGCGGCGATCTGCGCCACGCCGTTGCGCACGCTCAGCGGCAGGAAATCCTCGGTGGCCTGGCGCTTGGTGCCGGCATCCAGCGGCCGGCCCTGGAGCCACGCACGCAGCATCCGCGCGCGGTGCATGGGCAGCGCGCCAAGGTCGGCAAGGCGTTGGTCGAGGTCGTGGAGTTGCATGGGGCGCGAATCCTACCACCGCCGTGCGCGCGGGCGTAGCGCTGCCGGTCGCCCGTCATCGCGCCGAGCGCAATTACCCGTCCCAGAGCTGTCGCGGCGACTTTTGAGACTCGTCTTATTCAGCCGCCGCGAACCCTCGACTTACAGTGCCGCCGCCCCGCTGCTCATCCATGGGTGGCGGGCCTTTGCATACAAGGAGTAAGCATGAAGAAGTTCCTGAGCGCCGCCGCGCTGGTTTCCACCGCGATCCTCGCCACCGGCTGCACCAGCTACAACGTCAGCCAGCCGATCGCCCCGGTCGCCGGCGCGGTGAAGACCGACCTTAAGGCCGACGTCGCCGTCGGCGGCCCGATCACCGGCGAATCGCAGGTCAACATCCTGTTCGGCTTCATCAAGTTCGGTGGCGACAGCCAGTTCGCCGATGGCGTGACCTACGGCGCCGAAAGCGGCTCGGGCATGAGCCTGGCCGCCTTCGACCCGGTGTCCTCGGTCAAGGCCGCAGCCGCCTACAAGGCCGTGAAAAGCTCCGGCTCCGACCTGATCGTCGCGCCGCGCTACGAAGTGAACGTGCAGGACTACTTCATCTTCAAGAAGGTCGACGTCAAGGTCACCGGCAACAAGGGCAGCATCAACAACATTCGTTGATACAGCTTGGCGGGGTGCAATGCCCCGCCTTCCGCTGGAGCGACGGCCGCCGCGGTGCTAGGGTCAGCCCTTTGCACTGCCCAGGAAGTCGTCATGCTCCGGACCGCCCCGCTCGCCATTGCCACCCTTTCCCTGCTCGTCGGCAGTCTCGCCCAGGCCGCGCCGCCGGACTTCGACGCCAAGGTGAACAAGCTCGCCCAGCAGGTGATGCGCGACAATGGCATCGCCGGGCTTGCCATTGGCGTCACCGACCATGGCCAGCAATATTTCTACAACTTCGGCGTGGCCTCGAAGCAGCCGAAACAGCCGGTGAGCAGCGACACGCTGTTCGAGATCGGCTCGGTGAGCAAGACCTTCACCGCTACCCTGGCCGGCTTCGCCCAGGCCGCCGGCAAGCTCAAACTCGAAGACAGCCCGACGCGCTACATGAAGGAGCTGCGCGGCAGCGCGCTGGACAAGGTGACCCTGATCCATCTCGCCACCCACACGGCCGGCGGTTTCCCGCTGCAATTGCCCGACGAGGTGAAGACGCCGAAGCAGCTCACCGCCTACTACAAGGGCTGGCAACCGCAGTATCCCGCCGGCACCCAGCGCACCTACGCCAACCCCAGCATCGGCCTGCTCGGCTTCGCCACCGCGCGAGCCCTCGACCTTCCGTTCGCCACTGCGATGCAGCGCAACGTGTTCGCACCCATGGGGCTGAGCAATACGCATATCGAAGTGCCGGTGACGCGCCAGGCCATCTACGCCCAGGGGTATGACAAGAACGACGCGCCGGTGCGGGTCAACCCCGACCTTGTTGCCGACGAGGCCTACGGCGTGAAGACCAGCAGCCGCGACCTGCTGCGCTATGTGCAGGTGCAGCTGGGCGAGGTCAAGCTTGGCGCCAAGCTGCAGGCGGCCGTCGATGCCACGCGGGTTGGCTACTACAAGGTCGGGCCGATGACCCAGGACCTGGTCTGGGAACAGTACGCCTACCCGCCCAAGCTGGCGGAGCTGCAGCAGTACAACGGCGCGCAGATGATCCAGGGCAACCAGGAGGTCAGCGCCATCCGCCCGCCACTCAAGCCGCAGCAGGATGTCTGGGTGAACAAGACCGGCGCCACCGGTGGCTTCGGCGCCTACGTCGCGTTCGTGCCGGGCAAGCAGCGCGGCATCGTCATCCTCGCCAACCGTAATTATCCCAATGAAGTGCGGGTGAAGCTGGCATGGGACATTCTCTCCAAGCTGGATTGAGCCGCAGGTCCACTTCTGCGCTTCGCGTCGCGCCCGAACGTAGGGCGCATGACGCCTCGGGCGTTATCCGCCAGAACGGCGGATAACCCGTTCCGGGTTATCCGCCCTACGTATCTGACGCCGCCTTCTCCCGTGGCGTAGGAGCGGACTCCGTCCGCGATGATTTCCGGCGTGATGCGGACCGATCGCGGACGAAGTCCGCTCCTACGTATAGATCAGCAGCGGCGTGAGCCTGCAGGCTGTATCGATCTCGGTGATGTTCTGAATCAAAATGCCGGTAATGATCCCTGGCCACGGAAGCGGTAGCGTGTTTCCCTGACGCAATCCGCCACCAGAGGATCAGTGCCTTGCCCCGTCTCCCACTGCAACGCGCGCCCATCGGCGACTACAGCCACTCGCCGCAATCGCGCGGCGGCCGCTTCCACAACCTCACCCCGCGCTCGCCCGACATGCCGGAGCCGAGCGCCAGGGTGCTGTGGGATGTGATCTTCAACAAACCGAAAAATACCGTGCCGCGCGCACCGGTGCCGGTGCGCACGCTGAGCCGCGAGGAACTGGACTACGCGCCGGACCGCAGTCTCTATCGCCTTGGCCACTCGACCCTGCTGCTCAAGCTGCGCGGCGGCTGGTGGCTGACCGACCCGGTGTTCTCCGAGCGCGCCTCGCCGTTCAGCTTCGCCGGGCCCAAGCGCTTCCACGCGCCGCCGATCGCCGTGCAGGACCTGCCGCCGATTCGCGGGGTGATCCTCTCCCACGACCACTACGACCATCTGGACCGCGCCACCATCGCGGTGCTCGCCGAGCGCGCGGAAGTCTTCCTCGCCCCGCTGGGCGTGGGCGACCGCCTGCTCGACTGGGGCGTGCCGGCGGAGAAGGTACGCCAGCTGGACTGGTGGCAGAGCACCACGGTGGACGGCCTGTGCCTGACCGCCACCCCGGCGCAACACTTCTCCGGGCGCGGCGTGCGCGATGGCAACCGCACCCTGTGGTGTTCCTGGGTAATCGAGGACGACAGCCTGCGGGTGTTCTTCAGCGGCGACACCGGCTACTTCGACGGCTTCGCCGAAATCGGCCGGCGCTTCGGCGGCTTCGACCTGACGCTGATGGAAACCGGTGCCTACAACGAGAGCTGGCCCTACGTGCACATGCACCCGCAACAGACCGTGCAGGCCCACCGCGACCTCAACGGCCGCTGGCTGCTGCCGATCCACAACGGCACCTTCGACCTGGCCATGCATGCCTGGTACGAACCCTTCGAACGGGTGCTGGAGATTGCCGGCGAACACGGCCTGGCGGTGACCACACCGATGATGGGCGAACGTATCGACATCGACTCGCCGCACCAGGGCGAACGCTGGTGGCGCGGCGTGGTGGCCGAGGAAGCCCGCGCACCGGCGCCGCGTTGCGGCTGCCGTACCGCCCGCGAGAGCTGACGCCGAGCCTCTCTTGTAGGAGCGAGCTTGCTCGCGAACAGCCCAGCTGCGATGCCAAGCGGTTCGCGAGCAAGCTCGCTCCTACAGCTCAATCATGGCCTCGGAGGTAGGAGCGGACCTTGTCCGCGAATCCTCCCGGCTAACTACCCGCCTACCGTCGGATCGCGGAGAAGCTCCGCTCCTACCAGGCCAGCCCTTCATCGATGATTTGAAGGACACTCCCACGTAGGGCGCATAACGCCCACGGCGTTATCCGCCAAGGCGGCGGATAACCCGTTCCGGGTTATGCGCCCTACGTTGCGACAACGTCCAAGGCAACCGGCGAGCGTGGAAGCAGGATGGCGTGGAGCACAGCGATACCCATCAATTCGGCATCGCGCGAAGGCTTCGGCAGGCCGCAGGGCGTACAACCGTTGGCGGTTGTACGCCGCGTCACTACGACACTGCTGCAAAGCCGGACAGGTGCAGAACCACCCATCGGCAAGGAATTCAAAAAAGACGGCCGGACCCGATGTGAGCACTGCCGGGACAGCTCCGGCCGCAAGTCGTCATCATCCCCGCCCAGCCTTAAGGCTTCCTTAGCAGACGCCAACATGGCCTTGCGCGGTGATCGGCAATACCATGGCCGGCGTCCCGCACTGTACTGGAGAGCCGCATGCCGTCTGCCGTCGTCACCCGCGAACACTGGATCAACAGCCACCAGGGCCGCCTGTTCGCCCAGGACTGGACGCCCGCCGCAGCCCACGGCGAGCCGATCCTGCTGCTGCACGATTCGCTGGGCTGCGTAACCTTGTGGCGCGACTTCCCGGAGCAGCTCGCGCGCCACACCGGCCGCCAGGTGATCGCCTATGACCGCCTCGGCTTCGGCCGCTCCGATCCCTATCCCGACGCCCTGCCCCTGGACTTCATCGAGGAGGAGGCCCGCGACAGCTTCCCGCTGCTGCAGGCGCACTTCGACTTCGAGCACTGCATACCCTTCGGCCACAGCGTCGGCGGCGCCATGGCAGTAACCTGCGCGGCCCGGCATCCGCAGGCCTGCGCGGCGCTGATCACCGAATCGGCCCAGGCCTTCGTCGAGCAGCGCACCCGCGACGGCATCCGCGCCGCCGAGCAGGAATTCGCCCGCGAGGGCCAACTGGAACGCCTGCAGAAATACCACGGCGACAAAGCCTTCTGGGTGCTGCGCGCCTGGGTCGATACCTGGCTGTCCGACGAGTTCAGTGACTGGACCCTGGACGCACAACTCAAGCAGGTGAAATGGTGAAATG
>NZ_JASMRU010000025.1 GCF_030462585.1 Pseudomonas sp. CAN1 | reverse complement strand
TGACCGCCACCGTGACCGACGCCGATGGCGACCACCAGAGTGCCAGCCTCGACCTGGGCAGCAAGCTGACCTTCCTCGACGACGGCCCGAGCATTTCCGTGGGCAACACCGAAGGCCTGCACCTGACCGTGGACGAGACCAATCTCGGCCAGGCAGCCACCAGCACTGCTGCTGCAGCTGATCTGTTCAATGCCCAGTACGGCGCCGACGGTGCCGGTTCGACCACCTACAAGGTGTCCACCACCGACAACACCGACAGCGGCGTGAAGGACACCGCCACTGGCGACAAGATCTTCCTGTTCAACACCGCCAATGGCGTTGAAGGCCGTGTAGGCGGTGCGGATGGCGCAGTCGCCTTCCGCGTGACCCTGGGCGAGGACGGCAAGATCACCCTCGACCAGCTGCGTGCGCTGGTTCACCCGGACGCTGCTGACTCCAACGACCCGCTGAGCCTGGGCGAAGGCAAGATCAGCCTGACCGCCACCGTGACCGACGCCGATGGCGACCACCAGAGTGCCAGCCTCGACCTGGGCAGCAAGCTGACCTTCCTCGACGACGGCCCGAGCATTTCCGTGGGCAACACCGAAGGCCTGCACCTGACCGTGGACGAGACCCAGTTGGGCGTTCCGGCCACCAGCGACTCGGTTGCCGATCTGTTCAATGGCCAGTACGGCGCCGATGGCGCGGGCTCGATCACCTACAAGCTCGAAGCCGCCAACAACACCGACAGTGGCCTGAAGGACACGGCGACCGGCAGCAAGGTCTTCCTCTACAACACCGCCAACGGTGTCGAGGGTCGCCTGGAAGGCACCAGCACCGTTGCCTTCCGCGTGAGCATCGACGGTGACGGCAAGGTCACCCTGGAGCAGCTGCGCGCCCTGGCCCACTCCGACCCGAATGATTCCAACGACTCGCTGAGCCTGGCCGGCAAGATCGACCTCAGCGCCACCATCACCGACAAGGACGGCGACAGCGCCACCGCGCACATCGACCTGGGCGGCAAGCTGAGCTTCCTCGACTATGGCCCGAGCATCGAGCCGTGCAAGGACGCCGATATCCGGCTGACGGTGGACGAGACCCACCTGGGTGTCGGTGACACCAGCAGCACCAGCGTGGCCGACCTGTTCACCACGCACTTCGGCGCCGATGGCGCGGGTTCCATCACCTACAAGGTCGGCACCAGCGATGGCACCGACAGTGGCCTGAAGGACACCGCAACGGGCGAGAAAATCTTCCTCTACAACACCGCCAATGGTGTGGAAGGGCGTGTTGGCACCGGCACTGACGTGGCCTTCCGTGTGACCCTGGATGCCGATGGCAAGGTCACCCTCGACCAGCTGCGCGCGGTGGTTCACCCCAACGCCAGCGATGCCAACGATGGCGTCAGCCTCGATGCGAACACCATTACCCTGACCGCCACCATCACTGATGGCGACGGTGACCACGCCTCGGCGAGCATCGACCTGGGCGGCAAGCTGACTTTCCTCGACGACGGCCCGAGCATCGAGCCGTGCAAGGACGCCGACATCAAGCTGACCGTGGACGAAACCCAGCTCGGCCAGCCCGACACCAGCAGCGTCAACGTGGCCGATCTGTTCAACGCCCACTATGGCGCTGATGGCGCCGGCAGCATCGAGTACAAGCTGAGCGCCGCCAACAACTCCGACAGTGGCCTGAAGGACACCGCCACCGGCAGCAAGATCTTCCTCTACAACACCGCCAACGGTGTCGAAGGTCGCCTGGAAGGCACCAATACCGTTGCCTTCCGCGTGAGCATCGACGGTGACGGCAAGGTCACCCTGGAACAGCTGCGGGCGATGGCCCATCCGGATGCCAGCAATCCCAACGACGCCCTTCACCTGGCCGGCCAGGTCAGCCTGACCGCCACCATCACCGACGGTGACGGCGACCATGCCTCGGCGAGCATCGACCTGGGCAGCAAGCTGACCTTCCTCGATGACGGCCCGAGCATTGCTCCGTCCACCATCTACGACATCAGCCTGGAGGTGGACGAGTCCAACCTGGGCAACGATGCGCGCGTCGAATCCAGCCTGGTGTCGCTGCTGTTCGAATCGCACTTCGGCGCCGACGGCCCTGGCAACATCACCTACAAGGTGAGCACAGCGGATGGCACCGACAGCGGCCTGCGCGAGACCGCCAGCGGCGACCGTATCTTCCTCTACAACGAGAACGGCACGGTGGTCGGCCGCGTTGAACACAGCAATGCCATCGCCTTCGTGGTCAGCGAGGACAACGGAGCGCTGGTGCTCGACCAGCGCCTGGCGCTGGTGCACGGTAATCCGAATGACTCGGACGAACCGCTGCGTCTTGAGAATGGCAAGATCACCCTCACCGCGACCGTCACCGATGGCGACGGCGACCACGCCTCGGCCTACGTCGACCTGGGCAGCAAGATGGTGTTCTACGACGATGGCCCGAGCATCGAGCCGTGCACCACGGCGGACATCAAGCTGACGGTGGACGAGACCCAGCTGGGCGTCGGCGCCAGTGCCTCGGCCAGCGATGTGTCCGGGCTGTTCACCAGCCACTTCGGCAATGACGGCGCGGGCGGCATCACCTACAAGCTCACCACTGCAGACGGCACCGATAGCGGGCTGAAGGACACCGCTACCGGCAGCAAGATCTTCCTCTACAACACCGCCGATGGTGTGGTGGGCCGCGTGGAGGGCACCAACCTGGTGGCCTTCAGCGTGACCCTGCACAACGGCGCCATCACCCTCGACCAGCAGCGGGCGCTGGTACACCCGACCACCACCGACTCCAATGAGCCGCTGAGCATCGGCAGTGACAAGATCAGCCTCACCGCCACCATCACCGATGGCGACGGCGACCATGCCTCGGCGCAGATCGATCTGGGCGGCAAGCTGACCTTCCTCGACGATGGCCCCAGCATCCAGCCTTGCACCGATGCCGACATCAGCCTGGTGGTGGACGAGACCACCCTGGGCAGCGCTGCACGGGTCGAAGCCTCGCTGGTATCGCAGCTGTTCACCACCAGCTATGGCGCCGATGGCGCGGGCAGCGTGACCTACAAGGTCAGCGTGGCCCAGGAGGGGACTGACAGCGGCCTGCGCGCAAGCGCGGACGGCGCGCGCATCCTGCTGTTCAACGATGGCAACGGCGTGGTCGGCAAGGTGGAAGGCACGAACACCATCGCCTTCGTCGTACGCCCCGATGGCGGTGCGCTGACCCTGGAGCAGCGCGTCGCCTTCATTCACCCCGACAGCCACAACGATGATGAAACGCTGAGCATCGCGACCGGCAAGATCAGCCTGACCGCCACCGTGACCGATGGCGRCGGCGACCATCAGAGCGCGACGGTGGACCTGGGCAGCAAGCTGATCTTCCACGACGACGGTCCGAGCATCGTCGCCAACCAGGCCAACGGTCCGGCGCTGGTGGTGGACGAGAGCAACCTGAACGCCAATGCCAGTGCCAGCATCACCAGCCTGTTCACCAGCCACTACGGCGCCGATGGCGCCGGCTCACTGGTGTACAAGGTGGTCGCCGGCACCGACGGCGGCGACAGCGGCCTGCGCGTCACCAATGGCGACAAGATCTTCCTGTTCAATGAAAACGGCGGCGTGGTTGGCCGCGTGGGCGGCTCCGGTGGTGCCATTGCCTTCACCGTGACGGTGAACAACGGCAATGTCATCCTCGACCAGCAGATGGCGCTCAAGCATCCGGACGGCAGCAACCCGGATGACGCTTTGAGCATCGCTGGCGGCAAGATCAGCCTGACCGCCACCATCACCGATGGCGATGGTGACTCCCACAGCGCCAGTGTCGAACTGGGCAGCCAACTGAGCTTCCATGACGACGGCCCGAGCATTACTGCCAGCTCCCAAGGCGCCCCGGCGCTGACCGTGGACGAGAGCAACCTGGGCGTCGACGCCAGCGCCAACATCACCAGCCTGTTCACCAGCAGCTACGGCGCCGATGGCGCCGGCTCGCTGGTCTACTCGGTGGCTGCGGTCGGCAACGGTAGCGACAGCGGGCTGAGCATCACCAACGGCACCAAGATCTACCTGTTCAACGAAAACGGCGGCGTAGTCGGCCGCGTGGGCGGCTCCGGAGGTGCCATTGCCTTCACCGTGACGGTGAACAACGGCAGCGTCACTCTCGACCAGCAGATGGCGCTCAAGCATCCGGTCACCACCGACGCGAACGATCCGCTGAGCATCGCCACAGGCAAGATCAACCTGGTCGCCACCATTACCGACGGCGACGGCGACTCCAAGTCCGCCAGCCTGGACCTGGGCAGCAAGCTGACCTTCCTCGACGATGGCCCGACCATCAGCGTGGACACCAGCCATGTGCCGACCCTGACGGTCGACGAAAGCAACCTGAGCGTCGACGCCAGCGCCAACTTCAGCACGGCGTTCAACTCCAGCACGGGCGCTGACGGCGGCAATACCGCCTACAGCCTGACGGCCACCACCGGCACCCAGAGCGGCCTGCAGACCACCGACGGGCAGAACATCGTGCTGGTCAAGGTCAGCGATACCCAGGTCGAAGGTCGCGTCGGCGGCACCGGCGGGGCGCTGGCGTTCAAGGTGACGCTCGACAGCGGCACCGGTGTGGTCAAGCTCGACCAGCAACTGGCCCTCAAGCACCCCAATGCCAGTGACCCGAACGATGCGCTGAGCCTGGCCAACGGCAAGATCGGCCTGACCGCCACGGTCACCGATGGCGACGGCGACTCCAAGGCCGCCAGCATCGACCTGGGCAGCAAGCTGACCTTCCTCGACGATGGCCCGACGGCGGTGGACGACTCGCCGCGCTGCCTGGTGCAACAGGCGCCGCCGGCGGTCAACCTGACCCTGGTGGTGGATGTCTCCGGCAGCATGGACGGCAGCAAGCTGACCAACGCCAAGGCGGCGCTGGTCAACCTGGTGCAGCAATACGCGGCCATGGGCATTGCCATCCACGTGTCGCTGCTGACCTTTGCCAGCGCGGCCAAGGACCTGGGCGACTTCAACTTCAACGGCACCTCGGATGCGCAGTACACGGCGCTGGTCAACAAGATCAACGGCCTCAAGACCGAGGACAACACCAACTACCAGGTCGCGCTCAACCTGGCCAAGACCAACGTCACCTCCGACATCACCGCTAGCGGCCATGATCCGGCGGCGATCAACCGGGTGTACTTCATCTCCGACGGCCAGCCGAACGAGGGCAACACCAGCACCGCGATCAACCAGTGGAAGGCCTTCCTGGCCAACCCGGATGGTGACAACAACGACGCCACCAACCATGTCGATGCCTATGCCGTGGGCCTGGGCACCTCGATCACCAACGCCGACCTGGTAGGCATCGACGGCAAGGGCACGCCGATCATCGTCACCCAGCCCAGCGACCTCACCGCCACCCTGCAGAACCTGGTGACCATCGACTCGGTCAGCGGCAACCTGCTGGCCAACGATGTGCCGGTGAGCGCCGACGGCACCGTGCGCATCACCCAGGTCGAGTTCGGCGGCGAGAAGTTCGCCGTGGACGCCTCGGGCGCCTTCACCAACGTCAACCCCAACGCCACCAGCGCCACCGGCAGCTACAACACAAGCACCGGCCTGCTGACGATCCAGACCAGCAGCGGCACCCTGACCGTGTACCTCAAGGACGTTGCTGGCCACCAGGCCGGCGACTACACCTACGCCTCCAAGGCCGGCGTGGCCTTCCCGGAGAGCGGGCAGATCAGCGAGGTGTTCAAGTACACCATCGTCGACGGCGATGGCGACACGGCCTCGGCCAACCTCAATATCTGCCTGAAGTACGGCCAGCCGATCCTGGTGGTGGGCAGCAATGCCGGTGACGTCGATGGCTCCTCCGTCCTGCACACCGTCCCCAGCCCGCTGGATGCGGACAAGGCCGGGCAGATCAACGGCAACGGCGGCAACGATGTGCTGATCGGCGATGCTGGCGGCGTGTCGGTCTATACCCAGCCGGGCAAGAACTACAACATCTCGCTGATCGTCGACACCTCCGGCAGCATGGGTGATCCCTCCGGCACCGCAGGGCTGACCCGCATGGCCCTGGCGAAGAACGCGCTGACCAACCTGATCAACGCGATCAAGGGCCATGACGGGGTGATCAACATCAGCCTGGTGTCGTTCAGCGACAGTTCGCACGTCACCACCTACAACGGCCTGACCACCGCCAATGTCGCCGCGCTGATCGCTGCCATCGGCAAATTGGCAGCCGACGGCGCGACCAACTACGACGACGCGATGAAGTCCGCGACCGCGTGGTTCAACACCCAGGTCAGCACCAACCATGCCGATGCAGCCCACGGTTACGTCAACCTGGCGTTCTTCCTCACCGATGGCAACCCGACCGTCTACAACGGCAACAGCAACAGCGGTGACACCACCAACTACAACGACATCAACGCCGCACTGGTCTCGGGCAACGACATGCTGCACCACGTCGGCGCCCTGACCGGCGACAATGCGGTGGACGTCAATGCCATCGGCATCGGCAACGGCATCAACAGCAACTACCTGAAGTTCTTCGACAACACCGACACCACCGGCAATGGTTCGATCAACCTCGACAACCAGACCATCACCAACAGCGTCGGCCAGCCGCAGATCATCAACACCGCCGAGCAGCTCCAGGCGGCCCTGCAGGAAGGCTTCAGCACCAGCACACCGGTGACCGTGGGCAACGACCACCTGGTCGGCGGCGCAGGCAATGACATCCTCTTCGGCGATGTCATCAACACCGACGCGCTGGCCTGGGCCGGGCACGCCGCCGGGTCGCACAACGGCCAGGGCTACCAGGCACTGGTGGACTACCTGACCGCCACCAACGGCAGCGCGCCCACCGTCGCCCAGGTGACCAACTACATCGTCCAGCACGCGGACCAGTTCAACGTCGCAGGCGACATGCGCGGCGGCAACGACATCCTCGAAGGCGGCGCCGGCAATGACCTGATGTTCGGCCAGGGCGGCAACGACAAGCTGATCGGTGGGCCGGGCGACGACATCATGTACGGCGGCACCGGCGCGGACGAGTTCATCTGGAAGTCGGGTGACACCGGCCACGACGTGATCAAGGACTTCAGCATCGCCGAAGGCGACAGCCTGAACCTGGCCGACCTGCTGCAGGGCGCACTGCCCAACGCCGACTCGCTGTCCCACTACCTGACCTTCTCGGTCAACTCGGGCACCACCAGCATCGGCGTCAGCCCCACCAGCGGCGGCACCACCACCCAGACCATCGACCTGGCCAACGTCGACCTGGCCGCCAAGTACGCCGGCCATGCTGGCAACGGCGTGCTCTCGGCAGGGGATACCCATACCGTGCTCAACGGCCTGCTGGGCGACCACGCGATCAAGACCGACACCGTTTAACCTTCGCAACACCGGTCGAAACCGCCGCCTCCGGGCGGCGGTTTCGTTTATCCCCCGCCCAACGAGGGTGGGGGCACGGCTATACGGCTGGTGAATGATCGTCGCCGTGCGTCCTCACTGCCGCCTATGCTCGGGGCCACACCATCCTCCCCAACGAACAACAAGCAACGAGGTTTCCCCATGCGCGAAGTGGTGATCGTCGACAGCGTCCGTACCGGCCTGGCCAAGTCCTTCCGTGGCAAATTCAACATGACCCGTCCGGATGACATGGTCGCCCATTGCATCGACGCGCTGCTGGCGCGCAACAACCTCGACCCGCTGCTGGTGGACGACTGCGTGGTTGGCGCCGGCTCCAACGAAGGCGCCCAGGGCCACAACATCGGCCGCAACGCCGCCGTGCTGTCGCGCCTGGGCACCCATGTCGCCGGCATGACCCTCAACCGCTACTGCTCCTCGGGCCTGCAGGCCATCGCCATCGCCGCCAACCAGGTGGCCTCGGGCTGCAGCGACATCCTGGTGGCCGGCGGCGTCGAGTCGATCAGCATGACCGCGGGCAAGATGAACCGTGACAACTTCGTCAACCCGCGCCTGGAGTCGGACTTCCCCGGCATCTACTACCCCATGGGCCAGACCGCCGAGATCGTCGCCCGCCGCTACAACGTCACCCGCGAGCAGCAGGACCTGTACTCCCTGCAGAGCCAGCAGCGCACCGCCCGCGCCCAGGCCGAAGGCCTGTTCGACGACGAAATCGTGCCGATGAGCGTGAAGTACCTGGTGGAAGACAAGGCCACCGGCGAGAAGAAGGTGCTCGACGGCGTCGTCGACCGCGACGACTGCAACCGCCCGGAAACCACCCTTGAGGGCCTGAACTCCCTCAAGCCGGTATTCGCCGAGGACGGCTCGGTCACCGCCGGCAACGCCTCGCAACTCTCCGACGGCGCCTCCATGACCCTGATCATGAGCCTGGACAAGGCGCTGGAGCTGGGCCTGAAACCCAAGGCCTTCTTCCGCGGCTTCACCGTTGCCGGCTGCGAGCCCGACGAGATGGGCATCGGCCCGGTGTTCTCGGTGCCCAAGCTGCTCAAGGCCAAGGGCCTGCAAGTCGCCGACATCGACCTCTGGGAACTCAACGAAGCCTTCGCCTCGCAGTGCCTCTACGCCCGTGATCGCCTGGGCATCGACAACGAGAAGTACAACGTCAACGGCGGCTCCATCTCCATCGGCCACCCCTTCGGCATGACCGGCTCGCGCCAGGTCGGCCACCTGATCCGCGAACTGCAGCGCCGCAACCTGCGCTACGGCGTCGTCACCATGTGTGTCGGCGGCGGCATGGGCGCCACCGGCCTGTTCGAGGCCGTTCGCTGAGCACGACGGGCGCGGGCTCACGTCCCGCCCGAATGGCGCCGGCCGCTCCACGCAAGCGGCACGGCACTGATGAAAACCCCCGGCGGTGACGCCGGGGGTTTTTCATTGGGTATGCGTTAGCCGTGGGCGCTGGTGTATGCGAGAGATTTGGTTCCCGCAAGCTCGGCGTTGGGTGGGGTTCGCGAGCAAGCTCGCTCCTACGCAGAGCACGTCAGCCGGAACTGTAGGAGCGAGCTTGCTCGCGAACCGTTTACCTGTGCGCAGATAAAGAAAACCCCGGCACCAGGCCGGGGTTTTTCGTTTGCACGAGATCAGCCGAAGATCACTGCGTCACGCGCGCCATCAGTCCTGCCGCCTGCTGCATGCGGCTGATGTACTGGGCGATTTCGCGCTCGGCATCGAAGCGGGTGAAGTAGGGCCCTTCCAGGGTTCCCTCACGGGTGGAGAAGAAGTACTGGCCATTGACCGAGCTGATCCGGTCACTGCGGTAATGGGTGGCCGCGTGGCCGTCGTCGACGCGTTGTCCCAACATATGCTGACCTCCCGAACGAAAGGATTAATTCATCCGAGTGTATGCCGCAAAGCCCCGCCGTACAGGGGCTACAGACGGATGGCGACGAACGGTGAGGGTTTGTCTCATGGATGAAACACCGCCTCTCCCGGGCGTTGGCTGAAGCTTGTCTATGCTCAGT
This sequence comes from Pseudomonas sp. CAN1, assembly GCF_030462585.1. GTDB lineage: Bacteria > Pseudomonadota > Gammaproteobacteria > Pseudomonadales > Pseudomonadaceae > Pseudomonas. Next base: position 72,332 of record NZ_JASMRU010000025.1, on the reverse strand, counting down.
GTCCGGCGGCGGTCGTCGCCGAACAGGGTCATCGAAAGATAGTTGTTTTTGATTATAAGAAAATCAAAATATATTCTTTTTAATGCGTAAAGACCTTGTGCATAGTGGTTACCAACACGAACAAGGAGAGACCCATGAGCTTGCGACTTGGCGACATCGCCCCCGACTTCGAACAGGAATCCAGCGAAGGCCGCATCCGTTTCCATGAATGGCTCGGCAACAGCTGGGGCGTTCTGTTCTCCCACCCGGCTGACTTCACCCCGGTGTGCACCACCGAGCTGGGCCTGACCGCCAAGCTCAAGGACCAGTTCGCCGCCAAGGGCGTGAAGGTGATCGCCCTGTCCGTCGACCCGGTGGACTCCCACGTGAAGTGGATCGAAGACATCAACGAGACCCAGAACACCGTGGTCAACTTCCCGATCATTGCCGACGCCGACCGCAAGGTGTCCGAGCTGTACGACCTGATCCACCCGAACGCCAACGACACCCTCACCGTGCGTTCGCTGTTCGTCATCGACCCGAACAAGAAGGTGCGCCTGACCATCACCTACCCGGCGAGCACCGGGCGCAACTTCAACGAGATCCTGCGCGTCATCGACTCGCTGCAGCTCACCGACAACCACAAGGTCGCGACGCCGGGCAACTGGCAGGACGGCGATGACGTGGTGATCGTGCCCTCGCTCAAGGACGAGGAAGAGATCAAGCAGCGTTTCCCCAAGGGCTACCGTGCGATCAAACCCTACCTGCGCCTGACGCCGCAACCGAACAAGTGACTCTCCGCTCCCCATCCGGGGAGTCACTGTCCGAGCAAACCTCGAGCGGGAAATCGGGCCGGTTCGCCGGCCCATTTTTTATCCTTCACGCGCGGACCACGCCGCGCTTTTTTATTCAGCCTTCACTGTCCAGCTTCTGACTTGCCCGCCAAACGGGAAGAAGACGTCAGCCCACGCCAAGGAGAACGACCATGGGTCATTCCACCTGGCGCCGCAGCCTGGCCGTCGCTCTTCTCGCGAGCCTGCCGATCGGCGCCTACAACAGCCCCGCCCAAGCCGCCGACGCCCCCAAAGAGGTGCGCCTGGACTACGCCTACTACGCGCCCACCAGCCTGGTGCTCAAACACTTCGGCTGGCTGGAGAAATCCCTCAAGCCGCAGGGCACCGAGGTGCGCTGGGTGTTCAGCCAGGGCAGCAATCGCTCACTGGAATACCTCAACGCCGGCAGCACCGATTTCGCCTCCACCGCGGGATTGGCTGCCGTGCTCAGCCGCGCCAACGGCAGCCCGCTGAAGACCGTGTACATCGCCAGCCGCCCGGAATGGACGGCACTGGTGGTGCCCAAGGATTCGCCGCTGAAATCCGTCGCCGACCTAAAGGGCAAGAAGATCGCCGCGACCAAGGGCACCGATCCCTACCTGTTCCTGCTGCGCAGCCTGCAGCAGGCCGGGCTGGACAAGAACGACGTGGAGATCGTCCACCTGCAGCACCCGGACGGCCGCGCCGCGCTGGAGCAGGGCAGGGTGGACGCCTGGGCCGGCCTCGATCCGCACATGGCCGCCAGCGAACTGCAGGCCGGCTCGCGGCTGCTGTACCGCAACGTCGACTTCAACAGCTACGGCGTGCTCAGCGTGACCGAGAAGTTCGAGAAGGAGCAGCCGGAGCTGATCAGGCAGGTCATCGCCGCCTACGAAGAGGCGCGCCAGTGGGCCGTGGCGCACCCGGAGGAAACCGCCAAGCTGCTCGCCGAGGAAGCCAAGCTGCCGCTGGAGGTGGCGAAGCTGCAACTCTCGCGCACTGACTTCAGCAAGCCGTTGCCGGGGGCCGAACAGGTGGCCGCGCTGAAGGCCGCTGCACCGATCCTGCTGGACGAGCAACTGGTGCGGCCGGGTACCGATGTCACCGCCGTGGTCGATCAGCTGATCGCGCCGCAACTGGCCGGTGAAGTGATCGGCAAGCCCGCCGTCGCCAAGGCAGGGCAATAAGGCATGTCTTCCCAGGGCCTGCCCTCCCAGAGCCTGCGCCTGGCCCGCCAGCGCCGCGCACTGAAGCCGCGCTGGCCGCGGCTGAGCTGGCGCGCCTGGCTGGTGCCGCTGCTGCTGTGCGCCGTACTGGAGTTCTCGGTACGTATCGGCTGGCTCGCCGAGCACCAGATGCCGGCGCCCAGCAGTGTTGCGCTGACGCTCTGGCAACTGGCCCAGGGCGAGCTCTGGAAACACGTTGCCGCCAGCCTGGCGCGAGTCGCCGCCGGCTTCTGCATCGGCGCGGCGGCGGCCGTGCTGATCGGCACCTGGGTGGGCCTCAGTCAGCGCGCCGAGGCCTATCTGGAGCCAACCTTCCAGGCGCTGCGGGCCATCCCCAGCCTGGCCTGGGTGCCCTTGCTGCTGCTCTGGCTGGGCATCGACGAAACCCCGAAGATCGTGCTGATCGCCCTCGGCGCCTTCTTCCCCGTGTACCTCTCGCTGGTGGCCGGCGTGCGCAACGTCGACCGCAAGTGGGTGGAGCTGGGCCGGTTGTATCACCTGTCACCCTTCGCCCTGGTGCGGCGCATCCTCCTGCCGGCGGCGCTGCCGAGCCTGTTCACCGGCCTGCGCGGTGCGTTGAGCCTGAGCTGGATGTTCCTCGTCGCCGCCGAACTGATCGCCGCCACCCGCGGCCTCGGCTACCTGCTCAGCGACGGCCGGGAAACCTCGCGGCCGGACATCGTCATCGCCGCCATCCTGGTGCTGGCGGTGCTCGGCAAGCTCAGCGACAGCCTGCTCAAGGCGCTTGAGCTGCGCGCGCTGGTCTGGCGCGATACCTTTCTAGGCAATCGTCCGCAAGAGCAGGGTGACCGTTGATGAGCGCCTTGCTGGAACTGCGTGATATCCGCAAGAGCTTCTCCGGCGTGCGGGTGCTGGACGACGTCAGCCTGAGCCTGGCGCCGGGCGAAGTGGTCAGCCTGCTCGGCCCCAGCGGCTGTGGAAAAAGTACCCTGCTGCGTATCGCCGCCGGGCTGGACGACGAGTTCGCCGGCTCCCTGGAGCGCAACCCTTTGCTGGGCTTCGGCCCGGATGGTGATAGCGGCCGTGGCGGTGGTGGCGTCGGCGTGGTGTTCCAGGAGCCGCGCCTGCTGCCCTGGCTGACCGTCGCGCAGAACATCGGCTTCGCTGACGGCTGGCTGGCCGACGAGCAGCGCATCGAGCACCTGCTGCGCGACGTCGGACTGGAAGGCAAGGGCGAACTGCTGCCCAAGCAGCTCTCCGGTGGCATGGCCCAGCGCGCGGCCATCGCCCGTGGCCTCTATGGCCGGCCGCAGGTGCTGCTGCTGGACGAGCCCTTCAGCGCAGTGGACGCCTTCACCCGCATTCGCCTGCAGGACCTGATCCAGCAACTGGCGCTGGAATACGACATCAGCATCCTGCTGGTCACCCACGACCTCGATGAAGCCTTCTATCTCAGTGATCGCGTGCTGCTGCTGGGCGGCACGCCCAGCCGCCTGCGCCGCGAATTCCCCGTGCCGCTGCCGCGCCCGCGCGACCGTCGCGCCGTCGAGCTGGCCTTCCTGCGCGGCGAAGCGTTGACCGAGCTGCACCAATCCCACGTTATCTGAGCCGACGCTCTGCGTAGGATGGCGTGGAGCGTAGCGATACCCATCGATCCGCACGTGCCGGCTGGCAGCATGGGTATCGCTGCGCTCCACCCATCCTACGGGCCCTTCCCGGCAACTCCGTCGTGGAGAGGTTCGCGAGCAAGCTCGCTCCTACATTAAAACAAAATCGCATAACTAAATGAATAAATACCATTTATTGGAATATGAGGAGGACTGGTAAGGTCTATGCACATTGGTTAGCAGGACGGCATTTATACCGCCCTGATCGTTATAAGGAAGCGTGCAGATGTATGTAGTCACCCTTGCCGGCAGCCCGAGCCAGCGTTCCCGCTCCGGTGTCCTCCTGGACATCGCGCGGAACTGGCTGCACGCGCACGGCGCCGAGGTGCGCTCCTACAGCGTGCACGACTTCCCGGCCGAGGAGCTGCTGCACGCACGCTTCGATAGCCCGCGCATTGTCGAGCTGATCGAGCAGGTGCTGCGCGCCGACGGCCTGGTGATTTCCACCCCGGTGTACAAGGCGTCCATCGCCGGTGCGCTGAAGGTCATCCTCGACCTGCTGCCGGAGCGGGCGCTGGCGCACAAGGTAGTGCTGCCCCTGGCCACCGGCGGTAGCAACGCCCACATGCTGGCGGTGGACTATGCGCTCAAGCCGGTCCTCGCCGCGTTGAAGGCACAGGAAACCCTGCACGGCGTGTTCGCCGAAGAGAGCCAGGTGCAATACCCCGAGGGCAATACCCCGGCGCGCCTGGAATCGACCCTCGAACACCGACTGCTGGAATCCCTGGAACAGTTCCACGGCGCCCTCGTGCGCCGGCCGAAACCCAACGACCCGAACCTGCTCAACGAACGGCTGATCAACGCCCGCTGGAGCATCTGACCGACAACACCAACGCAGTCGAACGCCAAGCCCCAACCCGGCAGGCGGCAACTGCGTCAAAAAATGAAAGGCCCTCACCGTCCCGACAACGGGACCGCAGGTCCGGCAAGCACACTCGATAAAGGAGCACTCCCATGCGGACCCTCACTTTGCGTAGTGGACTGGCGGCCCTGCTGATCGCGGCCCTGTCCTACAACGCCCAGGCAGACGAACAACCCGGTACCGTGCGTATCGGCTACCAGAAGTACGGCACCCTGGTGCTGCTCAAGGCCCGTGGCACGCTGGAGAAGCGCCTGGCCGAGCAGGGCGTCAAGGTGCAATGGACCGAATTCCCCGGTGGCCCGCAGCTGCTGGAAGGCCTGAACGTCGGCAGCATCGACTTCGGCGTTACCGGCGAAACCCCGCCGGTATTTGCCCAGGCCGCTGGCGCCGATCTCGTCTACGTCGCCCACGAACCGCCGGCGCCGACCAGCGAAGCGATCCTGCTGCCCAAGGATTCGCCGATCAAATCCGTCGCCGAGCTCAAGGGCAAGAAGGTCGCCCTGAACAAGGGCTCCAACGTGCACTACCTGCTGGTGCGCGCCCTGGAGAAGGCCGGCCTGAAGTACAGCGACATCCAGCCCGTGTACCTGCCGCCGGCCGACGCCCGCGCCGCCTTCGAGCGCGGCAGCGTGGATGCCTGGGTGATCTGGGACCCGTACCAGGCCGCCGCCGAGAAGCAGCTTTCCGCCCGCACGCTGGTGGACGGTTCCGACCTTGTGGATAACCACCAGTTCTACCTGGCGACCCGTCCCTACGCGACCAACCACCCGCAGGTGATCACCACCCTGATCGACGAAGTGCGCTCGGTCGGCGAGTGGTCGCAGCAGAACCCGCAGCAGGTCACCGACCAGGTCGCGCCGCTGCTCGGCCTGCCGGCGGACATCACCTTCACTGCGGTGAAACGCCAGGGCTACGGCGCCCAGCCGATCACCCCGGAAGTCACCGCGGCGCAACAGAAGATCGCCGACACCTTCACCGACCTGAAGCTGATCCCCAGGAAGCTGAGCATCAAGGACGTGGTCTGGACCGCACCGGCCAAGGTGGCCGCCCAGTAACCGATCCGCTTTTCGTAGGAGCGAGCTTGCTCGCGAACCCGCCCAGCCCAGGAACTGCCGGGGAATCCGTTCGCGAGCAAGCTCGCTCCTACAAGAACGCAACACGAACCACCCCAATCCCATCATCGCGCGGCTACGCCACGCCGGCGCGCTTATCTGGAGTTACTGCGATGAGTCTGAATATCTTCTGGTTCCTGCCGACCCACGGCGACGGCCATTACCTGGGCACCGCCGAAGGCGCCCGCGCTGTCGACCACGGTTATCTGCAACAGGTCGCCCAGGCTGCCGACCGCCTTGGTTTCGGTGGCGTACTGATCCCCACCGGCCGCTCCTGCGAGGACTCCTGGCTGGTCGCCGCCTCGCTGATCCCGGTGACCCAGCGCCTGAAATTCCTGGTCGCCTTGCGCCCGGGCATCATTTCCCCGACCGTGGCCGCCCGCCAGGCCGCAACCCTCGACCGGCTCTCCGGTGGGCGCGCGCTGTTCAACCTGGTGACCGGCGGCGACCCGGACGAGCTGGCCGGTGACGGCCTGCACCTGAGCCACGCCGAGCGCTACGAAGCCTCGGTCGAATTCACCCGCATCTGGCGCCGCGTGCTGGAAGGGGAGACCGTCGACTACGACGGCAAGCACCTGCAGGTGAAGGGCGCCAAGCTGCTCTATCCGCCGATCCAGCAACCGCGTCCGCCGCTGTATTTCGGCGGCTCCTCCGATGCCGCCCAGGATCTGGCCGCCGAGCAGGTCGAGCTGTACCTGACCTGGGGCGAGCCGCCGGCCGCTGTTGCCGAGAAGATCGCCCAGGTACGCGAGAAGGCCGCCAGGCAGGGCCGCAGCGTGCGCTTCGGCATCCGCCTGCACGTGATCGTCCGCGAGACCAACGAGGAAGCCTGGCAGGCCGCCGACCGCCTGATCTCCCACCTGGACGACGACACCATCGCCCGTGCCCAGGCCTCGCTGGCGCGCTTCGACTCCGTCGGCCAGCAACGCATGGCCGCCCTGCACGGCGGCAACAAGGACAACCTGGAAGTCAGCCCCAACCTCTGGGCCGGTGTCGGCCTGGTACGTGGCGGCGCCGGCACCGCGCTGGTGGGCGACGGCCCGACCGTGGCGGCGCGCGTGAAGGAGTACGCGGAGCTGGGCATCGACACCTTCATCTTCTCCGGTTACCCGCACCTGGAAGAGTCCTACCGGGTCGCCGAACTGCTCTTCCCGCATCTGGACCTGGCTCAGGCGCAGGCGCCGCAGGCACGTGGCTATGTCAGCCCGTTCGGCGAGATGGTCGCCAACGACATCCTGCCGAAAGCCACCGCTGCCAGCTGACACCCGTAGGGCGCATGAAGCGGAACGCTTCATCCGCCATGGCGGATAACGCTGGCGCGTTATGCGCCCTACGTAGCTGTAGGAGCGAGCTTGCTCGCGAACCATTCGGGTGGGAGATCCGAGAATGAGTAACAAGAGCGTCAATACCATTGCCCAGCGCCTCGCGCCCTGGGCCCTGCCGGTGGGCCTGGTGGTCATCTGGCAGTTGGCGGTGGAATTCGGCTGGCTGTCCAGCCGCATCCTGCCCGCGCCCAGCGCCGTGGCTGAGGCCGGCTACCACCTGGTGGTCAGCGGCGAACTCTGGCAACACCTGGCGATCAGCACCTGGCGCGCCGCCGTCGGCTTCGTCATCGGCGGCAGCATCGGCCTGGTGCTGGGCCTGATCACCGGCCTGTCGCAGTGGGGCGAGCGCTTCCTCGACAGCTCGGTGCAGATGATCCGCAACGTGCCGCACCTGGCGCTGATCCCGCTGGTGATCCTGTGGTTCGGCATCGACGAGTCGGCGAAGATCTTCCTGGTCGCCCTCGGCACGCTGTTCCCGATCTACCTCAACACCTACCACGGCATCCGCAATATCGATCCGGGGCTGCTGGAAATGTCGCGCAGCTACGGGCTGTCCGGCTTCGCGCTGTTCCGCCAGGTGATCCTGCCCGGCGCGCTGCCCTCGATCCTGGTCGGCGTGCGCTTCGCCCTGGGCTTCATGTGGCTGACCCTGATCGTCGCCGAGACCATCTCCGCCAACTCCGGCATCGGCTACCTGGCGATGAACGCCCGGGAGTTCCTGCAGACCGACGTGGTGGTGCTGGCGATCCTCCTCTACGCCGTGCTCGGCAAGCTCGCCGACCTCGCCGCCCGTGGCCTGGAACGCATCTGGCTGCGCTGGCACCCGGCCTATCAGGTCAAGGGAGGTGCGGCATGAACGCAGTCAATCCGCTGTCTCAAAAGCAGCTGCCGCAGCAACTGAAGAAAGGCATCCCGCTGGCGCTGGAAAACGTGCGCAAGCGCTTCGGCGAACGCGAGGTGCTCAAGGGCATCGACCTGCGGATTCCCGCTGGCCAGTTCGTCGCCATCGTCGGCCGCAGCGGTTGCGGCAAGAGCACCCTGCTGCGCCTGCTGGCCGGGCTCGATGAAGCCAGCGACGGCCAGTTGCTGGCCGGCTCCGCGTCGCTGGAAAGCGCCCGCGAAGAGACCCGCCTGATGTTCCAGGACTCGCGCCTGCTGCCGTGGAAACGGGTGATCGACAACGTCGGCCTGGGCCTCAAGGGCGACTGGCGTCCGAAGGCGCTGGATGCTCTGGCGGCGGTAGGCCTGTCAGACCGCGCCAATGAATGGCCGGCGGGCCTGTCTGGCGGCCAGAAACAGCGCGTGGCCCTGGCCCGTGCGCTGATCCACCAGCCGCGCCTGCTGCTGCTCGACGAGCCGCTGGGCGCGCTGGATGCCCTGACCCGCATCGAGATGCAGCAACTGATCGAGAACCTCTGGCAGCAGCATGGCTTCACCGTGCTGCTGGTCACCCACGACGTCAGCGAGGCCGTGGCGATCGCCGACCGGGTGATCCTCATCGAGGATGGCGAGATCGGCCTGGACCTCAATGTCGAGCTGCACCGGCCGCGTGCCCGTGGCTCGGCCAGGCTCGCCGCGCTGGAAGCCGAAGTGCTCGAACGCGTGCTGTCGCTGCCGGCCCAGCCGCCCGAGCCGGAACCCGTTTCCCCACTGCCCACGCAACTGCGCTGGGCGCTTTGAACCCACAGTGAACACCCCATTCTCCCAAGGAGCTACGCCATGACCATCAAAGCCATCAACGTCCGCAACCAGTTCAAAGGCACCATCAAGGAAATCGTCGAAGGCGACGTGCTGTCGGAAATCGACGTGCAGACCGCCGCCGGCATCGTCACCTCGGTGATCACCACCCGTTCCGTGAAGGAACTGGAACTGGTCGTCGGCAGCGAAGTGATCGCCTTCGTGAAATCCACCGAGGTCTCCATCGCCAAGCTGTGAGTGCGGCGCTGGATGGGAGCGGGCAGTCCGGAAACGGGCTGCCCGTTTTCTTTTGTGTCGGGAAACGCAGGACTGCTTGCGTAGGAGCGGACCTTGTCCGCGAATCTCCGTCCCCTTGCTGGCATTGCCGGTTGAATGCCCATCGAGTGAGCGCAGCACTGATGTGTGCCCTGTGGCAACGCATTCCGCCGCGAAGGATTTCGCGGACAAGGTCCGCTCCTACCGGATAGCTCTGCGCTTGGATCGCCCCTCACCCTAACCCTCTGGCCGGCACAGGATCATCCAGGTAGGAGCGGACTCCGTCCGCGATCGATTTCCGGCAGCACCGAGCTGGTCGGTGGCACATCGCGGACGGAGTCCGCTCCTACGAATGCCCCACCTTCATACGGCTAGAGCAATTGCTCTACTTCCCCTAGACTCCGCTCAAACCAACAAGAGAAAGGAGTCCCGCATGTCCCTGAGTCCCTCTGCCTTCGCCCTGCTCGGCCTGGTCGCCTGGACCGTGCTGCTGGTCCTGCTGCTGGTCAACCAGCGCGGGCTGCTGGTGATGTCCGGCCGCATGAGAGTCAACGTCTTCGCCGCCGACGGCAGCAACACCCCCGGCACCTTCGGCCAGCGCCTGGTGCGCGCCCACGCAAACTGCGTGGAGAACTTGCCGCTGTTCTGCGCCGTGCTGCTCTACGCCATGGTCACCCAGCAGACGGTGATCACCGACCCGCTGGCGCCGGCCCTTCTGGTGGCGCGCATCGTCCAGTCGGTGGTGCACCTGCTCAGCACCTCGGCGCTGGCGGTGTGGGTGCGCTTCGCGGCGTTCTTCATCCAGCTGATCATCCTGATCTGGTGGTTGCTGCGCCTCTCGACCCTGATCTGACCAGCGACCGGAACAGTTGCACAGCGCAACTGTTCCTATGGGGCGATACCGCCATGACTTAGCATGGCGGACCGCATACGCGTCGAGGCACTCATGCACGTTTCATCCGGCCGCTGGCAGTTCGGCCTGTTCCTGGCCCTGGTCACCGCCGTCCTCTGGGGCATCCTGCCAATCAAGCTCAAGGAAGTCCTGAAGGTCATGGACCCGATCACCGTCACCTGGTTTCGCCTGGTGGTATCCGGTGGTTTGCTGCTCATCTACCTGGGCTTCAGCCGCCAGCTGCCGCGCTTCGCGCCGCTGGGCAAACGTGGCAAGGGGCTGGTGCTGGTGGCCATCCTCGGCCTGACCGGCAACTACGTCTGCTACCTGGTCGGCCTGCGCCTGCTCACGCCGGGCACCACGCAACTGGTGATCCAGATCGCACCGATCCTCCTGCTGCTGGGCAGCCTGTTCGTCTTCAAGGAAAGCTTCAGCATCGGCCAGGCGCTCGGCCTCGCGGTGCTGATCTTCGGCTTCGGGCTGTTCTTCAACCAGCGCCTGGCCGAGCTGTTCGGCTCCCTCGGCGAGTACACCACCGGCGTGCTCATCGTGGTCTTCGCCGCCTTCATCTGGACCTTCTACGGCCTGGCGCAGAAGCAGTTGCTGACCCAGTGGACCTCGGTGCAGGTGATGATGGTGATCTACCTGGGCTGCGGCGCGCTGCTCACGCCCTGGGCGCATCCGCTGGAGGCGCTGGACCTGTCACCGCTGCAGGGTTGGCTGCTGCTAGCTTGTTGCCTGAATACCCTGGTGGCCTACGGCGCCTTCGCTGAGGCGCTGGCGCACTGGGAGGCTTCGCGGGTCAGCGCGACCCTGGCAATCACGCCGTTGGTGACCTTTGCCTCGGTGGCCCTGGCCGCCTCGCTGTGGCCGGAGTTCGTGCTGCCTGAAGAACTCAACGGCCTGGCCTACCTCGGCGCGTTGCTGGTGGTCAGCGGCTCGGCGCTCACCGCGCTCGCGCCTTCGCTGCTGCGCAGTTACCGGGCGCGAAGGGCGCGCATCGCCAACGTCTGAATCCCTGAATGGCCGCCGCGAGGCGGCCTTTTGCTAGCCATCGCGTTCATTCGGCTTCAATTTCGCAAATGATATGTATTATCATTTGTGCAATTCGATAGTTGCCGGTGGCCAAGCGCCCCGGTTCTGGGGGCGACGTGGTAGCGGGCAAGTGCGGGGCAGGGCGGCGACGCCGGGAGGCGTGCGTCGATGGATGAGCGCTTTTCCCGTTCGGTGTCCCAGGCCTATCGCTCCTTCCACGGCGAACTGCTGCGCTTTTTGCGCAAGCAACTGGGCAGCTCGGCGGACGCCGCAGACCTCGCCCAGGATGCTTTTGCCCAGTGGCTCAAGTCCTCCTCCAGGCATGAGGTGGAGCAGCCGCGCGCCTTCCTGTTCCAGGTCGCGCGCAACCTGCTGCGCGACCACTGGCAGCGCTCGCGGCGCTTCGCCAGCGAGCCGCAAGAGGCCACGGATACTGACCAGCAACCGGCCGCCGAAGGGGGCGAACCCGTGGTGCAGTTCGAGCGACAACGTTACCTTCGGCAGCTTTCCCAGGCTCTCGACAGCCTGCCGCCACGGCGCCGCGAGGCCTTCGTCCTGCACAAGTTCGACGGCCTGTCGCAGCCCGAGGTGGCGCAGCGCATGGGGATTTCACTGAGCATGGTGGAGAAGCACGTCGCCAGTGCGCTGTTGCACTGCAAGCGGCACGTTCAGGGAGAGGGCGAAGCATGACGCCACATGAGGAACGCCAGCAGGTGATCGACGAACTGGCCGCCAAGTGGTTCAGCCGCCAGCGCTCGGGCGCCTGTGACGCCCGCGAGCGCCAGGCCTTCGCCGACTGGCTGGCGGAAGACCCGGCCCACGCTTCCGCCTACCGCGAGATCGAGCAGCTGTGGAGCGATTTCGACCAGGTGCGCCGGCCCGTCCTCGCGCCGCGCCGCCGTTCCAGCCTGCCCTGGCGCGGGCTCGCCGCGGCCAGCGTGTTCTGCGCGGCCTTGCTGCTGGCCAATGATTTCAGCGGCGGCCGTCTGGCCGATCCGCAGCAGGTGCAAGCCACCGCGCCGGGCGAGCAACGCGAGGTGACGCTGGTGGATGGCACGCGGGTTTTCCTGGCGGCGGATTCGGCGTTGCGGGTGGATTACTCAGAGGGTTTCCGCGATGTGCAGTTGCTCCGTGGCGAAGCCTATTTCGAAGTGACCCACGATGCCAACCGGCCCTTCCGCGTGACCGCCGGCGACAGTCGGGTGCGGGTGCTTGGCACCGGCTTTGACGTGCACCGCGAGGGCGATGACCTGACCGTCGCCGTGCGTCACGGCAAGGTGGTGTTGCAGGCGCAGCTCGCGGCACCGGGCGAGCAGACGCTGACCGCCGGCGACCGCGCCCGTTTGCCCAGCGGGGCAGGGGAGGCGCAGCTCGACCGCGTACCGGTCGCTGCCATCGCTGCCTGGCGCGACGGCATGCTCGCCTTCCACAACCAGCCGCTGGGCGCACTGGTGGACGAGCTGTCGCAATACCGCGCCGCGCCGATTCGCCTGGGTGACGAGCGCCTGGCGCAGAAGCCCATCTCCGGCAACGTACGCCTGGCCCGCCCGGACGACTTCCTCGCCGCCCTGCCGGTGCTGCTGGACGTGCGCGTGCAGCGCAAGGCCGACGGCAGCGCGGTCATCCTGCCGCGCTGATTCGAGCGCGCCATGCGCGCCTACAGGTTTCCCCGGCGCTGGCCCATTACGTAGGAGCGGACTTCGTCCGCGATCGATTTCCGGCGGCTCCGAGCTGGCCGGCTGCACAGCGCGGACGGAGTCCGCTCCTACAAGAAACTACACAGGGCGGATAACCCGCCAGCGTTATCCGCCGCAAAGGGGCCGGCTGGCAGCGTCTCTTGTAGGAGCGAGCTTGCTCGCGAACCCGCCCAGCTCCGCTGCTGCCGGGGAGCCCGTTCGCGAGCAAGCTCGCTCCTACGAAAGCCCGCATTGGCCTCAATTTGCGCCGCGCGGTCTCCTCTTCTTGCAGAGAGAGAGCTGGCTCTCGTACAGGACCTCACGTAGGAGCGGACTTCGTCCGCGATTGATTCCCGGCAGCTCCGAGCTGGCCGGTTGCACATCGCGGACGGAGCCCGCTCCTACAAAAACGACAACGGCACAGCTTCGATTATTTTTGAGAAATATTTTTATTTGCAGGTGTGGGTTTTTCTCGAATGAGGGTCTTCCCCGTCATTCGCTGCGAAACGCGCAGCGCTTTTCGACCCTGGGGAGGGCCTTGCATGCAGTCTCGTTTCAACTTCCCGTTCGCGCGCCCGCTGGGCTGTGCCGTGCTGCTCGGCAGCCTGATGATGGCCGAGTACAGCCGCGCCGCCGACTGGCAGGTCGACCTGCCGGCGCAGTCGCTCAGCGAATCCATCGGCAGCCTGTCGCAGCAGGCCGGCGTACAGGTGCTCTACGACGCCGCCCAGCTGGACGGCCTCAAGGCGCCCGCGGTGAACGGCCGCTACAGCGTGCGTGAAGCGCTGGAACATCTGCTCAAGGGCTCGTCGCTGGAGCTGGTGGAGGCGGGCGACGGCTTCGTCGTGCGGCGCTCGGGCAAGGTCGACAAGTTCAGCGACAACGCCATCGAGCTGGACTCGCAGACCATCGTCGGCAGCGGCCTGTCGGTGGATTCCAGCAACGTCGGCCGTTCGACCCTGACCCGCAAGGACATCGAGCGGATCCAGGCCGACAACATTCCCAGCCTGCTGCAGACCCTGCCCGGCGTGACCATGGGTGGCTCGCCCAAGCCGGGCGGGCAGACCGTCAACATCTGGGGCCTGGGCGATGCCGAGGACGTGCCCTTTACCCTCGACGGCGCACCCAAGAGCGGCTTCGAGCGCTACCAGCAGGGCACCGTGTTCATCGAGCCGGAGCTGATCAAGCGCATCGAAGTGGAGAAGGGCCCGCATTCGGTCTACAACGGCAACGGCGGCTTCGGCGGCACCGTGCACATGGAGACCAAGGACGCCCCGGACATGCTGCGCGATGACCAGAACGTCGGCGCCATGCTCAAGTACGGCTACCACTCCAACGACCAGCAGAAGATCTACAGCGGCGCCGTGTATGGCCGCACCGAGGACCGCAAGGTCGATGCCCTGGCCTTCCTCACCGCCCGCGACGGCCGCGACATCAAGCTTGCCGGGCACATTCCCGACCCGAACAACAACTACCCGATCAACCCCAGCCGCCTGCCCAACAGCGCCCAGGACCTGGACGCCGGGCTGTTCAAGCTGAACCTGCACCCCAACCTCGACAACGACATCAGCCTGGCCTACAGCCGCTCCCACAGTACGCGCTGGACGCCTTTCTCCTCGGCCTCCTACCCGACGCCGCCGACCCAGTCGAGCATCGACCGCTACGGCTACGAGGCCGCGCTCAAGCGCCTGCTGGCGCACCGCGACACCACCGACACCACGTGGTCGGGCAAGTACGAATACCACCCGATCGACAACCCGCTGATCGACCTGATGGTGCAGTACTCCGAGTCGCATATCGACCAGACCGACGAGCGCAACCCGGACGCCTTCTTCCAGGTCTCCACCGGCGGCCGCAAGATGGACACCGACTACAAGGACAAGGTGCTGGAGCTGCGCAACACCAGCCTGTTCGCCACCGGCCCGGTGCAGCATGCGTTCACCATCGGCACGCAGTTCCACCGCCACACCCGCACCACCGACATGTACATCCCCGGTTCCACCTACGACACCGCGCGCTACAACTACGGCCACTTCCAGCCGACCTTCATGCCCAGCGGCAAGCAGAACACCAACAGCGCCTACATCCAGGACGCGCTGACCCTGGGTAGCGTGACCATCACCCCGTCACTGCGCTTCGACCACGTGCGCAACCAGGGCAAGGACAACGACGCGCCGCTCTACAACAACGCCGCCCAAGGCCACGACTACAGCTCGCAGACCTACAGCGGCTGGTCGCCGCGCCTGTCGCTGTTCTGGACCGCCACCGAGCGCCTGGGCTTCTTCGCCGACTACAGCCGCACCTGGCGCGCGCCGGTGATCGACGAGATGTACGAGGTGCAGAACAGCAGCACGGTCAGCGCAACCAGCCGTGACCTGGACCCCGAGCGCATCCACGCGCTGCGCTTCGGCTCGCTGGTCAACCTGCCGGACCTGTTCATCAACGGCGACAACCTGCAGGTGCGCACCACGCTGTTCCAGAACAAGATCAAGGACGAAATCTTCCGCACCCGCAGCGTTGCCTGCGAGCAGCAGGCCATCGACAACGGCACCATCTCCGGCAGCTGCGGCGACTACCTGCCGCTGTCCAACTACCGCAACATGCCCGGCGTGACCTACAAGGGCTTCGAGGTCGAGAGCTTCTATGACAGCCCGTGGCTGTTCGGTGGGCTGTCCTACTCGTGGGTGACCGGCAAGCACGACGGCGCCTACAGCAACCCCTGGGGCCCGAACGTGTGGGCGCGCGACGTGCCGCCGGCCAAGTGGGTCGCCACCCTGGGCACCAAGATCCCGTCCTGGGATGCGCAGATCGGCTGGCAGGGTGAGTTCGTCCGCAAGACCGACCGCCTGCCCAGCGACAAGTATTCCGGCGGCATGGGCACCAGCGTCGGCGACGTGTTCTGGGACCAGACGGTCAACGACAGCTACGACACCCACCGTGTGTTCGCCAGCTGGAAACCGCGGCGCCTGGGCCTGGAGAACACCGAGCTGAACTTCACCGTCGACAACCTGTTCAACCGCGACTACCACCCGGCGCTGGCCGGCGACAGCGTCTACAGCCAGGGCCGCAACGCCAAGTTCAGCCTGACTCAGTACTTCTGATCCGACGCCGGCGCCAACGGCGGATAACGCCCGAGGCGTTATTCGCGCTACGGCACGCACCGACCTGCTCTGGTAGGGCGGATAAAGCGGAACGCTTTATCCGCCGTGGCGCAGGGGAGAAACGGCCAGCGGCGGATAACGCTTGAAGCGTTATTCGCCCTACGACACTGGAGCTGGGCGGCCCACAAAAGGAAGGGCCAAGCACCAACGAAAACGGGCGCCCGAAGGCGCCCGTTTTCTTTTCACCACATGGCTCAGTCGTTGGACGGACGAACCAGGCGATAGACCAGCGCACCGATCACGCCGCCCGCCAGCGGGGCAACCCAGAACAGCCACAGCTGCTTCATGAACAGCGGATCGGCGAAGATAGCCACACCCAGGCTACGTGCCGGGTTCACCGAGGTGTTGGTGACCGGGATGCTGATCAGGTGGATCAGCGCCAGGGTCAGGCCGATGGCCAGCGGGGCGAAGCCTGCCGGAGCCTTCTGGTCGGTGGCGCCCATGATCACGAACAGGAAGAACGCGGTCAGCAGCACTTCGATCATCAGCGCGGACTGCAGGCTGTAGCCGCTCGGCGAGCCTTCGGCATAACCGTTGGCGGCGAAGCCGGCCAGCGGGTCGAAGCCGGCCTTGCCGGAGGCGATCAGGTACAGGGCGCCGCCGGCGAGCACGCCGCCGATGCACTGGGCAATGATGTACGGCACCAGCTCAGCGGTGCGGAAGCGGCCACCAGCCCAAAGGCCGAGACTTACGGCCGGGTTCAGGTGGCAACCGGAGATCGGGCCGATGGCATAGGCCATGGTCACCACGGTCAGGCCGAAGGCCAGGGCAACACCCAGTACGCCAATGGCGTGGGCGGCGAAGATGGCGCTGCCGCAACCACCGAACACCAGCCAGAACGTGCCGATCATTTCGGCGGAGAGTTTGCGAAGCATGCTGCCTCCAGAGGCGAGAGGAACCCCGGATCGGGGCGAGGGCATGCTAGGAAAATCGAGAGTGGATGCGGCGTAGGTGATTTCCCAAGATATTGGGGCTGCCTTCTGAACGGGTGTCGAAACCAGGCTGGGCAGCGCCTAGGGCGCTATCCAGCCTGTTTTCAAACTTGCGTGCCGAGCTGCTCCGCCCGGCGCAGCCAGCCCTGGCGCTGCTCCTCGCCGGAGCCGCGCACCGGGCTGAATTCCTCCAGGTGGTGCAGGGCGATGCCGCAGGGCGCGAGGATGCAGCGGGTCATCTGCCGATGGGCCGGGGCGCCCTGGCGCAGGCGGTAGTGCCAGTGGGTCTGGTCGTGGCTGACCAGCAGGTCGGCGCTGCGCCCGCCCAGCAGCGGTTCGAACTCGCGGGATTCCACCGAGCGGTAGCGGAAGGCGAAGCCGGGCTGCAGCACGCGGTCGAAGAAGCCCTGCAGCAGCGCCGGCAGGCCGCCCCACCAGATCGGGTAGACGAACACCAGGTGCTGCGCCCAGTGGATCTGCCGCTGGGCGTCGAGCACATCCGGCTCCAGGCTCTGGCTCTGTTCGTAACCGCCGCGCAACACCGGGTCGAAGTTCAGCTCGCCGAGTTTCAGCGTGTGCACCACGTGGCCCTTGGCACGGGCGCCCTGGGCGTATGACTCGGCCAGCGCATGGCAGAAACCGCCGGGTTTGGGCGAGCCCAGCACCAGCAGTACGCGCTTGCCGTCGCCCTCGATCGGGGTGGCGCCGGAGCGGGTCGGTTCAACCATTCTGCCCGGCCTCCAGCATGGTTTCCGGGCGCACCCACTGGTCGAACTCGGCATCGGTCAGGTAGCCCAGTTCCAGCGCGGCTTCGCGCAGGGTCTTGCCCTCGGCGTAGGCCTTCTTGGCGATCTCGGCGGCCTTGTCGTAGCCGATGTGCGGGTTCAGCGCGGTCACCAGCATCAGGCCGCGGTCGAGGTGCTCGCGCATCTTCGCTGCGTCCGGCTCCATGCCGGCGATGCAGTGGGTGTTGAAGTTGCGGCAGCCGTCGGCCAGCAGGCGCGCGGACTTCAGCAGGTTGTGGATGATCACCGGCTTGTAGACGTTGAGCTGCAGGTGGCCCTGGCTGGCGGCGAAGGTGATGGCGGCGTCGTTGCCGAACACCTGGCAGGCGAGCATCGATAGCGCCTCGCACTGGGTCGGGTTGACCTTGCCGGGCATGATCGAGGAGCCCGGCTCGTTGGCTGGCAGCTTCACTTCGGCGAAGCCCGCGCGCGGGCCTGAACCGAGCAGGCGCAGGTCGTTGGCGATCTTCATCAGCGCCACGGCGAGGGTCTTCATGGCGCCGGCCAGGGTCACCAGCGGCTCGTGGCCGGCGAGGGCGGCGAACTTGTTCGGTGCGGAGACGAAGGGCAGGCCGGAGAGGTCGGCCAGCTCGGCGGCGATGGCCTCGGCGAACTCCTTCGGCGCATTCAGCCCGGTGCCGACGGCGGTGCCGCCCTGGGCCAGTTCGTAGACCGCCGGCAGCGCCGCGCGTAGGGCACGCTCGGCGTAGTCGAGCTGGGCGACGAAGGCGGAAAGCTCCTGGCCGAAGGTGACGGGCGTGGCGTCCATCAGGTGGGTGCGCCCGGTTTTCACCAGGTTGGCGTGACGCGCGGCCTGCTGGGCGAGGCCGCCGGAGAGCTCGGCGATGGCCGGCAGCAGGTCGTTCTGCACGGCCTGCGCGGCGGCGATGTGCATGGCCGTGGGGAAGCTGTCGTTGGAGCTCTGCGCGCGGTTCACGTGGTCGTTGGGGTGCACCGGCTTCTTGCCGCCGCGGCCGTTGCCGGCGATCTCGTTGGCGCGCCCGGCGATCACCTCGTTGACGTTCATGTT
Organism: Pseudomonas sp. CAN1; assembly: GCF_030462585.1. Taxonomy (GTDB): domain Bacteria; phylum Pseudomonadota; class Gammaproteobacteria; order Pseudomonadales; family Pseudomonadaceae; genus Pseudomonas. The sequence continues at coordinate 53,924 of NZ_JASMRU010000025.1, read as the reverse complement.
GCTCTGGGTGCCGCTGCCGGTCTGCCAGACCACCAGCGGGAACTGCTCGTCGTGCTCGCCCGCCAGCACTTCGTCGGCGGCTTCCTCGATCAGGCTGGTGATGTTCTCCGGCAGCTCACCCAACTGCGCGTTGACCCGCGCGGCGGCCTTCTTGATCAGCGCCAGGGCATGCACCACGGCCAGCGGCATGCGCTGCCCGCCGATGGCGAAATTCTCCAGCGAGCGCTGGGTCTGGGCGCCCCAGTAAGCGTCCTCGGGGACCTCGATGGGACCGAGGCTGTCGGTTTCGGTGCGGCTCATGGTGCTGTCTCCGGAAAAGGGTCTCGGCCAGTTTAGGCCGCTACGAAGCTTCCGGGTTCCACTCTGGCTCAATGGCCGTGATAGAGCGGTTTCGCTGTGCCTCAGGTCACCCGCGGGCGATCACCACCTGGCGTGCGTGGCGCCGACCCAGCCGAGCGCACCGCTGACCGGCACCAGGTCGCCCTCGGCGCTGCGCAGCGAGCCGTCGAAGCGGCCGAACCACTGGCTGGTCTCGGCGAACAGCGGGCCCAGGCGCGGATGGGCTCGATGCAGCTTGCGCGGGGTGAAGGTGAGGTCGACGCGCTCGTCGGCACAGCGTAGCTGCCAGGGCGACAGCGGATCGTGCGGCACCTGGCGGATATCCACAGGGCCGTCCAGCGGCTGCAGTTCGCCGCCGAACCACAGGGCGTTCTCGCTCAGGTGGCTGTTTTCCGTCCAGCCGGCGCCGAAGTTGCCGGCGATGCCGCCGGGCGCGGCGAAGGCGGCGCGGGTCCATTGGGTATTGAATGGCCAGACGCCGCGACCGAAATCCAGCGCGGCGAAGCTCTGGCCTTCGGTGCAGCGGTAGGTCTTGCGGCCAAGGGTGAGGCTACCGCTGATCGGCAGGCCCATCTGCCGGCTGCAGGCGTGGAAGCACTTGCCGGTCATGGGCACCACCAGGTTGACCGATTCCAGGTGCGCCGGGCGCTGCACCTCCAGCGACAGGTTCAGCGGCTGGCCGCCCAGGTTCGGCGCGCAGGCGGTGATGCGCAGCTGGCCGGGCTGCTCGTCGAAGCCCAGGCTCAGTTGGCCGTGGTCGAAGCGATGGCTCTGGTTCGGCATGTCCGGCAGCTGGCAGCCCAGGCCGAAGGGGCTGAACTGGGTGCGGTGCACCGACTGTCCGGTTTCCAGGTCGAGGAAGTACACGGCGCCGTAGCCCAGGTAGTCGAGGTCGGCGATGGTGATCGACAGCATCCAGCCCGGCGCGTTGATGCACCAGTGGTTCCAGCGCTTGCGCCGGCCGGCGTTGCCGGAGAGCCGGCAGAGCGTCTGCGGGCGGGAGGACCAGCCCACGGCCGCGGCGTTCAGGCGGCCGCGCGCATCGCACAGGGGCGGCGCGGCGACGGGCGTCGGCGGGTGGGAGAGGCTGTTCATCGGACACATCCATGTGGCAACGCGCCGCAGCATGCCGTTTCAGGAACTGTCCGACAAGAGAAGCGCGTCACTTGCCCGGCAATTGGCATTCTCTTGAGCGATTTCCGAACTTAGGCGCAGAATGGCGGGTCCCACCCGGACACCCTTCAGACTCACAGGACTGCCCCATGACCGTTCTTCGTTCCCTCTGCACTGCCGCTCTTCTGGTCGGCTTCAGCTCCGTGGCTCTGGCCGACGCCAATGCCGAGGCGGAGAAATTCCTCAAGCAGGTCCATGCCGACAAGCTGACCGTGCCGGTCTATGCGCAAGTCCAGCAGATGCTCGCCCAGCGTTTCGCCCAGGCGAAGGCGCCCGACAGCAAGAAGGCCGTGCTCGACCGCTACCAGGCCAAGGCCAATGCCGAACTGGATCGCGCTGTGGGTTGGGACAAGCTCAAGCCTGAACTGGTCAAGCTCTACACCAGCAACTTCAGCGAATCCGAGCTCAAGCAACTGAACGACTTCTACGCTTCTCCGCTGGGTCGCAAGGTGCTGGAAAAGATGCCGCGCCTGACCGCCGAATCCGCCCAGCTGACCCAGGCCAAACTGCAGACCGCGGTGGAGCCGGTGAACAAGCTGATGGCCGACATGGACAAGGAACTGGGCGTGAAGGCCCCGGCCGCTCCGGCCAAGAAGCCCTGATCCAGACGCGGTATCATTGCCTGAACCGTACTGACTGCCAGCGAGACCCGACATGAGCATGCGTGACCGTATCCAATCCGCCCTGGGCGCCCTCGAACCGCAACACCTCGAGGTGCTCGACGAGAGCCACATGCACAGCCGCGGACAGGAAACGCACTACAAGGCCGTGATCGTCAGCCCGGTGTTCGCCGGGTTGAATGCGGTGAAGCGGCATCAGAAGGTCTACGGCGCGCTCGGCGATCTGATGAGCCAGTTCCACGCCCTGGCCATGCATACCTACACCCCCGAGGAGTGGGCGCAGCAGGGCGCGGCACCGGATTCGCCGACCTGCCGCGGTGGCAGCAAGCATGATCTGCATTGAGAGCCTGATGCACTGATCGGCGAGCTGACCAAGCGCGTGCGGGCCTGGTCCCGTTCCGTGTAGAATGCGACTCCCAGCGCCGGCCTTTGGCCGGCGCTGTCATTTTCAGCTGTCGATCAGCTTTCTTTTCCAAACTTTCGTTTCCAAAGAAGCCCGGTCCGCCCTTTACGCGGGCGACCACTGGAGTGATGCATGACCACCGAAAGAATCGTCGTCGCGGCGTTGTACAAGTTCGTCTCCCTGCTCGACTACGTCGCCCTGCGCGAACCGCTGCTGCAGACCCTGCTGGACAACGGCGTGAAGGGTACCCTGCTGCTCGCCGAGGAAGGCATCAACGGCACCGTCTCCGGCACCCGCGCCGGCATCGACGGCCTGCTGGCCTGGCTGCGCAGCGATGCGCGCCTGGCCGATGTCGACCACAAGGAGTCCTACTGCGACGAGCAGCCGTTCTACCGCACCAAGGTCAAGCTGAAGAAGGAAATCGTCACCCTCGGCGTACCGGGCGTGGACCCGAACGCCAAGGTCGGCACCTACGTCGAACCCGAGGACTGGAACGCGCTGATCTCCGACCCGGAAGTGCTGCTGATCGACACCCGCAACGACTACGAAGTGGCCATCGGCACCTTCGAGGGCGCCATCGACCCGAAGACCAGGTCGTTCCGCGAATTCCCCGACTACATCCGCGAGCACTACGACCCGGCCAAGCACAAGAAGGTCGCGATGTTCTGCACCGGCGGCATCCGCTGCGAGAAGGCTTCGAGCTACATGCTCAATGAAGGCTTCGAAGAGGTCTTCCATCTCAAGGGCGGCATTCTCAAGTACCTGGAGCAAGTGCCCGAGGCCGAAACCCTCTGGCGCGGCGACTGCTTCGTCTTCGACAACCGCGTGACCGTGCGCCATGACCTGACCGAGGGCGATTACGATCAGTGCCATGCCTGCCGCAACCCGATCTCGGTCGAGGATCGCGCTTCCGAGCACTACGCGCCGGGCATCAGCTGCCCGAACTGCTGGGACACGCTGTCGGAGAAGACCCGCGCCAGCGCCCGCGAGCGGCAGAAACAGATCGAACTGGCGCGCCAGCGCAACCAGCCGCACCCCATTGGCCGTGATCCCCGCGCGGAGAACTGATCCATGACCAGCCGCCTGCTCTACGTGATGGACCCGATGTGCTCCTGGTGCTGGGGCTTCGCCCCGGTCGCCGGGCAGCTGGTAGAGCAGGCGCGCGCCGCGGGCGTGCCGCTGGCGCTGGTAATGGGCGGGCTGCGCACGGGGCAGGGCGCCGCGCTGGAGCCGACCACCAAGCGCTACATCCTCGAACACTGGCATGCGGTGCATGAAGCCACCGGCCAGCCGTTCCGCTTCGAGGATGCCCTGCCTGACGGCTTCGTCTACGACACCGAGCCGGCCTGCCGCGCGGTGGTCACCGCGCGTCGCCTGGATGAGGACTGCGCCTGGGCTCTGGTGAGCGAAATCCAGCGCGCCTTCTACGCCGAAGGCCGCGACGTTACCCAGGCCAGCGTGCTCAGCGAACTGGCCGAACGTGTCGGCCTGCCGCGCATCGAGTTCGCCGAAGCTTTCGACAGCCAGGACAACCAGACAGCGACCCTGGCCGACTTTTCCTGGGCCCGCGACCTGGGCATCGCCGGCTTCCCCACGCTGCTGGCCGAGCGTGACGGCCAACTGGCCCTGCTGACCAACGGTTACCAGCCGCTGGGCGAACTCGCCCCGCTGCTGGAGCGCTGGCTGGAGCGCGGGCGGCATGCCTGAGCTGGCCGCAGACCGCCTGAGCTGGGCGGAGATTCGCCGGCTCGCCTTCCGCCACCGCAAGGCCCTGCTCCTCGCCAACCTGGTCGCCGTGCTGGCCACCGCCTGCAGCGTGCCGATCCCACTGCTGCTGCCGCTGCTGGTGGACGAAGTGCTGCTGGGCAAGGGCGACGCGGCGCTGCAAGTGATGAACCACTGGCTGCCTGAAGGCCTGCACAAGCCCATCGGCTACATCGGCCTGATGCTGCTGGTGACCCTGGTGCTGCGCAGCTGCGCGCTGGTGTTCAATGTGCTGCAGGCCAAGCTGTTCGCGCGGCTGTCCAAGGACGTGGTGTACCGCATCCGCCTGCGCCTGATCGAACGCCTGAAGCGCATCGCCCTGGGCGAGTACGAAACCCTCGGCGGCGGCTCGGTCAGCGCGCACCTGGTGACCGATCTCGACACGCTCGACAAGTTCGTCGGCGACACCTTGAGCCGCTTCCTGGTGGCGCTGCTGACCCTCTGCGGCACCGCCGGCATCCTGATCTGGATGCACTGGAAACTGGCACTGCTGATCCTGCTGTTCAACCCGCTGGTGATCTTCGCCACGGTGCAGCTGGGCAAACGCGTGAAGCACCTGAAGAAGCTGGAGAACGACAGCACCTCGCGCTTCACCCAGGCGCTGACGGAAACCCTCGAAGCCATCCAGGAAGTGCGTGCCGGCAACCGCCAGGGTTTCTTCCTCGGCCGCCTCGGAGTGCGCGCTCGCGAAGTTCGCGATTACGCCGTCGCCTCGCAGTGGAAGAGCGACGCTGCCGGGCGTGCCAGCGGCCTGCTGTTCCAGTTCGGTATCGACCTGTTCCGCGCCGCGGCCATGCTCACCGTGCTGTTCTCCGACCTGTCCATTGGCCAGATGCTCGCGGTGTTCAGCTACCTGTGGTTCATGATCGGCCCGGTGGAACAACTGCTCAGCCTGCAATACGCCTACTACGCCGCCGGTGGTGCGCTGACCCGTATCAACGAGCTGCTGGCGCGTGCCGACGAGCCGCATTACGAGCACCGCCGCGATCCGTTCGCCGGGCACACCAGCGTCGGTATCCAGGTGCGCGGCCTGAGCTTCGCCTACCGTGATGAGCGCGTGCTGGACGACCTCGACCTGGACATCGCCCCCGGCGAGAAGGTCGCCATTGTCGGTGCCAGCGGCGGCGGCAAGAGCACCCTGGTGCAGCTGCTGCTGGGCCTCTACCAGCCGCAGTCCGGCAGCATCCGTTATGGCGGCGCGGCGCTGGAGGAAATTGGCCTGGACTGCGTGCGCGAGCATGTCGCCGTGGTGCTGCAGCATCCGGCGCTGTTCAACGATACGGTGCGCGCCAACCTGACCATGGGCCGCGAGCGCGCTGACGAAGCCTGCTGGCGCGCCCTGGAAGTGGCGCAGCTGGCGGACACCATCCGCGCACTACCGCAGGGGCTGGACAGCGTGGTCGGGCGCTCCGGCGTGCGCCTCTCCGGTGGCCAGCGGCAGCGCCTGGCGATAGCGCGCATGGTGCTCGCCGAACCCAAGGTGGTGATCCTCGACGAGGCCACTTCGGCGCTTGACGCCGCCACCGAATACGCCCTGCATCAGGCCCTGGAGCGCTTCCTCGAAGGCCGCACCACGCTGATCATCGCCCACCGCTTGTCCGCGGTGAAACAGGCCGACCGCGTGCTGGTGTTCGACGGCGGGCGCATCGCCGAGGACGGCGACCACCAGCAGCTGATCGCCGAAGGCGGTCTCTACGCGCGCCTCTACGGCCACCTGCAGCAGGGCTGATCAGCCGTAGCGGGTGACTTCGAGGAAGCCCACGCAATCCCCCAGGTCGTGGAAGACCCGCGCGCCGCCGATGTCGTTGTAGGGAATCCCCAGCAGCAGGTCGAGCAGCGCCGCGTCGCTGCGGTAGTGCGGGCGCCAGTCGAGCAGGCCTTCGAGGTAGCTGATCTCCGGCACGTTGGGCAGGAAGTTGCCCATCAGCAGGCGCCCGCCTGGCAGCAGGCGGGCGAACAGGTTGCGGGTCAGGTCGCGGGCGTCGTGATCGTCCAGCACTTCGAACAGGCCGGCGGAATAGATCAAGTCGAAATGGCAGAGGTCGGGGCGGCCGTAGAACAGTTCGTCCAGGCTGCACAGCTCGGTGCGGATGCCCATCGCCGCGTAGCACGACTCCACCGTGCGCAGGGATTGCTCCTGGGCATCGAGGGCGATGAAGTCGCGGTAATGGCCGTGGCGCAGCGAGCGCGCCAGTTCGGCCTCGCGCAGGTGGCCGCTGCCCAGGCAGAGGATGCGCGCGTGGCCGCTGAGCATCTCGCAGCTGCGGTCGATCTCGCGGGCGAGCAACTGGCGCCGCGAGCGCAGCGCCCGCGAAGCCGGCGCGGAACTGGCGTAGCGGAACAGCTGGTCGGTGGGGCCGTCAGGCAGTAGCGAGCGCAGGGTGCTGTCGATACCGTAGAGGTAATCCATCAGTACTGCATTGCCGGCGCCTTCACCCATGGGCCGATCGCGTCGTCGGGGAAAGGGCAGCACGCGCGGCGCTTCCGGCGCAGGCGGGCTGTCGTCCCCCTCCTTGAGCCGTTGCAATTGCCGTTCGAGCTGCTCGATGGCTTCGCTGATGGATTGCGGATTCTGTGGAGGACGATCATCCATGGCCGTTTACCTGAATGGCCGAATTCGCCGGCAGTGCGGCGTTGTTCGGTCTGATTCTTGTTCGATTGCAATTTGCACGACGTCCTCAGGTATGGCACATGGCCCTTGCTGTCGCAAGGCCACTAATCGCCGGCGATGCAGGGGGCGAGGGGGATGCCGACGAAAGGCGGTGCGGCGTTTCGCCAGCATTTTTCCGCCGGACGGCGGAGCGCCAGCCGACCAAGCGTCATGCTCGGCAGTTTGAGGATTTCCAGCGATCGGCTAGAAGTTAAGAAGGGGCGGCCTGACAGATGAAGTCCCCTCCGTGGAACGACTGCCAGGGACAAATAGAAGGATTTCGATACTGGTTATGGATGCTATGGGACTGTTGCCGACCCGGCGTACCACGCGCCTGCTGAAACTGGTCTGGCCGTTCATGGTCGTGGTGCTGCTGCAGGCGCTGATCGGCGGCGGCAGCCTCTACATCCTGTCCGGCGTGCGCGCTTATGTCGGCGGCGAAAGCCTCTGGTCCAAGGGCCAGAAGGACGCCATTCACTACCTGCAGATCTACAGCCAGAGCCGCGACTCGGCGGACTACGAACGCTATCGCACCGCCATGGCCATTCCCCAGGGCGATCGCACCTTCCGCGCCGCCCTCGACCTCGACGTTCCCGACCTGGAGCTGGCCCGCGTCGGCGCCCTGCAGGGCGGTAACCATCCCGACGACGTCGGCGCGCTGATCTGGCTGTATCGCTACTTCCATGAATACAGCTACTTCGACGAGGCGGTGAAGAAGTGGATAGTCGGCGACGCCTACCTCGACCAGCTGGAGCAGCTGGGCGACGAGATGCACGCGAAGATTCGCGCCAACGACGTCAGCGCCGGCGACGTGAGCTACTGGGACAGCCGCATCCAGGCCATCAACGATGGCGTCACCCCGGCGGCCATGGCCTTCTCCGCCGCCCTCGGGCAGGGCTCGCGGATGCTCATGTGGGTGCTGCTGGTGGCCAACGGGCTGATCGGCCTGTCGCTGATCCTCCTGGCGGTCTGGCGCACGCGCAAGCTGCTGCGCCAGCAGCGCGCCTTCGAAAGCGCCCTGGACACCGAGAAGGAGCGCGCACAGACCACCCTGGCGGCCATCGGCGACGGCGTGGTCACCCTCGACGAATACGAGTGCATCGCCTACTTCAACCCGGCCGCCGAACGCATGATCGGCTGGGACAACTCCATGGCCGTCGGCCTGCCGTTGCGCTCGCTGCTGCGGGTGCTCGACGAGAGCTCGCAGGAGGAAGGCCTGCCGCTGGTGGGGCAGATCCTCCGTGGCGACGTGGAGGGCGGCAGCGAAACCAGCAAGCTGATCCAGCGCCTGGATGGCACCAGCGTGGCGGTGACCCTGGTGGCCACGCCGATCCACGCCGAAGGGCGGGTTGCCGGCGTGGTGCTGGTGCTCCACGACATGACCCGCGAGCGCCAGTACATGGCCAGCTTGTCCTGGCAGGCGACCCACGACGCGCTCACCGGCCTGACCAACCGCCGCGAGTTCGAATACCGCCTCAAGCATGCGCTGGAAAGCTCGGCGGATACCCACGGCCAGCACTCGCTGATGTACCTGGACCTCGACCAGTTCAAGCTGGTCAACGACACCTGCGGCCACGCCGCCGGCGACGAACTGCTGCGCCAGGTCTGCTCCGTGCTGCAGCAGTGCCTGCGCGAAGGCGACACCCTGGCGCGCCTCGGTGGCGACGAATTCGGCATCCTCCTGGAAAACTGCCCGCCGGACCTGGCCGTGCAGATCGCCGAGCGCATCCGCCTGACCGTGCAGGCGCTGCACTTCATGTGGGAAGGCCGCGGCTTCAACATCACGGTGAGCATCGGCGTGGTGCATATCTCGGCGCTGCTGGTGTCGGTGGAGGAGGCCCTGCGCTGCGCCGACATGGCCTGCTACATGGCCAAGGAAAAAGGCCGCAACCGCGCCCAGGTGTTCCGCCCGGACGACACCGAACTGTCCAACCGGGTCGGCGAGATGGCCTGGGTCCAGCGCATCCGCCTGGCCCTGGAGGAGCAGCGTTTCTGCCTCTACGCACAGTCGATCTTCCCGGTCGACGACCGTGTCATGGAAGGCGCCCACGTCGAACTGCTGCTGCGCCTGAACGACGAGTGCGGGCGGCTGGTGGCGCCGATCAACTTCATCCCCGCCGCTGAGCGCTACGGGCTGATGCCGGACATCGACCGCTGGGTGGTCAGCCACGCCTTCGAGACCCTGGCCATGCGCATCGCCGATGGCGGATACGAACCGATTCACACCTGCGCCATCAACCTCTCCGGCGCCACCATCGGTGACGACACTTTCCTCGACTTCCTCCGCGAAGTGCAGCCGCGCTATGGCATCGAGCCGTCCAGCGTGTGCTTCGAAATCACCGAGACCAGCGCCATCGCAAACCTGGTCAACGCCACGCGCTTCATCCAGGAACTCAAGGCGCTGGGCTACCGCTTCTCGCTGGACGACTTCTGCGCTGGCATGTCCTCCTTCGTCTACCTCAAGCACCTGCCGGTGGACTACCTGAAGATCGACGGCAGCTTCATCAAGGACATGCTCGAAGACCCCATCGACCGCGCCATGGTCCAGGTGATCAACCAGATCGGCCATGTGATGGGCAAGCGCACCGTGGCAGAGTTCGTCGAGACCCAGGAAATCCTCGAAGTGCTGCGCGAGATCGGCATCGACTACGCCCAGGGCTACGGCCTGGCGCGGCCGCAGCCGTTCAACCGGAACTTCCTGCGCACGGCGGCGCGGGTGACCGTTGAGTCGAACACAACCTCCGGACGGTGACGACGGGGCCAGACGGGTCTAACCTGAGGCCAGATTTACCGGTGCTTGCATGGAACGATCAGCAACGGAGCCTTGGATGAACGACACCTTTGTTCGCAGTGGGCCGCTCAAGGAACTTTCCAGTTACCCGCACTGGGCGCAACGCCTGGTGCAGGAGTGTGAAACCAGCCGCCTGGCAGTGGTCGGGCATCCCCTCTACGGGCGAATGCGCGACGGCCAACTGAGCCGCCAGACCATGCGCGCCTTCCTCATCGGCGGCTGGCAGGTAGTCGAGCAGTTCCCCCTGTACATGTCCCACAACCTGCTCAAGACGCGCTTCGGCCGCAGCCCCGGCGAAGACATGGCGCGGCGCTGGCTGATGCGCAATATCCGCGTCGAACTCAACCACGCCGACTACTGGGTGCGCTGGGCCGAGGCGTATGGTGTGACCCTGGCCGAGCTCAAGGCCCAGCTGGTGCCCGCCGAGCTGCATGCGCTGGGCCATTGGTGCTGGCACAGCTGCGCCACCGAGGAGCTGGCGCTGGCGATGGCGGCGACCAACTATGCCATCGAGGGCGCCACCGGGGACTGGTCGGCGCTGGTCTGCTCCACCGACACCTACGAACGCACGCTGCCGGCCGGTGCCCGCAAGGACGCCATGCGCTGGCTGAAGATGCACGCCCGCTACGACGACGATCACCCCTGGGAAGCCCTGGAGATCATCTGCACCCTCTGCGGCACGCAGCTCGCCATGCCGCGCTGCCTGGCGCTGCGCGAGGCGATCTGCAAGAGCTACGGCTACATGCGCATGTTCCTCGACCACTGTATGGCGCTGGAGCAGGCGCAGGGCGGGGCGCGCAGGGCTACTTCTTCGATGAAGGCGGCGGGGTAGGGCTGGTCGAGGTATTGCGGGTGTATCGGCGCGGGGATTGCCCTCTCCCCAACCCTGGCTGCGCGCCCCGCTCCGAAGGGAGAGGGAGCCGTTCAGTGCGCTAGCTCACTTCGGCGCTCGCCGGGCCGCTCGATTCATACTTTCAGGAAGACGATGTCTTCACCGGCCGACGCCGGACGGCCCCCTCTCCCTCGGGAGAGGGCTGGGGTGAGGGGGCTCTTCCAGCGCTCGGTGATCCGCCTCAAGGCACGAGAATGATCTTCTCGCTGCTCCCCTCGTTGACCTCGTGGTACCGCTGCACACCCTCGCTCAGCGGCACTTCGCGCAGGCCGCCGGGCAGCGGCAGGCGCCCATCGTCGAACCACTGGCCGAACTGGCGCAGCATCGCGGCGCAGGCCACCGTGTCGTAGAGCAGCGAATTCACCCCCACCACCGAGCCGCCACGGCGATACAAGGCCAGGGCTGGCAATTGCACGTGGCCGTCCACTGGCGCGGCGATGATGGCGATGCGACCGAAGGTGGCCAGCGCCGCGACCGCCGCCGGCAACCAGAAACCGGTGGTATCGAAGATCACCTCGGCGCCGCCGGGGAAGTGTTCCTCCACCTGCGCCGCCAGGGTCTCCGCCGAACCCAGCAGGATGCTCGGCACGCCCTGGGCCTGCAGCTCGGCCTGCGACTCGGCGCGACGTACCGCACCTAGCACCTGTGCGCCACGGGCCTTGGCCAGGGAGATGGCCGCCGCGCCGACGGCGCCGGAACCGATCACCAGCAGGCGGGTGCCGGCGCCGACCTGGCTGCGCTCCAGAGCGTCCCAGGCGGTGGTGAAGGGCACGCCACAGCTGGCGGCCTGAGCGAAGCTCATGCGCTCGGGCATCAGCGCCACGCCACCAAGCGGCACGCTCATCAGTTGCGCGTGGCTACCGTCGCGGCTGAAGCCCAGGCCGCGGCCGGTGCCCCAGACGGATTTGCCCAGCAGCTCGGCCGGACCTTTCACCACGGTACCGGCGAAATCGCGACCGGGCACGCGGGGCAGGGTGGTGTAGGGGAAGCGGCCGAGGACGTTCTTCACGTCGCTGGGGTTCAGGCCGGCGGCGTGGATTTCCACCAGCACTTCATCGGCGGCCGCAACCGGGTCGGCGATCTCGGTGAAGCTCAGGGCGGCGAGGTCGCCGGTGCGGTCAAATTGCAGGGCTTTCATGGCACGGGTCCTGTTCTCAAGGGAGAGGGCAATCAAGGAAGAGGGCAATCAGGGAGGAGAGCAATCAGTGCAACCAGCGACTGAGCAGCGGCAGGGCGTTCTCGCCGATCTGCATGCCGAGCAGGCCGACCAGCGCCACCAACGGCGGCGCCGGCGAGCGGAAATCGAGGAAGTAGTAGGCGAGGCCGACGGTGATGCCGATGGCCAGGGAAATCAGGTAGTTCATCTTGTCCTCCGCAGATTGTTCCGGCGGCTGGCGGGAATGGGGCCAGTCTAGGAGCCGCGCCGGGGCGCCGCCGGTCATAGGCTTCGGAATATCGGACAGATGTGGTGGGGAGTATTGGATGACTGTCTCAGGTGCCGACAGGCAGTGCCGCCTGTAGGAGCGGAGCTTCTCCGCGAATCGCCGGCAGGCGATGCCTGGAGAAATACCCTGTGCACACCGTTTCCGCCGGAAAGACTTCGCGGACAAGGTCCGCTCCTACAGGTGGGGGCGCGGGCTCTTCGTAGGAGCGAGCTCGCTCGCGAACCTCCCACCGCCGACCGTCACCTGGCGCAATACTCCGAAGGCACCACCCCCAGTTCGCGGCGGAACATCTCGCTGAAGCTCCCCGGCTGATACCCCAACCCATGGGCGATCTGGCTCACCGCCATGCCTTCGTTGAGCTGCGCCACCGCCGTGGCCAACTGCACCTGCCGGCGCCACTGGGCGAAGCCCATGCCCAGGCTGCGCTGGAACAGGCGGGCCAGGGTACGCACGCTGGCCCCGGCGTCGGCGGCGTGCTGCTCGAAGGAAATCTCCTGGCTCGGCTCGGCCATCACCGCCAGGCACAGGTTCAGCAGGCGGCGGTCGGAGTCGTCCGGCAGTGGCACGCGCAACAGCAGGCTGCGCGCGCGCTGCAACTCCAGCACGGCCAGTTGCGACAGCGCCTGGTAGTAATCGGTGTCGGGTTCGCGCTCGTGCTCCACCAGCCTGACGATCAGCTCGCGCAGCAGCCCAGCCACTTCGAACGCCTGCACCCGCTCACCAAGGGCATCCGCCGTCCCTGGCCGCAGGTAGATGTTGCGCATCTGCAGCTCGCTGACCACGCGGATGCCGTGGGGCACCTGCGGCGGCAGCCAGACGGCGCGGTTGGGCGGCACCAGCAGCGCTTCGGAAGGCGTCTCCAGCCACATCACCCCGGACATGGCATAGAGCACCTGCCCCCAGTCGTGGGAGTGCGGTTCGATGTGCAGACCGCGCGGGTAGCTGCGGGCCAGGGCACGCAGGGTCGCCGGAGTGGCTTCGAAATCAGGGGGAGCGGCGCGGGCCATAGTGCGGGCCAAAGTCCGATTCGGGCAGGGGATATGGGCCGCATGGTAGCCGCCGCACGGCGCGCTGACGAGAGCGTGGCACTCGCACTGGCAGGCTGGCGCACCACCTTGTCACGATTTCTTTACGGTGCGGCGGCATGCCGCATGGGGCTTTGGCCGGTGTAAGGATTTCTTGCCGGGCTCATTGCGCAATCAGGCGGCGAGCACCCCGTACCCGGCTTGTTCCCAAGGCCCGCGGCGGTTGTGATGAAGGCATTCCAGACGCCTGGACGGCCTCGCGCCGAGCCAGCCGATAACGACAACGAGGAGGCCGGATGAACGCCGTGACCAAGATCGAACAACACAACCCCATCGGCACCGACGGCTTCGAGTTCGTCGAATTCACCGCCCCTGACGCCCAGGGCATCCAGCAACTGCGCCAGCTGTTCACCGGCATGGGCTTCACCGAGACCGCAAAGCACCGTTCCAAGGAAGTCTTCCTGTTCCAGCAGAACGACATCAACATCGTGCTCAACGGCAGCCCCACCGGCCACGTCCACGAGTTCGCCAAGAAGCACGGCCCGAGCGCCTGCGCCATGGCCTTCCGGGTGAAGAACGCCGCGCAGGCCGCCGCTTACGTCGAATCCCAGGGCGCGAAGCTGGTGGGCAGCCACGCCAACTTCGGCGAGCTGAACATCCCTTGCGTCGAAGGCATCGGCGGCTCGCTGCTGTATCTCGTCGACCGTTATGGCGACAAGAGCATCTATGACGTCGACTTCGAGTTCATCGAAGGCCGCACCGCCAACGACAACGCTGTCGGCCTGCTGTGCATCGACCACCTGACCCACAACGTCAAGCGCGGCCAGATGGACGTCTGGTCCGGCTTCTACGAGCGCATCGCCAACTTCCGCGAGATCCGCTACTTCGACATCGAAGGCAAGCTCACCGGCCTGCTGTCCCGCGCCATGACCGCGCCCTGCGGCAAGATCCGCATCCCGATCAACGAGTCGGCGGACGACAAGTCGCAGATCGAGGAATTCATCCGCGAGTACCACGGCGAAGGCATCCAGCACATTGCCCTGACCACCGAGGACATCTACGCCACCGTGCGCCAGCTGCGCGCTAATGGCGTGGACTTCATGAGCACCCCGGATACCTATTACGCCAAGGTCGACACCCGCGTCGCCGGCCACGGCGAGCCACTGGAGCAACTGCGCGAGCTGAGCATCCTCATCGACGGTGCGCCGGGTGACGATGGCATCCTGCTGCAGATCTTCACCAACACGGTGATCGGCCCGATCTTCTTCGAGATCATCCAGCGCAAGGGCAACCAGGGCTTCGGCGAGGGCAACTTCAAGGCCCTGTTCGAATCCATCGAGGAAGACCAGATTCGCCGTGGCGTGATCTCCGACCAGTAACGCGCTTGCCGGGTGGCCGCGCAGCTTGCGCGGCCGCCCGTGGAGAACCGCCATGCTCACCTTGTATTCCTACTGGCGCTCCAGTGCCGCCTACCGCGTGCGCATCGCCCTCGGCCTCAAGGGCCTGGCCTACCGCCAGGTACCGGTGCACCTGGTGAAGGACGGCGGCCAGCAGCACGCAGCCGACTACCAGGCGCTCAACCCGCAGGAGCTGGTGCCGCTGCTGGTGGACGGTGACGCGCGCATCGCCCAGTCCCTGGCCATCCTCGAGTACCTCGACGAAACCCATCCGCAACCCGGTCTGCTGCTGCCGCGCGATGCGCTGCAACGGGCGCAGGTTCGCGCGCTGTCCCTGCACATCGCCTGCGACATCCATCCGTTGAACAACCTGCGCGTGCTGCAGTACCTAAGCGGCCCGCTGGCGGTGGTAGACGAGGCGAAAAACGCCTGGATTCGCCACTGGGTCGAGACCGGCCTGCGCGCGGTGGAGGAGGGTGTCGCCCACTGGACCGGTCCGCTCTCCCTGGGCGAGCGCCCCGGCTACTTCGAGGCCTGCCTGATTCCCCAGCTGTACAACGCCCGCCGCTTCGACTGCGACCTCTCCGTTTGCCCGCGCCTGCTCGCCATCGCCGGGCGCTGCGAATCCCTCGAAGCCTTCCAGCAGGCCGCCCCGGAGGTGCAGCCTGACGCCCAGTGAAATTGCCAGTCGAGATCACAGCGCCACTGCCCGACTTTGAGGCGGGCCGCCCGCGATTGACCGCGCGGCCCGAGCTTTCCTAGAGTGACCGGGCCATTTTTCGTCAGAGGGATACTCATGAAAAAAGCACTTTGGCTGCTCGCGGCCGCCGTGCCGGTCCTCCTCGTCGCCTGCGGCGGCGAAGAAAAGAAAGCACCCCAGGTCGACGCGCTGGTCCTGCCCGGCGACGCCAAGCTGGATTCGCGCAGCGTCTCGTACAAGTGCGAGGACGGCCGCAAGATCAGCGTGCAGTACCTGAACAAGGGCGACAACAGCCTGGCCGTGGTGCCGGTGACCGACGCCTCCAGCCTGGTCTTCGCCAACGTCATCTCCGCCTCCGGCGCGCGCTATGCGGCGGGCCAGTACGTGTGGTGGACCAAGGGCGAAGACGCGACCCTTTACAAGGACTGGAAAGGCGGTGAACCCGCCGACGGCGTTGCTTGCAAGGAGAACTGATTCGTCTTGTGGCACCCGCATGAAAAAGCCCGGCAGATGCCGGGCTTTTTCATGTCAGCGCCAATGGGCGGATGAGCTTTTGTAGGGCGAATAACGCGCCAGCGTTATCCGTCGCGTGGCACCGGCGGATAACCTGTTCCAGGTTATGCGCCCTACGGTGGCGACTCCCTCTGCGACTGGGTGGGTTCGCGAGCAATAACGATGGCGTACCCCCGCTCCTACAGGCTGTGCCGTCGGCGCGGGCATGCTCTTCGTAGGAGCGAGCTTGCTCGCGAACCACCGCCACATCTGCCGCTAGAAGGTGAACTCCAGGTTCACCGTCGGCGTCGAGGTGCGCGTGCCGCGTCCGCCGTCCACGCCGAACTTGTTGTGCCAGTACTCGTAGCCCACGCCCAGCCACAGGTTTGGCTGGCGCTTGGCGCCGGGCAGGGTGGCGAACATCAGCGAGGTGCGCACCAGGGTTTCCGGCGCGGTGTCGTTGTCGTTGTAGTCCTCGCCCTTTTCCCCGGTGTAGTTCACGAAGCCCTGGAACTTCGCCCCGTGGTCGCCCAGCTGGAAGGGCCGCAGCCAGGTCAGGTTGACCATGTAGGTGGTGTCGAAGGTGTGGTCCGGGTGTTTCACGTTGGGGATGCCGGAGTGGTTCTTCTCGCGGTAGTAGAACAGCGAAAGATCGAGCACGCCGGGCCCGTTGAACTTGATGGTGGGGCCGAACACCAGCGCGCGTTTCTTCGCCGAGCCGAGGTTGTTGTTGCGGCTGGCGTCGAAGCCGAAGGTGAACGCGTGGTCCTTCACCAGGCCCTTGCCTTGCGGCAGATCGAACACCCGCGAGGCGTACAGCTGGCTGCGGAACACCCCATAGACCTCGCTGCTGCCTTTGTCGGTGCCCTTGCGCGGGTCATCGCTGTCGGACTGCAGCACGTCGAGATGGAAGAAGTTGCTGCCGTAGCGGTAACCATCGGCGTGGCTGAAGCTGAAGATGCGCTTGCTGATGTCGTGCGGGTTGTTCGGGTTGGTGAAGCCCTTGCCGTAGCGGAAGCCCAGCGTGTTGCTGGTCCACTCGAAGAAGCGATCGTCATCATCGGCCTGCGCCATGCCCAGCGGGGCGAGCACCAGCGCGGTACCGAGGGCGAACCGGCGGCCGTTGCTCAGGCGGCGGCTGGAACGCGGTTGGGGGCGGGCGGCGCCAAGGGCCGTCATCGCGGAAGAAACCATGTTGCACCTCTGTGTTGTTCTTATTTTTTCGTGGCTTCGGGGCCGGCGTCCCGCAGGGTGAACTGCGGTCGGTGACAGGCTGGGTTCTAATGGTGAATTGCCGACATTGCAAGAAAAACTTGTACACAAATTCGTATACAAAAATTGACGCAAAAGTCAGGAACGGGCGCTGCGGGGCGAGCCAGATGGCTTCGGGACAGGCGCGGCGGTGCGCTGTATGCTGACCATCATTTCCCTGCCGAATCCTTTCCATGCTGCAGATTTCCAACACCGTGCAGATACCCGACGCCGAGATCGAGCTGAACGCCATCCGCGCCCAGGGCGCCGGCGGGCAGAACGTCAACAAGGTGTCCAGCGCCATGCACCTGCGCTTCGACGTGCGCGCCTCATCCCTGCCGGAGTTCTACAAGGAACGCCTGCTGGCCCTGAGCGACCAGCGCATCACCAGCGACGGCGTGGTGGTGATCAAGGCGCAGCAGTACCGCACCCAGGAGCAGAACCGCGAGGACGCGCTGAACCGCCTGGCAGAGCTGATCCGCAGCGTGTCGAAAGTGGAGAAGAAGCGCCGCCCGACCCGGCCGACGCTGGGTTCGAAGACGCGCCGGCTGGAAGGCAAGAGCAAGCGCGGGGCGATCAAGGCGGGGCGGGGGAAGGTGGATTTCTGATCCGTTGGTTCAGGTGGATATTGGCGCTCGGGTGGTTCCCTTTTCCCAGCCCTCTTCCTTCAGAAAGAGGGTTAGGGAGAGAGGCTCTGTTTCTCTGTAGGAGCGAGCTTGCTCGCGAACGGACCCCGCAGCGGAATCGGTTCGCGAGCAAGCTCGCTCCTACAGGTTCAACTCCAGCGTCAGCTCACTTCGTCAGTGCACCAGCATCCCCGTGAACACATAGGCCTGCGCCAGTGTGATCAAGCCGATGAACGCGGCGAAGATCAGGCTGTGCTTGACCGTGAAGCGGAACAGGTCCGACTCGCGCCCGACCATTCCGGTAGCGGCGCAGGCCACGGCAATAGATTGCGGCGAGATCATCTTGCCGGTCACCCCGCCGGTGGTGTTGGCCGCCACCAGTAGCGTATCGCTGACTCCGAGCTGGTGTGCGGTGGTCGCCTGCAGTGAGCCGAACAGGGCGTTGGACGAGGTGTCCGACCCGGTCAGGAACACCCCCAGCCAGCCGAGGAACGGCGAGAAGAACGGGAAGGCCGCGCCGGTTCCCGCCAGCACCAGCGCCAGGGTGGTGGACATCCCCGAGTAGTTGGTGACGAAGGCGAAGGCCAGCACCATGCCGATGGTCAGCACCGGCCACTTCAGTTCCTTGAGCGTCTCGCCAAAGGTGGCCGCGCCGCTCTTCACGCCGATGCGCAGGATGGCCATGGAGATCAGCGCCGCGAAGAAGATCGCCGTGCCGCTGGCCGACACCAGGTCGAACTTGTAGATCGCCGGCATCGGCGTCGGGTTGGCCACAATAGGCGCAGCCTTCAGGACCAGCTGGTCGAGGTAGGGCACGGCGATTACCGCCACCCAGCTCTCCAGTGCGCCGCCGGGCAGGAACATCGCCTTGAAGGGCTTCATGGTCCAGATGGTCACCAGCACGGTGAGGATCAGGAACGGCGACCATGCCTTGAAAATCTGCCCGAAGCTGTACTGCGATTCCCGGCGCTGCCCGCCACCACCACCGACCGCGCCCAGCGTTGCCGTGCCGTCGGCGTTGAGGCTGGAGAACTCCGTCTCACGCACGTTCGCCGGCTGCCACACGCGCAGGAACAGGGTCAGGCAGACCATGCTCAGCAGCGCCGAGGTGATGTCCGGCAGCTCCGGGCCGATGAAGTTGGAGGTGAGGAACTGGCTGATGGCGAAGGTGCCGCCGGCCACCAGCAGCGCTGGCCAGGTCTCGCGGATACCGCGCCAGCCGTCCATCATCGCCACCAGCCAGAAGGGCACGATCACCGACAGGATCGGCAATTGCCGCCCGGCCATGGCGCCGATCTTGAAGGCATCCACGCCCGATACCTGCCCGGCGACGATGATCGGGATGCCCAGCGCGCCGAAGGCTACCGGCGCGGTGTTGGCGATCAGGCACAGCCCCGCCGCGTACAGCGGGTTGAAGCCCAGGCCGACCAACAGCGCCGCGGTGATCGCCACCGGCGCACCGAAGCCCGCCGCGCCTTCGAGGAAGGCACCGAAGGAGAAGCCGATCAGCACCACCTGCAGGCGCTGGTCGATGGTGATCGACAGCACCGAGCTGCGGATGATCTCGAACTGCCCGCTCTTCACCGTCAGCTTGTAGAGGAACACCGCCGCCACGATGATCCAGGCGATCGGCCAGAGCCCGTAGAAGAAGCCGTAGACCGCCGAGGCCAGCGCCTTGTCCACCGGCATGTGGTAGACGGTGATGGCGATCAGCAGCGACAGCACCAGGGTGATGGCGCCGGCGACGTGGCCCTTGAGGCGGAACACCGCCAGGGCGAGGAAGAAGAAGATGATCGGCACGAGGGCGGCCAGGGCCGAGAGGCCGAGGCTGCCGAGCGGGGTGTAGAGCTGCTGCCAGGTTTGCATGGGGATTGTCCCTTGTTGTTGTCGGTGGCAAAGCGTCAGCGGTGGATGGGTCTTCCAGGTGGATCATGTGCCGGTGGCGCACGCGCCGGCAGGTATTGAAAAAGCCCCGCAACGCGGCGCGTAGCGGGGCTTTCGAGGGCTGATTCAGGCAAGCCTTTCGGGGTGTCGCCGCCGGCTCGCTTGAGGCCGGCGACGACCACAACTCGGCCAGTGGCTGTCTGTCGCCAGGGCCGCGTGAACGCTTTCAAAGCGCTGCCACTCCGGCGCTGGCGACCTGTGCATCCTCGCCGGCCTTCACTCCGGAAACGCCCACCGCGCCAATCACCTGACCGTCCAGCACGACTGGGACACCGCCTTCCAGCGAGGTGATCAGCGGTGCGGTGACGAAGGCGGTGCGGCCGCCGTTGACCATGTCTTCGTAGCCCTTGGTTTCGCGCCGGCCCAATGCCGCGCTGCGGGCCTTCTCGGTGGCGATGTAGGCGCTGGCCGGGGCACAGCCGTCGAGGCGCTCCAGGGCCAGCGGGTGACCGCCGTCATCGACCACCACGATGGACACCGCCCAGTGGTTGCGCTGCGCTTCGGTGCGTGCGGCGGCGAGAATGCGGCCGACTTCCTGCTGGGTCAGAACGGCTTTGCTGAGCATGCTTGCACCTCGCCTTGAAGGGATTGTGAGGGCGCATCGGCGAGCGCCTGTTCCACCAGTTCGATCCAGTGCCGCACTGACGTGCGACCCGCGCCGCCCAGGTGCGTCTGGCAACCGATGTTGGCGGTGACTATGACTTCCGGAGCGCCGCTCTCCAGCGCCTTCAGGCGGTTGTCGCGCAGGCGCCGGGACAGCTCCGGCTGGGTCAGCGAATAGGTTCCGGCAGAGCCGCAGCACAGGTGGCTGTCGGGCACGGCGGTGAGGCTGAAGCCCAGGCGGGTGAGCACGCCTTCCACCGCGCCACCGAGCTTCAACGCGTGCTGCAGCGTGCACGGGCAGTGGAAGGCCAGTCTGCGATCTCCGTGCAGATGCAGTTCTTCCAGCGGTTCATCGCGCAGGACTTCGGACAGGTCGCGGGACAGCTCGCTGACCCGCCGGGCCTTGTCTGCGTACTGTGCGTCGCGCTCCAGAAGATGGCCGTAGTCGCGGACGAAGGCGCCGCAGCCGCTGGCCGTCTGCACGATGGCTTCGGCGCCGGCCTGGATCGACGGCCACCAGGCGTCGATGTTCCTGCGCGCCCGCTCCAGTCCCTGTTCCTGGGCGTTCAGGTGATAGTCCACGGCGCCGCAGCAACCGGCATCCGCCGCCGGGATCACGCTGATGCCGAGGCGATCCAGCACCCGCGCGGCGGCGGCATTGGTGTTGGGTGAAAGGGTCGGTTGCACGCAGCCTTCGAGCATCAGCATGCGCCGCGCGTGTCGCGGTTTCGGGCGCTCCACGGGGGGGGGCGGATGGCGCGGCAGCTTGCTCTGCAAACCCTCCGGCAGCAGCGGGTAGAAAGTGCGCCCGGCCTTGGCCAGCGCGCCGAACAGTGTGGCATTCGGCACCACGGCGCGCAGGCCCTGGCGGATCACGCGTTCGCCGAAGGTGCGCGGCACCTGCTGCTCGACCACCGCGCGGCCGATGTCCAGCAGGTTGTGATAGTCCACGCCGGAAGGGCAGGTGGTTTCGCAGTTGCGGCAGCTCAGGCAGCGGTCCAGGTGCTCGCGGGTGCTGGCGCTGGGCTCTGCGCCTTCGAGCACCTGCTTGATCAGGTAGATGCGCCCGCGCGGGCCGTCCAGTTCGTCGCCCAGCAACTGGTAGGTCGGGCAGGTGGCGGTGCAGAAGCCGCAGTGCACGCAGGAGCGCAGGATGCGCTCGGCTTCCTCGGCGCGCGGCAGGTGTCTGGCCTGTTCGCTCAGGTTGGTTTGCATCAGAGCTCCCTGTACATCCGGCCGGGGTTGAAGATGCCCTGCGGATCGAGCTGCTGCTTGAGGCTACGGTGGTAGCGCAGCAAGGCGGCGGGCAGCGGGTGGAAGCCGTCGTCGCCCGGCGTGTAGCGCAGCGCATGGCCGCCGACTTCGGCGACGCTGTGGCGGATCAGCTCGGCGTCCGCCTCGGACTTCAGCCAGCGCTGTGCACCGCCCCAGTCGATCAGCTGTTCGCCCGGCAGGGACAGCGCCGGCGTGGCATTGGGCAACGACAGTCGCCAGAGCGTGCCGGGGCCGGTGAAGAAGTCCAGGCGCTGTTCGCGCAGGTCCTGCCAGTAGCCGCTGTCGATCTCCTCGCCACCCAGGCGCAAACGTGCGGAACACACCGAACCTTCGCCGCCCTCCAGGCGCAGGTGCAGCGCGCTGCCGTCGTAGCAGGCGGCGGTGATCGGGATCGGTTGCGCGCCCCATTCGGCGAGTTCACCCAGTGCCTGCTGGACGCCCATTTCCAGGCGCAGGCTGGCGCATAGGCGCGGCTTGGGCAGCACCTTCATCGACACTTCGGTGATCACTCCCAGGCAGCCGAAACTGCCTGCCAGCAGGCGCGACAGGTCGTAGCCGGCGACGTTCTTCATCACCTCGCCGCCGAAGCGCAGCAGCTTGCCGTGGCCGGTGATCAGCCGCGTGCCCAGCACATAGTCGCGTACCGAGCCGGACCAGGGCCGGCGCGGGCCGGAAAGCCCGGCAGCGACCACACCGCCGAAGGTCGCCCCCGAGAGATTGGGTGGCTCGCACGGCAACATCTGCCCGGCGGCTTCGAGTGCCGCTTCGATCTCCGCCAGCGATGTGCCGGCACGGGCGGTAAGCACCAGTTCGGTCGGGTCGTAGCTGACGATGCCGCTGTGCCGGCGGGTGTCCAGTTCCACCCCTTCCACCGGGCGGCCGAGGAAGGCCTTGCTGTCGCCGCCGCGAATGCGCAGCGGCGTGCGCGCGGCAAGCGCCTGGTTCACCTGGTCGAGCAGTTCGCTGCTGGCATCGGGCATCAGAAGCGCTCCAGGTCGGGGAAGGGCAATTGCCCGTGGTGCACGTGCATTGCGCCGAACTCGGCGCAGCGGTGCAGGGTCGGGATGTTCTTGCCGGGGTTGAGCAGGCGGTCCGGGTCGAACGCCGCCTTCACCGCGTGGAACAGGGTCAGCTCGTCGCTGTTGAACTGCGCGCACATCTGGTTGATCTTCTCGCGCCCCACGCCGTGTTCGCCGGTGATGCTGCCGCCCACCGCCACGCAGAGTTCGAGGATCTTGCCGCCGATGGCCTCGGCACGTTCCAGTTCACCGGGCACGTTGGCGTCGAAGAGGATCAGCGGGTGCATGTTGCCGTCGCCGGCATGGAACACGTTGGCCACGCGCAGGCCGAATTCCTCCGACAGCTCGGCGATGCCGTGCAGCACCCGTGGTAGTTCGCGGCGCGGAATGGTGCCGTCCATGCAGTAGTAGTCCGGCGAGATGCGCCCGACTGCCGGGAAGGCGTTCTTGCGTCCGGCCCAGAAACGCACGCGCTCGGCCTCGTCGCAGGCCAGGCGCACGTCGGTGGCGCCGGCCGCGCGCAGCACGCCGTCGACGCGCTCGCAGTCGTCCTGCACGTCGGCTTCCACGCCGTCCAGTTCGCACAGCAGGATGGCCGCGGCGTCCACCGGGTAGCCGGCGTGGATGAAGTCCTCGGCGGCGCGGATCGACAGGTTGTCCATCATCTCCAGCCCGCCGGGGATGATGCCGGCGGCGATGATATCGGCCACCGCGTGGCCGGCCTTTTCCACCGAATCGAAACTGGCCAGTAGCACCCGCGCCACCTGCGGACGCGGCAGCAGCTTGACGGTGACTTCGGTGACGATGCCGAGCATGCCCTCGGAGCCGGTGAACAGCGCCAGCAGGTCGAGGCCGGGGCTGTCCAGGGCGTCGCTGCCCAGCGTGAGGTGCTCGCCCTCGACGGTGAGGATGTCCACCTTGAGCAGGTTGTGCACGGTCAGGCCGTACTTCAGGCAATGCACGCCGCCGGCGTTCTCGGCGACGTTGCCACCGATGGAGCAGGCGATCTGCGAGGACGGGTCCGGCGCGTAGTACAGGCCGTGGGGCGCGGCGGCCTGGGAGATCGCCAGGTTGCGTACGCCGGGCTGCACGCGGGCGAAGCGGCCCTGCGGGTTCACTTCGAGAATCCGGTTGAAGCGCGCCATCACCAGCAGGATGCCTTTCTCCAGCGGCAGCGCGCCGCCGGAGAGCCCGGTGCCCGCGCCGCGCGCCACCACCGGCACCTCGCGCGCATGGCAGAGGCGCAGCAGTGCCTGCACCTGCTCGATGCGCTCGGGCAGCGCCACCAGCATGGGCACCGTGCGGTAGGCGGAGAGACCGTCGCATTCGTAGGGTTTGAGGTCTTCGGCGCGGTGCAGCAGTTCGAGGTCGGGCAGGGCCGCGCGCAGTTCGGCCAGCAGGGCGGACTTGTCGACGGCAGGCAACGCGCCATCGACGCGCTCGTCGTAGAGGATATTCATAGGCTGACGGTGCTCTGATCTTGTTCTTGTTGGTTCGCGCCCGCCAGGCGGTCGCGTGGAGCCACGGCACCGTGAAAATGCGACCGCCGGTCAGGCGGCGTCCACCGGCATTGGCACTGGTCCTACCAGTTCTTGTACGGGCGTCCACTGGAAAGGCCCTGTCCTGGCGGCTAGGGTTCTTCGCAGCCATGCAGGTATCGGCCTGCTGGTCCTACCAGTTGTGGAGAGCCGTGATGACGACTTATGCACAGGGCAAGCAGCGCGTCGCCGACCAGGTGGCCGAGAAGATCGAGCGGCTGATCGTTGATGGCGTGCTCAAGGTCGGCCAGGCGCTGCCTTCAGAACGGCGGTTGGTGGAGAAACTCGGCTGCTCGCGCTCGGCGTTACGTGAAGGGCTGCGCGCACTGCGGGGGCGCGGCATCGTCGATACCGAGCAGGGGCGCGGTTCGTTCGTTGCCGACCTGACCGGTGCGGAGGACGTGTCGCCGTTGTTGCATCTTTTCCGCTCGCAGCCGCGCACGCTCTATGACCTGCTGGAAGTTCGCGCGCTGCTGGAAGGGGAGTCCGCGCGGCTGGCCGCGTTGCGCGCCACCGAGGCCGACCTGGTGCTGATCGGCCGGCGCTTCGAGGAGATGCACGCCGCCTACGACGAACCGCAGCCGCTGGACCCGCGCGAGCACGCGCGGCGCGACCATGCCTTCCACCAGGCGATCAGCGAGGCTTCTCACAACCCGGTGCTGGTGCACACGCTGCAGTCGCTCAACGAACTGATGCTCAGCACCGTGTTCGCCTCGGTGAACAATCTCTACAACCGCCCGCCGCAGAAGCGCCAGATCGACCGCCAGCATGCGCGGTTGCACCGCGCCATCAGCGAGCGCCAGCCGGAACAGGCCCAGCGCGCCGCCCGCGAACATATCCACAGCGTGCGCGACAACCTGCGGGAGATCGAGCAGGAAGAGCAGCGGTTGGTGCGGGCGACCTTGCGGTTGGAAGGGTGGAAATAACGCAGGGGAGGTTGGTGCAACCGTAGGGCGAATAACGCGCTAGCGTTATTCGCCATCCCGCGGGCTGGAGGCGGATAACCTGTTCCAGGTTATGCGCCCTACGATCCAGCCTTTCCTTCCGGAGCGGGAAAGGGGCAGGGCTTTACGTAGGAGCGGACTTTGTCCGCGATCGATTTCCGGCAGCTCCGAGCTTGGGCGTGGACATCGCGGACGGAGTCCGCTCCTACGCAGGTTGGGCTTGCCGGTGTAGGAGCGGGCTATGCCCGCAACCGGAGCGCGAAATCAGGATTCCGTCGGGACGGAGCGTTTGGCTGCAGTGGCGGACTTCGTCCGCCGCTCGCGGGCGTGGCTCGCTCCTGCAGGTTTGGCCTTGCGCTCGCGCATCTCCGCCAGCATGCGCTCGGCATTGGCCTGGCAGCCCATGCCTTCGGGCTTGTTCTCGATGCCATCTATCACCGCCAGCAGGCGCTCGCGGTTCTGCCGCAACTGCTGCTCCATCACCTCGATCTCCGCGACCTTGCGGCGCAGGCCGGCGACCAGTTCGCCGTGGCCATTCTCGATGGGGTTGGAATGCGGCAGCAGGCTGCGAATTTCTTCCAGGCTGAAACCGGTCTGCTGGGCGCTGCGGATGATCTCCAGAAGGTCGAGTGTTTCCGCCGGGTACGCGCGGTAGCCATTGGCCAGGCGGCGCGCCGGGGCGATCAGCCCGCTAGCTTCGTAGAAACGGATGCGCGAGGGGGCGAGGCCGCTGAGGCTGGCCAGTTCACCGATTTTCATGCTGGGCTCCGAAAGGGGCTTGACCTTGAAGTGAACTTTAAACTTAACCTCGCCGCAGCCACAACCACCCGAACAATCACGGAGCCCCGCCATGTCGCCTTTCCAGCCCCTGCGCCTGCCCAACGGCGGCGAAGTCCCCAACCGCATCGCCAAGGCCGCCATGGAAGAAAACATGGCCGAC
Source organism: Pseudomonas sp. CAN1 (assembly GCF_030462585.1). Lineage (GTDB taxonomy): Bacteria > Pseudomonadota > Gammaproteobacteria > Pseudomonadales > Pseudomonadaceae > Pseudomonas. The sequence goes on along the minus strand of NZ_JASMRU010000025.1, from coordinate 28,093 downwards.
GCCGACCAGGCACCCTCGGCCGCGCTGCTGCGCCTTTACCAGGCCTGGGCAGACGGCGGCGTCGGCCTGATCCTCAGCGGCAACGTGATGATCGACGGCCGCGCCATGACCGGCCCCGGTGGCGTGGTGCTGGAGAACGACCGCCATCTGGATCGCTTCCGCGAATGGGCACGCATCGGCCGTTCCCGCGGCGCGCAGTTCTGGCTGCAGCTGAATCACCCAGGCCGCCAGGTGCAGACCAACCTCGGCCAGGGCGCCATCGCGCCGTCGGTGGTGCCGCTGGAGATGGGCAAGTTCTCCAAGCTGTTCGCCGTCGCCCGCGAGATGACCGAAGGCGATATCGCCGAAGTGATCCAGCGCTTCGTTCGCGCCGCCAGGCTCGCCGAACAGGCCGGCTTCACCGGCGTGCAGATCCACGCGGCGCATGGCTACTTGCTCAGTCAGTTCCTCTCGCCGCTGGCCAACAAGCGTCAGGACCGCTGGGGCGGCTCGCTGGAAAACCGTGCGCGGCTGTTGCTGGAAGTCGTCCGCGCGGTGCGCGCCGAGGTGTCGCCGGAGTTCTGCGTGGGAGTGAAGATCAACTCCGCCGACTTCCAGCGCGGCGGCTTCGACGCCAGCGACGCGCGGCAGGTGATCGAATGGCTGAATGACGAGCAGGTCGACCTGGTCGAACTCTCCGGCGGCAGCTACGAGGCGCCGGCTATGCAGGGCGATGCCCGCGACGGCCGGACCCTGGCGCGGGAGGCCTACTTCCTCGAATTCGCCCGTGAGATGCGCGAGGCGGCGCGCATGCCGCTGATGGTGACCGGTGGCATCCGTCGCCTGCCGGTGGCGGAACAGGTGCTGGACAGCGGGCTGGAGATGGTCGGCATCGGCACCGCCCTGGCGCTGGAGCCGCAGCTGGTGCTGCACTGGCAGCGCGGCAGCCAGACTCAGCCGGAGCTGCCGGCCATCCGCTGGCGCTCCAAGCCGCTGGCGGCGCTGGCCTACATGGCGCTGGTCAAGCTGCAGCTGCACCGCATTGGCGCCCACCGTGCGCCCAATCCCCAAGCTTCGCCGTGGCGCACACTGGTGATGGAGCAGTGGCGCACGCTGCGCCGGGCCAAGCAGTACCGCCGCTGGGCGGCGCGGCAGGCGGGCTGAGCCGCTTCAATGCTCTGCGTAGGATGGCGTGGAGCGAAGCGATACCCATCGATTCCTGTCGCATTAGCAGCATGGGTATCGCCTAGGCTCCACCCATCCTACGGTCCGGCGTAGGAGCGGACTCCGTCCGCGATGTCTGGTCGGCTGCTCCGATGATGATCCTTGCGATGGGATCAGCCGATCGCGGACAGAGTCCGCTCCTACGGGAAGCCTTCCCTTCAACAGGAAGGGCTGGCGTCGATCACGCCTGCTGCCGGGTCGCTGCCAGTACGATCTCGCGGATGCAGACGCCCTGCGGCTGGTCGTAGGCATAGCGAATCGCGTTGGCCACGTCCTCGGCGCTCAGCACCTTGCCGCCCATCTCGCGCTTCCAGTCCTGGTAGCCGCTCTTGATCGCCTCGTCGGTGGTGTGGCTGAGCAGTTCGGTTTCCACTGCACCGGGGGCGATGGTGACGACGCGGACGTTGTGCGCCGCGACTTCCTCGCGCAGGTTCTCGGAGATCGCGTGCACGGCGAACTTGGTGCCGACATAGGCCACGTGGTTGGGGAAGGTCTTGCGTCCGGCCACCGAGCTGACGTTGATCAGCGTGCCCTGGTTGCGCTCCACCATGCCCTTGAGCACGGCGTGCACGCCGTTGAGCAGGCCCTTCACGTTAACGTCGAGCATGCGCTCCCACTCGGCCGGGGCCTGCTCGACCATGTTGCCCAGCAGCATCACACCGGCGTTGTTCACCAGCGCATCGGCCGGCCCGAAGCGTTTCTCGGCTTCTGCCACTGCGGCCAGCAGTGCCTCGCGGTCGGTCACGTCCACTGCACGGCACAGTGCGTTGGGCAGTTGCAGCGCCTCCAGGCGCTCGATGCGGCGCGCGAGCAGCAGCAGCGGGTGGCCCTGCTGGGAGAAGAGGCGGGCGGTGGCTTCGCCGATACCGGAACTGGCGCCGGTGACGATGATCAGGGGCTTACTCATGGGGATTCTCCTGCTATCGGAAATCTGGATGACTGAACGATGCAGTGAAGTATATTGAGCGGTATTCCGCCTGAAAAATGGCTTATTCCTGTGCCTGGTATCGGGTTTGCCTATGGATATCCGACAGTTGGCCGCCTTCGTCGCGGTCTTCGAAGAACGCAACATCACCGCCGCCGCCCAGCGCCTGTTCGTCAGCCAGCCGACGCTGTCGGTGACCATTCGCCAACTTGAGGAGGCCCTGGGCGCCGAACTGTTCCAGCGCCAGGCGCGCGGGGTGGAAGTCAGCGAAGCGGCGCGTGCCTTGTATCCGCGTGCCCGCGCCCTGCTGGCCGAAGCTGACGGCCTGCGCAACATGTTCCGCCAGGCCTCGGCGCGCCAGCCGTTGCACCTGGGGGTAGAAGGCGACGTCAGCGCCGAACAGGTCGAAGGCTTCGTCAGCCTGGTGCAGCAGGCCGTGCCCAATCTGCTGCTGCATCTGGAGGAGGGCTGCGTGGGTGACGCGCGACTGGCGGTGGAGGAGTTCTGCTGCGAGGACGAACTCTTCGTGCCGGTCTGGGAAGATCCCTACGTGCTGGCCTTGCCGCCGGGCGTGGCGGATGCGCAGGGCTGCGGCTGGATTACCTGCCCGACGCACCCGTCTCATCAGCGGCTGATGACGGCCTATGGCAGCGCACCGGTAGTCGCGCAGGCCAGCACCCTGGACCTGGCGCTGCGGCTGGTCAGTGCAGGTGTCGGCGCGGCGATCCTGCCGACATCGCTGCTGGCCGGCGCGCCAACGGTGCGCAGCGGCACGCTGAACCTGCCGCTGCCGATCCGCCGCATCGGCCTCTGCCATTCCGCGCAGGCGCTGGAGCACCCGGCAGTGCGCGGGCTCTACGACTTTCTGCGAGCCCGCGAGGCGGCCTGACTCAGGCCTGGGCCTTCTGTGCGGCGGGCGCACGCAGGGACAGCAACAGAACCAGCGAGGCTGCGAGAATCTGCAGGCTGGCGTAGCCGTTGGTGGTGGCGATCAGGCCGTAGCGCTGGATCGCCAGCCCGGCGAGGATCGCCGGCACGCTGAAGGCCAGGTAGCTGAGCACGTAGAAGCTCGCCATCAGCGCCCCGCGCTCGTGGGCATGGGCCAGCGGCACCACCGAGCGCAACGCACCGAGGAAGGCGCCGCCGAAGCCGAGCCCGGCCACCGCGGTGCCGAGGAAGAACAGCCAGAGGTTGCCACTGTCCACGCCAAGCAGGGTGATCAGCAGGCCGATGACCAGTGCCAGGCCGCYCCGGCGCAGGATCACCGCCGCCGGCTGGTTGCGCAGGGCGAAGATCGCCAGCGCACCGCACAGGCACAGCAGCGACACCAGCCCGCCGCCGATCATCGGCACCTGCAGGCCGGTGACCTGGCGCACCAGCGTCGGCCCCAGCGACAGGTAGAAACCGCCCAGCGCCCAGAGGCTGGCATTCAGCGGCGCCACGCTCCAGAACGCGCGGCGCGCCTGCGGCGGAATGCGAATGCGCGGCTTCAGCGAGGCCAGCGCGCCGGGTTGCCGGCTGATGCTTTCCGGCAGCCAGCGCAGCAGCACGATGCCCAGGGCGAACACCGCCAGCAGCCAGACATACACCTCATGCAGCGGATCGGCGCCGAACTGCACCAGCGTGCTGCTGCCCAGCGCGCCCATGGCCATGCCGAGCATGGGCGCCACGCTGTTGATCAGCGGGCCGCGCTCGCGGTCGATATCCAGCATCGCCGCGCCCAGCACGCTGGTGGCGATGCCGGTGGCAAAGCCCTGCAGCAGTCGCGCGATGATCAGCAGCTCCACCGAGTTGGCGTAGAGGAACACCGCCATCGCCAGCAGTTCGAGGATCAGTGCCACGCGGATCACCGGGCGCCGGCCAAGGTGATCCGACAGCGAGCCGAACACCAGCAGCGCCAGCATCAGGCCGCCCGCGTAGATGCTGAACACCAGGGTCAGCAGGGCCGGGGAGAAGTGCCAGGACTCGCGGTACAGCGCATACAGCGGCGTGGGCGCGGCAGCGGCGGCGAGGAAGGCCATGAGGATGGCCGTCAGCAGCCAGGCGGAAACTCTGGGGGAGAAGCCGGACGCGCTTTTCGATTGGGTGTGTGCCATGATTCAGCTCGCAAAGGCTAAGATTTTGCTTTTGCGAGATGCTGGACCCGTCTTCGGATAAAAGCAAATTCTTTGCGTTAAGGTGCTTATGGCAATCAATCAGGGTGTTCGACCGGGCGGGCGCAGTGCGCGGGTGCAGGCTTCGGTGCACAAGGCCGTGGCAGAGCTGCTGGATGAGTGTGATCGCTCGGAACTGACGGTCCCGATGATCGCAGCGCGCTCTGGTGTCACCCCGTCGACCATCTATCGGCGCTGGGGCGACCTCAGCGAACTGCTCGGCGACGTCGCCCTGCAGCGCATCCGCCCGGACGCCGAGCCGGCGGACACCGGCAGCCTGCGCGGCGACCTGCTGGCCTGGGGCGAGCAGTACATGGAGGAAACCGCCTCGGTGCCGGGCCGCGCCGTGGTGCTCGACTTGCTGGCGGCCGGCGGTGGCTCCTCGGGGCGCTGCATGGCGATTGCCTGCGGCCAGTTCGACATCATCCTGCTGCGGGCCAGAGAGCGCGGTGAGAAGCTGCCGGAGCTGGACCGCATCGTCGACCGGCTGATGGCGCCGCTGGTGTACCGCATCCTGTTTTCCGGCGAGGAGCTGGAAGTGGCGTATGTCGAGCGGCTGGTCGATCTGACGCTGGAGGGGTTGTAACCCTCGGTTGGATTACCTGCAGGAGCGAGGGGGACGCCATCGTTATTGCTCGCGAACCGCCCAGCATTAGCGCTGTCGGCTGACTCGATTCGCGAGCAAGCTCGCTCCTACAGGCCTTGTTTTCCCTGAACCGCATCCGCCCAGGCCTGAAGCGCCTCGCAAGCCGCCAACGCAATCTCCTCATCGCTGCGCCCGGCAAACACCCGCTCCAATGCATCCGCCGCAATCAGCCCGGCAACCGTCGGCGTACCCACCGCATCGGTGAGATCCAGCCACTCGCCGAAGCTGGCCGGCGTGTCGTACCAGCGCAGGTAACCCGACGGCGACACCGGCCACCAGCGCTCGTCGAACTGCAGCACGACCTTTTCCAGCTGGCCCATGCCCAGGTGCGCCAGCGCGTCCTGCTGCGCTTCCGGCAGCGGCGGGGTGAAGCGGATATCGCGCAGCACGCCGATGGGCACGGTGCAGATGCAGAAGTCGGCGCTTTCGGCTCCCGCTCGCACCTGCTCGCCGGACCAGTCAATGGCCGTCACTGGCTGGTTCAGGCGGATATCCAGCCCGTCGGCAAGGTGCGTGGCCAGCTGTGAATAACCCTGCGGCAGGAAGCGGTCACCGGCGCCGACGCCTTCTTCGTCGAGCGCGTCGACCGACAGCAATTCCAGCGGCAGGCAGGCTTCCAGGATCAGGTTGGCGTCCAGGGCAAAGCGGGTGGCGCGGCGGGTTTGCTCATCGCGATCTTCGAGATAGCGCGCGACACCTTCGGCCAGCGGCAGGCTGCGGTCGATCTCCGCGCGCAGGGCTTCCCAGGCTGAGTCGATGTCCGGAACCGAGCCATCCGCCGCGGCGGCCAGGGGCTGCCCGAAATCGGTTTCCCGCAACGGCAGGCCGAGGTTCTGGGCGTGGGCGGCCAGGGGATTTTCGTCGAAGTGCTGCAGCCAGGCGGCGCCTTCGTCCACTCGTACCGGCCCGAGGGAAATGCTGTGGACGCGACCGCCGATACGGTCGCGGGCTTCCTGCACCACACAATCGATTCCGGCTTCGCGCAGACGGCGTGCGGCGGCGAGTCCGGCGAAGCCTGCGCCAATCACCAGCACCCGGCGGGCGCCATTTTCAATGGCGACTTCGGCGGCGCGCAGGCCATCGTTCCAGGCGCCGTGGGTCATGGCCGGTGCGTCGGGGTTGCAGGCCTCGCCAGCCAGCACCAGCTTGCCTCCCATTACCTCGCCCAGCCGGCGTCGATGTTCTGGCGTGGCAACGGGCAGCAGGGTGCTATAGGCGCCACGGCTGAACGGGTCGTCGCTCCAGTGGGTAACGTGGAAGGCGGTGGGGCGGTGGCGAAGGCTGTCCATGTCGTGCTCGCTCGGTGGAAGAGCGGTGACCTTAGAGGTGGATCGAGCTGCGATTCAAGAGGAGGCTTTTCTGTAGGAGCGAGCTTGCTCGCGAAAAGCTCAGCATCAGTGCTGCCGGTTAACTCCGTTCGCGAGCAAGCTCGCTCCTACAGGTTTCTGCTCGGCGTCAGGCGCGACTCAGGCGGATCACCGTCCGCGCGACGGAGACCCCGGTGAACAGCACCACGAACAGCCGCAGCGTCTGCATCGCCAGCACCAGGCCGACGTCGGAGTGGGTGTCCACCGCGATGATCGCCATGGCGTCGAGGCCACCGGGGCTGGTGGCGAGGTAGAGGGAGAGGAAGTCCATCCCGGTGATGGCCGCCAGCGCCCAGGCGAACAGCGCGCAGCTGGCGATCAGCGCCAATGCGCTGACCAGCATGGCCGGCAGGTGGCGGCCGACGTAAGCGAGGCTTTCGCGGTCGAAGCGCAGGCCGATATAGCAGCCGATCACGCCGTAGGCGCTGGCCAGCAACCAGTGCGGCAGGATGATGTGCAGTACGCCGGTGAGCTGCAGCACCGCACCGACCACCAGCGGCACCAGCAGCGGGCCGGCCGGCAGCTTGGCGCCGGCGGTGGTGCAGACGAAGATCAGCAGCAGGCAGTTGATCAGGTCGGGCAGGGTGGCGGTATCGACGATCGGCGTGCTGTGCGCCGCCGAGCCGCCACCTTCGATGCCCAGCAGGCGGCCGACCAGGGCGCCGGCCATGACCACGCAGACCACCCGCACGTACTGCATGGTGGCGACCACGCGCGGGTCGGCGCCGTTGGCTTCGGCCATCGACACCATGGCCGCCGCGCCGCCCGGTGCGGTGCCCCAGGCGGCGGTGCTGCCGGGGATGCCGCCGAAGCGCACCATGGCGTAGCTGACCACGGCCGAGAGCAACAGGGTGAGCAGGGTAGCGCTGAGCATCAGCGGCCAGGAAGCGACCATCGCCTGCAGCACCGACCAGCTCATGGCGTGGGCGACCAGTAGGCCGATGCAGCCCTGGCTCAGGCGGAAGGCCTGGCGCGGCAAGCGGATTTCCGCGCCGCTGACGCCGAAGGCGATGGCCACCAGCATGGGGCCGAGGAACAACGCGGCGGGGATGCCGAGCCAGGTCAGCAGTTGCCCGGCGCCGCCGGCTCCGAGCGCCAGGGCCAGCCATTGCAGGCTGACGGGAATACGGGCGACGGACAGGGCAGGGCGGCTGGACACGGACGGCTCCGGGCGGGGAAGACGCAGGAATTATCGGTAGCGGAATCGATCAAGTCTATTTTCTAATAGTCATGAATCCATTCCTGAAATTTATCGGTTGCTCGCCATGGACCTGCGTGATCTCGCCTACTTCGAAACCATCGCCGAACTTGGCCACCTGGGCCGCGCAGCCGAACGCCTGGGGCGCAGCCAGCCGGCGCTGACCAAGAGCATCCAGCGCCTGGAGGAATCCCTCGGCGCGCGGTTGTTCCAGCGCGATGGCCGCCGCATCCGCCTGACGCCGGCCGGCGAACTGATGCTGCAACGCGCCCGGCAATTGCGTCAGGACATCGAGGAAACCCGCCGTGAGGTACGCGATTTCGCCAGCGGCGTGGTGGGCAATATCCGCCTCGGCTGTGCCGCGACCATGGCCGAGTACCTGTTGCCGCGCCTGACCGAGGACCTGCTGGCGCGGGCGCCGGAAATCACCATGAGCCTGGTGCTGGGCCAGGACGACGTACTGCGTGAGGCGTTGCGCAGCGGGCGGCTGGACATGGCGATCTGCTCGCGGATCGTCGACGACCCGCAGCTGAGCAGCGAGCCGCTGTTGCAGGACCAGGTGGTGGTGGTTGCCAGCCGCGACCATCCGATCTTCGACGGCCCCGTCACCATGGCCGACCTGTGTCGGTATCGCTGGGTGCTGCCGGCCACCGGCGTGTCCTCGCGGCGCTGGATGGACTCCACCTTCCAGGCCCACCAGTTGCCGATGCCGCAGGTGCAGATCGAGACCAACGCGATCCCCATGCTTCCCAACCTGATTGCTCGTACTCGCCTGCTCAGCTTCATCGCCCGCGAAGCCCTGGCCGGCGGCCACGGCATGGACCAGCTGCGTGAGGTGGAGCTGGGTGAAACGACGTTGACGCGCACCATCGGCCTGGCGGTGCGCGAGGGCGCCTACCTGTCTCCCGCCGCACAATTGCTGCGGGGCATGCTGCGCGAGCACGCACAACGCTACGGCTCGGAGCTTTAGGTCTTTTGTAGGAGCGAGCTTGCTCGCGAACGGTGTTCCCGGCAGCTCCTGCGTTGGACGGTTCGCGAGCAAGCTCGCTCCTACGAAAAGCACTGGCGCCGACGGTAGGAGCGGACCTTGTCCGCGAAATCTTTCGCGGCGGACCCTGCAGTCACAGGGGGACTCCGTCGCACATCGCCTGCCGGCGATTCGCGGAGAAGCTCCGCTCCTACACGAGCGCCAAAAACCAGCGCACCGTATTTGGTTTGGTTTGGTTTGGTTTGGCTCTTGAAGACTTCCAGCGAAACATCCGCACGCGCCGAACGCCCCGTTCAGGAGGCCTCGTTGAATTGGAGTTTCAGGGGGTGAGCGACATGGATGTCGCGAGAGCGTCGATGGGGCAGGGACGGCCCTTCGACGCGTGCCCCTGAAACTGCGATTCAACGAGGGGATTTTTCGCCCCAAGCGAAAAACCGGATGTCCGGGGCAAGACCTTTGCCTTCTTTGGGTCGTTTGCCAAAGAAGGTCGCCCGAGGGGGCGAAACAAGGAGCCCGTGCGCACGCCGATGCGGCGCAGAAAACACCCAAGCCGAAGCATCTCCGTAGGGCGAATAACGCGCCAGCGTTATCCGCCGTGATGCAGCCGGCGGATAACCTGTTCCAGGTTATGCGCCCTACGATCACTCCGCCTGCTCAGCGGCTTGGGACTTCACCCACCACCGTCGTGCGATACATCTCCCGCCGCATCCCGTGGTAATCCGACACCGGATAATGCCAGGCACTGCGGTTATCCCAGATCGCCAGCGTGCCAGCGCTCCAGCGCATCCGGCAGGTGAACGCCGGCTGCGTGGCGATGCTGAACAGGTAGTCCAGCAGCGGCTGCGACTCCGCCGGGCGCATGCCCTTGATGCCGCTGGTGTAGGCCGGATTGATGTAGAGGATCTTCTTGCCGGTTTCCGGGTGCTTCGTCACCAGCGGATGCGAGCGCACCTCGCCCTCGTGGCTGCCATAGCGCACCGCCATGTTCTCCATCAGGTCGTTGTGCTTGGCCTCGGCGCCATAGGCGCGCTCGGGGCTGTGGATGGCGTCGAGGGTCTCCAGCTGCGCGCGCAGCTTCGGCGACAGCCATTCGTAGGCCAGCGCCAGGTTGGCGTAGAGGGTGTCGCCGCCGAATGGCGGAATGTCGTGGCCGTAGAGCAGGGTGAAGGCCGGCGGGCGCTCCTGGAAGGACCAGTCGCTGTGCCAGGCGCCGCCGAACACTACAGGAGTCTTCTCGTTGGCCTCCTTCACCACCCGCACCACGTGCGGGTGGTCGTCCATGCCGACCACATAGGGCTCGCGGCCGAATTCGCCGAAGCGCAGGGTCACGGCTTCGAGGTTTTCCACGCTGAGGTTCTGCCCGCGGATGAACAACACCTTGTGCGCCAGCAGCGCCTGGCGCAGCTCGGCGTAGCCTGCCTCGCCCAGGGTGGTGAGGTCGAGGTCGCTGACGTCCGCACCGATCGCGCCGGTGGCGGGGACGATGCGGAAGTGGCGGTAGTCGGCCGCACGGTTCTGGCTCGGCAGCGCGTAGAAGAACTCGAACATGGGGAAGCCTCTTGTGAGTGTTATTGGCACCTTCAGCATGGTCAGCGCGGGCGCTTTCTTCCATGATGAAGTCCGCCAAAAAATGACTTTTTCCGCCACGTTGTTCTTCCCGCCCGCAGGAGCCCGCGATGGACTGGCGCCAGACCCGCGAGATCACCGGAGTGCGTTATCTGCTCGACAGCGCCCGCGACGAGGGCCTGGGCGCGGACGATTGCCTGGTGGGCAGCGCCATCTCGCCGGCCGACCTGCACGCGCGTGCCGGGCGCATCCAGGCCTGGCAGGAGCTGGCGGTGATCCGCAACCTGCTGCAGCACGTCGAGCGGCCCGGCCTGGGGCTGGCGACGGGGCGGCGCTACCACCTCACCTCGCTGGGGCTGCTGGGTTTCACCATGCTTGCCAGCCGCACGCTGCAGGAGGCGTTCGAGACCTTCGGGCGTTTCCAGAGCCTGGCGCTGACCCTCTGCCCGGTGAGCAGCGAGGCGGAGGCGCGCGGGTTGTGGCTGGTGTTCGATGACCGCGTGCTGCCCGAGGATGCCCGCGCCTTTGTGGTGGAACGCGGTATCGCCGGTTGCTGGCAGCTTTCCGGCGAACTGTTGCAGCGCCCGCTGCAACCGCTGGCCATCGAACTGCGCTGCCCGGCCCCCGGGGATGCCAGCGCGTTCCGCGAGACCTTCGGCATCGAGCCGATATTCTCGGCGCCACGCAACGCCATGCTCTTCGCTTTGGAAGATTTGCAGGCGCCTTTGACTCAGGCACAGATCAGCGCCCGCGACAGCGGTGAGGAACTCTGCGAACGCCTCTGTGGCGAACTGGCGCTGACCCTGGCGACCACACCTACCGCGCGGCAGGTGCAGCAACTGCTGTTGCGCGACTCCGCCAGCCTGCTCGGCGCGACAGTGGTCGCCGAGCGGCTGGGCCTGACCGAGCGCACGCTGCAACGGCGTCTGGCGCAGGAAGGGCAGAGCCTCCAAGTGCTCAACGACGGCATCAAGCAGCGCCTCGCCGAACGCCTGCTGCGCGAATCGCGGATGGACCTGCACGGCATCGCCCAGTGCCTGGGCTATGCCGAAGCAGCAAGTTTCTCCCGCGCTTTCCAGCGCTGGACGGGGCAGTCGCCCGGACGTTGGAAGCGCCAGTCCGGAACCCTGCCGGCGCCCTGAAGTCGAACCGCCCGCGACGCCTCTGGGACGGACGAAAGCCGCGAGATAGAGCCTTCTGGTGTGGCCGATTGCCATCGGTCGCGGGCTAATTTCGCGCGCCTCCCATCCGTTGCCCTGAAGAGGCGCCGCGCAATTTTTCGTGAGGCGTCCAACAAGAAAAGGAGAATCCATGTCCTCAGCAACCTGCCTGCGTGCGTGCCTCGGAAGGCCCGCCGCGATGAGCTCCAGCGCACTGCATTGGCCGGCTTGAGCCGCCATCCACCCCCTGCACCGGCACCGCGCAAGCGGCGCGACCGCGTGCCCCTGGCCGGGCTTCCGGCCGCTACCCGAGCATTGAGGGAATCGATGAGCAAGACCTTCCGACTGGCCGCCGTGGCCGGCAGCCTGCTGGCTGCCGGACTGCCCGCGCTGGCCTATGGCGCCGAGCTTGAGGCGCAGATCCGCTGGACCCGCTACGGCATCCCGCACATCCAGGCCAAGGACGAACTCGGCCTGGGCTACGGCATCGGCTACGCCTACGCCCGCGACAACGCCTGCCTGCTCGCCGAGGAAGTCCTCACCGCGCGAGGCGAGCGCTCGCGCTATTTCGGCGAGGCCGGCAAGACTTCCGCCGGTATTGGCAACCTGCCTTCGGACTTCTTCTACACCTGGCTCAACGACAATGAATCCCTGGGCCGCATGCGCAGCGCCCAGCCGCGACCGATCCGCGACCTGCTCGATGGCTACGCTGCCGGCTTCAACCGCTGGCTGTGGGACACCCAGGCCGCCGGCACGCAGTGCGCGGGCAAAGCCTGGCTGCGCCCGCTGGAGGCCGACGACCTGCTGCGCCTGACCCGCCGCCTGCTGGTGCAGGCCGGCGCCGGACAGTTCGCCGAGGCGATGATGGCGGCCACGCCGCCGGGGCAGGCGACCACTTCGGTGGTCAGCGATGGCGAGGTGCTGGCGGCGATGGAGCGCCGCCAGAGCTTCCACCAGGACCACGGCAGCAACGCCATCGCCGTGGGTAGCGAACGCTCGGCGGACGGCAACGGCCTGCTGCTGGCCAACCCGCACTTCCCCTGGTTCGGCGCACTGCGTTTCTACCAGATGCACCTGACCATCCCCGGCCAGCTCGATGTGATGGGCGCATCGCTACCGGGCATGCCGCTGGTGAATATCGGCTTCAGCAAGGACGTGGCCTGGAGCCACACGGTGGACACCTCCAGCCACTTCACCCTGTACCGCCTCGACCTCGATCCGCAGGACCCGCGCAGCTACCGCGTCGATGGCCAGTCGCGGCCGCTCAGGGAAGTCACCCTGCGTGTGCGCGTGCTGGAACCCAATGGTCGCGTCGGCACGCGCAGCCATACGCTGTACGAATCCGAATACGGCCCGCTGCTCAGCGTACCCGGCAAGCTGCCGTGGAACGGCAGCCAGGCCTTCGCCGTGCGCGACGCCAACCTGGGCAACGACCGCGTCCTGCAGCAGTGGTACGCCATCGATCACGCCCGCAGTCTCGACGAGCTGCGCGACAGCATCGAGCACGTACAGGGCATTCCCTGGGTCAACACCCTGGCGACCAACGCCGAGGGCAAGGTGCTCTACCTCAACCAGTCGGTGGTGCCGCACCTGAGCCAGCAGCAACTGGCCGACTGCGCCATCGACGAGTACCGCAAGCAGGGCCTGCCGGTGCTGCAGGGCGGGCGCCGCGCCTGTAGCTGGTCGAGCGCGCCGGGCACCCGCCACGCCGGGCTGACGCCGCCGGAGCAGATGCCGGCGCTGGAGCGCGAGGACTTCGTGCAGAACTCCAACGACAGCGCCTGGCTGAGCAACCCGGCGCAGCCGCTGACCGGCTTCTCGCCGCTGGTGAGCCGCGACTCGGTGCCGGTCAGTGCGCGCACGCGCTTCGCCCTGGAACGCCTGAAAGGCGACGACAAGATCAGCCCCGACGACCTGCAGAAGATGGTCACCGACAACCGCGTCTACGTGGCCGACATGCTCCTCGACGACCTGCTGCAGCTGTGCAAGCCGGCGCCCGAAGGCGCGGCGGCAGCCTGTGCTGCGCTGGGTGCCTGGGACCGCCACGTCAACCTCGACAGCAACCCCGGCTTCGCCTACTTCCAGGCCTTCGTCGCGCGCTTCCTGAAGATCGACGGTGGCTGGCGCCTGCCCTTCGATCCCAAGCTGCCGCTGGCCACGCCTTCGGGCATCGCCCTGGACAAGCCGCAGGTGCGCCAGCAGGCGCAGCAGGCCCTGGTGGCGGCCGCGCAGGAGATCGACGCGCGCAACATCCGCGCAGACGAGAAGTGGGGCGAGCTGCAGCTGACCGGCGATGCGGCCAATCCCCTGGGGATTCCCGGCGGCACCGGCAACGAGGGCGTGTACAACGCCATCCACTCGGAATGGCAGGGCGACCACTACCGTGTGCTCAGCGGCAGCAGCTATATCCAGCTGGTCGACTTCACCGCCGATGGGCCGCAGGCGCGCGGGCTGCTGGCGTTCTCCCAATCCAGCGAACCCGGCTCGCCGCACCACCGCGACCAGACCGAGCTGTTCGCCCGCCAGCAGTGGCCCCAGCTGCCGTTCACCGACGCACAGATCAAGGCCGATCCGGAGCTGAAGGTGATGGAGTTGCGCGAGCGCTAGACGGCGTCGATGCCTCGCCTTTCGTAGACCAACTGCCTTCTTCTGAGAGTCAGTGCCTGGGCTTTCCCTCTCCCTAACCCTCTCCCTGAAGGGAGAGGGGACTCGTTCGGTGCCGGCTGAAACCTCAGTGTCAGCCGGCACGGATAGCTCCCTTTCCCTTCGGAGCGGGGCGCGCAGCCAGGGCGGGGGAGAGGGCCGCCCTTCGCGCAGGAGTTTCATGCAGGAGCGGATGATCACCCAGCGCTTTTCGTAGGAGCGAGCTTGCTCGCGAACCGCCCCCCTCGATCCTGCAACCTGGCCTCGCCAGCCAGGCAAAAAAAGACCGGCGCAAAGGCCGGTCCAGGGGGAAGAAACCGTTATCAGCGGCAGACGCGGGCGATGGCCGCCGCCAGGTGATCCAGGCGCTCGCTGTCGAGCCCGGCGATGTTCGCGCGGCCGCTGCTCACCAGGTAGATGCTGTGCTCCTCGCGCAGGATGCGCACCTGCTCACCTTGCAGGCCGGTGTAGGAGAACATGCCGCGCTGGATCGCGATGTGCGCGAAGCGCTCCGCCAGCCCGTGGGGGCGCAGGGCTTCCACCAGGCCGACACGCAGCTCGGCGATACGCCCGCGCATGCCGTCCAGTTCGTCCAGCCAGAGGTTCTTCAGCTCCGGGTCGCCCAGAATGGTGGCGACCACCTCCGCGCCGTGGGCCGGTGGGGTGGACCAGAGGTTGCGGGCGAACAGCGCCAGCTGGCTGCGGATGTCGGTGAGCTTGTCGGCGTTCTCGGCGCAGACGATCAGCGCGCCGACCCGATCCCGGTAAAGGCCGAAGTTCTTCGAGCAGGAGCTGGTGATCAGCACTTCCGGCAGGTTCTGCGCCAGCAGGCGCACCGAGTAGGCGTCCTCTTCCAGGCCGTCACCCAGGCCCTGGTAGGCGAAGTCCAGCAGCGGCAGCAGCTCGCGGCGCTGGACGATTTCCAGCACGCGCTGCCACTGCTGGTGGTCCAGGTCGAAGCCGGTCGGGTTGTGGCAGCAGGCATGCAGCAACACCACGTCGCCCTGGGGGATTTTCTCCAGCATGGCGAACATGGCTTCGGCGTCGAGGCGGTTGTCCGCGCCGACGTAGGGGTAGTGCTTGATCGGCACGCCAGCGGCGGCGAACAGGGTCTCGTGGATCGGCCAGGTCGGGTCGCTCAGCCAGATATTCTTGCCCGGCAGGCAATGGGCGATGAACTCCGCCGCCAGGCGCAGGGCACCGGTGCCGCCGGGCGTCTGGGTAGCGTCGGCGCGGGAGTCGGCCAGCAGCGGCGAGGTGACGCCCAGCACCAGCTCGCACAGGCGTGCGGCGAACAGCGCATCACCGTGGCTGCCGACGTAGCTCTTGGTGGTCTCGGTGTCGACCAGGCGCTGCTCGGCGAGCTTCACCGCGTGCGGGATCGGGGTGAGGCCCTGGGCGTCCTTGTAGACGCCCACGCCAAGGTCGAGCCGCGCGGGATTGGGGTCCGCCCGGTAGGCTTCGAGCAGGCCCAGGATCGGGTCGCCCGGTACGCGGGTGACCTTGGCGAAATGGCTCATTTGCGTCCCTCTGCTTTCGCGGCCAGCTCGTCGGTGCGCGCGGCCATGATGAAGTCGTTGCGGTGCAGGCCCTTCAGCTCGTGGCTCCACCAGGTGACGGTGACCTTGCCCCACTGGGTCAGCAGGTCGGGGTGGTGGCCTTCTTCCTCGGCGATGGCGCCCACCGCGTTGGTGAAGGCCAGGGCATGCCTGAAGTTCTTGAACAGGAAGACCCGCTCCAGTTCCATGTGATCGTCGCGGACCTCGATGTTCCAGTCCGGAATCTGCTTGATCAGCACCGCCAGTTCTTCGTCGGACACCTTCGGGGCGTCGGCGCGGCAGGCTTCGCAATGGGCTTGGGTGAGTGCGGTCATGAAAGGTTCTCCTTGTCGTGGGGTGGCATAGGAGTGCGCTCGCGAACCATCTTAGGCTCGCGAGCACGTCTCATCCTAGGCACAGATGGGCTCGATTGCAGCGGATCAGGCGGCCTGTTTCGGCGGAAACTTCGGCGCATGCAGGCCCAGGCGCATGGCTTCGCGCACCAGCGCCATGATGTCCTCGTGGGCCAGCTCGAACAGCCGCTTGAGCTCGGGGAGCACGAAATACAGGGGCTGCAGGATGTCGATGCGGTACGGCGTGCGCATGCATTCCAGCGGGCTGAAGGCCTGGTGCTCGGGCGCGTCGGAGAGGCTGTAGACCGTCTCCTTGGGCGACGAAAGGATGCCGCCGCCATAGATGCGCAGGCCCTGGGAGGTGTCCAGCAGGCCGAACTCGATGGTCATCCAGTAGAGGCGGGCGAGGTACACGCGCTCTTCCTTGCTCGCCGCCAGGCCGAGCTTGCCGTAGGTGTGGGTGAACTCGGCGAACCAGGGGTTGGTGAGCAGCGGGCAGTGGCCGAAGATCTCGTGGAAGATGTCCGGCTCCTGCAGGTAGTCCAGCTCTTCCGGGGTGCGGATGAAGGTGGCGACGGGGAATTGCTGGCTGGCCAGCAGCTCGAAGAAGGTCTGGAACGGGATCAGCGCCGGCACGCGCGCCACGCGCCAGCCGGTGGCGGCCTGAAGCACCTTGTTCACTTCGCCCAGTTGCGGGATGCGCTCGTGGGGCAGGCCGAGCTGCTCGATGCCGTCGAGGTATTCCTGACAAGCGCGGCCCTCGATCACTTTCAACTGACGGGTGATCAGGGTATTCCAGACCTGGTGCTCGGTTTCCGGGTAGTGGATGAAACCGTCTTCATCAGGTTGGCGGGCCACGTACTGCGTTGTCTTCATGGAGCCTCCGGCGTCGAGCTGCCTGTTCTTGTGATGACTCATAAGTAGCGCGATGCGTGCCGGCGAACAGCCCCCCTGGCGCTGCGCTGGAACGTTCCAGACGGGGTGGCCCGTAAAGAAATGATTACGCTTGGCGGCGCGCGCATCCGGACTTGGCTTGAAGGTGTGCTGATCTGTCACATATTCTTGACGGTAATTTCCGGCCGACTAGCGAAAAACCGCGCCGGAGCGCCCACCACAACGACAACCACGGGCCCGCCATGCGCATCAAAGTGCACTGCCAGAACCGCGTCGGCATCCTGCGCGACATCCTCAACCTGCTGGTCGACTACGGCATCAACGTCAACCGCGGTGAAGTCGGTGGCGAGCAGGGCAACGCCATCTACCTGCTCTGCCCGAACCTCATCAACCTGCAGTTCCAGTCGCTCAAGCCCAAGCTCGAAGCGGTGCCCGGCGTATTCGGCGTCAAGCGCGTCGGCCTGATGCCCAGCGAGCGCCGCCACCTGGAGCTGAACGCGCTGCTGGCGGCGCTGGAGTTCCCCGTGCTGTCCATCGACATGGCCGGGCAGATAGTCGCCGGCAACCGCGCTGCCGCGCAGCTGCTGGGCGTGCGCGTTGACGAAGTCCCCGGCATCCCGCTGTCGCGCTACGCCGAAGACCTCGACCTGCCGGAGCTGGTACGGGCCAACAAGGCGCGCATCAATGGCCTGCGGGTGAAGGTGAAGGGCGACGTGTTCCTCGCCGATATCGCGCCGCTGCAATCCGAGCATGACGAAAGCGAAGCGCTGGCCGGCGCCGTGCTCACCCTGCACCGCGCCGACCGTGTCGGCGAGCGCATCTACAATGTGCGCCGCCTGGAGCTGCGCGGCTTCGACAGTATCTTCCAGAGCTCGCGGGTGATGGCCGCCGTAGTCCGCGAGGCACGCCGCATGGCGCCGCTGGATGCGCCGCTACTGATCGAAGGCGAGACCGGTACCGGCAAGGAACTGCTGGCCCGCGCCTGCCACCTCGCCAGCCCGCGCGGGCAGTCGCCGTTCATGGCGCTGAACTGCGCCGGCCTGCCCGAATCCATGGCCGAGACCGAGCTGTTCGGCTACGGTCCCGGCGCCTTCGAAGGCGCGCGCCCGGAAGGCAAGCTCGGTCTGCTGGAGCTGACCGCCGGCGGGACACTGTTCCTCGATGGCGTCGGCGAGATGAGCCCGCGCTTGCAGGCCAAGCTGCTGCGCTTCCTGCAGGACGGCTGCTTCCGCCGCGTCGGCAGCGACGAGGAGGTGTATCTGGACGTGCGGGTGATCTGCGCCACCCAGCTGGACCTGTCCGAGCTGTGCACCAAGGGCGAGTTCCGCCAGGACCTCTACCACCGCCTCAACGTGCTGTCGCTGCACATCCCGCCGTTGCGCGAGTGCCTGGATGGCCTGGAACCGCTGGTAGAGCACTTCCTCGACCAGGCCAGCCGACAGATCGGCTGCGCCCTGCCCAAACTCTCGCCGCAGGCCCTGGACCGTCTCGGCCGCTACCACTGGCCGGGCAACGTGCGCCAGCTGGAGAACGCGCTGTTCCAGGCGGTCTCGCTGTGCGAAGGCGGCACCATCCGCCCCGAACACATCCGCCTGCCGGACTACGGTGCGCCGCATCCGCTGGGCGACTTCTCCCTCGACGGCGGCCTGGACGCCATCGTTGGGCGCTTCGAAAAGGCGGTATTGGAAAGGCTGTATCGGGAGCACCCGAGCAGCCGGCAGCTGGGCAAGCGCCTGGGGGTGTCGCATACCACCATCGCCAACAAGCTGCGGATGCATGGGCTGGGGCAGGGCGAGGAGTCCTGAGGCTGTTCGTAGGAGCGAGCTTGCTCGCGAATCGCTCGGTGCCGATGGTGATCTGTAGGAGCGGAGCTTCTCCGCGAACCGCCGGCAGGCGATCTCCGGCGGAGTATCCCGACGACTGCCCGTTCCGCCGCGATGGATTTCGCGGACAAGGTCCGCTCCTACGGGAAGTTACACCGCGCCGTCCAGGCCGGCGTGGTATCGGCGGATAACCCGTTCCGGGTTATCCGCCCTACGATCCGCTCCCGATCAAGGCGGAGCACGAACGTAGGATGGTGTGGAGCGAAGCGATACCCATCAATTCCCGTGCGCCGTCAGCATGGGTATCGCTGCGCTCCACGCCATCCTGCTCAGTGTTTGGCGGAAAGGACGGCAGGGTGCGGTTCGCGAGCAAGCTCGCTCCTACAGGCGCGGCAAGGTGCAATTGCCAAGCCTTTGGCGAATCGCGGGTGCTGAGCAAATTTTGTACAGTTTTCTGACGCTGGTCTATGTTGACTGCTGGAGGTTCCAGCGACCGAACAGGGCTGCAGTCCCCGGGGGACGTGCGTAGGCGGTCACGCACAGCTCGTTGCAGACGGTCGGTCGGCCAGCCGCGGGTTCTTCGCTCGCGTTCGGGCCGGCAAGCAAGGAAGTAACCTCCAGCCTGCGCGGAAGTTCGTTGGCGCCCAGAGAAATGGACCCGGTTCCGGCAGGCGTAGCGCCGCTCCCTCCGCGAGCCTTGAGGCACTGTTAACGGTCGACCCGACGCCTCGGGAGGGACCATGGACAACAAGGACTCAGGGAGCAATCTCGCCCTCTGGATACCCGGCTCGGCAGTCATCCTGAGCCTGGTGGTATCGGCATTCGCGCTCAATCGCGCGCCCTTCTTCGAACCTCGTCCGGTGGGCGAGAAGTTCCAGGCCGAGCAGCGCATCGAGGCACGCCTCTGGCAGGACCCCTTCGATGCCCTGGAGCGCTACCGCAAGAAGCTCAAGGAGTCGGGTAGCGGTGAAAAGCTCTGCTCCGAAACGCTCGCTCCGATGCACAGTGATGGCGTGGAAGATGCTTCGGACGAAGGCAGCCCGGAAATACTCAAGCTGCTGCAAAGCGGCAGCCTCTTGCTGGCGTCAGCGCAGCCGGTAGGCGAGGCCAGGCCTCGCGTCCCTGGCGTCGTGGGGCTGATGGTCGTCCTGGTGCCTGGCGGGCCTTATGCCGATGAGGTGGAACAGCGTCGGCGCATTCGCTATGCAGTGCTGGCGGGATTCCAGAGTACTCGGATGAAACCGGTCGACTCCCAGCACATCAATTGCCTCAAACGCGAAGTCGTGGCTGGCGAGCAGCCTCAGGAAATGCCTTATGAGCTGTTCCTGCCCGATCCGCTGGCCGATGCGGATGCTGGTAAGCAGTTGGCGTATCCGCGTATCCCCACCCTGGTGATCTGGCTCAAGGAGGAAGCGCTGGGCAAGAGACCGCTGCAGGCTCTGGATGGGTTGCGCAGCCACCTTTCAGGCCAGGCGGCGGGGCAACTGGTCGAAGGGCCGCTGAAGGTCATCGGTCCCTCGACCAGTACGACGCTGAGTCGGATGTACCAGGAGGCGCCCAACGCGGCTGTTGAGGTCTACTCGCCCCTGGTTACCGTGGAGTCGCGGCGGTTGGCGAACCCGCAAGACCGTGATGGGCAGAGGAGCAATATCGTCCGCACGACCAGTGACGACGGCGTGCTCACTGCGCTGCTGCTCGACGAACTGGCGCGGCGCAATGTCGATGTTGTCCGTGCGGTGGCGTGCGAGAAGGACATGCCCAGGACCGTCGGGAACAACTGCGACGATGCTTCCGCACCGCTGACCGGCCGCGTCGCACTGATCAGCGAATGGGACAGCTTCTACGCTCGTGCGCTGACCGAGACTTTCAAGGCCGCTGTCGTGGAAAAGGTCGACAATGCTCCACTGGCCCGGCAGAAGGTCGATGATTGGGTGCTCAGCTTCAGCTACCTGCGTGGCTTGGACGGGCGGCTTTCCGATCAGGCGAAGAGCGACGACAAGAAGACCGACAACAGCAAGAAGAGCGGTGATCCGCTGGATCTTTCGCCGCTGGAAACTCCCGATGGCAATTCCCAGCTGGATTATCTGCGCCGTCTGGCCGACCACATTGCCAGCCAGGACCAGGCCTATCGCCGTGCCGGCGAGCCGGGCATCGAGGCCATCGGCGTGCTGGGCACCGACGCCTACGACAAGTTGCTTGCCCTCCAGGCACTCAAGGGCCGCCTGCCGGACAAGGTGTATTTCTCCACCAATCTCGATGCCCGCATGCTCCAGCGTGGGCAGGCGCAGATCACCCGCAACCTGGTGCTGGCGGCCCCCTACGGTTTGACCCTGACCCGCGCGCTGCAGCAGGACGTTCCTCCTTTTCGCGATAGCGCCCAGAGCGCCACCTTCGTTGCCGTGCTGACTGCACTTTCCGGGCGTGAGTTCGGCGTCAAGAAGGCCGCCTTCGACGCCGGATCGAGCTTGCTCTCACCGGGCATCTACGAGGTCGGCATCAGCGGGTTCATCCCGTTGGGGCGCGGGCCGGCGGTTGCCGGGAGCCTGTCGTGCGAGGTGCCGGACAAACTCAAACATGAGGATCCCGATGCGATCCGCAGCACTCCCGACATCCTCGGTCTTCCCCAACTGCAGGATCAGCCGCCACCGGTCTACCCGGAAATGACCGACGCCGGGCGTGCGGTGCTGGATGGCATCCTCGACTACATGCGTGCGCCGTGGCTGGCCGGCCTGCTGCTGGGGCTTTCGCTGGTCGTGGGGTTCTGGTGGACGGAGCGCCAGGCGGCGGAAAAGGTCGCACCAGCCTGGGTCTGTCGCGTGCCATTCGGTTTGTACGTGGCGGCCGCCTTGTGCCTGGTGCCCGCCAAATGGCACTGGGAAGTGGCCTTCCTGTGGATGACCTTCCTGTTGATCATGCTGGGCGTGCTGGCTTCGCGCCTGCTCGATATCGAACGGCGTCGGCAGCACGACAAGAGCACCGGGATCGAAACGGCGGAGCTGCTGGATTCGCCGGTCTACTACATTCTTCCCCCCTTCGTGATCCTGGTGCTGGCGCTGCTGCTGGGCTACCAGATGCGCAGGTGCCTGACCGACAACGGCGCCGGCGAGCCAATGTTTCTTTTCGAGGGAATCAGCGTCTGGCCATCGGTGGCCTTGCGGTGCCTGGCGATCGTCATATCGCTCAGTGCATTGGCCTGGGGGTGGCGGCGGCTGCGAATCAATGCGCGGGAAATCCAGCGGGACTTCTGCCTGCCGCCTTATCGCTACGGCCTCTGGCATCAGCTTCGCGTTGAATGGTGTGGAGGGCGTGGCGAGCTGCTGCGCACGCGCCTGGGCTCGTTCGGATTCTTCCTGTTCCGGATATTCGTGCCGCTGGCACCGGTGGTGTTGTCCGACAGGGAAATGCAGGCCGACCACGGGCAGGATGGGCACAAGACCATCTGGATAACCCGCTTGTGGGACGAGCATTGCCTGTGCGGGTCCTTCGGTGCCCGCCTGCTGCGAGCGGCGCTGGCGACCTGGGTCTTCGTCACCTGCACCAGCGTCCTCTATGCCTTCTGGCCAATGAACATCCTGCCGATCCGGGGGCATTCCTCGGAGGATTTTGCCATGCGCATCATCGTTGCCTCGTATTTCGCCTTCTACCTCCTGGTGTTCTGGGTGGTCGATGCGAATTTTCTGCTGGTGCGCTTCATCAATCGCCTGGTGCCCATCCAGGCAATCTGGCCGGCCGAGTTGAGTGCGCGCCACCAGAAGATATTCGGCATCGATCGGCATATCTGCATCGATGACTGGGTGGACATGGTCCTGATCGCCCAGCGCAGTTCGGCGGTGAACCGACTGATCTACGCGCCGACGGTGGTGCTGCTGATCATGATCGCATCGCGCAGCAGCCTGTTCGACGCCTGGCCAACGCCGCCCAGCACGATCTTCATCATCCTGCTGACAGCCGCGATCCTGTTCATCTCCGCGCTCTGGCTACGGCGCGCGGCAGAGAAGGCGCGTGGCATTGCGCTTGGCCGGCTGGATGCCTACCTGCTGGAGGAGCCGTCCCAGGGGGCGCACTACGAGAAGTTCAAGCTGATCCGCGAACGCATAGTGGCGCTGAACACCGGGGCCTTTTCTCGCTATTCGGAAGAGCCGCTGGTGCGCGCGCTGCTGCTGTCGCTGACCGGCATCGGTGGTTCAGTGGTCGTCGATGCACTGAACTTCGCCAAGTTCTAACCACGCTCACCAGGTTCGCGGCCTGTACCCCTTGGTGCAGGCCCGCACCTCGTCATCGATCACGTTGCCTGGCTTGATGCACTCGGAAAGCTTGCGCGGGCTGTCGCTGTAGGGCGAGGCCACGGGCGCCGATTGCACCCCCGCAGGGGAGAGGCCCAGGCGAACCTGCAGCACCACCCAGCGCTCCTGCACCCAGGCGTGGCTTGCCGGGTTGCGCCACAACGTGGTGCCGGCAGCGAGCAGCAGCAAGGGAATGAGGAACCACAGCAGCGGCTTCACCAGCATCTGCCAGCGGCGCCGGGGCGGTTTTGCCGGCGGCTGTTGCTGGTTCTGCTGCCTGACCTGCTGCCAGTAGTAGTCGCGGTCTCTGTCGCTCATGGGCTTCCTTCGGGAACGGCGCCGGTTGGCTCGGCGCAAGAGTATCGGCGCAAGAGTAACGGCTCGCGCGGCCTGCGGCGAGGCACGATCAGCGGTCCTTGTGACGGCCTTCGCGCACCACCATATTGGTCGGTATGACTGCCTCCCGAACCTCCTCCCGCGCCAAGCGAGCCGATGTGCTGTCCGCCTTCCATCCGGCGGTGGCCGGCTGGTTCCGTGCGCACTTCGCGGCACCGACGCAGGCGCAGGTTCAGGCCTGGCCGGCGATCCAGGCCGGCGAATCGACCCTGGTGGCGGCGCCCACCGGTTCAGGCAAGACGCTCACGGCCTTCCTCTCGGCCATCGATGCCCTGGTCCGCGAGGGGCTGGCGAACGGCGGCACGCTGCCGGACCGCACCACGGTGGTCTACATCTCGCCGCTCAAGGCGCTGTCCAACGACATCCGCATCAACCTCGAAGAGCCGCTGGCCGGCATCCGCGCGGCGCTGCTGGAGAGCGGTCTGCCGGAGGTGGATATCCGCACTGCGGTGCGTACCGGCGACACTACCTCCAGCGAGCGCGAGGCCATGCGCCGGCAGGTGCCGCACATCCTCGTCACCACGCCGGAATCGCTCTACGTGCTGCTCGGATCCGATTCCGGCCGCGCCATGCTGGCCGGCGCGCGCAGCGTGATAGTCGATGAAATCCACGCCCTCGCCGCGAGCAAACGCGGTAGTCACCTGGCGTTGTCGCTGGAGCGCCTGCAGGCGTTGTGCGAAGCGCCGCTGGTGCGCATCGGCCTTTCCGCCACGCAGAAGCCCATCGAGGCGGTGGCGGCTTTCCTCGTCGGCCGCCATCAGGTCTGCCGCATTGTCGACATCGGCTACAGCCGCGAGCGCGATCTGAACCTGGAAGTACCGGCGGCGCCGCTGGAGGCGGTGATGTCCCACGAGGTCTGGGACAAGGTCTACGACCGCCTCGCCGAACTGGCCGGCGAACACCGCACCACGCTGGTGTTCGTCAACACCCGGCGGCTGTCCGAGCGGGTCACCCGGCACCTGGCCGAGCGCATCGGTGCCGGCTGGGTGGCAGCGCACCACGGCAGCCTGTCCAAGGAACTGCGCCTGGGCGCCGAACGGCGGCTCAAGGCCGGGCAGCTCAAGGTGCTGGTGGCCACCGCCTCGCTGGAGCTGGGTATCGATATCGGCGATGTCGAACTGGTCTGCCAGATCGGTTCGCCGCGCTCCATCGCCGCCTTCCTGCAACGTGTTGGCCGCTCCGGCCACAGCGTCGGCGGCACGCCCAAGGGGCGGCTGTTCCCGACCTCGCGGGACGACCTGATCGAATGCGTGGCGCTGCTCGACAGCGTGCGGCAGAACGAGCTGGACGCGCTGACCATCCCCCACGCACCGCTGGACGTGCTGGCGCAGCAGATAGTCGCCGAAGTGGCCTGCCAGGAGTGGCGCGAGGATGCGCTGTTCGAGCTGTTCACCGCCGCGCAGCCCTACGCCGAGCTGAGCCGTGAGCACTTTGACGCCATGCTGCGTCCCCTCGCCGACGGCTACACCAGCCGCAACGGCCAGCGCGGCGCTTACCTGCACCGCGATGCTGTGCACCAGCGCCTGCGTGGCCGACGGGGCGCCAAGCTCACCGCCGTGACCTCCGGCGGCACCATCCCCGACACCGGCGACTACACCGTCCTGCTGGAGCCGCAGAGTCTCACCGTGGGCACGGTGAACGAGGACTTCGCCGTGGAGAGCCTGGCCGGCGACGTGTTCCAGCTGGGCAATATCTCCTACCGCATCCTGCGCGTGGAGCCGGGCCGCGTGCGCGTCGAGGACGCCCAGGGCCAGCCGCCGAACATTCCCTTCTGGCTCGGCGAGGCGCCGGGGCGCAGCGACGAGCTGTCCATCAGCGTGGCGCGCCTGCGTGGCCAGTTGGACGAACTGCTCACCCAGGGTGAGCAAGACGCCGAACCGCTGGCG
Source organism: Pseudomonas sp. CAN1 (assembly GCF_030462585.1). Taxonomy (GTDB): domain Bacteria; phylum Pseudomonadota; class Gammaproteobacteria; order Pseudomonadales; family Pseudomonadaceae; genus Pseudomonas. Next base: position 3,071 of record NZ_JASMRU010000025.1, on the reverse strand, counting down.
CGGGCCATCGACTGGCTGCAGGGGCTGCTCGGCCTGAACGATGCGGCGGCGCGGCAACTGGTGGAATACCTGGCCCGCGCACGGCATGCTCTCGGCGCGCTGCCGACGCAGCAGACGCTGATCCTCGAACGCTTCTTCGACGAATCCGGCGGCATGCAGCTGGTCATCCATTCGCCCTACGGCAGCCGGATCAACCGCGCCTGGGGCCTGGCGCTGCGCAAGCGCTTCTGCCGCACCTTCAACTTCGAGCTACAGGCCGCCGCCACCGAGGACGCGATCATCCTTTCGCTGTCCACCAGCCACAGCTTCCCGCTGGACGAGGTGTGGCGCTACCTGCACTCCAACAGCGCCGAGCACGTGCTGATCCAGGCGCTGCTCGACGCGCCGCTGTTCGGCGTGCGCTGGCGCTGGAACGCCACCACCGCGCTGGCCTTGCCGCGCTACAGCGGCGGACGCAAGGTCGCGCCGCAACTGCAGCGCATGCGCAGTGAGGACCTGCTGGCCTCGGTGTTCCCCGACCAGGTGGCGTGCCTGGAGAACATCGTCGGCGAGCGCGAGATTCCCGATCACCCGCTGGTGGCGCAGACCCTCGACGACTGCCTGCACGAGGCCATGGACTGCGAAGGCTGGCTCGACCTGCTGCGGCGCATGGAGAGTGGCACGGTGAGCCTGCTGGCGCGCGACCTGCCGGCGCCTTCGCCGCTGGCGGCTGAGGTGTTGTCCGCCAGCCCGTATTCCTTCCTCGACGACGCGCCGCTAGAAGAGCGTCGCACCCAGGCCGTGCAGAGTCGCCGCTGGACCGACCCGGAAAGCGCCGACGACCTCGGCGCGCTGGATGCCGAAGCCATCGACGCGGTGCGCGCCGAAGCCTGGCCGGAAGCCCGTGACGCCGACGAGATGCACGAGGCGCTGACCGGTCTGGGCGGCATCCGCGACAGCGAGGCGCAGGCCAATGACGGCTGGCCCTTCCTGCTCAAGTCGCTGGCCAAGGCGGGCAGGGCGACGCGCCTGGAGTTGCTGTCTGGCACTGTCTGGGTGGCGGCGGAGCGGCTCAGCCAATGGCTGGCGCTGCACCCGCAGGTGCTGATGGCGCCTTCGCTCGATCTGCCTGCGGCGCTGCGCGAGCCCTGCGCGGTGGACGAAGCGCAGGTCGAACTGGTGCGCGCGCGCCTGACCGGTTTCGGCCCGCGCCTGCTGCGTGAGCTGGCGCAGGACCTGGGCATTTCCACCGGCGATACCGGCTTCGGCCTGGCCAGCCTGGAGCGCGAGGGCTACGTGCTGCGCGGTCGCTTCATGCCGGGTGCCAGCGAGGAGGAGTGGTGCGAGCGCCACCTGCTGGCGCGTATCCATCGCTACACCGTCAAGCGCCTGCGCCGGGAGATCGAGCCGGTGGCGCGGGCGGATTTCATGCGCTTCCTGTTCGACTGGCAGCGCGTTTCTGCGGGGACGCGAGTGCGTGGTGCGGAGTCGCTGGCCGGCGTGCTCAGCCAGCTGGAGGGCTTCCAGGCCGCCGCCAGTGCCTGGGAAAGCGACATCCTGCCCAGCCGCGTGGCCGACTACGGGATCAACTGGCTGGACGACCTGTGTCGCGCCGGGCGCATCGTCTGGGCGCGCTTGCCGGGCCGAGTTGCGGCGAAAGGCCGTGGCGGCCCGCTGAAGAGCACGCCCATCGTGCTGCTGCCACGCGCGCAGATGGCGCAATGGAGCGCATTGAGCACCGGGCAGGCGGAGGCCGAGCTGAGCGCCAAGGCGAGCAAGGTGCTGGAGGTGCTCAAGGAGCACGGCGCATCGTTCTTCGAGGAACTGGCCAGCGATAGCCACCTGCTGCGCACCGAGCTGGAAACCGTGCTGGGCGAGCTGGTGGCGGCCGGGCGAGTGAATGCCGACAGCTTCGCCGGCCTGCGCGCCCTGCTGATGCCGGCGGCGAAACGGCACCCGCAGCGCCGTTCGCGCACGCCGCTGCTCGGCATGGCCGACGCCGGGCGCTGGGCGTTGCTGCGCCGTTCCGGGCAGGAGCCGGGCGCGCGGTTGCCGGCGGAAGTGCTCGAACATGTCGCCATGACCCTGCTGCGCCGCTATGGCGTGGTCTGCTGGCGCCTGCTCGACCGCGAGGCCGACTGGCTGCCGCCCTGGCGCGACCTGTTGCGGGTCTACCACCGCCTGGAAGCGCGTGGGGAAATCCGTGGCGGGCGCTTCGTCGCTGGGCTGGCCGGCGAGCAGTTCGCCCTGCCCGAAGCCGTCGGCCTGCTGCGCGAAGTGCGCCGCCGCGAGGCCAGCGGCGAATGGCTGGTGGTCTCGGCAGTCGATCCGCTGAACCTGGCTGGCACGCTGCTGCCGGGGCGCAAGGTGCCAGCGCTGAGCGGCAACCGTGTGCTCTACCGCGATGGCGTGCCGGTGGGGGCGCTGATCGCCGGGGAAGTGGAACTGCTGGCGGAACTGGCGCCCGAAGATCAGGCCCGCGCGCGGGAGCTGCTGATCCGTCGCTGATCGCGGCCCTGCTTGGCTTACACTCAGCGCCACGAAAATCTGTCCTGCGAGGGTTTGATGCTGTCCCGCGAATCGCCGAGCCTGTCTGCCCTGTTGCGCCAATGGTGGTTCCTGCCGCTGCTGGCCCTCGCCCTGTGCCTGCGTCTTTACGGCCTGGCGGATTCGGCGCTGTGGGGCGACGAGACTTCCAGCCTGTTCCTCGCCCGCTATTCGCCTGCGCAACTCTGGCAGCATGCCGCCCATGACGTGCACCCGCCGCTGTACTTCTTCCTCCTGCATCTGTGGGTGCAGGTACTGGGCGAGGGGGTGCTGTCGCTGCGGCTGTTCAGTGCAACCTTCGGCACCCTCGCGGTATTTCTCGGCGGCTGGCTGATCTGGCGCCTCGCTTCGCGGCGGGCCGCGTTCATCGCCGTGTTGCTGCTGGCGCTGCTGCCCACGGCGGTGCGCTACAGCCAGGAAGTGCGCATGTACTCGCTGCTAGGCTGCTGGCTGCTGGCGGCGACCCTGGCGCTGCTGTACTGGCTGGAGACGGGGCGGCGGCGCTACCTGCTGGCCTACGCCGGGCTTATGACGGCGGCCTTCTA
>NZ_JASMRU010000024.1 GCF_030462585.1 Pseudomonas sp. CAN1 | reverse complement strand
CTTTCGCAGCGAGGGTGGCTTGCCCTCGGCCTTCTACGTCACTGAACTCGCTGCCGCGAGCATCGCCATTCGCCCAATGCGAGGCCGGCGCTGGCGATGCTCGCGGCAGCGAGTTCAGTGACGTAGAAGGCCGAGGGCAAGCCACCCTCGCTGCGAAAGGCGAGTTGCCCCACGCGCTCAGTCTGTCCACCCAGGGCGGCCCATAGTCGTTCTGCAAGAATCCGCTGCATGTCTATCTCCGGCCTTCCCGTGGAACGTCCACCATAGCCGTGCAGCTTCAGGCAAGCGAGCCTGACCTTGGTCGACAGGCAATAAAAAGCCCGCATGGAAGCGGGCTTTTGATGGGGAGCTAATCCCTTAGCTGGTTTTCATCCTCTGCCCCCGGGTGTGAAAAAAACGTGAAGACAGAGGCGACAGAAACATTTTGTTGAGGATCGGGCTGTCGAGCGGCGCTCAGCTCGAATAGTCCAGCGCCGTCCACACGCGGCTCAGGCCGTCACTGATCTGGCAGCTCGACAGATCGTCGGCCTGCCCCCGCGAGGACAGACGCACGGTGGAATCACCCTCGCCTTCGGTCAGCCACTGCAGGCGCCCGCAATTGGGCGTGTCGATCACATAGCTGGCGGCAATGGAGGAGCGCTCCCTGGGCAGACGGATGGCGTCGCGCACGGTGCCGCGCTCTTCGATGCGCTTGCCGTCAGCCACCAGCACTGCCCAGGCCTCCTTGCCCTCGATGATGAGGTAGGCGCCATTGGCGCGCGGGACATCCGCCTGGGGTTGGGCACAGCCCGCCAGCATCGCCACACCTGCGCAAAGCATCAGTTTCTGCAGCATCGCCATCGCTCCTGTTCTTCGGAAGGTGCCCGCCAGGCCAATGGCGACGGGCACTTCAGGGTTTCTGTCAGACCGTGGAAGTGATACTAGGAGAAAATACTGTTCATGCATACAGTATTTTGCGAAAATTTTTTAAACCTCGACGAAAGGCCACAGTCCATTGGCTACGTCGATCACCTCGTATCACAGGGCATGGGCCTGAAACCCATTGAGGAGCTAGCGATGGTGAGCATCCATCAGCTGAAATACACCGTGAACCACATGGCCATCGAGGAAGTCAGCGAGGCGGTGGCGGAACTGCAACTGGAGGGGTTGGTCACAGAGGGCAAGACGCCCTTCAGCCGAACCCACTTCAACGTCTGCTTCGCGGAAATCGAAGCCCTCATGCAACGGGCCGGCTATCACCGCCCGCTGGATGTGGTGGGCTACCAGGGCCAGGCCTACGCCATGTTCGACCCCAGCCGCTGGGACGCCGTGGAAGTGCTGCGCTGGCTGAAGGAATACGTCGAGGAGTCCAGGGCGGTCAGTACCGCCTGACGGCGCGGGCCATTGCGCAGGTCGCGGTTGCGGGAGCAGCGACTTGCGAAGGCCCATCCAGCGCACTAATGTCCCATGCACTTTTCCCGCTTGCCGAATCAAGGACGATTCCATGAGCGACTCTTCCTCAGACGACAACTGGCTCTGGGCCTACCGCAAACTCCGTAGCTGGGATGTGGGCCGGGTCAGCTCCGCGTTTCTCGCCACACTCTTCCATTACCGCGGCGACACCGGGCTGTTTTACAGCCACGGCGGCCTGCGCAAATCCCGCCTGACCCGCGACGACTCGGCCGACTGAGCGCCGGCTGCCGGCCTATTGCTGCTGGTAGTAGCCGTTGCCGCGCGGGTAAACAGCGCCGTTGGGGTATTCAATGCTCTGGCGGACGCCGCCGCTGCCCTGGTCGATGATCACCGTGCCCGAGCGCGTTTCACCGTAGCCACGGGGCACCTGCGTGCCGCCATAGCCATCGTAAGTCTGCCAGTTTGACGAAGTACCCACGCTGCCGCTCGCACCCGGACTGATGTAGATGCGCTGCACTGCCGGCGGCGATTGCTGCCATTGCGGCTGGGTCTGGTAGCGCGGCTGATACTGCGGCTGGACTTCCTGCCCGGAGAACTTCTGGGCAAAGACGGGCATCGCCAGCGCACAACAGGCGATGGCCGCCAGGCTTCTGAGACCGGTCATGACGATCTCCCGAATGATGGAAAGGCTTCAGCTTACCAATCCTTGGCAGCTTCGTGCAGAGCCACATGGAAGACCAATATTTAACATTACATATCAATTACTTATGAGGCTTTTGTGATGCCGATTCTTGAAATTGGCCCACACCAGCCCCTCAGTGCCAGCGAGGCTGACTCGACACCAGAGCCAACGCTTCAAAAACACCAGGATAGCGCTCTTTCTTGAAGTGATTTATTAGATATATTTTCCTTTAAAAACATAAAGATAGGAAAGAAACCTGATCTTTCTCAAGAAGAAATCACCGAGCATCGAGAGACCTTCTCGAAAACCCAGCAGCAAGGCTGACGCGCAGCCGCGCCGGGTATAGCTTTCCAGCCGTTGCCATTCCATTGCCACGATTGGCATTTCTTTCCCAATCAGTAAGATGCAGCGACTTTCGTAAGGAACGCCTCATGTTCGGACGCTGCCTGACCCTGCTGCTGATCCTCGCCATTCCCACCGTAGCCACCGCTGCCGCCCCACGCACCTTCGAGGAAGCCAAGAAGGTCGGGCGCAAGCTGTACGCTCGCCAGTCGGTGGAGTTCTATTGCGGCTGCCGCTACAACGGCACCAAGGTCGACCTGAAGAGCTGCGGTTACACCCCGCGCAAGAATGCCAACCGGGCTTCGCGCATCGAATGGGAGCACATAGTCCCCGCCTGGGTGATCGGCCATCAGCGCCAGTGCTGGCAGAGCGGCGGGCGCAAGAACTGCGCGCGCAATGACCGCGTGTACCAGAAGGCCGAAGCCGACCTGCACAACCTGGTACCGAGCATCGGCGAGGTCAATGGCGACCGGAACAATTACAGCTTCGCCTGGCTTCAGCAGAAGCCCTCGCAATATGGCGCCTGCCCCATGGTGGTGGACTTCAAGGCGCGCAAGGCCATGCCCCGCCCGCAGATCCGCGGCATGATCGCCCGCACCTACTTCTATATGAGCGACCGCTATGGCCTGAGGCTGTCCAGCCAGGATCGCCAGCTGTTCAGCGCCTGGAGCAAGCAATACCCGGTGGAAGCCTGGGAACGGCAGCGCAACCAGATGGTTGGCTGCGTGATGGGCTGGGGCAACCCCTACGTCGGCCCGATAGAGACCGACCGCTGCCCGGCGCCGAAGATGGCCAGGCGCTGATGCCCGGCGACAGCCGCGGGCGCCAGCAGTAGACTCCGACAGCCGTCCTTCGACGCGCGCCCCAATCCCTGTCTGGAGTTACGCAGCATGTCCCTCTCGATCTACCAGGCCTCCGTCCCCGTCTTCATCCGCATGCTCGGCAACCTGTCGGCGATCCTCGCCAAGGCCGCCGAGCATGCCCAAGCCAAGTCCATCGACCCTTCGGTGCTGATCAACGCCCGCCTCGCGCCGGACATGTTCGCCCTGGCCCGCCAGGTGCAGATCGCCTCCGACTCCGCCAAGGGCGCCGGCGCGCGCCTGGCCGGCGTGGAAGTGCCGAGCTACGCCGATGACGAAACCACCTTCGAAGAGCTGCAGGCGCGCATCGGCAAGACCGTCGACTTTCTCAAGAGCCTCAAGCCCGAACAGTTCGAAGGCGCCGAAGACCGCACCATCGAGCTGAAGCTGCGCGCCCGCGAAGTCAGCTTCAAGGGCACCGACTTCCTGCTCGGCTTCGTCAACCCGAACTTCTATTTCCACATCACCACGGCCTACAACATCCTGCGTCACAACGGCGTGGAAGTCGGCAAGATGGATTATCTGGGCGGCGTCTGATCGCCTGGGCGCCGGCTTCCCCGGCGCCCTTCAGCCGCGCGGCAGCGGCAGGCTGGTGGTCGACTTGATCTCCGACAGCGCCACGATGGAGTTGATTTCCTGCACCCCCGGCACCTGCGACAGCCGCTCGAAGAAGAAGCGCTCGTACGCCTCGACGTCCTCGGTGACGATGCGCAGCATGAAGTCCACCGCGCCCATCAGCACATGGCACTCCAGCACCTCGGGGAACTCGTCCATGGCCCGCGCGAAGTCGGTCAGGTGATTGCGCCCGTGGGCGTTGAGCTTCACCTGGGCGAAAATCTGCGTGTTCAGGCCGATCTTCTTGCGATCGAGCAGGGTCACCTGCTTGCGAATCACCCCCTCATCCTTCAATCGCTGGATGCGTCGCCAACACGGCGACTGTGAAAGGCCGATGCGCTCGGCGATCTCCGCCGTGGATAGCGTCGCCTCCTCCTGCAACAGGGCAAGGATCTTCCGATCATGAACATCCAGGGAAACAGGCATGAACAAGTCTCTTTAATTCACTCTAGAGACTCATTAATGCACATATAGCCGTCATATTGCAGAAAGCAGGCAAATAAATCCTCCCGCGCGGCCGCAGAATATTCCCACTCCCACTGCATCGGCCGACCGTCATGACGCTTCCCGCACTCCATCTCGTCGAATTCCCCCTGGACCAGCAGGACCGCCCCGTCCCCACGGAAGTCGCCGCCGATGTGCGCTACCTGATCCGCGCCGAGATCGATGCCGACATCCTCTGCCGCCTGCTCAACCAGTTCGCTCTGCAGGGCCATGTACCCGCCGAGGTCGAGTCCTCGCGCCGCGAGGACTGGTTGGATATCGCCCTGCGGGTGAACACCCTGCCGCGCTACCGCGCCGAGCTGATTGCCCAGCGCATGCGTGGCATGGTCAGCGTGTGCTCGGTGGATCTGCACGTGCAGGGCACAAAATCTGTCCTTTCAGCGACATAAGCTGACTTTCTGGCGTTAGCCGGCACATCCATCCGGGCTTAGAGTGCGAACCTGACCCCAGTGGTCCTTCACACACAACAACGATGAGAGATGTGCCCATGGCTCGCCCACGCCTGCTCCCCGACAACTTCACCCTGGCGCTGATCGCCACCGTGACCGTTGCCAGCCTGCTGCCCTGCGAAGGCACCGCTGCCGTGATCTTCGGCTGGATCACCAACCTGGGCATCGCGCTGCTGTTCTTCCTCCACGGTGCGAAGCTGTCGCGCCAGGCGATCATCGCCGGCGCCACCCACTGGCGCCTGCACCTGCTGGTGTTCGCCTGCACCTTCATCCTCTTCCCGATCCTCGGCATGGCGCTCAAGCCGGCACTCTCGCCGCTGGTCACCTCGGACCTGTACCTGGGCATGCTCTACCTCTGCGCCCTGCCCGCCACCGTGCAGTCGTCCATCGCCTTCACCTCGCTGGCGCGCGGCAACGTCCCCGCTGCGATCTGCAGCGCCTCGGCCTCCAGCCTGATGGGCGTGTTCCTGACTCCGCTGCTGGTGCAGCTGCTGATCGGCGCCCACGGCGATACCGGCATGTCGACCCTCGACGCCATTGGCAAGATCACCCTGCAGCTGCTGGTGCCCTTCGTCGCCGGCCAACTGCTGCGCCCATGGATCGGCGCCTGGGTCGAGCGCAACAAGCCGGTGCTGAAGTACGTCGACCAGGGTTCGATCCTGCTGGTGGTCTACACCGCCTTCAGCGCAGCCGTGATCCAGGGCCTCTGGCACCAGATCCCGCTGCCGGCGCTGGCCGGCCTGGTGGTCGCCTGCTGCGTCCTGCTGGCCCTGGCACTGATCGCCACCAACCTGCTGGGCCGCTACCTGGGCTTCTCCCTGGAAGACCGCATCACCATCGTCTTCTGCGGCTCGAAGAAGAGCCTGGCCACCGGCGTGCCGATGGCCTCGGTGCTGTTCGCCAGCAGCACGGTCGGCGTGATCCTGCTGCCGCTGATGCTGTTCCACCAGATCCAGTTGATGGTCTGCGCCGTACTTGCCCAGCGCTATGCGCAGCGCCAGGATGCCAGCCACGCTCCGCTGGAGCGCGCCAACTGACGGCCGAAAGCCGCGCAGAAAAAAGCCGGTGCAGATGCACCGGCTTTTTTATTGCTGTCGCGGCCGTCAGGCGCCGACAGGCGTGCGCATGGTGACGAACTCCTCGGCGGCCGTCGGGTGAATGCCGATGGTGTCATCGAACACCCGCTTGGTCGCGCCGGCTTTCAGCGCAATGGCGATGCCCTGGAGCATCTCGCCGGCATCCGGGCCAACCATGTGGCAACCGAGCACCTTGTCGGTATCGGCATCGACCACAAGCTTCATCAGCGTCCGTTCCTGGCACTCCGTCAGGGTCAGCTTCATCGGCCGGAAGCGGCTCTCGAACAGCTTCACCTTGTGCCCTGCGCTGCGTGCCTCGTCCTCGGTGAGGCCAACGGTGCCGATATTCGGCAGGCTGAATACCGCCGTGGGAATCAGCTTGTAGTCCACCGAGCGGTACTCCTCCGGGCGGAACAGCTTGCGCGCCAGCGCCATGCCCTCGGCCAGCGCCACCGGGGTCAGCTGCACCCTGCCGATGACGTCGCCTATAGCGTGAATCGACGGCTCGCTGGTGCCGAAAGCTTCGTCGACCTTGACGTAGCCACGCTCATCCAGCGCGACCGAGACATTCTCCAGGCCCAGGTTGTCCAGCTGCGGACGGCGGCCGGTGGCGTAGAACACGCAATCGGCCTCCAGCACACGGCCATCCTTCAGGGTCGCGGCCAGGGTGCCATCGGCCTGCTTGTCGATGCGCGCGATATCGCTGTTGAACTGCAGGTCCAGGCCCTTCTTCGTCAGCTCATCGCGCAGGTGCTCGCGCACGCTGCGATCGAAGCCGCGCAGGAACAGCTCCTTGCGGTACAGCAGCGAAGTCTTCGCCCCAAGACCGTGGAAGATGCCGGCAAACTCGACCGCGATGTAGCCACCGCCCACTACCAGCACGCGACGCGGCAGGGATTCGAGGAAAAACGCCTCGTTGGAAGTGATCGCATGTTCCTTGCCCGGGATATCCGGCACCTGCGGCCAGCCACCGGTGGCGATGAGAATGTGTTTGGCGCGGAAACTCTGCCCATCGACCTCGACGGTGTGCGCGTCTTTCAGGCTGGCGTGCCCTTCCAGCAGCGTGACACCGCTGTTCACCAGCAGGTTGCGGTAGATGCCGTTGAGCCGATGGATTTCCCGATTCTTGTTGGCGATCAGGGTCGACCAGTCGAACTTCGCCTCGCCCAGGGTCCAGCCGAACCCGGAGGCCTGTTCGAAGTCCTCATGGTAATGGGCGCCGTAGACGAGCAGCTTCTTCGGCACGCAACCGACGTTGACGCAGGTGCCGCCCAGGTAGCGGCTTTCCGCGACGGCCACCTTGGCGCCGAAGCCCGCGGCGAAGCGAGCGGCACGCACGCCGCCGGAACCCGCACCGATGACGAACAGGTCAAAATCGAAAGACATCATGGATCTCCGCTGGGATATGCCAGGCAGCATACCTCATGAAGCCTGTCCTATCCTGCCAGCAGCCGGTCCCAAAGGAGGTATCGCCATGCGCTCGACGCTGACTCATCTGGCCCTGCACGTACCCGACCTGGAAGCGTGCATCGCCTTCTACGAGCGCTTCTGCGGCATGCGCATCATCCACCAGCGCGAGGGCAAAGGTTCGCGCATCGTCTGGATGGCCGAGCCCGGCAAGGAGCACCAGTTCATCTTCGTCATCATGCCCGGCGGCGAGGAGCGCCACCTGGCCAGCGACGATTACAGCCACTTCGGCTTCGCCGTCGACTCGCACGATGAGGTCGACCGCATTGCCGCGCAGGCTAAAGCCGCCGGCTGCCTGATCTGGGCACCCAGGCAGGAGCCCTACCCCGTGGGCTATTACTGCGGCCTGCGCGACCCGGCGGGCAACTACGTCGAATTCAGTTACGGGCAACCGCTGGGGCCTGGTTCGGAAGCCATGCCGATCCCCAGTTCGATGTAGACCGCAAACGAAAAAGCCACCCGAAGGTGGCTTTTTCAAAGAGCGGGAAGGTCCGGGATTACCAGGCCTTGCCAGTCTTGTAGAGGTTTTCGTAGCAGAAGTTGGTCGCCTCGATGTAACCCTCGGCGCTACCGCAGTCGAAACGCTTACCCTTGAACTTGTAGGCCAGCACGCAACCGTCCTGGGCCTGCTTCATCAGGGCGTCGGTGATCTGGATTTCGCCGCCCTTGCCCGGCTCGGTCTGTTCGATCAGGTCGAAGATGTCCGGAGTCAGGATGTAGCGGCCGATGATCGCCAGGTTCGACGGAGCATCTTCCGGCTTCGGCTTCTCGACCATGGTGTTCACGCGGTAGATGTCGTCGCGGATCATCTCGCCGGCGATCACGCCGTACTTGTTGGTCTCTTCCGGCGGCACTTCCTGGATCGCCACGATGGAGCAGCGGAACTGGTTGTACAGCTTGACCATCTGCTTGAGGACGCTGTCGCCCTCCAGGTTCAGGCACAGGTCGTCCGCCAGGACCACCGCGAAGGGCTCGTCGCCGATCAGCGGGCGGCCGGTGAGGATGGCGTGGCCCAGGCCTTTCATCTCGACCTGACGGGTGTAGGAGAAGGTGCATTCGTCGATCAGGCGACGAATACCGACCAGGTACTTTTCCTTATCGGTGTTGCGAATCTGGTGTTCCAGCTCATAGCTGATATCGAAGTGGTCTTCGAGGGAGCGCTTACCGCGACCGGTAACGATACCGATTTCGCCGAGACCGGCTTCCAGTGCCTCTTCAACGGCGTACTGGATCAGCGGCTTGTTCACCACCGGCAGCATTTCCTTGGGCATGGCCTTGGTGGCCGGGAGGAAGCGGGTACCGTAGCCGGCGGCCGGGAACAGACATTTCTTGATCATGGGAGTCCTTCGAGAGGGACAGGGGTGCGAGTTGCGCGCAGTCTAATCAGGCTGCGCCCGCCTTACAATGCCCCGGATTGCAAGCTGCACGACTTGTGCGAAGTCTTGCGAACCCGTGGCACGCGCATCTGACCATCCGGACTCCAGATTAGTTCGGAAACCTGCTGGCAAAAGGTCAGCATCGCAGTCGTCAGTGCGACGATGCGGCCTGACTTCCCGCTGCGGGCAGCAGGTCCAGGCTGGAGATGCGCCGCTTGACCACACCCCAGATGGAAAGCTCGTCGCCCTCTTCCACCTTCAGCGTTGGAAAGCCATCCCGCGCGGCCTGCAAGGCAAACGAGCCGTCAATGATGGCCAGCCGGCGGATCAGCGGTTCGCCATTGAGCGCAGCGACCACAATCTCTCCCGGCGCGGCCAACTCGGAACGATCGACCAGCAGCAGGTCACTGTCGCGAATCCCTGCCTCTGTCATGCCTTCGCCACAGGCACGCACTATGTAGGTATGAACGGCAGAGTTGGATGCTGTCTTACCGGGGCGGACAACGTCCGGGACTTCCAGAATGACTTGCTGCATGGCGGCATACTCGAATACTGTATATCCATACAGATAACAGATGCTCGTCGGTAGAGCAAGTCATTACATGGAACCTCTGCAGGCAAATGCCGCTCAACCGAAAGGACGGTGCGCCGCTAGCGGTGGGCTACCCTTAGGGAGGGGTGAGGATATCGATATGAATCCAGGCACGTTCGTAACGCTCATGATCATTGGCTGGTTCCTGCTGGCCCTGGTGACGCTGTGGGCCATCCTGCGAGTCCCTCTGCGCCGGGCTCGCCTGCAGAAGGCAAAGCCCAAGCCCAGCCCCTCCCGGCACCACCCCGTCGCGCATTGATTCGAATCTGCATTGACCCTACCGTGCAAAATGCCATGCCTTTCCAGGTATATCTTGCAAGGTGCATGGCGAAGCGGCAGCAATTAACACCTATCTCTTTGATTTACATAGTCTTTTATTTATAAAGAAACTGGCATGCAGCCTGCAATGAATGGATAGGACCTTCCCTTCACTGCCGAGGACGACACCATGCCGATCGAACGTCAGCCTGCCGCCCAATATCTCTGCCAACAGTTTTCCGACTTCGAGGTGAGCTTCACCACCCGACCCGACGGAAACCTGATCATGACGTTGAGCAAGGATGCCGGCGAGCAAACCGCCTGCCGCGTGGTGCGCCTCGAAGAGCAGCGTAACGAAGAACTGCTGACCAGTCTGGTCAACCGCATCCGCCGCGATCTGGCCACCGAGTACGGCCCGCTACAGGAGCGCGATGCCGATCACTTCAAGGATCAGGTGCCGCTGCAGAACTTCTACGAAAACACCGAACCGCTGCGCCAGCGCCGCATCGTCAAGGCCGGCGCCCGCCTGCGCTCCATGGCGAATGTCGGCGCCTGAGTTTCTTCAGGGCATGAAAAAACCCGGCCAAGGCCGGGTTTTTTGTGTCTCTGTGTGGACGTCGCTCTGTGGCTTGCAAGGCTTTTCGATACGACTTCGAGCTTCTGAATGAATCTTCAGACTCAAGTACGCACTCAAGAAGGCAGAAATTGATTATGTGCCCGACTTTCTGAAGCAGGTTGAGCCAATCCAGGCAATGGCCTGCCGCCTCGAAGCTTTCACAGAACCCCGCACCGTGGGGCTTTTCGTTTCTGCCCTGCCTAAACCAGAACCTGCCTCGTACTTGCGATCAGTTGGTTCACCTGGCGCACCACGGATTCATCAGTGGGCGTGTCAGGACCCCTTCCCTCTGGGCAAGGCATCCTCGGAGTTGTCCCGAATAGCCTGCAAATGAGCGGTCTCTGCTCGTAGGCCTCACATCCATTCGGGCCAAGATGGACACAGTTCCATTCCGCCAGGGCCTCCTCATGCTCAGCCTCGCTCTTGACGGGCAAGCGGGATAGCTCCACTGAAGACGCAGTGACCGGCCCACAGCAGTCGTGGCAGCCTGGCTTGCATTCAAAGCCGGGGATTTGCCGACGCAATTGATCAATCCTGCGGCTCAAACTATTCATTGTCGCGTCCTGATTTGGGGCGCGGATTATACATACGCAGCTACGCCTCACCCTCTGCGCGAGAGGTTTTCATGGCCGAAGATGATGAGAAGCCGCTAAAACGGCTATCGAAATGGCTTCTGGGAGCGCTTAATGGAGCTTGCAACGGAACGGTCAAGAACGCTGGGCACAAAAAAGCCGAGCTATAGCCCGGCTTTTCTGGGTTTCCTCGAAACGTAGAGAACGCTCGAGAAAATTAAGTGGTGCCCGGAGCCGGAACCAAATAGAAGACTGGATGGCTTTGTTCAAATGGATCTCTACAGAACAAGCCAAAATTCTACTCACTTTCCTACTCACATTTTCGAATGTCTCCATCACCTGAAGCAATGGAACACGGCGTTCAAGCTTCATTCAGCAGTGATGGGACGAGCATTGTGCGCTAGGACGCTTTTAATCTCAGATAGTGAGAGTGGCTCCAGCCGCGTATGGGCTATCCGGTGGCATGTAGGGCACAGGGTCATAAGGTCATCAATATGAACCAACCGCTCACCGTCAAAAGACAGAGGCCGACGGTGATGGCACTCTACGATACGGCGGCCATTGACTTCAGCAGTAAAGCCACAGGCTAAGCACGTGTGTTTGTCACGCGCCTTCCTCTCTTGGGCCAGTTTCTGATTGCGCCCCCGAGACAGCAATCTGCTGTCCCTCAGATACCCTTCTATCGCCCGCAAATCATCAGGCTCGAAGCTGGCTTGCACGTGGCCTGGCACCCCTCCTCTTCTACTAAGGTGGCGTCGACTACATTCAGCAGATGAGCTGCCTCGATGCTCAAAATGTGCGGGATTGTTTTTCCCTCCAGCTCTATGCGGCCAGACCCGACCTAGACACTCTACGCAGCGAAAGTCAGGCTTCAGGCTCGCCTCACCCAAAGATTCCCATTGGCTTCTAACCAGCAGAGCCAAATCGACATCTATTATTCGCTCTTTATAGAAGCAGTCCGTTGCTCTGACCATTGTGCCAATTCCAATGCTGTTGAATGGTGATGAGACCTATTGCTCTAACGCCTCGCCTGTCGATAGGTAGCGACATGGCAACGAGAGGATGACGTTAGCGAGAACGTAATGGCACAATGGCACCAAGATGACAAGGAGGTCAGCATGCGTATAGCAGTGCTCATCATTTTTGCGGCCACCCTCAGCGGCTGCGCCAACAATCAGTCCAGCGCCCTGAAAGGCGAGTTCTTGCGCACGGTACCGCAGTGCCACGAAGCTCGAGATTGTGAACTCAAATGGTCAGCAGCCCGCAACTGGGTGCTGCGAAACGCTGGGTTCAAAATCCAGACCTACAACGATGATTTCATCGAAACGTACAATCCCCTTCCTAACTCCCCCGCTCTCGCTGCCCGCGTGATCAAAGAGCCCATCCCCAGCGGCGGCTACGAAATTCGGGTCGAGTTGTGGTGCAACAATATTTTTGGATGCGTGCCTGACTCTTGGGCCTCGGCCGTCGACTTTAATAAGAAGGTCTCAGCGGCCGGCGCTCAAACTGCTTCTACTCAGTTGTCTGCACCTGCCTCAAACCAACTGACCGCCGCGCCCACCGGTGAAATGTCCCGCGCACAGTGGCAACAGCAGCAACTGGATGAGCTAGCGAAAAAGTCGATCCCTTACGAGCAGTACCAGCAGGAGTACCGGAGGATCATGGGGCAGTGAGGAACATGCATGGATGATCAGCAGTTGATCGCGCGACCAAAGCGCTTCTCTGGTCGCATGGTGTTCGGCGCTAAGGACACCAACACCTTATTCAAGGTCGTCGCCTTTCGGCCAGAAGACGAGGATGGCGCAACCATCCCAGGCGTGACGATCGAGATCGTATTGCGCACGGGTGTAGCTGCGGATCGCTGCAAGTACACCTTCACTCTGTTCCACCTGAGCAACCAGAAGCAGCGGCGCGTCTATCAACTGGAAGTCGTCCCCAGGGACAAGCGTTCGCACAACGGTCCGCCCAGGCTCTATGGCCCGCACGAACACTACGGCGATGACGGCGATGTTCGACCTATACAAAACAACCTCTGCTGTACAGACTACAAACTCTGGTTGGAATTATTCTGTAGCCGAATCTGTCTGACCCTGGAGACCGAACTGCCATACCCGTTTGGTGACGATCATGGAATGTAACTGGCTGATCAATAATCTTGGCTTCGAGTGCCGCCCTGTGAAAGGCATCAACCATGGGCCGGTGCTAGAGGTCGACACGCCATTTTCCTTCTCAGATGGAGAGCCGATTGCCTTCTACGTGAAAGAGCACGGCACAGTTCTGGTGCTCAGCGACAATGGTGATACCCTCGCCCACCTAATGAATATCGGTCTGTCATCTTCGGACAAGCGCCGCTGGGCCTCGCTGCGTAACCGTCTGGAACTGCATAGTCTCGCGCTGAGCGACGCAGGCGAGATCTTGGCCAGTGGACCAAGCCAACAAGCCTCCGATCTGATCGCTCGCTACCTGGCTGGCTTGATGGCCATCGTCGAATACGAGCGTGAGGCGCTGGCCACCCCTTCTGACTGGCACGTGCTGATCGATGAGGTAGAGATGCTGCTGCGGCACTGGCGCCCCACCGAAACGCTGTCGCTGCGGCCCAAGGCCCGCGGCCTGTCCCGGCGCGAGCACACCTTCGACTTCCAACTGGGGAGCCTGCTGGTGGACGCCATCAGCCCGAACGCCAATGCGACGGGCGGCGTCATGCGCAAGGCCGGCGACATCCTGAGCAGCCCATACACTAAGGGGCGGGAGATCATGGTCGTGATAGATGACCGCAAGGACCATGCGGGCGCCATGATGGAGCGCGATATCATCTCGTCGCTAGTGAAGTCCATGCTGTTCACCGATCTGGAGAAGCGTGGCGTCAGCCGGAACCATCACTAAGCGATAGCCCTATCCAAGCCCCGCACCGCGGGGCTTTTCGTTTCTGACCCATGGCCCGTGAACACCAATCTGCGGCTACTGAACTCCACTCTATACAGCTTGAGAGATCACTTAGATCATGCTCATCCTAACGATAAGCATCTGCTCCTCCTCATGACCGAACGTATCCGCGATGTTTCTTATCCTGCCAGGGCCTCTTTGCTCGAAGTCCTCCAGAACCCACTTTGACAGTAGCTCGACATGCGATTCATAAGGGGTGTTCGAGAGAATATCTCGAAGTGTGCGGCCAGTTCGGCCCTTGCAGTCACGCCCTATATGCGTGCCATCAGAGAGCGCGCGCTCGAACTCATCTGCTAGTCGATTAAGACGGATTGCTTGCTCTTCGCAGGCCATTCAGGACTCTCCATGTGAAACACCTCAGGCGAGGAGTAAACGTCTAGGCCGTTTCCGTTATCACCACAGTCAAATCTCCATCTCAGGAACAGAGATCCAAGGAATATTAAATAGCAAAGCCCGCTCAGCGGCGGGCTCTGGCAAAGCTATCGACCGGTCATATTTCGCGCGCTCTTTGACGACGCTCCTCGACTAGCTCATCAGCGGTAGCAGCTGCTTCCCGCGCAGCTAATTCAGGTCGAGAGGGATAACGCTCAAGCGCCATCCCCAGGGCTGCCGCCGCGAACTGATCCCAAGCAGCGAGTTCCTCTTCATTTAGCCTGATCATCCTTACCTCCTAGTCGATGGAGGCCAACATATATCAAGCCATCATTTTGCAATCAAGCGAGCCAGATGCAACCTAGATGAGCTCGTCATCAATCCGAACCACTGCCTTACCTGTGTTGCTGTAGGGAATGCTCACCCTCACAACCTTGCCAGAGTCAGTCGTAATCTCCACCACCATCTGGGTTGGTGGCGCGGCAAAATCGTCGGTGAACAGGGTGTGAATCGCGTTTTTGCACGATTCTCCCTTTTCATGAATCCAGTAAGCAGAGCCGTCTACTGCTGGTACATAAACCTCGATGTTCGACATGCGTGCTCCTTTTCGAGCCGGAGGGAATGAGGATGAACCTGGACAAGATAGACCGTCTGCTGCGCCTCGATGAGGTGCTCCATATTACTGGCCTGAGCCGTAACACGATTTACCGCCGGATCCGCGAGAGAACATTTCCCAGGCAGGTCAAGCTTGGCCCAAATTCCGTTGCCTGGAGGCAGTCGGACATCGCCAAATGGGTGGCTAGCCCGTCCACCTATGCTGCGCCATTTGAGGGGAATGCTGGCGAAGGACAAGATGTGCGAGCTAGACAATGAATACAGCGTTCTTGCTGATGGCCCAGTACAACGGCGCCGCCATCATTCCGCTCGAGCGCGTTTGCGCCGATTACTTCAGCCACCTATCACCGGAGAAACTCCAGCGGAAGGTGCTGGCGGGAGAAATCAATCTGCCGATCGTACGCATGGAGCGCTCGCAGAAGACCGCACGGGGCGTCCATCTAGCTGACCTGGCCAGGTACATCGATGATCGCCGGGAGGAAGCATTGGAAGAGCTCAGAAAGCTGAGGCGGTGACCCAGGCAGCGGTAAGCATCGGTAAAGCTTGCCGGTAAGGTTAACTTGTTTACCTTTTGTTGATTTCAAATGGGTTTGCTGAAACGGGAAACGCTAGTGCTGCGTGGGTTTCAGGGAGGTTAACGACCGGTAAGGTAAGGTAAGCCTTTTTGAAAAAGGGGAATTTTTTCTGCGCGTGGGAACAGGCGTGGTTTCCAGTCGAAAGGGGATTGGAGTATCCGACTACCCCCCTACCCCTGGCGTGAGAACGCAGCAAAATTGTTGCGATTAGTGCTAGGACACCTGTGATATCGGTTTCCCTTCTCAGCAAGTACGGCATATCTGATCCCCTCCCTGAATGAGAGCTGGTTGCAGTTTCGATCGGGGCAGACTGATACTCTGGGGCCAGCATTACCTACGACTGTGATCAGGGACTGAAGGAGAAGCACAATGGAACTGTGGGAATTGATCAAACGCTTGCTGGCTGCTGCCAATGGAGGTCGACAGACCTTCAGCCCTGGCATCACTGCGGGGCAGTACGAACGTGATCTTCTCGCCGCTAAAGCCGAGCTAAACCAAACTCACGCTGAACTGATTGAAATCAGTGAACTACTCGGAGAGCAGTTGCAAGCGTCTGGGCTAATCCGACCTGCCGGTGTCCGCGGTGGTGGCGCTGCGATCTTGGGTGCGATGGAGAGAACAGACTTTGGCGAGGAGCTCTATCAGGCTCTCCGCGGCCGAAACGTAGTCCAGTTTTTTGAAGGGATGCAGGCACAAGTAGATGCGGGGGAAATCAGACGTCTCCTCCACCAGCTGTCATCCTAAGTAATCTCGCATCATCGGTTTCGTTACTCTATAACCTTGTATTTGAGCGACTGATGTAGATACTCGGCTAGCGACACGGATGAGGAGCCGCTAGATGTCTGAAGAACGTAAGGAATGCCAAGATTGCGGAGCGACGGATAACCTTCGCACGATGTGGAATGACGAGATCATTTGCGAAGACTGCTGCGTTGAGTGCGCGTCTGGAGCGGAATGCTTAGGCGAACGCTTCTACAAAAACGAACGAGACCTCAGCAAGCGTGGGCTCTGCGAGTCCTGCGAAGAAGTTGCAGCACCAGGTGATGGCGAGTTTTGCGAGTACCACCCGGATGTTCCAGCAACATCGCATATTGATGGTGTTCCGGTCTGCGACGATTGCCACGATGACGCTTACCCAATAGGTTGATCACCCAAAGAAGCCTCGCACATAGCGGGGCTTCTTCTTGAAGATCCCCCGATATCAACAGGCCAAGTCACGGCATGTCTTCTTCACGTGGCAACCGTCAGGCCCTGAGCAAAGCACTTGGCAGTTTTCGTCTGTGTCAGCTCCACCATGAAGAAGGGCGACCTTGTGATCAAGTTCGAATCCCTCAGGGAAGGCACATAGCTTGCCGCAGTGCGCACAGCAGGGATTCTGCGACCACACACGTAATCGACGCTCCTGAAGCTTCCTACCTGTCATCCTGCGCTCACGAGTGGAAGGAAGCTTGCGAAGCTCTCTTCCTTTGAACTCTTGCAGGCGAGGCTCGAGGGTGCGCAATCTAGCCATCAGCTGTGCTTCTCCATCAGCAGTAGAAGAATAATGTCTTTGGCCAACCGAACGCGCGCTCTGCAATCGTCCTGGAACCTGCCAACCACTTCACCTACGTCTTGATCGACGATCTCCTGCTGCTCTGGGGAGAGCCTGGCACGGGACGTGAACTTGACGCTCACTGAGAAGTGAAGAGCTCGATGGTAGTCTTGGAACTCCTCCAGAATCCGATCGACTGCCTCGGGCCCAACTCCCTTTGAGACCAAGTAGTCCCGTGTCTCTCTGCCTTCCCGGCGCCAAATGCGGTCGATGCTGCGGGGCATTTGAACTACCTGTGACATCAGACGTACCTCCCAGAGTCGCGCATGATGCGCTGGATCTGCCGAGCAGCTTTCGCGTTGGCTTGGTTCTGGCTTTTGCCGTCGGTGGTGCTCTGGTTGAACACGATGCTTATTGAGCCGGACTCGCGACGACTCATGGCCGCTTCGTCCAGTTGCTTGTCTAGCTTTGCGCTGGTTTCTGCGGTGACCACTCGCTCACCACGCTGGAGCAACCAAGTGCCCGTTTCTGGTACCGAGTCGATGCCGTCGTGCGCCATCCCGAGCAGCGCCAGGCTTTCCGCCAGCGAGGTGGTGGACGCAATACCCGCCATTGCTGGTGCTGAGTTACTGCCAAACGAAGCCAGGGAAGCCATGGCTGCGGCTGGTGCGTAGGCAGTGGCGATTGCCGGGCCTGCGACAGCAGCCTGTGCGACAGCGGCGGTAGCAGTGCTCTGCCCCATGGCTAGCTGGACAGCCTGCATGACGATCCATTGGGCGGCCATATCGGTCATTGCCTTCAGGACGGACTGAATGATCGTCTGACCGATATCAGCAAAAGCATCGCGCACGCTCTCTGCGCCGGTGATCACGTCATAGAGGTTGTCGCTGATGGAGTCAGTTGTGTTCTGCAGCACGCTCGCCATCGCGCTGTAGGCTTGGGCAGAAATGTTGCTGGCTTGGTCGTAATAGTCCTGCAGAGCGGACGATGCGCCATTAGTCCAGTCTGCCTGGGCCTCATCGAGCTTTTGATATCCGTCCCGTTGAATCTGTAGCCGCTCCTCGAGAGCAGCCTTTAACGCTTCGTTCTCCTTGGCGTAAAGGTCTTCGCTGATCTGCCCGGTATTGCGCTGCTGGAGCAAGCGATCTTGCTGACGCTGGAAGTCCCTCGTGATATCGATCATCTCCTGGGCGCGCTTAGCCTCCTTGCTGCCCATGCCGATCGTGGCCAAGTATTGCTGCTGACTATCCCTCGCCTGCTGGAGTTGCGAGTTCAAGTTTTGCTGATAGGCATCAAGCTTTCGCATCTCCTCCAGCGTCTGCTTACGCAGGGCAATCTCTTGCTCGAGAGCTGCGTTTTTCTGGAGCTGGGCGGTGATCAAGTCCTCGTTTGCCAGTAACGACTTCTGATCCGCTGTGAGCGTTTGCTTCGACTTGATATCGGCGAGTTGCTGCTCCCACCTTGCCAAAGCCTGCGCCTGCTCGCCGAGCTTCTGCGCTGACTTATCTTGCTCATCCAGGGCGCTGTTTTGCATCTGGATGGCAGCGTACTGCTGGCGCAGGTTATCCAGCATCTTGGTGCCGGCGTCCTCCGAGAACGCCTTACTCCGGCCGCTCGACTTCTTGTCGAACTGAGAGTTGATCTGCTTCAAACGCTCATCGTAGGAGCCGCCCGAGAAGTTCTGGCCGTCGTACTCGACACCGGCAAGCAGGGGGCTAGAGCGCCCAGTGATGCTGGCTGCCTTCGAGAGTTCAAGGTATTGCTCCTTGAGATCGTTCAGCGCTTTCTCTTTCTTCTTCTCCGGCGATCCATCAGTGAGGGCGGCGTCAATGATGCCGGAGTACTTGATGTAGTCCTGGTTCGCCTGATTGGCTTCGGCCTGGATCTTGACGAGGTTGGACTCTGCGGTGGCCTGGCTGTTGAGGAGCTGGATGCGCTGCTGAAGATACTGGATGCCTTCCTGGCCAGTGACGGTGCCTCGCTCACCAGGAATCGAGACATCTTGTGCCGGATGGGTCTGCAGGAACTCCAGTTGGCTCTGGGTCTGCGCCAGCAGCTCCCCATTGGTTTGAGGCATGAACTTGGAGCGCCCGAAGTTGTAGGCCTTGGCCGCCGCTTCTGAGATGCGATTCCAAGCGTCCTCGATGCCTGTCAGGGAGCTCTTGTATTGATCAAGGCGAGCAAGGGCATTTTTGTTCATGCTCTCGCTGAGGGTGTCGAGAGCCTGCTGATGGTTGCCCTGATCGTCGAGCGCTTTGATCAGGTCGTACTGCTCTGCGGTGAGCAGGCCGTATTGCTCGCTAGCCTTCTGCGCAGCATCGGTGGCGTTGTCGCCGAGCTTCGCGAATGCATTTGCCAGATCGGTAGCACTCTTGCCGCTGTACTGAGCAACGGCCGCAGCGGCTTCGCCCAGGTTCTCCACTTGGGTGACGCTGAGGTGTCCTGCGGCGGCCAGTGCCTTGATCGCATCCTCGGCATCGCTGAAGTCGCCGACGGTGTTGCCGATCTGGCGGGAGAGCTCGAGGAGTGCCCCACTGGTTGCGGCGATGGTGTTATTGCCATCAAGCAGGGCCTTGTCGAACTCGCTTTGAACCTTCTCGGCGTCATACCAGGCATAGCCAAGCGCGGCGATTGCGGCTGCCGCGGCAGTCGCTGGAGTCACCAGGGAGGCGATGTAGCTGCCGGTTGCCTTAAGAGCGTTACCAGCGCCGCCGAAGGAGTCTTTGATCTGCCCACCCTGCTGCAGGAACACGGTGAGTGGGTTCTGGCCGGCGGCGATCGAGGTCGCGATATCGGTGAACTGCGCGGGCAGAGTGCCCAATGCCGCACTGTATTGCTTCGCTGACATCGTCCCGTTTTTGAACGAGGTGTTGGCCGAGCCGAGCTGATCCATCTGTTTGCCGAGCACAGCATTCAGCCGCTCGAAATCGGAGGTCGGGATCAGCCCAGCCTTCCAATGCCGCTCAAGCTCGGCCGATTGCTTGACCAGGTTATTCATCGCCCCAACAACCGGATCGATCTGGCCGACAAGACGCTCTGCGGCCTCGCCTTGCTTCTGAAAGGCCTTCGTGGCTCCCGCCACCTTGCGCTCGGCTTTGTCCATGCCGCGCTCAAACCCGCCGGTATTCGCGATCAAGTCGACTGTAAGGGTGCCAAGGCTATCAGTGGCCATCTAATTCTCCTGCTGCAAAATTGGTTGCCTGCCACCGTGCCGGCGATATCGCGCTTGAAGTCGCTCGTAGGAGGGATTGCACGCGCAGGCTGTCGCGGTTGTTCCGGACACTCACGACTTGTCCGTTGAAGTCGGTGCTAGTGGATCTGCTGTAGCTCTAGCTTAAGCGTCATCAAGTGGGGCGCCGGGTCGCCCTTCAGCACGAGGATGATCAGTTGGTCTGGCTCGACCTTCAGAACTCGAACCTCTCCCACTTCCTCGCTAACCTGGGCCAGACGCCCGGCCAGTTCGGGGTGAATGGGAAGCTGCTTCATGTGCGCGAGATACGACTCGGGAAGCTCGGCTAGAAATTGCAGGAGGCGATCACCGGAGGCCTCGAAAAACTCTCTCATCAGGTCGCTCATGGACGGCGCCCCTTACCCTGGTGCTGGGCTTCCTCGCGGAGTGCTGCAGACGAGATTTCGAAAGAGCGACGCATGTCGTCGAAGGTGCCGTAGTCGTCGAGCTCTTCATCCTCGTAGTTCGCACGAGCAGCGATCATGGCGAGCTTCTGAAAGAGACGACCATCGAGCCAGTCCGCGTTCTGGCCGATGATCCGACCCATGGCGAAAATGACTTCGTTGCAGTTCTGATTCGAGCTCATCGCTGCGCCCCCTTGGCCGAGAGCTGCCAATCAGAAGCAGCCTCATCGGGTGCCTTATCGGTGGCCTTCACCGCAGTCCAGAGGCTGCCCTTGTGGGTCACACAATCGCCGCGGCGATAGTCCATGGCGCGTTGCCAAGTGCCGCAGTATTTGAGACCACGCTCTTCGAGCACAGCTGCTTGTTCAGAGAGCCCCTTCAATTTCCCTTCAAGCTGTTCGATGCGCTCAAGAGCGTGAATCAGTTTCCCTGTGAGCACGATGGCGGTACCCATGCCGAATGGTTCCTTAATGCCAAGGCCCAGGCACTCCTTGGAGACCTTTTCGATTTCCCTCCGAAACTGGAGCGCCTTCGCTTCGTAATCCATCACACACCCCACTGGACGCCGGACAACCAGGCAACCGAGCCAGCGCGTACCGCTTCCCAGTTCAGGAAGCGCTCGGCCAGGGCGGCGGTGAGGTTGTTCTGCCATAGCGACAGGTACCCCGTGCCACCTTGCCCATCGTCCACTTGGATGGTGGTGATATTGGATTGAAGGATGTCCACACCCTCGTCGGTGAGGAGGATGCCTGCCGGATCGATCAGAGCCACCAGAGCGCCGTTGGAGTCCTTCGGTACCGAGTCGCTGGTCACAACGGGAACGCCGAACAGCTCGCCACCACGAACAGTCAGGCTGCTCTCGCCGAGGGAAGCTTGCATCATCGAAAGCTCAAGGGCTGTCTCGGGGTGCATGGCGATCACAGCGGTTTCGAGCGAACCACCGAAGGCGGCAAAGAGTGCGCGGATGTCTGCTCGAACGGCATCGGCGTCGCTGCCAGATGACGGAACTGGAGCGACTCCGTTTGTGATCGAAGCAGGAGATTCGACGCCACCTGCGCTGGTTGGATCCAAGAAGGAAAGGCCTTCAAGAGCAGCGATTGGATTGACCAGGTCGTTGCTCACCGCGGATTCGAAAGCGGCGCCTTGGCCTTCAAGAAGTTCGTTGGTCAGCACCAGGAGCCCGGTGATCTTTTTCGAACTGAGACGCTTCTGCTCGAAGGCCGTGTGAGTGACCATCTTCGGCTGGCCCTGGGCAGTCCAGTAAGCAACCGGTCTCTCCGTTTGCGCCAGCACGCGGGTCTCCGCGGGGATTGCGCGGAAGGGAGAGATCGCGTTGATTTTGCCGATCAGGGAGCGGGTTTGAACGAGCTCGATGAATGCGCGCCCAGCGGAGCGGAAGTCAGGATCAGCATGGAGATCGCCGGTGGTGACAACGGCCTTCTCCAGAAGACGAACCACGACGTTAGAGTGGCCGTAGAGAGCTCTGCTCACCGTCAGAGCGGTCTGGCGATCACCACGGTTAGCTAAAAGTGCCTTGGTGAATTGAGAAAGGACGAGCTCGCGCATGGGTTTCTCCAGGAAAAGTTGCTGGAGAAATGGTCGCTTCCTTGCGACGTCGGAACCATGCCGAGATTTCCGCCTATTCCGCGAAAACCGTCGTTTTCCGGGTTATCCGTGACCGTATGTCCTTTCGATCTCCACGGCGAGGTCGCGAAGCCGGTAAAGGCGGCGGTTCCCGAGGCGCCGATGGGGCAACTGGCAGATGCCTTCGCTTACCTGCTTCCGCAGCGTGTCGCCGCTCGAGTACCCCAGCAGATCAGCAGCATCGTTCTCACTCACAGCGTGATCACCAGAGAGGCGAATCTCGCGCTCACGACAGGTCTCCAACAACAACCTGGTGGTGGCCTCGATGCGCTCCTCAATCGAATCGCTCATCAGCATCACCCCGCTGCCAGTCTGCTGGTTTTCCGCATGCTGGATTGCTGGTTTTCCACAACCAAGGATGCCGAAACCCCGAACGCTCGAAACGCTACCTCACCGTTACCAGGCGAGGAGTTTCCACCATGGTGCAAAGCGTTTCGTACCAGCCGCGCACGATTCGTGACCTTGCGTGACCGAGCGTGTTGGAAACGCCTCAGTGAGACCAAATCGCCACACTGGAGCACACCAAGCCGGCGCTGAAGGCGCTCGAGGACCAGGAAAACCTGCGGCGCCCCCCTTCCCGCGCCGGAAAAGGTCAGCAGTACTGCCCTTCGCGGCCCGCTTGCGACTACCCGGGCCAGGTCGGAAAAAAATCCGAGGTCGGAAATTTTGCGCCGATGCGCCGCGCGCACTTTTGAGCCCCTTTTGGAGCTGCAGAACAGGTAGATCAACAGAACTAAATCCCAGGCTGCGCCTGGTATATCTAAGAAGGACTTCGAAAATCGAAGTAAGTGAACACCCGTGGTCAGTTCGATTTTCGAATCGATGAGCATGGTTTTCATGCTGCTCTATGCCTCCATCGCTTCGATTTTCGAACTGTGTCGGTTCGATTTTCGAAGTGGGTGATTTGATAATTCGAGGCTGAATTTCCGCGGAGCCGTGGTGGTCGGCGACACTTCGATCTTTTCATCGCAGGGGTCAATAGGACGCCAGGTGATCGCATACAAGGCACAGCAACCACCAGGCTTGATGAACTTGCCTTCCCTAGTGCGGATGATCAGATCGCAGTCCATCAGCTCCTTGATAGATGCGGCCAGAGTGGATGAGCTACGAACTCCCCACTCTTTGGCTTGGCCCATCGAAGCACTGAGGTCACCGTTATTCGCGCCGCGGTACTGCCGGAGCAAGCCCAGCAGTACCTTGAGCGCGCCACCGGAGAGCGTCCGAAAGTCCTCACTGTCCATCACCGCATGGGGAATGGCAGCGAAGGTCCCGGACTCTCGACGGCCTTTCGACTTAGCGAGAGAACGAGCCATCGCTAAGCCTCAAGCAAGGCTTTGAGGTCTTCTCGTGCCTGGATGCGCGCCTTGATCAGTGATTCAACCTGTACCGTCCCAAAGAACATCCCATGGCAAACCACAAGCTCACGGCGGGGATTCTTAGCGCGCAGTTTGGCAGCAGCGCTCTTGGCTTCACGACGCTTGGCGAATGGCCCACATAGCCCCATAGGGAAGACCGGACGGCGTTGGTCCACAACGTAGAAATACTCGACTCCATTTCCGCGCTTTTCTACAAACGCTCTCATACCGACACCCCCGCCATAGCTACCAAGTCATTTGGAGTAACAGCAGTGAGTTCGGCCAAGCGCCGGAACACGTCCTTCTGAAATAGACAGAATCCTGCTTTGCCCACCTGAGCCGCCTTTAATGCCATCAAGGCGCCGATGGCGCGCTGAGCTTGGAGAACACGCTTGGATTGCTCGGTCTCTCGCTCTACTCGCCCAAGAAAGTCATTCATAACTTGCTCGTAATCGGGACGCCCAAGACCATAGTCAAAGGAGCCAGAGAGCTTGGCAGGGGTATCAGGGATAAGGTGGCGAGGCACATTGTGGCTTCTCATTGCACACCGCCTTGCACCAGCATCGGAGCAGAGCATTTGGCAGCCGCTACGTCGACGGCATCGGAGCCATCACCGACATGGCGGTGGTGCCAGCAGAAGTTGCCGCTGAAAACCCGCACATGCTCAAGAGCTGCATAAATCTCTTGGGCTACAGGATGCGATTTGGCGCCAAGTGCTGGAACGATTAATTGGAAGACCAATTTCTCCAGCTTGTCGTACTCCGACCTAGCGAAATTCAGGCCGAGAACATCGTCAGCATTCAGCAGCGGCTGTCGAAGCAGGTCACCGGAAAGAACAGAGCTCTCCAGACGCTTCATTCGGCACCTCCTTCCTGCTCAACCTCAGCAGCTTCACAAAGGTCATAACCAGCAGATCTGACGAAGGCAGAGATGGCCAGCACGGCGTGGTTCAGCCCATCAACGTCTTTCTCTTCGAGATTGTGCTTGGAGCTGTGAGCAGTCAGCAGATTGCCCAGCGTCTCCAGAGCAATACCCGCGCAGACAAGTTCGTTGCCGACACGGCCAGACAGGCGAGAGAGACTATGCATGGCTCACCTCCTGAGTTTCCAGGGCGCGAGCGCGGGCCATCGCTGCGTTGTAGCGAGCCAGACGGACAGACAAAGAGGAATCGGCGTGGAGCGCAGCCAAGGCGCAGGCGCGATGGTAGGCTGCCCGAGCTTTGGACGGATTGAGGGTGAGGATGCGACGCTTGGTCATGGAAAGATCTCCAATGCTGGATGACTTTCCGCTCGTCTGACGCCAATCAGGGAGAGCGGAGCCGTGCGGCGTTGGCGTACCGGGCATTGGAACCGGCGCATCCGAAGATGCCACCACACGGCCCCACCCATAGAGGTGCTGCCATGCTGCGGACACAAAAAAACCGCTCTGAGGCGGTGTGTCCGCCAATGCTTCCGGGACGCCAATCCCGACTGCCGAATTTGCGGCAGCGAGATGACTATAGGGCCAGGTCGGGAGGATCGCAAGAGTCATGCTGCAACCCTCCGATTGAGGGTCATCATCGAGAGTGCCCGCTGGGCACGCTTCCGCCGCGACTCAGGAATGCTGTAGCGGTTCACGTCGCAGCCCTTCCCCCACCGAGTTGGCACACGTTCCGGAACCACCAGGAAATCGATCCCCCAGTTGTGCTTCAGGGCGCTGATGGTCGAGTTCAGGCAGTGATCGCCAAGGCGCTCGGCTTCGAAACGATTGAGGGAGCCGCCAGCGACCAGGTAGGCAAGGATCCTGCTGACCTTGGTGGGAGCGTTGGCGACTGTGATAGTATTACGTTGAGAAATTTGAGGGCTGGCCTGTTGGTCGGCCTTTTTTTTGTCCATTAGGCGGCCACCCCGCGAGCATCAGCAATGCGCTGTTCGCACCAGGCAACCACCTCGGATTCGATCCAGGCAACCGACTTTGGTCCGAGATGAATTTGAGTAGGGAATGTCCCTGCAGAGATGCGCCGATATACCTCGGTAGTGCTCAGCGCCGTGAGATTCAGGACCTCATTGAGCTTAATGAAGCGGCGGTCCTGTTTGCTGCTGGCTGGTTTTGCCATCGTCTGCGCCTCCTTGGGCGATTTGGGGAACGATGGCGATAAAGCTACGGAAGCCCTGACTTCAGGGCTTTCTAAGGTTTTGGGGGATTTTTAGAACTCAACGGCCCAGGCTGTTCTTCCAGCGGTAGTAAGCTGCCCGAGCAGTCTCAAAAGATACGGCGTGCTTGTCGGCAGCACCTTGGATGGCGTTAACGACCGCGGCGTTTTCCAAGTTAAGCGAGTTCGAAACATCGCAGAATATCTGCAGGTCTCGGTCATCTCTCCATGGACGGATTGCATTCCCTGGCCGCCCTGGCAATGGGATTTCATCAATCCAATCCCCTCCCATTAAGACCTTACTGAACGCGTCAGCGAGCCGATCCATCACCCACTGCTCTACCTCTTCACCTGCATATACTCGCGTAATGAAGCGATCGATGATGGAAGCGTAAAACAGTTCGTGGTCGACGTCGGTCCCAGTGCCATTTCGTATCCTATGAAAAAGGCTATCCAGATCATCCTTGGCAGTGGGTTCCCAATTCCAAAGAAGCTTTCGTGGGTTTTCATCGTCGGGTATGAGCTGCCAGCGCTCGCTTCCAGATTCAGACATGCCAACTCTCCTCTAGGTATGTTTTGAGCTATCGAGCTTCGAGCACATCTGAGCGATCTCGTCTGCCCACGCCTGCATCATTCCGCGGCGCTGCTCCAGGTACTGGGCGTGGTTGTAGGTGTCCCGGATTTCGTCCTTGTCGCTATGCGCTAGCTGACGCTCAATCCAATCGCGGTTATATCCACGGCTGTTCAGCTCAGTACTGAGCAAGTGGCGGAACCCGTGGCCGGTTTGTCTTCCGGCATAGCCAATTGCGCTCAGAGCCTTGTTCACTGTGTTCTCGCTGAGTGGGCGGCTAGTGTTGGCCTTCCCCGCAAACGCCAGGAGATAGCGCCCAGTGATCGCATGCTGAGCGCGGAGTAGCTCTACCGCCTGGGTGGGTAGCGGAATAATGTGAGGACGGCGGGCCTTCATGCGCGCAGCCGGTACCGTCCAAACAGCAGTATCCAAATCGAACTCACTCCAGGGGGCTTGGCGTAGCTCACCCGGGCGTGCGCCAGTGAGCAGCAGCAGGCGGATAGCGATCTTGGTCGAAAGGTCACAAGAAGCACTGGAGAGTAGATCCAGTAGCTCTGGGATTTCAGCGAGCGGGATATGCGGGTGATGCCTCGCCGGAGGGGCATGCGCCGCCACGACATCCAGATCAGTCGCCGGATTCGTCTCGACAACCCCGCGCGCCAGACCGAACCTGAAAATCTGGTTTAACCACTGGCGGACCTTGCCGGCGACATTCATTGCTCCGCGGCCTTCCACTCTCCTCACCAGATCAACCAAATCAGGCCTGCTGATCTCTGTAGGAGGACGTTTGCCAATTGCCGGGACGATGTCTTTGTCGAGGTAGGCCCGGGCTTTCTGCACAGTGGCATCCGCCCAGCGAGGTGCGCTGTAAGCGTGCCACTCGTCGGCGAGCATCTCGAAAGTGTAGGTGGCAGCCTCAATCRCACGCTTCTGAGCTTGTTTGTGCTGAGAAGGGTCAACCCCAGAAGCTACCTGTGATCGTGCCGCGTCACGCAGCTCTCGCGCCCTGGCCAGGGTTATCGACGGATAGGCGCCGAGACTGATCATTTTGGGCTTGCCGGCAAAGCGATATCGAAAGCGCCATAGCTTGCTTCCGTTGGGCGTGACCTCAAGGCTCAAGCCAAGCGTGTCTGAGACGCGGTAGAGTTTTTCCCTTGGTTTAGCTGTGCGAGCAGCGGTATCGGTAAGTGGCACGGCGCGCCCCAGGTGCCACGACCGGCGCCTTTTCGAACGCCGCTCGTGAGTAGAACGATGAGAAAGATGGATTCTTACTCACAAATCTACTCACAAAACTCTGGGCTTTCAACGAAACGGCCGGGTCTTTTGGGCACAAAAAAGCCGGGGAAAGCCCCGGCTAGTCTGAATTTCCGTTACGTCTTGGAAACGCTCGGAAAGAATAAGTGGTGCCCGGAGCCGGAATCGAACCGGCACGCCCAAAGGGCGAGAGATTTTAAGTCTCCTGCGTCTACCGATTTCGCCATCCGGGCGGCAGCGCGTTGTCGCGTCATCCAGGCTCCTGGGAACCCGAAGGGGCTGGACTATATACAGCCGCCAACCTTGCGCGCAAGTTGTTGGAACTCGCATTTCGCTATTGAGCAGCTAAAGAAAAAGCCCTGTAAATCTTCGATTTACAGGGCTTTTCTATTGGAGGCTGAGGTCGGAATCGAACCGGCGTTCACGGATTTGCAATCCGGTGCATAACCACTCTGCTACTCAGCCATGACACGGATGACTCAAGGCGAATCATCAAAATCTGGAGCGGGAAACGAGACTCGAACTCGCGACCCCGACCTTGGCAAGGTCGTGCTCTACCAACTGAGCTATTCCCGCTTTGTCGTGTTGACGGGCGCCATTCTAACGATTCAGAAATGCCTGTCAACTCCTTGATTCAAAAATACTTATTTCTCTTTCGGGGAAGTATTCAGGTGCGGCCAGGCCGCTACCAGATAGTGCAGCATCGACCACAACGTGAGAATGGCAGCCACGATCAACAGTGCATAACCAACCAGCACCCAGAAGGTCATCAGCGGCGGATTGGCCAGCAGGATGACCAGCGCCAGCATCTGCGCAGCGGTCTTCCATTTGCCCAGGCTTGAAACCGCCACATGCGCCCTCGCCCCGATTTCCGCCATCCACTCACGCAGTGCGGAAACGACAATCTCGCGACCGATGATGATCGCCGCCGGCAGTGTCAGCCACAGGTTCGCGTGCTCTTCCACCAGCAGCACCAGGGCCGTGGCGACCATCAGCTTGTCTGCCACTGGATCGAGGAAGGCGCCGAACGGCGTGCTCTGCCCCAGACGGCGTGCGAGGTAGCCATCCAGCCAATCCGTCGCTGCCGCCAGGGCAAACACCGAGCTCGCCGCCAGGTGGCTGGACGGAAACGGGAGATAGAACAGCAGGATGAAGATCGGGATGAGCACTACGCGGAGCAGAGTAAGCAGGTTCGGGATATTCATCGGGTCGGAAGGTCTGCGAGTTGAGCCGGCATTCTACTCGCTGTGCAGTGCAGCATAAATCTGCTCTGCCAGCTTTTTGCTGATACCGGGGGCCTTGGCAATTTCATCGATACTGGCTCTGCCCAACTCCTGCAACCCACCGAAATGCTTGAGCAGATCGCGGCGACGCTTGGGGCCTACACCCGCCACGTCTTCCAGGGTCGAGGTGCGGCGGGCTTTTCCGCGACGCGCGCGGTGGCCGGTAATGGCGAAGCGGTGTGCCTCGTCGCGGATCTGCTGGATCAGGTGCAGCGCAGGCGAGTCGGCGGGCAGGGTGAATTCGTGTTCGGCGTCGTTTAAATAGAGGGTTTCCAGGCCGGGCTTGCGGGTCACGCCCTTGGCGACGCCGAGCAGGGTCAGGCCAACGACCGCCAGCTCCTGGAGCACTTCCTGGGCCATCGCCAGCTGCCCCTTGCCGCCGTCGACCAGGAGGATGTCGGGCATCTTGCCCTCGCCTTCCTTTAGCCGGCTGAATCGGCGGGTCAGCGCCTGGTGCATGGCGGCGTAATCGTCGCCGCCGGTGATGCCTTCGATATTGAAGCGACGATAGTCCGACTTCAGCGCGCCTTCCGGCCCGAAGACCACGCAGGACGCGACCGTGGCCTCGCCGCTGGAGTGACTGATGTCGAAGCATTCCAGCCGCTGCGGCGCTTCTGGCAGGTCGAGCGCCTCACCCAGCGCATCGAAACGCGCCGCCATGTGCTGGCGATTGGCGAGGCGCGCCGCCAGAGCCTGCTCTGCGTTGGTCACGGCAAGCTGCTGCCAGCGTGCGCGGGTGCTGCGCACACGATGACTGATTTCCAGCAGCCGGCCACGGGACTCCTCGATGGCGGCAGCCAGGATCGGGAAGTCCTCGTGTAC
The DNA here is from genome assembly GCF_030462585.1 of Pseudomonas sp. CAN1. Classification (GTDB taxonomy): domain Bacteria; phylum Pseudomonadota; class Gammaproteobacteria; order Pseudomonadales; family Pseudomonadaceae; genus Pseudomonas. Next base: position 54,165 of record NZ_JASMRU010000024.1, on the reverse strand, counting down.
GGCATTGACGATCAACTCGTTCGGCAGATCGCGCTCGTGATGACTGAGGTAGTACTGACCGAGGAAGGCCAGCAGGATGTCGCCCACCTCCTCCTCGATCGCCACCTGCGGGAAGAAGTTCTTGCTACCCAGCACCCGCCCGCCGCGCACGCTGATCAGGTGTACGCAGGCGCCACCCGGAGTAACGATGGCCGCAACCACATCGACGTTGCCGGTGCCGAACTCCATGCTCTGCTGGTCCTGCACGCGGCGCAGTATCTGCACCTGATCACGCAGTTCCGCAGCCTTCTCGAAGTCCAGGCGCATCGCCGCCTCTTCCATGCTGGTGGAGAGCTCCTCGGCCAGCACGTTGCTGCGGCCTTCGAGGAACATGATCGAGTGGCGTACGTCTTCGGCATACTCCTCCTCGCTCACCAGCCCGACGCAGGGCGCCTTGCAGCGCTTGATCTGGTATTGCAGGCAGGGGCGCGTACGGTTGCGGTAATAGCTGTCCTCGCACTGGCGGACGAAAAAGGCCTTCTGCAGCAGCGCCAGACTTTCACGGATAGCGCCGGCACTCGGGTAAGGCCCGAAATAACGCCCTTTGGTCTTTTTCGCTCCACGGTGGATGGTCAGGCGCGGATACGCGTCTTCGCTGGAAAGGAAGACATAGGGGTACGACTTATCGTCGCGCAGCAGGATGTTGTACGGCGGCCGCCATTCCTTGATCAGCGTCTGCTCCAGCAGCAGCGCCTCGGTCTCGTTGGAAGTGATGGTGGTCTCGACCTGGGCGATCTTCGCCACCAGCGCAGCCGTCTTCGGCGCCAGACCGCTCTTGCGGAAATAGCTGGAGAGACGTTTCTTGAGGTCCTTGGCCTTGCCAACATAGAGCAGCTTGGCGTCCGCATCGAACATGCGGTAAACACCCGGCCGCCCGCTGCAGGTGGCCAGGAAGGCCGCCGAATCGAACTGCGCCATGGTCAGTTGCTGGCGTCGACCATGCCGTGCCGGACGGCCAGCAGCGCCAGTTCGACGTCGCTGGTGATCGAGAGTTTCTCGAAGATGCGGTAGCGGTAGGTGTTCACGGTCTTGGGCGAAAGGCAGAGCTTGTCGGAGATGCTCTGCACCTTGTGGCAGTTGGCGATCATCAGTGCGATCTGGATCTCGCGCTCGGACAGGGTGTCGAACGGTGATGCGTTCTTTTCCGGCTCGAAGGACTTGAGCGCCAGGCTCTGCGCAATCTGCGGGCTGATGTAGCGCTGGCCGGCGAATACCTGGCGGATGGCCTGGACCATCTCCTCCAGCGCTGCGCCCTTGGTGAGATAACCGGCTGCACCGGCCTGCATCAGGCGGGTCGGGAAGGGATCTTCCTCGCAGACGGTGACTACCACTACACGCACATCCGGCTGGCTGCGCAGCAGCTTGCGGGTCGCTTCCAGCCCGCCGATACCCGGCATCTTCACATCCATCAGCACGACGTCGGGCTTGAGCTCGCGCGCCAGCTGCAAGCCGCGCTCGCCGGAGTCGGCCTGGCCAACGACCTGCAGACCGTCGATATCGGCCAGCATGCGGGTAATTCCGGTGCGCACCAGATCGTGATCATCGACCACCAGCACCTTAATCACGCAGCACCCCTTGAAGGCAAATGGAATGACGAAGACCCGGCAGGAGCTTCGGACAATTGCCGAACCTTAACAGAAAGCAGCTCTACGACCTAGCTTGGAAGCGCTTCGTCAAAATGCAAGCGTCAGAGAATCAGAATGCAGAGAGGCGGGCCACGAGGGTTTTCTCACAACTCGTCTAGCACGGGCGTGCAGGAAATTTCTGCTATCTGCAGGGGAGTATCGAAAGAAAAGAAAAAAACGATTGCAGCACTGCCGACGTCCAACCGGACGGATAAAAGCTTCAGACAGTCATACAACAAAGAACAGATAAGGCACTTTCAACTCTCGACCAGGCAAAGCGTTTCTACCTGATCGATGCACTCAGGCCTCGACCGCATCCAGCAGCGCCCAGGGCTTGTAACCCTCTGCACGCGCTGCCTTCTCCGCTTCCAGGATGGCCTCGGTGCGGCTCAACGAGCGCGAGCGATGCTCGAAGCGAAAGGCCGGCCCACTGGGCCCGCGTACGCTGAGGACAATCAGGTAGCCCCGCATCGGATTGCTTGCCTCACGGGTGGTCTTCACTTTTTTCGGAGCGACACCCAGCGCTTCGCGCATCTGCCGTTCGAGATCTTCGACTTGGTTCATTCAGGGTTTTCCGGAGAGTGGTACTTGAAGTTTAACTGAGCGGATCAACGTCCTACAGAATCATCTATCGGGATTGATGACTTTTCTGACGCCGTTCAACTTACGCAAAGCAATCGAACAGATCGTGATGGACAGATGCTCGATGATTAATGGACAAGACCTTCTCGCCGAAAACGCGAAAGCCCCGCATGGCGGGGCTTTCAACGTTGCAATAGTGGCGGAAGCGTAGAGATTCGAACTCTAGGACAGTTGCCCGTCGACGGTTTTCAAGACCGTTGCCTTAAACCACTCGGCCACGCTTCCACATTGAGCGGGCGGCAATATTACCGGATCGCAACACACTGTCAAACTCTGATGATTCTGCGCGCTTTTTCCCTCTGTTATGATGGGCTCCACTACGGTCATGGATCCGTATCCCGCTTAAACAGGAGTGTCTCGACATGCAAGAACGGCAATATCTCGACTCCACAGCCGTGGAGCAGAAAGAGGTCAGCGGCGTCCTGCGCAATACCTATGGCCTGCTGGCCCTGACCCTGGCCTTCAGCGGCCTGGTGGCTTTCGCCTCGCAGCAGATGCGCCTGCCCTACCCCAGCTTCTTCGTGGTGCTGCTGGGCTTCTACGGCCTGTTCTTCCTCACCGTGAAGCTGCGCAACAGCGCCTGGGGCCTGGTCAGCACCTTCGCCCTCACCGGCTTCATGGGCTACACCCTCGGCCCGATCCTGAACATGTACCTGGGCATGGCCAACGGCGCAGGCGTGATCTCGTCCGCGTTCTTCATGACCGCCCTGGTGTTCTTCGGCCTGTCCGCCTACGTGCTGACCACCCGCAAGGACATGAGCTTCCTGTCCGGCTTCATCACCGCAGGCTTCTTCGTGCTGCTGGGCGCCGTACTGGTCTCGTTCTTCTTCCAGATCAGCGGCCTGCAACTGGCGATCAGCGCCGGCTTCGTGCTGTTCTCCTCGGCGATGATCCTGTTCCAGACCAGCGCGATCATCCACGGCGGTGAACGCAACTACATCATGGCCACCATCAGCCTGTATGTATCGATCTACAACCTGTTCATCAGCCTGCTGCAGATCTTCGGCATCATGGGCAGCGACGACTGATCCACGCGCCGCCCAGAAAAAAGCCCGTCTCGACGGGCTTTTTTCATTTCCGGCAGGGCAAAGAAACCGCGTTGCCGTATCATTCGGCGGTACATGGTTACAGTCAGTCCCAGCATGAAATTCGTCATCGCCCTATTTTCTGCGCCGCATTCCCCCGCAGCCCGACGTGCCCTGCGCTTCGCCGAGGCAGCGTTGGCCGGTGGCCATGAAATCTCCCGGCTGTTCTTCTACCAGGACGGCGTGCACAGCGCCTCGGCCAACGCTGTCTCCGGACAGGACGAACTGGACGTCGCCGCCGCCTGGACGCGCTTCGTTGCCGATAATCAACTGGACGGCGTGGTCTGCATCGCTGCTGCCTTGCGCCGTGGCGTACTGAACGCAGACGAAGCCAACCGCTACTCCCGCCCTGCTGCGAACCTTGCCGCGCCGTGGGACCTTTCCGGTCTCGGGCAACTGCATGAAGCCGTACAACTGGCAGACCGGCTCGTCTGCTTCGGAGGCGACTGATGGCCAAGTCTCTGCTGATCATCAGCCGCCAGGCACCCTGGGCCGGCCCAGGCGCCCGCGAAGCGCTGGACATCGCACTGGCCGGCGGCGCCTTCGATCTGCCGATCTCGCTGCTGTTCCTCGATGATGGCGTGTTCCAACTCGCCCCTGGCCAGCGCCCCGTCAGCATCGAGCAGAAGGACCTGCAGGCCAATCTGCAGGCGCTGCCGCTGTTCGGTGTGGAGTCGCTCTACGCCGGCTCCCACAGCCTGGCCGAGCGCGGCCTGGATGCCGCCAACTTGACACTGCCGGCACAAGCCCTGGACCGGGCGGCCCTGCGCGACTTGCTGCAAACCCACGACCAGGTGATCACGATCTGATGGCTACCCTCCACCTGCTCTCGCACTCCCCGTTCAACGACGGGCGCTTCGACAACTGCCTGCTGCTGCTCGGCGACGACGACGCCATCCTGCTGACCGGCGAAGCCGCCTATGCCCTGCAGCCAGGCAGCAAGCCCGCACAGGAACTGCTGGCGCTACCCGTTGGCAACGCCCTGTTCGCCCTGCAGGAGGACCTGCAGGCGCGCGGCCTGGATGAGCTACCCACCCGCGTCATTGCCGTGGATTACCCCGGCTTCGTCGAACTCACCACCCGCTTCGACAAGGTGAACGCCTGGCTATGAGCACCCTACTGGTCAACGGCCAAACCCTGCCGCTGGACAAGGATGGCTACCTGGTCGATCTCAACGACTGGAGCGATGCGGCCGCCGAGGCTCTGGCGCACAACGAAGGCATCCACCTGACGCCCGAGCACTGGGAAATCCTCCTGCTGCTGCGCGAGTTCTACGGCGAATTCCAGCTGTCGCCGGCCAATCGCCCGCTGATCAAGTACGTGGCCCTGAAGCTGGGCACGGAAAAGGGCAGCAGCCTGCACCTAAACCTCCTGTTCAAGGGCACCCCGGCCAAGCTTGCCGCCAAGCTTGCCGGCCTGCCGAAGCCGACCAATTGCCTATGACCGCCGTCCCGCTAGTCCTGCAGACCCCGGAAGAACATCCCTTCGCGCAGTTCGTGCGCATCCTCGGCAAGGGCAAGCGCGGCGCGCGCGGCCTGACCCGCGAGGAAGCTCGCGAAGCCCTTGGCATGATCCTCGATGACAAGGTCGAGGAAGCGCAGCTGGGCGCCTTCCTGATGCTGCTGCGGCACAAGGAGGAAAGCGCCGAGGAACTCGCCGGCTTTACCGAGGCTGTTCGCCAACGCCTGCAAACCCCGAAGATTGCCGTGGACCTCGACTGGCCCAGCTACGCCGGCAAGAAGCGCCACCTGCCCTGGTATCTGCTGGCCGCCAAGTGCCTCGGCGGCAGCGGCACGCGCATCCTGCTGCACGGCGGCGGCGCGCACACCGCTGGCCGGGTCTACACCGAGCAGTTGCTGGAGCAACTCGGCCTGCCGCTGTGCCGCGACTGGAGTTCCGTCAGTGATGCGCTGGATGCCCAGGGCATCGCCTTCGCCCCACTGGTGGACTGGATGCCACGCCTGCAGCACATGATCGACCTGCGCAACACCCTGGGCCTGCGCTCTCCCATGCACTCCGCTGTGCGCCTGCTGAACCCGCTGGGCGCCACCTGCGTGCTGCAGAGCATCTTCCACCCTGGCTATCAGGAAGTTCACCGCGAGGGCAGCCGCCTGCTCGGTGACTACGCCATCGTCATCAAGGGCGAAGGCGGCGAGATCGAGGTGAACCCCGACGCTACCGCCCACCTCTACGGCTGCCGCGACGGCGAAGGCTGGGACGAGGAATGGCCGGCGCTGTCGCCGCTGCGCCACGTCAAGCCGGAAACCCTGGTCCCTGCACACCTGGCCGCCTTCTGGCGCGGTGAAGTCGAAGATGCCTACGGCGAACTGGCCGTCCGCGCGACCATGGCCCTTGCCCTGCGCGCCACGGGGCTGCCGCGCGAAGAAGCCTTCGCAGAGGCCGACAGGCGCTGGGCTGCGCGCAACAGATCGATTTAATCGATACCTGGAATCCTGTTTTTGCGCTAAACAATCGAGCCACAGCCGATAGACTGGTCCCATCTCCCCCGTTTTCTGGAGCACTGAGATGGGACAGTTGATCGATGGCCGCTGGCATGACCAGTGGTATGACACCAGCAAGGACGGCCGCTTCCAGCGCGAAAACGCGCAGCGCCGCAACTGGATCACCGCCGACGGCCAGCCTGGCCCCACCGGCGAGGGCGGCTTCCGTGCCGAAGCCGGCCGCTATCACCTCTATGTATCCCTGGCCTGCCCCTGGGCCCACCGCACGCTGATCTACCGCCAGCTCAAGGGCCTGGAATCGTTGATCGACGTCTCGGTGGTCAGCTGGCTGATGCTGGAGAACGGCTGGACCTTCGACAAGGCGCTCGGCTCCACCGGCGACAAGCTCGACGGCCTGACCTTCCTTCACCAGCGCTATACCAAAGACGATGCGAACTACACCGGCCGCGTGACCGTGCCGCTGCTGTGGGACAAGCACGAGCAGCGCATCGTCAGCAACGAATCGGCGGAGATCATCCGCATGTTCAACAGCGCCTTCGATGGCATCACCGGCAACACGCTGGACCTCTACCCCGAGCCGCTGCGCGCACAGATCGACGAGCTGAACGAGCGCATCTACCCGGCCGTGAACAACGGCGTGTACCGCGCCGGTTTCGCGACGACGCAGGAGGCCTACGAAGAGGCCTTCAAGACACTGTTCAATGAACTGGACTGGCTGGAAGAACGCCTGGACAAGCAGCGCTACCTGACCGGTGAATACCTCACCGAAGCCGACGTGCGCCTGTTTACCACGCTGATTCGCTTCGATGCGGTCTACCACGGTCACTTCAAGTGCAACCTGCGGCGCCTGGCGGACTACCCGAACCTGTCCGGCTGGCTGCGCGAGCTGTATCAGCTTGAGGGCGTTGCCGGGACCGTGGACTTCCAGCACATCAAGAACCACTACTACGCCAGCCACCGCACCATCAACCCGACCGGCATCGTACCGCTGGGGCCGCTGCAGGACTTCACCGGGGCGCACGGGCGGGAGCATCTGCCGGGTCAAGGCATCGCGCGTAAAGCCTGACGTGACGTAGGAGCGGACTCCGTCCGCGATAGCCATCCGCAGCGCCGGAAATCGCGGATAAATCCGCTCCTACCACAGGCTCTGAACCATCTCGGTAGGGCGGCAACCCGCTGAATCTGTAGGAGCGAGCTTGCTCGCGAACGGGCTTCCTCGGGAGCTCCCGCATCAACCGGTTCGCGAGCAAGCTCGCTCCTACGAAAGTCGGTCAGATCGGCTTGTCGATGCCGTCGTAGACCTTCTGCAGTGCATCCAGGCGTTCCTGGTAACGCTGCCTGAGGCAGGCCTTGTTGGCGCCGCAGGCACGGCGCTGTTCCAGCCAGGCGAGCTGGGAGTCGCCCAGGTTGCCGCGCATGCCCATGGCAAACAGGCCGCGCAGCAGGCGGTAGGTCGTCGCCACCTGCACATCCATCTCGGACAGTTGGCGATCCGCGCAGATGGCTTTCTCGTCAGCCTGCTTGGCCTTCTTGCAGTCGAAACTGGCCGCCGAAACCGGCACGGCGAAGCAACCCAAGGCGCAGGCAGCACCCAGAATCGCAACGCGCAAGGCTCTCACTGCTGCCCCTCGAACCACGCCAGTTTTTCGCGCAACTGCACCACTTCCCCGACAATCACCAGGGTCGGTGCATGCACTTCGTGCTCGGCCACAAGCTCCGGCAGATTAGCCAGGGTGCCGGTGAACACGCGTTGATGCACCGTGGTGCCCTGCTGCACGAGAGCCGCCGGTGTATCGGCAGAACGACCGTGGCGCACCAGTTGCTCGCAAATGACCGGCAGGCCGACCAGGCCCATGTAGAACACCAGGGTCTGCCCGGGGGCAACCAGATCGTTCCACGGCAGGTCGGTGCTGCCGTCTTTCAGATGGCCAGTCACGAAACGTACGGACTGCGCGTAATCGCGATGGGTCAGCGGAATCCCGGCGTAAGCCGCGCAGCCACTGGCTGCGGTGATCCCCGGCACAACCTGGAAGGGAATGCCATTGGCCGCCAGCTCGTCGATCTCCTCGCCACCGCGGCCGAAGATGAACGGATCGCCGCCCTTCAGGCGCAGCACGCGCTTGCCTTGCAGGGCCAGTTCGACCAGCTTGCGATTGATTTCGTCCTGCGGCACGGCGTGGTCCGCGCGACGCTTGCCGACATAGAGTCGGTCCGCATCGCGGCGGCACAGCTCAAGAATGGCCGGCGCAACGAGGCGGTCGTAGAGCACCACGTCGGCCTGCTGCATCAGGCGCAGGGCGCGGAACGTCAGCAGGTCAGGATCACCCGGACCGGCGCCGACCAGATAGACCTCACCGCGGGACTCGGCCTGCGGCGCTTCCAGCTTGTCCGCCAGCAGGCGCTCGGCTTCGCTCGGCTGGCCGGCGAGCATGCGCTCGGCGACCGGACCCTGGAACACTTCCTCCCAGAATTTGCGACGCTGCTGCAGGTCCGGCAGACGCTGCTTCACGCGTTCGCGGAAGCGGCTGGCAAGGCCGGCCAACTGGCCGTAGGTCGCGGGAATCCAGGTTTCCAGTTTGGCGCGCAGCAGGCGGGCCAGCACCGGCGCGTCGCCGCCGCTGGAAACTGCGACCACCAGCGGCGAACGATCGACGATGGCCGGAAAAATCACGCTGCACAGGACCGGCGCATCGACCACATTGACCGGCACGCCACGCTCGTTGGCGTCGCGGGACACCTGAGCATTGAGCGGCTCGTCATCCGTGGCAGCGATGACCAGAACGCAATCCTGCAGATCACCCTGGGCGTAAGGGCGCAGCAGCAGTTCGCCCGCGCCCTCCTCGACCAGCTCGCGCAGCTCGGAATGCACCTCCGGAGCCACGACGCGCAGCACTGCACCTGCGTCGCTCAGCAGGCGCGCCTTGCGCAGTGCGACATCACCGCCGCCGACCAGTAGCGCGCGACGTCCGCGCAGGATGTGGAACAGCGGCAGGAAGTCCATCTCAGCCGATTACCTCGATGCCCGCCATATACGGCTTGAGCACATCGGGTACACGGATCGAACCGTCGGCCTGCTGGTAGTTCTCCAGCACGGCGACCAGGGTGCGGCCCACGGCCAGGCCCGAGCCGTTGAGAGTGTGCACCAGCTCCGGCTTGCCGGTTTCCGGGTTGCGGTAGCGCGCCTGCATGCGGCGGGCCTGGAAGTCGCCGCAGTTGGAGCAGGAGGAAATCTCGCGGTACTTGTCCTGGCTCGGTACCCAGACTTCCAGGTCATAGGTCTTGGCGGCGCCGAAGCCCATGTCGCCAGTGCACAGCGCCAGGGCGCGGTATGGCAGCTCCAGGGCCTGGAGGACCTTCTCGGCGTTGCCAACCAGGCTTTCCAGGGCTTCCCAGGATTTCGACGGCTCGACGATCTGCACCATCTCGACCTTGTCGAACTGGTGCTGGCGGATCATGCCGCGGGTGTCACGGCCCGACGCACCGGCCTCGCTGCGGAAGCAGGGAGTGTGGGCGACGAACTTCATCGGCAGTTCCTTCGCATCGAGGATCTGCCCGGCAACGATGTTGGTCAGCGAGACTTCGGCGGTCGGGATCAGGTACAGATCCGCTTCGTCTTCGCGCTGGATCTTGAACAGGTCTTCCTCGAACTTCGGCAGCTGGCCGGTGCCTTGCAGCGCCGGAGCCTGCACCAGGTACGGGGTGTAGGCCTCTTCGTAGCCGTGCTCGCGGGTGTGCAGGTCGATCATGAACTGCGCCAGGGCGCGGTGCAGGCGGGCGATCGGGCCGCGCATCAGGGCGAAGCGGGCGCCGGACAGCCGCGCGGCGGTCTCGAAGTCGAGCCAGCCGTGCTGCTCGCCCAGGGCGACGTGGTCCTTGATTTCGAAATCGAAGGCGCGCGGGGTGCCCCAGCGACGGACTTCGACGTTGTCTTCCTCATCGGCGCCAACCGGCACGGACTCGTGCGGCAGGTTCGGGATGTTCAGCAGCAGGCTGTCCAGCTCGACCTGGATGGCGTCCAGCTCGCGCTTGCCGGAATCCAGCTCCTCGGCCATGCGGTTGACCTCGGCCTTCRGCGGCGCGACATCCTCACCATTCTTCATGGCCTGACCGATGGCCTTGGAGCGCGAGTTGCGCTCGGCCTGCAGGGTCTCGGTGCGGGTCTGCACGGATTTACGCTGGCTCTCCAGCGCTTCGATGCGCGCCACGTCCAGGGTGAAGCCACGGGCGGCCAGGCGTTCGGCCACTTCCTGCGGCTGGGTACGAACCAGTTTGGAATCGAGCATGGTGTGTTCTCGTGTCTAGTGTCAGGCGGCGCTCGCGGGCGCCACTTCAGGATTTTCTGCGACGGCGGGCACTGGCCTTGTCGAGGCTGGCCAGGTGGCGCAGCTTCTCGCCAATCTTCAGTTCGAGCCCGCGCGGCACGGGTTGGTAATACTGGCGCGGTTCCATCGACTCGGGGAAGTAGTCTTCTCCAGCCGCATAGGCATCCGGCTCATCATGGGCATAGCGGTACTCGTCGCCATAACCCAGGTTCTTCATCAGCTTGGTCGGTGCGTTGCGCAAATGCAGCGGCACTTCCAGCGAACCGCTCTCCGCCACATCCCGGCGCGCCGTGTTGTAGGCGTTGTAGACGGCATTACTCTTCGGCGCGCAAGCCAGGTAAACGATAGCCTGCGCAATCGCCAGCTCACCCTCGGGACTACCGAGGCGCTCCTGTACGTCCCAGGCGTGCAGGCACAGGGTCAGGGCGCGCGGATCGGCGTTGCCGATGTCCTCGCTGGCCATGCGCACTACGCGACGGGCGATGTACAACGGATCGCAGCCGCCATCGAGCATGCGCGAATACCAGTAAAGCGCGCCGTCGGGACTGGAACCGCGCACCGACTTGTGCAGCGCGCTGATCTGGTCGTAGAAGGCTTCGCCGCCCTTGTCGAAACGCCGGCGCGAGTCGCCCAGCAGGTTCTGCAGCAGCTCGGCGCTGATTTCGCTGTTGTCCTCGGCAAGATCCGAAGCGTTCTCCAGCAGGTTGAGCAGACGCCGGCCATCACCGTCGGCAGCGGCCATGAGGATGGCGAAACTGTCGTCGGGCAGGCTCAGGTTGCGCTTGCCCAAGCCCTTCTCTTCGGTCAGAGCACGCTCGACCAGCCGGCGCAGGGCCGCTTCGTCGAGGCTTTTCAGCACATAGACACGGGCACGGGAAAGCAGCGCGTTGTTCAGCTCGAAGGACGGGTTCTCGGTGGTCGCGCCGATGAAGATCAGTGTGCCGTCTTCCACATAGGGCAGGAAGGCATCCTGCTGGCTCTTGTTGAAGCGGTGCACTTCATCGACGAAGAGGATGGTCCGGCGGCCGTACTGCGCGGCGTGCTGCTTGGCGACTTCCACCGACTGGCGGATTTCCTTCACGCCGGAAAGCACCGCCGAGATGGTCTCGAAGTGCGCGTCGGTGACCTGGGCCAGCAGCTTCGCCAGGGTGGTCTTGCCGACACCGGGCGGGCCCCAGAAGATCATCGAGTGCAGCGCCCCCTGCTCCAGGGCTTCGCGCAGCGGCTTGCCGCGGGCGAGCAGGTGCTCCTGGCCGACGTACTCGTCCAGGCTGGTCGCGCGCAGGCGCGCGGCCAGGGGCTGGGAAACGGGGGCGGAGCGGAACAGATCCACTGTCTTACCTATTACTTAAAGCAGGCGCCGGGCGCCGATCATTCCTGGATGACGTCGACGCCCTTGGGCACTTCGAAGACGAACTGCTTGGCGTCCATCGCCTCGTTCATCTTCACGTCGAAGAACAGGATGTTGGTACGCTGGCCGACGCTGTCGATCAGCTGCATGTCGTTCACCACGCCGCTGCGGAAGGAAATCCGCAGGCTGTCGAACAGGGTGTCCTTGGACTTCGGCTTGAGGGTGAAATCGACCACATTGCCACCATCCTTGGCGCTGATGTCGAAGCTCTGGCCGATCTTCGACACATCGCCGGAGAGCAGCAGCGCCGGGGTCTGGGTCAGGCGCTGGTCGAGCTTCTGGATGGTCACCTGCTCCAGGTCCGGGTCGTACAGCCAGATCTTCTCGCCATTGGAGATCAGCAGCTGCTCATTCGGTGCATCGGTGTGCCAGCGGAACAGGCCCGGACGCTTCAGCGCCAGGTTGCCGGCGGTTTCCTGCAGACGGGTACCACTGCCGTCCAGGGTCAGCTGGGAAAAGCGCGCAGTCATGGTCTGGGCCTTGGTGAGCATCCCGCTCAGGCGCTGGGCGGCAGCCTCGTCGGCATGGGCCTGGACGCCGGCAACAGCCAGTGCAGCTACGAACAACAGGCGGATCAGACGCATCGAAATCCTCGAAGTCGAATCAATCACGGATCGGGGCCGGCGCCATTACTTCGCGCGAGCCATTGGTATTCATCGGGGTGACCACGCCGGCCATCTCCATCGCCTCGATCATCCGCGCGGCGCGGTTGTAGCCGATCTTCAGCTTGCGCTGTACGGCAGAGATGGAGGCCCGGCGGCTTTCGGTGACGAAGCGCACGGCCTCGTCGTAGAGCGGATCATCCTCGCTGCCCTCGCCGCCTTCGCCGCCACCGCCACCTTCGAACGACCCGCCACCGCCTTCTTCGGCGCCGGCGAGGATGTCCTCGATGTAGTTCGGTGCACCACGCAGCTTCCACGCCTCGACGACGCGGTGTACCTCATCGTCGGAGACGAAAGCGCCATGGACGCGAATCGGCAGGCCGGTGCCCGGCGGCAGGTAGAGCATGTCACCGTGGCCCAGCAGTTGCTCGGCGCCACCCTGATCCAGGATGGTGCGCGAGTCGATCTTGCTGGACACCTGGAAGGCGATACGGGTCGGGATGTTCGCCTTGATCAGGCCGGTGATCACGTCCACGGATGGACGCTGGGTTGCCAGGATCAGGTGGATGCCCGCCGCACGCGCTTTCTGGGCGATACGGGCGATCAGTTCTTCAACCTTCTTGCCGACGATCATCATCATGTCGGCAAATTCGTCGACCACTACCACGATGGTCGGCAGGGTCTGCAGCAGCGGCGCTTCGTCTTCCATGCTCTCGCGACGGTACAGCGGGTCGGTCAGCGGCGTGCCGGCCTCCTCCGCGTCCTTCACCTTGCGGTTGAAGCCGGCGAGGTTACGCACGCCCATGGCCGCCATCAGCTTGTAGCGGCGTTCCATCTCGGCGACGCTCCAGCGCAGCGCGTTGGCGGCCTCCTTCATGTCGGTGACCACCGGGCAGAGCAGGTGCGGAATGCCTTCGTAGATCGACAGTTCCAGCATCTTCGGGTCGATCATGATCAGCCGCGCCTCTTCCGGCGTGGATTTGAACAGGATCGACAGCAGCATGGCGTTCACGCCCACCGACTTACCGGAACCGGTGGTACCGGCCACCAGCAGGTGCGGCATCTTCGCCAGGTCAGTGATGACCGGATTGCCGCCGATGTCATGGCCCAGGGCCAGCGGCACGGTGGACTTGTGTTCGTCGTATTCCGGCGTCATCAGCACTTCGGAGAAGCGCACCATCTGCCGGTCTTCGTTGGGAATCTCGATGCCGACGGTGGTCTTGCCGGGGATGACTTCCACCACGCGCACGCTGATCACCGCCAGCGAACGCGCCAGGTCCTTGGCCAGGTTGGAAATGCGGCTGACCTTCACGCCGGCAGCCGGCTGGATCTCGAAACGGGTGATCACCGGGCCCGGATGCACGGACTCGACAATGACTTCGACACCGAACTCCTTGAGCTTGATCTCCAGCAGGCGCGACATGGCCTCCAGGGATTCCGGCGAGTAGCTCTGTTTCTTCTCGGAAGCCGGGTCGAGGATCGACAGCGGCGGCAGCGTGCCTTCCACGGCCGTATCGACGAACAGCGGCGCCTGCTTCTCTTTCAGCACGCGCTTGCTCGGCTCGGCCGGTTTGGTGGGCGGCGGCGGGACGTCGATCTTCGGCGCCACGCGCTTCTCGCGCTCCTGCACGCTCTTGACCAGCGCTTCCTCGCGCTCGATCAGGCGTTCCTTGACCTTGGCCTGCTCGCGGCGGTCGGCAACGATGGGCCCGGCAACTTCGGCCACGCGCTCGTCTACTTCGCGCAGCTGGGCGACCAGTTGCTTGTGCTCGCTGCGGGCGCTCCACCAGCGGTTGGTGGCGTTATGGATGAGTTCGAACAGGTCGAGGGTGATCTTGCCGGTGACGTCCATCACCTTGAACCAGGACAGGTCGGCGAACACCGTCATGCCGAACAGGAACAGCGCCAGGAACAACAGCGTGCTGCCCTGCACGTTCAACGCATTGATGCCCAGCTGGCCCAGGCTCTCGCCCAGCGCGCCGCCGGCCGTGGCCGGCATGTGGCTGCCGGTGGTGTGGAAATGGATATAGGCCAGCGCCGAGCCGGACAGCACCAGGAACACCAGGCCGATCAGGCGCCAGGAAAACAGCCAGCCGCTCCACTCCCAGGGCATGTGGCGCTTGCGGAAGACCTGGTAGGTCTTCACGGCCAGCAGCAACGGGAACAGGTAGGCGAAGTAGCCCAGCACCATGAACAGGATGTCGGCGCTGAGCGCGCCCAGGCGGCCAGCCGCGTTCTGCACCTGCTCGACGTGGCTGGAGTGGCTCCAGCCCGGATCGGAGGAATCGTAGGTGAGCAGCGCCATCCACAGGTAAAGGCAGAGCGCGCCGAGCGCGATCAGGGCCCCTTCCTTCAGACGGTAGTGCAATTGCTGACGCCAGGCGGCGGCATGGCTTGCTGTGGTGTCCTTCAAAACGCTTCTATTCCTGCGCTAAGCGCGCTTTTCGAGAGTCGTTGGGCCGCGAAACGGGCCTATTGTACGGCTTTGGCCGGCCGATGCCAGCGAGCCCGGCCGTGCTCGACTGCGCTTTTGCCGGCTTTCCGGCGTTCGGTGTAGCATAGCCCAACACCGCTTTGCGGCTGCTCAATTGGAGCATGCATTTTCTTACGTGACAAAGGCTTATGGAGTCTTTTTATGAGTGAAGTCAAGCATTCGCGCCTGATCATCCTGGGCTCCGGCCCCGCGGGCTACACCGCGGCCGTGTACGCCGCGCGCGCCAACCTCAAGCCTGTTGTCATCACCGGCATCCAGCCCGGCGGCCAGCTGACCACCACCACCGAAGTCGACAACTGGCCCGGCGACGTGGAAGGCCTGACCGGTCCGGCCCTGATGCAGCGCATGGAGCAGCACGCCAAGCGTTTCGATACCGAGATCGTCTACGACCACATCCACACCGCCGAGTTGCAGCAGAAGCCCTTCACCCTCAAAGGCGACAGCAGCACCTACACCTGCGACGCACTGATCATCGCCACCGGCGCCTCTGCCCAGTACCTGGGCATGTCGTCGGAAGAGGCCTTCATGGGCAAGGGCGTTTCCGCCTGCGCGACCTGTGACGGCTTCTTCTACCGCAACCAGGTGGTCTGCGTGGTCGGCGGCGGCAACACTGCCGTGGAAGAAGCGCTGTACCTGTCGAACATCGCCAAGGAAGTCCACCTGATCCACCGCCGCGACAAGCTGCGTTCGGAGAAGATCCTCCAGGACAAGCTGTTCGAGAAGGCGAAGAACGGCAACGTGCGCCTGCACTGGAACACCACTCTGGACGAAGTCCTGGGCGACAACATGGGCGTGATTGGCGTTCGCCTGAAGGACGCTGAAAGCGGCGAGACTCGCCAGCTTGACCTGTCCGGCGTGTTCATCGCCATCGGCCACAAGCCCAACACCGACCTGTTCAAGGGCCAGCTGGAGATGCATGACGGCTACCTGAAGATCAAGGGCGGCGCCGAAGGCAACGCGACCCTGACCAGCATCGACGGCGTCTTCGCTGCCGGCGACGTGGCCGACCACGTCTACCGCCAGGCGATCACCTCGGCCGGCGCCGGCTGCATGGCCGCGCTGGACGCTGAAAAGTTCCTCGACGACAACTGATCGGCCAAAGGGGAGGCTCGCCCTCCCCTCCTCCCTATGCTCAAGTGGCTTTCCCGCAGCAATTTCGACTTTCCACCCCTGGAAAAGGCTCTGCATGAGCCCAACGGCCTGCTTGCGGCCGGTGGCGACCTCAATCCGCAGCGGTTGATCCAGGCCTACCGCCATGGCTGCTTCCCCTGGTACCAGGATGGCCAGCCGATCCTCTGGTGGTCGCCCGACCCACGCACCGTACTGTTCCCCGACGAGCTGCATGTCTCCCGCAGCCTCGCCAAGTTCATCCGTCAGCAGCAATACCGGGTCACCATCGACCAGGCCTTCACCCAGGTCATCCAGGGCTGCGCCGGCCCGCGCGACTATGCCGACGGCACCTGGATCACCACGCCGATGCAGGACGCTTACTGCCAGCTGCACCGCCTGGGCATCGCCCACTCCGCGGAAGCCTGGCTGGGCGATGAGCTGGTCGGCGGGCTCTATGGATTGACCATTGGCCGCCTGTTCTTCGGCGAATCCATGTTCAGCCGCGCCGACAACGCATCCAAGGTCGCCTTCGTCGGCCTGGTGCAGCGCCTGAAGGCCGCCGGCTTCGTGCTGATCGACTGCCAGATGCCGACACAGCACCTGCACAGCTTCGGCGCCCGCGCCATTTCCCGCGGCGAATTCGCCAGCTACCTGCGCCGTCATCTCGACGAAACACCCTCGCAGGACTGGACTTCGCAAGCGGACCTGCCCAGCCTGTCTTAAACTTGCCTGAGGGACCTCGCAGGGGTTGAAGATGACCGAGCTCGCCCGCCTGAAGTTTTACGCCACACAACCGCATCCGTGCAGCTATCTGCCCGAAGAACAGGCGACCACCCTGTTCCTAGATCCCAGCCAGCCCATGGACGCACAGTTGTATGCCTCGCTGTCCGAGGTCGGCTTCCGGCGCAGCGGCGAACACCTCTACCGGCCGCACTGCCAGCACTGCACCGCCTGCATTCCTGCGCGCATCCCGGCCGCCGGCTTCCAGCCCAGCCGCCAGCAGAAGCGCATCATCAAGCGCAATGCCGACCTGGAAGTGATCCGCAAGCGCCCCGCCTTCACCGAGGAGTACTACGCCCTATACATGCGCTACATCGAGCAGCGCCATGCCGATGGGGACATGTATCCGCCCAGCCGCGACCAGTTCGCCACCTTCCTGGTGCGCGACCTGCCGTTCAGCTGCTTCTTCGAGTTCCGCCTGCAGGGCCGCCTGCTGGCCGTGGCAGTCACCGACGTCCTGSCCWACGGCCTGTCCGCCGTCTATACCTTCTACGACCCGGACGAGGAGCGCCGCAGCCTCGGGCGCTTCGCCATTCTCTGGCAGGTCGCCGAGACCGAGCGCCTGGGCCTGCACGCCGTCTATCTGGGTTACTGGATCAAGAACTGCCGGAAGATGAACTACAAGACCCAATACCGCCCCATCGAGCTTTTCGTGAACCAGCGCTGGGTGGCACTGAGCTGAAGCGAAAACACCCATTGGCGTTGCGGGGCAATTTCAGGCACACTATGTGCCTTTTTTAATGGCCTGAAACACTTCAGGCAATCTTAGATACCGAGGGTTCTACTGCATGTCGAAAGAAGACAGCTTCGAAATGGAAGGCACTGTCGTCGACACCCTGCCCAACACCATGTTCCGCGTGGAGTTGGAGAACGGGCACGTCGTTACCGCGCACATCTCCGGGAAGATGCGCAAGAATTACATCCGCATCCTGACCGGCGACAAAGTTCGCGTTGAACTGACGCCCTACGACCTCTCCAAGGGTCGCATCACCTACCGCGCTCGCTGACAGACGGTAGGTGCCGGTAGAAACCGGCACACAGAAAAACGCCCGGCACTGCCGGGCGTTTTCGTTTGCGCCTGATTTATGAGCGTCAGGCCGGTTCTGCGGCGATCACCTCGAACTCGAAGGCCAGTTCGCCATCCTTCAGGTCCACATGGGCCACACCACCGTGCTCGGCCAGCTCGCCGAACAGGATCTCTTCGGCCAGCGGCCGCTTGATCTTGTCCTGGATGAGCCGCGCCATCGGGCGAGCGCCCATCTGCGGATCGTAGCCCTTGTCCGCCAGCCAACCGCGCGCAGTGTCGCTGACCTCGATCTGCACGTGCTTGTCCTCCAGCTGCGCCTGCAGCTCGGTGAGGAACTTGTCGACGATGCTCTTGATGGTCTCGTGACTCAGGCGGCCGAACTGGATGATGGTGTCCAGACGGTTGCGGAACTCCGGAGTGAAGCTCTTCTTGATCACTTCCATGGCATCGGTGGAGTGGTCCTGCTGCGTGAAGCCGATGGAGGCCCGCGCCGCGGTTTCCGCGCCAGCGTTGGTGGTCATGATCAGGATGACGTTGCGGAAATCCGCCTTGCGCCCGTTGTTGTCGGTCAGGGTGCCGTGGTCCATCACCTGCAGCAGCAGGTTGAAGACTTCCGGGTGCGCCTTCTCGATCTCATCCAGCAGCAGCACGCAGTGCGGCGTCTTGGTGATCGCCTCGGTCAGCAGGCCGCCCTGGTCGAAACCGACGTAGCCCGGAGGCGCACCGATCAGACGGGACACGGTATGCCGCTCCATGTACTCGGACATGTCGAAGCGCACCAGCTCAACCCCCAACGCCTTGGCCAGCTGACGTGCCACCTCGGTCTTGCCCACCCCGGTCGGACCGGAGAACAGGAAGGAGCCGACCGGCTTGTCCGGCGACTTGAGGCCGGCGCGCGACAGCTTGATCGCGGTGGACAGCGACTCGATGGCCGCCGCCTGACCGAATACGGTCAGCTTCAGGTCGCGCTCCAGGTTGCGCAGCAGCTCCTTGTCGGAACTGGAGACGTGCTTGGGCGGGATCCGCGCGATTTTCGCGACGATGTCCTCGACCTGCGGCACTTCGATGCGCTTCACGCGCTTCTCTTCCGGCTGCAGGCGCTGATAGGCACCGGCCTCGTCGATCACGTCGATGGCCTTGTCCGGCATGTGCCGATCATTGATGTAGCGGGCGGCCAGCTCGGCGGCGGCGCGCAGCGCTTCATCGCTGTACTCGATGTGGTGGTGCTGCTCGAAGCGCGGCTTCAGACCCTTGAGGATGCCGAAGGTGTCCTCGACGGACGGCTCGGTGACGTCGACCTTCTGGAAGCGTCGGGCCAGCGCGCGATCCTTCTCGAAGATGCCGCGGAATTCCTGGAAGGTCGTCGAGCCGATGCAGCGAATTTCACCGGACGACAGCAGCGGCTTGAGCAGGTTGGACGCATCCATAACCCCGCCCGACGCAGCACCGGCACCGATGATGGTGTGGATTTCGTCGATGAACAGCACCGCATGCGGGCGCTTGCGCAGCTCGTTGAGCAGCGCCTTGAAGCGCTTCTCGAAGTCGCCGCGGTACTTGGTGCCCGCCAGCAGCGCGCCCAGATCCAGGGAATAGACGACGCTGTCGGACAGCAGGTCCGGCACCTGGCCGTCGACGATGCGCTTGGCCAGCCCTTCGGCGATGGCGGTCTTGCCCACGCCGGCCTCGCCGACCAGCAGCGGGTTGTTCTTGCGCCGACGAGCGAGGATCTGCGCGACGCGCTCAACCTCGGACTCGCGACCGACCAGCGGGTCGATACGACCCTGGCGCGCCAGGTCGTTCAGGTTGCTGGCGTAGGCATCCAGGGGATGGTTGGAGGTGGAAGACTCGCCACCCTCCTCGTCCTGCATCTCCTGTTCGCTTTCCTGATGCTCGGCATGCCCCGGCACCTTGGAGATGCCATGGGCGATGTAGTTGACCACGTCGATCCGCGCAACGCTCTGCTGCTTGAGCAGGAACACCGCCTGGCTTTCCTGCTCGCTGAAGATTGCGACCAGCACATTGGCGCCGGTGACTTCGCGCTTGCCGGAACTCTGCACGTGGAATACCGCACGCTGCAGGACGCGCTGGAAGCCCAGGGTTGGCTGGGTCTCGCGATCCTCGTCGTGCTGGGGGATCAGCGGCGTAGTGGAATCGATGAACTCCTGCAGGTCGCGCCGCAGCTTGTCCAGATTCGCACCGCACGCCCTCAGGACCGTCGCGGCCGCTTCGTTATCAAGAAGCGCCAACAGCAAGTGCTCAACGGTCATGAACTCATGCCGCTTCGCCCGCGCCTCCTTGAAGGCGAGATTGAGGGTGACTTCGAGCTCTCGATTCAACATGATTTCACCTCGCTCCCAAACATCCGCATCAACCTTCTATCTCAATTTCGCACAACAGTGGATGTTGGCTCTCCCTCGCATATTGATTGACCTGCATGGCTTTGGTTTCCGCGACATCGCGGGTAAAGCTCCCGCAATTCGCCTTGCCTTGGGTATGCACAGTCAACATGACCTTGGTTGCCTGCTCACGGTTCATGTTGAAGTACACCTCGAGCACCTCAACCACGAAATCCATCGGGGTGTAATCATCGTTGAACATGATGACCCGATACAGGGACGGTGGCTTCAGGGCCGGCTTGGCCTCCTCGACCGCGAGTCCCGCGCCTTCGTCCTCCAATGGATCCGGGCGGTCCTGATTGAATGTTAGTCGAATCTGGCTACTTGCATGCATGCTGGAATAAAGCTTTGCGAGTGGGTGAATGAGTGGGGGCCGACTGGAGTTTGAAACGGCTCTCAGGCCCGGACGACGCCGCCTTGACTAACGGCGAAAGGGTGTTACAACCAAAGGATACCCCCCGGAGGGTATCAGGAGTTCCGGACGCCGGTCTCTATAAAAAGACTGTAACGGAATAGTAGTGGATGATACTCCAGCAATGGAGTCCTTTGCAGAGGGATATCAGCATGCTCAGCGGTAAGGTCAAGTGGTTCAACAACGCCAAGGGCTACGGTTTCATCCTGGCTGACGGCCGAGACGAAGACCTGTTTGCTCACTACTCGGCAATCCAGATGGATGGCTACAAGACACTCAAGGCCGGCCAGCCCGTCAGCTTCGAGATCCTGCAAGGTCCGAAGGGGTTGCATGCWGTAAACATCCAGGCCGTCAACGCCAATGCGTCCACCCAACCCGCACAGACTGCCACGAGCAGCGAGGTACATAACCTCACGGCGGAAGCCTGATTCCCACGGATCAGACACAACGAAAAAGGCCGGCAGTATGTCGGCCTTTTTCATGCGCGACGTACCCGGTTACATCTTGGCGATGATCGCGTCGCCGAACTCGGAGCACGACAGCAGCTTGGCGCCATCCATCAGGCGCTCGAAGTCGTAGGTCACGGTCTTGGCAGCGATGGCGCCATTCACCCCGTCGATGATCAGGTCGGCCGCTTCCGGCCAGCCCATGTGGCGCAGCATCATCTCGGCGGAGAGGATCACCGAGCCTGGGTTGACCTTGTCCAGGCCGGCGTACTTGGGCGCGGTGCCGTGGGTCGCCTCGAACATCGCCACCGAGTCGGACAGGTTGGCGCCGGGTGCGATGCCGATACCGCCCACTTCCGCCGCCAGGGCGTCGGACAAGTAGTCACCGTTCAGGTTGAGCGTGGCGATCACGTCGTACTCGGCCGGGCGCAGCAGGATCTGCTGTAGCATGGCATCGGCGATCACGTCCTTCACCACGATATTCTTGCCGGTAGCCGGGTTCTTGAACTGCATCCACGGGCCGCCGTCGAGCAACTGGGCGCCGAACTCGTCACGGGCCACTTCGTAGCCCCAGTCCTTGAACGCGCCCTCGGTGAATTTCATGATGTTGCCCTTGTGGACGATGGTGACCGAGCTGCGGTCATTGTCCACGGCGTACTGCAGGGCCTTGCGCACCAGGCGCTTGGTGCCTTCCTGGGAGACCGGCTTGATGCCGATGCCGCAGTCGTTGGTGAAGCGGATCTTCTTGACGCCCATTTCCTCGGTGAGGAACTTGATGACTTTCTGCGCTTCGGGCGAGCCGGCCTTCCACTCGACGCCGGCATAGATGTCTTCGGAGTTCTCACGGAAGATCACCATGTCCACGTCGCCGGGCTTCTTCACCGGGCTGGGGACGCCCTCGAACCAGCGCACAGGGCGCAGGCAGACGTAAAGGTCGAGCTGCTGGCGCAGGGCTACGTTCAGCGAGCGGATGCCACCGCCCACCGGGGTGGTCAGCGGGCCCTTGATGGACACGACGTAATCGCGAACGGCATCCAGGGTCTCCTGGGGCAGCCAGGTGTCCTGGTCGTAGACCTGGGTGGCTTTCTCGCCGGCGTAGACTTCCATCCATGCGATCTTGCGGTCGCCCTTGTAGGCTTTCTCGACGGCAGCGTCGACGACCTTGATCATGACCGGGCTGATATCCACGCCAATGCCATCGCCCTCGATGAAGGGGATGATCGGGTTCTTCGGTACATTCAAGGACATATCGGCGTTGACGGTGATTTTGTCACCGGCCGGCACCTGGATCTTTTGGTATCCCATGCTGAACTCCGCTTTTTGGTTGAAACCGATTGCAGCCACAGAGGGTAGCTCACAAGTCGATCATCGAACTACATCATTCCTTAGTCTAAAAAAGGCGCACGCATCACCCTGCCTTTAGGGTGGTATACTGGCCGGCATGACTTAATGGTCATCGAGGTCCGAGCAGTCTGGGACCAGACTCTCTCCTCGCAGCGGCGCACGTCCTCACCAGGATCCCGCCGTACAACGCTCTACTGGCGCCCCAATATCCCCGCGGCAAATCTCGAAGGTCGGTCAACCACTTCGCTGACCGCAAGCGTGTACCAACGCGATTCGAGACTCTGTGCGCGCCCAGCAAAGAAGAGAGTTAGAACGAGATGTCCATCCGCTCGAAGATCACCTACACCTTCACCGACGAAGCACCCGCCCTTGCCACCTATTCGCTTCTTCCTATCGTAAAAGCCTTTGCCGCCTCCGCCGGCATCGACGTCGAGACCCGCGACATCTCTCTTTCGGGCCGTATCCTGGCCTCCTTCGCTGACCAGCTCGGCGACAAGGCGATCGAAGACGATCTGGCCTACCTGGCCGTACTGGCCACCGACGCCAAAGCCAACATCATCAAGCTGCCGAACATTTCCGCTTCGGTACCGCAACTCAAGGGCGCCATCGCCGAGCTGCAGAAGCTGGGCTACGCCGTTCCGGACTTCCCGGAAGACCCGCAGACCGACGCCGAGAAAGACACCCGCGCCCGCTACGCCAAGGTCCTGGGCAGCGCCGTGAACCCGGTCCTGCGCGAAGGCAACTCCGACCGCCGCGCCCCGGCCGCCGTAAAAGCCTACGCCCGCAAGCACCCGCACAGCATGGGCAAGTGGAGCATGGCTTCGCGCTCCCACGCCGACTACATGCGCGGCGGCGACTTCTTCTCCAGCGAGCAGTCGGTCACCATCCCGAAAGCCGGTGAAGTCCGCATCGAGTTCGTCGGCAAGGACGGCAAGGTCGAGACCAAGAAGACCCTGAAGATGCAGGACGGAGAAGTCCTCGACAGCATGTTCATGAGCTGCAGCAAACTGCGCGCCTTCTTCGAGAAGACCCTGCAGGACTGCAAGGAAACCGGCGTCATGTGGTCCCTGCACGTCAAGGCCACCATGATGAAGATCTCCCACCCGATCGTCTTCGGCCACGCTGTCACCGTCTACTACAAGGACGTGTTCGAGAAGTACGGCGAGCTGTTCGAAGAGCTCGGTGTGAACCCGAACAACGGCATCTCCAGCGTCTACGACAAGATCAAGTCGCTGCCGGCCTCGCAGCAGGAAGAAATCCTGCACGACATCCACGAGGTGTACAGCCACCGCCCGGAAATGGCGATGGTCGACTCGGTCAAGGGCATCACCAACCTGCACATCCCCAGCGACGTGATCGTCGACGCCTCCATGCCGGCCATGATCCGCAACTCGGGTCAGATGTGGGGCAAGGACGGCAAGCAGAAAGACACCAAAGCGGTAATGCCGGAAAGCACCTACGCCCGCATCTACCAGGAAATGATCAACTTCTGCAAAACCAACGGCGCGTTCGACCCGACCACCATGGGCAGCGTACCGAACGTCGGCCTGATGGCGCAGAAGGCCGAGGAATACGGCTCCCACGACAAGACCTTCGAACTGGAAGCTGACGGCGTAATGCGCGTCGTCGATGCCGACGGCAAGGTCCTGATGCAGCACGAAGTACAGGCCGGCGACATCTGGCGCGCCTGCCAGACCAAGGACGCCCCGATCCGTGACTGGGTCAAGCTGGCCGTCACCCGTGCCCGCGCCTCCAACACCCCGGCCATCTTCTGGCTGGACCCGGAACGCGCCCACGATAACGAGCTGCGCAAGAAGGTCGAGCTGTACCTGAAAGACCACGATCTGACCGGCCTGGACATCAGCGTCAAGGGTTACAACGAAGCCATCCGCACCAGCATGGAGCGTCAGCTGCGCGGCCTGGACACCATCTCGGTGACCGGCAACGTCCTGCGCGACTACCTGACCGACCTGTTCCCGATCATGGAACTGGGCACCTCGGCCAAGATGCTCTCCATCGTTCCGCTGATGGCGGGCGGCGGCATGTACGAAACCGGTGCCGGCGGCTCGGCTCCGAAACACGTACAGCAGCTGGTGGAAGAGAACTACCTGCGCTGGGATTCCCTGGGCGAGTTCCTGGCCCTGGCGGTCTCCTTCGAGGAAGAAGGCATCAAGACCGACAACGCCAAGGCCAAGGTGCTGGGCAAGACCCTGGACATCGCCACCGGCAAGCTGCTCGACAACAACAAGTCGCCGTCGCGCAAGRTCGGYGASATCGACAACCGCGGCAGCCACTTCTACCTGGCSATGTACTGGGCCCAGGCCCTGGCCGAGCAGAACGACGACGCCGAGCTGAAGGCTCACTTCGCCGCCCTGGCCAAGACCCTGACCGAGAAGGAAGCGGCCATCGTCGCCGAACTCAACGGCGTACAGGGCAAGCCGGCGGAAATCGGTGGCTACTACCGTTCCGACGCGGAGCTGACCAGCAAGGTCATGCGCCCGAGCGCGACCTTCAACGCCGCGATCGACGCACTGACGTAAGCCACTTCGTGTGACACCAGAACCCCCGGGCCTTCCCGGGGGTTCTGCTTTCTGCGCCCCACCACGTTAAACTCGCGCCGCACCCTTTCACCCCCACGAGACCGCAACCATGCGCTGGCTAGCACACGTCACCGTCGCCACCATCATCGAAGACCAGGGCCGCTTCCTGCTGGTGGAAGAAATGTCCGCTGACAAAAAGCAGGTCTTCAACCAACCCGCCGGCCACCTGGAAGCCAACGAAACCCTGCCCGAGGCCGCCGTGCGCGAAACCCTCGAGGAAACCGGCTGGGACGTGGAGCTGACTGCTGTCACCGGCATCTATCTGTACACCGCACCGAGCAACGGCGTGACCTATCAGCGCGTATGCTTCGCCGCCCGCCCGCTGCGCCACCACCCCGAGCGCGCGCTGGACGACGGCATTCTCGGCGCCCGCTGGATGACCCGCGAAGAGCTGGCCGCACAACCCGATCGCTGGCGCAGCCACCTGGTGCTGCGTTGCATCGACGATTACCTGTCAGGCGAAAGCTTCCCCCTCGCCCTGATCCGTGACTGAACCTGCTCCGAGCCTCTGCCGCTCGGCTCTGGTAGAATCCCCGCCTTTACCTGCACCCGTGATGCGCCACCATGTCTGATTTCACCTCTTCCTCGCTGAAAAGCCCCCAGAACACCCGCGTCATCGTCGGCATGTCCGGCGGCGTGGACTCCTCCGTCTCAGCCCTCCTCCTCAAGGAACAGGGTTACCAGGTGGAAGGCCTGTTCATGAAGAACTGGGAAGAGGACGACGGCACCGAATATTGCACCGCCATGACCGACCTGGCCGACGCCCAGGCCGTCTGCGACCGCATCGGCATCAAGCTGCACACCGCCAACTTCGCCGCGGAATACTGGGACAACGTCTTCGAGCACTTCCTCGAGGAATACAAGGCCGGCCGCACGCCGAACCCGGACATCCTCTGCAACCGCGAAATCAAGTTCAAAGCCTTCCTCGACTACGCCGTCGCCCTGGGCGCCGACCTGATCGCCACCGGTCACTACGTGCGCCGCCGCGACATCGACGGCCGCAGCGAACTGCTCAAGGGCCTCGACCCGAACAAGGACCAGAGCTACTTCCTCCACGCCGTGGGCGGCGAGCAGATCGGCAAGACCCTGTTCCCGGTCGGCGAACTGGAGAAGCCCGAAGTCCGCGCCATCGCCGAGAAATACGGCCTCGCCACCGCGAAGAAGAAGGACTCTACCGGCATCTGCTTCATCGGCGAACGCCGCTTCAGCGACTTCCTCAAGCAGTACCTGCCGGCCCAGCCGGGCAACATCGAGACCACCGACGGCACCATCATCGGCCAGCATGTCGGCCTGATGTACCACACCATCGGCCAGCGCCAGGGCCTGGGCATCGGCGGCCTGAAGAACGCCGACGACAGCCCCTGGTACGTACTGGAGAAGGATCTGGTGCGCAACGTCCTGGTCGTCGGCCAGGGCAACGATCACCCGTGGCTGTTCTCCCGCGCCCTGCACGCCTCGCACATCTACTGGGTCAACCCCATCGACCTCGAGCAGCCCAAGGCGCTGCGCGCCAAGGTGCGCTACCGCCAGGCCGACCAGGATTGCGTGCTGGAGCGTACCGAGAACGGCTACCGCGCCGTCTTCGAAGAGCCGCAGCGCGCCGTCACCCCGGGCCAGTCCGTCGTCTTCTATGACGGCGAAATCTGCCTCGGCGGCGGCGTCATCGAATCCGCTGAACCCGCGTTCGCTAAGGACCGTCCATGAGCGATCTGCACGACCAGATCATCGCCCTCTCCGGCGTCTTCGAAGCCGCCGCCCTGGTAGACCGCCTGGCCCGCACCGGGCAAGTCCCCGAAGCGCCGCTGGGCTGCATGCTCGGCAGCCTGCTGGTGCGCGATCCGAAGACCTCCCTTGATGTCTACGGCGGCGACACCGCCAACCTGCGCGAGGGCTTCCGCGCACTGGTCAGCGCCCTGGAGCGCGACCCCAACAGCCTGCAGCGCGAGCCGCTGCGCTACGCTCTGTCGCTGATCGGCCTGGAACGCCAGCTGAACAAGCGCCCCGACATGCTCGACATCATGGGCACCCGCCTGGATCAGATCCAACAGCAGGTGCAGCACTTCGGCCTGGTCCACGAGAACGTCATCGCCTCCTGCGCCGGCCTCTACCAGGACACCCTGAGCACCTTCCGCCAGCGCATCCAGGTGCACGGCGACATGCGTCACCTGCAGATCAACGCCAACGCCGCGCGCATCCGCGCCCTGCTGCTGGCCGGCATCCGCTCCGCGCGCCTGTGGCGACAGCTCGGCGGCAACCGCTGGCAGATGCTGTTCAGCCGGAAGAAAATGCTCAACGAACTGCGCCCCCTGCTGCGCGGCTGAAACATGCTCATGCGGTCGCCGCAAGGGCGACCGGTTCGCGCCATTCATGTATGATGTGCGCCCTTTTCGTTGACCGACAGCTACGAGAACGCCCCATGCAGCTTTCCTCCCTTACCGCGGTATCCCCCGTTGACGGCCGTTACGGCAGCAAGACCAGCGCCCTGCGTCCGATTTTCAGCGAATACGGCCTGATCCGTTTCCGCGTCCTGGTGGAGGTTCGCTGGCTCCAGCGTCTCGCCGCCCACGCCGGCGTCCCTGAAGTCGCGCCCTTCTCCGCCGAAGCCAACGCCCTGCTCAACCAGCTGGCCGACGACTTCCAGCTGGAGCACGCGCAGCGCATCAAGGACATCGAGCGCACCACCAACCACGACGTCAAGGCCGTGGAATACCTGCTCAAGGAACAAGCCGCCAAGCTGCCGGAACTGGCCAAGGTCAGCGAGTTCATCCACTTCGCCTGCACCTCCGAGGACATCAACAACCTGTCCCACGCCCTGATGCTGCGCGAAGGCCGTGACACCGTGCTGCTGCCGCTGATGCGCCAGATCGCCGACTCCATCCGCGAGCTCGCGGTGAAGTTCGCCGACGTGCCGATGCTCTCGCGCACCCACGGCCAGCCGGCCTCCCCGACCACCCTGGGCAAGGAACTGGCCAACGTCGTCTACCGCCTGGAGCGCCAGATCAAGCAGGTCGCTTCGGTCGAGCTGCTCGGCAAGATCAACGGCGCCGTGGGCAACTACAACGCCCACCTGTCGGCCTACCCGCAAGTGGACTGGGAAGCCAACGCCCGCGAATTCATCGAAGGCGACCTCGGCCTGAACTGGAACCCCTACACCACCCAGATCGAGCCGCACGACTACATCGCCGAACTGTTCGACGCCGTAGCGCGCTTCAACACCATCCTCATCGACTTCGACCGCGACATCTGGGGCTACATCTCCCTGGGTTACTTCAAGCAGAAGACCGTCGCTGGCGAAATCGGCTCCTCGACCATGCCGCACAAGGTCAACCCGATCGACTTCGAGAACTCCGAAGGCAACCTGGGTATCGCCAACGCCCTGCTTCAGCACCTGGCCAGCAAGCTGCCGATCTCCCGCTGGCAGCGCGACCTGACCGACTCCACCGTGCTGCGCAACCTGGGCGTCGGCTTCGCCCACAGCGTCATCGCCTACGAAGCCAGCCTCAAGGGCATCGGCAAGCTGGAGCTGAACGCCGCGCGCATCGCCGACGACCTGGACGCCTGCTGGGAAGTCCTGGCCGAGCCGGTACAGACCGTCATGCGCCGCTACGGCATCGAGAACCCCTACGAGAAGCTCAAGGAACTGACCCGCGGCAAAGGCATCAGCGCCGAAGCCCTGCAGGTGTTCATCGAAGGCCTCGCCATGCCGGCAGAAGCCAAGGCCGAGCTGAAGAAACTGACCCCCGCGAACTACATCGGTAACGCTGTCGCCCAGGCCAAGCGCATCTGAGATTCGCCCTGACTTTGCACGCCCGGCTGTGCCGGGCGTTTTTGTTTCAAGGACTTAACGATGAATCCTGCTATTCCTCTTCAGCTTTTGGGCGGCATCAGCGCCGAAGAATTCCTCCGCGACTACTGGCAGAAAAAGCCTCTGCTGGTGCGCCAGGCCATCCCCGACTTCAAGAGCCCGCTGGACCCTGACGAACTGGCTGGCCTCGCCCTGGAAGAGATGATCGAATCGCGCATCGTCCTCGAACACGGCGACAGCCCGTGGGAGCTGCGCCGCGGCCCGTTCCAGGAAGACACCTTCAGCCAGATGCCCGAGCGCGACTGGACCCTGCTGGTGCAGGCCGTCGACCAGTTCATCCCGGAAGTCGCCGAACTGCTGGAACACTTCAAGTTCCTGCCCAGCTGGCGTATCGACGACGTGATGATCAGCTACGCAGCCCCCGGCGGCGGCGTTGGTCCGCACTTCGACAACTACGACGTGTTCCTGCTGCAGGGCCACGGCCGCCGCCGCTGGAAAGTCGGCCAGACCTGCGACGCCAGCAGCCCGATGCTGCCCCACGCCGACCTGCGCATCCTCGCCGAATTCGAAGAGAGCGCCGACTGGGTGCTGGAACCCGGCGACATGCTCTATCTGCCGCCGCGTGTGGCCCACTACGGCATCGCCGAAGACGACTGCATGACCTACTCGGTCGGCTTCCGCGCGCCCAGCGCCGCCGAAGTACTGACCCACTTCACCGACTTCCTCGCCCAGTTCCTCTCCGACGAGGAGCGCTACAGCGATGCCGGCATGGCAGCGATGAAAGGCGACTTCGACCAGCACCAGATCCAGCGCGACGCCCTCGATCGCCTGAAGAACCTGCTGCAGGAGCACATGAGCGACGAGCGCCTGCTGCTCACCTGGTTCGGCCAGTTCATGACCGAGCCGCGCTACCCGGAACTGGTGGCCGGCGAGGAAATCGAGGAAGACGACCTGACCGCCGCCATCGAAGACGGCGAAGTACTGATCCGCAACCCCAGCGCCCGCATGGCCTGGAGCGAAGTGGACGTCGGCCTGCTGCTGTTCGCCAGCGGCCAGACCGTGGTCCTGCCGGAAAAACTGCGCGACCTGCTCAAGCTGGTGTGCTCGGCGGAGTCGCTGCATGAAGGGAATCTCGGCCAATGGCTGGCCGACGACGATGGGCGTAAGCTCATCGGAGAACTGATCAAACAGGGCAGTCTGGAGTTTGCCGATGAGTAGCAAGATCAGGGTTCGCGTCGCGGACTGGCAGAAGGATAATGCCGATCTGCGGCGCATTCGCGAGGCGGTCTTCATCGCCGAGCAATCGGTCCCGCCGGAACTCGAATGGGACGCCGAGGATGTCGAAGCCGTGCATTTCCTGGCCTTCGAAGGCGACTACGCCATCGGTACCGCCCGCCTCCTGCCGGACGGGCACATCGGCCGGGTGTCGGTCCTCAAGGACTGGCGCGGCCTGAAGGTCGGCGACCTGCTGATGCGCGCCGCGATCGAGCAGGCGGAGAGCCAGGGCCTGCAACGCCAGTTGCTGACCGCCCAGGTCTACGCCATTCCCTTCTACGAGCGGCTAGGCTTCCAGGTGGCCAGCGGCGAATTCCTCGACGCCGGCCTCCCCCACGTCGACATGGTGCGCGAGAGCGCCTGAGCAGCGACTGACAAGGAGCGACATGGAAAACGCCCCGGAACAAGACGACCTCCCGGTAGAACTGCCGGACATAGAGTTTCAGTCACCGGGGCGTTTTGCCGTCCACAACCCGCCCAGCGAAGCGCTGCCGCCCGCCATCCTGGAACCCGCACCCTTCGTGCTCGGCCAGGGTGATGAGCTGCAGCGCTTCAACAAGCCTGACGATGCCCGCGCCCACGCCCTGGCGCTGATCCAGCAGGCCCGCCGCACGCTCTACCTCTACACCCCCGACCTGGAGCCCTGGCTGTATCACCACAGCAGCATCCAGGAAGCCTGCACGCAATTGCTGTTGGGCAATCCGCGCAATCGCCTGATGATCCTGGTGCGCGACAGTACCCGCGCAGTGAAGGAAGGCCATCGCCTGCTGAACCTCAGCCGCCGGCTGTCCAGCTACTGCCAGATCCGCAGGATCAACCCGGATTATCCAAGCGAGGAACACGCCTTCCTGCTCGCCGACGACTGCGGCCTGCTACTGCGCCCCGAGCCCGCCGAATACGCCGGCTACGCGCACTACAACAACGCCGGGCGGGTCCGCCAGCTGATCGCGCAATTCGAGCAGACCTGGAACACCAGCGCCCTCGACCCGAACCTGCGGAGCTTCCTGATTTGACTCGCCAGCCCCTCGCCCTGCTCGTCGCCTGCTGCCTCAGCCTCAGCGCCGTGGCGCAGCCGCGCACCGAAGTCATCCCGCTGAACTACCGCACCGCCGAAGACGTGCTGCCGATCGCCCAGCAGGTGCTGGGCAACGAAGGCCGCGTCAGCGCCTACGGCAACCAGTTGGTGGTGAACGCCGAGCAGGCGAAGATCCGCGAGCTGCAGCAGGTGCTCAACCAGCTCGATACCCGCCCCCACCAGCTGCTGATCAGCGTCGACACCCTCGATGGCAACCAGGGCAGCCAGAGCGGCTATTCGGTGAACGGCTCGGTCAGCGCCGGCAACGTCGAGATCCAGACCGGCCGCGGCGAAGTCAACGGCCGCGACCAGGTACGTATCATCAACCGCTCCACCAACAGCCGCGGCGGCGGCACCCAGCAGGTTCGTGCCACCGAAGGCTCGCCGGCCTTCATCCAGGTCGGCCAAAGCCGCCCGGTGACCGACGCCGGCATCGGCCCCTACGGCCAGGTCTACAGCCAGACCCAGTATCGCGACGCCAACCAGGGCATGTACGTAACGGCCAGCCTCACCGGCAATCTCGTGCACATCACCCTGAGCACCCGCAACGACCGCTTCAATGAAAGCTACCAGGGCGCGATGAACACCAGCTCGGCGCAAACCAGCGTCAGCGGCCCGCTCGGCCAATGGATCGAAGTGGGCGGCACCAGCGAGAGCAACCAGAGCACCCAGAGCGGTCTCGCCCGCCAGTACAGCACCCAGGGACGCAGCGACAGCAGCCTGCGGGTGAAGGTCGAAGTGCTCGACTAATCCTTCCGTAGGTGACTCGCCAGTCCTCGTTAGACCTTCGTGTAGTAGTCCAAAAAAAACACTACAAAACGTTTGACGAACGCTCGTTTGAAAGGGCATGATGGCCTCGCTCCCGCTAACCAGAGGGTCTGAACCCCCTCCGGATCGCGCCAGCGGCCCACCCGTCGCGCCGGTCCGTGTTGTTAAGCCCACAAGGCGGATCGACGAGGTTGCGACTGGCAAGAGGTTGTCCTGAGGGACGGGGAAGCAAGCCTTAGCAACAGTACGAAGTGACGGATTCAGCCGTCCACCATCGCCCAACGGCTGCCACGAGCCGGMAAGCGATTCTGGATGTCACCGCTGTAGTCACCAGTCTGTACGCCGCTCTACCCCACTCCTCCAGCGTCACTCCTTCTTTCGGTCGCACCATCGCCATCCCGCGGCGAGCAACCCGCAGTCAATTCCGTGCAGATACGGGTTTTGATTGGGTAGTCGGTGCTCAACCACACACATACTTTGAAGGATTGACCATGTCCGCTTATCAAAACGACATCAAGGCCGTTGCCGCTCTGAAAGAGAAAACCGGTAACAGCTGGAGCGCTATCAACCCCGAGTCGGTTGCCCGCATGCGCGCTCAGAACCGCTTCAAGACTGGTCTGGACATCGCCAAGTACACTGCGGCCATCATGCGCAAGGACATGGCCGAGTATGACGCCGACGCTTCCGTCTACACCCAGTCCCTGGGCTGCTGGCACGGCTTCATCGGTCAGCAGAAGCTGATCTCGATCAAGAAGCACCTGAAGACCACCAACAAGCGCTACCTCTACCTGTCCGGCTGGATGGTTGCCGCGCTGCGCTCCGACTTCGGCCCGCTGCCCGACCAGTCCATGCACGAGAAAACCGCCGTTTCCGGCCTGATCGWAGAGCTCTACACCTTCCTGCGCCAGGCTGACGCCCGCGAACTGGACCTGCTCTTCACCGCCCTGGACAGCGCTCGCGCTGCCGGCGACAAGGTCAAGCAGGACGAAATCCAGGCTCAGATCGATGGCTACGAAACCCACGTAGTACCGATCATCGCCGACATCGACGCCGGCTTCGGTAACCCGGAAGCAACCTACCTGCTGGCCAAGAAAATGATCGAGGCCGGTGCCTGCTGCATCCAGATCGAGAACCAGGTTTCCGACGAGAAGCAGTGCGGCCACCAGGACGGCAAAGTGACCGTTCCGCACGAAGACTTCCTCGCCAAGATCAACGCTGTTCGCTACGCATTCCTCGAACTGGGCGTTGACGACGGCGTGATCGTCGCCCGTACCGACTCCCTGGGTGCCGGCCTGACCAAGCAGATCGCCGTGACCAAAGAGCCGGGCGACCTGGGCGACCAGTACAACTCCTTCCTGGACTGCGAAGAAGTTTCCGCTGCCGAACTGCAGAACGGCGACGTGGTGATCAACCGCGGCGGCAAGCTGCTGCGTCCCAAGCGCCTGGCTTCCAACCTGTTCCAGTTCCGCAAGGGCACCGGTGAAGACCGCTGCGTCCTGGACTGCATCACCTCGCTGCAGAACGGCGCCGACCTGCTGTGGATCGAAACCGAGAAGCCGCACGTTGGCCAGATCAAGGGCATGGTTGACCGCATCCGTCAGGTCATCCCGAACGCCAAGCTGGTTTACAACAACAGCCCGTCGTTCAACTGGACCCTGAACTTCCGCCAGCAGGTGTTCGATGCGTTCGTCGCCGAAGGCAAGGACGTTTCCGCCTACGACCGCGCCAAGCTGATGAGCGTCGAGTACGACGAAACCGAACTGGCCCAGATCGCTGACGAGAAGATCCGCACCTTCCAGCGTGACGGCTCGGCCCACGCCGGCATCTTCCACCACCTGATCACCCTGCCGACCTACCACACCGCAGCGCTGTCCACCGACAACCTGGCCAAGGGCTACTTCGCCGACCAGGGCATGCTGGCCTACGTGAAGGGCGTTCAGCGTCAGGAACTGCGTCAGGGCATCGCCTGCGTCAAGCACCAGAACATGGCTGGCTCGGACATCGGCGACAACCACAAAGAGTACTTCGCTGGCGAAGCCGCTCTGAAAGCCTCGGGTAAAGACAACACCATGAACCAGTTCCACTAAGAACTGGCTCACCGGCCCTTCGGGACCGGCAGGCACCACGAAACCCCGGCCTTGGCCGGGGTTTTGTTTTTTCTGCCTGGAGAAATGGGGCTTGGCCGAACCGCCAGCCAGCCCTTCCCCGCCCGCCAAGGGCAGATCCGCCTCGGCATGCCAGCCTCGGGCTTCCTTTATATGAACGGAATGCCCCCGTGAGCGATAAACCCAAGCGCAACCGCCTCGCCTTCGCCGCCCACCTCATCCAGCGCCTGCCGCGCGGCCTTCACGAGCCACTGCTGAGCCGTTTGTTCTGCTCCCAGGTGCGTTTCGCCGGCACGGCTGGCGTGCGCATCCAGAGGCTCGCCAGCGATGAAGTGCGCATGAGCCTGGCCAACCACCGCCGCGCCCGCAATCACATCGGCGGCGTCCACGCCGCGGCCATGGCGCTGCTGGCCGAATCCGCCAGCGGCTGCATGGTCGGGATGAACCTGCCCGACCACAAGCTGCCGCTGATCAAGACCCTCAAGGTGGACTACCTGCGCCGCGCCAGTGGCAGCCTGCGTGCCATCGCCACTCTGGCACCGGAACAGCGCCGCGCTATGCAGGAGGAGGACCGCGGCGAAGCGCTGGTGCAGGTAACCCTGCTGGATGATTCCGGCGCCGAGCCGGTGCGTTGCGAGATGCTTTGGGCGTGGATTCGGAAGGGAAAGTGAACCACTCCAGCCGAGGGGCGACCAACGAGTTCACAGAGGGATAATTCGACGTCGCCCCCGCTTCGAAATAAAAGGCCCGGCGCTTATATGTAGTAAAGTTACGGATATACGACACTGCAAATGATAATACTTATCATTTATATGATGCCGATTTATTGCGGTCAAATACCTCGAAAGTACTATTCGACCAAAGCCGAAGTGCCGTCACACTAGGCATCCAGAGCCCCGCAAACAGGGCGCTACGGGAAATGCAAAAGCCTTTTGCCCGAAATAGAAGCATCTGTTTGTGTTGGAAAAATTTACTTGCTGAAGGCTTTGGGCATAAAATTGGAAAGATGACCTGAACCCTTAGCTCACTATCCTTGAGTTGTCGGGTTCGCAGTAGTCGGGCGTTGCGCCCGAAACCCAAGACAATCGTTATTTGTAGGAAGGAGTATCGGCATGCCCAATCCAGCTGAACTTGCAGCTCAACACTGGGGACTCGCCGCCTTCCTTTTAGGAGTGCTAGGGCTGCTCGCCTTCATGCTAGGGGTTTCCAGCCTCCTTGGCAGTAAGGCATTTGGTCGCAGCAAAAACGAACCGTTCGAATCCGGGATCGTTCCTACCGGCAGCGCCCGCCTGCGCCTGTCGGCAAAATTCTATCTGGTCGCGATGCTCTTCGTGATCTTCGACGTCGAAGCCCTCTTCCTCTTCGCCTGGTCCGTGTCCGTCCGTGAAAGCGGTTGGGCAGGTCTGATCGAGGCAACCATTTTCATAGCAATTCTGTTGGCAGGTCTTGTCTACCTGTGGCGTATCGGCGCGCTCGATTGGGCGCCGGCGGCACGTCGCGCACGGCAGGCGAAGCTAAAACAATGAGGCTTTGGCGATGCAATACAAACTTACCCGGATCGATCCGGATGCGCCCAATGATCAATACCCGATCGGCGAACGCGAAACGGTAGAAGACCCGCTCATCGAAGGGCAGGTCCACAAGAACATCTTCATGGGCAAGCTCGAGGATGTTCTCAACGGTGCAGTCAACTGGGGTCGCAAGAACTCCCTGTGGCCGTACAACTTCGGGCTGTCCTGCTGCTACGTGGAGATGACCACGGCGTTCACCGCGCCGCACGACATCGCCCGTTTCGGCGCCGAAGTGATCCGTGCATCGCCGCGCCAGGCTGACTTCATGGTCATCGCCGGCACCTGCTTCATCAAGATGGCTCCGGTCATCCAGCGCCTGTACGAGCAGATGCTGGAGCCCAAGTGGGTGATCTCGATGGGGTCGTGCGCCAATTCCGGCGGTATGTACGACATCTACTCGGTCGTTCAGGGGGTCGACAAGTTCCTCCCCGTGGACGTGTACATTCCCGGCTGCCCGCCCCGTCCGGAGGCGTTCCTGCAAGGCCTGATGCTGCTGCAGGAATCCATCGGCCAGGAGCGTCGTCCGTTGTCCTGGGTTGTAGGCGATCAAGGCGTCTATCGCGCCGACATGCCTGCCCAGAAGGATCTCAAGCGCGAACAGCGCATTGCGGTCACCAACCTGCGCAGCCCCGACGAAGTGTGATCCGGCCCTCCACGAGAGGCCCGTTTTCACTCCACCGTTGACCGAGTGACTTAAAGACTATGAATGCAGACTCCGCTCTGTACATCCCGCCTTACAAGGCAGACGACCAAGATATCGTCGTCGAACTGAATTCCCGCTTTGGCGCCGAGACCTTCACCGTCCAGGCTACCCGCACCGGCATGCCGGTGCTCTGGGTTGCCCGTGAGCGCCTGATCGACGTCCTTACCTTCCTGCGCAATGTGCCCAAGCCGTACGTCATGCTCTATGACCTGCACGGTGTCGACGAGCGCCTGCGCACCCACCGTCGCGGCCTGCCGGGCGCCGACTTCAGCGTGTTCTACCACCTGATGTCGCTCGAGCGTAATAGTGACGTGATGATCAAGGTGGCCTTGTCCGAAGGCGACCTCAACGTGCCCACCGCCACCCGTATCTGGCCGAACGCCAACTGGTACGAGCGTGAGGTCTGGGACATGTACGGGGTCACCTTCAATGGTCACCCGCACCTGACCCGCATGCTGATGCCGCCGACCTGGGAAGGTCACCCGCTGCGCAAGGACTACCCGGCGCGCGCCACCGAGTTCGACCCCTACGCACTGTCCGCCGCCAAGCAGGACCTCGAGCAGGAAGCGCTGCGCTTCAAGCCCGAAGACTGGGGCATGAAGCGCCACGGCGAGAACGAGGACTTCATGTTCCTCAACCTCGGCCCGAACCACCCGTCCGCGCACGGTGCGTTCCGCATCATCCTGCAACTGGACGGCGAAGAGATCCTCGATTGCGTTCCGGAAATCGGCTACCACCACCGTGGCGCCGAGAAGATGGCCGAGCGTCAGTCCTGGCACAGCTTCATTCCGTACACCGACCGTATCGACTACCTCGGCGGCGTGATGAACAACCTGCCGTACGTGCTCTCGGTCGAGAAACTCGCCGGCATCAAGGTGCCGCAGCGCGTCGATGTCATCCGCATCATGATGTCGGAGTTCTTCCGCATCCTGAACCACCTCCTCTACCTGGGTACCTACATCCAGGACGTGGGCGCGATGACCCCGGTGTTCTTCACCTTCACCGACCGCCAGCGCGCCTACAAGGTCGTCGAAGCCATCACCGGCTTCCGCCTGCACCCGGCCTGGTACCGTATCGGTGGCGTCGCCCACGACCTGCCGCGCGGCTGGGACAAGCTGGTCCGCGAGTTCCTCGACTGGATGCCCAAGCGCCTGGACGAGTACGAAACCGCCGCCCTGAAGAACAGCATCCTGCGTGGTCGTACCATCGGCGTTGCCGCGTACAACACCAAGGAAGCGCTGGAGTGGGGCACCACCGGTGCCGGCCTGCGCGCCACCGGCTGTGATTTCGACCTGCGCAAGGCCCGCCCCTACTCCGGCTACGAGAACTTCGAGTTCGAAGTACCGCTGGCGGCCAACGGCGACGCCTACGACCGCTGCATGGTCAAGATGGGCGAGATGCGCCAGAGCCTGCGCATCATCGAGCAGTGCCTGAAGAACATGCCCGAAGGCCCGTACAAGGCCGACCACCCGCTGACCACGCCGCCGCCCAAAGAGCGCACGCTGCAGCACATCGAAACCCTGATCACCCACTTCCTGCAGGTTTCCTGGGGCCCGGTCATGCCGGCCAACGAAGCCTTCCAGATGGTGGAAGCGACCAAGGGCATCAACAGCTACTACCTGACGAGCGATGGCAGCACCATGAGCTACCGGACCCGCATCCGGACGCCCAGCTTCCCGCACCTGCAGCAGATTCCGTCGGTGATCAACGGCAGCATGATCGCTGACCTGATCGCCTATCTGGGCAGTATCGACTTCGTTATGGCCGACGTGGACCGCTGATCATGAGTACCCTTATCCAGACTGATCGTTTCGAACTCAGCGAAACCGAGCGCTCGGCCATCGAGCACGAAATGCATCACTACGAGGACTCCCGCGCGGCGTCCATCGAAGCCCTGAAGATCGTCCAGAAGCAGCGCGGCTGGGTGCCGGACGGCGCCATCCCAGCGATTGCCGACCTCCTCGGCATTCCCGACAGCGACGTCGAAGGCGTGGCTACCTTCTATAGCCAGATCTTCCGCCAGCCGGTCGGCCGCCACATCATCCGCGTCTGCGACAGCATGGTCTGCTACATCGGCGGCCACGAGTCCGTGGTTGGCGAGATCCAGAAACAGCTGGGCATCGGCCTCGGCCAGACCACCACCGACGGCCGCTTCACCCTGCTGCCGGTGTGCTGCCTGGGCAACTGCGACAAGGCCCCGGCGATGATGATCGATGACGACACCTTCGGTGACCTGCGTCCCGACGGCGTCGCCAAACTGCTGGAGGCCTACGCATGAGTCGCCTCACCTCCTACGGCACGCCCAACCGCACCGCGCGCGCGCCTGAAACCCACCCGCTGACCTGGCGCCTGCGTGACGACGGCGCTCCGGTCTGGCTGGAGGAGTACCAGTCGAAGAATGGCTACGCCGCCGCGCGCAAGGCGCTGGCGCAGATGTCCACTGACGACATCGTCCAGACCGTCAAGGACTCCGGCCTCAAGGGCCGCGGCGGTGCGGGCTTCCCCACCGGCGTGAAGTGGGGCCTGATGCCCAAGGACGAATCTCTCAACATCCGCTACCTGCTGTGCAACGCGGACGAGATGGAGCCCAACACCTGGAAGGACCGCATGCTCATGGAGCAGCTGCCGCACCTGCTGGTGGAAGGCATGCTGATCTCCGCGCGCGCCCTCAAGGCCTACCGTGGCTACATCTTCCTGCGCGGCGAGTACGTCGACGCGGCCCGCAACCTGAACCGTGCCATCGATGAAGCCAAGGCCGCCGGCCTGCTGGGCAAGAACATCCTCGGCAGCGGTTTCGATTTCGAGCTGTTCGTACACACCGGCGCCGGTCGCTACATTTGTGGCGAAGAGACCGCGCTGATCAACTCGCTGGAAGGCCGCCGCGCCAACCCGCGCTCCAAGCCGCCCTTCCCCGCCGCCGTCGGCGTCTGGGGCAAGCCGACCTGCGTGAACAACGTCGAGACCCTGTGCAACGTGCCGGCGATCGTCGAGCACGGCGTCGACTGGTACAAGGGCCTCGCCCGTCCGGGCAGCGAAGACATGGGCACCAAGCTCATGGGCTTCTCCGGCAAGGTGAAGAACCCCGGCATCTGGGAACTGCCGTTCGGCCTGCCGGCCCGCGAGCTGTTCGAGGACTACGCCGGCGGCATGCGCGACGGCTACAAGCTCAAGGCCTGGCAGCCGGGCGGCGCCGGTACCGGCTTCCTCCTGCCGGAACACCTGGACGCGCTGTTCTACGCCGGCGGCGTCGCCAAGGTCGGCACCCGTATGGGTACCGGTCTGGCCATGGCGGTGGACGACAGCGTCAACATGGTTTCCCTGCTGCGCAACATGGAAGAGTTCTTCGCCCGCGAATCCTGCGGCTGGTGCACTCCGTGCCGCGACGGCCTGCCGTGGAGCGTCAAGGTCCTGCGCGCACTGGAGAAAGGCGAAGGCGCCCAGGGCGACCTGGAAACCCTCGAGCAACTGGTCAACTTCCTCGGCCCCGGCAAGACCTTCTGTGCCCACGCACCGGGTGCCGTCGAGCCGCTGGGCAGCGCACTGAAGTATTTCCGTCCCGAGTTCGAAGCGGGCATTTCCCGCCAGGCTCAGGCCGTACAAGCACCGCAGACCGTCGGCGCTTGATGCTTTGTTCGCCGGGCACTGCGCCCGGCGTTGTTTCGTTGTAGTGCCGCGGCGTGCCGCCGGCCCGATGAAACCGTGATTTCTATTAGCCACGCCCGCTGACAACGGGCCAACGAAGACTTAGACCCATGGCCACGATCCACGTAGACGGCAAGACGTTAGAAGTCGACGGAGCGGACAACCTGTTGCAGGCCTGCCTCTCCCTCGGTCTCGACATCCCCTACTTCTGCTGGCACCCGGCGCTCGGTAGCGTCGGCGCCTGCCGCCAGTGTGCAGTCAAGCAATACGCCGACGAGAACGACACCCGCGGTCGCCTCGTCATGTCCTGCATGACACCCGCCACCGACAACACCTGGATTTCCATCGAAGACGAAGAGGCCAAGCAGTTCCGTGCCAGCGTCGTCGAATGGCTGATGACCAACCACCCGCACGACTGCCCGGTCTGCGAGGAAGGCGGTCACTGCCACCTGCAGGACATGACGGTGATGACCGGCCACAACCAGCGCCGGTACCGCTTCACCAAGCGCACCCACCAGAACCAGGAGCTCGGCCCGTTCATCGCCCACGAGATGAACCGCTGCATCGCCTGCTACCGCTGCGTCCGCTACTACAAGGACTACGCCGGCGGCACCGACCTGGGCGTCTACGGCGCGCACGACAACGTCTACTTCGGCCGTATCGAAGACGGTGTGCTGGAGAGCGAATTCTCCGGCAACCTGACCGAGGTCTGCCCGACCGGCGTGTTTACCGACAAGACCCACTCCGAGCGCTACAACCGCAAGTGGGACATGCAGTTCGCCCCGAGCATCTGCCATGGCTGCTCCAGTGGCTGCAACATCAGCCCCGGCGAGCGTTACGGTGAAATCCGCCGCATCGAGAACCGCTACAACGGCTCGGTGAACCACTACTTCCTCTGCGACCGCGGCCGCTTCGGCTACGGCTACGTCAACCGCGAAGACCGCCCGCGTCAGCCGCAGCTGATGCTGAGCAAGCAGAAGCTTTCGCTGGACGGCGCCCTGGACCAGACCGCTGCCCTGCTGAAAGGCCGCAAGGTCATCGGCATCGGTTCGCCGCGCGCCAGCCTGGAAAGCAACTACGCCCTGTCCGCACTGGTCGGCGCGCAGAACTTCTACAGCGGCATCTCCGCTGACGAGCTGCAACGCCTGCAACTGGTGCTGAAAGTCATGCAGGACGGCCCGCTGCCGGTGCCGACCATCCGTGACATCGAAGACCACGATGCGGTATTCGTGCTCGGCGAAGACCTGACCCAGACCGCTGCCCGTATCGCCCTGGCCCTGCGCCAGTCGGTGAAGGGCAAGGGCGAGGACATGGCCGCCGCGATGAAGATCCAGCCGTGGCTCGACGCTGCGGTAAAGACCATCGCCCAGCACGAAATGAACCCGCTGTTCATCGCCAGCCTCGATGAAACCCGCCTGGACGACGTCGCTGCCGAGTGCGTGCACGCCGCTACCGAAGACCTGGCGCGCCTGGGCTTCGCCGTGGCCCACGCCATCGATTCGAGCGCTCCGGCCGTGGCCGGCCTCGACGCCGAAGCCGCCGCCCTCGCCCAGCGCATCGCCGATGCCCTGGTTGCCGCCAAGCGCCCGCTGGTGATTTCCGGCACCTCGCTGGGCAGCAACGCCCTGATCGAAGCCGCGGCCAACATCGCCAGCGCGCTGAAGAACCGCGAGAAGAACGGCTCCCTGAGCCTGGTCGTCCCGGAAGCCAACAGCCTGGGCCTGGCCCTCTTCGGCGGCAATTCCGTCGAAGCCGCCCTGGAGCAGCTGACCTCCGGCGCCGCCGATGCCGTGGTGATCCTGGAGAACGACCTGTATCGCCGCGCCGACGCTGCCGCTGTCGACGCCGCCCTGGCCGCCGCGAAGATCGTCGTCGTCGCCGATCACCAGCAGACCGCCACCAGCGCCAAGGCTACCGTCCTGCTGCCGGCCGCCAGCTTCGCCGAAGGCGATGGCACCCTGGTCAGCCAGGAAGGCCGCGCCCAGCGCTTCTTCCAGGTCTACGACCCGACCTACTACAACGCCGACAACCTGGTTCGCGAAGGCTGGCGCTGGCTGCACGCCCTGCACAGCACCCTCGAAGGCAAGCGTGTCGACTGGACCCAGCTGGACCACGTGATCGACGCCGTCGTCGCTGCCAAGCCGCAACTGGCCGGCATCCGTGAAGCCGCGCCGAATGCCGCGTTCCGCATCAAGGGCCTGAAGCTGGCGCGCGAACCGCACCGCTACTCCGGCCGTACCGCCATGCGCGCCAACATCAATGTCAGCGAGCCGCGTCAGCCGCAGGACATCGACTCGGCCTTCGCCTTCTCCATGGAAGGCTACGCCGGCAGCGCCGAATCGCGTCAGCAGATTCCGTTTGCCTGGTCCCCGGGCTGGAACTCGCCGCAGGCTTGGAACAAGTTCCAGGACGAAGTCGGTGGCCACCTGCGTGCCGGCGATCCGGGCGTGCGCCTGATCGAGGCCAAAGGCGAGGCCCTGTGGTTCAGCGAGATTCCCGCGCCGTTCCACACCGCCGCCAGCCAGTTCAAGGTGGTGCCCTTCTATCACCTGTTCGGCAGCGAGGAAAACTCCTCGAAAGCCGCCCCGGTGCAGGAGCGCATCCCGCAGACCTACGTCACCCTGGCCAAGGCCGAGGCTGACCGTCTGGGCGTCAACGAAGGCGCGATCATCCGCCTGACCGTCAAGGGCCAGGAACTGCGCCTGCCGCTGCGCGTGAGCGAAGAGCTCGGTGTCGGCCTGGTCGCCCTGCCGATCGGTCTGCAAGGCATTCCCGCCGGGGTCATCGGCGCCGTCGCTGAAGGTCTGCAGGAGGCTGCGCAATGAGTTTGATGAGCATGAGCTGGCTGACCCCCGCCGTCGTCGACATCATCATCGAAGTCATCAAGGCCATCGTCATCCTGCTCGCCGTGGTCGTCTGCGGCGCGCTGCTCAGCTGGGTCGAGCGTCGTCTGCTCGGCCTCTGGCAGGACCGCTACGGTCCGAACCGGGTCGGCCCCTTCGGTGCCTTCCAGCTCGGCGCCGACATGCTGAAGATGTTCTTCAAGGAAGACTGGACCCCGCCGTTCGCCGACAAGATGATCTTCACCCTCGCCCCCATGATCGCCATGGGTGCGCTGCTGGTGGCCTTCGCGGTCATCCCGATCACCCCGAACTGGGGTGTGGCGGACCTGAACATCGGCATCCTGTTCTTCTTCGCCATGGCCGGCCTGACCGTGTACGCGGTGCTGTTCGCCGGCTGGGCGAGCAACAACAAGTTCGCCCTGCTCGGTGCGCTGCGCGCCTCGGCCCAGACCATCTCCTACGAGGTGTTCCTGGCCCTGTCGCTGATGGGCATCGTTGCCCAGGTCGGCTCGTTCAGCCTGCGCGACATCGTCGAGTACCAGGCCCAGCACGTGTGGTTCATCATTCCGCAGTTCTTCGGCTTCATGACCTTCTTCGTCGCCGGCGTCGCCGTGACTCACCGTCACCCGTTCGACCAGCCCGAAGCCGAGCAGGAACTGGCCGATGGTTACCACATCGAGTATGCCGGCATGAAATGGGGCATGTTCTTCGTCGGCGAGTACATCGGCATCGTGCTGGTGTCCGCGCTGCTGGCAACCCTGTTCTTCGGCGGCTGGCACGGTCCCTTCGGCATCCTGCCGCAGATTCCGTTCTTCTGGTTCGCCCTGAAAACCGGCTTCTTCATCATGATGTTCATTTTGCTGCGGGCCTCGATCCCTCGCCCGCGCTATGACCAGGTGATGGCCTTCAGCTGGAAGTTCTGCCTCCCGCTGACCCTGATCAACCTGCTGGTGACCGGCGCTGTCGTGCTGGCCAGCCAGTAAGGAGTAGGACCATGATCAAGTACATTTTCGACGTGGTGCACGGCACCTACACCCAGCTGCGCAGCCTGGTGATGATCTTCGGTCACGCCTTCCGCAAGCGTGACACCCTGCAGTATCCGGAAGAGCCCGTGTACCTGCCGCCGCGCTACCGTGGCCGCATCGTGCTCACCCGCGACCCCGATGGCGAGGAGCGCTGTGTAGCCTGCAACCTCTGCGCCGTGGCCTGCCCGGTGGGCTGCATCGCCCTGCAGAAAGCAGAAGCTGAAGACGGCCGCTGGTACCCCGAGTTCTTCCGCATCAACTTCTCCCGCTGCATCTTCTGCGGCCTGTGCGAAGAAGCCTGCCCGACCACCGCGATCCAGCTGACTCCGGATTTCGAGATGGGCGAGTTCAAGCGCCAGGACCTGGTCTACGAGAAGGAAGACCTGCTGATCTCCGGCCCCGGCAAGAACCCGGACTACAACTTCTACCGCGTTGCCGGCATGGCCATCGCCGGCAAGCCGAAAGGCGCCGCGCAGAACGAGGCCGAACCGATCAACGTCAAGAGCCTGCTGCCGTAAGGAGACGTCGCGTGGAATTCGCTTTCTACTTCGCCGCCGGCGTCGCCGTGCTGGCAACCTTCCGGGTCATCACCAACAGCAATCCGGTGCATGCCCTGCTCTACCTCGTGATTTCGCTGCTCGCAGTCTCGATGACCTTCTTCAGCCTCGGCGCTCCGTTCGCCGGTGCCCTGGAAATCATCGTCTACGCCGGCGCGATCATGGTGCTGTTCGTCTTCGTGGTGATGATGCTGAACCTCGGTCCGGCCATCACCGAACAGGAACGCAAGTGGCTCAAGCCCGGCGTCTGGATCGGCCCCGGCGCCCTGGCTGCCGTGCTGCTGATCGAGCTGCTGTGGATGCTCTCGCGCACCCCGAGCGGTGCCGGCATCGGCCACACCA
This sequence comes from Pseudomonas sp. CAN1, assembly GCF_030462585.1. Lineage (GTDB taxonomy): Bacteria > Pseudomonadota > Gammaproteobacteria > Pseudomonadales > Pseudomonadaceae > Pseudomonas. Next base: position 9,657 of record NZ_JASMRU010000024.1, on the reverse strand, counting down.
CCGTGGACGCCAAGGCCGTGGGCATCAGCCTATTCGGCCCGTACCTGCTGGTCGTCGAACTGGCCTCGATGCTGCTGCTGGCAGCACTGGTCGCCGCCTACCACCTCGGCCGCCACGAAGCGAAGGACTAACTGCATGAACACTATCCCTCTCGAACACGGACTGGCGCTCGCCGGTGTGCTGTTCTGCTTCGGCCTGGTGGGCCTGATGGTACGACGCAACATCCTGTTCGTACTGATGAGCCTGGAAGTGATGATGAACGCCGCCGCCCTCGCCTTCGTGGTCGCCGGTAGCCGCTGGGCCCAGCCCGACGGCCAGGTGATGTTCATCCTGGTGCTCAGCCTGGCTGCAGCCGAGGCCAGCATTGGCCTGGCGATCCTGCTCCAGCTGTATCGCCGCTTCCACACCCTGGATATCGACGCTGCCAGCGAGATGCGCGGATGAACCTGCTGCCCCTTACTTTCCTGTTCCCCCTGGTCGGCTTCCTGCTGCTCTCGTTCTCCCGTGGCAAGTGGTCGGAAAATCTCTCGGCACTGGTGGGTGTCGGCTCCGTGGGCCTGGCGGCCCTCTCCGCCTTCTGGGCGATCTGGAGCTTCCACAGCAACCCGCCCGAAGGTGGCGCCTACAGCCTGGTGCTGTGGCAATGGATGAGCGTTGGCGACTTCAAGACCAACTTCACCCTGTACCTGGACGGCCTGTCGGTCACCATGCTCGGCGTGGTCACCGGCGTCGGCTTCCTGATCCACCTGTTCGCCTCCTGGTACATGCGCGGTGAAACCGGCTACTCGCGGTTCTTCGCCTACACCAACCTGTTCATCGCCAGCATGCTGTTCCTGGTGCTGGGCGATAACCTGCTGTTCATGTACTTCGGCTGGGAAGGTGTGGGCCTCTGCTCCTACCTGCTGATCGGTTTCTATTACAACCACGTACCGAACGGCAACGCAGCGCTGAAGGCCTTCATCGTGACCCGCGTGGGTGACGTGTTCTTCGCCATCGGCATGTTCATCCTGTTCCAGCACCTGGGCACGCTGAACATCCAGGAGCTGCTGGTCCTGGCTCCGCAGCACTTCGCCAAGGGCGACCTGTGGATCAACCTGGCGACCCTGATGCTGCTCGGCGGCGCCGTCGGCAAATCCGCCCAGCTGCCGCTGCAGACCTGGCTGGCCGACGCGATGGCCGGCCCGACTCCGGTCTCCGCGCTGATCCACGCCGCCACCATGGTGACCGCGGGCGTCTACCTGATCGCCCGTTGCCACGGCCTGTTCGAGCTGGCTCCGAACGTCCTGGAACTGGTCGGCGTCATCGGTGCCGTGACCCTGGTGCTGGCCGGCTTTGCCGCCCTGGTGCAGACCGACATCAAGCGCATCCTCGCCTACTCGACCATGAGCCAGATCGGCTACATGTTCCTGGCCCTGGGCGTTGGCGCCTGGGGTGGGGCGATCTTCCACCTGATGACCCACGCCTTCTTCAAGGCCCTGCTGTTCCTTGCTTCGGGTGCGGTGATCGTCGCCTGCCACCACGAGCAGAACATCTTCAAGATGGGTGGCCTGTGGAAGAAGCTGCCGCTGGCCTACGCAAGCTTCGTGGTCGGTGGCGCGGCGCTGTCCGCCCTGCCCTTCCTGACCGCCGGCTTCTACTCCAAGGACGAGATCCTCTGGGAAGCCTTCGCCAGCGGTCACCAGAACCTGCTGATCGCCGGTCTGGTCGGTGCGTTCATGACCTCGCTGTATACCTTCCGCCTGATCTTCATCGCCTTCCACGGCGAAGCGAAGACCGAAGCGCACGCCGGCCATGGCGTCAGCCACTGGCTGCCGCTGGGCATCCTGATCGTGCTCTCCACCTTCATCGGCGCGCTGATCACTCCGCCGCTGGCTGGCGTCCTGCCGGAAAGCGCCGGTCACGCCGGTGGTGAAGCCAAGCACAGCCTGGAAATCGCCTCGGGCGCCATCGCCATCGCCGGCATCCTGCTGGCCGGCCTGCTGTTCCTCGGCAAGCGCCGCTTCGTCAGCGCTCTTGCCCAGAGCGCACCGGGCCGCTTCTTCGGCACCTGGTGGCTGCATGCCTGGGGCTTCGACTGGCTGTACGACAAGCTGTTCGTGAAACCCTATCTGCTGATCTGCCGCCTGCTGGCCGCGGACCCGATCGACAAGACCCTGGTCCTGGTCCCGCTCACCGCCCGCGGTGGTCACAAACTCCTCAGCCTCACCGAGAACGGCCGCCTGCGTTGGTATGCCGTGACCCTGGTGGGTGGCGCCGCGCTGCTCCTCGGCGCGCTGCTGCTGGCTTAATGAATTCACGAAAGAGATTGAGCCCGACATGATTCTGCCCTGGCTAATCCTGATCCCCTTCATCGGCGGCTTCCTTTGCTGGATCGCCGAGTACACCAGCAAGACCCTGCCGCGCTGGGTCGCCCTGGGATCGATGGTCCTCACCCTGGCCCTGAGCCTCTGGGTGTGGCACACCGGCGACTTCCAGCTGGCCCCGGCGCCGGGTGGCGAGCCGCAGTGGACCCTGCAGTTCCAGGTACCCTGGATCGAGCGCTTCGGCATCAGCGTGCACCTGGCAATGGACGGCCTGTCCCTGCTGATGGTCGCGCTGACCGGCCTGCTCGGCGTGCTGTCCGTCCTCTGCTCGTGGAACGAGATCCAGCGCCGCATCGGCTTCTTCCACCTGAACCTGCTGTGGATCCTGGGCGGTGTGATCGGCGTGTTCCTCGCCGTCGACCTGTTCCTGTTCTTCTTCTTCTGGGAAATGATGCTGGTGCCGATGTACTTCCTCATCGCGCTCTGGGGTCACAGCTCGGACGATGGCAAGAAGACCCGCATCTACGCCGCCACCAAGTTCTTCATCTTCACCCAGGCCAGCGGCCTGGTGATGCTGGTGGCGATCCTCGGCCTGGTGTTCGTGCACTACAACAGCACCGGCGTGCTGACCTTCAACTACGCCGACCTGCTGAAGACCCAGCTGCCGCCGCACACCGAATGGCTGCTGATGCTCGGCTTCTTCGTCGCCTTCGCGGTGAAGATGCCGGTGGTGCCGGTGCACTCCTGGCTGCCGGACGCCCACGCCCAGGCGCCGACCGCCGGTTCCGTGGACCTCGCCGGTATCCTGCTGAAGACTGCCGCCTACGGCCTGATCCGCTTCGCCCTGCCGCTGTTCCCCAACGCCTCGGCCGAGTTCGCCCCGATTGCCATGACCCTGGGTCTGATCGGCATCTTCTACGGCGCCTTCCTGTCGTTCGCCCAAACCGACATCAAGCGCCTGGTGGCCTACTCCTCGGTGTCGCACATGGGCTTCGTGATGATCGGCATCTACTCCGGCAGCCCCCAGGCGCTGCAGGGTGTAGTCGTGCAGATGATCGCCCACGGCCTCTCCGCCGCCGCGCTGTTCATCCTCTGCGGCCAGCTGTACGAGCGCCTGCACACCCGTGACATGCGCAAGATGGGCGGCCTGTGGTCGCGCATTCCGTACCTGCCGGCAGTCGCGCTGTTCTTCGCCACCGCTTCGCTGGGTCTGCCGGGTACCGGCAACTTCGTCGGTGAATTCCTGATCCTGCTGGGCAGCTTCAAGGTCGTGCCGGTGATCACCGTGATCGCCACCTTCGGCCTGGTCTTCGGCTCGGTGTACTCGCTGATCATGATCCATCGCGCGTACTTCGGCCCGGCCAAGTCCGACACCGCCATCGCCGGCCTGAATTTCCGCGAGCTTTCCATGGTGCTCGGCCTGGCGGTGCTGCTGATCGTGCTCGGCGTCTACCCGCAGCCGGTCCTCGATACCTCCGCGGCAACCATGCACGGCGTCCAGCAATGGCTGGGTGCCGCCCTCTCCACTCTGGCAGCACGGTAAGCGCGAAATGACCTTCACGATTCAACACTTCATCGCGCTCCTGCCACTGCTCATCACCAGCGCCACCCTGGTGGTGGTGATGCTCGCGGTAGCCTGGAAGCGCAACCACTCGATGACCGCCACCCTCTCGGTGATCGGTCTGAACCTGGCCCTGCTGTCGATCATCCCGGTGCTGAAAGTCACCCCGATCGAAGTCACCCCGCTGCTGGTGATCGACAACTTCGCCTGCTTCTACATGGCCCTGATCCTGATCGGCGCCCTGGCCTGCACCACCCTCGCCCACGCCTACATGGAAAGCTTCCCGGGCAACCGCGAGGAACTCTACCTGCTGCTCCTGCTGTCCACCGCAGGCGGCCTGGTACTGGTCAGCGCGCAGAACCTGGCCGGCCTGTTCATCGGCCTGGAACTGCTGTCGGTGCCGGTATACGGCATGGTGGCCTACGCCTTCTTCAACAAGCGCACCCTGGAAGCGGGCATCAAGTACACCGTACTGTCCGCCGCCGGCTCGGCCTTCCTGCTGTTCGGCATGGCCCTGCTCTACGCCGAATCCGGCAGCCTGGGCTTCTCGGCCATCGGTGCCTCGCTGGCCGAAGGCACCAGCCACGGTCCGCTGCTGTCCATCGGCGTCGGCATGATGGTCGTCGGACTGGGCTTCAAGCTGTCCCTGGCGCCGTTCCACCTGTGGACCCCGGACGTCTACGAAGGCGCCCCGGCGCCGGTCGCCACCTTCCTGGCCACCACCGCCAAGGTCGCTGTGTTCGCCGTGCTGCTGCGCCTGTTCCAGATCGCCCCGGCGGCCCTGAACAACGGCCTGCTGCATGACGCCATCGCGGTCATCGCCATCGCCTCGATCCTGATCGGCAACCTGCTGGCGCTGACCCAGAGCAACATCAAGCGTCTGCTCGGCTACTCGTCCATCGCCCACTTCGGCTACCTGCTGATCGCCCTGGTGGCGAGCAAGGGTCTGGCCGTGGAAGCGGTCGGCGTGTACCTGACCACCTACGTCGTCACCACCCTGGGCGCCTTCGGCGTGGTCACCCTGATGTCCACCCCGTACAGCGGCCGCGACGCCGACGCACTGTTCGAATACCGCGGCCTGTTCTGGCGCCGTCCGGTGCTGACTGCGGTGATGACCGTGATGATGCTGTCCCTGGCCGGCATCCCGCTGACCGCCGGCTTCATCGGCAAGTTCTACATCGTCGCCACCGGCGTCGAGTCGCAGCACTGGTGGCTGGTCGGCTCCCTGGTACTGGGCAGCGCCATCGGCCTGTTCTACTACCTGCGCGTCATGGTCACCATGTTCCTGGTCGAGCCGAACATGAAGCGCCACGACGCTCCCCTGGACTGGGCCCAGCGCGCTGGCGGCATCATGCTGGTAGCCATCGCCCTGCTCGCCTTCTTCCTCGGCGTCTACCCGCAACCGCTGCTGGACATCCTCCAGCACAGCGGCCTGGTAGCCATCGCCGGCTAAGGTCGACAGGCAACAAAAAACCCCGCTTCGGCGGGGTTTTTTATTGGTCGGTATCGAGCTTTCGTAGGGCGCATAACGCGCCAGCGATATCCGCCTCATTGCCGACGGCGGATAACCTGTACCAGGTTATTCGCCCTACCCTCCTGCCCTATTCTGCCGGCTTTGGCGCTTCGCCTTCGCGGCCGGTGAACAGGTCCCACGAAGCCATGAACAGCGCGGCGATCAGCGGGCCGATGACGAAGCCGTTGAGGCCGAACAGCGACATGCCGCCGAGGGTGGAGATCAGCACCACGTAGTCGGGCATCTTGGTGTCCTTGCCGACCAGGATCGGGCGCAGGATGTTGTCCACCAGGCCGATCACTACCACGCAGAACAGCGTCAGCGTCACGCCCTGCCAGATCGCGCCGGTGAGCAGGAAGTAGGCCGCCACCGGTACCCAGATCAGTCCCGCGCCAATCGCCGGCAGCAGCGACAGGAAAGCCATCAGCGTGCCCCAGAGCAACGAACCCTGGATACCGAGGAACCAGAAGATCAGCCCGCCCAGGGCGCCCTGGGTCGCAGCGACGGCGATGTTGCCCTTCACCGTGGCGCGGATCACCGTGGTGAACTTGGTGAACAGGTGCTGCTTGTGCTCCCCGCTCAGCGGCACCGCCTGCTTGATCCGTTTGCCCAGGGCCGGGCCGTCGCGCAGCAGGAAGAACAGCAGGTAGAGCATGATGCCGAAGCTGATGACGAACTCGAAGGTGTTCTGGCCGATGCTGAAGGCCTTGGTCGCCACCAACTGGCTGGCCTGCATCGCCCCCGCCGAGAGCTTTTCCTGCAGGCTGGACAGATCCGCCAGGTCGAAGCGCTCCAGCCACTGGTGCGCCCAGGCCGGCAGCGCGCCTACAGCCTGCTGGTAATAGGTGATGAAGTTCAGCTCGCCGGACTTCAGGCGCTGGTAGACCATCGCCCCTTCCTGCACCAGCGCGCCGGCGATGAAGGTCACCGGCAGGATCACGATCAGGAAGCACACGGAGAGGGAGATCAGCGCAGCGAGGTTGTTGCGGCCGTTGAGTTTCACCCGCAAACGACGTTGCAGCGGGGCGAAGATGATCGCCAGGATGGTGCCCCAGAACACCGCCCCGTAGAACGGCAGCAGGATCCAGCCGAAGGCGAGTGTCACCACCAGCAGCAGGGCGAGGAACGTCCRGTATTCCAGTTTCGATTCGAACATGAGCGGGTCCGTGGATGAATAAACCTGCTCATTAGTCAGCAGTTGCCCCGCCGAGTGCAACTTTCATCGTCCACAGCCCTCTTGCCAGGGCCTTGCAGCCTCCCGGCTCAGAGCACCATCGCGGCCACCCAGCCGAACGCCAGCAGCGGCAGGTTGTAGTGCAGGAAAGTCGGCACCACGGTGTCCCAGATGTGGTTGTGCTGGCCGTCCACATTCAGGCCGGAAGTCGGGCCCAGGGTGGAGTCAGACGCCGGCGAACCCGCATCGCCCAAGGCCCCCGCAGTCCCCACGATGCTGACGATGGCCAGCGGGCTGAAGCCCAGGTGCACCGCCAGCGGCACGAAGATCGCCGCGATGATCGGCACCGTGGAGAACGACGAGCCGATGCCCATGGTCACCAGCAGGCCCACCAGCAGCATCATGAAGGCGCCCAGCGCCTTGCTGCTGCCGATCCAGCCGGCCGCGCTGTCCACCAGGCTGCTCACCTGCCCGGTGGCGGTCATCACCGCGGCGAAGCCCTGGGCGGCGATCATGATGAAACCGATCATCGCCATCATCTTCATACCTTCGGTGAACAGGTCGTCCGCTTCCTTCCAGCGCACCACGCCGGACAGCGAAAACACCAGGAAGCCCACCAGCGCGCCGAGGATCATCGAGTCCAGCAGCAGCTGCACGGCAAAGGCCGCTGCTACGGCGAGGCCGGCCACCACCAGGCTCATTCTGCTGTAGGGCGTATCGACCCGCTCGGCCTGCTCGATGCGTTCAAGGTCGTAGTCGCGCTTGCGCCGGTAGCTGAACAACACCGCGATCAGCAGGCCGCAGACCATGCCCAGCGCCGGGATCAGCATGGCGTGGGTGACGTTGATACCCTGCACGTCGACGCCCGCGCGGGCGACGTTGGCCAGCAGGATCTGGTTGAGGAAGATGTTGCCGAAGCCCACCGGCAGGAACATGTAGGGGGTGATCAGGCCGAAGGTGATGACGCAGGCGATCAGCCGGCGGTCGATCTGCAGACGCGTCAGCACGTAGAGCAGCGGCGGCACCAGCAGAGGGATGAAGGCGATGTGGATCGGCAGGATGTTCTGCGAGGAGATCGCCACCACCAGCAGCAGGCCGACCATCATCCACTTGAAGGCACTGGAGCCGTTGCCCTCATGCCGGCCGAGCGTCGCCAGGGCACGATCGGCCAGGGCGTGGGCCATGCCGGAGCGCGCGATGGCCACGGCGAAGGCGCCCAGCATGGCGTAGGACAGCGCCACCGTCGCACCCGCGCCCAGGCCTTCGTTGAACGCCGTCAGCGTGCCGTCCATGCCCAACCCACCGAGCAGGCCACCTGCAACGGCGCCGGCGATCAGCGCAATCACCACGTGCACGCGACACAGGCTCAGCACCAGCATCAGGCCAATGGCAATCAGCACCGCATTCATTTCACCACTCCTCGTAAGCGCTCCGCGCCGGGGCGCGGGCAAAAGGCGGGCACTCTGCCAAACACCTGGCGGGGTGTCAAAAGCCCTGTCGAATCAAGACGTTTCCGCAGCCGGCCAGCGAGATTTTCAGCGCGTTGCGCACGCATTTTGCCCAGCTTTCTGCCGCCCGTCGGCCAGGCACGCCAGAATCGCCTGTTTTCTGGCGTTTCGCCCCGTCACGAGTCAAGAAACTCCGGGAAAGGCCGATATCCAGGGCATCCCAGGGCTTAGTTCAAACAAGGATTCCCCTCCATGCTGCTGCGCCGTCTCTCCATCCAGTGGAAGATCACGTTGCTCGCCGGCCTGTGCCTGCTCGGCGTCGTGTCTCTGCTTTCCGGCCTTTCCGTCTACCGCACACAAACCAGCACCGCGCTGGTCAAGCAATCGAGCACGCAGATGCTCGACGAGGCCGCCAAGGCGCGCCTGCAATCGCGCGGCGAAGTGCAGGCCATGCGCATCCAGCGCTACATCATGGATGCCTACCAGTACGGCAAGGGCTTCTCGCGGCAAGTTCTGTTCCTCCGCGACCAGGCGCAGAAGCGCTTCCTCGACGCCTATGACCTGCGCGAGGACCTGACCCGCCAGGTGAAGACCGCCCTGGAAGGCAACCCGGAACTGCTGGGCCTCTACGTCGCCTTCGAACCCGACGCGCTGGACGGCAAGGACAAGCTCTTCGCCGGCCAGGGCGAGCTGGGCAGCAACGACACCGGGCGCTTCTCCATCTACTGGTCCCAGGCCACGCCGGGCCACCTCGAATCCGAAGCCATGGCCGAGTCGCTGCTGCAGGACACCAGTCCCGGCCCCAGCGGCAGTGCCTATAACGCCTGGTTCACCTGCCCCAAGACCACCGGCCAGCCCTGCGTGCTCGACCCGTACTTCGACGATGTGGGCACCAAGCGCATGCTGATGACCAGCATCGCCTTCCCGCTGGAACTGGACGGCAAGGTCATCGGCGTCATGGGCCTGGACATCAGCATGGAGAAGCTGCAGGAAATCAGCGTCCAGGGCAGCCAGGAGCTGTACGACGGCCAGGGCCGCGTCAGCATCGTCAGCGCCGCCGGCCTGCTGGCCGGGCACAGCGCCGATGCCTCCAAGCTGAGCAAGAACCTCAAGGAGGTCTACCCGAACCAGGGCGCCGACCTGCTGCAGGCGATTGCCGCCAACCATGAGCAGGTGTTCCGCCAGGATGACCAGTTGCGCGTGGTCGAGCCGCTGCAACCGATCCCAGGCTCCAAGCCCTGGGGCGTGCTGCTGGAAGTCCCGCAGAACGTCCTGCTCGGCCCGGCCATCGAACTGCAGAACGAGCTGGACAACCAGCGCGTGCAGGGCACCGTCTCGCAACTCGGCTTCGGCCTGATTGCCGCGCTGATCGGCCTGTTCGCCATGTGGCTCACCGCCCGTGGGGTGACCCGGCCGATCCTCAACGTCGCCGCCATGCTGCGCAACATCGCCAGCGGCGAAGGCGACCTGACCAAGCGTCTGGACTACGCCGGCAAGGACGAACTGGGCGAGCTGGCCGGCTGGTTCAACCGCTTCCTCGACAAGCTGCAGCCGATCATCCGCGACGTGAAATCCTCGGTGCAGGACGCCCGCGCCACCGCCGACCAATCCTCGGAAATCGCCAGCCAGACCAGCGCCGGCATGCAGCAGCAATTCCG
>NZ_JASMRU010000023.1 GCF_030462585.1 Pseudomonas sp. CAN1 | reverse complement strand
CAGACCATCGGCACCCTCAGCCGCCTGGAACTGCGGGTCAAGCTGCTGTCGACCCTGGCGATGAACATCACCGTGCTGATCCAGGCCCTGGCCGGCGTCGTGATGATCATCGGCGGCGTCTACCTGATCATCGCTGGCGACCTCTCCATGGGCGGCCTGATCGCCTGCTACATGCTCAACGGCCGCGCCCTCGGCCCGCTGACCCAGCTCTCCGGGCTGATCCAGCGCTACCAGCAGGCGCGCCTGTCGATGGCCACCACCAACCAGATGATGGAGCTGCCGCAGGAGCGCAACGCCGACGAGCGTCCGCTGACCCGCTCGCAACTGCGCGGCGCCATCGAGATGCGCAACCTCGACTTCGCCTACCCGAACCAGCAGGTCGCGGCGCTGCACGGTATCAACCTGCAGATCCGCGCCGGCGAGAAGATCGGCATCATCGGCCGCAGCGGCTCGGGCAAGAGCTCCCTGGCCAAGCTGATCGTCGGCCTGCACCAGCCCAACGACGGCAGCCTGCTGGTGGATGGCGCCGATGTGCGCCAGCTGGACATCAGCGAGCTGCGCCACAACATCGGCTACGTGCCCCAGGACATCAGCCTGTTCAGCGGCACCCTGCGCGACAACCTGGTCAGCGGCGCGCGCTACATCGATGACGAGCGCGTGCTGGAAGTGGCCGAGCTCACCGGTGTCAACGAGTTCGTCCGCCTCCATCCGCAGGGCTATGAACTGCAGGTCGGCGAGCGCGGCCACAACCTCTCCGGTGGCCAGCGACAGAACGTCTCGCTGGCTCGCGCCTTGCTCCTCGACCCGCCGATCCTGCTGCTGGACGAACCCACCAGCGCCATGGACAACGCCGGCGAAGAACGCCTGAAACAGCGCCTGCAAGCCATCATGGGCGAGAAGACGCTGCTGCTGGTCACCCACCGCGCCTCCATGCTCAGCCTGGTGGACCGCCTGGTGATCGTCGACAAGGGCCGCATCATTGCCGACGGTCCGAAGGACGTGGTCATGGATGCGCTGAAGAAGGGGCAGATCAGTGTCGCTTAATCCTCTGGGCAGTATCCGCCACTCTGTCCGTGGCTATTTCAAGGGCGGCGACAACCTCTCCGGCCAGCCGCTCCCGGAAGTCAGCAAGGCGCTGATCGAAGACGCGCCGCGCGTGGTGCGCCTGACCATCTGGGTGCTGATCGGCTTCGTCGCCTTCCTCCTGCTGTGGGCGCACTTCGCGAAGATCGACGAGGTGACCCGCGGCGAAGGCAAGGCGATTCCCTCGTCCAAGGTGCAGAAGATCCAGAACCTGGAAGGCGGCATCGTCTCGCAGATCTTCGTCCACGAAGGGCAGGTGGTGCAGGCCGGCGAGCAACTGATGCGCCTGGACCCGACGCGCTTCCAGTCCAACGTCGGCGAGACCGAGGCTGATCGCCTGGCGATGTTCCTGCGTGTGGAACGCCTATCTGCCGAGGTGGAAGACCGTGCGCTGAATATCCCGGACGACGTGCGCAGCAAGACGCCCGGCCAGGCCAGCAGCGAAGAGGCGCTGTTCCACAGTCGCCAGCAGCAGCTCAAGGATGAAACCGATGGCCTGGAGCAGCAGCTGGTGCAGAAGCAGCAGGAACTGCGCGAGTTCGCTTCCAAGCAGGCGCAGTACCGCAACAGCCTGAACCTGCTGCGCCAGGAAATCTCCATGTCCGAGCCGCTGGTGGCGCAGGGCGCCATGTCCCAGGTGGAACTGCTGCGCCTCAAGCGCGGCGAAGTGGAGAACCGTGGCCAGCTCGACGCCACCACCCTGGCCATTCCCCGCGCCGAAGCGGCGATCAAGGAAGTGGAACGCAAGGTCGCCGAGACCAAGTCGCGCTTCCGCAGCGATGCGCTGAAGGAGCTCAACGAGGCCCGTACCGAACTGAGCAAGGCCACGGCCACCGGCAAGGCGCTGGAAGACCGCGTCAGCCGTACCCTGGTCACTTCGCCGGTGCGCGGCATCGTCAAGCAACTGCTGGTGAACACCATCGGCGGCGTGATCCAGCCGGGCAGCGACCTGATCGAGATCGTCCCGCTGGACGACACCCTGCTGGTGGAGGCACGCATCCGTCCGCAGGACATCGCCTTCCTGCGCCCCGGCCAGCACGCCATGGTCAAGTTCACCGCCTACGACTACACCATCTACGGTGGGCTGCAGGCGGACCTGGAACAGATCGGCGCGGACACCGTCACCGACGAGGACGGCAACAGCTTCTACCTGATCAAGCTGCGTACCCGCAAAAGCCACCTCGGCACCGATGACAAGCCGCTGCTGATCATCCCCGGCATGGTCGCCAGCGTGGATATCATCACCGGCAAGAAGAGCATCCTGAGCTACCTGCTCAAGCCGATCCTGCGGGCCAAGGCGGAGGCGTTGCGGGAGCGGTAAGTGCCGGCGCGCCATGCAAAAGGGCCACCCATAGGGTGGCCCTTTTCGTTTGCGCAGGGTGTAGGAGGGGGCCATTMCCGGTGTTGCCCGTTACGTAGGAGCGGACTCTGTCCGCGATGGCTTCCGGCGCGATGCGGACCCATCGCGGACGAAGTCCGCTCCTACGCTAAATCCCGGCATCGGCGTTTCTTTGTAGGAGCGGAGCTTGTCCGCGATGCTCTTGCTTCTGGTTTGGTGATTCGCGCCGCTGCGGCGTACGCGCGGACTTCCGGTTTCGCCCCCTCGGGCGAGTCCCTTTTGGCAAACGTCGGATAGCCGCCCTCCCAAAAGGAACCAAAAGGTCTCGCCCCTCCATCCGGTTTTTCGCCTAGGCGAAAAATTCCCTCGTTGGATCGAAGCTTCAGGGGCACGCCACGACGGGCCATCCCTGGCCCATAGTGGCTCTCGCGACATCCATGTCGCTCAACCCCTGAAACTCCGATCCAACGAGGCCTCCTGAAAGGGGCACTCCGGAGCGCTCGGACGTTTCACTGGAAGTCCTCAGAGCCAAAACCAAAACCAAAGCTAGAGCTAGAGCTAGAGCTAGAGCTAGAGCTAGAGCTAGAGCTAGAGCTAGAGCTAGAGCTAGAGCTAGAGCGGGGTTCTTCGTAGGAGCGAGCTTGCTCGCGAACCGCACTCTGCCGCCACTCCCGGCGAACACCTGAGTAGGATGGGTGGAGCTTGCGATACCCATGCTGCAGGCACGCTGGAACCGATGGATATCGCTGCGCTCCACGCCACCCTGCGTTTCGGCTTCAGCTCGGCCCATGAACCCACCCGGTTCCAATCAATAAGCCACGGTAAACCGCTGCTGATGATGGTTGGCCTGCTCGGCCTCGTCGATCATCGCCACGGCCAGGTCCGGCAGGGAGATGCGGCTCTCGCCATTGCCGTCGAACAGCACCTGGTCGGCGCCGATGCGGAAGCTGCCGGTGCGGGTTTCGCCGTCGAGCAGCATGGCTGGGCTGAGGAAGGCCCAGTCCAGGTCCTTCTCGCCACGCAGCTGGTCCAGCGCGTCGGCGGCGCCCAGTGCGCCCTGTTTCCACTGTTCGGGGAATTCCGGGCTGTCCACCAGGCGCTGGCCGGGGGCGATTTCCAGGCTGCCGGCGCCGCCGAGTACCAGCAGGCGCTGGACGCCGGAGGCCTTCACGCCGTCGAGGATGGCGCGGCTGCCCTTGGCGTGTGCGCCACGGATGTCCGGGTTGCCCCAGCCAGCGTTGAAGGCGCTGATTACCACATCCTGGCTGGCCACGGCGCGGGCTACCTGGTCGGGATCGTAGACATCGGCCTGGACTACCTGGAGGCCGTCGCGCGCCGGCAGTTTCGCCGGGTCGCGCACCAGCGCGGTCACCTGGTGGCCGCGGCGCAGGGCTTCTTCGAGGAAGTAATGGCCAACGTGGCCGGTGGCGCCGATCAGGGCAAGTTTCATGGAATCACCTTTTCGTGGGAGAGAGTGCCGCGCCTGAGGGCGGGGCGGCGGGTGATTCATCTTCGGGCCGGCGCGCCTGTGGATAAAGCCGCGCCAGCGCCATGCACTCGTAAGCCCGGCTTCACAATCAGTCCGGTTTGTCCTCGTTCATCAGGCTCAGCCCACGGGCGACCGCGAGGGCCATAAACAGCACGCCCATGATCGCTTCGCTGCCGGCCAGCAGGCGCGCCAACGGTTGTACCGGCACTATGTCGCCATAGCCGATGGTGGTCAGCGTGACCATGCTGAAGTAGACGAAGCTGGCCATGTCCAACGGGCCGTTGGCGGTCTGGAAACTGTGCGGGCGGAGGTGCTCGATCAGGTTGTAGGTCAGCGCGAAGGACAGCACGAAGTTCAGGTACAGCGCGCAGAGCCCGTAGAGCAGTTCGCGGGTCACGGGCCGCTCCTGGGTCACCCGGTGGAACAGGCTGATGACCAGCAGCAGGATGAAGCCGATCTGCGGAACCCCGCGCTTGAACAGTGGGTGCAAATGCCAGTGCTCGGGCACGAAAGCCATGGCCAGGCTGATGGCGCCCATGCCGCAGAGCAGGTAGAACAGGCGGCTGTGGCTGCGGACGGTGTTCAGTCCGGCCAGGACCATCAGCAGCAGGCTGCCCAGTTCCAGGGCGATGGGCGGCGAGGGGATCGCCAGCACCAGCAGGAGCAGCAGGACACTATTGAGCAGCAGACGAAATCGGTAGTGCGACAGGAATTGCTTCAAGACGGCAGCCAGAGACAGCTCGGGAAGGCTGGTCAGTCTGGTGCAAGCCCTTGCCGGACTTCCATGCCATGGCCTAGGAATCGAACAGCTTCTGTATGACGGAAAAATCCTGTTCTCCGTGGCCCTGCTTCAGCAGCAGGCGGTACATCGCCAGGGCCAGGCTGCCCAWGGGCGTGCTATTGCCGCTGACCTGGGCGGTTTCCTGGGCCAGGCCCAGGTCCTTGGTCATCAGCGCGGCCATGAAGCCGCCGGTGTAGCCGCGCGAGGCAGGGGCGTTCTCCATCACGCCGGGCCAGGGGTTGTAGACCTCCAGCGCCCAGTTGCCGCCGGAGCTGCGGCGCATGATCTCCGACAGCACCGCCGGGTCCAGGCCATTGGCTGCGCCCAGGGCGAGGGATTCGGCGGTACCGATCATCAGCACGGCGAGCAGCTGGTTGTTGCACACCTTGGCCACTTGCCCGGCGCCGTCACCGCCGGCGTGGAAGAGGTTGCGGCCCATGGCGGAGAACACCGGGCGCGCGCGTTCGAGTACTTCGGCGTCACCACCGACCATGAAGGTCAGGGTGCCGGCGATGGCGCCGCCGGTACCGCCGGAGACCGGCGCGTCGAGCATGGGAATCCGGCGCTCGGCGGCTGCCTGATGGACCTTGCGTGCCGAGGCGGGGGCGATGGTCGAGCACTCCAGCACCAGGGTGCCGGGGGCGATGTGCTCCAGCAGGCCTTCGTTGCCGAGGTAGAGCCCCTCGACGTGCTGGCTGGCCGGCAGCATGGTGATCACCACGTCGGCGCCGTCCACCGCGTCGTGGGCACTGCGCGCGGCACTGGCGCCCTGGGCGATCATGCCGTCGATGGCGCTCTGCACCAGGTCGAACACGCGCAGCAGGTAGCCGGCCTTGATCAGGTTGGCGGCCATGGGCGCGCCCATGTGGCCGAGGCCGATGAAGGCGATGGTTTGCATGCTGGTTTCCTCCTGTTCAACGACGACAGGCACTCCAGCGCTTTGGCTCTTCGTAGGAGCGAGCTTGCTCGCGAACAGGGCCTTTAGCGAAGCTGTTCGCGAGCGAGCTCGCTCCTACAGGGGAGGGCGCAGGCAGCGGATCAAAGATCCGCCAGCGGATGCTCGCCCTCCCAGGTCGCGTCGAAGTGCGCATTCACCACAGCATCAGGTATGGCAGCGATATCCGGCCAGTGCCAGTGCGGGGTGTTGTCCTTGTCGATCAGCCGGGCCCGCACGCCCTCCGGGAATTCCGGGTGGCGGCAGCAGTTCAGGCTCATCGCGTACTCCATGCGGAACACCTCGGCAGTCGACAGATGGCGCGCGCGGTGGATCTGTTCCCAGACCAGACGAGCGGTCAGCGGGCAGCCCGAAGCGAGGGTCTTCGCCCCGCGGGCGATCAGCGCGTCCTCGTCGTTGGTCAGCGCCGTCAGTGCGTTCCAGGCTTCGGCGACGTTGGCGCTATCGAGCACCGCGTCCAGGCGTGCGCGGCGCGGCAGTAACTGGGCTTCGGGCAGCTCGCCACGGGCTTCGTGCTCCAGCGCCTGCAGCAGGCTATGCAGCTGCACGTCGGCCTGTTCGCGCCAGTTCAGCTGCACCAGGCCTTCGATCAGGTCTTCCTGCTGGGTGTCGAGCAGGAAGCGGTCGGCGAGGTCCAGGTCCAGTGCGTCGCGGGCGTTCATCTGCGTCGCGGTCAGCCCGAGGAACAGGCCGAGGCGGCCGGGCAGGCGAGCGAGGAACCAGCTGGCGCCGACATCCGGGTACAGGCCGATGTTGATTTCCGGCATGGCCAGGCGGCTGCTCGGGGTGACGATGCGCACGCCGGCGCCCTGCATCAGGCCCATGCCGCCGCCCATCACGTAGCCGTGGGCCYAGCAGATCAGCGGTTTGGAATAGGTGTGGATGAGGTAGTCCAGGCGGTATTCGTCGGCGAAGAAGCGTCGGGCCAGCTCCGGCACCTCGCCGGGCTGCTCGCGGCAGGCATCGACCAGCTTGCGCACGTCGCCGCCGGCGCAGAAGGCCTTGCCGCCGTTGCCACGCAGCACCACGCAGGCGATCTGCGCGTCGTCTTGCCAGACGCGCAGCTGGTGGTTCATCGCCTCGATCATCGGCAGGCTCAGGGCGTTCAGGCTCTTCTCCGCGTCCAGCGTCACCACGCCGATGCGGAAGCCGTGCAGGCCGGGGCGTTCTTCGAACATCACATTCATCGTCGGGCCCTTATTGGTTGCGCCAGTGCGGATCGCGTTTCTCGAGGAAGGCGTTGACGCCTTCGCGGGTGTCGTCGGCGTCGAACAGGTCGACGAAGCGCTCGCGCTCTTCCGGCAGCCAGGTGGTCGGGCCGCGTTCGCGGGCGCCCTGGATCAGCGGCTTGATGGTGCGTACTGCCACCGGGCTCTGCCGCGCGACCTTGGCCGCCAGCAGCAGGGCGGTGCCGCGCGCTTCACCAGTGTCGACGACCTGCTCGACCAGGCCGATGCGCAGCGCCGTTTCCGCGTCGACCCGTTCGCCGCAGAGGATCATGCGCTTGGCCCAGCCTTCGCCGACCAGCCAGGGCAGCGCCTGGGTGCCGCCAGCGCAGGGCAGCAGGCCCACGGTGGCTTCGGGCAGCGCCATCTGCGCCTGGCGCTCGGCGATGCGGATGTCGCAGGCCAGGGCGCATTCCAGGCCGCCACCCATGGCGTAGCCGTTGATCGCGGCGATGGACACGCCACGGAAGTCACGCAGGGTCTCGAAGGCTTCACCGAAGCGGCGGGCCATCTCGCGGGCGCGGGCCTTGTCGCCGTCGGCGAACATGTTCAGGTCGGCGCCGGCGGAGAAGAATTTCGGGCCCTGGCCGGTCACCACCAGGGCATAGACGTCGTCGTCGCGGTTCAGGTGCTCGACCACCTGGCGCAGGCCGATCAGCGAGTCGCGGTCCCAGGTATTGGCCGGCGGATGGTTGATGGTGATCAGCGCGGTGTGGCCGTGCTTCTCCACCGTCAGCTTGTGGGTCAGGTCGAAGACTCCGGGCTTGTAGGGTTCGAGGGCGTTGCTCATGGGCATCTCCTTGTCGGTGCCGCCGGCGGGCGGACGCATGGGCATGGACTCTAGGCGTGCGCCGCGGCGCGCGTCCATGTCCGATCTGTTCGATTGCGCCCGCGTGGGCGGGCGGTTTTTCCAGTGCTTTTGATCTTCGTAGGAGCGAGCTTGCTCGCGAATCAGCCCCGCCGCGGAGACTGTTCGCGAGCAATAACGATGGCGTCCCCCTCGCTCCTACAGGAAATGCGTCAGAGCAAGCGATCCAGCATCCCGCCCTGTTCCAGCAACCGTCGGGCGACTATGACCCGCATGATCTCGTTGGTGCCTTCCAGAATCTGGTGCACGCGGCTGTCGCGCACCCAGCGCTCCAGCGGGTAGTCGTTGAGGTAGCCATAGCCGCCGTGCAGTTGCAGCGCTTCGTTGCACAGGGCGAAGCAGCGGTCGGTGGCGAAGCGCTTGGCCATGGCGCAGTACAGGGTCGCTTCGCCGTCCTTGTGGTCCAGCTTGTGCGCGGCCAGGCGCACAAGCTGCCGGCTGGCGGTGAGGTCGGTGAGCATATCGGCGAGCTTGAACTGCAGGGCCTGGAACTCGGCCAGCGCCTTGCCGAACTGCTTGCGCTCCTCGACGTAGCGCAGCGACTGCTCCAGCGCTGCCTGGGCCGCGCCGAGGGAGCAACTGGCGATGTTCAGACGGCCGCCATCCAGGCCCTTCATGGCGTAGACGAAGCCCTGGCCTTCCGGGCCGATGCGGTTGCCGGCGGGGATGCGCACGCCTTCGAAGGTGATGGTGCGGGTCGGCTGCGCCTTCCAGCCCATCTTGTCCTCGTTGCGACCGTAGCGGATGCCTTCGGCGTTGGCCGGCACCAGGAAGCAGGAGATGCCCTTGGCGCCCTCCTCGCCGGTGCGCGCCATGACGATCAATACGTCGGTGGAGCCGGCGCCGGAGATGAAGGTTTTCGCGCCATCCAGCACGTACTCGTCGCCGTCACGTTTGGCGCGGGTGCGCAGGCGCGCGGCGTCGGAGCCGGCGTCCGGCTCGGTGAGGCAGTAGGAGGCCAGCAGTTCGCCGCCGATCAGCCCCGGCAGCCACTGCTCCTTGAGCGCGGCGTCGCCAAAGCTGGCGAGCATCCAGCTGGCCATGTTGTGGATGGTCATGTAGGCGGTGGTGGCGACGCAGCCGGCGGCCAGCTGCTCGAAGATCAGCGAGGCGGACAGGCGCGACAGGCCGAGGCCGCCGTCTTCCTCGGCGATGTACAGGCCCAGGTAGCCCTGCTCGGCGGCGCGGCGGATCACCTCCACCGGGAAGTGGTGCTGGCGGTCCCAGTCGGCGGCGTGGGGCGCCAGTTCGCGGCTGGCGAAGGCGCGGGCGCTCTCCACCAGCAGGCGTTGTTCTTCGGACAGATCGAAATGCATGCAGCTACCTCTGTTTGTTCTTGTCGGCTACAGCTGGGCGCTCGTGGCGCGCTTTCCATGGTGAAGCGTCTCCTGGCCAGGAGTGAAGCGTCTCTTGGGTAAAGAGTCCTTCGGTTATAGCTGTTGCGCCAGCGCCTGTGGATTGACGATCTTGTGCTGGGGATGGACGATCTTGGTATTGCCGACACTGGATTGCTGCCCATGTCCCGTCCCCTGATCTCCACCTGGCCGTTGCCGCAGCAGGGCGTGCGCTTCATCACCCCACCGCGTCTACGCCGTGCATTGGATCGCCATCCACTTGGCCAGGCCTGCTACCCGCTGGCCCTGGGCTATTACCCTGCGGCGGTGGGGCATCGCATGGAGCGGGAAGACCCGGACGATCACCTGCTGATCTACTGCAGCGCCGGGCAGGGCTGGCTGGAAACAGCGGATGGACGATTCGAGGTCGCCGGTGGTGATCTGCTGGTGCTGCCCAAGGGCCGCGCCCATGCCTACGGCGCCGACCCGCAGCAACCCTGGTCGATCTTCTGGGTGCACCTGGAGGGCCGGCTGGCCGAGGATTTCCTGCGCCCGCTGGGCAAGTCGCCGCGCCTGCGGGTGGGCGTGCAGCCGCGCCTCCTCGGGGAGTTCGATGCGCTGTTGGCGCTGCGCCGGCAGGGTTTGAGCCTGCCGCACTTCATTCACGCCGCCCATCTTCTGCAAAGCCTGCTGACCTCGCTGGCCCTGCGCCCGGCGCGGGCGCGGCTGAAGTCCGGGCGGGTGCTGGACGTGGAGGCGGTGCAAGCGATGATGCGCGAACACCTGCACGACGCGCTGAACCTCGACGAGCTCGCCGCGCAGTTCCGCCTGTCGCGCTTCCACTTCGCCAAGACCTACCGCGCGCTGACCGGCCAGGCGCCGATCCAGGATTTCATCCGCCTGAAGATGACTCACGCCTGCCGCCTGCTCGACCAGGGCAACCTGGAGGTACGGCAGGTTGCCGAGCAACTGGGCTACGCCGATCCGTACTACTTCTCGCGGCTGTTCAAGAGCGTGGTGGGCATGGCGCCCAGTCACTACCGCGAGCTGCACCAGGGCTGAGGTTGGCGCAGCTCGTCCGCAGCGCTGTCGCGCTCGACCGTGCGCGTGGCCGGCCGGCTCGCTAGTCTGCGGCGAATCACAAGAAAAGGACCTGCCCGATGCTGCCCGTGATCGTCGAACTGCTGCTGACCCTGGCCTGCGCCGTCGCCGCCTGGCTCGCCCTGCGCGAGCGTCAGGGCTGGCGGGCGCTGGGGTTCCTGTCCATGGGCGTCGCGGCGTTGCTGGGTGCGCTGGAATATGGCGGCATCGGCGCAGTGGCCGAGGCGCATCACCTGGCAAGCGTGCTGTCCGGCGCCGTGGGCTTGCCGCTGATTGCGCTGGGGGCTTTGCCCGGTGGAGCGGCACGGCAGCTGCTGGTGCTGCTTGGCTGCGCGGTGCTGCTGATGTTGCCGGCCGAGGTCACGCTGGTCAGCAACCTGATCGCGCTGCTGGTGATCGCCTGGCCCGGCCGCTCCCGCCATTATCTGCCGGCCCTGCTCGGCGCCTTGCTGTTCATCGGCAGCGGCCTGCTGATCGGCGCGCGCGGGGAGTGGGGCGGCGTACCGCGCCGCGAGCTGTTCCACCTGGGGCTGACGCTCGCCGTGGCGGCGTGGATGGTGGCCGGCTTGGGCAGCGGCGCGCCGCGTCTGCCGCGCGCCTGGGCTGTGCGGCACAAGTCGCCTTGACTTGGCCGGGGCGCTTGCTTAGCGTGCCGGTTCGTTTCACCAGGCAGACGCACCATGACCAATGACGACCGGATCAAGCTGGAACCCAGCTGGAAAGAAGCCCTCCATGAGGAGTTCGAAAAACCCTACATGAAGCAACTGGGCGAGTTCCTGCGCACGGAGAAGGCCGCCGGCAAGGTGATCTTCCCGCCCGGTCCGCTGATCTTCAATGCGCTGAACACCACGCCGCTGGAGCGCATCAAGGTCGTCATCATCGGCCAGGACCCCTACCACGGCCCCGGCCAGGCCCACGGCCTGTGCTTCTCGGTGCAGCCGGGCGTGCCGACGCCGCCGTCGCTGCAGAACATCTATAAAGAGCTGCACCGCGACCTCAACCTGCCGATCCCCAGCCACGGCTACCTGCAGCACTGGGCTGAGCAGGGCGTGCTGCTGCTCAACACCTCGCTCACCGTCGAGCAGGCCCGCGCCGGCTCCCACGCCCAGGCGGGCTGGGGCCCGTTCACCGACAAGGTGATCGAAGTGGTCAGCCAGCGCTGCGAGAACCTGGTGTTCCTGCTCTGGGGCTCCCACGCGCAGAGCAAACAGAAGCTGATCGACGCGCAGAAGCACCTGGTGCTCAAGTCCGCGCACCCGTCGCCGCTCTCGGCCTATCGCGGCTTCCTCGGCAACGGCCACTTCAGCCGCACCAACAAGTTCCTCGAACAGCACGGCCTGACGCCCATCGACTGGTCGCTGCCGCCGGTGTGAGGTCGATGCTCCGGCGCGCGTGGCTGCTTTTCCTGCCGAGTCTGCTGTTCGGCATGAACGGCCTCGCCGCCGGTTCCTCTCTCGAGGACTTTCGCTCCAGCGAGTCGATCCACGGCCTGTACGAGATCGACCAAGCAGCTCGCGCCTTCGTCGCCGCCGAGAACGCTCGCAGCAACGCGGGCTGGACAGTCGCCGAACCCAATCTCAAGACCCTCGTCGCCCGCTGCTCGGTGGCGCTGGATAGCCGCTGGGGCGAAATCCACCTGTCCGCTGCGGACGGGCGCGCTCTTACCCGTAAGGTTGTCGAAGTCATCTGCACCAAGCCGGTCAGCGGCAAGCACTGGACGGTTTCGCTGCGCGTCTCCCGCGCGTCCTGATCCCCCAAAAAAAGAGGCCCGCACGAAGGCGGGCCTTGAAAGTCGCCGCGCGTCTCGACGCGGCGAGCGTGGTTGCTTTACGCGGCGTCCGGCAGTTCGGTGCGGGCGCGGTTGGCGCGCTTGCGCCAGGCGCGGTACAGCGGCAGGCCGAGCATGATCGCGACCAGTGTCCAGGTGCCGATGGCGATGGGGCTGGACCAGAGGATGCCCAGTTCGCCGTTGGAGATGGACAGCGCGCGGCGCAGGTTCTGCTCCATCAGCCCGCCGAGGATGAAGCCCAGCAGCAGCGGCGACAGCGGGAAGTCCAGCTTGCGCAGGATGTAGCCGAGGATGCCGATGGCGACCATCAGGAACAGGTCGAAGGTGGTGGCGTGCACGGCGTAGACGCCGATCGCGGTGATGATCGCGATGCCCGGCACCAGTGCCCAGTTCGGCACCGAGAGGATGCGGGTGAACACCCGTACCATCGGCACGTTGAGGATGATCAGCATGACGTTGGCGATGAACAGCGAGGCGATCAGGCCCCAGACGATGTTCGGCTGTTCCTGGAACAGCAGCGGGCCGGGGGTGATGTTGTACAGGCTGAGCGCGCCGATCATCACCGCGGTGGTGCCCGAGCCGGGGACGCCGAGGGTCAGCATCGGCACCAGGGCGCCGCAGGCTGAGGCGCCGATGGCGGTCTCCGGGGCAGCCAGGCCGCGCAGGTCGCCCTTGCCGAACTTGCCGGTTTCGCCGGCCAGCTTCTTCTCGGTCATGTAGGCCACGGCGCTGGCGAGGGTCGCCCCGGCGCCGGGCAGCACGCCCATGATGAAGCCGAGCAGGCCGCAGCGGACGTTGACCACCGCCACCGAGGCGGCTTCCTTCATGTTGAACAGCATGCGCCCGCTGGCCTCGACCATCTTGTGGCCGTGGTGGGTCTTTTCCAGCAGCAGGAGGATTTCGCTCACCGAGAACAGGCCCAGCACCAGCACGACGAACTGGATGCCGTCGGAGACGTGGATGTTGTCGAAGGTGAAGCGGTACACGCCGCTGTTGGCGTCGATCCCGACGCTGGACAGGAACAGCCCGAGCAGCGCCGCCAGCAGGGTCTTCAGCGGCCGGTCGCCGGCCAGCCCGCCGAGGGCGACGATGGCGAACACCATCAGCACGAAGTATTCGGCCGGGCCGAAGGCGATGGCCCATTTCGCCAGCAGCGGGGCGAACAGCACCATGCCGCAGGTGGCGATGAAGGCGCCGATGAACGAGCTCCAGGCCGAGAGCGACAGGGCCACGCCGGCCAGGCCGTTGCGCGCCATGGGGTAGCCGTCGAGGGTGGTCATCACGGTGGAGGCTTCGCCGGGGATGTTCAGCAGGATCGAGGAGATCCGCCCGCCATACTCGCAGCCCAGGTACACGGCAGCCAGCAGGATCAGCGCCGACTCCGGCGGCAGGCCGAGGGCGAAGGCGACGGGGATCAGCAGCGCCACGCCGTTGATCGGGCCCAGGCCGGGCAGCAGGCCGACGACGGTGCCGATCAGGGTGCCGATCAGCGCGGTGATCAGGTTGTACGGGCTCAGGGCGACGCCGAAGCCCTGTCCCAGGTAGCTCAAGGTTTCCATGGTCTTTTCCTCAGAGCAGGGGATCGAGAATGCCCAGCGGGAGCGGGACATCCAGGGTGCGGTCGAACAGCACGTAGAGGCCGACGGCGAGCAGCGTCGCAGTGATCACGCTGGCCAGCGGGCGGCCGCCGTAGATCATCGCGATGAAGCTGCCGACCAGGGTGCTCGCCGGAATGAACCCCAGCGGCTCGAACAGGCCGGCATAGACCGCCAGGATGGCGATGCACAGCAGCACCTTGACCAGCAGCGCGCCTTCCAGCGCCGGCTCGTCTTCCTCGCGCTTGATCGGCGTCGGGCGGGCGATCAGCCAGGCCAGGCCGATGATCATCAGCACCAGGCAGAGCAACGGGTAGGCGCGCGGGCCGACCGGTTCGTAGGAGAAGGGCGCCTGCAGGTTCCAGGCGATCAGGGCGAAGGCGACGCAGGCAATCAGCCAGACGCCGGCGAACAGCCGCTGGAAGAGGCTGGTACGGGACATGGGGAGTCTCCTTGCGCCGCCTTCGCTGAAGGCGGCGCCGCACGGGGCGTTACTGGATGAGGCCGAACTCGCGGGCGAGCTGCTTGTACTGGGCGACCTGCTGCTTCACGTAGGCGTCCAGCTCCGGGCCGGTCATGGCGAAGGGGAACAGCTCGCGCTGGTCGCGCAGCTTGGCGAAGTCTTCCGAGGCCAGCAGCTTGTCGAAGGAGGCCTTCCAGAACTGGTAGTCCTCCTCGCTCACCTTAGGCCCGACATAGAAGCCGCGTACTACCGGCCAGACGATGTCGAAGCCCTGCTCCTTGGCGGTGGGGATGTCGGCCATGCCTTCATCCTTCAGACGCTCCTCGGAGAACACCGCGAGGATGCGCATCTTGCCGGCGCGGATATGCGGCATGGAGTCGGAGATGTCCGTGCTGCCCACCTGGATGTGCCCGCCCAGCAGCGCCGTGGCGATCTCGCCGCCGCCTTCCAGGGCGACGTAGCGCAGCTGCTTCGGGTCGATGCCGGCGGCCTTGGCGATCAGCGCGGTCTGCATCCAGTCCTGGCTGCCGACGGTGCCGCCGGAGCCGATCACTACCTTGCCCGGATCGGCCTTGAGCGCGGCCACCAGGTCACCAAGGTTTTTGTACGGCGAGTCGCTGGGCACGGCGATGGCGCCGTAGCTGGTGCCGACGGCGGCCAGCCACTTCACGGCGTTCTCGTCGAAGCGGCCGAACTTGCCCTGGGCCAGGTTCAGCAGCGAGCCGCTGGAGAAGGCGGTGATGGTGTTGCCGTCGGCCGGACGCTGGGCGACCACCGCGTTGTAGGCCACGGCACCGACGCCGCCGGGCATGTAGGTGACGCGCATCGGCTTGGTCAGCAGTTTCTCGTCCACCAGGGCGCTCTGCGCCAGCTTGCAGGTAAGGTCGAAGCCGCCGCCGGGAGAGGCCGGGGCAATGCATTCCGGGCGCTTGGGCTCGGCCATCAGTTGGCTGGCGGCGAGCAGGGCGGCGCCGGCGAGGGTCAGGTTGCGCAGGACGGTGGACATGGTGCGATGCCTCTCTTGTTGTTGTCGGTTTACCAGATCGCCAGGGAGTAGCTGAGGTAGATACGTGTTTCGTCGGCATCCCGCGCGAAGCTGGAGCGGTAGGTGGCGTTACGCACGCGCACCGCGACGTGCTTGAGCGGGCCGCTCTGGACCACGTACTTGATGTCGGTGTTGCGCTCCCATTCCTGGCCGTGACCGTCCATGCCGTTGATTCTGGCATTGTCGCCGCTGATATAGCGATTCATCAGGGTCAGGCCGGGGAGGCCGAGGCCGGCGAAGTCGTAGTCGTGGCGGACCTGCCAGGAACGCTCGTCAGTCTCGGCGAAGTCGCCGACCTGGACGAAGTTGACGAGGTAGGGGTTGCTGCCGTCGATGTAGGGGAAGGCGCTGTCGCCGCTCATCTGCTGCCAGCCGACGCTGAACTTGTTGGCGCCGATGGCGTATCCGAGCAGGCCGTTGAAGGCGCGGTTGTCGATCTCGCCGCCGCGTGCTTCGCCCTGGTCGTCGCTGATCGCCAGGCGCACATCGGCGCTGAATTTTCCGGGGCCCAGCGGGTAGCTGGCGAGCAGGCCGACGAAGTGCTGGCGGTAGACCTCGTCCAGCTGCGCGTAGTGGTAACGGCCGGTGAGGTTATCGGTGAACTTGTAGTCGCCGCCGGCCAGGTCATAGTGCTTGCCCTCGGCGCTGCCGCCGGAGAAGCGGCGGTTCTTGTTGTTCAGCGCCAGGTCGGTGTAGTCGGTGGAGTCGCGGTCCTTGACCTTCTCCAGGCGCCCGCCGGTGAAGTTCAGGCCCGGCAGGTCGGTGGAATTGAGCAGGCCGCCTTCGAAGGTCTGCGGGAACAGGCGGCTGTCGTTGGGCTGCAGGGTCGGCAGGTCGGGGATCAGGCTGCCGATCTTCAGCTCGGTTGCGGAGGCCTTGAACTTGGCGGTCAGGCCCAGCTTGCTGTACTCGTCGGCGGCGCGGCCGTCGTCGTGGGTCGGTAGCAGGCCGGTGCCGGTGCGGTCCGGCGAGGAATCGAGTTTCAGGCCGAGCATGCCCATGGCATCCAGGCCGACGCCGATGGTGCCGGGGGTGTAGCCGGACTGGAAATCGAGGATGAAACCCTGCGCCCATTCTTCGCGCTTGGACTGGCCGGTGCCGTCGCGGAAATCGCGGTTGAAGTAGATGTTCTGGGTACTGAGCGTGGCGCTGCTGTCTTCGATGAAACCGGCGGCCTCGCACAGCGGGGCGACTCCGGCAAAGGCCAGCAGGGTAGGGGTCAGACGGTTCGCGAATGGCTTGCGAAAAGCCGGTGCAGCCGATGGCTGGGCGGTGGGCATCTGTGGTCTCCGTTCTTGTTGTTGTCGCGAAAGGGCACCACGCCGCCTTTCGCTCTGTTGACGGTCTTTGCCGTCGTCGAGTCCGCTTCTCCCTCCGTTGCGCCTGGGCAGTCGGCGCTGCAAATCCGGGTGTTGGGAGGCGGCTCGTCAGCGATGCTAACGGGCTAAGCTTTCGCCAGGCTTTCAGTCTCCTTTCGCAGTGATTTCAGCGAATTTCCCCCATTCACAGCGGCTCGCGGATGGGTAAACTGCCGGCCCGAACCTGTAGTCCGAGGAGTGGAAACGCGTGCGAATTCTCCTGGTTGAAGACCATCCGCAACTCGGCGAAAGCGTCGCCCAGGCTCTCAAGGGCGCCGGCTGGACCGTGGACCTGCTGCAGGACGGCGTGGCTGCCGACCTGGCCCTGGCCAGCGAGGACTACGCATTGGCGATCCTCGATGTCGGCCTGCCGCGGCTCGACGGCTTCCAGGTGCTGGCGCGCCTGCGCGAGCGCGGCAAGACCCTGCCGGTGCTGATGCTCACCGCCCGTGGCGAAGTGCGCGACCGCGTGCACGGGCTGAATCTCGGCGCCGACGATTACCTGGCCAAACCCTTCGAACTCACCGAGTTGGAAGCGCGGGTAAAAGCCCTGCTGCGCCGCAGTGTGCTCGGCGGCGAACAGCAGCAGCGTTGCGGCGAGCTGGTCTACGACCTCGGTGCGCGGCGCTTCACCCTGGCCGAGCAGGCGATGAACCTGACCTCCCGCGAGCAGGCCGTGCTGGAAGCGCTGATCGCCCGGCCGGGGCGGGTGATGAGCAAGGAGCAACTGGCGGCACAGGTATTCGGACTGGACCAGGACGCCAGCGCCGATGCCATCGAAATCTACGTCCACCGCCTGCGCAAGAAGCTCGAAGGCAGCTCGGTGCGCATCGTCACCTTCCGCGGCCTGGGCTACCTGCTGGAAGCCCAGGATGGCTGAGCGGCGCTGGGGCTTTCTCGGCGCGGGCAGCCTGCGTGGGCGGCTGCTCTGGCGCCTCGGCGGGCTGCTGCTGGTGCTGTTGCTGATCGGCAGCGCGGCCACCTATTGGCGCGCCCGGCATGCCGCCGACATCGCCTATGACCGCACCTTGCTGGCCTCGGCGCGGGACATCGCCGATGGCCTCTATGCCAGCGACGGCACCCTGCGCGCCAACGTGCCCTACGTGGCGCTGGACAGCTTCGAGTACGACAGCGCCGGACGCATCTTCTACCAGGTGATCGACCCCCAGGGGAAAATGATCTCCGGCTACGAGAACCTCCCGGCACCACTGCCGACCACGCCGCGCACCGACGATTACCCTGCCTTGGCCAAGTTCTACGACGCCACCTACGAGGGGCAGGGCGTGCGGGTGGTCAGCCTGCTGCAGCCGGTGAGCCAGCCGACGGTCAATGGCATGGCGGAAATCCGCGTCGCCGAAACCATGGGCGCCCGTGAGCGGCTGGCGCGCAACCTGCTCGCCGACACGCTGCTCAACCTCGCTCTGTCGGCCATCGCCGCGCTGATGATGGTCTGGTACGCCGTAAGTGCCGGCCTGCGCCCGCTGGACCGGCTGCGCGAAGCGGTGGAAGAGCGCCAGCCGGACGACCTGCGGCCGTTGCCGGAGGTCGCTGTACAGAAGGAGCTGCGCCCGCTGGTGGCGGCGCTCAACCATTTCACCGTGCGCCTACGCGGGTTGTTTGACCGCCAATCGCAGTTCATCGCTGAGGCCTCCCACGAGCTGCGCACTCCGCTGGCGGCGCTCAAGGCGCGGCTGGAACTGGGCCTGCGCGAGCAGGACCCGCAGCAGTGGCGCGCGACGCTGGTTGAGGCCGTGCAGAACACCGACCGGGTGACCGGGCTGGCCAACCAGCTGCTGTCCCTGGCGCGGGTGGAAAGTGGTGCCCGCGCCATCGCCGAGGGCGCGGGGGAGAGCATCGAGCTGAGCCAGCTGGCTCGCGAGCTGGGCCTGGCGCTGGCGCCGTTGGCCCATTCGCGCGGCGTGGCGCTGGCGCTGGAAGCGGATGAACCCGCCTGGGTGAAGGGCGACCCGACCCTGCTCAACGAGCTGCTCAGCAACCTGGTGGACAACGCTATTGCCCATGCTCCGGCGGAGGGCAACGTGATCATCCGCGTGCGTTCGCCGGTGGAACTGGAGGTCGAGGACGACGGCCCTGGCATCCCGGCGGAGGAGCGTGACAAGGTCTTCCGCCGCTTCTACCGCCGCCGCCAGCAGGGTACCGGCCTCGGCCTGGCCATCGTCGGCGAGATCTGCAGCGCGCATCGCGCGCGGATCGAACTGGGCCAGGGCGAATTGGGCGGGTTGCTGGTGCGGGTGACCTTCCCCGCGGAAAGCGCCTGAAGCAGAAACGCGAAACCCGCCGATCAAGACGGGTTTCGGAGTTGAGCAAGCGCTTTTCGTAGGAGCGAGCTTGCTCGCGAACCGCTCTGCAGCGAACCCCGTTCGCGAGCAAGCTCGCTCCTACAGGTTGGCCGCGTTTGCTTGCCGTTACTGCAACATGCTCATCGCCGCTTCCATCGCGGCGGAGAGGTCTTCGTCTTCCTTCACGTCCGCCTTCGGGTCCAGGCCCAGCTTGGCGAAGGCCGGGATGGTCGCCCAATCCAGCTCGGTGTAGGGGTGCTGGCTGCCCAGGTAGCTCTGCAGGGTGGCGACCTGGACGATGTCCACGTAGTCGACCTTGGCCGAGTCGCGGCTGAAGTCCAGGTGCTGCCCCGGCACGGCGGCGATCGGCGCCGGGAAGTCCCAGGCCTTGAGGATGCGGTCGCCGATGATCGGGTGGATGCGCTCGATCACGTGGTTGAGGCTGATGGAGTCGGCCAGCAGCTCGCTGTGCTCCTCGGCGTAGGTGAGGATCGGCAGCACGCCGATCTGGTGCACCAGGCCGGCCAGGGTCGCCTGGTCCGGCGCCAGGCGGGTGTAGTGGCGGCACAGGGCATGGCAGATGCCGGCGATCTCGGTGCTCTTGTTCCACACCTCGCGCATCTTGCGGTCGACCACGTCGGAGGTGGCCTGGAACATCTGCTCCATGGCCAGACCGGTGGCCAGGTTGCAGGTGTAGTTGATCCCCAGGCGGCTGATCGCCATCTGCAGGTCGGTGATTTCCTTGTTGGTGCGTAGCAGCGGGCTGTTCACCACCTTGATGATGCGCGCGGTCAGGGCAGCGTCGTTGCCGATCACCTTGCTCAGGTCCTGGATGCTGATGTCCGGGTCTTCCGCCGCTTCACGGACGCGCAGGGCGACTTCCGGCAGCGTCGGCAGCACCAGCTCATCGTTGTCGATGGCCCGCAGCAGTTCCTGTTGTACTTTTTCGGCAAGCTTGCTCATGAAGTGTCCTTCAGGGAAAACCGGGCTCCCCGCCCGGCACGGAATTCAGCGCTGGATCTCGCGATCGCTGTCCAGAACGTAAGGCAGGTCCAGCAGGCGCAGCGGCTGGTCTTCGCCCAGGCGCACGTTGCCGTCGGCGACGGCATCGTCCTGCAGCACGGCGAGCAGCTCCACACCATCGGCCGCGCGGGCGGCCAGTACCACTTCGCCGACACTGGTGGAGTGCACCGGCGAGAACAGCTCGCGGCCCGGCTCCGGCAGTTCGGCGCTATCGAGTTTCAGGCGCTGCAGGCGGCGCTTGAGGCGACCCAGGTACTGCATGCGCGCAACGATTTCCTGGCCGGTGTAGCAGCCCTTCTTGAAGCTCACGCCGCCCACGGCCTGCAGGTTGATCATCTGCGGGATGAACAGCTCGCGGGTGGCACCGAACACCTGGCCGACGCCGGCGCGGACCTGGCCGAGCAGCCAGTCGTTGAGTTCGGCGTG
The DNA here is from genome assembly GCF_030462585.1 of Pseudomonas sp. CAN1. Classification (GTDB taxonomy): domain Bacteria; phylum Pseudomonadota; class Gammaproteobacteria; order Pseudomonadales; family Pseudomonadaceae; genus Pseudomonas. The sequence continues at coordinate 69,569 of NZ_JASMRU010000023.1, read as the reverse complement.
GGGCAGGCGGGCTTGCAGCAACTCGGTGATAGCGGCGGCGCGTTCGGCCGGCACCCAGAGTTCGACGCGGCCCTGGCCGAGGCCGATGGCAATCAGGCCGTCGGTGCGCGCGACCTGGTCGGCTTCACCGGAGAGCTTCAGGCCCAGCTCGCTGAGCACGGCATCGGCGCCGCTCAGGCCGAAGCGCGCCCACAGGGCGCTGTCATCGGACAAGGTGGCCTTGGAGAACACCGCGTACTTCTTCAGGTCGGTCAGCTGGCTGTCGAGCAGGTCGTTGGCCATGGCCAGCAGGAAGCCCTCGCCCTCGGCGAGGATGCGGAAGCTGGAGGTCATGCGGCCCTTGGGCGTGCAGCGGCCGCCGAGGCTGGAATAGTCGGCGCCCAGGTAATTGAGGTTGCAGGTCAGCTGGCCCTGGAGGAATTTGGCGGCGTCCGCGCCACGGACGGCGAGAATCCCTTCGTGATTGAGTTCGGTGTAGAAAGCAGAGTCGGTCATCACGATTCGCTGGAAGAAAGTTAGGGGCCTCATGATAGAGCTCGGACTGCGCCTTGTCAGCGGGTGCCGGGGCGCCTGCGCATGCGTATAATGCCGCTCGGCTCGCGCCGTCCGTCGGCTTCGCGAGCCTCAAGACGTATTCGCCCGCTGTTAATCGAGGTGCCCCGCAGATGAACGACGAAACCGAACTCAAACGCCTTTTCTGGCACAGCCGCCGCGGCATGCTGGAGCTGGACGTCCTGCTGGTGCCCTTCGTCCAGGAAGTCTATCCGGGCCTGCCCGCCGATGATCAGGCGCGCTTCCGCAAGCTGCTGGAGTGCGAGGACCAAGACATGTTCGGCTGGTTCATGCAGCGCGGCGAGCCGGATGATGCCGACCTGCGCATCATCGTTCGCATGATCCTGGACCGTGTCCAGCCGAAGTGACCCCTTCGAGTGTCGCTGGCAACCGTCCATCGGCTTGCTGGCGGCCTACCTCGTCGCGCAGTCCGGCGCCATCCTGGCGCTGCTGCTCGCCGACCTTCCGCTGCACTGGAAAACCCTCGGCCTGAGCCTCTGCCTGCTGCACGCCGCACTGGTTGTGCCTGGGCGGATTCTATTGTGCGCGCCGGATTCGGTACGTGCGCTACGGCACAACGCCGATGGCTGGCAGTTCTACAGCGAGCGGGGCGGGTATCAGCCGATGCAGTTGCTGCCCGACAGTCTGGCGCTGCCGGCGCTGATCGTCCTGCGTTTCCGCCGCCCCGGCGACTGGCTGGCGCGTAGTGTGTGTATTCCCGCCGATGCCCTGGCGCCGGAGTTGCACCGGCGCCTGCGGGTCAGGCTGCGCTTCAGCCGCAGTAGGTGGGTGGCGCCAGGATAGTGTCGCGGGCCTCGGGCAGCAGCTCCGGGTAATCCAGCGTGTAATGCAGGCCGCGGCTCTCGTGGCGTTGCATGGCCGAATTGATGATCAGTTCGGCGACCTGGGCCAGGTTGCGCAGCTCGATCAGGTCGCGGCTGACCTTGTAGTTCGAGTAGAACTCGTCGATCTCGTCCAGCAGCAGGCGCACCCGGTGCTGGGCACGGGCCAGGCGCTTGTTGGTGCGCACGATGCCGACGTAGTCCCACATGAAGCGCCGCAGTTCATCCCAGTTGTGCGCGATGATCACGTCTTCGTCGGAATCGGTCACCTGGCTGGCGTCCCAGCAGGGCAGCGCCACCAGCGCCTGGGCCTTGGGCAGCTCGGCGAGGATGTCGGCGGCAGCGGAGCGGGCGTAGACGAAGCATTCCAGCAGCGAGTTGCTGGCCATGCGGTTGGCGCCGTGCAGGCCGGTGAAGGTGGTTTCGCCGATGGCGTAGAGGTTCGGCACGTCGGTGCGGCCCTGGGAGTCCACCACCACGCCGCCACAGGTGTAGTGCGCGGCTGGGACCACCGGGATAGGCTCGCAGGTGATGTCGATGCCGAAGTCCAGGCAGCGCTCGTAGACGGTGGGGAAGTGCTCGCGGATGAACTCGGCCGGCTTGTGGCTGATGTCCAGGTAGACGTAGTCGATGCCCAGGCGCTTCATCTCGTGGTCGATGGCGCGGGCCACCACGTCGCGCGGGGCGAGTTCACCCAGGGCGTGGAAGCGCGGCATGAAGCGTTCGCCATTGGGCAGGCGCAGCAGGGCGCCTTCGCCACGCAGCGCTTCGGTGATCAGGAAGCTCTTGGCCTGCGGGTGGTACAGGCAGGTCGGGTGGAACTGATTGAATTCCAGGTTGCCGACCCGACAACCGGCGCGCCAGGCCATGGCGATACCGTCGCCGGAGTTGCCGTCGGGGTTGCTGGTATAGAGGTAGACCTTGCTGGCGCCGCCGGAGGCCAGCACGGTGAAGCGTGCGCTGAAGGTGTCGACCTCGCCGGTGGTACGGTCGAGGACGTAGGCGCCCAGGCAGCGCTGGCCGTTCATCCCGAGTTTTTGCTCGGTGATCAGGTCGACGGCGACCCGTTGCGAAAGCAGTTCGATGTTCGGGCGCTGCCGGGCCTGCTCCAGCAAGGCATTGAATATGGCGGCGCCGGTGGCGTCGGCGGCATGGATGATGCGCCGGTGGCTGTGGCCGCCTTCGCGGGTCAGGTGGAATTCGAAGCTGCCGTCTTCGCGGCCCGGTTCATGGTCGCGGGTGAAGGGCACGCCCTGCTCGATCAGCCACTGGATGGCCTCGCGGCTGTGCTCGACGGTGAATTTCACCGCGTCCTCGCGGCACAGGCCGGCGCCGGCGACCAGGGTGTCCTCGACGTGGGACTCGACCGTGTCGGTATCGTCCAGCACGGCAGCGACGCCGCCCTGGGCCCAGAAGGTGGAGCCCTGGGACAGCTCGCCCTTGCTCAGCACGGCAATCTTCAGGTGCGCGGGCAGCGTCAACGCCAACGTCAGGCCGGCGGCCCCGCTGCCGATCACTAGGACATCGTGCTGGAAATGCTGACTCATACCCGGCTCCACAAAATGGCGCCCTAGTATATAGAAGGGGGCCACGGCACAATACTGGCGAACCGATGACACCGAAGCCGCTCAAGGCCCATCGGCAGTCGCAGGGCGGCAGGCCCCGAGCCCCGCTCAGCCGGCGTGCCAGGCGGAACAGGTGGCGTTTACGTCGGTCGACGATTGCAGTAATTAACCGGAACTTTTTCAGGCGTTCCGGTTCGAACGCGGAATACCCAATCGACTTTTCGCGCAGATTGACATTGCGCGGAAGGGGCGCGGGTGTTTCGCCCGGTACAGTTGAATTCAACGGGCTTCGGACGCATGTCGGGGTCCGATTGCCGCCGATGTGAAAAAACTGTGCGGCGCATGCTTGGAGGGGAGAACTTTTGCAAAAGGCCCGAGTCTATCTTGGCAGGACGAATTACCAGGGTGCTCGAAGCTCCTCCAGGCTCGTAGAGGAGCATTCATGCTAACCCAGGAACAGGATCAGCAACTGGTTGAACGGGTACAGCGCGGAGACAAACGGGCTTTCGACCTGCTGGTGCTGAAGTACCAGCACAAGATTCTGGGATTGATCGTGCGGTTCGTGCACGACGCCCAAGAAGCCCAGGATGTCGCACAGGAAGCGTTCATCAAGGCGTATCGCGCCTTGGGTAACTTCCGCGGCGACAGTGCCTTTTATACCTGGCTGTACCGTATCGCCATCAACACCGCGAAGAACCATCTGGTGGCGCGCGGTCGGCGCCCACCGGACAGCGATGTCACGGCGGAAGACGCGGAGTTCTTCGAAGGCGACCACGCCCTCAAGGACATCGAGTCGCCGGAACGAGCAATGCTGCGGGATGAGATCGAGGAAACCGTTCATCGAACCATCCAGCAGTTGCCCGACGATTTGCGCACGGCTCTGACCCTGCGTGAGTTCGAAGGCCTGAGTTACGAAGATATCGCCACCGTGATGCAGTGTCCGGTGGGGACCGTCCGCTCACGGATCTTCCGTGCGCGGGAAGCGATCGACAAAGCTTTGCAGCCTTTGTTGCATGAAGAAGTCTGATACAGCGGCAGAAGCCAAGAGAGGTACCGCTATGAGTCGTGAAGCCCTGCAGGAGTCGCTGTCCGCGGTTATGGATAACGAAGCGGACGAGCTGGAGCTGCGGCGTGTGCTTGCAGCCTGCGGCGAGGACGCCGAATTGCGCGCCACCTGGTCTCGTTACCAACTAGCGCGTGCAGTGATGCACCGCGAGCCGGCCATGCCCAAGCTGGACATCGCCGCCGCTGTGTCCGCCGCGCTGGCCGATGAGGCCGCTCCGGCACAACGCAGCCGCAATCCCTGGCGCAACGTCGGCCGTCTTGCCGTCGCCGCCTCGGTGACCCTGGCCGTGCTGGCCGGTGTGCGGATGTACCACCAGGATGACAGTGTTGCCAGTGGCCTTGCCCAGCAAGGTGCCACTCCGCAGATCGCTCTGCCGCAAGTGCAGGGCCCGGCGGTACTGGCAGGCTACACTCAGGACGAGGCGCCGCAGGTGATTACCAATGCCCAGGGCGGGCAGACCACCTGGCATGACCAGCGTCTTCCGGGTTACCTGCGTCAACACGCGCAGCAGTCCGCCGTCAGCGGCACCGACAGCGCCCTGCCTTATGCACGCGCCGCGAGCCTGGAAAGCCGCTGATTTGCGACCTTAAGGAGCGACATGCGCGCGACTACAGCACTGTTGTTCTTCCTCGGCGGTCTGCTGGCATTGCCAGTCCAGGCCGCCGATGCGTTGGACTGGATCAAACGCCTCTCCGAGGCTGATCAGAAACAGAACTTCCAGGGTACCTTCATCTACGAACGCAGCGGAGCCTTCACTACCCACGATGTCTGGCATCGGGTGGAGACTGATGGCTCGGTGCGCGAGCACCTGGTCCAGGTCGATGGGCCGCGCCAGGAAGTGGTGCGCGTCGATGGCGCCACCCAGTGCGTGGGTGGCGGCATGGCGGGGCAGGCGTCGACCGGCGAGATGTGGCCGGCGCGCAAGCTCAACCCGACTGATCTTTCTGCCTACTACGACGTTCGTGTCGCTGGCGAATCGCGCATAGCCGACCGCCCTGCGGTGGTGCTGGCGGTGATCCCGCGTGACCAGCATCGCTACGGCTTCGAGCTGCACGTGGACAAGGAAACCGGCCTGCCGCTCAAGTCGCTGCTGCTCAACGACAAGGGCCAGATCATCGAGCGCCTGCAGTTCACCCGTATCGACCTGTCCGCGCCGGACGATGGCGAGTTGCAGCCCACGGCTGCCTGCAAGCCGGTGAAGGAAACCAAGGTCGCCGAGGTGAAGACGGGCTGGCATTCCGAGTGGGTGCCGCCGGGCTTTACCCTGAACAGCACGCTGCAGGAACGCAGCCCGGTCTCCAATGACCAGGTCCTGTGCCTCGCCTACGGCGACGGCCTGGCGCGCTTCTCGGTGTTCCTCGAACCGCTGCATGGTGCCAAGGTCGACGATGCCCGCACCCAGCTGGGCCCGACCACCGTGGTGTCGAGGCGCTTCGCCAGTGACGACGGTGGCACCATGGTCACCGTGGTCGGCGAGATACCCAGTGGCACGGCCGAGCGCGTGGCGTTGTCCATGCGGCCGACGGGAGCCCAGCCACAGTGATCCAGGAGTGGGGGAGGGTGGTTGCGGTCGAGTCTGGCGCTGTCCAGGTCGAAACGCTGCGCCGCTCCACCTGCTCGGGATGTTCGATCAACAGCGGTTGCGGCCAGGGGTTCCTGGGGCGACTGGGCGTTGACCAGGGGCGTGGCCAAGTGCGCGCCCTTTCTGCTTTGCACCTGGCGCCCGGCGACGAAGTCGTGCTGGGCCTGGACGAAGACCTTCTGCTGAAGAGCGCCCTGCTTTTCTATCTGGTTCCCCTGATCGGACTGTTCGCGCCGGCACTGCTGGCAGCGCGCTTCAGCCTGGGAGAACCGCTCATCATCGCAGCCGGTCTGGTGGGTTTCCTCCTCTCCTGGCTGCTGGTGCGCCGCTTCACGCGGCGCCATACGGATGATCCGGCGATGCAACCGGTTGTGCTGCGTACGCTGGTCGGTGGGCCGCCCGGCCCTGTTTAGTGATCTTCCCAATCAACATCACGGGAGCTGTAGTCAATGCAAACCCTGAAACGCAGCATGGCTGCGCTGGTCGCCCTGCTGGCCCTGAGCCTGTCGGTCACCGCGCGGGCTGAACTACCGGACTTCACCCCGCTGGTCGAGAAAGCCTCGCCCGCGGTGGTCAATATCAGTACCACGCAGAAGCTTCCCGATCGCTCCAACGCGCAGATGGGCATTCCGGACCTCGACGGCCTGCCGCCGGGCCTGCGCGAATTCTTCGAACGCAGCATTCCCCGCGGCCAGGGTGGCCAGGGCCAGGCGCCCCGTGGTCAGCAGCGCGAAGCCCAGTCCCTGGGTTCGGGCTTCATCATTTCCGATGATGGCTACATCCTCACCAACAACCACGTGGTGGCCGACGCCGACGAGATCCTCGTGCGCCTGTCCGACCGCAGCGAGCACAAGGCCAAGCTGGTCGGCGCTGACCCGCGTAGCGACGTGGCCGTGCTGAAGATCGATGCCAAGGGCCTGCCGACCCTCAAGCTGGGCGATTCCGACAAGCTCAAGGTCGGTGAGTGGGTGCTGGCCATCGGCTCGCCGTTCGGCTTCGACCACTCGGTGACCGCCGGTATCGTCAGCGCCAAGGGCCGCAGCCTGCCGAACGAGAACTACGTGCCGTTCATTCAGACCGACGTGGCGATCAACCCGGGCAACTCTGGTGGTCCGCTGCTGAACCTGCAGGGCGAAGTGGTCGGCATCAACTCGCAGATCTTCACCCGTTCCGGCGGCTTCATGGGCCTTTCCTTCGCGATCCCGATCGATGTGGCGCTGAACGTCGCCGATCAGCTGAAAGCCGGTGGCAAGGTCAATCGCGGCTGGCTGGGCGTGGTGATCCAGGAAGTGAACAAGGACCTGGCCGAATCCTTCGGTCTCGACAAGCCGTCCGGCGCACTGGTGGCGCAGCTGGTGGAAGACGGTCCGGCGGCCAAGGGTGGCCTGCAGGTGGGCGACGTGATCCTCAGCCTGAACGGCCAGACCATCAACGAGTCCGCCGACCTGCCGCACCTGGTGGGCAACATGAAGCCGGGCGACAAGGCGGCCCTGGAAGTCATTCGTGACAACAAGCGCCAGACCCTCAACATGACCATCGGCAGCCTGCCGGATGACGACGATGCCGTCGCCGCTGTCGAAGGCAAAGGCGCCGAGCGCAGCAGCAATCGCATGGGCGTGACCGTGGCGGAGCTGACTGCCGAGCAGCGCAAGTCCATGGACATCAAGGGCGGCGTGGTGATCAAGGACGTCCAGGGCGGCCCGGCTGCCATGGTCGGCCTGCGTCCGGGTGACGTCATCACTCACCTGAACAATCGCGCGGTGGACTCCTCCAAGACCTTCGCCGAGATCGCCAAGGCGCTGCCGAAGGATCGCTCCATCTCCATGCGCGTACTGCGCCAGGGGCGTGCGAGCTTCATCACCTTCAAGCTGTCCGAGTAAGGCCAGTGCACTGAAAAAGGGCGGTCTCGACCGCCCTTTTTCATGCCTGACCGTCCGGCGCGGCGTGACGCATGGCGCTGGAGTCAGGTAAACTCCCCGGCTATTTTTCGGCGGACCGCCGCCTTCAGCCTTCCGAGTGTGTTCGCCGTGAGTGACCTGAGTCATATCCGCAATTTCTCCATCATCGCCCACATCGACCATGGCAAGTCGACGCTGGCAGACCGCTTCATCCAGATGTGCGGCGGCCTGTCCGACCGCGAGATGGAGGCCCAGGTTCTGGACTCCATGGACCTGGAGCGCGAGCGCGGCATCACCATCAAGGCGCACAGCGTCACCCTTCATTACAAGGCGAAGGACGGCAAGACCTACCAGCTGAACTTCATCGACACCCCCGGCCACGTCGACTTCACCTACGAAGTCAGCCGTTCGCTGGCGGCGTGCGAAGGTGCGCTGCTGGTGGTGGACGCCGGCCAGGGCGTGGAAGCGCAGTCGGTCGCCAACTGCTACACCGCCATCGAGCAGGGCCTGGAAGTCATGCCCGTGCTGAACAAGATGGACCTGCCGCAGGCCGACCCGGACCGCGTGAAGGACGAGATCGAAAGCATCATCGGCATCGACGCCACCGACGCCGTGGCCTGCTCGGCCAAGAGCGGCATGGGCGTGGACGAGGTACTGGAGCGCCTGGTCGCGACCATCCCGTCCCCCGAAGGCAACATCGACGCCCCGCTGCAGGCGCTGATCATCGACTCCTGGTTCGACAACTACCTGGGCGTGGTCTCGCTGGTGCGGGTGAAGCACGGCCGCGTCAAGAAGGGCGACAAGATCCTGGTGAAGTCCACCGGCAAGATCCACCAGGTGGACAGCGTCGGCGTCTTCACCCCCAAGCACACCGAGACTCCGGACCTGAAGGCCGGCGAAGTGGGCTTCATCATTGCCGGCATCAAGGACATCCTCGGTGCCCCGGTCGGCGACACCCTGACCCTGAACAACACCCCCGACGTGGACGTGCTGCCGGGCTTCAAGCGCATCAAGCCGCAGGTCTACGCCGGCCTGTTCCCGGTCAGCTCCGATGACTTCGAGGACTTCCGCGAAGCCCTGCAGAAGCTGACCCTGAACGACGCCGCGCTGCAGTACGAGCCGGAAAGCTCCGAGGCCCTGGGCTTCGGTTTCCGCATCGGCTTCCTCGGCATGCTGCACATGGAGATCATCCAGGAGCGCCTGGAGCGCGAATACGACCTGGACCTGATCACCACCGCGCCGACCGTGATCTTCGAGATCGTGCAGAAGAACGGCGAGATCCTCTACGTCGACAACCCGTCCAAGCTGCCCGACCTGTCGTCCATCGACGAGATGCGCGAGCCGATCTGCCGCGCGACCATCCTTGTGCCTCAGGAGCACCTGGGCAACGTCATTACCCTGTGCATCGAGAAGCGCGGCGTACAGCGCGACATGCACTTCCTCAGCGGCCAGGTCCAGGTGATCTACGACCTGCCGATGAACGAAGTGGTGCTGGACTTCTTCGATCGCCTGAAATCCACCAGCCGTGGCTATGCTTCGCTGGACTACAGCTTCGATCGCTTCGAGCCGGCCAACCTGGTTCGTCTCGATGTGCTGATCAACGGCGAGAAGGTCGATGCCCTCGCCCTGATCGTCCACCGCGACAACGCCCCGTACAAGGGCCGTCAGCTGGTGGAGAAGATGAAGGAACTGATCCCGCGGCAGATGTTCGACGTCGCGATTCAGGCGGCCATCGGTGGGCAGATCATCGCCCGTTCGACGGTCAAGGCGCTCAGGAAGAACGTACTGGCCAAGTGCTACGGTGGTGACGTGAGCCGTAAGCGCAAGCTGCTGGAGAAGCAGAAGGCCGGTAAGAAAAGGATGAAGCAGGTCGGTAGCGTGGAGATTCCGCAGGAAGCCTTCCTCGCTGTGCTCAAAGTGGACAGTTGAACCCTATGACCCTGAATTTCCCGCTGTTGCTGGTGATTGCCGTCGCGGTATGCGGCGTACTCGCCCTGGTTGATCTGGTGCTGTTCGCACCGCGTCGCCGGGCAGCCATTTCCGCCTATGAAGGCTCGGTCGGCGAAGCTGACCCGGAAGTGCTGGAGAAGCTCAACAAGGAACCGGTACTCGTCGAGTACGGCAAGTCGTTCTTCCCGGTACTGTTCATCGTGCTGGTGCTGCGTTCGTTCCTGGTCGAGCCGTTCCAGATTCCGTCCGGCTCGATGAAGCCGACCCTGGAAGTGGGCGATTTCATCCTGGTGAACAAGTTCGCCTACGGCATCCGCCTGCCGGTGCTGGACACCAAGGTGATCCCGGTCGGTGACCCGCAGCGTGGCGATGTCATGGTGTTCCGCTATCCCAGCGACCCGAACATCAACTACATCAAGCGTGTGGTCGGCGTGCCGGGCGACACCATCCGCTACACCAGCGACAAGCGCCTGTACATCAACGACCAGCCGGTGGCCGAGTCCCTGGTGGGCGAAGAGCCGGGCACCCTGGGCAGCGTGACCCTGTACCAGGAGAAGCTGGGCGCTGCGGAGCACATGATCCGCAAGGAAATGACCCGCTTCCGCATCGAGCCGGGCAAGCAGTGGAAAGTCCCCGCCGAGCACTACTTCATGATGGGCGACAACCGCGACAACTCTAACGACAGCCGCTACTGGAACGACCCGAAGATCCCGAAGGACCTGCTGGGCATGGTTCCGGACCGCAACATCGTCGGCAAGGCGTTCGCGGTGTGGATGAGCTGGCCGGATCCGAAGATGCGCAACCTGCCGAATTTCTCGCGGGTCGGCGTGATTCACTAAGCTTGTGAGACGCGGCAAGCCATGCGGCCTGCGGCGGTGCTAGAAAAAAGGGCGGGGCTGCACGCGGGGAGCGAGGCAGCCCCGCTTCACTTGGACCTGCCGCGGTTGGCGGGGCAAACAAGAAAGATAACGACATGAGGTCGATATGACGTACGCACGTTCGCAGAAGGGGATGTCGCTGCTGGGTTGGCTGGTGGTTCTCGCCGTCGTGGCGTTCCTGGCCAGCACCGCGTTCAAGCTGATCCCGCACTACATGGACTACTTCGCCATCGAGAAGTCGATCCAGTCGGTGGAAACCGACAAGGCGGCGGAAGTCCGCTCGGTGCCGGAGTTCTATGCTTACGTCAACAAGGCGCTGATGCTCAACAACATCCGCGACCTCAAGCTGGAAGATGCCCTGGATGTGCAGCTGGAAAACAACGAATTCCGCGCCCATCTGAAGTACGAAAAACGCGAGCCCCTGGTGCAGAACATCGACCTGGTGGTCCACTTTGACAAAGAATATCGTGTACGAATGCCGTGAGTAACAACAGTCTGGATCGACTCGAGCGCAAGCTTGGCTACACCTTCCGCGACCAGGACCTGATGGTCCTGGCGCTGACCCATCGCAGCTTCGCCGGGCGCAACAACGAGCGCCTGGAGTTCCTCGGTGACGCCATCCTCAACTTCGTCATCGGCGAAGCCCTGTTCACCCACTTCCCCCAGGCCCGCGAAGGCCAGCTGTCACGCCTGCGCGCGCGACTGGTGAAGGGCGAGACCCTGGCCCTGCTGGCCCGCGGCTTCGAGATCGGGGATTACCTGCGACTGGGTTCGGGCGAGCTGAAAAGCGGCGGATACCGCCGCGAGTCGATCCTGGCTGACGCCATGGAGGCGCTGATCGGCGCCATCTATCTGGACACCGGCATGGATTCCGCCCGCGAGCGGATCATGGGCTGGCTCGGCCCGCAACTGCGCGAGCTGACCCCGGTGGATACCAACAAGGACCCCAAGACCCGCCTGCAGGAATTCCTGCAATCGCGCGGGTGCGACTTGCCGCGTTACGACGTGGTGGATATCCAGGGCGAACCCCACTGCCGCACCTTCTTCGTGGAGTGCGAGGTGGCCCTGCTGAATGACAAGACCCACGGTCACGGCGGCAGCCGCCGCATCGCCGAGCAGGTGGCCGCCGCTGCCGCATTGGCAGCCCTGGGCGTGGAGAATGGCCATGAGTGAGCACGAGCAAGACCAGCACGATCAATCCGAGCACGATGAAGCAGGCAGCGTCCGTTGCGGTTACGTCGCCATCGTCGGCCGCCCCAACGTGGGCAAGTCGACCCTGCTCAACCACATCCTCGGGCAGAAGCTGGCGATCACCTCGCGCAAGCCGCAGACCACCCGCCACACCCTGCTGGGCATCAAGACCGAGGGTGATGTACAGGCCGTCTACGTCGACACCCCCGGCCTGCACAAGGACAACGACAAGGCGCTCAACCGCTACATGAACCGTTCGGCCAGCGCCGCGCTGAAGGACGTCGACGTGGTGATCTTCGTCGTCGACCGCAACCGCTGGACCGACGAAGACCAGATGGTCTACGACAAGGTCAAGTACGTGAGCTGCCCGGTCCTGCTGGCGGTGAACAAGGTCGACCGCATGGAAGACAAGGGCGAGCTGCTGCCGCACCTGCAGTGGCTGGCCGAACAGCTGCCCAACGCCGAAGTCGTGCCGATTTCCGCCCAGCACGGGCAGAACCTCGACGTGCTCGAAGGCCTGGTGGCCGAGCGCCTGCCGGAGAATGACCACTTCTTCCCGGAAGACCAGATCACCGACCGCAGCAGCCGCTTCCTCGCCGCCGAACTGGTGCGCGAGAAGATCATGCGCCAGCTGGGCGCCGAGCTGCCGTACCAGGTTGCCGTGGAGATCGAAGAGTTCAAGCAGGACGGTCCGATCCTGCACATCCATGCGCTGATCCTCGTCGAACGCGATGGCCAGAAGAAGATCATCATCGGCGACAAGGGCGATCGCATCAAAAGCATCGGCCAGAACGCGCGCAAGGACATGGAAGTGCTGTTCGACTCCAAGGTCATGCTCAACCTCTGGGTGAAAGTGAAGGGTGGCTGGTCCGACGACGAGCGCGCACTGCGTTCGCTGGGCTACGGCGACCTCTGATCGGCAACGCCCCGCGAGCCTTAGCGGGGCGCATCCTTCGGGCGCCTCAGCGTGCCCACTCCCCCGACTCCCACTCCAGGCGCAGCGCATGAGCCTCGCTTCTACCGCCCAAGCCGCCTTCGTCCTGCACAGCCGTCCCTACAAGGAAACCAGCGCGCTGGTGGACTTCTTCACCCCGCAAGGCCGGCTGCGCGCCGTGCTGCGGGGTGCGCGGGGCAAGGCCGGTGCGCTGGCGCGGCCGTTCGTGCCGCTGGAGGCCGAGTTCCGCGGGCGCAGCGACCTGAAGAACGTCGTGCGCCTGGAACCCCACGGCATCCCCAACCTGCTCAGTGGCGAAGCGCTGTTCAGCGGCTTGTACCTGAACGAGCTGATGATCCGCCTGCTGCCGGCCGAAGATCCGCACCCCGCGCTGTTCGAGCACTACCGCGCGACCCTGCCGCTGCTGGCCGCCGGCAGTCCGCTGGAGCCGCTGCTGCGCTCCTTCGAATGGCGGCTGCTGGACGACCTGGGCTATGGTTTTTCCCTGGACACCGATATCGTCGGCCAGAGCGTGGCGCCCGACGGCCTCTACCGCCTGCTGCCCGATGCCGGCCTGGAGCCGGTCGGCAGTCTGCAGCCGGGCCTGTTCCACGGCGCCGACCTGCTGGCCATGGCCGAAGCCGACTGGAGTGCCCCTGGCGCCCTGGCGGCGGCCAAGCGCCTGATGCGCCAGGCCCTCGCTCCCCATCTTGGCGGTCGACCGCTGGTCAGCCGCGAGCTCTTCATGAATCGCAAGGACAACTCCCGTGACTGAAGCCAACCGTATCCTGCTCGGCGTGAACATCGACCACGTCGCCACCCTGCGCCAGGCCCGCGGCACCCGTTATCCCGACCCGGTGAAAGCCGCGCTGGACGCCGAGGAAGCCGGCGCCGACGGCATCACCGTGCACCTGCGCGAAGACCGCCGGCACATCCAGGACCGCGACGTGCGCGTGCTCGCCGAAGTGCTGCAGACGCGCATGAACTTCGAGATGGGCGTCACCGAGGAGATGATGAAGTTTGCCGAGATCATCCGCCCGGCCCACGTCTGCCTGGTTCCGGAAACCCGTCAGGAACTGACCACCGAGGGTGGCCTGGACGTCGCCGGCCAGGAAGCGCGCATCCGTGAAGCGGTGCAGCGCCTGGCCGCCGCCGGTTGCGAAGTGTCGCTCTTCATCGACCCGGACCAGCGCCAGATCGAAGCGTCCGCGCGCATCGGTGCACCGGCGGTGGAGCTGCACACCGGTCGCTATGCCGATGCCCACAATCCGGCCGAAGCCGCCCATGAGCTGGCGCGCATTCGCGATGGCGTGGAGTTCGGCCTGTCCCACGGCCTGATCGTCAACGCCGGCCACGGCCTGCATTACCACAACGCCGAGCCGGTAGCGGCGATTGCCGGGATCAACGAGCTGAACATCGGCCACGCCATCGTCGCCCATGCGCTGTTCGTGGGCTTCAAGCAGGCGGTTGCCGAGATGAAGGCGCTGATCGTGGCGGCAGCCAACCGCTGATCGCTACCTGATTTGAAACCGTAGGGCGGATAACCCGGAACGGGTTATCCGCCGCCATGGCTGACGGGGATTGGGCGGTTCGCGAGCAAGCTCGCTCCTACAGGGAGCGGTGCTCTTCGTAGGAGCGAGGGGGACGCCCAGTTCTTGCTCGCGAACCCGGCGTAACCTAAGGCTTGCGCGCCACCAGCGTCGCGCGCAGCGGCGCCGGAAGGCCTTCGATGGTGCGGCTGTGGTCGTTAGCGTCGAGGAAGTCCGGCAGCGACTGGTAGCGCATCCACTCGGTGGCGCGCTGCTCCTCGATCGAGGTGCGGCTCACGTCGACGCTGCGCACGTCGGTGAAGCCCGCGCGGCGCAGCCAGAGTTCCAGCGCCGGCACCGACGGCAGGAACCACACGTTGCGCATCTGCGCGTAGCGGTCCTCGGGCACCAGCACGGTATTTACATCGCCTTCCACCACCAGGGTTTCCAGCACCAGCTCACCGCCACGCAGCAGGCAGTCCTTGAGCGCCAGCAGGTGGTCGATGGGCGAGCGGCGGTGGTAGAGCACACCCATGGAGAACACTGTGTCGAAGCCTTCCAGTTTTTCCGGCAGGTCTTCCAGGGCGAAGGGCAGGTGCCAGGCCGGCTGGTCCGGCAGGAAGCGCTTCATGGCGAGGAACTGGCAGAAGAAAAGCCAGTTCGGGTCGACGCCGACCACGCTGCGTGCGCCGGCTCCGAGCATGCGCCACTGGTAGTAGCCGTTGCCGCAGCCGACGTCGAGGACGCGTTTGCCCGTCAGGTCGATATGCGGCGAGACGCGGTCCCATTTCCAGTCCGAGCGCCATTCGGTGTCGATGTGCACGCCGAACAGGTTGAACGGCCCCTTGCGCCACGGGATCAGCCCCTGCAGGGCAAGCTTGAGCTGGGCGCGGGTGTCTTCGTCGCAGTCGCCTTCCAGGTTGAAGCGCTCGCGCAGCTCGACGGCGGCGGCTTGCAGCTCGGGCAGGCGATCCACCGCGGCCAGCCAGCGTTCGAGATCGCCGTGGCCATCGTCGACCTTGCTGGCCAGTTGTGCGGGCAGCGCGGCGGCCCAGGATTCCAGTGGCGTGCCGGCCAGTTCAAGGCGCAGGCGGTCGAGGTCGAAGCGTTCGATCATGGCAGGGCAATCAGGGAGGCGAAGTTGAGGCACTGGAACCAGGGCACGACCTTGGAGAAACCGGCGGCCAGCAGGCGCTCGCGGTGGGTCTCCAGGGTGTCGGGGCGCATGACGTTCTCGATGGCGGTGCGCTTCTGGGCGATTTCCAGTTCGCTGTAGCCGTTGGCGCGCTTGAAGTCGATGTGCAGGCTGGTGAGCAGTTCGTGCTCCTGCTCATCGGCGAAGCGCAGTTTTTCCGAGAGGATCAGCGCGCCGCCGGGCAACAGCGCGCTGTGCAGGCGGGTGAGCAGTTCCAGACGTTGTTCGGGGGCGATGAACTGCAGGGTGAAGTTCAGCGCGATCAGCGAGCAGGGCTTGAGGTCCAGGGTGAGTATGTCCGCCTCGATCAGTTCGACCGGCAGCAGTTCCTGGTGCATGGCGTCCTGGGCGCGCAGGTATTCGCCGCAGCGCTCGATCATCGGTGCCGAGTTGTCGACGCCGATGACGCGGCAGCCCTCGGTCTTCACATGGCGGCGCAGCGCCTGGGTCACGGCGCCCAGCGAACAGCCGAGGTCGTAGAGCACGCTGTTCGGGGCAGCGAAGCGCGCACCGAGCACGCCGATGTTCTCGACAATGGTGGGGTAGCCCGGCACCGATCGCTTGATCATGTCCGGGAAGACGCGCACCACGTCCTCGTTGAAGGTGAAGTCGGGAACCTGGGTTTGCGGCTGGGCGAAGATGCGGTCGGATTCGCTCACGCTGGATGGGGCCTCGTTGCGCTGGAACAGGCAAGGAGGCGCGGCGCGCCCCGTTTGCCGGGGCGCGCATTGTAGCCGAGGCGCGAGGTGCGCCCAACCGTTAGCGGACGAGGGTCACTTGAGCTGGTCGGAGAAGTATTCGCCGGCGCCCTGCAGCGGGCCGAGGGGGTTCTTCTTGTCTTCCATGCGGCGGATGTTCGGCTCGCCGTTGCTGGTCTTGTGCACCACCACGTCGTCGATCAGCACGAACACCGGGCGGAACGACCAGCCCTGCACCTGGCGGCGCTTGCGGAAGTTGAAGATGTCGGCCCAGAAGCTGCCGACGCGCTGGCTGTCGGTCTTGTTGAAGTCGAAGGCGTAGCCGATGCAGCGGTCCTTGGCCTGCAGGCAGGTCACCAGGCCGTCGGGGAGGTAGTCGATGGGGATGTTGGGTTGCACGAAGAGCAGGCGCACGTCGATGAACGAGAGCATCTTCGCGTTGCCCTGGGACAGCGGGTCGAAGCCCAGTGCGTAGAGCTGGGAGCGGGTGGTCTTGCCAGGATCGACCTGGTTGAAGCGGCTCTGTGCATCCTGGTAGTCCAGGAACGGTGATTGCACTTCCGCGCGTTCGCTGGGCAACAAGCCGCCACAGGCGGAGAGCGTCAGGCACGCTCCCAGCAACAACATCGAGCGAACTACTGCACGCATGGAGCTCCCCTTTTTGCAGACTCTTATGATTGATCTATAGCCGATGGCAGATGGCTCTGCAGGACTTTTCTCACGCCTCTGTCGGGCTAGTCAACGGCGACGCCATAGCCCTGCATCAGAGGCTTCCACTGATCGTCACGGCGCAGTCCGCGCAAGCCTTCGTCGAGGTCGCTCAGGCGCTGTTCGACGCCCTCCAGGCGAGGGTTCAGCGCGACGTACATCGGGCGTTTTTCGCTCAGTTCGCCGGCTGCCTGGATGCGCGCGGAGAGACCGTGGCGACGCAGGTAGTGTTCGACTATCTGGCTGTCTTCGAGCAGCACGGTGATGCGCCCGAGCAGCAGCTTCTGGATATTGCGTTCGAGCACCTTCTCGCCGCTTAAGACCTGCACCTGTTCGTGGTTGGCCAGATTGTCGTCGCGCCAGGCATCCACTTCGCTGCCATAGGAGTAACCCTGGGCCAGGCCGACGGCCTGGTTACCCAGCGAGGGGATGCCGTTCCAGGTCCAGGGATTGTCCTCGCGGACGTAGAAGCGCATGGTCACCCAGCCGATCGGTTCGCGGCCGATCAGCAGGCCATCCGACTCTTCGCTGTAGGCGCCGACCACGCCGTCCACCAGGCCTTCGCGGGCCATCTGCAGCGCGCGTGGCCAGGGCAGGGGTTCGAACTGTGGCGGCTGCGGCAGCAACTGGCCGAGGGCTTCGAGGAGGAAGCCGGGTTTTTCCGGATCGCCTGGGCAGAGATAGGGGCACCAGTCATCGCCGGCCAGGCGCAGGGGCTCGGCGCTGGCCAGCGCGGAACAGAGCAGCAGGGCCGGTGAAGCGAGTCGCAGCATGTCAGGCTCGGGTGGCGGGTTGTCCTTCCGAGTATGGCAGAACGATATGACGACTTGTGACCGAAGCGGCGATGCCGAGCTGGCCGAGCCAGTAGGTCAGCATGATGGCGTAGGAGGAGCCGTCGAAGGCGACGACGAAGCGGCTGATGCCGATCATTGAGTCGGAGCTGACGAACAGCAGCGCGCCCAAGGCGGCAAATACCCGGCTGGCATTGGCGATCGAGGGCACACCGAGCCGGGCGATGGCGCGCCAGAGCATGGCGCTGATGGTCAGGCTGTACAGCGCAATCGGCAGCAGCAATGGGCCCAGGCCTCGGCTGTAGAGCAGGGCGAACAGGCCGCCGCCGAGGGCGCCGGCAACCAGCAGGCCGAGCGGGGCGAAGCGGCGAGTATCACCCAGGTAGGCGACCAGGTAGGCCAGGTGCGCCAGCAGGAAGGCGGCGAGGCCGGGGACGAAGGCGTTGATTGGCCATTCCAGCAGGATGTCGCCGAGCATCGACAGCACCAGGCCGATGGCGACCCAGCGCCGGTAGCCGTCGGCCGGCGTGCCGAGAATCCACAACAGCATGGCCAGCACCGGCAGCGGCTTGCACAGCATGCGCAGCGCGTGCAGGTCGAAGGTGACGGCGAACAGGTAAGCGGCACCGCCGATCAGTGCCAAGAGCGCCCAGCGCATGGGGTTCCCTCCCGTGGAAACGAGCGCTCACTTTGCCGCAGCGTGCAGTTGCTCCACAGGCCGAAGGCGCCAGCACGAGCGGCTTATGGCGCCGGGCTGTCGTTCGGTGGGCGCGCGTTACTTGACGGCAATCGGGCAGACGAAGGTCTGCGCGGGCGCCACTTCCGGCTCCCAGGGGCGGCGGTAGGCCAGTTCCAGCTTGTCCTCGCCAGCGCCGGAAACGCGGAAGCGCCAGGTGGACTCCCCGGCGCTGCCGACCAGGCCGGCGTCCTCGGGATTGCTGTAGACCTCCGGGCCGAGGGCGCGCAGCAGGCCGTTGGCGGCGTTGCGCATCTCCCAGCGGAAACCGGTGGTGGGGTTGCTCGGCAGGATCAGCACCAGCTCCTGGCCGGCATGCAGTTTCAGCGGCTTGCAGTCGCTGGCGTCTTCCAGGGTGACCACGGGTTTGGTCTGCCCGGCGCAGCCGGCGAGCAGGACCAGGGTGAGGGGCAGCAACGAGCGGTACGACGGCATGACGGCTCCTGGGAGGGGACAGGTTGGGCCGCAGGATAACGCAATCGACGTAGCAGTGGACGCACCTGCGATGCTTTTGGCTTGGGCGGTTTAGCGTCGCTTCGGCGTGCGCTCGGACTTCTTGATTCGCCCCCTCGGGCGAGCCAGAGCCAAAGCCAGATCGGTGTGAAGTGGGCTCTTCATAGGAGCGAGCTTGCTCGCGAACCGCCTGGCACCGCATTTCCCCGTAGGAGCGGACCTTGTCCGCGAGCAGAGTTCACATCCCCACCGAAACCACAGCGAAGCACAAACGTAGGATGGCGTGGAGCGCAGCGATACCCATCAATTCCTGTGCGTCAACAGCATCAATGTTCCGCCGGGGAGGGTGGCAGAGTGCGGTTCGCGAGCAAGCTCGCTCCTACAGGGTGGAGCTGGTCGTAGGGCGCATAACGCGCCAGCGTTATCCGCCGTTGTGGTATCGGCGGATAACCCGTTCCGGGTTATCCGCCCTACACACAAGCGCCGGCTCTGGCTCTTGAGGGTTTCCAGAGAAACATCCGCACGCTCCGGAGTGCCCCTTTCAGGAGGCCGAAGGTGATCGGAGTTTCAGGGGGAGAGCGGCATGGATGCCGCGGAAGCCGCGACTGGCCAGGGATGGCCCTTCGCGGCGGCCCCCTGAAACTCCGAGGAACCGAGGGTACTTTTCGCGAAGCGAAAAGCCGGATGGCAGGGGCGAGACCTTTTGGTTCCTTTTGGGGCGTCTGCCAAAAGGGACTCGCCCGAGGGGGCGAAACAAGAAGTCCGCGCGCACGCCGAAGCGGCGCTGAAACTCCCAAGCTCAAGCTCAAGCCCAAGCCCAAGCCCAAGCCCAAGCCAGAGCATCGCGGAGAAGCTCCGCTCCTACAAAAGCCAAAACCCAAACACCGGAGCCAGCCTGTAGGAGCGCCCCATGGGCGCGAATCGCGGGCGTGGCCCGCTCCTACAGGTTGGTTCAGGGCATCACGCCGGGAACAGCACCTTCGCCACATCGCCGAAGCGCTTGGCGAAATGCACCGTCAGGCCTTCCTTCAGGTACTCCGGCAGCTCCTCGAAGTCGCCGCGGTTGGGCTCGGGGAGGATCAGCTCGAAGATCTTCTGCCGACGCGCCGCGATGACCTTCTCGCGCACCCCGCCGATGGGCAGCACCTGCCCGGTGAGGGTCAGCTCGCCGGTCATGGCCACGCCCTTCTTCGGCGCCTGGTTGCGCGCCAGGGACAGCAGGGCGCTGGCCATGGTCACGCCGGCGCTGGGGCCGTCCTTGGGCGTGGCGCCCTCGGGTACGTGCAGGTGGACGAAGGCCTGGTCGAAGAAGGTCGACTCGCCGCCGTACTTCTTCAGGTTCGAGCTGATGTAGCTGTAGGCAATCTCCGCCGACTCCTTCATCACGTCACCCAACTGGCCGGTGAGCTTGAAGCCGCGGTTCAGCGTGTGGATGCGCGTCGCCTCGATGGGCAGGGTCGCGCCGCCCATGCTGGTCCAGGCCAGGCCGGTGATCACGCCGACGCCGGAGAGCACCTGCTCGGTGCGGAACACCGGCATGCCGAGGTATTCCTCCAGGTCCTTGGCGCCGATCTTCACCACCGATTCGGGGTCTTCCAGCAGCTTCATCACCGACTTGCGCACCAGCTTGCCGAGCACTTTCTCCAGCTGGCGTACGCCGGCCTCGCGGGCGTAGCCCTCGATTACCGCGCGCAGGGCGGCGTCGTTGATCGATAGCCGATTCTTCGGCACGCCGGCCTTTTCCAGCTGCTTGGGCCACAGGTGACGCTTGGCGATGGCCAGCTTCTCCTCGGCGATGTAGCCGGACAGGCGGATGACTTCCATGCGGTCCAGCAGCGGGCCGGGGATGGAGTCCAGGGTGTTGGCGGTGCAGACGAACAGCACCTTGGACAGGTCCAGGCGCAGGTCCAGGTAGTGATCGAGGAACTCCACGTTCTGCTCCGGATCCAGCGTCTCCAGCAGCGCCGAGGCGGGGTCGCCCTGGTAGCTGCTGCCGAGCTTGTCGATCTCGTCGAGCATGATCACCGGGTTCATCACCTCGACGTCCTTCAGCGCCTGCACCAGCTTGCCGGGCAGGGCGCCAATGTAGGTGCGGCGGTGGCCCTTGATCTCGGCCTCATCACGCATGCCGCCGACGCTGAAGCGGTAGAACGGCCGCCCCAGGCTCTCGGCGATTGACTTGCCGATGCTGGTCTTGCCGACGCCGGGCGGGCCCACCAGCAGCACGATGGAGCCGGCGATCTCGCCCTTGAAGGTGCCCACCGCGAGGAATTCGAGGATGCGGTCCTTGACGTCTTCCAGCCCGGAATGATGGCGGTCGAGGACCTTGCGCGCGTGCTTGAGGTCGAGCTTGTCGACGCCCATCAGGCCCCACGGCACCGAGGTCGCCCAGTCGAGGTAATTGCGCGTGACGGCGTACTCCGGCGAGCCAGTCTCGAGGATCGACAGCTTGTTCAGCTCTTCGTCGATGCGCTTCTTCGCCTGCTCGGGCAGGGTCTTGCCTTCCAGGCGGGCGCGGAATTCGTCGGAGTCGGCGCTCTTGTCGTCCTTGGTGATGCCCAGTTCCTGCTGGATGATCTTCAGCTGTTCCTGCAGGAAGAATTCGCGCTGGCGCTCGCCGATCTTGCGGTTGACCTCGGCGGACAGCTCCTTCTGCAGGCGCGCGACTTCCACTTCCTTGCGCAGTAGCGGCAGCACCTTCTCCATGCGCTTGAGCATCGGCACGGTGTCCAGCACGCCCTGCAGCTCGGCGCCCGGCGCGGTGGTCAGCGCGGCGGCAAAGTCGGTCAGCGGCGAGGGATCGTTGGGGTTGAAGCGATTGAGGTAGTTCTTCAGCTCTTCGCTGTACAGCGGGTTGAGCGGCAGCAGTTCCTTGATCGCGTTGATCAGGGCCATGCCGTAGGCCTTCACCTCGTCGCTCGGGTCGCTGGGGGTATGGGTGTACTCCACTTCCACCAGGAAGGGCGGGCGATGGCGCTTGATCCAGCCACGGATGCGCACACGCGACAGGCCCTGGGCGACGAACTGCAGCTTGCCGCCCTCGCGGCTGGCGTGGTGCACGCGCACCAGGGTGCCGTGCTCGGGCAGGCTGTCCGGGTCGAAGTGGCGCGGGTCTTCCGGCGGGTTCTCCATGAAGAACAGCGCCAGGCTGTGGTGCTCGGTCTTGGCGACCAGCTCCAGGGTCTCGGCCCACGGTTCCTCGTTGACGATCACCGGCAGCACCTGCGCCGGGAAGAACGGGCGGTTGTGGATCGGGATGACGTAGACCGTGGTCGGCAGGTTCTGCCCCGGCAACACCAGCCCGGTGTTGCTGACCTCTTCGGCGCTGTGGATATCGTGAATCTCGTCGTGGTCGCTCATGAGGCACCTGACTGATTGAACATGACAGTCTAGATGGGGAAACCGACGCAGGGTTTCAATCCCATTTCCGAAGGTTGTGCTCGGAGCATGTTGCGAGACGTTGCTTATGAGCGGATTAGCGGACGTGAACGGAGGAAATCGCTGGGCGGTCGGCCGAACTGGCGGCTGAACATGGCGCTGAAGGCGCTGGGCGTGCTGTATCCCACTTCCAGCGCCACGCTCAGCACGCTTTCGCCCAGGGCCAAACGCTCCAGGGCGGCCAGAAGCCGTGCCTGTTGCCGCCATTGGCCGAAGGTCAGCCCGGTTTCGGCGAAGAACCAGCGTTGTACCGTCTTGCTGTCGACATTCAATCGGGCCGCCCAGTCGCCGAGGCTGGCGCTGTCGCCGGGCTGCGCCTGGATGGCCTGGCACAGCGCACGCAAGCGCGGATGGGCGGGCAGCGGCAGGTGCAGCGGCAGCATCGGGTCTTCGCGCAGTTCATCGAGCATCAGGCCGAGGACGCGGCCGTCGCGGGAGTCCGGCCTGACTTCGCCGCTTATCGTCAGCGCTGCCAGGATCAGCTCGCGCAGCAGCGGCGAGACCGCCAGCACACAGCAGTCCGGCGGCAGGTGCGGAGCGCTGCCGGGCTCCACATAAAGAGTGCGCACCTGCACGTCGCCGACCATGCGCGTCCAGTGCTCCACGCCACCGGGTATCCACAGGCCGCGGTTGTCCGGCACCACCCACTGGCCGCTGGCGCTGCCCACCACCAGCACACCGCGCACGGCGTAGAGCAGTTGCGCGCGATGATGACTGTGCGCAGGCACCTGGTGGCCGTCGGGAAAGTCCAGGGCGACCGCGGCTACCGGGCTCGCCGCCCGTTCGTCGCCGTGATTTTCCGGTGGCTGGGTGGCTATGTCCTTTTTACGCATGTGGATGCCTGTTTGTCGTTAGACGACCACTTTCCTCCATCGTTAGGCTGCTGAACAGTCCCCATCCGCTTCGATGATCCCACCATGAACGACATGTCCGTAATCGCCGAACAACTGGCCCGTATCGCCCGGTTGCTTGAACAATCCCTGCCGCTTCGCGCCGAACTGGCGCTGGAAGAGGGTGCCATCGCCCATCTTTGGGAATACCGCCAGGGCCAGCCGCGCCTGACGCCGGTGATCGAGCCGGCGCTGATCGCCTTCGACGACCTGCGCAACGTTGACCGGCAAAAGGCGCTGATCGAGCAGAACACCCGCCAGTTCGTCTCCGGCCGCCCGGCCAACAACGTGCTGCTGACCGGCGCCCGCGGCACCGGCAAGAGTTCTCTGGTGAAGGCCTGCCTGCACGCCTTCCATGCCGAAGGGCTGCGCCTGATCGAAGTGGACAAGGAGCACCTGGCCGACCTGCCACAGATCATCGATCTGCTGCGCCATCGCCAGGAGCGCTTCGTGCTGTTCTGCGACGACCTGTCCTTCGAGGATGGCGAGACCGGCTACAAGGGCCTGAAGACCGTGCTGGACGGCTCGGTCGCCGGGCAGTCCGGCAACGTGCTG
Organism: Pseudomonas sp. CAN1; assembly: GCF_030462585.1. Lineage (GTDB taxonomy): Bacteria > Pseudomonadota > Gammaproteobacteria > Pseudomonadales > Pseudomonadaceae > Pseudomonas. Next base: position 46,118 of record NZ_JASMRU010000023.1, on the reverse strand, counting down.
ATCTACGCCACGTCCAACCGCCGCCACCTGCTGGCCGAGCGCGCCGAGGACAACCTGTCGTTCCAGCGCAGCGAGAGCGGCGAGCTGCACCCCGGCGAGGCGGTGGAGGAGAAGATCTCGCTCTCCGAGCGTTTCGGTCTGTGGATATCTTTCTATGCCTTCAGCCAGGAGCAGTACCTGGAGGCGGTCGCCCGCTGGCTGGAATCCCACGGCCTGGGCGGCGTACCGCAGGAGGAATGGGAGCAGGCGGCGATCCGCTGGGCGACCCATCGCGGGTCGCGGTCCGGGCGGATCGCCACACAGTTCGCTCGGGATTACGCCGGGCGTCAGCTGTAGAGCAGCAGAGCGCGGCGGCTTAGAACGCCACCTTCACCCCGGCCTGGATGCCGCGTCCGCCGGCCGGCACGCTGTCGCGCAGGATGGAGCTGGCGTAGCGCACGGTCTGGTTGGTCAGGTTCTCGCCCTTGACGAAGGCCAGCCAGCGGCTGTCGCCCAGGTCGAAGCGGTAGCCGACGCTGGCTCCCAGGGTGGTGTAGCCGTCGGTACGCAGCTCGTTCTCCGGCACGCGGTTCTGGTCGGCGGCGTATTCCACGTCGACCCGCGCCTGCCACTGCTGCAGCTCCCAGAGCAGCGCGCTGTTCAGGCGCAGCGGGGCGATGCGCGGCAGGGCTTCGCCGGTGTCCTTGTTCTTCGCGCGGGTGTAATCGCCGGAAAGCTCCAGGTCGAAGCGGCCGTAGGGGCTTTCCAGCAGGTGGATGCGATCCTGCGCCTCGACGCCGTAGAAGTCCGCCTTCACGCCACTGTAGAGGTACTCGGGCAGCGCCTCGTCGTCGCCGGCATCGACCACCGCGCCTTCCTCGTCGCGGTAGCGCCCGCTGGCCAGCAGGCCGATGTAGTTGGAGAAGCGGCTGTAGAACACGCCGACGCTGCCTTTGTGCCGTTCGCTGTCGAAGCGCAGGGCTAGGTCGGTGGAGACGGCCTTTTCCTTGCTCGCGTTGGCGTCGCCGACTTCGAAGGTGCCGGTGGCGGCGTGGGCGCCGTTGGCGTACAGCTCGTAGAAGGTCGGTGCACGCTCGGTATAGGCCAGGGTGCCGGCCAGCGACCAGATCGGCGTCAGCTTGTACACCGCGCCGGTGGACAGGCTGCCGGCGGTGAAGCTGCGCGAGTCGTCGTTCTCGGCGAAGCGCTCGTTATCCTTGGCGTTGGGCTCGATGCGCGTGTGCTCGACGCGGCCGCCCAGGTTCAGCGCCAGTCGCTCGCTGGCCTGCCAGTTCTCCAGGAAGAACAGCGCGGCGCTGTCGGTTTCGGTGTGCGGCACGAAGGCTTCGTCGCCCAGTGCGGAAAAGCGGCTGTTGGCGATCTGCGCGCCGACCACGCCGTCCAGCGGGCCGATGGGCTTGTGCCGTGCCTCGATGCGCGCCTCGTAGCCGTCGTTCTTGAAGGTGGTGCCGGTCTCGCCGTCCTCGATTTCCTTGTGCTGGTACTCGGTGTAGGCGGCATCCAGCTTCACCGAGCTGAAGGGGCCGTCGAGGTCGCGGATTTCCGAGGCGAAGGCGTAGCGGTCCTGCTGCATCTTCAGGCGCACGTCGTCTTCGGCGGGCGAGCCGTAGTTGCTGTCGTAGCCGCTGTAGGACAGGCCGGCGTAGCCGTGGTCCCAGTGGTAGCTGCCGCCGATGGCGCCACTGTCCTGGCGGCCGTCGCTGTTGTTCACTCGGTGTTTCGAGTCGTCGCCATCGATCTGGCGCTGGCGCGGGGAATGGGCGTAGCCGGGGATGCGCAGGTCGTTGAATTCGCGCGAGCCGGCGTCCAGGTGCAGGGCGAAGGTGCCGTCGCCGGCCTCCAGCGCGCCAGCGCTGCTGCGGGTGGTGTCCGAGCCGCCGTAGCGCAACTCGCCCTGGCCATGGATGCCGTCCACCGGTTCGCTGGGGATGCGGTTGTCGAAGCTGTTGACCACGCCGCCGATGGCGTTGCCGCCATAGAGCAGGGCGGCCGGGCCGCGCACGACTTCGATGCGCTCGACGACGTTGGGGTCTTCCGGCACGGCATGGTCGTAGGACAGCGACGAGGCGTCCAGCGCACCGACGCCATTGCGCAGGATGCGAATGCGGTCGCCATCCATGCCACGGATCACCGGGCGGCTGGCGCCGGGGCCGAACCAGGTGGAGGACACACCCGGCGTGCCGTTGAGGGTTTCACCCAGGCTGCCCTTCTGCCGCAGGGTCAGTTCGTCGCCCTGCAGCACGCTGCTGGGCGCGGCGGGGGAGGCGTCGCCCAGCGGGTTGGCGGTGATCACCTGGGGCTCCAGCTCGGTGGGGGCGGCCGCGGCCAGCGCGGGTGCGGCGGCGCACAGGGCCAGGCTCAGCGGGGCTAGACGCCAGCTGGGGCGGGGACGGGATGGGGACATGACGAACTCCTGGTTTTTCTTCTGGCAAAGCGAACCCCTCCCTCGTGATCAGGGATGCGCCAGGCGGCGGGGAAGGGCAAAGTGGGAATGTGTTATTTGTTATAACATAACATATCTATCAGTTAGCAAGGCTTTCGAGCTTAGACGCTTTGGTGCTTTGTGTTTTCCGAGTTGCGCCCGGTTGCACCTGTTGGCTGGGCAGCTGTACGAATTTTCCGTACCATGCTCAAAATTTGATCACCCAGTACCATGTTCGCTACCCGCCTCGCCACGCTGTCCGACCAGACCGACCAGCACGCCCATGACCATCACCAACTGGTGATGTCCCTCAGCGGCCGCGCGGAATTCGAGATTGGTGGTGCCGGTGGCGAGGTCTGCCGCATGCGTGCCTGTCTGGTGCCGGGGGATGCCGACCACGAGTTCGTCGGACTCGGCGATAACAGCATGCTGATCCTCGACCTGAACGAGGCCGGCACCGGCGAGCAGGACCGCGAGCTGCTGGCGCGGCTGTTCGAGGTGCCGCGCTACCCGACCCTGGATGCGGATTTCCAGCACCTGCTCAGCTACGCTGGCGCGGAGATCGCCCGCTATGGCGACGACCCGCTGCTCGCCCGCGCACTCGGCGGCGTGTTGCTGCGGGCTCTGCACCTGCGTCTGTTCGGTGAAGACCGCGCGCCGCGCAGCGGGCCGCTGGACCTGGAACGGCTGGATGGCTACATCGCCGAGCATCTTTCCCGACGCATCACCGTGGCCGAGCTGGCGCAAGTCGCCTGCCTGAGCCCCAGTCATTTCCATGCGCAGTTCAAGGATCGTGTCGGCCTCACTCCGCACCAGTACCTGCTGCGCCAGCGCCTGGATCGCGCCGCGCGCCTGCTGCGGGAATCCGACCTGCCACTGGTGAACGTGGCCGGCGAGTGCGGTTTTTCCAGCCAGAGCGCGCTGACCACGGCGATGCGCCGCTACCTGGGATTGACCCCGGGCAGCCTGCGCCGCAGCTGAATCCAATAGGCTGCACGGCCCTGATTGCTGATCGAATGGTCAGCTGTCGGCCTTCGGTTGCCGGAGTCTTCTGCAAGAACTCCAGAGCTTTCAGCAAGAATTGCGCAGGGTGCAACCCATAGAGTCCGCCCACCGTGTTGCTGGTGATCCAAAGTGCAACCGGTCATACCAAGAACAACAGCCAGCTCGATACGCGGGAGGGGCAGCATGCCCATCACCGGTTCTGCTTTTGCCTGTAGCGCGCCTGCACCTGGCCGCGCCACTCCATCCACGGCCCGGCCCACCGCGCCCGCCCGTGGCCTTGCGTCGTCTGCCCTCGGACCAGTGGCGCCATCCGCTGCGATGCTTTCTGTACAATCCGCGCCCTCGCGCGCCGGCCACCCCCTGCCGCCTCTCGCTGCGCGCGTCCGCACAGTTTCCGCTTCCCGCGACGAATGCCGTCGCCAGCCCTTTATCGTGCGGCTGGCCGGATTTGCTCGGGAGCAAGGCGTCGAATTCGACGCCTGAAGGATCACCGGGCATCGCCCGGGAAACGCCCCGCCCGCGCTTACCGGCGCAGGCGGGACGGAGGTCGCCGTGGTGAGACGGTGGCTGCAGGAAGACGCCAGCAAGGATGAGGGCGTGCCTGCGTCGGGAGGCGTAGCGGTTCGGTGCCTGTTTGGCATCACGCGCAACCCGGTTTGCCTGTGAGCAAGCGCTAACCGGTCGGCGTCAACCACGCCGGCTGCCAGTCAAGGGCCCGCGATACCCCGCGAGCCCGGATAAAAACAAGCTGCAGGGGAGACCCCATGAGCGTCAACACGCCAACACTGATCACCTTCGTGATCTACATCGCGGCCATGGTACTGATCGGCTTCGCCGCGTACCGTTCCACCAACAACTTCTCCGACTACATCCTCGGTGGCCGCAGCCTCGGTAGCTTCGTCACCGCGCTGTCGGCCGGCGCCTCGGACATGAGCGGCTGGCTGCTGATGGGCCTGCCGGGCGCCATCTACCTGTCGGGTATCTCGGAAAGCTGGATCGCCATCGGCCTGATCGCCGGCGCCTACCTGAACTGGCTGTTCGTCGCCGGTCGCCTGCGTGTGCACACCGAGCACAACGGCAACGCGCTGACCCTGCCGGACTACTTCAGCACCCGCTTCGAGGACAACAGCCGCCTGCTGCGCGTCATCTCTGCGCTGGTGATCCTGGTGTTCTTCACCATCTACTGCGCCTCCGGCATCGTCGCCGGCGCTCGCCTGTTCGAAAGCACCTTCGGCATGTCCTACGAGACCGCCCTGTGGGCCGGTGCCGCTGCGACCATCGCCTACACCTTCGTCGGTGGCTTCCTGGCGGTGAGCTGGACCGACACCGTGCAGGCCTCGCTGATGATCTTCGCGCTGATCCTCACGCCGATCTTCGTGCTGCTGGCCACCGGCGGCATCGATCCGACCTTCGCCGCCATCGAGCTGAAGGACGCGGCCAATTTCGACATGTTCAAGGGCGCTTCCTTCGTCGGCGTGCTGTCGCTGATGGCCTGGGGCCTGGGCTACTTCGGCCAGCCGCACATCCTGGCGCGCTTCATGGCCGCCGATTCGGTGAAGTCGATCCCGGCTGCCCGGCGCATCTCCATGGCCTGGATGATCCTCTGCCTGGGCGGCGCCGTGGCCGTCGGCTTCTTCGGCATCGCCTACTTCCAGGCGCACCCGGAGCAGGCTGGCGCCGTGGGCGAGAACCACGAGCGCATCTTCATCGAGCTGGCGAAGATCCTCTTCAACCCGTGGATCGCCGGCATCCTGCTGTCCGCCATCCTCGCCGCAGTGATGAGCACCCTGAGCTGCCAGCTGCTGGTCTGCTCCTCGGCGCTGACCGAAGACTTCTACAAGGCCTTCCTGCGCAAGAACGCCAGCCAGCTGGAGCTGGTGTGGGTCGGTCGCGCGATGGTGCTGCTGGTCGCGCTGGTCTCCATCGCCCTGGCGGCCAACCCGGAAAACCGCGTATTGGGCCTGGTGTCCTACGCCTGGGCCGGCTTCGGCGCCGCCTTCGGTCCGCTGGTGCTGTTCTCCGTGCTGTGGAAGGGCATGACCCGCAACGGCGCGCTTGCCGGCATCATCGTCGGTGCGGTCACCGTGATCGTCTGGAAGCAGTTCGGCTGGCTCGGCCTGTACGAGATCATCCCGGGCTTCATCCTCTCCAGCGTTTCCATCGTGGTCTTCAGCCTGTTCGGCTCCGCGCCGTCCAAGGCGATGATCCAGCGTTTCGAGGCCGCCGAGGCCGAGTACGCGGAAGCGCACCTGCCCGAGGGCACCGCGGCCACCAGCCGCTGAGTCTTCGCTGAATGAAAAAGGCCGCGCTCCCGCAAGGGGCGCGGCCTTTTTCGTAGGTGCATGGTTGTAGGTGCATGGGATCGGCCGATCGCGGACGGAGTCCGCTCCTACGCTCGGTCTGGTTCCCGCAGGAGCGGATTTATCCGCGATCGCCCTGCGCGGAGCCACCCAGCGCCGCGGCATACCGCCAGCAGGCGAACAGGCACAGCAGCAGGCCGGCCACTGCCAGCGCGCCGCCGACGTAGCCGATCCATTCCAGCCCCATGCCGACCGCCACGCGGCTGCCCAGCAGCGCGCCGCCGCCGATGCCGACGTTGTACAGGCCGGAGAACATCGCCATGGCCACGTCGGTGGCGTCATGGGCCAGTTGCAGCACCTTGGCCTGCAACGCCAGGCCGAAACAGAGGATCGCCGCGCCCCAGAACAGGCTCAGCCCCAGTAGCGCCGTGGACGAATGGGCCAGAGGCATCAGCAGCAGGAGCGTGCCGCCGAGCACGGCGATGGCCAGGCATGGGAAGGCGCGTGGGAAGCGCTCGCTGTAGCGGCTGAAGAGGATCGAGCCGAACATCCCGGCGCCGCCGAACAGCAGCAGGAGCAGGGTGGTCTGCCGGCTGTCCAGCGCGGCGACCTCACGGGCGAACGGTTCGATGTAGCTGTAGGCGGTGAACTGCGCGGTGATCACCAGCACGGTGAGCACGTACATCGACACCAGCGCCGGGCGGCGCAGTAGCAGTGGCAGGCTGCGCAGCGAGCCGGAGTTCTGGCTCGGCAGCAGCGGCAGCGCGCGGGCCAGCCAGAGCACCACCACCACCGAAACGCCGGCGATGGTGAGGAAGGTCGTGCGCCAGCCCAGCGCCTCGCCGAGCATGCGTCCCAGCGGAATGCCCAGCACCATCGCCAGGATGGTCCCGGTGGCCAGCAGGCCGAGGGCTTTCGCCTGCTGGCCCGGCGGCGCCACGCGCACTGCGAGCGACGCAGTGATCGACCAGAACACCGCGTGGGCGAAGGCGATGCCGAAGCGGCTGATCATCAGCACCGTGAAGTTCCAGGCGAAGCCGGAGAGCACGTGGCTGACGATGAACAGGCAGAAGATCACCACCAGCAGGCGCCGGCGTTCCATGTTGCGGGTCAGCTGCATCAGCGGCAGCGAGGCCAGCGACACGACCCAGGCGTAGAGCGTGAGCATCAGCCCGGTCTGTTCCGGGCGCATGTCGAAGCTCGCGCCGATGTCGCTGAGCAGGCCCACCGGGACGAACTCGGTGGTGTTGAAGATGAAGGCGGCGATGGCCAGGGCGATGACGTTCAGCCAACTGCCGGAGCGGGTTTCTTGCACGGTGGTCATGGTAATCCTGAGGTGGAGTGGGGCTCAGGCCGTGCCTTTGGATCACGCGAAAGGCGTGTCCCTGGCAAAGAAGAATTGTTGTTGCGGCGGGCATGATTCTACCCACGGGTTGCCCATCGCGCACGGCGAATGCCGCCCTGCGCGGGCGCAACGGCAGGCTCAGGCGGCGTTGTCGATCAGCGGGTCGGCGGCTTGCGCCGCTTCCTCGGCCAGCCAGTCGAGGAAGGCGCGCACCGGCGGGTGGCGCTCGCGGCCCGGCACGCAGAGAGCGGTGTAGCTGGCGCCGGGCACGTTGATGTCCGGGCGGTAGGGCACCAGCAGGCCCTTCTCCACGCTCTCGGACACCAGCAGCGAGCTGGCCAGCACCAGACCCTGGCCGGCGATGGCCGCCTGCAGGGCGTAGAACTCCTCGTCGTACTCGCGCTGCACCGCCCGGGCCAGCAGGCATTGCTCGCCGGCTACCTGACACCAGGCCTTCCAGCCGCGCTCGTAGAGCTCGGAGTTGTGCCAGCGCACGCTGATCATCTCCGGCACTTCCACATCGGCGGTGGCCACCAGCGCCGGCGCGCCATACACGGCGAAGCGCTCCGCCAGCAGGAACTGGCTGTGCATGCGCGGGTAGTCGCCGAAGCCGTAACGGATCGCCAGGTCAACGCTGGCGTCCTGCTGCAGGTCGAGCAGTTCGCACTGGCTATCGAGGCGCAGGCGGATGTGCGGGTAGCGCGCGTAGAAGCGGCCCAGGCGCGGTACCAGCCACAGTGCGGCGAAGGCCGGCGTGGTGGAGATCGTCAGGCTGCTGGCGCTGCGTTGCGGGCGCAGGCTGTCCACCGCTTGCGACACCTCCAGCAGCGCGCCATGCAGGCTGCGGAACAGCCGCTCGCCGGCTTCGGTCAGGCGCACCTGGCGCGGCAGGCGGTCGAACAGTGGCAGGCCCAGCCATTCCTCCAGTGCGCGCACCTGGTGGGACACCGCCGTCGGCGTCACCGCCAGCTCCTGGGCGGCGGCCTTGAAGCTCAGCTGACGCGCAGCGGATTCGAAGGTGCGCAGGGCGGGAAGCGGCAGGTTGGCGAACATATTGTGCTCCATGGATGAGCTGGATTCATCTGGAAGGAAATCCCCTCAGTTGTCCGGCTATCCGGCTGGAAATAGCTTAGGCGGCAACAGGAGGCCATTCAGGACCTCCGCAGTGTACACCCTCAGCAAGGAACGACAGATGAACAGGATTCTCGCCATCCACGCCAGCCCGCGCGCCGACCGCTCGCATTCCCGCCGCCTGGCCGAGGGCTTTCTCGCCGCGCTGCCGCAGGCGCAGATCACCCGCCGCGAGGTGGGCCGCGCTGATCTGCCCCATGTCAACGAAGGCTTCATCGCTGCCGCCTTCCACCCGCAGCGCGAGCATCGGCCGGCCGAGTTGCAGGCCGAGCTGGCGCTGAGCGAAGAGCTGGTGGACGAGTTGCTCGCCCATGACCTGCTGGTGATCTCCACGCCCATGTACAACTTCAGCGTGCCCAGCGGGCTGAAGGCCTGGGTCGACCAGATCGTCCGCATCGGCCGCACCTTCGACCTGCACCTGAAGGACGGCGAGGCGGAGTACGAGCCGCTGCTCAAGGGGCGCAAGGCGCTGATCGTCACCAGCCGCGGCGGTGCCGGCATGGGGCCGGGCGGTGAGCTGGAGTGGATGAACCACGCCGATACCTGGCTGCGCGTAGCGCTGGGCTTTCTCGGTATCGAGGACGTGCAGGTGGTGGCCGCCGAGGGCGAGGAGGGCAACCCCGAAGCATTCCGCGCTTCCTATCAACAGGCCGAGCAGGCCCTGGCCGACCTCGCCGAGAGCGAGTGGGCGCGTGCCTGATGGCCTGGGCGATGCTGATGGTGGCTGCGGTGTTCGAGGTGATGTTCGCGGTGTCGATGAAGTACGCCGAGGGCTTCACCCGGCCGCTGCCGACTGTGATAACCGTGGTCGCGGTGATCGGCGGAATCTTCTTCCTCACCCTGGCGATGCGCCAGTTGCCGGTGAGCATCGCCTACCCGATCTGGACCGCCATCGGCACGCTGGGCACGGTGTTCTTCGGCTTCCTGCTGCTGGGCGAGGCGCTGACCCTGACCAAGCTGGCTTCGGTCGCCCTGATCGTGGCGGGCGTGGCCGGGCTGCGGGCCTGATCGCCGCTGGCTGACGCTTGGTGGTAAGGTGCCGCGCATTCACCACGACGGCACCGAAGATGAACGACAAACCGAAGAACCCGCTGCATGGCGTGACCCTGGAAGCCATCCTCAACCAGCTGGTGGCGCAGTACGGCTGGGACGGGCTGGCCAAGCGCATCGACGTGCGCTGCTTCAAGAACGACCCGAGCATCAAGTCCAGCCTGACCTTTCTGCGCCGCACGCCCTGGGCGCGGGAGCAGGTCGAGGCGTTGTACGTGAAGAGCGTGCAGAAGAGCTGAGGGTGGGACGTGCGTAGGAGCGGACTTCGTCCGCGATTGGCCCGCCTCGCGCCGGAAGCCATCGCGGACGAAGTCCGCTCCTACGGTTCAGGGATGTATCGGCGCCTGGGCCTTCCCCTCACCCCAGCGCTCTCCCCGAGGAGAGGGGGCCGTTCGGCGTGGCGGCTGCCAAGGAAGCCAGGATCGTAGGGCGCATAACGCGCCAGCGTTATCCGCTGTCTTGGTATCGGCGGATAACCCGTTCCGGGTTATGCGCCCGACGCACTGAATGCAAATCGAGTCAGCCGGCTAGCGCAGCAATGCCAGAGCGCTCGGAACAGTCCCCTCTCCCTCCGGGAGAGGGTTAGGGTGAGGGGCGAAGCCAATCGCTGCGGCACTCAGCGCCAACTCACCCGCAGATTATCCAGCCGCGCCTGGCACCCGGTGCTGATCCCTGGTTCCAGGTAGCTCGACAACATCGGCGCCATACCCTTGAGCACCTGCACCGGTAGCGCCGAGGTGAACTTGAAGTTGTCCGACTCGCTGCCGGCCACGTAGGCGGTGAGCGTGCCGAAGTGGCGCGGGCCGATGTAGAAGACGAAAGTCGCCGTGCGGTTCATCGCCTTCGAACTCTTCACCCAGCCGCTGCGGGTGACGCTCTCGATGCGGTTATCGCCGGTGCCGGTCTTGCCGCCCATGACCAGTGCGCTGCCATCGGCCATCTTGAAGGTACCGGAGAGGCGCCGCGCGGTGCCCGCGTCCACCACCTGCGAGAGCGCGGTGCGTAGCGCCTGGGCGACTTCCGAGCGCATCACCTGGCGGCCACCGCTGGATTCCGGGCCGAGGGTGACCTCATAGGGTGTGGCGGCGGCGAAATGCAGGCTGTCGATGCGCAGGGTCGGCAGGCGCACGCCATCGTTGAGGATGATCCCCATCAGCTCCGCCAGCGCCGCCGGGCGGTCGCCCGAGCTGCCCAGCGCGGTGGCCAGCGACGGCACAAGGTGGTCGAACGGGTAGCCCAGGCGCTTCCACTGCTCGTGCAGGTCGAGGAAGGCTTCCACCTCCAGCATGATGCGGATGCGCTTGTCGCGGGCGTACTTGTGCCGCGACTTGAACAGCCAGCCGTAGACTTCCTTGCGCTCGGCACCACTGGCGGCCACGGCGTCGGCGAAGGTCGCCGTCGGCTCGCGCTGCAGGTAGCCCAGCAGCCACAGCTCCAGCGGGTGCACGCGGGCGACGTAGCCCTGGTCGTTGAGGTTGAAGGCGCCGGGGCCGTAGCGGGTGTAGAGGTCCTCGATGCGCTTGTCGGTGAGCTTGTCGCCGGCATAGTGACCCTGCTTCAGGCGGTCCTGGAGGAACGCGGTGAAGGTCGGCAGGTCCGCCTGCGGCTGCAGGTAGCGGTGGATCGCCGCCAGCCGCACCGGCCAGGCGCGCAGGCCGTCGAGGAAGGTGCTCAGGCGCGCGTCGTTGTCCTTGCCCTTGTACTTCTGCCAGAAGCGCAGCAGGTAGGTCTGGCTCTCCTTGTCGACGAAGCGGTCGAGGTAGTCCTGCCGGCGCGGGTCCTTGTCGTCGGCCAGCACGGCGACCTTGCTGCCTTCGTTGGCGTAGATGTCGTGGCGCACCAGGTCGCGCAGCAGGCGCACGAACGGCAGGTTGATCGACTCGCGCAGGGCGTCCTGCAGGGTCGGGATGCGGCCGTTGTCTTCCTTGCGGAAGTTGCTGAAGGTGTGCACGCCGCCGCCGGTGAAGAAGCTCTCGTAGGGGCTGGCGGAATACTTGCGTTGCAGCGCGGCGGCGAGCATGTCCGGCAGGTTGCGGTCCTTGGCGGTGATCAGGTAGTCGATGGACCAGCGGCTGAGGATGTCCAGTGGTTCGATGTCGACCTTCTTCAGCTCGGCGACGCTCATCGGCGCGTATTGATCGTGCAGGTCGGCGATGGTCTCCATGTAGGTGGAGAGCACGCGCAGCTTGGCGGTGGAGCCCAGTTCCAGCTTGCTGCCTTCGTTGATGTCGAAGGGTTGCTCGGTGCTGTCGGTCTGCACGCGCACGCGGTTGCCGCTGGGGGTGCGCTCGAACAGGGTGAAGCTGTAACGCACGTCCTTGGTCTTGTCCTTGGACAGCAGGTGCTCGCCGAACAGGCCGATCTGCTCGGCGAAGGCCGGGTCGGAGAGCTGCCGCAGATAGCCGGTGACCTGCTCCTGCAACTCATGCTGCAGGGTGGTGGTGAAGCTCATGTCGAAGCGGTCGAGGTCGTACAGCGGCACGTCGAGCATGCCAGCCAGGCGGGTGCGCGCCAGGCCAATGCCCTTGTTGTTCTCCAGCGGGGTGAAGCTCGGCTCGCTGCGTGGATCGCGGAACGTGAGCTTCTGCTTGAGCGCGGCGTCCCGCAGCTCGGGGGCGATCACATTGTTCTGTGCCAGCAGGCGCAGGTAGCTGTCGGTCAGCACGGCGAGCTGGTCGCGGCCGCGCGCCAGGTACCAGGACGGCCGCCGGTGGGCGATCATCAGCGACACCACCTGGCGCAGCGCCTTGCCCTGGGCGGCCAGTTCGTCACCGCTGCCGGGTGGCGCGTTAAGCAGCTTGTTGACCTGCTGGTAGTCGGCGCCGTACCAGATCCACAGACCGTCCGGCAGGCCGCTGACTTCGCCGTAGCCCGGCTGCGCCGAGAGCGGCACCGAGTTCAGGTAGGTGAGGGCGACATTGCGCCGCGCACCCATGTTCTCTGCGCCGTTCTGGTAGGTGCGTACGCTGGCCGAAGCCATCTGCCGCAGCTTGTCGGTGATGGAGTTGGTGCGGCCATCCTCGGAGTGGCGGTACTTCTCGATCTGCGTGGCGAGGGTGCTGCCGCCGGGGGCGTGGTTGCCCAGGCCGACCAGTTTGCCAACCTGCGCCACCGAGGCCTGGGTGAAGCGGCTCCAGTCGATGGCCGGGTTCAGGTAGGGACGGTTGGGGTCGAGCAGGTCGCGGTTCTCGATGAACAGCAGGCTGTTGACGATGGCCGGGGAGACGCTCTCGAAGTTGGAATAGAGCCGCTGCGGATAGCGGAAGCTGTAGATCGGCAGGCCGCGGCAGTCGGCGATGTCGACGCCGGCCTGGGCCTTCTCCGGGTAGGGCGGGAACATGCCGTGGCTGGTGTATTCCATCAGTGGATCGGAGAAGCGCGCCTGGCTCAGGGTGACGAAATTGCGCTCGTGCAGGCGACCGAGGAAGCTCGGCAGCTGCTGGTAGCCCAGGCGCCGGTCGAACGGGCCGCCCAGCGGGTAGACCACGCTGCCGGTGCTGCCCTGTTCCAGGCTCCAGGTCAGGCCGCTGGCGTAGTGCGCCAGTTCGCGCGCCTGCAGCTTGGAGGTGTTGGCCTCGTAGAGCAGCGCCGCGCCCATGGCCGCCAGTAGCGGCAGGAGAAACAGGAAGAGGATCAGGAAGCGGTGATGGTGGACTTTCTGCGGGGAAATGCCGGCCTTGCGTCCTCCGGTCAGGTCACCCGGTTGACTTGCCGATTGCGTACCGGAATGCTTCGCTCTGCCCATCTTCACGCCCCGCCCATGCTTGTACGACAGCCCAGGAAAGCGGACTCCGCCCACGTGATGGCCGACGCCCCTCCGGCGCCGCGAAAGCCCCATCCCAGCGGCCTTCCTATGTTCCAGCGTAGTCGGCGACGAAAAAACTGCGCGCCGCCTGGCAGCCTTCGCGGCCGTGCGGATTGATTTGCCGACGGCCAGCAGGTGCAATGTGCTTATTTCGACAGGACCCCTTCGCCATGCGTTCGTATTTTCTGCCCCGAGTCGTGCCGCTGGCGGTTCTGCTACTGGCGTCCTTGAGCGCCCAGGCGGCGCCGATGCCCTTCTACAAGTGGCAGAGCAAGCTCGATGGCGCCTATACCTGCCAGCAGACTTCGCCGGGCAATGGCTGGCAGAAGATCGGCGGGCCGTTCCGCGACGCCGGCTGTCGCGAAGCGCTGCCGCAGACCCCGCCGCCGAAAGGGTTGGCGGTGCCGAAGGTGTTGAAGGGGCAGTAGTTTCAGTTTCTTGGGGCGTTGTACCGGGACATTGGGTGCCGACGTTTTCCCTCACCCCAGCCCTGGCTGCGCGCCCCGCTCCTGAGGGAGAGGGAGCAGATTGGGCCGGCTGATGCTGTGGTTTCATCCTGCACCGAACGGTCCCCTCTCCCTCCGGGAGAGGGTGAGGGCCGGCCCGGGCGCCGGAGTATCACTGTAGGAGCGGATTCATCCGCGATCGCTTCACCCCACGCTCGGAGCTAGCCATGACTGATCACGACGCCCGAATCCGCCACAGCTGGCAAACCAACGCCGATGCCTGGACCCGCGCCGTGCGCGAGCAGCGTATCGAGAGCCGGCGGCTGGTGACTGACGCGGCGATCCTCGGCGCCATCGCCGATGGCCCGTCGCGGCGCGTGCTCGACATAGGCTGCGGCGAAGGCTGGCTGTGTCGTGCGCTGGCGCAGAGCGGCAGCGAGTGCGTTGGCGTGGATGCCTCCGCGCCGCTGATCGAAGCCGCGCAGGCGGTCGGTGGCGGGCGCTTCGAAGTGATGGATTACGCGACGCTGATCGAGCAGGGCTCGGTGCTGGGGCAGTTCGATGCGCTGGTCTGTAACTTCGCGCTGCTCGACGAGTACATCGCGCCTCTGCTGGGCGCCTTGCGCGAGCGCGTCGCTCCCGGCGGCCGCCTGCTGATCCAGACCGTGCACCCCTGGGCCGCCTGCGGCGACGAGCCCTATGCGGACGGCTGGCGCCTGGAGACCTTCGCCAGCTTTGGCGGCGAATTCAGCGCGTCGATGCCCTGGTTCTTCCGCACCCTGGAGTCCTGGCTGGCGCTGCTGGCCGCCAGCGGCTGGCGCTTGCGGATGCTGCGCGAACCGTGCCATCCGGACACCGGCAAGCCCTGCTCGCTGCTCCTGGAATTGCAGCCGCTGGCGAGCTGAAGCGCTCTGGCTCGGCGCTGGCCACGGGAGCAGATGTGGCGATACGCCGCTATCCCTTTGGTCACATTGCACTATGGTGGTGCAGACGTTTCCCAACGCTTGTGTAACACTCGCCCGCGACCTCAGCCGTGGTTCTCCCGCAATGCCCACGTCCGCTTCACAAGAGCGGGCAGCCTCTTCCGGTGTGCCGTCCTGGAACTGCCAGACACTTCCCCCTCCGTGCCGCCCGGCGCGCTGGCGAAGCCGTTCCGGCGCTTCCGCATCCTGACTGCACAACGAGTCCGCAGCTGATTACTCCCAAGAACAAAATGAGGTTGCATCACCATGTCGTCCCACGATCTCCAAAGGGATCTCAACGAGCGGCACATCCGTCTCATGGCCCTGGGCGCCTGCATCGGCGTCGGTCTGTTCCTTGGCTCCGCCAAGGCCATCCAGATGGCCGGCCCGGCCATCATGCTGTCCTACATCATCGGCGGTCTCGCCATCCTCGTGATCATGCGCGCCCTCGGCGAGATGGCCGTGCACAACCCGGTGGCCGGCTCCTTCGCCCGCTACGCACAGGACTACCTCGGCCCGCTGGCCGGCTACCTGACCGGCTGGAACTACTGGTTCCTTTGGCTGGTGACCTGCGTCGCGGAGATCACCGCGGTGGCCATCTACATGGGCATCTGGTTCCCCGACGTGCCGCGCTGGATCTGGGCGCTGGCCGCGCTGGCGAGCATGGGCACTATCAACCTCATCGCCGTGCGCGCCTTCGGTGAGTTCGAGTTCTGGTTCGCGCTGATCAAGATCGTCACCATCGTCGCCATGATCCTGGCCGGCGCTGGCATGATCTTCTTCGGCCTGGGCAACGGCGGCATCGCCACCGGCATCTCGAACCTCTGGAGCAACGGCGGCTTCATGCCCCACGGCATCACCGGCGTGCTGATGTCGCTGCAGATGGTGATGTTCGCCTACCTGGGCGTGGAGATGATCGGCCTTACCGCCGGTGAAGCGAAGAACCCGCAGAAGACCATCCCCGGTGCGATCAACTCGGTGTTCTGGCGCATCCTGCTGTTCTACGTGGGCGCGCTGTTCGTGATCATGTCGATCTACCCGTGGAACGAGATCGGCACCCAGGGCAGCCCCTTCGTGATGACCTTCGAGCGCATGGGCATCAAGACCGCCGCCGGCATCATCAACTTCGTGGTGATCACCGCCGCGCTGTCGTCCTGCAACGGCGGCATCTTCAGCACCGGGCGCATGCTCTACAGCCTCGCCCAGCATGGCCAGGCGCCGGCCGTGTTCGCCAAGACTTCCAAGGGCGGCGTGCCGCGCAATGCGCTGCTTCTGTCGATCTTCGCGCTGCTGCTGGGCGTGCTGCTGAACTATCTGGTGCCCGAGAAGGTGTTCACCTGGGTGACCTCCATCGCCACCTTCGGGGCGATCTGGACCTGGGCGATGATCCTGCTGGCGCAGCTGAAATTCCGCCGCGGCCTCTCCGCCGCCGAAGCTGGCACGCTGCAGTTCAAGATGTGGCTGTATCCGCTCAGCTCGTACCTGGCCATGGCCTTCCTGGTGCTGGTGGTGGTGCTGATGGCGTTCTTCGAGGACACCCGCATTGCGCTGTACATCGGCCCGGCGTTCCTGGTGTTGCTGACGGTGTTGTACTTCGCGCTGAACCTTGCACCCAAGAATCTGGCTCCGAAAGAGCAGGGCAGCGTCGCCAGCCGTGCCTGATGTGCGGTTGAGCGAATAAGAAAAGGGCCTCTTCGGAGGCCCTTTTTTGTGTGTGCCGGTTCAGGTGGTGGGCAGGCTGCCGGCCATGCGGGTCAGGCTGCGGTCGAATTCGGTGATCTCCAGTTGCAGGCCGACGGGGCGTTTTTCCATGAGCGTGGCGAGGGTCTGTTCGGCCGTGGCGAATAGCGTGTCGACGATGCGCTGGCGCAGTTCTTCCGGGCGGCCGGGGGCGATGCGGATCTGGATGTTGATGAAGGCTTCGTTCTTTTGGTTTGCGCCCACTTGGTAGTCCTCGATGGCGCGGGCGAAGGTGCGCAGGCCGTTGATGGGGAACACGGCCAGGGCTTGGGCTGCTTCGTGGAGTTTCCGGGGCAGGTCGAGTGGCTGGAGGTCGTCGGTGAGGTTGGCGGTGTAGTCGATGGTGATGTGGGGCATGGCGTGTGTCCGGTATCCGTGATGCCAGCCATCCTAGGGAGCTGGTCTCATGACGGATATGCGGGTGACTACGTATTCGATGGCGCCGACCTGTAGGACGGGGGGCGCCTGGCCCATGCCCGCGATCTGTCGGCAGGGCCGGCGTGTTGCTTCAGCCTAGTGATTTAAGCGCCGCTTCGGCGTGCGCGCGGACTTCCTGTTTCGCCCCCTCGGGCGAGTCCCTTTTGGCAAACGCCCCAAAAGGAACCAAAAGGTCTTGCCCCGGACATCCGGTTTTTCGCCTAGGCGAAAAATTCCCTCGTTGAAGCGGAGTTTCAGGGGCACGCTGCGAAGGGCCATCCCTGGCCCATCGCAGCTCTCGCGACATCCATGTCGCTCAACCCCTGAAACTCCACTTCAACGAGGCCTCCTGAACGGGGCAGTCGGAGTGTGCGGATATTTCTCTGGAAGATCTTAAGAGCAAGAGCCAGAGCGGCGCATTCGATTTTCGTAGGATCGAGGGGGGCGCCTAGTTCTTGCTCGCGAACCGCATTGCACGGTATCCCCCTGCAGGAGCGGACCTTGTCCGCGATCGGAGTTCCTCTCCCCACTGAAATCACGGTGAGGCACGAACGTAGGATGGTGTGGAGCGAAGCGATACCCATCAATTCCCGTGCGCCGTCAGCTTCGTAGGGCACATAACGCGCCAGCGTTATCCGCCGTCGTGGTACCGGCGGATAACCCGTTCCGGGTTATGCGCCCTACGTGCTGAAGCGTCAGGCCGCCAGCAAAGGCGGCATCGGGCAATCGAGGATATCCGCTACCGCGCGCATCAGCTCTGCCTCGCCGGTGCTGATGCGCCCGTCGTGCTCGATGCAGCGCGCCAGTGCCTTGAGCAGTTGCGGCTTCTGCAGCGGGCGCAGTTGCTCCAGTTTTTTCAGGGCGCCTTCGAGGTCACGCAGGCTGCCTTCCGCCGGCAAGGGGCGAGGCGGGAAGGGCAGGCCGTTCCAGGCGTCGGCGAAGGCTTGCGCGGTCTCTACCTCGCTGGCTTCGCCGACGCGGGCGAGGAAGGCCAGCAGCGTTGCGCATTCCTCGGCAAGTTCCGCCAGCGGCAGGTTGCCGATCTTGCCGCTGCCTGGCCGCAGGTTGCGTTCGACGATGCGCAGCAGCGTCCACTCCAGCAGCTTGACCTTGCCGTCCAGCTTGATCAGCAGCGCCATGTTCTCGCGGAGGGTTAGGAAGGCCTTGGCGTCCAGTTGCTTGAGCGCCGGCATGGCCAGGTCCAGCAGCGGCAGGCGCTGGCCGGGGTCGAGGCGCAGCAGTGATTCTTCCAGGAGGTCCAGTTGCAGGGCCAGGCTCAGGTTCAGGCGCTTCTTGATCTCTTCCAGCTGGCGCGCACGCAAACCAGGCTCGCTGTCCAGCAGCAGGCCGTAGATCAACGCCTCGGCGCCTTCGCTGTCGTGGGCGGCGCGTTGCAGGCGTTCGTCCAGGCGCTGCAGGGTGCTGCGCGCTTCCTGCAGGTGGGCGACGGTCGGCGCGCCCACGGCGGCCACCGCCACTTCCACGGCGCTGGGCTGGTAGGGCTGGCCGGTGACGGCGGCGGTCCAGGCTTCCTTGTTCATCAGCGCCACGTCCAGGCGTGGTTCGAATTTCGGATAGCGGCCGTCCCAGCCCGGATCGACGCGGCGAATGCGGTCCTTCAGCGGCGGGTGGGTATCGAACCAGCTGCTGCCGACGCCATCGCCGAAGTACATGTGGCTGAACTCGGCCGCCCGCGGTGCGCTGAGCAGGGCGCCCAGCGGGTTGCCGCCGATCTTTTTCAGCGCGCCGGCGATGGTCGACGGATCGCGGGTGAACTGCACCGCCGAGGCGTCGGCCAGGTACTCGCGCTGGCGGCTCACCGAAGCCTTGATCAACTGGCCGAAGAAGGTCCCGACGTAGCCCAGCACGTAGAGCACCACGCCAGCGCCGATCACCAGCAGCACCACGCTGCCGCCGCTGTTCTTGTCGTTGCTGCTGCTCCGGCTGCTGACGCGGATGCCGGTGCTGGTTTCGCTCCAGCCGCGCAGCAGCATGCCGCCGATCAGGCCGAGTAGCAGCATTCCATGGAGCAGGGCGGTCAGGCGGGTGTTGAGCAGCATGTCGCCGTGGTGGATATGGCTGAACTCGTGGGCGATCACGCCTTGCAGTTCATTGCGGTCGAGCTGCTCGATGGCGCCACGGGTGATGCCGATCACCGCATCGCGCGGCGTCAGGCCGGCGGCGAAGGCGTTGATCGAGCCATCCTCCAGCACATACACCGGCGGTACCGGCGAGCCGGAAGCCAGGGCCATTTCCTCGACGACATTGAGCAGGCGGCGCTCGTCGGCATTGCCGGCGCTGAGGTTGAGCAGGCGGCCGCCGAGGCTCTCGGCCACCACCTTGCCGCCGGCGCTCAGCTGCACCTGCTTGTATAGCGCGCCAAGCACGACCACGCCGATGATCACGGCGGCCACCGACAGGTACAGCTCCGGGTCGGGCAGCGAGGCGCGCGAGGTCAGGTGCAGCGCCGGCTCGCCCAGGTGACGCCAGAGCCAGCCCAGGGCGAGGCTGGTGATGGTGACCAGGCAGACCACCGCAACGGTCAGCAGCAGGACCAGGCGCCCGGTCTGCTTGCGGGCGCGGTCCTGGTGTTCGAAAAAGTTCATCGCGCGTCCTGCGCCGAGGTTTTAGAAGGCGACTTTCGGTGCGGCCTGGATGGCCTTGCTGTCCTCGAATTCCAGCAGGCTGGCGTCCTTGCTGTGGCCGTAAGTGGTGGCGAGGAAGTTGGCGGGGAACGACTGGCGGTAGGTGTTGTAGTCCATCACCGCGTCGTTGTAGGCCTGGCGGGCGAAGGCGACCTTGTTTTCGGTGCTCGACAGCTCCTCGCTGACCTGCTGCAGGTTCTGCGAGGCCTTGAGGTCCGGGTAGGCTTCCAGAGTCACGTTCAGGCGGCCCATGGCGCCGCCCAGGGCGTTCTCGGCGGCAGCCAGTTGCGCCATGCGGCCGGCGTCTCCGGGTTGTTCGGAAGCGGCCTTCAGACCCGCCACCGCAGCGTTGCGCGCGGCGATCACCGCTTCCAGGGTCTCGCGCTCGTGCTTGAGGTAGGCCTTGGCGGTTTCCACCAGATTGGGAATCAGGTCGTAGCGGCGCTTGAGCTGCACCTCGATCTGCGCGAAGGCGTTCTGGTAACGGTTGCGCAGCGCGACCAGACGGTTGAACACGCTGATCAGCAGGAAGATCACGCCAGCGATGATGGCGAGGGTGATGATCGACGAAACGCTCATGGGATGTCCTTATCGGCAGGCGAATGTGGCCCGATGATAGCGGAAAGCCGGCCGAGTGTTGCGCAGCTTCTCACGTCCTGGTGCGCCGGTTCGTCGGCAGTGTTACGGAGCGTTTCTGAACGAAAAGCGGCCTCCGGGGAGGCCGCTTTTGCCGAACGGGTTGATTAGCGATTCAGGTACTCGGCGGTAGAAACCACCTCGGCGTAGGCAAATGCCAGGGAGGCCATGTAGGCCGCATGTACCTGGGCGGCCGGAACCTTCACGCCGTTGAACTCCAGGTCCAGGGTGGCGCAGGCGTCGTGCAGCACGGTCACCGGGTAGCCGAAATCGGCGGCGGCACGCACTGCGCCATCCACGCACATGTGGCTCATGTGGCCGACTACCACCAGGGATTCCACGCCGTGCTGGTCGAGGATGGTCTTCAGGTCGGTGTCGCGGAAGGCGTTGACGAAGTGCTTGAGCACCACCGGCTCGCCGGGCAGGGTGGCGACCTTGCCGTGGATCTTCGCGCCGTCGCTGCCGGGGGCGAAGAACGGCGCGTCGGCGCTTTCGAATTCGTGGCGCACGTGGATGACCAGGTCACCGCGCTCGCGGAACGCGGCCAGGACCTTGGCAGCCTGGTCGGCGGCAGCTTCGATGCCGACCAGCGGCCACTTGCCGGAAGGGAAGTAGTCGTTCTGGATATCCACTAGGATGAGCGCTTGCTTGGCCATTTCCGAAGTCCTTCTTGAGCGTTGAGTGGTGAGGAAGTGGACCCAGTATGGTTCGCCCTGCGCCGCGCGGGGATCAGGCGGAACGACAATAACCGGGGGAAAACTGACTATGGTTGTGGAACGGAGCGTCGTCGAGATCGGGTTGCTGCTCTATCCCGGTGTGCAGACGGCGGCGCTGCATGGGCTGACCGACCTGTTCGCGGTGGCCGAGCGCATCGCCGGCGAAGAAGCCGCGCAGCAGTTGCCGGCGCTGCGGGTCAGCCACTGGTCCGGTGAGGACGGTGGCGAGCTCCGGCGCGTATTTGACACCCACCCCGACGCGGATAGCCGGCTGGTCGCCGTGCTGGTACCGCCCTCGTTGTTCGGCCTGCCGGATGCCGCGCCGCTGCGCAATCTCACTGACTGGCTCGCCGCACGCCACGGCGAGGGCGCCATCGTCGGCTCGGTGTGCATCGGCGGCCTGCTGGTGGCCGAAGCCGGGCTGCTCGACGGGCGCAGCGCCACCGCCCATTGGAGCGGCGCCGAGGCTTTCGCCAAGCGCTTCCCGCGTGTGCGGCTGGAAGCGCACAAGCCGATGGTGGACGACGGCGACCTGATCACCTCCGCCGGGCTGATGGCCTGGTCGGAGCTGGGCCTGCGCATCGTCGACCGCCTGCTCGGCCCGAGCATCGCCAACCGCACCGCGCGCTTCCTGGTGGTGGAGCACAGCGACAGCGCCCAGCAATGCGGCAGCAACTTTGCGCCGCTGCTGGGCCATGGCGACGCTGCCATCCTCAAGGTCCAGCACTGGCTGCAGGGCAATGGGGCGGTGGACGTCAGCCTCGCCGCCATGGCAGCCCAGGCCGGGCTGGAGGAACGCACCTTCCTGCGCCGCTTCCGCGCCGCCACCGGGCTCAAACCCACCGAGTACTGCCAGCACCTGCGGGTGGGCAAGGCGCGCGAGCTGCTGGAGTTCACCAATGGCACCGTGGATCACATCGCCTACACGGTCGGCTACCTCGATCCGGGTTCCTTCCGCAGCACCTTCCGCAAGATCACCGGGATGGCGCCGAGCGATTACCGCAAGCGCTTCGGGGCCAAACCGGGCGAGGCGCTCGCCAGGGGCTGAGCGTGACTGGGAACGTCGTCCCATAATCGATGTGTTCGCGCTAATATACTTATTGGAAGACTTATATTCTTGCCTCTCCCAGCGAGGCAGCCATGAACCGGATCAACTGGACCCGAAAGGCCGTGAAGCAGCTCGGCAGGCTCAACAAGGCGGGCCAGCCGGTGATCTACGTGCCGTGCAGGAGCTGGTCCGGATGCCGGCGGTGCCGAACGTCAGAAGGTTGGTCAATCATGCCTACGGCTACCGCCTGCGGGTGGGCAGGTACCGGGTGCTGTTCGACTGGGATGGCGGTATCCGCATCGTGAATATCGAAGAGGTCAGCAAGCGCGATGAGCACACGTACTAGCGTGCAGATCATCAACGGGCCGGACGGCGTTCCGGCATTCGTGGTCATTCCCTACGCGGAGTACATCGCCAGCCACCCGAAGGAGGACCTTGTCCCCAACGAGGTGGTGGGCTTGATGGTCAAGGAAGGGCTTAGCGCTGTCGGCGCCTGGCGCAGGCACCTGGGCCTGACCCAGGCGGAAGTGGCCGAGCGTATCGGCATCAGCCAGCCCGCCTATGCTCAGCAGGAAGCGGCGACCCGGCCGCGCAAAGCCACGCGGGAGAAGCTCGCCAGGGCACTGGGAATTCACGCCGACCTGCTGGATCTCTGAGCGCAGGGCAATCACACCCAGCGATCATTCTCCGCCGTGCGCTCGCCACCCTGGTCGCCGGTGTTCAGCACGCCGCGCGGTTCGATCAGCATCAACTGCACCTCGTGCTCGGCGTACGGCTTGTGCTCCACGCCGCGGGGCACCACGTACAGCTCGCCGGCGCGCAGGGTCAGCGGGCCGTCGCGGAAGTCGATGCGCAGCTCGCCGTCGAGCACGATGAAGGTTTCGTCGGTGTCGGCGTGGCTGTGCCAGACGAAGTCGCCCTGCAGCTTCACCACCTTGAGCTGGTAGTCGTTCATCTCGGCGATCACCCGCGGTTGCCAGGTTTCGCTGATACGGCCGAGCTTGTCCTGCAGGTTGATCGGTTGGCGTTGGCTCACGGTGTGTTGCTCCCTGGAATCGTGCTTTCGACACTACGGCTGACCCGGCGCAGGGTCTTGCAGGAAATTGCGCTTCGATTGCCCCGGCATTGACCTCATCGGCTTGCCGCCCCCGTCCTTGACGCAGACAATCGACCCTTGGTCCGTCAGACAGGAGGTGCCGATCCATGGCGCAGAACATCTACGACAACCCCGAATTCTTCGCTGGCTACGCCCAGCTGCCGCGCTCGCAGCACGGCCTGGACGGCGCGCCGGAGTGGCCTGCCCTGCGCGCGTTGCTGCCGCCGCTGGAGGGCCTCGACGTAGTCGACCTCGGCTGTGGTTACGGCTGGTTCTGCCGGTATGCGGCGGAGCAGGGCGCACGCACGGTGAGCGGGCTGGACGTCTCGCAGAAGATGCTCGACCGCGCGCGGGAGACTACCGAGGCCGCGCAGGTCAGCTACTTCCACGCCGACCTCGACCAGCTCGAACTGCCCACCGCAGCCTTCGACCTGGCCTACAGCTCACTGACCCTGCATTACCTCGAAGACCTGCCGCACTTCTTCCGCAACGTGCGCGACGCACTGCGGCCCGGCGGCAGCCTGGTCTTCTCCATCGAGCACCCGATCTACATGGCCTCATTGAACCCCGGCTGGATAGTCGATGGCGACGGTCGACGCTGCTGGCCGGTGGACCATTACCAGGAGGAAGGCGAGCGCCGCACCGACTGGCTGGCCAAGGGTGTACTCAAGTATCACCGCACCCTCGGCAGCGTCCTCAATGCCGTGATCGGCTCGGGGCTGAGCCTGCGCCACGTCGAGGACTGGGGCCCGAGCGCCGAGCAGGTGCAGGCCACTCCGGTGCTGGCCGAAGAGCGCGAGCGGCCGATGTTGCTGCTGGTCGCCGCGCAGCGCTGAGGAGCGAGAAGCGGGCGACTATGCTCAGACCATCGCGCCCGTTTTCCCGGAGACCGCCATGTCCTCGCCCGCACCCATCGCCCGTCCCAGCGTGATTCCCTGCCTGCGTTATCGCGATGCGCCCCAGGCCATCGACTGGCTGTGCGCCACCTTCGGCTTTCAGCGGCAACTGGTGGTCGCCGATGATCACGGCGGCATCGCTCACGCGCAGCTGGCGCTGGCCGACGGCTGCGGGCTGGTGATGCTCGGCTCGCTGCACGACAACGAGTACGGTCGGCTGATGCGCCAGCCCGACGAGATCGGCGGCTGCACCCAGAGCATCTACGTGGTGGTCAAGGATGCCGAGGCGCTGTATCGCGCGGCGGTCGATGCCGGCGCGCAGATCGTCATCGACATCAAGGACGAAGACTACGGCGGCCAGGGCTTCACCTGCCGCGATCCGGAGGGGCACATCTGGAGTTTCGGTACCTACGATCCCTGGCACTGATCCTGCGAACTCGCAGCCCGCCCGCAACATCCTGCCCAACCCCCGCGCTTGACGCTTTCCGCCGTCGAATGTTCAGATGCGCCCCGTTTCAGGTGCCCCCCGCCGCCGTGCGTGGGGTGAAACGGGAAGCCGGTGCGTCGCCTTCGAGCGATCAGTCCGGCGCTGCCCCCGCAACGGTAAGCGAGCGAAGCATCCACTAGGCCACTGTGCGCAGGCATGGGAAGGCGGATGTTTCATGACCCTCGCAAGCCCGGAGACCGGCCTGGAACCTGTTTGGCAAACCCGCGGTGGGCGGGCGTGAGCCGGTTCCCGGGGCGCGCTCGTTCCGGGTGTCGCTGCGCCGCCTGCGAAATCCCGATTTCGAGGCGATCACCTTGCAACTTCCTCTGTACCTGAACCGGCGCGTCCTGCGCTGGAGCCCCGTTCTTCCTCTCTGTGTCCTTGGCTCGCACTTGTCGGCGGCTCCACTGAACCTGGCCGACGAAGTCGTCAGCGCGCCTTCGGTGGAATCCACCACCGTGGCCGACACGGCCCGCTACGGCAGCAAGCTGGAGGTCATCGACCGCGAGCAGATCGAACGCGCCGGCCCTAGCGCCGACATCACCCGCGTGCTGCAGATGTACGTGCCCGGCCTGTTCGTCGCGCCGAAGAACGGCCCGTTCGATTACGGAACCTACTCGCTGCTCGGCGGGCGCAACGACGACACGCTGATCCTGCTGGACGGCGTGCGCCTGAACAACCGCCTGTATGGCGGCATCTACATCGACACCCTGCCGACCACCGCGGTGGAGCGCATCGAGGTGCTCAAGGGCGGCCAGGGCCTGCTGTTCGGCACCCAGGCGGTGTCCGGGGTGATCAACATCGTCACCCGCAGCGCACGCAGCCGCGAAGCATCGGGCGAGGTGAACCTCGGCCTGGACACTTTCAAGGGCCGCAGCGGCGATGCCCGCGCCGAGAAGATCGTGCAGAACGGCTTGGGCGACCTCGGCCTGATGGCCTATGTCAGCCACAACCGCTCCGACGGCTACCAGCCGTACCGCGACCGCGACATGACCGACACGGTGAGCGACAAGCGCCGCTCCTACGACGTCAACGTGTTCGGTGCCAAGGCCATCCAGGCCATCGGCGACGCCTCGCGGCTGGAGTTGTTCTACCAGTACGCCGACGCCGAGCTGGACTTCGCCCGGCCGACCTCCAACCACCACACCAGCAACAACCGCGTGCAGCAGATCGCCACGGCGACCTTCCAGCAGAGCGTCAGCGACGACTTCAGCTGGTTCGCCAAGACCCATATCAACGACTGGGACACCCGCTACGACCGCGTCTACAACCTGCAGGGCGGTGGCACCCAGGTGCTCAACCACAACGACTACTGGGGCTTCACCGACTGGGGCGCGCAGCTCGAAGGCAAAGCCAGCTTGGCGGGCGGCCACGAGCTGGTCTTCGGCAACGACAACCAGTGGTACAAGGGCCAGGACGATGTGCTGATCATCGACAATGACAAGGCCGAATCCCACGCACTCTATGCCCAGCTGCGGCCGAACATCGAGTCGCTGCCCGACTGGCACCCGAGCCTGGGCGTGCGCCGCGAGGAAATCTCCGGCGGCGAGGGCGCCACCGTGTGGATGCTCACCTCGCTCTATGACCTCACCGAGCAGCTCAAGCTGCGCGGCCAGTTCGGCACCGCCTTCAAGCTGCCCACCGCCGAGCAGCTGTTCGTCAACGAGCCGGGCGACGAAGTCGGCAACCGCGACCTCAAGCCCGAGCGCAGCCGCAACGCCGAGCTGGGCCTGGACTACACCGGCGAGTTATTCGAGCAGCCCTGGAGCGGCAGCGTCACCCTGTTCCGCCGCGAGATCACCGACCTCATCACCCTGGCCGGCGACCAGTGGGTGAACGGCAAGGGCGAGATCGAGGTGCGCGGCGTCGAGGCCAACGGCCAGTGGCAGTTCGGCCGGCACTGGCAGGTTTCGGCCGACGCCACGCGCAACCTGGTGGACAGCCGAGAGGGCGTGACGGTAAACAACATCCCGCACTTCTTCGCCCGCGTGCGCCTGGGCTATGACGACAGCCTCTGGGGCGCCGGCGTCGCTACGCGCTACATCGGCTCCATCGTCAGCGCCCAGGACGACGACTACGGCCATTACACGGTGCTCGACGGCGATGCCTACCGCTACCTCGACGCCGCCCACGCGCACCGCCTGAGCCTGCTGCTGGAGAACCTGCTGGACCGCGACTACGCCACCGGCCGCACCAGCAATGGCATCCGCCAGGTGGACAACCTCGGCCGGCCGCGCACCGCCGAGCTGCGCTACACCTTCAGCTTCTGATGCGCGCCATCCTGCTGGTCGGCCCGTTGGCCGGCGCCCAAGGCGAGCGCCTGCACCGTGAGGTGTCGGCGCGCGCTGCTGGTGTCGAAAGCATCGACACTAGCGAAGGTTTCGACGCGCTGTGGGTGCGGCTGCGCGAGCTGTTGGCCGAGGGGCGGGAAGTGCTGCTGGTAGACCTCGAACCAGCAGCAGACGGCGCCTATCTCGACTGGTTGCGCGCCGAGCTGGCCGCCTTGTTCGAGGAGCACCCGCAGGCGCCGCCGCCGAAGGTCACCGCCTCGGCGCTCGGCCGGCGCGGGCTGGAGGCCGCGGCGGTGCTGACGGCGATTGACGATCCTGCGCAACAGCTGGATTGCCAGGGCGTCGGCGCAGTGCCGACGCAACCGGACTGGTCCGCACCGCCGCCGCATCGGCATCACCTGTTCCTCTGCACCGGGCCGCGCTGCGTGCGGCGCGGCGCATTGCCGTTGTGGAAAACCCTGCGCCGCGAGCTGATTCGGCTCGATCTCTACGAGAATGCCGAAGGCGCTCTGCTGACCCGCACCGGCTGCCAGTTCCCGTGCAATCGCGGGCCGCTGCTGACGGTCTATCCGGAACGTGTCTGGTATGGCCTGCGCAGTGACGAGCAGGTTTGTCGGGTGGTGACGGAGCATCTGCGCGACGGCGTGCCAGTGGCAGAACTGCGGGTGGACGAGCCATGACGCGCACGCTCTTCGTAGGAGCGAGCTTGCTTGCGAACCGCTTGATGCCATGGGTTTCCGGGCGGGTTCGCGAGCAAGCTCGCTCCTACAGATTGGCGTCTGTGCTCGGGATGGCATTGCTGCTGAACGTGACGACGGCATTTGCCCAGGACTACCGCAACTGCGCCCAGTCCTGGCAGCTCGACCACCCGCCACAGCGTATCCTCGCCCTCAACCAGCACGCCGCCGACCTGCTGCTGGCGCTGGGCGCCGGAGAGCGGCTGATCGGCGTGGCCTATATCGATGACGATCTCGACATCAGCCAGGGAAGCTATCGCGGCGTGCCGCTGCTGTCGCGCCAGTACCCGTCGGCGGAAGCGGTCTACGCGCAGCAGCCGGACCTGGTGGTGGCGGGGTTCGCCTCGGCCTTCGGCCTGGGCAACCTGAGCCGTGGCGAGCTGGCCGGGCGCGGCGTTGCCAGCTATCTGCTGGATGCCGGCTGCACGGCGCGCCAGGCCGATCTGTTCGCGGGCGTCGAGATCGACCTGCAGGTGCTCGGTGAATTGCTCGGCGAGCAGGCACGGGCGCAGGAGCTGATCCGCCAGCAGCGCGCCGAACTGGAGCGGGCGCGCCAGTTGAGCGCGGGAAAACCGTCGCTGGCGGTGTTCTACCTCGACAGCGCCGACCCTGAGCTGGTCAGCCAGGGCCGCCTGGGCACGGTCACCCAGCTGCTGCACGCCGCCGGCGCGCGCAACCTGTTCGAGGACGTCGAGCTGCGCGGCTTCACCGCCAACACCGAGCAACTGCTGGTGCGCGACCCGGATGTGATCCTGCTGGCCGATGCCCTGTGGTCCACGGCTGAACGGAAGATCCGCACGCTGCGCGCCGACCCGGTTCTTTCGCGCCTGCGTGCCGTGCGCGAAGGGCGCTTCGTGGCCTTGCCGTTCACCCACCTGTTCCCAGGTGTGCATAGCGGCCAGGCCGCCCGCGAGCTGGCGCAGGAGCTGGGCCGGTTCTGAGCGACGCGGCTCGTCTGTTCGCCTGCCACTGTTCCTACCCAAGCGCCGGAGCCCGTGTTAGAAAGCGCCCATCGACCATTCGGAGGCTGTCATGGGCAAGTTGCGCGTTGGGGTGATTTTCGGTGGGCGTTCGGCGGAACACGAGGTGTCCCTGCAATCGGCGAAGAACATCGTCGATGCCCTGGACCGCGAGCGCTTCGAGCCGGTGCTGATCGGCATCGACAAGGAGGGCCGCTGGCACCTCAACGATGCCTCCGACTACCTGCTCAACCAGGAAAACCCGGCGTTGATCGCCCTCAACCGCTCCAACCGCGAGCTGGCCGTGGTGCCGGGCAAGGCCGAGCAGCAGCTGGTCGAAACCGGCAGCCGCCAGCTGCTCGATCACGTCGATGTGATCTTCCCCATCGTCCATGGCACCCAGGGCGAGGACGGCTGCCTGCAGGGCCTGCTGCGCATGGCCGACATTCCCTTCGTCGGCTCCGACGTGCTCGGCTCGGCGATCTGCATGGACAAGGACGTGAGCAAGCGCCTGCTGCGCGACGCCGGCATCGCTATCACGCCCTTCGTCAGCCTGACTCGCACCAACGCCGCGCGCACACCGTTCGCCGAGGCGCAGCGCAAGCTCGGCCTGCCGCTGTTCATCAAGCCGGCGAACATGGGCTCTTCGGTGGGCGTGAGCAAAGTTGAGGATGAGGCCGCCTACAACGAAGCTGTGCGTCTGGCGCTGGCCTTCGACGACAAGGTGCTGGTGGAGTCCGCCGTCAAGGGCCGCGAGATCGAGTGCGCGGTGCTGGGCAACGAACAACCGATCGCCAGCGGCTGCGGCGAGATCGTGGTCGGCAGCGGCTTCTACTCCTACGACAGCAAGTACATCGACGAGGACGCGGCCAAGGTCGTGGTGCCGGCCGACATTCCCGCCGAGGCCAGCGAGCGTATCCGCCAGCTTGCCGTGGACGCCTTCCTCGCCCTGGAGTGCTCCGGTCTGGCGCGAGTCGACGTGTTCCTCACCGAGACGGGCGAGGTGCTGATCAACGAGCTGAACTCGCTGCCCGGCTTCACCCGCATCAGCATGTACCCCAAGCTCTGGCAGGCCGCCGGGATGACCTACAGCGAGCTGGTCAGCCGCCTGATCGACCTGGCCATCGAGCGCCACGCCGCCCGCCGCAATCTGCAGACCAACCGCTGATCCACAGCCCGGCTCCTGCTTCTGCGCTACCCTGTGTGCCCGTCGCCCGGTTTCGGGCGGCTGGCCCCGTGTCCCCATTACCAGCGCAAGAAGGAGCACGAGATGAACACCGTAGTATTTGCCGACGGCACTGCCGTTCCCGCCATCGGCCAGGGCACCTGGCGCATGGGCGAGGACAGTCTCCAGCGCAAGCGCGAGATCGCTGCCCTGCGCGAAGGCATCGAGCGCGGCCTGACCCTGATCGACACCGCCGAGATGTACGCCGAGGGCGGCTCGGAAGAGGTGGTCGGCGAGGCGCTGGTCGGCTTGCGTGACCAGGTCTTCCTGGTCAGCAAGGCCTACCCGCACAACGCCAGCCGGCGCGGTCTTGTCGAAGCCTGCGAGCGCAGCCTGCGGCGCCTGGGCACCGATTGCCTGGACCTCTACCTGCTGCACTGGCGCGGCCAGTACCCGCTGGAGGAGACCGTCGAGGCCTTCGAGCGTCTGCGCGAGGCGGGCAAGATCAAGCGCTGGGGCGTGTCCAACTTCGATCTGGACGACATGCAGGAGCTGAACGAGCCGGCCTGCGCCACCAACCAGGTGCAGTACAGCCTGGAGGAGCGCGGCATCGAGTGGGACCTGCTGCCCTGGTGCCAGGAGGAGCGCATGCCGTTGATGGCCTACTGCCCGGTGGGGCAGGGCGGCAAGCTGCTGCGCCACCGGGTGCTGGGCGAAATCGCCGGCCGCCACGACGCCACCCCGGCCCGCGTGGCGCTGGCCTGGCTGATCCACGAGCCGGGGGTGATTGCCATTCCCAAGGCGGTGGAACCGCTGCACGTGCGCGACAACGCCGCCGCGCTGCAACTGCGCCTGACCCCCGAGGACCTCGAAGCCCTCGACGCCGCTTTCCCGCCGCCGACCCGCAAGCGCCACCTGGCGGTGGTCTGATCCCCGCGCCCCGGCCGTCGCTCGTCAGGGCACGGCCGGGACGTGGTGCTAGCCTTGCCCCATGGGTCACCGACCGGGGAGAGCAGCAGCGATGGGCAACTACACGGCGGACAGCGCCGCCATCAACCGCGTACTGACGGACTACGTCGAAGGCATGACCTTCGGCGACGAGGCCAGGTTGCGCCAGGCCTTCCACCCGTCCTGCAAGATCATCGGCAACTACCACGGCGCGCTGGAGTGGGCGTCGCTGGATGAGTTCATCGCCGCCATCAAGGCCGAGTCGCCAGCGGCCGACGGCGCGCCGCCGGTGTGGGAACTCAAGTCGCTGGACATCACCGGCGACAGCGCGGTGGCCAAGCTCACGGACGAGTTCCTCGGCATGCATTTCACCGACTACCTGTCGTTGCTGCAGCTGGGCAATGGCTGGCAGATCGTCAACAAGCTCTACCACCTGCATCCCTAACGTGGAGCGCGTCGAGCTGCACGGCACGCCCGAAACGCTGCTGATCACCCTCTGCGCCAAGGCCCGCGAGAGCGAGCTGCTTGACAGCCTGTTGCGCGACCGCTACTCGCTGCAGGCGCTGCAACAGATCGACTACGACTTCGCCCGCCTGCGCATCGGCCCCGCCGAGCAGGTGGGCATCGCGCTGCGGGCGAAGCTGTTCGACGACTGGGTGCGCGACTTCCTCGCCCGCCATCCCTCCTGCGTGGTGCTGCAACTGGGCTGCGGGCTGGACAGCCGGGTATTCCGCGTCGACCCGCCCGCCAGCGTGCAGTGGTTCGAGGTGGATTTCCCCCAGGTGATTGCCCTGCGCGAAAAGCTCTATCCGCCACGGGAGAATTGCCACCTGCTGGCCACTTCGCTGACCGAGCCGGATTGGTGGCGCGCGGTGCCGACCGGACGGCCGGTGCTGCTGGTGGCCGAGGGCGTGTTGCCCTATGTCGAGACCGACGCCGTGTTCTGGCTGCTGCGGGCGCTGACCGCTCACTTCGGCGCTGGCGAGCTGGTGTTCGACGGCTACAGCCGCCTTGGCATTCGCCTGCTGCAATGGAACCCGATGATCCGCCGCACCGGCGCCGTGCTGCACTGGGGCATCGATGAGCCCTGGGAGCTGGAACAGCAGGTGCCGGGCCTGCGCTTCTGCGACGCCATCGAAGCCTACGACCGCGACCAGATCGCCCGTCTGTCGCTGGGCATGCGCCTGCTCTACGACATCACCCTGGCCATCCCGGCGATGCGCCGCATGGGCAGGTTGCTGCGCTATCGCTTCGGCGCCTGATGGCTGCGCGCTGGTGCGGCTGCTTTACTGAGGCATTCGTGAGGGGGCTGCGCAGGAGCCGACGATGAAGCTTGAGCCGCTGATGGAAATGAACGTGAAGGCCAGCGTGCCGCTGGAGATCGGCCGTGTGCCGCAAGGCCAGCGGCTGATCTCGGCGGCCGGCGGCGGCACCTTCAAGGGCCGGCGGCTGAGCGGCGAGGTGTTGCCCGGCGGCGGCGACTGGATCCTGGTGGACAGCGATGGCGGCTGGCACCTGGAGGTGCGTCTGGTGCTACGCACCGACGACGGCGCGCGCATCCTGATGCAGCACAACGGCCTGCTGGTGGCCAATCCGAAGATCATCCATGCGGTTTCGCGGGGTGACAGCACCGAATTTGGCGATACCTACTTCATGATCCAGCCGCGCTTCGAGGTGGGCGACGAGCGCTATCGCTGGCTCAACCACCAGTTGGCAGTGGGCGAAGGACGCCTAGGACCCGGCTGGGTCGAGTATCGGATTTATTCCCTGGTGAATGGTTGAAATATCGCATACCCGGATCTGTCATACGCGACGAACATGCTGGGTCTAACGGGTATCCGGAGATATTTCGATGCCACTGCCAGCCAATGTCCGTCCCAGCGACAAGATCGTTCTGATCGATGGCCACTGCCGACTCTGCAATGCCGGAATGCGTTTCCTGCTCAGGCAGGACCGCGCCCGGCAGCTGAAAGTATTCAGTGTGCAGTCCGCCGAGGGCCAGGCAATCCTCGACTGGTTCGGCCTGCCGTCCCGGCACACCGATGCGCTGCTGTATGTCGATGACCGCCTGGGCGTGGAAGGCGCCGATGCCGTGCTGCGCCTGCTTGGCGAGCTGCCGGCACCATGGAGCTGGCTGCGGACACTGTGGCTGGTACCGCGGCCGCTGCGCGACTGGTGCTACGAGAGCCTGATGTCCAATCGTTACCAGTGGTTCGGCCGCGAGGCGCGCCGTCCGGCGATCTATCCCTGATTCGCCGAACAGCGGGGGCGTCCGCTTCGCCCCCGCTGTTCCTCCTCAGAATTGCCGCGAGACGCTGGCCACCACGGTAGCCGTGCACACATCGCCGAAGCCAAACTGCGTGCGGCATTCGTTCTGCGACAGGTCGGTGTCGATGTAGCTCACCGCCCAGTCGAAGCCCAGCAGCTCATGGCTGAGCTTGGCTTCCCACTCGTGGTAGGTGTCGCGGGTATCGCCGCTGCCGGAGAGGTAGAGCGGGT
Organism: Pseudomonas sp. CAN1; assembly: GCF_030462585.1. GTDB lineage: Bacteria > Pseudomonadota > Gammaproteobacteria > Pseudomonadales > Pseudomonadaceae > Pseudomonas. Next base: position 13,372 of record NZ_JASMRU010000023.1, on the reverse strand, counting down.
CCTTGGCGTCGTTGCGGCCCAAGCGCACGCGCAGCTTGAACTCTTCCGGCAGCTCGGCGTTGTAGGCCAGGTAGGTGTAGAGGTTGGCCTGGTCCTCGCCGAAGTAGGTCGGGTAGTCGTTGCCGTAGTAGGCGCCGACTTCGAAGCCGTAGGCATGCAGGATGGCGTAGGTGTCGCTCTGGTTGAACTGCGCCTCTTTCGGGTAGGCGTACTTGATGTAGCCCAGGTCCAGGGCGATGTCGTCGTTGGCCTGCCAGTACCAGCCTGCGTAGTAGTCGGTTTCCTGGCGGGTCTTCAGGCCGCCGCCGAAGTCGACGTTGGACGTCCACACCCCCAGGTAGGCGCCGGAGGCGTGCTGCAGGGTCAGGCCGAGCTGGGCGGCGGGGTCGTTCTGCGTCTGCGAGATGCCGCGGGTGCGGTAGTCGCTGACCAGGGCGGTATCGATCTGCAGGGCGAAGCCCTCGCCGAGCTCCACGGCCAGGGCGGAGGTCAGCGGGGTGCAGGCGAGCAGCGCGCCGACAAGCCATTGCGGGCGATTCATACGGGGTTCCCTTTGTTGTGATTGTCTGTGGGCAGATGAAAAATCCCGCGCAGCGCCAACCCTCCCGGTCGACTCGGGAAGTGGCGGCAAGGGTTGCGCTGGCGGGCAGGGCGCCGGGGGTGTTCACGCCCCGGCGCAGGAGCCCGGCTCAGAGAGCCGGTTGGTCTTCGGCGCGGTAGATCTCGCGGCCTTCGAACAGGGTGTGGAGCACGCGGGCTTCGTCCAGTTGCTGGTCGGGCACGGTGAACACGTCGCGGTCGAGCACCACCATGTCGGCCTGCTTGCCGGGAGCCAGGCTGCCGATCTTGTCGCCCAGGCCGATGGTCTGCGCGGCGTTGCGGGTGTAGGCGTAGAACATGGTCTGGCGATCCACGCGCTCGGCGGGGTTGAGCACGCCTTCCTCGCCCTGGCGGGTGACGGCCTGGTAGATGGCCTTCAGCGGATCGGGGGTGGACACCGGCCAGTCGCTGGCGCCGGCGATGGTGGCGCCGTTGTCCAGCAGCGACTTGGCTGGGTACATGTAGCGATAGGCCTCGTCGGCGATGTACGGCTTCACCAGTTCCACCGTGTAGACCTCCGCGGTGGCCCAGTCCAGCTGCATCGAGGCGATCACGTTCAACTGCTTGAAGCGCGGGAAGTCCTTGGGGTTGACCAGTTGCAGGTGGGTGATCGAGTGGGTCACGCCGCTCTGCCGGTCCTTGCGCGCCTGGGCGAAGCCGTTGAGCGATTCGCGCACCGCGCGGTCGCCGATGGCATGGATGTGCACCAGCCAGCCGCGTGCGTCGGCAGCGCTGACCAGTTCGCCAAAGTGCTTCGGATCGATCAGCAGTTCGCCCGGCTTGTGGCTGTTCTTGTAGTTCTCCAGCAGCGCGGCGGACTGCGCCGGGAATTCGATCACGCCATCGGCGAACACCTTGATGCCTGGCAGCGTCAGGTTGGGGATGCCCTGGAACTGCTGGCGGACCTTCTCGATGACCTCGAGATCGGCCGGCGTGCTCCTGGGGTTGACCACCTGCAGCGCGGCGACGTGGGCGGTGAGTTCGCCGTCGCGGGCCAGGTCACGGTACACCGGCAGTACGCCGACGGTCTTCTCGGTGGGCTTGATGTTGAACACCGCCTCGCCCGGGGCGCCGTTGGCGGCCGGGTCCATCCAGGCGGTGATGCCCAGGCTGTTGTTGTACTTCACCGCCGCGCGGCCGGCGCGGTCCATGGTCTCGGTGCTGGCGGCGGGCATGGTCGCGGCGACCAGGTCGAAGCCCGAGTCCACCAGGAAACCGGTGGGGTTGAAGTTCTTGTCGTGGGTGATGTTGCCCTGCTCCAGCGCGCTGAGGCTGCGCACCCGCTTGGCGTCGAGCTTGGCGCGCTTGAGCATGGCGGCGTTGGCCCAAGCGGTATGGTGGTCGCTGCCGATCAGAATCACCGGCACCTGCTCCCATTCGCCATGGTTCAGGCGCTCGGCCAGGCCGTCGGCCTTGGACCAGTAGCTGGAGTTCATGCCGTTCATCACGACGACATCGCCGTTCTTCGCCTTGCCGCTGTCGCGGTCCTGCTTCAGGCGGGCGACGAAGGCGTCGAGGTCCATCTCTTCGTCCAGCAGGCTGGCGGAAATCAGCTCCAGGCCGCCGAAGATCGAGTGCGAGTGGCTGTCGATGAAGCCGGGCATCAGCACCTTGCCGCCCAGGTCGACCTGCTTGCTGCCGGTGCCGGCGAGCTTGCGGATGTCTTCGTTGGAGCCCACCTGCAGCACCTTGCCGCCAGCGACCGCGACGGCCTGCTGCAGCGGTTGGMCTGGCTCGGCGGTGAAGACCTTGGCGTTGTACAGGATCAGGTCCGCGTTCTGTGCCTGAGCTTCAAAAGTACCCAGTGCGATGGCGAGCGCCAGCGCGCCCTTGAGCATGCCGTGCATGACTTCCCTCTGCTTTTCGATGGATTATTGTTGGTCTGCGGCGCAGGCTAACGGCGCGGCGACAGCGGCGGAAGTTGCCAGCGGGCATAACACTTGTGAGCAATTGGCACGAATAGGCGGCCAGAGGGACAGACCATGATGGACAGGTTCAGCAGCCTGGCGATGTTCGTTGCCAGCGCCGAGACCGGCAGCTTCAGCCGCGCTGCGGAACAGCTGGGCAAGACGCCCTCGGCAGTGACCAAGGCGGTCGGCCAGCTGGAAAGCGAGGTCGGCGCACGGCTGTTCGAGCGCACCACGCGCAGCATGTCGCTGACCGAAGCCGGCCAGCTCTACCTCGACGGCGCCCGCGAGGTGCTGGCGCGGATGCGCGAGACCACCGAGGAAATCGCCCAGCTGCAGCACAGCCTGCGCGGAGTGCTGCGCATCACCGGGCCGCTGATCGTCGGCCCGGTATTCCTCGACCAGGCCTGCGCCGAGTTCCTCGACCTGCACCCGGACGTGCGCCTGCAGGTGGACCTCTCCGACAGCTACGTCGACCTGCTTGACGGCCGCTACGACCTCGCCCTGCGCATGGGCAACAGTGACCTGCCGGGCCTGATCGCGCAGCCCCTGGCCGAGAGTCGCCTGGCGCTCTGCGCCACACCTGCCTACTTGGCCCGGCGCGGCACGCCCCGGCATCCCAGCGAAATCATTGACCACGATTGCCTCGTCTATCGCCATCCGGCGCTGGACGACCGCTGGTGGTTCGATGTGGAAGGCGAGCGCTACTCCACCCCGCGCAATGGCCGCCTGAACAGCGACAACCAGGCTGTGCTGCTCACCGCCTGTCTCGCCGGCCATGGCCTGCTGCCGTGCCCGCGCTGGAGCGTGCTGGAGCACCTGCGCAGCGGACGTCTGGTGACGGTGCTGGATGACTATTTCTTCGAGCCGGATACCTTCGGCGCGCAGATTCTCGCGGTCTACCCGAGCAATCGCCGGGCGACGCGCAAGATCCACGCCTTCATCGAGCACCTGCGCGACTACCTGCGGCGGGACGGCATTCTCTGAGGACTAGAGCAGCGCCCCGGCCCAGGCCGACACCAGCAGCAGGACCGCCATCAGTTGGTTGAGCCGCTGCATCTGCGTCGGTGAGAGCAGGCGCTGGCTGCCGATGCCCAGGCCGGCCCAGACCGCCGTGCAGGGTATCGACACCAGGAAGAACAGCAGCGACAGCAGTTGCACGCGGTCCAGGCGGTCAGCGCCGTGGCCGGCATACACGCTGATCACCGCCAGCGCCATCATCCAGGTCTTCGGGTTGACCAGTTGCAGCGCGGCGGCGCCGGTCGCGCCCAGGCGTGCGGCAGCGCTGTCGCGCTCCAGGCTGGCCGGCGGGCTGCGGAAGATCTGCCAGGCCAGCCAGCTCAGCCAGAGCACGCCGATGGCGCTCATCACCTGTTGTACGCGCGGTAGGCTGGCAAGCACTTCGCCCAGGCCGCTGCCCACTGCCAGCACCAGCGCAGCCGCAGCCGCGCAGCCGCCGAACATGATCGGCAACGCAGCGCCCCAGCCGAAGCGCGCGCTGTTGCTGAAGATCAGCAGGTTGGTCGGCCCCGGGGTGATCGAGGCGACGAAGGCGAAGAGGACGAAGGGCAGCCATTGGGCGAGCTGCGGAAGGTGCATGGCGGGAACTCCGGTGAATCCGTGGGAGTTCATCTTCGCCAGTGCGCCTGGCTCAGTCTGGAAGCTTTGAGCAGCGCTTGCGGTAATAGGCCGGGGTGACGCCATAGGCACGGCGGAACCAGCGACCGAGGTGGCTCTGGTCGGCGAAGCCGAGGTCGGCGGCGATGTCTGCCGGCGCCAGGCCGCGGCCGAGCAACTGGCGCGCACGGGCCAGGCGCAGCTGGATCAGGTAGGCGTGGGGCGGCAGGCCGAAGGCCTGCTTGAACGCGCGGGTCAGGCGGAAGCGGTCGCAGCCGCTGGCGCGGGCCACGTCGTCGAGGCCGATGTCGGCGGTCAGGTTGGCGTGCAGGAAGTCCCGTGCGCGCTGCGCCACCAGCGGCAGTTGCGCCGTCGTGGTGCCGCGCTGGCGCCAGTGCAGGTGGCTGGTCATGCCGTCGAGCAGTTCGTCCATGGCGGTCTGGCGGACGATCTTCAGGTCGTTGCCGTGCACCGCCTGGAAGGCATTGTCGATGCGCCGTGTCAGACGTGGGTCGTCGATCAGCAGCTCGGGCACGCTCAGCTGACAGTTGCCCGGCGCTTCTTCGAACAGTGTGCCGATCTCGCGTTCCAGCCAGGGCGCGTCGAGGTACAGGGTGCGGTAGGTGAAGCCGCCTTCGGTGGGCGCCTCGCCGTCGTGGATGTCGCCCGGCTCAAGGAAGAACACCTTGCCGGTGGTACTGATGTGGCGCTGGTTGCGACTGCGGAATTGCTGCACGCCGGACTCGGTGTAGCCGATCAGGTAGCTGTCGTGCCAGTGCGGATCGTAGGCGTGGCCCTTGAAATGGGCGCGCAGGCTCTGGATGCCGGTGTCGGCATCCTGCAGCAGGTCGATCCAGTTGTCTTTGTGCATGGGCCGCCTCCGCACCGCTTGCCCGGTCGGCCAGCATAACCGCTGGGCGGCCGCTGTCTGGAAGATTCGTGCAGCCGTCGATCGGCCGAGTTCCTGGCGACTTCTTGATCCTGGGCAGGAGAGGCGTAGCGTGGGCCGTGTATCGTTCGCCGGCGACTCGCAGCGCCAGACTGCCAGCGCCCAGGAGCCCCGTGTCATGCCCGAATCGATGAGTTTCAACCGCGCGCTGGTGGAAAAGTACGACCGTCCCGGCCCGCGCTACACCTCCTATCCCACCGCCCCGCAGTTCCACGGCGCGTTTGCCGCCGACGACTATCGTGCGGCGGCCCAACGTAGCAACCAGAGCAGCAGCAACCAGAGCAACCTTGAGCACCCGGCCAAGCCGCTCTCGGTGTACATCCATATCCCGTTCTGCAAGAGCCTCTGCTACTACTGCGCCTGCAACAAGATCATCACCCAGAAGACCCACCGCGCCGTGGAGTACCTGGACTACCTCAAGCGCGAAATTGCCATGCAGGCCGAACTGTTCGACCGTTCGCGCAAGCTCACCCAGCTGCACCTGGGCGGCGGCACACCGACCTACCTGACCAGCGAACAGCTGGGCGACCTGATGGACAGCCTGCGCGAGCACTTCAACCTCGACGAAAGCGACGCCCACGAGTTCTCCATCGAAGTCGACCCGCGCACCATCAGCCGCGAGCGCATCGCCGAGCTGCGCGCCCAGGGCTTCAATCGCCTGAGCTTTGGCGTGCAGGACTTCGACGAGCAGGTGCAGGAGGCGGTCAACCGCGTGCAGAGCGAGCAGCAGGTGTTCGACCTGGTCGCTGCCGCCCGCGAGGCGAAGTTCAAGTCGGTGTCGGTGGACCTGATCTACGGTTTGCCGCTGCAGACCGTGGCGAGCTTCGACACCACGCTGGCGAAGATCATCGCCCTGCGCCCGGACCGCATCGCCGCCTACAGCTATGCCCACTTGCCCGAGCGGGTACGCGCGCAGCGGCTGATCCGCCGCGAGGACATGCCGCCGCCCGAGCGCAAGCTGGAACTGCTGGAACTGACCATCCGCCGGCTGACGGCGGCGGGCTACGTCTACATCGGCATGGACCACTTCGCGCTGCCCGACGACGAGCTGACCGTAGCCCGCGCCAACGGCAGCCTGCAGCGCAACTTCCAGGGCTACTCGACCCATGCCGACTGCGACCTGATTGCCCTGGGCGTGTCGTCCATCAGCAAGGTCGGCGACACCTACGGGCAGAACGTCAAGGAGCTGTCGCAATATTACGCACGGCTCAACGAGGGGCTGCTGCCGGTGCACAAGGGCTACCGCCTGACCGACGATGACTGCCTGCGTCGCGAGGTGATCAGCGCGCTGATGTGCCACGGCCGGGTGGACTACGCGCCGCTGGAGCAGAGCCACGGCATACGCTTCGCCGAGTACTTCAGTGATGCGCTGCAACAGTTGCGCGAACAGGTCGGCGATGGGCTGATCGAACTGCATGACGACGCGCTGGTGCTGTTGCCCCAGGGGCAACTGATGATGCGCAGCGTGGCGATGGCCTTCGACGCCTACCTGGGCGGCGGGCAGCAGGAACGTTTCTCCCGCACCATCTGATCGCGCAGAGGCAAAAAAGGCGCCGGCCACCTTAGGTGACCGGCGCCTTTTTTCGTCGGGCGATCAGCCTTCGGCGACATCGAAGCTGTCGCTGCGGGCCATGCGCCAGATGCGCTCGTAGAACTCACCCTCGATATTGCCCGAGAGCAGTTCGCCGGGCTTGAGGAAGTAGTGCAGGTGCGAGAACAGGCGGATCTCGGTGGCGGTGACGCGGCGCACCAGATGCTTGGCTTCCAGCTGCGAAGGGTGCTGGATGCCGGCGGCGGCGATCATCTCGGCCAGGCCCTTGAGCGTGTTGCGGTGGAAGTGGAACACCCGCTCGGCCTTGTCCGGCACCACCAGCGCGCGCTGGCGCAGTGGGTCCTGGGTGGCGACGCCGGTCGGGCACTTGTTGGTGTGGCAGGACTGCGACTGGATGCAGCCAATGGCGAACATGAAGCCGCGCGCCGAGTTGGCCCAGTCGGCGCCCATGGCCAGCACGCTGGCGATGTCGAAGGCGCTGACGATCTTGCCGCTGGCGCCGATGCGGATCTTGTCGCGCAGGTTCATGCCGACCAGGGTGTTGTGGACGAACAGCAGGCCCTCACGCATCGGCAGGCCCATGTGGTCGGTGAACTCCAGGGGCGCCGCCCCGGTGCCGCCTTCCTTGCCGTCGACGACGATGAAGTCGGGGAGGATGCCGGTCTCGTGCATGGCCTTGGCGATGCCCATGAACTCCCACGGGTGGCCGATGCACAGCTTGAAGCCGACCGGCTTGCCGCCGGACAGCTCGCGCAGCTGGACGATGAAGTCGAGCAGGCCCTTGGGCGTGCTGAAGGCGCTGTGGGAGGAGGGCGAGACGCAGTCGTGGCCCATGGACACGCCACGGGTGGCGGCGATTTCCGCGGTGAGCTTCTCCTTGGGCAGGATGCCGCCATGGCCGGGCTTGGCGCCCTGGCTGAGCTTGATCTCGATCATCTTCACCTGCGGGTCGACTGCCTGCTTGGCGAAGCGCTCGGGGCTGAAGCTGCCGTCGTCGTTGCGGCAGCCGAAGTAGCCGCTGCCCAGTTCCCAGGTCAGGTCGCCGCCATATTCGCGGTGGTAGGGGCTGATGCTGCCTTCGCCGGTGTCATGGATGAAGCCGCCGAGCTTGGCGCCCTTGTTCAGCGCGCGGATGGCGTTGGCGCTGAGCGAGCCGAAGCTCATCGCCGAGATATTGAACACCGAGATGGAGTAGGGCTGCTTGCACTCCGGGCCGCCGACGCTGACGCGGAAGGTGCAGGGATCGGCCACCGGCGCGGGGCGGATGGAGTGGGCGATGAATTCGAAACCGGCCTGGTAGACGTCGATCAGGGTGCCGAAGGGCTTGTCGGCGGTCTCGTTCTTTGCCCGCGAGTAGACCAGGGCGCGCTGGGCGCGGGAGAAGGGCAGGGCTTCCTGGTCACCTTCGAGCAGGTACTGGCGGATTTCCGGGCGGATGGCTTCCACCAGGTAGCGGATGTTCCCCAGGATCGGGTAGTTGCGCCGCACGGCGTGGCGTTGCTGCAGCAGGTCGAACACCCCGAGGACGCTCAGGGCGAGGGTCAGCAGGGTGAAGGGCCAGACCCATGGATGCCCGAGGAAGGGCAGGCTGAGCACGGTGAACAGGATACAAGCGGCGAAAAAGGCGTAGCGGCTGAGCAGCGACAGGTTCATGGAATCTCCAGTCGTCGGGCATTTATCACGGTCAGGTTGGCCAGAAGGGCCGCCAGAGAGCATGGCAGGCAACGCGCGAACGTGCCTGGGCAGAGGTCAATGTGGCGGGCTTTCGGGTGTTTTTCTGGTTATGGGGGCTGTGACGGTAGCCCGATGGGATAGTAAAGGAAAGCTAGCTAACGATTTTCTCTGGAGTTGAGAAAGCTTGTGTCGGGTGTTGCAAGAGATTCCGTTCCACGGTTGTTCGCGAGCAAGCTCGCTCCTACGAAGAGCGTCCCGGAGCTGGCCTGTAGGAGCGAGCTTGCTCGCGAACCCGCATTCACTCGACCTAACAGGCAATCACATTCACCGCCAGCCCGCCCTTCGCCGTTTCCTTGTACTTGTCCATCATGTCGCGGCCGGTGTCGCGCAGGGTGTCGATAGCCTTGTCGAGGCTGACCAGGTGCTGGCCATCGCCACGCAGGGCGAGCTGGGCGGCGTTGATGGCCTTGAGCGAGGCCATGGCATTGCGCTCGATGCAGGGCACCTGGACCAGCCCGGCCACCGGGTCGCAGGTCAGGCCGAGGTTGTGTTCCAGGCCGATCTCGGCGGCGTTCTCCACCTGTTCCAGGCTGCCGCCCAGCACTTCCGCCAGCCCGCCGGCGGCCATGGCGCAGGCCGAACCGACTTCACCCTGGCAGCCGACTTCGGCGCCGGAGATGGAGGCGTTGAGCTTGCACAGGATGCCGATGGCGGCAGCGGTCAGCAGGTAGCGCTCGATGCCTTCGGCGTTGGCGTTGCTGTCGTAGCGCGCGTAGTAGTGCAGCACCGCCGGGACTATGCCGGCTGCGCCGTTGGTGGGCGCAGTCACCACGCGGCCGCCAGCGGCGTTTTCCTCGTTTACCGCCAGCGCCCAGAGGTCGACCCAGTCCAGGGCGCCAAGGGTGGTGGCGATCAGGTTGCCGCTGTCGGCCTCATTGAGCCGGCGGAACAGCATGGGTGCGCGGCGGCGCACCTTGAGGCCGCCGGGCAGCGTGCCTTCTGTCTCCAGGCCGCGGTTCACGCAGGCCTGCATTTCATCCCAGATGTGCGCGAGACCGGCGCTGATTTCCTCGTCGCTGCGCAGCGCGCGTTCGTTGGCCCACATCAGGTCGCTGATGCGTTTGAAACCCTGCTCGTGGCACAGGCGCAGCAGTTCCTCGGCGCTGTGGAAGGGGTAGGGCATCGGGGTGCCCTGCAGGGCGCGGTCGGTGTTGAAGTCCTGCGCATCCACCACGAAGCCGCCGCCGACCGAATAGCAGATGCGCTCGGCCAGCAGCTCGCCGTGTTCGTCCAGCGCCCGCAGGTGCAGGCCGTTGGGGTGGGCGGGCAGGCTGTCGTCGTGGAAGACCAACTGGTGTGCCGGGTCGAAGTCGATTTCCTGCACGCCGCCCAGGCGCAGGCGATGGCGCAGCAGGATGTCGTCCACCTGCGGGGCGAGGGCGGCGGGGTCAGCTTCGGCCGGATCGATGCCGAGCAGGCCGATCAAGCAGGCGCGGTCGGTGGCGTGGCCCTTGCCGGTGGCGCTGAGGGAGCCGTAGAGGTGCACCTCCATGGCGGCGGTGCGTGGCAGCATGTCGGCGTCACGTAGACGGTCGACGAACTCACGGGTGGCGCGCATCGGCCCCACGGTGTGGGAGCTGGACGGCCCGACGCCGGGCTTGAACATGTCGAAGACGCTGAGGGTCATGGGGATTCCTCCTGTCTCAAGCATGGACCCGCTTCGGCGCAGATGCTCACCGCCTGCCCGGCGGCCAGCTGCTTTTCGTAGGAGCGAGCTTGCTCGCGAACCGCTTCACTCCGAGCCCCCTGTAGGAGCGGACCTTGTCCGCGAAATGGCCGGTAGGCCATGACGGGGGAATGCACCGCTATTGCGGTGATCGCGGAGAAGCTCCGCTCCTACAAGAGCGGAACGGTATGAACCCGACCTATGCACGTAGGGCGCATAACCCGTAACGGGTTATCCGCCCTACGAACCTCCCGGCTGACGCTGCGCTTTCATCCTGCACCGAACGGTCCCCTCTCCCTGCGGGAGAGGGCCAGGGTGAGGGCAAGCCCTGGCGCAGGACTAGTCTGTAGGAGCGGACCTTGTCCGCGAAATGGCCGGCAGGCCATGGTGGGAAAATGCACCGCTATCGCGGTGATCGCGGAGAAGCTCCGCTCCTGCAAGAGCGGAACGGCGTGGCGCCTTAGCCTTGCGCCCTACGGATTGGCTGTTCGGCGGCCAGGAGCTTTTTGTAGGAGCGAGCTTGCTCGCGAACCGCTTCACGACGAAACCGGCCGGGAAACTCTGTTCGCGAGCAAGCTCGCTCCTACCATTACGGTTCTCGTATGAGCGGGGCGGAGTGCTCTCAGCCCTGCGCCTGCAGAAACAGCGAGAACAGCTCCGACTGCGACTTGATCCCCAGCTTGGAATACATGTGCTTGCGGTGGACCTTCACCGTCTCGGCGGAGATCGCCAGCTTGCGGGCGATTTCCTTGCTGGAGCAGCCGCTGAGCATCAGCCGGCCGACTTCCAGTTCGCGGGCGGTGAGCGGGGTTTCCATCTGCTGCGCGGTGGACTCCAGGCGGTTCTGCCAGCGCGGTGGCGGCGGCGCTTCCTGCACTTCGCGCTCGAAGGCCATGCGCTGGCGCATCAGCCCGGCGACCCAGGGCTGCACCAGGGCGAGCAGGGCGATCTGTTCCGGGGTGAAGCGGCCCTTGCTGCCCACCGAGCAGCACAGGGTGCGCTCGCCGTCGAGCTGCACGTTGATCTGCACTTCGTCGGCGACCACGTTGAGGCTGAAGTAGCGCTGGTAGTAATCGGTCTGCTCGAACATCTCCGGCGCCACGTCGCCCAGGCGGAACAGCCCGCTGCCGGGCGCCTCGCGGCTGGCGATGTAGAAGGGGTCGAGCAGGTAGAGGCCCTTGAGGTAGTCCTGGAACAGCGGATCGGAGCCGCCATCCTCGCCGGGACATTCGGCGAACACCTGTGGCCTACCATTGCTGAAGAGCAGCACGACCCAGCTGTCGAACGGCACATACTGGCCCAGCAGGCGCACCAGCGAAGTCCAGAAATTCGGCTTGTCCAGCGCCTCGATCAGTTGCCCGACCGAGCGGTGCCAGGCGATATCCTGAAGCGAAAGGCTCATGACTCTACCCCCGATGGGTTACCACGCGGGCGTAATTACCCGGTGATGGCACGCCCGGCATACTCGGTGGATGCCTTGAGTCGGCGCGGTGCGCATTTTGACCCTTTTGCGCTGCGCGGTCACTGGAATACAAGAATCCGAGGAAGCCCCATGAAAGTAGAACTCGTCCAACTCGCCGGCCGTGATGGCGACGTGGCCTGGAACCTGGCCCGCACCCTGGAGGCCATCCACGCCTGCGCCGACGACACCCAACTGGTGGTGTTCCCCGAGACCCAGCTGACCGGCTTCCCCACCGAGCAGAACATCGCCGCCATCGCCGAGCCGGTGGATGGCCCCAGCGTGCAGGCCGTGCAGGCCGCCGCGCGGGAGAAGAACATCTCTGTGGCCGTGGGCTTCGCCGAAGCCGCGGACGGCCGCTTCTACAACACCACGCTGCTGATCACCCCCGAAGGCATCGCCATGAAGTACCGCAAGACGCACCTATGGGCGTCGGACCGCGGCATCTTCACCCCCGGCGATCGCTACGCCACCTGCCTGTGGAACGGCATCCGCGTCGGCATCGTGATCTGCTTCGACATCGAGTTCCCCGAGTCCGCCCGCGCCCTGGGCCAGCTCGGCGCCGAGCTGATCATCGTCACCAACGGCAACATGGACCCCTACGGTCCGACCCACCGCACCGCGATCATGGGCCGCGCCATGGAAAACCAGGCCTACGCGGTGATGGTCAACCGTGTCGGCGCCGGCGATGACGACCTGGTGTTCGCCGGCGGCAGCGCCGTGGTCGATCCCTACGGCCAGCTGATCGTCGAGGCCGGCCGCGAAGAGTGCCGGCAGATCGTCGAGCTGGACTTCGAACGCCTGGCGCAGTCGCGCCGCGACTACAGCTACCTGGCCGAGCGCCGCTTCGTGCTGCCCGGCGAGATGCGCGAGCACGACAGCGGCCTGCGCGAGCTGATCATTCCTGCCTGAGTTATCCATCCGGCCCACTGCAACCGGGCCGGGGCGCAGGGCCGCGCCGCCATAGCGTTATTCCATATTCGACGGGCGCCCCGAGCGCCCGCGAGGCCTGCGGGTGAGCGCAGGCCGCCACTTTGCACTGCCATAACAAACACAACGCGGAGTAAGCAGTAATGGCTCGACTGAAACGAACCCTGTCGCTGGGTTCGGTGGTGCTGTTCGGCATCGCCTACATGACCCCGATCATCGTCCTCGGCACCTTCGGCATCCTCGCCGACGTCACCCGCGGCGTAGTCCCCTCGGCCTACCTCGTCGCCTCCGTGGCCATGCTGTTCACCGCGCTCAGCTACGGGCGCATGGCCGCCGCCTTCCCGGTTGCCGGTTCCGCCTATACCTACGTACGCAAGTCGATCAGCCCCAAGCTGGGCTTCCTCGCCGGCTGGGCGGTGCTGCTGGATTACCTGTTCCTGCCCATGGCGATCTGGCTGATCGGTGCGGCCTACCTGCACTCGGCGTTCCCCGCCGTGCCCCAGGCCCTGTGGGTGCTGGCGTTCATCGGCGTGACCACCGCGATCAACGTGGTCGGCCTGCGCCTGGCGAAGAACATCAACGGCGTGCTGATGCTGGTGCAGTTCCTCGTGCTGATCGCCTTCGTCGGCCTGGCCATCCACTACATCCTGGGTGATGGCGGCCGTCCGCTGTGGACCCTGGAACCCTTCCTCAAGGAAGGCACCCAGTTGCCGCTGATCATGGGCCAGGCGCGCAGGCCGTCGAGGAAGGTGCTCAGGCGCGCGTCGTTGTCCTTGCCCTTGTACTTCTGCCAGAAGCGCAGCAGGTAGGTCTGGCTCTCCTTGTCGACGAAGCGGTCGAGGTAGTCCTGCCGGCGCGGGTCCTTGTCGTCGGCCAGCACGGCGACCTTGCTGCCTTCGTTGGCGTAGATGTCGTGGCGCACCAGGTCGCGCAGCAGGCGCACGAACGGCAGGTTGAT
>NZ_JASMRU010000022.1 GCF_030462585.1 Pseudomonas sp. CAN1 | reverse complement strand
TTCTATACCCACTACTTCAGCCTGTTCGGCGCCCTGGTGCAGTGGCTCTGGCTGGCGGTGCTGCCTGGCATCCCGCTGTGGCGGCGTGACTGGTGGCTGGCCAACCTGGCCATTGCCGCGTTGTTCCTGCCGTGGTTGCCGGGGATGTTCGACCTGATCCACCACATGGCGGTGCTGGAAGCCGGCGGCGACGTGGGCTGGCAGCCGCCGGTGGATGCGCGCTCGCTGCCGTCGATGCTCTGGCAGTGGCTGGCGCAGTCCGATGGCAACGAATTGCCCTGGCCGGCGCTGCTGGGTGTGCCGCTGCTGCTGATCGCGGCGGCTGCGCTGGTGCTGCGCGGGGACCGCAGCCGCCAGCGCGGCGGCCTGCTGCTGACGCTGTATTGCGGCCTGCCGCTGCTGCTGGTGTATGGCGTGTCGTTCATTTCCCCGGTGTTCGTCGAACGCTATCTCACCGCCTTCGCCCTGGCCTTGCCGCTGCTGCTGGCGCTGGCGCTGGACCGCCTGCTGGAGGAGCGTCGGGCGCTGGGGGCGCTGTTGTTGGTCACGCTGCTGGGCTTGCAAAGCATCGGGGTTGGGCGGGCCATTGCGGTCGACCCGGACGAGCAGTTCGACGGCATGGCGGCCTTCGTCAACGCGCACTATCGCGCCGGCGACCGGGTGGTGGTGGACGATATCCTCTGGTACCTGACCTTCCGCTACTACAACCGCACCGGCCACGAACCACTGCTTTATACCGCTCCGGCGGCCGACGGCAGCTCCGGTCGGCCGGGGCTTTACGGCTTTGGTTCGCTGATCGACGACCGCCAGCATGCCTTCGTCGACCGCCTGGCCGACCTGCCGCAGGACGATGGTCGCGTGTGGCTGGTGATGAGCCGCTACAACGACCAGGAGATTCCCGATGTGCCGGGCAGCTGGCGGCGGGTGGCGCAGCATGCAGGCGGGGAAGTGCAGGCGATCCTCTTCGAGCGCACGGCGCAGCGCAGCGCCGCGCGCTGACGGGGCGCTACGTCAGAAACGCGCTACGTTAGAAACGCCCTATGTCAGAAACGAATGCGCCCGGTGAAGGCATCCTTGAGCATCACCCAGTCGCCCATCAGCGACCACAGCGGGTACTTGAAAGTGGCCGGGCGGTTCTTCTCGAACACGAAGTGGCCGACCCAGGCGAAGCCGTAGCCGGCCAGCGGCATGGCCAGCAGCCACAGCAGGTGGCCGCTGAAAATGGCGTAGGCGAGGATCGACAGCACCAGCAGGCTGCCCACGTAGTGCAGGCGGCGACATACGGCGTTGCTGTGTTCCTGCAGGTAGTACGGGTAGAACTCGGCGAAGCTCTGGAATCGATCAGCGGTCTGGGTGCTCATGGCGCACCTCCTGTTGTTGTGATGGCGCCAGTGTAGGACGCCACCTTCAGACTTGCGGATGACATAGGGGGCCAGTTTAGTATCCCCCTGCGCCGTCCGCGTCGAAGTGGCTGGCGCGCAACGCCACCATAACCAGAAGAATATGCATGCCTGAGCGTACAACCCTGTCGAGCTGGGTGCGTGGAATCGTCCAGTCGCTGGAGCTGGAGGGCCTCGACGGCCGCCAGCTGTTCAGCGAGCTGGGGCTGGATTTCGCCGCCCTCGACGACCCTGATGCGCGCATCCCCCAGGATTCGCTCAGCCGCCTGTGGAATCGCGCCGTGGAGCTGTCCGGCAACCCGGCCATCGGCCTGAACATCGCCCGCGTGCACACCCCGGCGTTCCCGGTGGTGGGCTATGCGCTGATGTCCAGCCGCAACCTGGGCGAGGGCTTCGAGCGCCTGGAGCGCTATCAGCGGATCATCGCCGAAGGCGCCGACCTGACCTTCCGCCGCCTGCCCGAGGGCTGTCTGTTCCGTATCGTGGTGCATGGCGACCGGCTGCCGGTGCCACGGCAGAGCGCCGAGTGCTCCATCGCCAGCCTGATCGCCATGCTGCGCTGGATCACCGGGCGCGCGATCAAACCATTGGAAGTGCGCCTGGCCGGCGATGCGCCGCCGGATATCGAACCGTACCGCGAGTTGTTCCAGGCGCCACTGAGCTTTGGTCATGCCGACTGCGCGATGCTGTTCTCCCACGACGACATGGCGGCGCCGCTGCCCACCGCCAACGAGGAGCTGGCGCGGCTGCATGATCGTTTTGCCGGGGAATACCTGGCGCGCTTCGTCAGCAGCCGCTTCAGCCACCAGACGCGCCAGGTGCTGTGCCGCCTGCTGCCCCAGGGCGAGCCCAAGCGCGAGAGCGTGGCGCAGGCGCTCAACCTGTCCGAGCGCACCCTGCAGCGGCGCCTGCAGGAAGAGGGCACCAGCTACCAGCAACTGCTCGATGACACCCGCCGCGAGCTGGCCCAGCAGTACCTCGCCACGCCGCGCATGACGCTGCTGGAAATCGCCTACCTGCTGGGGTTCTCCGAGCCGAGCAACTTTTTCCGCGCGTTCCGCCGCTGGTTCGGCAAGACGCCGGGGGAGTATCGCGAGGAGCTTTGAGCTGTTGTAGGAGCGAGCTTGCTCGCGAACCGCCTGACGTCGGAGCTGCCGGGAAATCCGTTCGCGAGCAAGCTCGCTCCTACAAGGGCAGCTTCGCACGCCGGTGTTCCTGGCGTGCGCGGAATGATGGGTATCGCTGCGCTCCACGCCATCCTACGGCGTGTTCATCCTGCCAATTGGGCCGTCAGCGTGATCAATGCCGCCAGAAGGCCGGGGTGAACAGCACCAGCACGGTGATGATCTCCAGGCGGCCGAGCAGCATGCCGCCGCAGAGCAGCCACTTGGCGGCGTCCGGCAGCGAGGCGAAGTTGCCCGACGGGCCGATGATCGGGCCCATGCCCGGGCCGACGCCGGCCACGGTGCTGGCCGCGCCGGTGAGCGAAGTCATCCAGTCCAGGCCGAGGAACGACAGGCCCAGCGCCAGGCCGCCGACGGTGGCGCCGAAGAAGAACGAGAAGGTCAGGATCGAACGCACGATCTCTTCGTCCAGGCGGTGGCCGTTATAGCTCTGGCGGATCACCGCGCGCGGGTGGATCAGCTGGTAGAGGCTGGCGCGCAGCAGGGTATAGGCCACCTGGAAGCGGAAGATCTTGATGCCGCCGGCGGTGGAGCCGGAGCAGCCGCCGATGAAGCCCAGGTAGAAGAACAGCATGATCGAGAAGTGGCCCCACAGGCTGTAGTCGCCCAGGGCGAAGCCGGTGGTGGTGACCACCGAGGTGACGTTCACCGCGACGATGCGGAAGGCGTCCAGCCAAGGTAGGCTGGAGGTCACCGAGTACCAGGTGCCCATCACCAGCCAGGTGAACACCAGCAGGCCGAGGAAACCGTGCACCTGGTGGTCGCGCAGCAGCGCCCGGCGGTTGCCGCGCAGGGTGGAGACGTAGAGCACGAAGGGGATGCTGCCCAGGATCATCACCACCACCGCGACCCAGTGCACCGCCGGCTGGTGCCACTTGGCCAGGGACTGGTCGGAGGTGGAGAAGCCGCCGGTGGAGATCGCCGACATGGCGTGGTTGAGCGAGTCGAACAGGCCCATGCCGGCCCACCAGAAGGCCAGGGTGCCGAGGATGGTGATGCTGACGTACACCCCGACTATGTACTTGGCCACCATGTGTGAGCGCGGCATGACCTTGTCGGAGCGGTCCGAGGATTCGGTCTGGAACAGGCGCATGCCGCCGATGCGCAGCATCGGCAGGATCGCTACCGCCATGGCGATGAAGCCGATACCGCCCAGCCAGTGCAGCAGCGAGCGCCAGATGAGGATGCCCGGCGACATCTTGTCCAGCCCGCTGAGGATGGTCGAGCCGGTGGCGGTGATCCCCGACATGCTCTCGAAGATCGCGTCGGTGAAGCTGATGTGCCGGGCGAACATGAAGGGCAGGGACGAGAAGAAGCAGACGATCACCCAGCTCGACACGGTGAGCATGTACATGTCTCGCGGGCGCAGGTGCACGTGCTCCGGGCGCCCGGGAATGACCATGCCCAGCCCGCAGGTGAAGGTGATGATCGCCGACCAGATGAAGGGGTGCAGTTCGTTGGCGCGGCCGTAGTAGAGCAGCGTGGCCATGGGGACCAGCATGGCGACTGCCAGCGTGATCACAAAGATGCCGATGATGAATCCGAGGGTGCGTAGTGTCGGCAGGGCCATGCGCTGAAGTCTGAATCTACTGGGAATCGGCCATTTTACCTGTAGGCCGTTGCCTGTAAACCAAGTGGATATCTGGCCAGGCCCGTGCAGCGGTTGGTTGGAAGCTGCCTACGTTCGTCGGCACAAACAGCGCTGACTGCGAGCTGCGCGCAGGCGCTGGGCAAATGCGAACCCTTTGCGTCTACAATGGCGCCTTTCGAGATTGACTGGAGGCAGCCCATGGAGGCTCTCGACGCGTTGCTCAACCGTGTGTCCCACGCCCGCCTGRGCGAGCCGGCACCGTCCGCCGAGCAGCTGGACCGCATGTTCCGCTCGGCTCTGCGCGCCCCCGACCACGGGCAGCTGCGCCCCTGGCGTTTCCTCACGGTGGAAGGCGAGGCTCGCAAGGAGCTGGGTGAACTGTTCGCCCGCGCCGTGGCGGCCAACGAGCCGGACGGCAAGCCCGAGGCACTGGACAAGGCCCGTGCCATGCCGCTGCGCGCACCGATGCTGGTGGTGGCGGTAGCGCGTCTGCAGGATCACCCCAAGGTGCCGGAGATCGAGCAGTGGCTGGCAGCTGGTTGCGCCGCCCATGGCATCGTCCAGGCGGCATATGTGGAGGGGCTGGGAGCGATGTGGCGCACCGGCGCCATGGCGTTCGATCCGCTGGTGCGTGAAGGCCTGGGCCTGGCCGAGAGCGAGCGCATCGTCGGCTTCATCTACCTCGGCACGCCGATTGGCGAGCTGCGCCGCCCGGCGCCGCTGGACCCGGCCGAGTTCGTCAGCGCCTGGCGGGGCTGAGCGGCAGTTCCAGGCGGACCTTCCAGGCGCCGCCATGCCAGGCACCGCCATGATTGTTCAGCCGGGGGGCGTGCCAGATCAGCTGGCCGCCCTGCCAGGCAGCCAGACGTCGCGCCGGCGGCAGGGCTGCCGGCAGCCAGGCCCGCGCCTGCGGGTCATGGCCTTGCAGGTCCAGGCGCAATTCACCGTGCGCTGAACCGAGCGACAGCTCCAGCGCCGCGTACGGTTGGCGCGTCAGCGCCGCTTCCAGCAACGAATCCAGCGCATCGCCCAGCGCATCCGGCCAGCTTTCCAGCGGCCAGGTGCCGCTCTGCGGCAGGCTCAGGCGCAGGCCGGGCCAGCGCTTGCGCCACTGCGTCGCGAGGCGCGCCAGTTCCACCGCCAGCACCAGGTACTGCGGGTCGTCGTAGGGTTCGCTGCGCAGCAGCGCTGCCGGCGGCAGCGGCCGTTGCAGGGCGGGGATCGGGGTAGCGAAGGCGGGTAGGCTCATGGTTGCTCTCCGAAGGTGCGCGCGGTTCAGGCGGCCTGGCGGCGCAGCGGCAGGTCGATGCTGGCCAGGAAACCGCCGTCGGGATGGTTGCTCAGGCGCAACCGTCCGTGATGACGCTCGATGGCGCGGCGGGCGATGGCCAGGCCCAGGCCGTGGCCGGGGCTGCTCTGGTTGGGCGCGCGGAAGAAGGGTTCACCCAATTGCGCCAGGTGTTCCTCGGCGATGCCGGGGCCGTGGTCACGGATGCTGATGTGCAGGCGTTCGTCGTCGATCCGTGCCTGGACTTGCAGCGGCTGCTCGGCCGGGTTGAAGCGCGAGGCGTTGCGCAGCAGGTTGTCGAGGGCGCGTTCGAGCATGTCGGGCCAGCCGTCGACGGCCAGTTGCGGCGCGACGTCGAGCTGGATGTTCTGTTCCGGGTGCAGCAGGTGCGCGTCGTTGCGCAGGCGTTCGAACAGCGGCAGCAGGTCGATGCGGCTGGTCGGGCCGGGCTCGGCGTCGAGGCGGGCGAGGGCGAGGATTTCGCTGATCAGCGCTTCCAGGCGATCGCATTCCTGCTCCAGGCGCGGCCACATGGCGGCGCGCTGTTCGGGCTCGGCGCGTTCGGCCAGGGCCAGGGCGATGCGCAGGCGCGCCAGTGGTGAGCGCAGCTCGTGGGAGACATCGCGCAGCAACTGGCGCTGGCTGCCGATCAGCCCCTGCAGGCGCGCGCCCATGCGGTTGAAGTCGCGGGCCAGCACGCCCAGTTCGTCGCCGCGGCGGGAGAGGCGGGCGAGGCTGTCCTGTTGATAACTGGTCTGGCCGA
The DNA here is from genome assembly GCF_030462585.1 of Pseudomonas sp. CAN1. Lineage (GTDB taxonomy): Bacteria > Pseudomonadota > Gammaproteobacteria > Pseudomonadales > Pseudomonadaceae > Pseudomonas. The sequence goes on along the minus strand of NZ_JASMRU010000022.1, from coordinate 85,518 downwards.
GGTCGTGCACGGCGCGGCGCAAGCGATTCAGCGGGCGGGTGATGGACAGCGTCAGCAGCAGGCTGAACACGGTCAGCACCACCAGCGCGATGCCCAGCGCGCTCAGCGGCCAGAGCAGGCTGCTGCGGTGCCAGGCCTGCAGCGTCGGGTGCGGAATGCGGTAGATGAACAGGTAGGTCTGGTCGGTGCGGCTGCTGGTGTATTCCTGGCTCAGCTGGCGCCAGGGGAAGCGCGGCAGGTCCTGGCGGTCGAAATTGCTGTCGCGCGGACGCGGCGGGCGTGGCAGGTAGGTGCCGTTGACCAGGCGCTGGCCGGTCTCGTCGAGCACCTGCACCGAGAGTTCGTATTGCTGCCGGCGGCTTTCCAGCAGCTGTTGCGCGGCGGCCGGGCCCTGGGTCTCGTAGAGCAGGGTCCATTGCTTGGCGATGTCATGCAGGCCGGGATAACGGGCGATCACCCAAGTGTCCTGGTTCAGGGCGCGGCCCAGCAGGATCGACAGTCCGGCCACCAGCAGCAGGGCGAGCCAGAAGGCGGCGAGGATCCGCCAGAAGAGTGAACGCATGGTCTTCCTGTTCAGCCGCATGGTCTATCCGTTGTCAGGGCCCCACGGCAAGACGCCGGGATAACCCGGCGCCTGCTCTTGCTGGAGCGATCAGTTGGTCTTGGTGCCGTCTTTCTGGGCCTTCCAGGTCTGGAATTCAGCCCACTCGGCCTTGCGTTGTTCACGCTGCTTCTTCAGCTCGTCGAACTTCTTCTGCTGTTCGGGAGTGAGGATGCCGCGGATGCTGGCCTCGGACTTCTCGCGGTTGGCCTTGAGTTCTTCCTGCATGGCCTTGCGGTCGGATTCGGGCAGCTTGTTCCAGTACTTCTCGGTGATCGCGCGGCGATCCTTCATCGAGTCGCCCATCAGCTTGCCGACTTGCTGGCGCTGGTCCTGGGTCAAGTTCAGTTCGCGGAACATGCCGCCGTGTTCGCCACGCGGGCCGTGCATGCCCGGACCATGGTCTTTCATGAACGGGGCGGGTGGCGGAGCGTCGGTCGGCGCCGGAGTGGCCGCCAGCGCGACGGTCGGCAGGGCGGCAGCGATCAGCAGGGCGGTCAGGGTCTTGCGCATGGTGTTTCTCCTTTCAGGGACCGGTCGTTACCGGATGTGCCCAGTCTAGGGTCGGCAAGGTCAAGAGCCGTCAGTCCCACGTAAAGCTTCGGTAAAGATTGCGTTAGGTGTTGCCTGGAATCTTTACCAGGCCCGGGCCAGAGCGGCCCGTGGCCTGTGCTCAGGGTGCGTAGAAGTAACCGCGCCCGCGCAGGGCGAGGATGCGCGGGCGGCCGTCGGGGTGGCCGCCGAGCTTCTTGCGCAGGTTGCTGACGTGCATGTCCAGGCTGCGGTCGTACAGGGTCAGCTTGCGGCCCAGGGCGAGCTGCGCCAGGGCCTGCTTGTCCAGCGGTTCGCCCGGCTGTCGCAGCAGGGCTTCGAGGATGCGGCTCTCGGAGAGGGTCAGGCTGATCTCTTCGCTGCCGATGGCGACGATGCCACGGGACAGGTTCAGCGCCAGATCGCCCAGCTCCAGCTGCGCAGTGGGTTGTGCCGGGTGGCTGCGGCGCAGCACGGCGCGCAGGCGGGCGGTCAGCTCGCGGGGGTCGCAGGGTTTGGCCAGGTAGTCGTCGGCGCCCAGTTCCAGGCCGAGGATGCGGTCCAGCGGCTCGCCGCGGGCAGAGAGCATCAGCACCGGCAGGTCCGGATGGTCGCTGCGCAGCGACTTGAGCAGCTCCAGGCCGCTGCCATCGGGCAGCATGACGTCGAGCACGACCGCATCCGGTGCGCGACTGCCCAGCGCGGCGCGGGCCTGGGCGCCATCGTGGGCGGCGCGGATGCTGAAGCCTTCCTGGGTCAGCCAGGTGGTCAGCAGTTCGCAGAGTTCGACGTCGTCGTCGATCAGCAGCAATTCACTCATTCAGACGCTTCTTCAATTGATCCATTCGCGGCGCGAGCGGCGTCGGCCACGGCTGAGCGCACCGAGCAGGAAGGCCAGCACGGCAGTGCCTGCGCCGGTCACGTACCAGGTCTGCTGTTCGCTGAGCAGGCGTGGCGGCTGGTTGGCCTGGGCCTCGCGCAGTTGCAGCTTCAGTCGCTGGTTTTCCTGGGTCAGGCGGGCGATGCGCGCTTCGTCCTGGCTGTTGTCGGGGTTGGACAACTGCGCGGAGAGAGCCTGGCGCTGCTGTTCGCTCAGCCCCAGCTGGTTCTCCAGCTCCTTGATCCGGCGSTCGGCTTCCATGACTGCGTCCGCCTCGGCGCTGGGGGCGTTGGCGGGCTCGGCGGCCGTTGCGGCATTGGACAGCGCCGGCGCGGTTGGTTCCAGGGTGGAATCTTCGGCCAGCGCAGTCAGGGGCAGGATCAGGCAGGCAAGCAGGGGCAGGCGGCGCATCGTGACTCCTTGTTCGATGATGATCCGCCGTGCACGGCCGTCCGAGGCGGTGTCCGGCTGCGAACCCCCGTGGCGCTCCGTGCCGCGGGGTGCAGCGCGCGAGCGGGTTAGGGCAGGACTTTCTTGAACGGCTTGACCACGACTTCGGCGTAGACGCCGGCGGCGCGGTACGGATCGGCGTCGGCCCAGGTCTGGGCGGCGGCCAGGGAGTCGAACTCGGCGACGATCAGGCTGCCGGTGAAGCCGGCGGCGCCCGGGTCGTTGCTGTCGATGGCCGGGTGCGGACCGGCCAGCACCAGGCGGCCTTCTTCCTTCAGCTGCTCCAGGCGGGCGATGTGCGCCGGACGGGCGGCCAGGCGGCGTTCTTGGGAAGCGGTGATATCACGGGCAATGATCGCGTAGAGCATGTCAGTCCTTGGGTTTTTCGCCGGTAGGCTCATCGTGCATGTGGCGGGCCAGGAACACGCCCTGGCCGATCAGGAACAGCAGGGTCATGCCCAGGCTGCCGAACACCTTGAAGTCCACCCAGTAGCTCTGGAAGGTGAAGGCGACGAACAGCTGGACACAGCCGCAGATCAGGAAGAACAGCACCCAGGCGATGTTCAGCTTCGCCCAGAGGGAATCGGTGAGGTGCACCGCGTGGCCCATGATCCGCTGGATCAGCGGCTGGCCACCGATGAAGTGACTGCCGGCGAAGGCCAGGGCGAACAGCCAGTTCACCACCGGTGCCTTCCACTTGAGGAAGGTTTCGCTATGGAAGGCCAGGGTCATGCCGCCGAATACCAGGCAGGCGGCGAGGGTCACCCACTGGCCCTTGTCGAGCTTGCGCTGCTTGATCAGGAGGATGCCGTAGACCACCACGGAAGCCGCGATCAGCACGGCCGTAGCGCTGTAGATCCCGCCGAGCGAGAAGCTCTGGCCGGCGAGTTCGACGTTGCGCGGGTCGAGCTTGTAGACGATGAAGAAGAGAATCAGGGGAATGAAATCGATGAATTGCTTCATTACGGCAGCCACAGCCCAGTAGAGCCGGCATAATACCAAGCTGCGGGTGAACTGAAAGCGTCATCCGCCCAACGCTGCGGCAGATCATGGTTTCAACCCATTGCCGCGGGAGCGTTGGCCCATAAACGTCTATACAGAACGTTATCCCTGCATTGCCCCTGGAAGCCCCATGCGAGTCGATCTGCACTGCCACAGCACCGCGTCCGACGGACAGCTCAGCCCGACGGCCCTGGTCGAGCGCGCCCACGGGCGCGGCGTGCGCGTGCTGGCACTGACCGACCACGACACCCTCGACGGCCTGCCCGAGGCGCGCCGCGCCGCGCAGGCGCTGGGCATGCAGCTGGTGGATGGCGTCGAGGTGTCCTGTACCTGGGGTGGCGCGACCATTCATGTGCTGGGCTATGGCTTCGATGCCACCGCTGAGCCGCTGGTGAAGGCGCTGGGCGACCTGCACCGCGCCCGCTGGACCCGTGCCGAAGAGATCGGCCGGCGCCTGGAGGCCAAGGGCATGCCCGGTGCCTTCGACGGCGCACGGGCGATCCAGGCGGAGCTGGGCGACAGCGAGAACGCCCCGGCGCGCCCGCACTTCGCCGAGTTCCTGGTGCGCCAGGGCCACGTCAAGGATCGCGGCGAAGCCTTCCGCAAGTGGCTGGGCGCCGGCAAGCTGGGCGACGTCAAGCAGCACTGGCCGAGCCTTGCCGATGCCGTCGGCACCCTGCGCGCGGCGGGTGCCTGGATCAGCCTGGCGCATCCGTACCACTATGATTTCACCCGTACCAAGCGGCGCAAGCTGGTGGCCGATTTCATCGCCGCCGGCGGTCATGCGCTGGAAGTCTGCAACGGCCCGCAGCCGGCCGAGCAGGTCGGCGTGCTGAGCATCCTCGCCCGCGAGTTCGGCCTGATGGTCACCGCCGGCAGCGACTTCCATGGCCCCAGCGACTGGTCGGAGCTGGGCCTTTACCGGAGCGTGCCGGAAGACCTGGCGCCGCTCTGGCCGCGTTTCGCCAGTGCCGAGAACGCCCTCGGGACCCAGGAGACACCATGAGCCAGTTCTTCCAGATCCACCCGGAAAATCCCCAGGCGCGGCTGATCAAGCAGGCCGTGGAGATCATTCGCCAGGGTGGGGTGATCGCCTATCCCACCGACTCCTCCTACGCCCTGGGCTGCCGCATCGGTGAGAAGTCCGCGGTGGAGCGCATCCGCCACATCCGCCGGCTGGACGACAAGCACAACTTCACCCTGGTGTGCCGCGACCTGTCCGAGCTGGGGCTGTACGCCAAGGTCGACACCGGCCTGTTCCGCCTGCTCAAGGCGCACACGCCCGGCCCCTACACCTTCATCCTCAACGCCACCCGCGAAGTGCCGCGCATGCTGCTGCACCCCAAGCGCCGCACCATCGGCCTGCGCGTGCCGGCCTGCCCGATCGCCCTGGCGCTGCTGGAGGAGCTGGGTGAGCCGCTGATGAGCGTGAGCCTGATCCTGCCCGGCGCGACCGAGCCGCTGAACGATCCGTACGAGATGCGCGACTCGCTGGAGCATCTGGTGGATCTGATCATCGACGGCGGTTTTGGCGGCGGCGAAGCGTCCACGGTGATCGCCCTGACCGACGAAGACCCGGTGGTGGTGCGCGTCGGCTGCGGTGATCCGGAACCCTTCATGGTCAACGCCTGAACACGTCCGGCGTGCTGGCTATACTCCCTCGTCCTATCGCCGAACCCGCGAGGTTGACCGCTTGACCAGCGTCGAATCCCTGCGCCGTGTGCTGTCCGGCATGCGCCCCACCGGGCGCCTGCACCTGGGCCATTACCACGGTGTGCTGCAGAACTGGGTGAAGCTGCAGCACGAGTACGAATGCTATTTCTCCATCGTCGACTGGCATGCCCTGACCACCGAGTACGACGAGACCGCCAACATCCGCCAGCATGTGCGCGACATGGCCATCGACTGGCTGGCGGTGGGCGTCAGCCCCAGCGCCGCGACGCTGTTCGTGCAGTCCCACGTCCCCGAGCACGCCGAGCTGCAGCTGCTGTTGTCGATGATCTGCCCGCTGTCCTGGCTGGAACGGGTGCCGACCTACAAGGAGTTGCAGGAGCGGATGGTCCACAAGGACCTCTCCACCTTCGGCTTCCTCGGCTACCCGCTGCTGCAGGCTGCGGACATCCTGATCTACCGCGCGGGCCTGGTGCCGGTGGGCTCGGACCAGTTCGCCCACGTCGAATTCACCCGCGAGATCGCCCGCCGCTTCAACCATCTTTACGGCGGCGAGGATGACTTCGAGGACCGCGCCCAGACCGCCATCGCCCGCCTGGGCAAGAAGACCGGCAAGCTCTACAGCAACCTGCGCCGCGCCTGGCAGGAGCAGGGCGACGCCGAGGCGCTGGAAACCGCCCGCGCGCTGCTTATGGAGCAGCAGAGCCTGACCCTCGGCGACCGCGATCGGCTGTTCGGCTACCTCGAAGGCACCAGCCGCGTGCTGCTGCCCGAGCCGCAGACCCTCACCAGCCATGCGCCGAAGATGCCGGGGCTGGATGGGCAGAAGATGTCCAAGTCGCACCACAACGCCATCGCCCTGCGCGATAGCCCGGAAGTGATCGAAGAGAAGATCGCGCGCATGCCCACTGATCCTGCGCGCGTCCACCGTCGCGATCCGGGGGAGCCGGAACGCTGCCCGGTGTGGCAGTGGCACCTGATCTACTCCGACGACGGCTGCCGGCAGTGGGTGCAGGAAGGCTGCCGCAGCGGCGGGATCGGCTGCCTGGACTGCAAGCGACCGCTGATCGAGTCGATCCTCCACGAACTGGCGCCGATCCAGGAGCGCGCGCTGGACTACGAGGACAACCCCGAGCTGGTGCGCAGCATCCTCGCTGAAGGCGCCGAACGCGCCCGCGAGGCCGCGCGGGAGACGCTGGCGGAAGTGCGGCATGCCATGGGGTTGTCGTACCGCTGAACGCGGATCTGCCGGGTGCGTAGGAGCGGACTTCGTCCGCGATTGGTCTCCGGCGCGATGCGGGCCTATCGCGGACAGAGTCCGCTCCTACGCACAGGCAAGCTACGCAGCGTGATTCCGCCAAAAGCCCCTCGCGCCGCCGGCAAAAGCAGGGATAATGCCGCCTTCCAACCCCAGCGCCTGACGAGTGGCCGATGAGTGACCTGACCGAGCCGGAAGCCCCCGCCGCCCCTGAATACCAGGTGCCGGTGCAGCTGGCGCTCGTCTACGGCGAGGCCCTGACGGAGATGCCGCAGGACCTGTACATCCCGCCGGACGCCCTGGAGGTGTTCCTCGAAGCCTTCGAAGGCCCGCTCGACCTGCTGCTCTACCTGATCCGCAAACAGAACATCAACATCCTCGACATCCCCGTGGCGGAGATCACCCGCCAGTACATGGGCTACGTCGAGCTGATGAAGTCGGTGCGCCTGGAACTGGCCGCCGAGTACCTGGTGATGGCCGCCATGCTCGCCGAGATCAAGTCGCGCATGCTGCTGCCGCGCTCGGCCGAGGCCGAGGAGGAAGAGGAAGACCCGCGCGCCGAGCTGATCCGCCGCCTGCAGGAGTACGAGCGCTTCAAGAAGGCCGCCGAGGACCTCGACGACCTGCCGCGCCTGGGCCGCGACTACGTGGTGCCCACTGTCGCTGCGCCCGATGCGCGGGCGCGCCGGCTGCTGCCGGAAGTGGACATGCAGGAGCTGATGCTGTGCATGGCCGAGGTGCTGCGCCGCGCCGACCTGTTCGAAAGCCACCAGGTCACCCGCGAGATGCTCTCCACCCGCGAGCGCATGACCGAGATTCTCGAACGCCTGAAAGGCGAGGGCTTCGTGCCCTTCATCACGCTGTTCCGCGTCGAGGAAGGCAAGCTGGGCGTGGTAGTGACCTTCATGGCGGTGCTGGAGCTGGTCAAGGAGCAGCTGGTGGAACTGGTGCAGAACGAAGCCTTCGCGCCTATCCACGTCCGCGCCCGCACGGAAGTGCAGGAAGGCGCCGCGCGCTTCGGGGAAACATCGGAAGAAGTGCTGGAAGAGGGCGACGAAGACGTCTTCGAGCCACGCGAGGAGCCGCCAGCCGAACTGACCTTCGAGGACGGCCACTTCGACGGCCCGGAAGGCGAGGCAGCGCTCGACCAGGCACTGGACGGCGAGCCGGAAGACGAGCCGCTCTGATCCGCCAGCGTTGCCCTGGCGCCGCGCTTTGAGTAGTTTTCCCGCCTGAACGGCGAAACCTTCAACCCCGACCCGAGCCCCTGATGAATCTCTCCGACCCGCAAGAACTGGCGACCCTGCTCGAAGGCATCCTCCTGGCTGCCGGCAAGCCCATGTCGCTGGAGCGCCTCGGCGAGCTGTTCGAGGAGGCCGAGCGGCCCGAGCCGCAGCAGTTCCGCGATGCGCTGGCGGTGCTGAGCCTGTCCTGCTCCGGGCGGGCCTTCGAGCTGAAGGAGGTCGCCACCGGCTACCGCCTGCAGGTGCGCGAGAAGTTCGCCTCCTGGGTCGGCCGGCTCTGGGAAGAGCGCCCGCAGCGCTATTCCCGTGCGCTGCTGGAGACCCTGGCGCTGATCGCCTACCGCCAGCCCATCACCCGTGGCGAGATCGAGGAAATCCGTGGCGTCGCGGTGAACACCCAGATCGTCAAGACGCTGATGGAACGCGAGTGGATCCGCATCGTCGGCTACCGCGAAGTCCCTGGTCGCCCGGCGATGCTCGCCACCACCCGCACCTTCCTCGACTACTTCAACCTGAAGAGCCTGGAAGACCTGCCGCCGCTGGCCGAGCTGAAATTGATGGAGCCCGAGCCGCAGCCGATCCTCGAAGACATGGCGCCGGTGGCCAGCCTGCCGAGCCCCGAGGAATACGACGAGGACTATGTGCCGCCGTCGCTGCAGGCCCTGGCCGACCAGGCCGTGCGCGATGCCGGCGAGGAGCCGGAGCCCGCGCCGCCGGAGGAGCCGAAGGAAGAGACCAGCTTCCGCAGCCTGCTCGCCGAGCTGGACGAGATGGAGCAGGGCCTGAAGACCGACTTCGACGACCTGATCGACCGCCCGCCGAGCGACGACGAGGATACCGGCGTGGATGCCGACTTCAGCGGCGTCCATGCATTGCCCGAGGTCGAGCCGCAGAATGAAGCACAGGCTCCGACTGAGGACGAAACCGCAGTAGAGGCCCCCGCTGCTACGCCGCCTGCCCCCGAACCGGCCGCGCCCGCTGAGGACGAGTGGGACGAGGAGCGCGCCCTGCGCGAAGCCATGCTCGAGGAAATGGAATTCAACGCGCGCAATCGCGACCATTGAGCCGCGATCCTCGGAGATTTCCAGCCGTTCGGTGATTGACTTCCGCGCCCCGCGCGACGACCTTATGTGCCGCGTTCGAAAGGCGCCGGCCGCTACACCCGGGGGAGCAGCCGGAATCCCCGTCCCTTCGACGATCCTCGACAACAATCCACAGCGGCCTGGCGCCTCGCGCAGGCGGCTGAGTACCCAAATGAAAAGAACTCCAATCAGCCGTATCTGCTGGCTCGGCCTCCTGCTGGGCCTGAGCAGCGCTTCGCTTTCCGCCGCCCAGGCGCCTGCTGGCGCACCCGCCGTGCCGTTGGCCGGCCAGTCGAAGGACGCCTTCATCGACAGCCTGATGCAGCGCATGACGCTGGAAGAGAAGATCGGCCAGTTGCGCCTGGTCAGCGTCGGCCCGGACCATCCCAAGCCGGTACTGCTGAAGGAAATCGCCGAGGGCACCACCGGCGCGGTGTTCAACACCGTGGTCCGTCCGGGCATCCGCGACCTGCAGGACGCGGCCATGAAGAGCCGGCTGAAGATCCCGCTGTTCTTCGCCTACGACGTGGTCCACGGCCACCGCACCGTGTTCCCCATCGGCCTGGGCCTGGCGGCGAGCTGGGACCTGGCCGCCATCGAGCGCAGCGCCCGTGTCTCGGCCATCGAGGCCAGCGCCGACGGCCTCAACCTGACCTATTCGCCCACCGTCGACATCGCCCGCGATCCGCGTTGGGGTCGTGTCTCCGAAGGCTTCGGCGAAGACGCCTGGCTGACCAGCAAGGTCGCCGCCGCGGTGGTCAAGGGCTACCAGGGCAAGGGCCTGAACCAGCCGGAAACCATCATGGCCGGGGTCAAGCACTTCGCCCTGTACGGCGCCGGCGAAGGCGGCCGCGACTACAACACCGTGGACATGAGCCCGCAGCGCATGTTCCAGGACTACCTGCCGCCGTACCGCGCGGCCATCGACGCCGGCGCCGGCGCGGTGATGGTCTCGCTGAACAGCATCAACGGCGTGCCGGCCACCGCCAACAAGTGGCTGCTGCAGGATCTGCTGCGCGGCCAGTGGGGCTACAAGGGCCTGACCCTGAGCGACCACGGCGCGGTGCTGGAGCTGATCAAGCACGGCGTGGCCGCCACCGAGCGCGACGCCACCCAGGCGGCGATCAACGCCGGCGTCGAAATGAACATGAACGACGACCTCTACGGCAAGCACATGCCCGAGCTGCTCAAGGCCGGGCTGATCAGCCAGGACGAGATCGACCGCGCCTGCCGCGACGTGCTCGCCGCCAAGTGGGACATGGGCCTGTTCCAGGACCCGTACCGCTACCTGCAGGGCACGGACCCGGTCGACACCGACGCCGAGGACCGCCTGCACCGTGCCGACGCCCGCGAGATCGCGCGCAAGGGCATGGTCCTGCTGAAGAACCAGGGCGGCGTGCTGCCGCTCAAGCGTGACGGCGTGATCGCCCTGATCGGCCCGCTGGCCGACAGCAAGCGCGACGTGATGGGCAGCTGGTCCGCCGCCGGCAAGGCGTTCCAGGCCGTGACCGTGCTCGAAGGCATGGGCACCGCCACCCGTGGCCACGCCGCGCTGCTCTACGCCAAGGGCGCCAACGTCACCGACGATCCGGAGATCGTCAAATACCTCAACGAGTACAGCGACGACGTGAAAGTCGATTCGCGCAGCCCGCAGGCGATGATCGACGAAGCCGTCGAGAAGGCGAAGATGGCCGACGTGGTCGTGGCCGTGGTCGGCGAATCCCAGGGCATGGCCCACGAGGCGTCGAGCAAGACCAACCTGCACATTGCGCAGAGCCAGATCGAGCTGCTCAAGGCCCTCAAGGCCACCGGCAAGCCGCTGGTGCTGGTGCTGATGAACGGCCGGCCGATGGACCTGCGCTGGGAAAGCGCCAACGCCGACGCAGTGCTGGAAACCTGGTTCAGCGGCACCGAGGGCGGCAACGCCATCGCCGATGTGCTGTTCGGCGACTACAACCCGTCGGGCAAGCTGACCATGACCTTCCCGCGCTCGGTGGGCCAGGTGCCGATCTACTACAACCACCTGAACACCGGCCGCCCGTTCGACCACGAGCACCCGAACAAGTACACCTCGCGCTACTTCGACTCGGAGAACGGCCCGCTGTACCCCTTCGGCTACGGCCTGAGCTACACCGACTTCAGCGTCTCGGACGTGAAGATGTCCGGCAGCAAGCTGAAGAAGGGTGACCAGCTGACCGCCAGCGTGACCGTGAAGAACACCGGCAAGGTTGCCGGCGAGACCACCGTGCAGCTCTACCTGCGCGACGTTGCCGCGTCCATCAGTCGCCCGGTCAAGGAGCTCAAGGGCTTCAGCAAGATCCTGCTGCAGCCGGGCGAGTCGAAGGTGGTGCAATTCCCGATCCGCGAGGAAGACCTGCGCTTCTACGACAGCCAGCTGCGCTACGCCTCGGAGCCCGGCGAGTTCAAGGTCTACGTTGGCCTGGACTCGGACAACGTGAAGGAGCAGAGCTTCACGCTGCTCTAAGCGTCACTCGCTGCTGCAAACGCAAACGCCACGGCTGATCCAGCCGTGGCGTTTTTCATTCAGGCGGCTCTGGCAGCCTTGCGGGAGCGGAGCCCGATCAGCCAGCGCACCGCGCCTTGCACCAGCACGGCCAGCAGCGCCGCCTCGGCGAAGCTCGGCAGCGTCTCGTTGCCTGGCAGACGCAACGCCAGCCACAGGCAGAACGCCGCGAAGGCCGGGCGCCCGCTGACCATGCCGCGCAGCAGGGCGATGACGAAGCTGGCGCCATGCAGCCGCTGCGACGACACGCAGAGCACGATGGAGAGCAGCGGGAACACCGCCAGCAGGCCGCTCCAACTCGGCCCGGCCCAGCCGGCGAGGGCCGTGACGGCCAGGGTCAGCAGCGCGCCAGCGAGCATGCGCAGGCCCAGCTCGAAGTGGCTGAGGGCGGCGATGCTGCCTGACGGTTCGGCGCGAGGCATGAACAGCTGGCTGGTCAGTGCGCCCAGTGCTGCGGCGATCAGTGCCCAGAAGGGCGAGGCAGGGAGTTGCGTCAAGGCCCAGGCTGCCACCAGCCAGGCCAGCATCGCGCCGCTCAGAGCCAGCGGCCAACGGTACTTCCGGCACAGCCAGGCATAGGCGAAGTTGAATGCTTCCGCAGCGAAGATCGCCGCCAGCGCCAGCAGCGCGGCCTGGGCGCCAAAGTCGCGGCCGTGCTCCACGGTGATCAGGTAGAGGATCGGGCCGGCGATGGCGGGCAGGGCGGCCAGGCAGCCGGCGACGGCCGGTCCCCACCAGCGCCCGGAGAGGGACACCAGCAGCAGGAACAGCGGAACCAGGGTGAGCTTGAGGGCGAGCATGGGCGCAGTCGGACAGCGTGGACGGCGGATTCTAGCAAGGCGCGCCGGCTTCAATGGCCCGCATCGATTGCCCGCGTCGATGACGCCGATGGGGAAATCGAGTTGGACCTTGGCGCCGCGCGGGTGTCCATTGTGCAGGCCCACCGACATTCATCCATGAGTTGCGAGGAAGTCCGTGAAGAGTCCGTGCATCAAGATCTGCGAGTTCGAAGAGGGCATCTGCCTGGGCTGCGGTCGCAGTCGCGAGGAAATCAAGGCGTGGAAGCGCGTCGACCACCTGGGCCAGGAGGCGATCCTGGCCGAGGCGGACATGCGCCTGCTGGTGCTGGAGGCGCAGGGGAAAAGGCTTTATCGCTGAACGACGTTTCCTGGGGCATCGCGCCGCGGTTTGCCCTCACCCAGCCCTCTCCCGTAGGGAGAGGGGGCAGATCGTGCCGGCTGACACCATCGTTTATTCCTGCACCGGACAGTCCCCTCTCCCTCTGGGAGAGGGTTAGGGTGAGGGGTTCTTGCGATGGTCGGCCCTACGCAGCAAGCGTAGGGCGAATAACCCGGAACGGGTTATCCGCCGCATCTTCTATGGCGGATAACGCTGGCGCGTTATGCGCCCTACAGCGCTGAGTGAGACGTCGGCGTGGTGGCCGTTCGCGAGCAATAACGATGGCGTCCCCCTCGCTCCTACAGGTGCAGAGTACGGGCTCTTCGTAGGAGCGAGCTTGCTCGCGAACCCAGTTCAACCCCGCGCCAGAACCATCGCCCGCGCCGTATCCAGCATGCGGTTGGAGAACCCCCACTCGTTGTCGTACCAGGCCATCACCTTCACCAGCCGGCCGTTCACCCGCGTATGACTGGCGTCGAAGATGGCCGAGCGCGGGTCGTGGTTGAAGTCCACCGAGACCAGTGGCTGGCGGTTGAAGCCGAGGATCGTCGAAGTCTCGCTGGTGCGCTCCAGCAGTTCGTTGACCTCCTGGGCGCTGGTGTCGCGGGCGACCTGCAGCGTGAGGTCGACCAGCGACACGTTGATCACCGGCACGCGCACCGCCAGGCCGGTCAGCTTGCCGGCCAGTTCCGGCAGCACCAGGCCCACGGCTTCGGCGGCGCCGGTTTTGGTCGGGATCATCGACTGGGTGGCCGAGCGCGCGCGGTACGGGTCGCTGTGGTAGACGTCGGAAAGATTCTGGTCGTTGGTGTAGGCGTGGATGGTGGTCATCAGCCCGTGCTCGATGCCCAGCTCGCGGTGCAGTACCTGAGCCACCGGAGCCAGGCAGTTGGTGGTGCAGGAAGCGTTGGAGACGATGCGGTGCTCCGCGCGCAGGATGCCTTCGTTGACGCCGAACACCACCGTGGCGTCCACGTCCTGGCCAGGGGCGGAGATCAGCACCTGGCGCGCGCCGGCCTGCAGGTGCGCGGCGGCCTTGTCGCGGGAGGTGAACAGGCCGGTGCACTCCAGCACGATATCCACCCCCAGGGCTTCCCATGGCAACTCAGCCGGGTTGCGGATCGCCGTGACGGCAATGCGGTCGCCCTCTACCCTGAGGCTTTCGGCATCGTGTTCGACACGGCCGGCGAAGCGCCCATGCACGCTGTCGTACTGGAACAGGTGGGCGTTGATCGCGGCGTCGCCCAGGTCGTTGATCGCCACCACTTTCAGGTGCTGGCGGTACGGCCCCGAGTAGAGCGCACGGAGCACGTTCCGACCGATGCGGCCAAATCCGTTGATTGCCAGGCGTATAGTCATTGAGGTCGTCTCTTTTCTTTTGTTGTGGTAAAAACCATTAAATTTCCACGTTGAAGAAAAGTAAACACCGAGTAATCAACGATAATGTTGTAAAAACAACAACCGATAGTCTGTAGGAGAATGCTGCCATGCACCCTCGTGTGCTTGAAGTCACCCAGCGCATCCAGGCCCGCAGCGCGGCCACCCGCCAGCGCTACCTCGATCTGGTCAAGGCAGCCGCCACCAAGGGCCCGCACCGCGGCACGCTGCCCTGCGGCAACCTCGCCCACGGCGTCGCGGCTTGTGGTGAATCCGACAAACAGGCGCTGCGGCTGATGAACCAGGCCAACGTCGCCATCGTCTCCGCGTACAACGACATGCTCTCCGCGCACCAGCCGCTGGAACGCTTCCCGGAGCTGATCAAGGACGCCCTGCGGCAGATCGGTTCGGTCGGCCAGTTCGCCGGCGGCGTGCCGGCCATGTGCGACGGCGTGACCCAGGGCGAGCCGGGGATGGAACTGTCCCTGGCCAGCCGCGACGTGATCGCCATGGGCACCGCCATCGCGCTGTCGCATAACATGTTCGACGCCGCGCTGTGCCTGGGCGTGTGCGACAAGATCGTCCCCGGCCTGCTGATCGGCTCGCTGCGCTTCGGCCACCTGCCGGTGGTGTTCGTGCCCGCCGGCCCGATGCCCACCGGTATCTCCAACAAGGAGAAGGCCGCGGTGCGCCAGCTGTTCGCCGAAGGCAAGGCCACCCGCGAGGAACTGCTGACCTCGGAGATGGCCTCCTACCATGCGCCGGGTACCTGTACCTTCTATGGCACCGCCAACACCAACCAGCTGCTGGTGGAAGTGATGGGCCTGCACCTGCCGGGCGCCTCCTTCGTCAACCCGAACACCCCGCTGCGCGACGAGCTGACCCGCGAAGCCGCCCGCCAGGCCGCGCGCCTGGCGCCGGAGAACGGCCAGTTCGTGCCCATGGCGGAGATCGTCGACGAAAAGGCAATGGTCAACTCGGTGGTGGCGCTGCTGGCCACCGGCGGCTCGACCAACCACACCCTGCACCTGCTGGCCATCGCCCAGGCCGCTGGCATCCAGCTGACCTGGCAGGACATGGCCGACCTCTCCGAAGTCGTGCCGATGCTGGCGCGCATCTATCCCAACGGTCAGGCCGACATCAACCACTTCCAGGCGGCGGKCGGCATGTCCTTCCTGATCCGCCAGCTGCTCGATGGTGGCCTGCTGCATGAAGACGTGCAGACCGTGGTCGGCAAGGGCCTGCGCCGCTACCTGCAGGAACCCTTCCTCGACGGCGGCAAGCTGGTCTGGCGCGAAGGCCCGGCGGCGAGTTTGGACGAGAACATCCTGCGCCCCATCGACAAGCCGTTCTCCGCCGAAGGCGGCCTGCGCCTGATGGAAGGTAATCTGGGCCGCGGCGTGATGAAGGTCTCCGCCGTGGCGCTGGAGCACCAGATAGTCGAAGCCCCGGTGCGCATCTTCCACGACCAGCCGAGCCTGGCTGCAGCCTTCAAGGCCGGCGAGCTGGAGCGCGACCTGGTGGCCGTGGTGCGCTTCCAGGGCCCGCGGGCCAACGGCATGCCCGAGCTGCACAAGCTCACGCCGTTCCTCGGCGTGCTGCAGGACCGTGGCTTCAAGGTGGCGCTGGTCACCGACGGGCGCATGTCCGGCGCTTCCGGCAAGGTGCCGGCGGCGATCCACGTCTCCCCGGAGGCGCTCAACGGCGGCCCGCTGGCCAAGCTGCGCGACGGCGACGTGGTGCGTGTCGACGGCACCACCGGCGAGCTGCGCGTGCTGGTGGATGCGGCAGAATGGGAAGCCCGTCCGCTCGTGGAAACCCCGGTGCTGGATAACATCGGCATGGGCCGCGAGCTGTTCGCCTTCATGCGCAACGCCTTCAGTTCGGCCGAGCAGGGCGCCTGCAGCTTCACCGCCGAGCTCGACGGCTTGCGCTGAATGCGCGCCTGATGGAACCTCCCGCGCGGCATGACTGCCTGTCCGCCGCACGGGAGCTCCGCGCTGCTGTCCTACGCTGAACCTTTTCCCCCACTTCCAGGCCCGAGCCCGCAATGAATTCCAACAACGCTCAGCACGCCTCGAACGGTTTCGCCCTGGTCGGCGACATCGGCGGCACCAACGCGCGCTTCGCCCTGTGGCGGGGTGAAGTCCTCGAATCCATCCAGGTCCTGGCCTGCGCCGATTACCCGCGCCCGGAAGATGCCGTGCGCGACTACCTGCAGCGCGTCGGCCAGCCGCTGTCGGCCGTCGACAACGTCTGCCTGGCCTGCGCTGGCCCGGTCGGCGCCGGTGATTTCAAGTTCACCAACAACCACTGGGTGATCAAGCGCGACGCCTTCCGCGCCGAGCTGGGCCTGAGCCACCTGCTGCTGGTGAATGACTTCAGCACCATGGCCTGGGCGGCTTCGCGTCTCTCCGAAGAACATTTGGTGCAGGTACGCCCCGGCAAAGTGCTGGAAGGCCGCGCCAAGCTGATCATCGGCCCGGGCACCGGCCTGGGTGTCGGCAGCCTGATGCCGTTGCCGAATGGCGGCTGGGAAGTGCTGCCCTGCGAAGGCGGCCACGTTGACCTGCCGGTAACCTCCGAGCGCGACTTCGCCCTCTGGCAACTGCTGCGCGAGAAGTACGGCCACGTCTCGGCCGAGCGCGTGCTCTCCGGCAGCGGCCTGGAAAACCTCTATCGCATGAGCTGCCAGCTCGATGGCGTGGAGCCGCAATGCACCACCGCCGCCGAGATCGGCGAGCGCGCCATGGCCGGCGATGCTTACGCCGACGCGGTGCTGGAACACTTCTTCGTCTGGCTGGCGCGGGTCGCCGGCAACGCCGTGCTGACGGTGGGCGCGCTGGGTGGCGTGTACATCACCGGCGGCATCGTTCCGCGCTTCCTCGAACGCTTCCAGCGCAGCGGTTTTGCCGAAGCCTTCTGCACCCGCGGCAAGACCAGCGGGCCGTACCTGGAACCGGTGCCGGTGTGGGTCATGACGGCGGACCATCCGGGCCTGTTCGGCGCCGGCGTCGCCCTGGAGCAGGCGCTGCGCAACGAAGGCTGATTCACTGCTCCATCCCTAAAAACAAAAAGAAAGGACGCCCGAAGTGAACCAGCCTGCCAAATCCATCCTGCTGGTGGACGACGACCAGGAAATCCGCGAGCTGCTGGAAACCTACCTCAGCCGTGCCGGCTTCCAGGTGCGCAGCGTCGCCGATGGCGAGAGCTTCCGCCGCGCGCTGTGCGACGAGGACGCCGCCCTGGCGATCCTCGACGTGATGCTGCCCGACGAGGACGGCTTCAGCCTGTGCCGCTGGATTCGCTCGCACCAGCGCCACGCCTGCATGCCGGTGATCATGCTCACCGCCAGCTCCGACGAGGCTGACCGCGTGGTGGGCCTGGAGCTGGGCGCCGACGACTACCTCGGCAAGCCCTTCAGCCCCCGCGAACTGCTGGCGCGGATCAAGGCGCTGCTGCGCCGTGCGCAGTTCACCCAGGTGCGCGGCGGCGAGGTCATCGCCTTCGACGACTGGCGGCTGGATACCATCAGCCACCGGCTGTTCCACGAAGACGGCGAGGAACACTTCCTCAGCGGCGCCGACTTCGCCCTGCTCAAGCTGTTCCTCGACAACCCCCGGCAGATTCTCGACCGCGACACCATCGCCAGTGCCACCCGTGGCCGCGAGGTGATGCCGCTGGAGCGCATCGTCGACATGGCCGTCTCGCGCCTGCGCCAGCGCCTGCGCGACACCGACAAACCGGCGCGGCTGATCCAGACCGTGCGCGGCAGCGGCTACCTGCTGGCCGCCCAGGTTCGCCCGCACCTCGCCGGCCATGAGTGAGCGCCGCCGCTGGGCCCTGGTGCCGCGCTCGCTGCTCGGTCGCATGCTGCTGCTCACCCTGCTGGCGGTGCTGATCGCCCAGGGGCTGTCGAGCCTGTTCTGGATTTCCCACCTGCGCACCAGCCAGCGTGACGGCCTGCTCACCAGCTCGCGCAGCCTGGCCTACTCCATGGCCGCCAGCGTCAGCTACTTCCGCTCGCTGCCCATCGGCTATCGCCCGCTGGTGCTCGACCAGTTGCGCAGCATGGGCGGCACGCGCTTCTTCGTCTCGCTCAACGAGCGCCCACTGAACCTGCGCGCGCTGCCGGATACCACCAATAAGCAGGCGGTGATCGACATCGTGCAGGACGTGCTGCAGCAGAAGCTGGGCAAGGACGTCGAGCTGCAGGTGGAGTTCGTCAGTCCGGACGACCTGCGGCTGTTCAACGGCGAGCTGAAGCTGGAGGAACTGCCGCGCTCCTGGGCGCACTACGCGCTGACTCTGGAACCGGTGAACCCGCCGGTGCTGGTCACGCAGATCCGCATCGGTGAAAGCGAGTGGCTGTACATCGCCAGCCTGATGCCGGCGCCCTACGTCACCCTGGAGCCCGAAGGCCTGCCACCGCAGCAGGTCATCTCCATCGTCTTCACCAGCCTCCTGCTGCTGCTGTTCACCGGCCTGCTGGTGCACTGGCAGAGCCGTCCGCTCAAGCGCCTGGCCCGCGCCGCCCGCGACATCGCCCTGGGCGGCGAGGAGCAGCCGCTGGAAGAGAGCGGGGCGAGCGAACTGGTGGAAGTGTCCCGCGCCTTCAACACCATGCGCGAGCGCATCGACCGCTACGTCAATGAACGTGCGCAATTGTTCAGCGGCATTTCCCACGACCTGCGCACGCCCATCACCCGCCTGCGCCTGCGCGTGGAGCTGCTGGAGGATGAGCAGGCACAGGACAAGTTCAGCCACGACCTCGACGAACTGGAACTGCTGGTGAAGGGCGCGCTGCAGTGCGTGAAGGACACTGACATCCACGAGAACGTCGAACCGGTGGACCTCAACCAGCTGCTGCAATACGTCGCCGGCCCCTACATCGCCGACGGCCGCGTCGAGGTTCTGGGCGCAGCGCTGGAGCCCTATCCGGGCAAGCCGCTGGCGCTCAAGCGCTGCATCGGCAACCTGCTGGACAACGCCCTGAAGTACGGTGGCCGCGCCCAGCTGAGCATCGAGGACGATGCCGACGCGGTGGTCCTGCACGTCGACGACCAAGGCCCCGGCGTGCCGGAACAGCGCCTGGAGAAAGTCTTCGAGCCGCGCTTCCGCCTTTCCGAGCGCGGCCAGGGCTACGGCCTTGGTCTAGGCATCGCGCGCAACATCGCTCACACCCACGGTGGCGAAGTGACCCTGCAGAACCGCCGCGAGGGCGGATTGCGGGTGACGTTGAGGTTGCCGCGTCTGGAAGTGGAGTAGGGCGATTCCTGCTCCCGTCATTTTTCCCCATGAACATTCGCCAAATGTCACTGGCCAGTGACAATCGAAGATCGCTTCGTTACCCGGAGAACGGAATGCCTTGGATAGACTCGGACCATCGCAAGCGCAGACTTGCCTCCAATAACAAGAACAAGGTGCTCCCCATGAATGCGATCCGTCGCCTGTCGGCCGCCATCTGTCTTTCCTCTTTCTGTCTCTCCCCCCTGCTGGCCCATGCCGGTGAAGTCGAAGTGCTGCACTGGTGGACGTCCCCCGGTGAGAAGCGCGCCGCCGAAACCCTGAAGAAACTCGTCGAAGCCAAGGGCCACACCTGGAAGGACTTCGCTGTCGCCGGTGGCGGTGGCGAGGCGGCCATGACCGTGCTGAAGACCCGCGCCGTTTCCGGCAACCCGCCGGCCGCCGCGCAGATCAAGGGGCCGGACATCCAGGAGTGGGGCGAACTGGGCCTGCTCGCCGACCTCAACGATGTCGCCGCCGAAGGCAAGTGGGACCAGCTGCTGCCGCCGCAGGTGGCGCAGATCATGAAGTACAAGGGCGACTACGTGGCCGTGCCGGTCAACGTGCACCGGGTGAACTGGCTGTACATCAACCCGGAAGTCTTCAAGAAGGCTGGCGCCACGCCGCCGACCACCCTCGATGAACTGTTCGCGGCCGCCGACAAGCTCAAGGCCGCCGGCTTCACGCCGCTGGCCCACGGCAGCCAGCCGTGGCAGGACGGCACCCTGTTCGAGAACCTGGTGCTCAGCAAGATGGGCCCGGAGGGCTACCGCAAGGCCTTCGTCGAGCTGGACAAGGAAACCCTCACCGGCGCGCAGATGGCTGACGTCTTCGCCGCGCTGAAGAAGCTGCACAGCTACGTCGATGCCGACGCCGCCGGCCGCGAGTGGAACGTCGCCACCGGCATGGTCATCAACGGCAAGGCTGGCATGCAGATCATGGGCGACTGGGCCAAGAGCGAGTTCACCGCCGCCGGCAAGGTGGCGGGCAAGGACTACCAGTGCCTGCCGTTCCCCGGTACGCAGCAGGCCTTCGACTACAACATCGACTCCCTGGTGATGTTCAAGCTGAGCAACGCGGAGAACCGCAAGGCCCAGGAAGACCTGGCGCGCGCGGTGCTCGACCCGTCGTTCCAGAAGGACTTCAGCCTGAACAAGGGCTCGATCCCCGTACGCCTGGACGTCGACATGAAGCCCTTCGACAGCTGCGCCCAGCAGTCGATGAAGGACTTCAAGGCCGCCTCCGCCAGCAACAACCTGGTGCCGAGCATGGCCCACAGCATGGCTGCCTCCAGCTATGTGCAGGGCGCGATCTTCGATGTGGTCACCAACTTCTTCAACGACCCCGCCGCCGACCCGCAGAAGGCCGCGCAGCAACTGGGCGCCGCCATCCAGGCCGCCGCGCAGTAAGGCGCTCGCCGGCTCCGCAGCGGAGCCGGCCTTTCCCCTGACAGAACGACTCCGGGCCGCCTTGGCAGCCCGGGTGGGCTCACTCATCCGAAGAGAAAGCAGATGGCGACCCGATCTCCGACTTTCACTCCTGCCGCCGCGCCCCGCGCTTCGCTGCTCGATGGCCTGCAGGCCTGGCTGCCGAAGCTGGTGCTGGCCCCGAGCATGCTCGTGGTGCTGGTCTGCGTGTATGGCTATATCGGCTGGACGCTGCTGCTGTCCTTCACCAATTCGCGCTTCATGCCGGCCTACAGCTGGGCCGGGCTGAGCCAGTACCTGCGCCTGTGGGACAACGACCGCTGGTGGGTGGCGAGCAAGAACCTGCTGCTGTTCGGCGGCCTGTTCATCGGCGTCTGCCTGGCGCTCGGTGTGTTCCTCGCGGTGCTGCTGGACCAGCGCATCCGCCGCGAAGGCTTCATCCGCACGGTGTACCTGTACCCCATGGCGCTTTCCATGATCGTCACCGGCACCGCCTGGAAGTGGCTGCTCAACCCCGGCCTGGGCCTGGACAAGCTGCTGCGCGACTGGGGCTGGACCGGCTTTCGCTTCGACTGGCTGGTGGACCCGGAACGGGTCGTCTACTGCCTGGTGATCGCTGCGGTATGGCAGGCCTCGGGCTTCGTCATGGCGCTGTTCCTCGCCGGCCTGCGCGGGGTCGATCCGGCCATCGTGCGCGCCGCCCAGGTGGACGGCGCGAGCCTGCCGACCATCTACCTGCGCATCGTCCTGCCAAGCCTGCGCCCGGTGTTCTTCAGCGCGCTGATGATCCTCGCGCACATCGCCATCAAGAGCTTCGATCTGGTCGCGGCGATGACCGCCGGCGGCCCCGGCTACTCCTCCGACCTGCCGGCGATGTTCATGTACGCCCACACCTTCACTCGCGGCCAGATGGGCCTCGGCGCGGCCAGCGCGATGCTGATGCTGGGCGCCGTGCTGGCCATCGTCGTGCCGTACCTGTACTCGGAACTGCGGGGCAAGCGCCATGCATGACTCGACCCTGAAACCGTCGTTCAGCCTGAGCCGCCTGGCGGTGCACGCGACCCTCTGGGGCGCCGTGGCGCTCTATGTGATCCCGCTGCTGGTGATGCTGCTGACCAGCTTCAAGTCGCCCGAGGACATCCGTAACAGCAACCTGCTGGCGCTGCCCGACGTGTTCACCGCCGTTGGCTGGGTGAAGGCCTGGGCCGCGGTGGGCGACTACTTCTGGAACTCGGTGAAGATCACCGTGCCGGGGGTGCTGATCTCCACCTTCATCGGCGCCATGAACGGCTACGTGCTGTCGATGTGGCGCTTCCGCGGCTCGCAGCTGTTCTTCGGCGCGCTGCTGTTCGGCTGCTTCCTGCCGTTCCAGGTGATCCTCCTGCCGATGTCCTTCACCCTCGGCAAGCTCGGCCTGGCCAATACCACCGCGGGCCTGGTGATGGTGCACTGCATCTACGGCCTGGCCTTCACCACGCTGTTCTTCCGCAACTACTTCGTGGCCATCCCGGATGCGCTGGTGAAGGCCGCGCGCCTCGACGGCGCGGGGTTCTTCACCATCTTTCTGCGCATCCTGCTGCCGATGTCCACGCCCATCGTGATGGTCTGCCTGATCTGGCAGTTCACCCAGATCTGGAACGACTTCCTGTTCGGCGTGGTGTTCGCCAGCGGCGACGCCCAGCCGATCACCGTGGCGCTGAACAACCTGGTGAACATCAGCACCGGGGTGAAGGAATACAACGTCGACATGGCCGCGGCGATGATCGCCGCGCTGCCCACGCTGGTGGTCTACGTACTGGCCGGCAAGTACTTCGTGCGCGGCCTCACCGCCGGCGCCGTCAAAGGTTGAGGTAAGCACCGATGTCCACCCTTGAACTGCACAACCTGCACAAGTCCTACGGCGCGGGCCTGGCGGACACCCTTAAATCGATCAACCTGTCGATCGATTCGGGCGAATTCCTGATCCTGGTCGGCCCCTCCGGCTGCGGCAAATCCACCCTGATGAACTGCATCGCCGGGCTGGAGAACCTCACCGGTGGCGCCATCCTGGTGGACGGCCAGGACATCAGCGGCATGAGCCCGAAGGATCGCGACATCGCCATGGTGTTCCAGTCCTACGCGCTGTACCCGACCATGAGCGTGCGCGAGAACATCGCCTTCGGCCTGAAGATCCGCAAGCTGCCGAAAACCGAGATCGACGCCGAGGTGGCCCGCGTGGCCAAGCTGCTGCAGATCGAGCACCTGCTCGAACGCAAGCCCTCGCAGCTCTCCGGCGGCCAGCAGCAGCGCGTGGCCATGGGTCGGGCGCTGGCGCGGCGGCCGAAGATCTACCTGTTCGACGAACCGCTGTCGAACCTCGACGCCAAGCTGCGCGTGGAGATGCGCACCGAGATCAAGCTGATGCACCAGCGCCTGAAGACCACCACGGTGTACGTGACCCACGACCAGATCGAGGCCATGACCCTGGGCGACAAGGTGGCGGTGATGAAAGACGGCATCGTCCAGCAGTTCGGCACCCCGCAGCAGATCTACAACGATCCGGCGAACCTGTTCGTCGCCAGCTTCATCGGCTCGCCGCCGATGAACTTCATCCCGCTCAAGGTGCAGCAGCAGGGCGGTCGGCTGGTTGGCCTGCTGGACAGCGGCCAGGACCGTTGCGAGCTGCCGCTGCAACTGGACGCCGGGCTGGTGGAAGGTCGCGAGCTGATCCTCGGCGTGCGCCCGGAGCAGGTGCAGTTGGCCAGCGAGGGCGGCAACGGCCCGAGCGACCTGCGCGCCGAAGTCGAGGTGGTCGAACCCACCGGCCCGGACACCCTGGCCTTCGTCACGCTCAATGGCGCCAAGGTCTGCTGCCGCCTGGCGCCGGACCAGACACCGCTGCCGGGCTCGTCCCTGCAGCTGCGCTTCGATCCTGCTCGCGCGCTGCTGTTCGATGCGCAGAGCGGCGAGCGCCTGCGCGCCGAGCCGCGTGGCGACGGCGCGAACAAGGTGACACCACTGGCCCGCCAGAAGCATTCCTGAAACACCCCTGCCTGTAACTACGCTAGAAACCAAGACAACGAGGACGCTGGAGATGCACAAGAACAACAACAACCGGCCTGCCGCACGAACCCTGGGCTGCCTGCTCGCACTGGGCTGCGCGGGCAACGTCGCCCACGCCGCCGATGCCTTCTCATCCGAGTCCAAATGGGGCCTGGGTGACTGGGGCGGCAAGCGCACCGAACTGCTGGAGAAGGGCTACGACTTCAAGCTCGACTACGTCGGCGAAGCGGCCAGCAACCTGGGCGGCGGCTACGACCAGCACACCACGGCGCGCTACTCCGACCAGTTCGCCCTCGGCACCCACCTGGACCTGCAGAAGATCCTCGGCTGGGACGCCACCGAGTTCCAGCTGACGGTCACCGAGCGTAGCGGCCGCAACCTCTCCAACGACCGCATAAGCGACCCGCGCGCCGGGCAGTTCAGCTCCGTGCAGGAAGTCTGGGGCCGTGGCCAGACCTGGCGCCTGACGCAGATGTGGATCAAGCAGCAGTATCTCGACGGTGCGCTGGACGTGAAGGTCGGCCGCTTCGGCGAGGGCGAGGACTTCAACAGCTTCCCCTGCGACTTCCAGAACCTGGCCTTCTGCGGCTCGCAGGTGGGCAACTGGGTCGGCGGCATCTGGTACAACTGGCCGGTCAGCCAGTGGGCGGCGCGGGTGAAGTGGAACTTCAACGACCAGTGGTACGCCCAGGTCGGCGCGTACAACCAGAACCCGTCGAACCTGGAAACCGGCAACGGCTTCAAGCTCAACGGCAGCGGCACCAAGGGCACCATCCTGCCGGTGGAGCTGGTGTGGATGCCCAAGGTCGGCGCCCAGCAACTGCCCGGCGAATACCGTCTGGGCTACTACTACAGCACGGCCGAGGCCGACGACGTGTACGACGACGTCAACGGCAACCCGCAGGCGCTCACCGGCGAAGCGCCCAAGACCCACAGCGGCAAGCACGGCTGGTGGGTAGTGGCGCAGCAGCAGGTCACCGCCCATGACGGCGACACCTCGCGCGGTCTGAGCCTGTTCGCCAACTTCACCGTGCACGACAAGGCCACCAACACCGTCGACAACTACCAGCAGCTGGGCGTGGTCTACAAGGGCCCGTTCGATGCGCGGCCCAAGGACGACATCGGCTTCGGCGTGGCGCGCATCCACGTCAACGACGATGTGCAGGATCGCCAGCGCCTGGTGAACCAGGTCAATGGCATCGACGACTACGACAACCCGCTGTTCCAGCCCATCCAGGACACCGAGTACAACGCCGAGCTGTATTACGGCGTGCATGTGACCAATTGGCTCACCGTACGGCCGAACCTGCAGTACATCCGCCATCCCGGCGGCGTGGACGAGGTCAACAACGCCGTGGTGGCCGGCCTGAAGATCCAGTCCAGCTTCTGATTGCTCCCCGGTGCGAACCTGGCCCGTCCTTGCGACGGGCCTTTTTTCATTGGCGCGGGCGCTGCGCGTGACTAGGCTTTGCGGTTAGAATCGCGGCCTTTTCTGTAAGATGTAGTGAAACTACAGAGATCTTCACGCCCCGGAATGTCCGGGCAGGGATTGGATCAGGACATCCGGACAATGCTCGAGCATCCGCTGCAGCGCTTTTTTCATTCCATGCGGGGCAAGCGCCCCTTCGACTGGGTGCGCTTCCAGCGTCGCGACCTGCTGCTCATCGATCACCCGCAATGCCAGGCGGTGTTCAGCCGCCAGGGCGCGCAACTGCTGCACTTCCAGCCGCGCGGCGCGCGCCCGTTGCTGTGGTGCTCCAGCCAGTGGCCGAGCCTGAGCACGGCGCCGATTCGTGGCGGCATCCCGGTCTGCTGGCCCTGGTTCGGCAGCCACCCCACTGAGGCCGACTGGCCGCAGCACGGTTGGGCGCGCCAGCGCGAGTGGCGCATGCTCGACGCCTGGGCGGACGACCAGAAGGTGGTGGTCAGCTGGCAGCTGGACATCGAGGACTGGCACGTGCGCCTGGAAGCGCGCCTGGGCCAGGAGCTGGACATGGAGCTCTCCAGCTATCACGAGGATGACAGCGACTGCCTCTTCAGCTTCGCCCTGCAGCCTTACTGGCGCGTGGGCTCGCTGCGTCGCTCGGTGGTCCACGGGATGGAGCTGGACGGCAAGGCCAGCAACCTGCCCAACACCTGGGCACCCCGTGGCGCGGTCAAACAGGTGCTCTACAACACCGGCTCGCTGGTGCTGGAAGACGCCGGCTGGCAGCGCCGCCTGCGCATCGACAAGAACACCAGTGCCGGCAGCGTCATCTGGCACCCCGGCAGCCGCGCGGTGGAGCAGGTCGAGCCGGGCGAAGCGGAGCGCTTCCTGTGCATCGGCGCCGCCGGTTATCGCGCTGGCGGGCTGATCCTCGGCCAGGGCGAGCGGATGCTGCTGAACCTGCGGGCCGGGTTGGTCTGATCGGCTGACCGCCACTGGCTGGCCGGGCTGCAGGAGCGAGCAAGCTCGCTCCTGCAAGTCTGCTCCTCTGCTGAGGCGCTCGTAGGAGCAACAGTCTTTCTCTGATAATCCGCGCTCGGAGTTTCCCCTCTCCCTAACCCTCTCCCTGAAGGGAGAGGGGACCGTATGGCGCAGGTTGAAACCAAAGCGTCAGCCGGTACGGACAGCTCCCTCTCCCTTCGGAGCGGGGCGCGCAGCCAGGGTGGGGGGAGAGGGCTGCCCCCGCGCAGAACTTCACGTAGGAGCGGACTCTGTCCGCGATAGGCCCAGCGCCGCTGAGGGCCATCACGGAGCCCATTGCAAGCCCCTCAGTCTTCCTCATCGAGCTGGTAGCGCGTCGGCACCAGGCTCTCCTTGATCTTGCGCAGGTGCGGCTGGAAGTCCACGCCGCGGCGCAGGGTCACGCCGGTGGCGAGCACGTCGAGCACCGTCAGCTGGATGATCCGCGAAGTCATCGGCATATAGATGTCAGTGTCTTCCGGTAGCGGAATGTCCAGGCTCAGGGTGCTGGCGCGGGCCAGCGGCGAGTCGGCGGCGGTCAGGCCGAGCACCGAGGCGCCGTTCTGCCGCGCCAGGTGCGCCACGTCCACCAGCTCGCGGGTGCGCCCGGTATAGGAAATCACCACGAACAGGTCGCCGGTGTGCGCCACCGAAGCGATCATCCGTTGCATCAGCACGTCGCTCTGCGCCGACACCGCGAGGTTGAAGCGGAAGAACTTGTGCTGCGCGTCCAGTGCCACCGAGCTTGAAGCGCCGAGGCCGAAGAAGTGGATCTGCCGGGCCTGGATCAGCAGGTCGACCGCGCGGTCGATCAGCTTCGGGTCGAGCACCTTGTGGGCGCTGTCGAGCGAGGCGATGGTGCTGCTGAAGATCTTCCGCGTGTAGGCCTCGGGGCCGTCGTCGGCGGCGACCGCCTGGGTCACGAAGGCCGCGCCGCTGGCCAGGCTCTGGGCCAGCTGGATCTTCAGCTCCGGGTAGCCGCTCATGCCGAAGGAGCGGCAGAAGCGGTTCACCGTCGGCTCGCTGACGCTGGACGCCTGGGCCAGCGCGGCGATGCTGAAGCGCGTGGCCTGCTGCGGGTCGCGCAGGATCACCTCGGCGACCTTGCGCTCGGCCTTGTTCAGCTGTTCCAGACGGCTCTGGATCTGCTCCAGCAGGTTTTTCATCCGTGCTCCTTGGGTAATCGACGGTTGACCGGGTAGAGCCGGTCAGCGGCGCTATCCTAACTTTCAGGCCGGCAGCGACCAACAGCCGCGCGAAGCGGCAAAAATATGTTGTTTAATTACTACATATTTGTCTTAATGCCGGCGTGGAAGGCTTACTATCGTTCAAAATTTGGTTGGTAACAACAAATGCCTGAAGTCCGCGTTCTGCCCTGCACCCTCGCGCTGTTCGGCGCCCTGGGTGATCTCGCGCTGCGCAAGCTGCTGCCGGCGCTCTATCAGCTCGACCGTGAAGACCTGCTGCACCGCGATACCCGCATTCTCGCCCTGGCCCGCGACGACGGCGCCAGCGAGGAGCCGCTGGCGACCATCGAGCAGCGCCTGCGCCAGTTCGTGCCGGCGAAGGAGTGGGACGAAGCTGTCTGGGCCCGCTTCCAGGCGCGCCTGCACCATCTGAGCATGGATTTCCTCGACGCCGGTTCCTACCAGGCGCTGGCCGAACTGGTCGGTGACGAGCAGACCCTGGTGGCCTACTTCGCCACCGCCGCCTCGGTGTTCGGCGGCATCTGCGAGAACCTCGCCGCCGTCGGCCTCGCCGAACGCACCCGGGTGGTACTGGAAAAGCCCATCGGCCACGACCTGGAGTCGTCCCGCGCGGTGAACGACGCCGTAGCGCGCTTCTTCCCGKAAAACCGCATCTACCGGATCGATCATTACCTGGGCAAGGAGACGGTGCAGAACCTCATCGCGCTGCGCTTCGCCAACAGCCTGTTCGAGACCCAGTGGAACCAGAATCACATCTCCCACGTGGAGATCACCGTGGCCGAGAAGGTCGGCATCGAAGGCCGCTGGGGCTACTTCGACAAGGCCGGCCAGCTGCGCGACATGGTGCAGAACCACTTGCTGCAACTGCTCTGCCTGATCGCCATGGACCCGCCGGCCAACCTCACCGCCGACAGCATCCGCGACGAGAAGGTGAAGGTGCTGCGCGCGCTGGAGCCGATCGCTCCGGAACAACTGGCGACCCGCGTGGTGCGCGGCCAGTACACCGCCGGCTACATCGACGGCAAGGCGGTGCCCGGCTACCTCGCCGAGGAAAACGCCAACCCCAACAGCGATGCCGAGACCTTCGTCGCCCTGCGCGTGGATATCCGCAACTGGCGCTGGTCCGGCGTGCCGTTCTACCTGCGCACCGGCAAGCGCATGCCGCAGAAGCTGTCGCAGATCGTCATCCACTTCAAGGAACCGCCGCACTACATCTTCGCCCCGGAGCAGCGCTCGCTGATCAGCAACCGCCTGATCATCCGCCTGCAGCCGGACGAGGGTATTTCCCTGCAGGTGATGACCAAGGACCAGGGCCTGGGCAAGGGCATGCAACTGCGCACCGGCCCGCTGCAACTGAATTTCTCCGAAACCTTCCAGACCGCCCGCACGCCGGATGCCTACGAGCGACTGTTGCTGGAAGTCACGCAAGGCAACCAGAACCTGTTCGTCCGCAAGGATGAGATCGAGGCCGCCTGGACATGGTGCGACGGCCTGATCGACGGCTGGGGGCGCCTGGGCGAGGAGCCCAAGCCCTATCCGGCCGGCAGCTGGGGTCCGCAGGCGGCTGTTGCCCTGATCGCACGCGACGGGAGGGACTGGTATGGCGATCTTTGAACCGACTCTGAAAGAAGGCATGGCCTGGAAGACCTGGAACAACGCCGCCGAGCAGGCTCGCGGCCTGGCTGACGCGGTGGCCGACGCGCTGCGCGAGGCGCTGATCGAGCGTGGCCACGCGCTGCTGGTGGTGTCTGGCGGGCGCAGCCCGGTGGCGTTCCTCGAAGCCCTGAGTGGCGCGGTGCTGGACTGGTCGAAGGTGGCCGTCAGCCTGGCCGATGAACGCTGGGTGCCCGAGTCGCATCCCGACAGCAACGCCGGGCTGCTGCGTCGTCACCTGTTCAAGGGGGCGGCGGCCAAGGCGCAGTTCATCGGCATCTATCAACCGGCGACCAGCCTGGAAGAGGCGGCCGACAAGGCCGACCGCTACCTGCAAGAGCTGACGCTGCCGATCGATGTGCTGGTGCTGGGTATGGGCGATGACGGCCACACGGCCTCGCTGTTCCCTGGCAGCGCCAACCTGGCCCTGGCACTCGATCCGGCCGGCACGCGCCGTTGCCTGCCGATGTGGGCGCCGACCGTGCCGCATCAGCGCCTGACCCTGACGCGCTCCGTGCTGCAAGGCGCGCGAGTGCAGATCCTGGCGATCCAGGGCGAATCCAAGCTGGCCACCCTGAGCCAGGCGCTCGGCGACAACGATGACCAGCGCATGCCGGTCAACGCGTTCCTGCGCGCACCTCTTTCGATCCACTGGTGCCCCTGAGGCACGGAGTTACCGCAATGTCTGAACAACACATCCAGCAGATCGATGCCCTCGCGCAGCGTGCTCGCATCCTGCCGGTGATCACCATCGACCGCGAGGCGGACATCCTGCCCATGGCGGATGCTCTGGCAGCCGGCGGCATCACCGTTCTGGAAGTGACCTTGCGGACGTCGCTGGGCCTCACCGCGATTCGCCAGCTGAGCGAGCAGCGCCCGCAACTGATCATCGGCGCCGGCACCGTGCTCGACGCGGAAACCTTCGCCCAGGCGGAAGCGGCGGGGGCGAAGTTCATCGTCACTCCCGGCTGCACCGACGAGCTGCTGCAGTACGCAGTGACGCGCCCGGTGCCGCTGCTGCCCGGCGTGGCCACTGCGTCGGAGATCATGGCGGCGTACCGCCACGGCCTGCGTCGCTTCAAGCTGTTCCCGGCCAAGGTCGCCGGCGGCGTGGAGGCGCTCAAGGCGTTCGGCGGGCCGTTCCCGGAGGTGCGTTTCTGCCCCACCGGCGGCGTCGGCCCGGACAACCTCAACGACTACTACCGGCTGGCCAACGTGATGTGCGTGGGCGGCAGCTGGATGCTGCCCAAGGCCGCCATCGACAGTGGCGACTGGGCCACGGTCGAACGCCTGAGCCGCGAGGCGCTGGCGTTGCTGGATACACACTGAGCTGTCCTGATCTGGACATGCCCGGCCTCAGTGCCGGGCTTTTTTATGCGCGTTTGAAGTGTTTTTCGTAGGAGCGAGCTTGCTCGCGAACAGCCCGAGCATCGGAGCTGCCGGGAAGCTTGTTCGCGAGCAAGCTCGCTCCTACAGGCAACGTGGAGATCGGGGTGAGGGCCTGAGCCGCCAGGCGCTTGCGGCTTTTTGTAGGAGCGGATCTTATCCGCGAACCGGCCGATAGGCCGGTGCCTGGGGATGGCACCGCTATCGCGATGATCGCGGAGAAGCTCCGCTCCTACAGGGAAGGGTGGGGATCAATCCACCCCGACGAACCCACCGGTCTGGTGCCGCCACAGCCGCGCATACAGCCCGCCATGGGCGAGCAGCTCTGCATGGCTGCCGCTCTCGACCACGCGGCCGTGCTCCAGCACCACCAGGCGATCCATGCGCGCGATGGTGGAGAGCCGGTGGGCGATGGCGATCACCGTCTTGCCCTGCATCAGGGTCTCCAGGCTTTCCTGGATCGCCGCTTCCACTTCCGAGTCGAGCGCCGAGGTGGCTTCGTCGAGGATAAGGATCGGCGCATCCTTGAGCAGTACGCGGGTGATCGCGATGCGCTGGCGCTGGCCGCCGGAGAGCTTAACGCCGCGCTCGCCGACATGGGCGTCGAGGCCGAAGCGGCCCTCGGCGTCGCTCAGTTGCGGGATGAACTCCGAGGCTCGGGCTTTCTGGATCGCGTCCTGCAGTTCTGCCTCACCGGCATCCGGGCGGCCATAGAGCAGGTTGTCGCGGATCGAACGGTGCAGCAGCGAGGTGTCCTGGGTGACCATGCCGATCTGCGCGCGCAGGCTCTCCTGGGTCACGTGGGCGATGTCCTGGCCGTCGATCAGGATGCGTCCGCCTTCCAGGTCGTACAGGCGCAGCAGAAGGTTCACCAGGGTCGACTTGCCGGCGCCGGAGGGGCCGACCAGGCCGATCTTCTCGCCGGGGCGCACGGTCAGGTCGAGCCCGCTGATCAGGCCGCCACCCTTGCCGTAGCTGAAGTTCACCTGGTCGAATCGCACTTCGCCGTGCTTGACCACCAGCGGCTTGGCGTCGGGGGCGTCGATCACCTGGCGGGGCAGGGCGATGGTCTGCATGCCGTCCTGCACCTGGCCGACGTTCTCGAAGATGCCGCCGACCACCCACATGATCCAGCCGGACATGTTGTTGATGCGGATGACCAGGCCGGTGGCCAGGGCGATGGCGCCCACCGAGATCAGCGACTGGGTCCACAGCCACAGGGCCAGGCCCGTGGTGCCGGCGATCAGCAGGCCGTTGAAGATGGTGATGGTGACGTCCATCGAGGTCACCACGCGCCCGGCGCGCTGGGCCTTGCGGGTCTGGTCGTCGATGGCTTCGCGGGCGTAGTCCTCTTCCTGGCGCGTGTGGGCGAACAGCTTGAGGGTAGTGATGTTGGTGTAGCCGTCGACGATCCGGCCCATGAGCTTGGAGCGCGAATCCGAGGCGACCACCGAGCGGTGCTTCACCTGCGGGATGAAGTAGCCCAGCGCGCCGACGTAGCCGATCACCCAGAGCAGCAGCGGGATCATCAGGCGCCAGTCGGCTTCGGCGAACAGCACCAGGGCGCTGACGGTATAGATCACCACGTGCCAGATGGCGTCGACCACCTGCACGGCGGAATCGCGCAGGGAGTTGCCGGTCTGCATGATGCGCTGGGCGATGCGCCCGGCGAAGTCGTTCTGGAAGAAGCCCAGGCTCTGCTTGAGCACGTAGCGGTGGTTCTGCCAGCGGATCAGGTTGGTCATGCTGGGGTTGATGCTCTGGTGCACCAGCATGTCGTGCAGGCCGTTGAACACCGGGCGCAGGACCAGCGCCACCACGGCCATCCAGATCAGCTCGCGGCCGTGCACGGTGAAGAAGTCGGCGGGGGCGGTACCCTGGGCGAGGTCGACGATGCGCCCGAGATAGCTGAACAGCGCCACTTCGATCAGCGCGACGATCAGGCCGACGAAGAGCAGGGCGAGGAAGACCGGCCAGACCTGGCGCAGGTAGTAGACGTAGAAGCGCACGACGTCGGAGGGCGGCATGCGCTCGGGGGCGTCGCGGAAGGGATCGATCAGACGTTCGAAACGACGGTAAAGCATGATGGCTCTCGGGTTGTGTCGGCGAGCCCGTCCCGGGCTCGCCTTGAATGGCCTCCGTCAGCCGTGGTTGCGCAGAATCACAGGCGCTTGGCGGAGAGGATGACCACCGAGGTGGTCGGTACGTCCTGGAACATGCCCTTGTTGTCGGTCTTCACCCCGGCGATCTGGTCGACCACGCCCATGCCGCGAACGACCTTGCCGAACACGGCATAGCCGAAGTCGCGGGCGCCGTGGTCGAGGAAGCCGTTGTCGTTCAGGTTGATGAAGAACTGGCTGGTGGCGGAGTTGACGTCGCTGGTGCGCGCCATGGCCAGGGTGCCGCGTTCGTTGAGCAGGCCGTTGTCGGCCTCGTTCTTGATCGGCGCCTGGGTGTCCTTCTCCTTCATGGCTTCGGTGAAACCGCCGCCCTGGATCATGAAGTTGGGAATCACGCGGTGGAAGATGGTGCCGTTGTAGAAGCCACTGTCGACGTAGGACAGGTAGTTCTTCACGGAAATCGGCGCCTTGTCGGCGTACAGCTCGATTTCGATTTCACCGGAGGTGGTGGAGATCAGCACGTGCGGCTTGTTGGCGTCGGCGGCGAATACCGAGCCGGCCAGGACCAGGGAGCAGGCAGCGAGCAGGAAGCGTTTGAACAGGGTCATTTGGCGGATGTTTCCTGAAGGTTCTAGGGATGGTCGACCTGCTCGATGAAGTCGAGCAGGGTGGTATTGAATCTTTCCGGCTGGTCCAGCGGCGTCGCGTGGCGCGAGTCCTCGATCACCACCAGGCGCGCGTTGGGCATGCGCCCGACATAGGCCTGCTTGAGCGAAACCGGGGTGTAGTCGCGGTCGGCGCTGATCACCAGGGTTGGACAGGTTATGCGCGCCAGGCGTTCCTGCACACCCCAGCCGATGATGGCGTGCAGGCTGGAGAGGTAGGCGCGCTTGTCGTTCTGCGGCCAGCGCTGCTGAATCTTGCGGCGCAGGTCGCTCTGTTCGGGCTTGGGGAACAACATCCTGCCCAGTGCCTTGCCCACCGTGTCCAGGCCCAGCACGTGGGCGAGGAACAGCCGGCGCGCCACTTCCAGGTACTCGCGCAAGCTGCGTGGTTTCACTTCCGGGGCGCTGTTGACGATGGTCAGGCTGTTCAGCCGCTCCGGCCAGCGGGTGGCCAGCTCGAAACCGATCATGCCGCCCATGCTGATGCCGACCAGATGCACGCGGCCCAGGCTCAGGTGATCGAGCAGGGCGACCACGTCCTCGGCGAAGGCGGCGATGCTGTAGCGCTGGCGTGGTTTGTCCGACTGGCCGTGGCCGCGTACGTCGAGGGCGATCACCCGGTGGCGCTTCTCCAGCTCCGGCACCTGGTACTCCCAGTCGCGGGTGCTGGAGCCGAGCCCGTGCACCAGCAGCACCGGCGTGCCGAAGCCACTTTCCTCGTAGTGCAGGCGGTGACCGGCGTGGTCGAAGAACGGCATGTCGGGCTCCTTTTCCTTGCAGCCTGGCTATTCAGGACTGGCGATTCAGGCCGGGCTTTCCGGGGCGGCGAAGTGGGCGTCGAGGGGCACGTTGGCGAAGGTGGTCAGCAGCTCGACGAGAATCTGCGTGGCCGGGCCCAGCGGCTTTTCCTTGTTCGGGTAAAGATAGAAGCGGCTCTCGCGCACGCCGCCCTGTTTCATCAGTAGCGGCTTGAGCTGGCCGTCGCGCAGCTCGCGCTCGATCATGTGCCGCGGCAGCCAGGCGAAGCCCAGGCCATTGCTGACGAAAGTGGCGGCGGTGGCCAGGCTGCCTACCGTCCAGCGTTGCTCGGCGCCGAGCCAGCCGACATCGCGCGGTTGCAGGCGGCCGGAGTCGCGGATCACCACCTGCATCTGGGTTTCCAGGTCCTGGTGAGTTACTTCGCGTTGCAGGCGGTGCAGGGCGTGATCGGGGTGGGCGACAGCGACGAAGTCGACGATGGACAGGTCGGCGCCCAGGTGGCCGGGGATGTTCAGGCCGCTGATGGCGAGGTCGGCATGGCCCTGCACCAGCGCTTCCTCGACACCGGAAAGCACCTCTTCGCGCAGCAGCACGCGACAGCCGCGGCTCTGCGGCATGAAGGCAGACAGCGAGCGAACCAGGCGCACGGTGGGGTAGGCGGCGTCGACCACCAGACGCACTTCCGGCTCCCAGCCCTGTTCCATGTGATGGGCCAGCTCTTCCAGCTGGCCGGCGGATTTCACCAGCTGCCGTGAGCGCCGCAGCAGCACTTCGCCGGCCTCGGTGAGCACGGCCTTGCGCCCGTCGATGCGCAGCAGCGGCACGCCGAGCTGCTCCTGCATGCGCGCCACGGTATAGCTGATCGACGACTGCGAACGGTGCAGGGCTTCCGCCGCCTGGGCGAAGCCGCCGTGATCGACCACGGCCTGCAGGGTTCTCCACTGATCCAGGGTAACGCGGGGCGCTTTCATCCTCGCTTCCTCTTGTCTAATCTGGCGGTCTCGACAAGACCAACAAGAGACCGCCATGAAAAAATTCTGTTGCGCCGTTCTGGCATTGTTGCCCCTGACTGCCCTGGCCTATCCCATCGAAGTGGAGAAGTCCGTCAAGGGCACCCAGGTGGACTACGAGACCCAGGACATCGGCGACCAGATGGGCGCCATCCTGCTGCGCAACAATGGCCAGGAGCAGGCGACCTGCACCGCGGTCTTCGTCAACGGCCCGGAAACCCCGCATGTGCGCAAGGCCAGCATCGCGCCGGGCAAGCAGGCCAACCTGACCTCCAGCTTCAGCCGCGCGGTGATCAAGCTGCGGATCAAGCTGACCTGTGTGCCGGGCTGAGTCTCTATACCGCCAAAGACTAGAAGTTACGCGGCTAGAAATCAATTAATTCGATAATTAGTAGCGATTATTTCCGCTTTTTAATCGATTTAGTCATCTCTAGGATGGCCTCCATCGACACAGTCAATGACCGATGGAGGTCCAGTCCATGTCCCGCGTCCTGGTAATCGAAAGCAGTGCCCGTCAGGAAGGTTCCGTCTCCCGCCAGCTGACCCGCGAGTTCATCGCCCAGTGGCAGGCCGCGCACCCGGCTGACCAGGTCCAGATTCGCGACCTGGCCATCGAGCAGGTGCCACACCTGGATGCCAACCTGCTGGGCGGCTGGATGAAGCCGGCGCAGGAGCACAGCGACATCGAGCGCGCCGCGCTGGAGCGCTCCAACCAGTTGACCGCCGAACTGCAGGCCGCCGATGTCCTGGTGCTGGCCGCGCCGATGTACAACTTCGCCATCCCCAGCACCCTGAAGTCCTGGCTCGACCATGTGCTGCGTGCTGGCGTCACCTTCAAGTACACCGAGACCGGCCCGCAGGGCCTGCTCACCGGCAAGCGCGCCTTCGTACTGACCAGCCGCGGCGGCGTCTATGCCGGCGGTGCGCTGGATCACCAGGAACCCTACCTGCGCCAGGCGCTGGGCTTCGTCGGCATCCATGACGTCACCTTCATTCATGCCGAAGGCCTGAACATGGGCGGCGAGTTCGCCGAGAAGGGCCTGGCCAAGGCCAAGGCGCAGCTCGCCGCCATCGCCTGATCCGTTTCCTGTTTGCGCGTCCTTCCGCTCCTGGACGCGACCGTGGCCGATTCCTTCCCCGGGGATCGGCCATTTTTTATTTGCCAACTACTTGACCGCACGAAAACACATCCTTCCGGTTCGGGCTGTTCAAAGCATGACCAGCATGCTAAAAGAACCTAGAGCTGATCTAGCCGCTTGAAAAAGAAGGGAAAACCATGACCAAGTCGGAGTTGATCGAGAGAATCGTCACCCATCAGGGGCAGCTTTCCGCGAAGGACGTGGAGCTGGCGATCAAGACCATGCTTGAGCAAATGTCCCAGGCTCTGGCCACTGGGGATCGCATCGAAATCCGGGGTTTCGGTAGCTTCTCGTTGCATTACCGTGCGCCGCGCACCGGCCGCAATCCGAAAACCGGCGAATCCGTGCGCCTGGACGGCAAGTTCGTCCCGCACTTCAAGCCCGGCAAGGAGCTGCGCGACCGCGTCAACGAGCCCGAGTGATCCCGGGGTATCCGTCTTCAAGAAGGAGTGTCCATGCTTCGGGCAAAGCGTTTCCTGCTGATTCTGGTGCTGGTCGTCCTGGCCGCCGTCGTCGTGGTTTTCGTCCTGGAAAACCTGCAATCGACCCAACTGACCTTCCTTGGCTGGCAGTCGCCGCAGTGGCCGCTGGTGGTCTTCATTTCCCTTGCCTTCATCCTGGGCGGCGTGATCGGCCTGCTGCTGAGCATTCCCTTCCGCGCCAAGACGCACGCCCGCATGAGCGGCCTGCGCTCCGAAGTCACCCGCTTCCGCAAGGAGAATGACGCGCTGCGTGAAAAGTCGCTGACGGATCATGCCTAGCGTCATCGCCACGCTGTTCTTCTTCTGCGCCCTGGCCATCGGATGGTGGCTGGGGCGCCGTTCGCTTGCGCGGCCGCTGGCGGCGCCGCAAGAAACCCTGCGGGCGCGCGTCCACAGCATGCACAACCTGCTGGAACGCCATTCCGACGATGCCCTGGAAAGCCTGTCCCAGGGGTTGGTGGTCAGCCCCGAGACCCTCGAAAGCCACCTGCATGTCGGCAACCTGTTCCGTCGCCGCGGCGATATCGAGAAGGCTATCCACATCCATCAGGACCTGCTCGGGCGCGCAGGCGAGGACGGCTCACTGGTCGCCCAGGTGCGCCTGGAGCTGGCCCGCGACTACATCGCCGGCGGCCTGCTGGGCAGCGCCGAGGAACTGCTGGATGAACTGACCCAGCAGAGCGATGAGCCGATTTCCCTGGAGGCCCTGGACGAGCAGCGGCTGATCTGCGAGCGCGAAAAGAACTGGTCGCGCGCCATCGAACTGGCTGCCCGCCTGGTGCCGAGCCGCCCGGAGCTGAGCGCGGCGCTGGCCAACTACTACTGCGAGCTGGCCCAGGAAAAACGCAAGAGCGGCGATCGCAGCGCCATGCAGGAATTGCTGCGTGAAGCGCGCCGCGTGGACAAGCGCTGCGTGCGCGCGCTGCTGATGCGCCTGGACTGCGAATTGTGGCGCAAGGATCAGGCCGCAGCGGTCGCCACCATTGGTGAGCTGGCCCGCGATGCCAAGGCCTTCGTCGGCGAGGTAGTTCCGGTGCTGCGCCGCCATGACGGACTGGCCCAACCCGAGATACTGGCCTGCCTGCGCGAGCTGGCCGGCAGCGAAGAGGTGCCACCGGCGATCCTCGCCATGCTCGCCGAGAGCGGCCTGCCGGCGGATTCGGCCTGGTGCGACAGCCTGCTGGAGCGCGTCGAGCGCCATCCTTCCTGGCAGGGCGTGGGCGAATACCTCGAAGTGGTCGAAGGCAAATGTGACAAAGGTTCGGCTACGGGAAAAATCGCTCCAATAATCATCGGCTTATATAAGACAATGCCGCGTTATCGCTGCGGCAAGTGCGGCTTCGCCGGGCGCGAGCTGCACTGGCAGTGTCCCAGCTGCCACGCCTGGAATGCGCTGCGGCCGGTGATCTCGCCGCTCTAGCGACTGGGCTCAAACATGGAAGACGCCGCTGGCGTCAGGTTCTGCAGGTACTGGATTGAAGGTTCTATTGACGGGCGCGACGGGTTTCGTCGGACGAGGCTTGCTGGCGCGCTTGTGCCAGGAGGAGGGCGTGCAGGTGCGCGCCGCCGTTCGCGCCACCGCCAGCGAGTTGCCGGAGCAGGTCGAAGTCGTGCGCATCGATGGGTTGACCGCGGCGCAGTCCTGGGTTGAGGCCTTGCGCGGCGTCGACGTGGTGATTCACGCGGCGGCTCGGGTCCATGTGATGGACGAGCAGTCTGCCGATCCGCTGGCCGAATTCCGAGCAGTGAATGTCGAGGCGACCCGCCATCTGGCGCAGCAGGCAGCCGAGGCGGGAGTGAAGCGGCTGGTGTTCGTCAGCTCGGTCAAGGTCAATGGCGAGGAGACCGAGGCAGGACATCCCTATACGGTCGATGCGCAGCCGAATCCCCAGGACCCTTACGGCCAGTCGAAGCTGGAAGCCGAACAGGCACTGTTCGAAATCGCCGGGAAAACCGGCCTGGAAGTGGTGGTGGTGCGTCCGCCACTGGTCTACGGGCCCGGTGTGAAAGCCAATTTCGCCAGCCTGATGGGCGCCCTGCAGCGGCGCCTGCCGCTGCCATTCGCTTCTATCGATAATCGCCGCAGCCTGGTGGCACGGGACAATCTGGTCGATCTGCTGCTGCTCTGCGCGCGTCATCCGCAGGCGGCTGGCCAGGTGTTCCTGGCCAGCGACGGTGAAGATCTGTCGACGGCGCAACTGTGCAATCGCCTGAGCCTGGCGCTGGGCGTTCGCCCGCGCCTGCTGCCGGTACCGGCCTGGGCGCTGCACCTGCTAGGTCGTCTGACTGGCCGCAGTCAGCAGATCCAGCGCCTGTTGGGTTCCTTGCAGGTGGATATCTCGGCAGCGCGCAAGCGCCTGGGCTGGACTCCGCCGGTGAGCGTTGAGCGAGCGCTGCGCGAGACCGCTGTGGCTTTCCAGGCAGGGAGAGGCCAATGAGCATGGGGGCTCTCCTGCTTCTCGTATTGCTGGCGTCCTGGGCCATGACGGCCGGCGTGCGGCGCTATGCCCTGGCGCGCAGCATCATGGACATTCCCAACGCGCGCAGCTCGCACCAGATTCCAACCCCGCGCGGTGGTGGCGTCGCCATCGTACTCGGTTTCCTGATCTTTCTGCCGGTGGCCGGAATCCTGGGGGCGATAGACAGTCGCAGCCTGTTGGCCCTGCTGCCCGCTGGCACGTTGGTCGCGGCCATTGGTTTCCTCGACGATCATCGGCATATTCCCGCGCGCTGGCGGCTGCTGGGACATTTTGTTGCCGCTGGCTGGCTGCTCTACTGGCTGGGTGGCTTGCCGGCTTTGCCAGTGCCCTGGGGCGTGCTCGACCTGGGATTGTTCGGCGACCTGCTGGCCCTGGTGTTCCTGGTCTGGCTGCTCAACCTGTACAACTTCATGGACGGCATCGATGGCATCGCTGGCCTGGAAGCCATCAGCGTCTGCGCTGGCGCTGCGCTGTGCTGCTGGCTGTCGGGAATGGCGCAACTGGCATGGCTGCCATTGATCCTGGGCATGGCGTCGGCCGGGTTCCTGATATGGAATTTCCCTCCGGCGCGAATCTTCATGGGCGATGCCGGCAGTGGCTTCCTAGGGCTGATGCTCGGTGGCCTGGCATTGCAGGCAGGCGCGGTGGCGCCACAGTTGATCTGGAGCTGGCTGATCCTGCTCGGTGTCTTCGTGGTCGACGCCAGCTTCACCCTGATCCATCGCCTGTTGCGGGGTGAACGCGTCTACGAGGCGCATCGCAGCCATGCCTACCAGCGCGCTTCGCGGCGTTATGGCAGCCATCTCAAGGTGTCGCTGGCGGTCACCGCGATCAATCTGTTGTGGTTGTTGCCCTGGGCGGCCCTGGCTGGCCTGGGGAAAGTTTCCGGTCTGTTCGCACTGATTGTGGCCTATGCTCCCTTGGTGCTTGTCGTAGCTCATCTGGGTGCTGGTCGTCCGGATGATCAGGAAGTGAGCTGAACTCCAGCGGATTTGGTGGTCAATGTAGCGGGAGGCTCCGTTTTCCCGCTCAGGATAAGGACAAGCGCTAATGCTTCGAGAACGCCTGCTGAGGCTTCCGAGACGATACAAGCGGCTGCTGCAGGTCGCGACCGACATCACTCTGGTGTGGTTCTCACTCTGGCTCGCGTTCATCGTGCGCCTGGGCACGGACGATCTCGATTATCCGCTGCGCGTGCATGGCTGGCTGTTCGTCGCCGCCCCGCTGGTGGCCATCCCGCTGTTCATCCGTTTCGGCATGTACCGCGCAGTCATGCGCTACCTGGGCAACGACGCGCTGATCGCCATCTGGAAGGCGGTCACGGTCTCGGCCCTGCTGCTCTCGCTGGTGGTCTACTGGAATCGCTCGGTCACCGAGGCGGTGCCGCGTTCGCTGGTGCTCAACTACTGGTGGCTCAGCCTGCTGATGATCGGTGGTCTGCGCCTGGCCATGCGTCAGTACTTCATGGGCGACTGGTACAGCACAGTGCAGGCAATGCCTTTCCTCAAACAGCAGGATGGCCTGCCCAAGGTCGCCATTTATGGCGCTGGTTCCGCGGGTAACCAGTTGGTTGCAGCGCTGCGCCTGGGGCGGGCGATGCGGCCAGTGGCGTTCATCGACGACGACGACGAAATCGCTAACCGGGTGATCGCCGGCTTGCGTGTGTTCAAGCCCAAGCACCTGCAGCAGATGATCGACGAGACCGGCGCCCAGGAAGTGCTGCTGGCCATTCCGTCTGCCACGCGCTCGCGTCGTCGCGAAATCCTCGGCCTGCTGGAGCCCTATCCGGTCCACGTGCGAAGCGTTCCGGGCTTCATCGAGCTGGCCAACGGCCGGGTGCGGGTGGACGATATCCAGGAGGTGGACATCGCCGACCTGCTCGGGCGTGACCCGGTCGCTCCGCGCAAGGAGTTGTTCGAGCACTGCATCCGCGGCGAAGTGGTGATGGTGACGGGCGCCGGCGGCTCCATCGGTTCGGAGCTGTGCCGGCAGATACTCGGTTCGAGCCCGACCGTGGTCGTGCTCTTCGAGCACAGCGAATACAACCTGTACCGCGTGCATCAGGAGCTGGAGAACCGCATCAAGCGCGAGTCCCTGGCGGTGCAGTTGGTGCCTATCCTCGGCTCGGTGCGCAATCCCGAGCGCCTGCTGGACGTGATGCGCACCTGGAAGGTTGCCACGGTCTACCACGCGGCGGCGTACAAGCATGTGCCCATCGTCGAGCACAACATTTCCGAAGGCGTGCTCAACAACGTGATGGGCACGCTGTATACCGCGCAGGTGGCGGTGCAGGCCGGCGTCGAGCATTTCGTGCTGATCTCCACTGACAAGGCGGTGCGGCCGACCAACGTCATGGGCAGCACCAAGCGCCTGGCGGAAATGATCCTGCAGGCCCTGAGCCAGGAGTCGGCGCCGGTGCTGTTCGGCGACAAGTCGGGCGTGCACCAGGTCAACAAGACCCGCTTCACCATGGTCCGCTTCGGCAACGTGCTGGGCTCGTCCGGCTCGGTGATTCCTCTGTTCCGCGAGCAGATTCGCCGCGGCGGTCCGGTGACGGTGACTCATCCGGGCATCACCCGTTACTTCATGACCATCCCCGAAGCCGCCCAGTTGGTGATCCAGGCAGGCTCCATGGGGCGCGGCGGTGACGTGTTCGTGCTGGACATGGGGCAGCCGGTGAAGATCCTCGAACTGGCCGAGCGGATGGTTCACCTGTCCGGCCTGAGCGTGCGATCCGAGCGTAATCCACAGGGCGACATTTCCATCGAGTTCAGCGGGCTGCGGCCTGGTGAGAAGCTCTACGAAGAGCTGCTGATCGGCGACAACGTCAGCGCCACCGAGCACCCGATGATCATGAAGGCCAACGAGGAACTGATGCCCTGGGAGGGCTTCAAGCCGGTGCTGGCTGACCTGCTCAAGGCCGTGGATCAAGGCAACTACGCTCGAGTGCGGCAATTGCTGCGGGAAACCGTCAGCGGCTATTGCCCGGAAGGCGATATCGTTGACCTCATCCACCAGCAGCGGCGCATGGAGCCCTGATCCGGGGCTGCTAGCAGGGATTCCCGCGGGCGCATCCGTGAGCATTGTCAGCCCATTCCCTGCGCCCTGTCAGCGGCGGCGGAAACTGCTGCCGACTCTCTAAACCGGCGTTTTCAAGCCTGTTTCCAGCGATATGGTTTCCCGGCAGCGCGATGACGCCTGCCTTGAAACCCATAGGGCTGGAAACGATTCATGAAAAGACATCTGCTTTCCGTTGCAAGCATGCTCCTGCTGGCGAGTCTCTCCTTCGGTGGTGCCGCCCAGGCCGCCACGAAAACCGAACCGGCGGCCCAGCCCGTCACCCAGGCGTCGGCACCAGCACCAGCGGCCAAGGCGCCGGTCTCGTCGGTCGATGCAGTGAACATCAATACGGCGTCTGTCGAGGAGCTGCAGAAGTCGATGAAGGGCATCGGCAAGGTCAAGGCGCAGGCCATCGTCGACTACCGTACTGCGCACGGCCCGTTCACCACGGTCGACCAGCTGCTGGAAGTGAAGGGAATCGGCAAGGGTACCCTGGACAAGAACCGCGACAGGGTTTCGCTCTGAATCTTCGCTCTTGGAAATGAAAAAGCCGGTCGATGACCGGCTTTTTCGTGCCCTAATAAAAAAGCCCCCGGCGTGTGCCGAGGGCTTTGAATTCTGGCTCCGCGACCTGGACTCGACGGCGTCAGCCGAACGCGCTTCAGCGCGGCCCCGAAGGGGGAATCACCTGGGACGCAGTCCCTGGAGAGAGTCCAGAAGCCCAATAAAAAAGCCCCCGGCGTGTGCCGAGGGCTTTGAATTTTGGCTCCGCGACCTGGACTCGACGGCGTCAGCCGAACGCGCTTCAGCGCGGCTCCGAAGGGGGAATCACCTGGGACGCAGTCCCTGGAGAGAGTCCAGCGCCCAATAAAAAAGCCCCCGGCATGTGCCGAGGGCTTTGAATTTGGCTCCGCGACCTGGACTCGAACCAGGGACCCAATGATTAACAGTCATTTGCTCTACCGACTGAGCTATCGCGGAACAACGGGGCGTATCTTACTGATTAAAAAGGGGAAGTCAACATCGTGCCGACGACTTCCCCTTAATTTGTTACAGCACCTGGACGATGGCGCGGGTCACGGTGTCCAGGTTGCCGTTGTTCAGCGCGGCGACGCAGATGCGGCCGGTGCCGACGGCGTAGATGCCGAACTCGTTCTTCAGGCGCTCGACCTGCTCGGCGGTCAGGCCGGAGTAGGAGAACATGCCGCGCTGCTGGGCAACGAAGCCGAAGTCGCGCTTGGCGCCCWGGGCGGCCAGCTGGGCGACCATGGCTTCACGCATGGCGCGGATGCGGGTGCGCATTTCGCCCAGTTCTTCTTCCCAGACCGCACGCAGTTCCGGGCTGTTCAGCACCGCGGCGACGACGCTGGCGCCGTGGGTCGGCGGGTTGGAGTAGTTGGTGCGGATCACGCGCTTGACCTGGGACAGCACGCGGGTCGACTCCTCGCGGCTGTCGGTCACCACCGACAGGGCGCCAACGCGTTCGCCGTACAGCGAGAACGACTTGGAGAAGGAGCTGGACACGAAGAAGTTCAGGCCCGACTTGGCGAACAGGCGCACGGCGGAGGCGTCTTCGTCGATGCCGTCACCGAAGCCCTGGTAGGCGATGTCGAGGAACGGCACGTGGCCCTTGGCCTTGAGCACGTCGAGGACCTGCTTCCAGTCGTCCATGGTCAGGTCGACGCCGGTCGGGTTGTGGCAGCAGGCGTGCAGCACGACGATGGACTGCGAGGGCAGGGCGTTGAGGTCTTCCAGCAGGCCCGCA
Source organism: Pseudomonas sp. CAN1 (assembly GCF_030462585.1). Lineage (GTDB taxonomy): Bacteria > Pseudomonadota > Gammaproteobacteria > Pseudomonadales > Pseudomonadaceae > Pseudomonas. The sequence continues at coordinate 41,791 of NZ_JASMRU010000022.1, read as the reverse complement.
CGGTTCACGCCTTGGGTGGCGGCGTCGTAGTAGCGGTAGTTCTGCACCGGGAAGCCGGCAGCTTCGAACAGCGCGCGGTGGTTTTCCCAGCTCGGGTCGCTGATGGCGACGGTGGCGTTGGGCAGCAGGCGCTTGAGGAAGTCGGCGCCGGTCTTCAGCGCGCCGGTACCGCCGACGGCCTGGGTGGTGACCACGCGGCCTTCGGCCAGCAGCTCGGAGTCAGCACCGAACAGCAGCTTCTGCACGCCCGAGTCGTAGGCAGCGATGCCTTCGATCGGCAGGTAGCCACGCGGGGCGTGGGCCTCGATGCGGGCTTTCTCCGCGGCCTGCACGGCACGCAGCAACGGGAGACGGCCTTCCTCGTTGTAGTAAACGCCTACGCCCAGGTTGATCTTGCCCGGGCGGGTATCGGCGTTGAAAGCTTCGTTCAGGCCCAGGATCGGGTCGCGGGGGGCCATTTCGACAGCGGAGAACAGACTCATTTTGGCAGCAGCTCTAAGGCGGGAGTGAAGTGCAATTGCAACCCACCCGCACACGGCGCTGGGGGTTGCGTCGACGGGCCGGTATTATATAGGCCTCTACAGCAGGCGGCGAGTTGTCGCGCGTGCTTTTCGACTGGTATGACGCTTTGGCGACCGAAGCGTCACACGCCAATGCGAGGTTCCCATGTCGATTTTTCAACTGGATTCGCGATTCCAGCCCGCCGGCGACCAGCCAGAAGCCATCCGACAGATGGTCGAGGGGCTGGAGGCGGGCCTGTCGCACCAGACGCTGCTGGGGGTGACCGGTTCCGGCAAGACCTTCAGCATCGCCAACGTCATTTCGCAGATGCAGCGCCCGACCATGGTGCTGGCGCCGAACAAGACGCTGGCCGCGCAGCTCTATGGCGAGTTCAAGACCTTCTTCCCGAACAACGCGGTGGAGTACTTCGTCTCCTACTACGACTACTACCAGCCCGAGGCCTACGTGCCGTCCTCGGACACGTACATCGAGAAGGACTCCTCGATCAACGACCACATCGAGCAGATGCGGCTGTCGGCGACCAAGGCGCTGCTGGAGCGCAAGGACGCCATCATCGTCTGCACCGTGTCGTCGATCTACGGCCTGGGTGACCCGGCGTCGTACCTGAAGATGGTCCTGCACCTGGACCGTGGCGACAAGATGGACCAGCGCGAGCTGCTGCGCCGCCTGACCAGCCTGCAGTACACCCGCAACGACATGGATTTCGCCCGCGCGACCTTCCGCGTGCGCGGTGATGTCATCGATGTCTTCCCGGCGGAATCGGACCTGGAAGCCATCCGTATCGAACTGTTCGACGACGAAGTGGAGAACATTGCTGCCTTCGACCCGCTGACCGGCGAGGTGCTGACCAAGCTGCCGCGCTTCACCTTCTACCCCAAGAGCCACTATGTCACCCCGCGGGAGACGCTGCTGGAGGCGGTGGAGCACATCAAGGCCGAGCTCAAGCAGCGCCTGGACTACCTGCGCACCAACAACAAGCTGGTGGAAGCCCAGCGCCTGGAGCAGCGCACCCGCTTCGACCTCGAGATGATCCTTGAACTGGGTTACTGCAACGGCATCGAGAACTACTCGCGCTACCTCTCCGGGCGCGGCCCCGGCGAGCCGCCGCCGACCCTATACGACTACCTGCCGGACAACGCCCTGCTGGTGATCGACGAATCCCACGTCAGCGTTCCCCAGGTCGGTGCCATGTACAAAGGCGACCGCTCGCGCAAGGAAACCCTGGTGGAATACGGCTTCCGCCTGCCCTCGGCACTGGACAACCGGCCGTTGCGCTTCGAGGAGTGGGAGGCGATCAGCCCGCAGACCATCTTCGTCTCGGCGACCCCCGGCCCCTACGAAGAACAGCACGCCGGCCGGGTGATCGAGCAGGTGGTGCGCCCCACCGGCCTGGTCGACCCGGAGGTGGAAATCCGCCCGGCGACTACCCAGGTGGACGACCTGCTTTCGGAAATCGGCAAGCGCGTAGCAGTGGACCAGCGCGTACTGGTGACCACCCTGACCAAGCGCATGGCCGAGGACCTCACTGACTACCTGGGTGACCACGACGTGCGCGTGCGCTACCTGCACTCGGACATCGACACAGTGGAACGGGTGGAGATCATCCGCGACCTGCGCCTGGGCAAGTTCGACGTGCTGGTGGGTATCAACCTGCTGCGCGAGGGCCTGGACATGCCCGAGGTGGCGCTGGTGGCGATCCTCGATGCGGACAAGGAAGGCTTCCTGCGCTCCGAACGCTCGCTGATCCAGACCATCGGCCGCGCCGCGCGGAACCTGCACGGCAAGGCGATCCTCTACGCCGACAAGATCACCGGCTCGATGGAGCGGGCGATCAACGAGACCGACCGCCGCCGCACCAAGCAGCTGGAGTTCAACGCCAGGCACGGCATCGTGCCCCAGGGCGTGAAGAAGGACATCAAGGACATCCTCGAAGGCGCCGTGGTGCCGGGCGCCAAGGGCAAGCGCCGCAGCCTGGCGAAAGTGGCGGAGGAGAGCGGCCGCTACGAGAACGAGCTGCGCACGCCGGAGGAGGTCGGCAAACGCATCAAGCAGCTGGAAGAGCGCATGTACCAGCTGGCCCGCGACCTGGAGTTCGAGGCCGCGGCCGGGGTGCGCGACGAGATCGGCAAGCTGCGTGATCGCATGGTGTCGATGGGGTGAACGCAGGACGGGCCGGCTTTGGCTGGCTTTTCGTAGGAGCGAGCTTGCTCGCGAACATCACCGCACTCGGATGTACCGGTGTGATGCGGGGTTCGCGAGCAAGCTCGCTCCTACAAGGTCGTGCTCAGTGCGCGCCGGCACCCGGCCCGGCGCCCATGCCTGCCGGCAACCGGCGGGTCAGCAGCACCGCCACCATGCTGATCGCCAGCACGATGCCGATGGCGTGGAAGGCATCGTTGTACGCCATGATCGCCGCCTGCTGGTGAACGATCTCGCTGATCTTGCCCAGCGCCGCCTGCTGCGTCCCCAGCTGCGAAGTCAGCTGCGCCAGGCGCTCGTCCACCGCGCCGTTCACCGGCACCACCGCTTCACGCAGGTAGTCGTAGTAGACCTTGGCGCGGCTATCCAGCAGCGTTGCCAGCAGGGCGATGCCGATGGCGCCGCCGAGATTGCGCAGGATGTTGAACAGGCTGGAGGCCGAGCCGGCGTCCTGCGGCTGCAGGTAGACAGTGGCGATCAGCGAGATGGTGACCATCACCATCGGCTGGCCGAGGGCGCGCAGCAGCTGGATCTGGTTGAACTGCGGGCCGGCGAAGTCCGGGTTGAGCACGCCGGAGAAGAAGCTCGCCATGCCGAACAGGCCGAAGCCCATGGCACACAGCAGGCGCGGCTCGATGATCTTCATCAGCTTGGGAATCAGCGGGATGAGGAACAACTGCGGCACGCCCATCCACATGATTACTTCGCCGATCTGCATGGCGTTGTAGCCCTGGATCTGCGCCAGGTACAGCGGCAGCACGTAGATCGAGCCGTACAGTCCCATCCCCAGGCCGATGCTGGAAATGCTCGACAGGCCGAAGTTGCGGTTGCGCAGAATCCCCAGGTTGATCAGCGGGTTGGGCCGCGAGGTCTGCAGGATGACGAAGAGGATCAGGCTGACCAGGGCGATGCTGCCCAGGCTGACGATCAGGTTCGACTCCAGCCAGTCCTTGCGATGGCCCTCTTCGAGGAACACCTGCAGGCAGCCCAGGCCGATGGCCATGGTGACGATGCCGGCGTAGTCAGTGCTTTTCAGCAGTTCCCAGTGCGGCGGCTTTTTCTCCAGGCCGTAGAGCAGGCCGGCGATCATAAGCAGGCCCGGCGGGATGTTGATGTAGAAGATGTACTCCCAGCCGAAGTTCTCCGTCAGCCAGCCGCCCAGGGTCGGGCCGATGGAGGGCGCGAAGGTGGCGGTGATGGCGAACAGCGCCATGCCCTTGGGGCGGTGGTGCTCCGGCAGCTTGATCAGCGCCAGGGTGAAGGCCAGGGGGATCAGCGCGCCGCCGGTGAAGCCCTGCATGGCGCGGAACACGATCATGCTCTCCAGGTTCCAGGCGAACGAGCAGAGCAGCGAGGAGAACAGGAAGCCGACGGAGATCATCCAGGCCAGCCGGCGCGCCGAGAGCAGCTGCACCAGCCAGGCGGTGAGCGGGATCATGATGATCTCGGCCACCAGGTAGGAGGTGGAAATCCACGAGCCTTCCTCCAGGGTAGCGGCCAGCGCACCCTGGATGTCCTTGAGCGAAGAGTTGGTGATCTGGATGTCGAGCACCGCCATGAACGCGCCGAGCATGGCGCTGAACACGGCGATCCAGTCGCGCCGGGTCGGTTCCCCGACCGGCCGGATCAGCTGGTCACCGGCCACGCAGCTCGACCTCGGCCTCGACGGACATGCCCGGGCGGATCAGCCCTTGCAGTGGGGTGTCGTTGGCGAAGGTGATCTTGACCGGAATGCGCTGCACCACCTTGGTGAAGTTGCCGGTGGCGTTGTCCGGCGGCAGCAGGCTGAACTGTGCGCCGGAAGCGGCGAACAGGCTCTGCAGCTGGCCTTCGATGGGCTGGTCGGGGAAGGAGTCGAACACCAGGCGGACGGTCTGGCCGGGGCGCATCTTGCCGATCTGGGTTTCCTTGAAGTTGGCCTGGACCCAGATGCCGTCGTCCGGCACCAGTGACAGCAGCTGGCTGCCGACCTGCACGTACTGGCCGACACGGGCGCCACGCTGGCCGACCAGGCCGCTGACCGGTGCATGGATTTCGGTGCGCGCCAGATTGATCTCGGCCTGGGTGATGTCAGCGCGGGCGCTTTCGATCTGCGCCTGCAGACGCTGCACATCGGTGCCCAGGGTTTCGCGTTGCACGCGCTGGGCTTGCAGATCGGCCTGGGCCTTGGCCACTTGCGAGCGGGCGACGTTGGAGTCGGCGGCCAGGGTGGTCACGCGTTCTTCCGACACGTAGCCGGGCTTGCGCAGCGCCTGGGCGCGGCCGAGGTCGACCTCGGTGCGGCCGAGGGTAGCCTGGCTGGCATTCACGTCCGCCGCGCTGGCGGCGATCATGCTGGTCTGGCCCTTGAGCTTGCTGCGCGCCTGCTCCAGTTCCGCCTCGCGGGTAGCCAGGGTGGCCTTGGCGCGGTCCAGGGCGAGCTGGAAATCGGCAGCTTCGAGCTTCACCAGCAGCTGGCCCTTCTCCACGTGCTGGTTGTCCTGCACCAGCACCTCGTCGACGCGGGCGCCGAGCTGGCTGGCGATGCGGGTGATTTCACCCTGCACGTAGGCATTGTCGGTGGACTCGACGAAGCGGCCGACGAAGTACCAGCGCGCCAGGAAGGCGAGGGCGACCACGGCAAGGATGACGAGGAAAACGGTCAGACGACGTTGTAATTGTGCGGGCATAGGTAAACGAGCGTTTGGTTGGCCGAAAAAATGTTTGCCAATGTAACAGTGTTCCGTGGCGGCACGTAGCCGCTACACTTCGGAAACTTTGTTGCTTATAGGGAACAATCATGGGGCTGGATGATGCGCTGATCTTCACTCGCGTGGTGGAACTGCACAGCTTCACCCAGGCGGCGCAGAGCCTGGGGATGCAGAAGTCCACGGTGAGTCGACGCATCGCGCTGCTGGAAGAGCGCCTGGGCGTACGCCTGATCAACCGCACCACCCGCAAGCTGCGCCTGACCGAAGTGGGCCAGGCCTACTACGACCGCTGCCGGCAGATCATGCACGACTTTGCCGAAGCCGAGCAGGCGGTGATGCAGCTGCAGCAGGCGCCTTCGGGATTGCTGCGAATCAGCGCACCCATCGAGTTCGGCCAGATGTACCTGGCCAAGGTGCTGGGCGACTTCATGAACCTTTATCCACAGATCACCGCCGAGGTCGAGCTGACCTCGCGCGCAGTCGATCCGCTGGAGGAGGGCGTGGATATCGTCATCATGGTCGGCCAGCCGGAGGATTCGACCCTGATCGCCCGGCGCATGCTGGTCACCAATCGCTGCCTGTGTGCCAGCCCGGAATATCTGCAACGCCACGGTCGCCCGGAAACCGTCGAGGAGCTGGCCGGCCACCGTGCCGTGCTGCTGCAGGCCGACTCCCAGCGCTACTGGCCGCTGCGTGGGGAAACCGTGCCGTGCCACCGGGTGCTGTCCTGCAACAACATCACCTTTGCCCGCGAAGCCGCGCTGGCCGGGGTGGGGATCGCCTCATTGCCCGAGTTGATCGTCGACGAGCAACTGGCCAGCGGCCGCCTGGTGCGGGTGTTGCCGCAGATCCAGCTGCCGGTCGGCGAGCTCTACGCGGTCTATCCGTCACGGCGCTTCCAGGCGATGAAGGTGAAGGCCTTCCTCGACTTCCTGATCAACAACCTGCCCATCGATCCCGGTCGCTGGCTGGAGCCGAAGGCGGCCCGCCTGATACCATCGCACCCATGAGCGCGCGCGCCGTCGCGCGCTGTCCGCCTCACACGAAGAATTGCTGCACACGAGAGCCTTCATGACCACAGTCCGCACCCGTATCGCGCCGTCTCCCACCGGCGACCCGCACGTCGGCACCGCGTATATCGCGCTGTTCAACCTCTGCTTCGCCCGCCAGCACGGCGGTCAGTTCATTCTGCGCATCGAAGACACCGACCAGGTGCGCTCGACCCGCGAATCGGAACAGCAGATCTTCGACGCGCTGCGCTGGCTGGGTATCGAGTGGGACGAGGGCCCGGACGTCGGCGGCCCGCACGGCCCGTACCGGCAGAGCGAGCGGGGCGCCATCTATAAGCAGTACAGCGACGAGCTGGTCGAGAAAGGCCACGCCTTCCCCTGCTTCTGCTCGTCCGAGCGCCTCGACGCGCTGCGCGCCGAACAGCAGGCGCGCAAGGAAACCCCGCGCTACGACGGCCACTGCATGCACCTGGCGAAAGAGGAATCGGCCAAGCGCATCGCCGCCGGCGAATCCCACGTGGTGCGCATGAAGGTGCCGACCGAGGGCGTCTGCGTGGTGCCGGACATGCTCCGTGGCGATGTGGAAATCCCGTGGGACCGCATGGACATGCAGGTGTTGATGAAGGCCGACGGCCTGCCCACCTACTTCCTCGCCAACGTGGTCGACGACCACCTGATGGGCATCACCCACGTCCTGCGCGGCGAAGAGTGGCTACCCTCGGCGCCCAAGCTGATCAAGCTGTACGAGTATTTCGGCTGGGAACAGCCGGTGCTCTGCTACATGCCGCTGCTGCGCAATCCGGACAAGAGCAAGCTGTCCAAGCGCAAGAACCCCACCTCGATCACCTTCTACGAGCGCATGGGCCTGCTGCCCCAGGCGCTGCTGAACTACCTTGGCCGCATGGGCTGGTCCATGCCTGACGAGCGCGAGAAGTTCAGCCTGGCGGAGATGATCGAGCACTTCGACCTGTCCCGCGTATCGCTGGGCGGCCCGATCTTCGACATCGAGAAGCTCTCCTGGCTGAACGGCCAGTGGATTCGCGAGTTGTCCGTCGAGGACTTCGCCAAGGAAGTGCAGAAGTGGGCACTCAACCCCGAGTACCTGATGAAGATCGCCCCGCACGTGCAAGGCCGTGTGGAGAACTTCAGCCAGATCGCTCCGCTGGCCGGCTTCTTCTTCAGTGGCGGCGTGCAGTTGGACGCCAAGCTGTTCGAACACAAGAAGCTCGACGCCACCCAGGTGCGCCAGGTGCTGCAACTGGTGCTGTGGAAGCTCGAAGCGCTGCGTCAGTGGGAAAAGGACCGCATCACCGCGACCATCCAGGCCGTGGCCGAGCACCTGGGCCTCAAGCTGCGTGACGTGATGCCGCTGATGTTCCCGGCCATCACCGGCCAGGCCAGCTCGGTATCGGTGCTCGACGCCATGGAAATCCTCGGCGCCGACCTGTCGCGCTATCGCCTGCGCCAGGCCCTGGAGCTGCTGGGCGGTGCGTCGAAGAAAGAAGCCAAGGAGTGGGAAAAGATTCGCGACGCCATCGGCTCCTGAGAACTTTCCTACACTGAAAAAGGCCGGTCGCTGTGAGGCGCCCGGCCTTTTTCATGCTCGCGCCATGCTTGGCAGACAAGCCGGAGGAGGGCGGGCGAGCCGCGGATTTCGCCGGGCGGAAATCCGGGCGGTCACATAAGTGATTGTTCTGTGGGAGAAAAAAATAAGAAATCTGAAAAAATGTTGTTGACAGGGGTTCGCCTCACCCCTAAGATGCGCCCCGTTCCAGCGACGAACTGAAATGACAGGGCGAAGCGGAACGGTAGATCCAGCGGTACTTTGGGGCTATAGCTCAGCTGGGAGAGCGCTTGCATGGCATGCAAGAGGTCGACGGTTCGATCCCGTCTAGCTCCACCAAATTACCAGTAGGTCTTGTCTGTCCTGGCAAGGCTGAAATCGAAGGTTTTGCGTCCCCTTCGTCTAGTGGCCTAGGACACCGCCCTTTCACGGCGGTAACAGGGGTTCGAGTCCCCTAGGGGACGCCACTTATCCAGCGACGATGCGTTCGCGTCGTCTGCCAGAGTCATCTGGGGCTATAGCTCAGCTGGGAGAGCGCTTGCATGGCATGCAAGAGGTCGACGGTTCGATCCCGTCTAGCTCCACCAAATTCCCATACGGGATGAAGCCAGAATCCACCTTGAGGTGGGTTTCTTCGAAGGACATGTCCCCTTCGTCTAGTGGCCTAGGACACCGCCCTTTCACGGCGGTAACAGGGGTTCGAGTCCCCTAGGGGACGCCATTTTTATCGCTCTGCGATGCCTATAGGGCCACTGAGACTTTCAGTGGCCCTTTTGTTTTTTCCTCTTCCGAAAAATTTCCCCCGACCAGCGGTCACGCTTTCTGCTTGCTGATTTTTATTATGAGAATAATATTCTCCTCATAATATTTATCGAGCCCGAGGTCCGCCATGAGCGACAAGAAAGCCCAGACCCGCGAACGCATCCTGTCCGCCGCCACCAGCGCATTGCTGCAGCACGGGCCGGTCGGCCCCAGTGTGGGCGAGGTGATGTCCGCGGCGGGGCTGACGGTGGGCGGCTTCTATTCGCACTTCGAGAGCAAGGACGCGCTGATGCTGGAAGCCTTCCGCGAGCTGCTCGCCAAGCGCCGCCAAGGGCTCAAGCGCTTCGACCCGCAACTGAGCTTTGCCGAGCGCCGCGCGCTGACGGCGCAGTACTACCTGTCGCGCAAGCATCGCGATACCGAGGAGGAGGGCTGCCCGATCCCCAGTTCGCTGAACGAGATCGCCGATCTGCCGGAAGCTTTCCGCCAGACCCTGGAAGAGCACGTGGAGCTGATGGTGGCGGCGCTGGCCGGCCGCCCCGAGGAAATCGACACCGTGCTCAGCGACATGGCCCTGATGATTGGCGGACTGGCTCTGGCCCGTGCTTTGGGCACCGGCGACCTGTCCGATCGTGTCCTGCGCGCCGCGAAGAAAGCGGTGATCTGAGGAGGTACGGCAAATGAACAGTCTGAGCTGGGTTCGAGGAATCAACGCCACCCTGGGCCGTGTTGCGCCAAAATGGGCGGCGCAGCGCATGCGTCAGCTGTTCGTGACGCCCAACCAATACGCGCCGCGTGACTGGGAGCTGCCGCTGCTGGCCAGTTCCGAGCGCGTCACTCTGCGCTTCGGTCTCTCTGCTCTACGTTGGGGTGAAGGCCCGGCGGTGCTGCTGATGCACGGCTGGGAAGGGCGCCCCACGCAGTTCGCCACGCTGATCGAGAAACTGGTGGGCGCCGGCTACGGGGTGATCGCCCTCGACGGGCCAGGGCATGGTCGCTCGCCGGGGCAGGAGGCGGACCTCGTGTTGTTCGCCCGCGCCCTGCTGGAAGCGGCTGACGAACTGCCGCCGCTGCGTGCCGTGATCGGTCACTCCATGGGTGGTGCCAGCGCCTTGCTGGCGACCCAGCTGGGCTTGCGCACCGAGGCGCTGGTGACCATCGGCGCGCCGAGCAATGTGCTGGGCGTGCTGCGCGGTTTCTCGCGGATGGTCGGCCTGTCGCCCGTGGCGCGTTCGCGCTTTATCCGTCTGATCGAAGGGCGCACCGGCATCGCCGCCAAGCAGCTGGATGTTGCGCGCTATCAACTGGACTTCCCCGGCCTGGTGGTACACGCCGAGGACGACCGCTACGTGCGGGCGAGCGAGTCCGCGACCATCCATGAGGCCTGGCCACGCAGCCGGCTTCTGCGCCTGAAGGAGGGCGGGCACCACCGCGTTCTCGCCGATGCGACGGTCAACGAGGCCATCCTGGCCCTGCTGGAAGAGGTGGAAGGGCGACAGCCCCTGGCGTTGGCCTCCTGAGTCATTCACCAGTCTGATAACGGCGGCTACAAGCCGCCGTTTTCGTTCCATGATGGCCCGTTGCGGGTCGTCAGGCCGGGCTTGCTGGCGTAGACTTTCGGGCATTTCCGGCCGCCCCGGCCTGGGCGCGAGGTCTTGCGCACGCGGGTGGTCGATTGGGGGAATTGCATGAATCTGTCGCTGGATTGGGTGCTGCAGAAGGCGCGCCCGGTCATGCCGGTGTTGGTGATCGATGACGTGGCGCTGGCCGGTGACCTGGCTCGTGCCCTGTACGACGGTGGCGTGCGGGTGCTGGAAGTGACCCTGCGCACGCCGCAGGCGCTGGAAGCGGTGGCCGAAATCCGCCGCGAACTGCCGGACATGGTGGTCGGCGCCGGTACGCTGATCCACACCGAGCAGTTCCAGGAAGCCCGCGACGCCGGCGCGCAGTTCGCCGTCAGCCCCGGATGCACGCCACGCCTGGTGGCCGCTGCCGACGATGCCAGGCTGCCGTTCCTGCCGGGCGTGATGACTCCCTCCGAGGTGCTGGTGGCGCTGGAGTACGGCTACCGCTCGCTGAAGCTGTTCCCCGCTGATGGCAATGCCGCGATCAAGATGCTCAAGAGCCTGAAGGCGCCCTTCGCTGGCATCCGCTTCTGCCCGACCGGCGGCATCACCCAGGAAAACCTGCTCAACGTCCTGCGCCTGCCCAACGTCGCCTGCGTCGGCGGTACCTGGATTGCGCCGCCGAGCCTGGTCCGTGCCCGCGCCTGGGACCAGATCACCCAACTGGCCGCCGAGGCGATCGCGCTGGCCGCAAGCCTGGAGCACGCTTCATGAGTTGGCAGTTGCCCGATCCGTTCGTCATCGATATCGAGGTCAAGTCCGAGGACATCGACGGCCTCGGCCACGCCAATAACGCCGTCTACGTCAGCTGGCTGGAGCGCTGCGCCTGGCGTCATTCACAGAGCCTGGGGTTGGACCTGGCCGAATACCGCCGGCTGGATCGCGCCATGGCCGTGGTGCGCCACGAGGTGGACTACCTGGCTGCCGCCTACGAAGGCGAACAACTGCAACTGGCGACCTGGATCGTCCAGTCCGACCAGCGCCTGAAGATGACCCGCCATTTCCAGCTGGTGCGTCCGGCGGATGCCCTGACCCTGCTGCGCGCGCAGACCACCTTCGTCTGCATCGAGCTGTCCAGCGGCAAGCCCAAGCGCATGCCGGTGGAGTTCATCGAAGGCTATGGCCGCGCGCTGCTCTCCCCGGAAACCGTGGCCGCCGGCGCGTGATCCGTCGCGCCGCGCTTTTCCCGGCGCGGCGCATTCCCTACAATCCGCGGCCTTCGCCATAGCCCGAGATTCCCCCGTGCAGATCGCCCTGGCCCCGATGGAGGGGCTGGTAGATGACATCCTCCGCGATGTGCTGACCCGCGTCGGCGGCATCGACTGGTGCGTCACCGAATTCATCCGCATCAACGACCGGCTGCTGCCGCCGTCGTCGTTCCTGGCGCTCGCCCCGGAACTGGCCCACGGCAGCCGCACCCGCGCCGGCGTGCCGATGCGCGTGCAACTGCTCGGCTCCGACCCGCAGCTATTGGCGGAAAACGCCGTGCAGGCCTGCGAACTGGGCGCCCCGGTGATCGACCTGAACTTCGGCTGCCCGGCCAAGACGGTGAACCGCTCCCGTGGCGGCGCTGTGCTGCTGAAGGAACCCGAGCTGATGTTCAGCATCATCGAGGCGGTGCGCCGCGCGGTGCCTGCACATATTCCGGTGACCTCGAAGATGCGCCTGGGCTACGACAGCCCGGACGGCGCCATCGACTGCGCTCGCGCCCTGGCTGACGGCGGTTCCGCCCATGTGGTGGTACACGCGCGGACCAAGGCCGACGGCTACAAGCCGCCGGCGCACTGGGAGTGGGTGGCCAAGGTGGCCGATGCGGTGAAGGTGCCGGTGTTCGCCAACGGCGAAGTCTGGACCCTGGACGACTACCACCGCTGCCGCTCCATCAGCGGCGTGGCCGACATCATGCTCGGCCGCGGGCTGGTTTCCCGCCCGGACCTGGCCCGGCAGATTGCCGCCTGGCGCGATGGCCGCGAAGTGCTGCCGATGCCCTGGGCGGAAGTGCGCGTGCTGCTCGACGACTTCTGGCGCCAGGCCCGGCGCAAGCTGGCGCCGCGTTATGCGCCGGGGCGCCTGAAGCAGTGGCTGGGGATGCTGACCCGCAGCTATCCCGAGGCCGTGGAGCTGTTTGCCCAGGTGCGCCGCGAGCACGACTGCGAAGTGCTGGATCGGATGCTGCAGGTCGAGATCGAAGTCGCTGCCTGATCTGCTCTTCGTAGGAGCGAGCTTGCTCGCGAACGCAGTTCATCCCGATACGCTGGCGTTGGGCGGTTCGCGAGCAAGCTCGCTCCTGCAAAAGCGTGGGCCACGATTCAGCGCCCGCCGCTGACGTCGACGAAACTGCCGGTGCTGTAGCTGGACTCGTCCGAGGCCAGGAACAGGATCGCCCGCGCCACTTCTTCCGCGTCACCACCGCGCCCCAGCGGAATCGCCGATTGCAGGCGCTCCACGCGTCCCGGCTCGCCGCCGCTGGCGTGGATTTCGGTCCTGATCAGCCCCGGTCGTACGGCGTTCACGCGGATGCCCTCCGCCGCCACTTCCTTGGCCAGGCCGATGGTCAGGCTGTCCACCGCGCCCTTGGCGGTGGCGTAGTCGATGTACTCGTTGGGTGAACCCAGGCGCGAAGCCATGGACGAAACGTTGACGATGCTTCCGCCATCGCCGCCATGCTTGCGCGCCATGTGCTTCACCGCCTCGCGGCAGCAGAGGAAGGTGCCGGTGACGTTCACCGCGAACACTCGCTGCAGGCGTGCCACGTCCATGTCTTCCAGGCGCATCTGGCGCTCCAGGATGCCGGCGTTGTTCACCAGCACGTCGAGGCGGCCGAAGGCTGCGTCCACTTCGCGGAACAGCCGCAGCACGTTTTCCTCGTTCGCCACGTCGGCGGCAAAGGCGCGTGCCTGGCCGCCGGCTGCGCTGATCTGCGCGACCAGCGCTTCGGCCGCTTCACGTTCGCGCCGGTAGTTGAGCGCCACGGCGAAGCCGCGCTCGGCGGCGAGCAGGGCGGTGGCGGCGCCGATGCCGCGACTGGCGCCGGTGATCAGCATGACCTTGTCCATGGAAAATCGTCCTGTGGCGAAGGGGGCTTGAAATGAAAACGAGCAGCCCAATCTATGTTCCTGCGGGAGGCCGAAGACGGGTCCCGCAGCGGAGTTCTGATGTCAGGCTCCAGATCATACCTTGCTGAAAATTTCAGGAGATTCGCATGAGCAACGTCCTTTCCCTCGCCCCGCTGTTCCGCCAGTCCGTCGGCTTCGATCGTTTCAACGATCTGTTCGAATCCGCCCTGCGCAGTGAAGGCGGCAGTTCCTACCCGCCCTACAACGTCGAGAAGCATGGTGACGACCAGTACCGCATCGTCATCGCCGCCGCCGGCCTGCAGGAGGAAGACCTGGAACTGCAAGTGGAGCGCGGTGTGCTGACCGTCAATGGCGGCAAGCGCGAAAAGGCTTCCGAGAGCGTCACCTACCTGCACCAGGGCATCGCCCAGCGCGCCTTCAAGCTGTCGTTCCGCCTCGCCGACCATATCGAGGTCCAGGGCGCATCGCTGAAGAACGGCCTGCTCAGCGTCGAGCTGGTGCGCATCGTTCCGGAAGAAGCCAAGCCCAAGCGGATCGCCATCAACGGCCAGAACCCGGCCATCGAAGGCTAAGCAGCAACCCGGCACTTTCCGGGCTGTAGCCGCCAAGCAAAACGCCCGTCTCGCAAGAGACGGGCGTTTTCGTTGGTGCCTCGATCAGTGGCCGATCAGGCCTTTTGCTGGTCCGGCAGCGGCGCCGAGCGATTGCGCCACCAGGCGATGACGATGGCGGCCATCAGCACGAAGCCCAGGTAGCCCATGGCCGGGTAGACCAGACCCACCAGCTTGACGAAGCCGACCTGGCTGGCGATGAAGGCGAGCACCACGGCGACCACGGTCGCCACCCGGAACGGCACGCCGTAGGCAGCGCAGCGCGCGGCCAGGGTGTAGGCGAAACCGCTGGTGGTGCAGTACAGCTTCACCAGCAGCAAGGCCAGCATCACGTCGCCGAACCACGGCGCGATGTTGTTGCTCAGCAGCAGGGTGGGGATGGCGCTGCCGCCGATCACGTCGATCTGCACCAGCATCACCAGGGCCATGGCGAGGATCAGCACGCCCACGCCGATGCCACCGAACACACCGCCCATTGCCGCGGTACGCAGGTTGGCCACGCTGCCGCCCATCACCACCACGGCTGCCGCGGTGGCGGCGACGTTGTAGGAAACGTAGAGCAGCGCGCCGAGCAGCCAGTTGGGCGCCGGGTGCGGCACCGCCAGGGCGATCTGCTCCAGCTCTGCCAGCGGCTTGTGGATATGTGTCAGCGCATAGATGGCGATGATCGCCACGATAACCATCAGCACCGGAGTGATCAGGCTCATCAGGGTGATCACCCGCTTCAGGCCCAGGCACACGGTGATGATGGTCAGCACGCCGAGGACGATGCCGCCGATGGAGTGGCCGATGCCCAGTTGCTGCTCGAAGGACGAGTTGGCGCCGGCGAACATCACCACCATGGTGCCGAACAGGAAGAAGGTCAGCATCAGGTCGACGACGCGGCCCAGCGGCTTGCCACAGATGTACTCCATGGCTTCCTTGTGCGACTGGGTCTGCAGGCGGCTGCCGATCTGGTAGAGGTTCATCAGCAGGAAGGCGAACAGCGCCAGCGCCACCAGCGCGCCGGCCAGGCCCATGAGGCCGAAGCCGCCGAAGAACTGGAGGATCTCCTGGCCCGAGGCGAAGCCGACGCCCACCACCAGACCGATGTACGCCCCGCCGAGCTTGAGACTGGTTTTCATGATCGAGACTCTGTTGTTGTTATGGGAGCGGCCCCGCTCACGGCAGGGCCGGAAAGGGTCAGGCCTGGCCGACGTAAGCCTGGACTTCAACCTCGACGTCCACGCCCAGCGCCAGGGCCGACGCCACGCAGGAGCGCACCGGCAGGCCCTGTTCGAAGTAGCGCTTGTACACCTCGTTGAAGCCGGCGAAGTGCGCCATGTCGGACAGCCACACGGTGGCTTTCACCACCTGCGAGTAGTTGGCGCCGCAGGCTTCCAGGCTCTCGGCGATGCGGGTCATCACCGCTTCGGTCTGGGTCTGGATGTCGCCCTTGACCACCTGGCCGTCCGCGGTCATCGGGATCTGCCCGGACAGGAACAGGAAGCCGCCGGCCTTCACGGCGCGGGAGAAGGGGAAGGGCAGGGTGCTGGGGTAACGCTGGATATCGCTCATTCTAAGGTCTCCGGGGGAATTCAACGCAGGCGCGCCGGGCTCAGGCGCTGGGGATCGACGCCTTGCTGGCGCAGGGATTCGGGTAGTGGCTGGCCGAGCAGCAGCGACTGGGCCAGGCGCGACACGCCGTCGGCGGACTGGATGCCGTAGCCGCCCTGGGCGGCCAGCCAGAAGAACGCCGGGTTTTGTGCGTCCTGGCCGATCACCAGGTCGCCGTCGGCGACGAACGAGCGCAGGCCGGCCCAGCTGTGGTTCGGCCGGCGGATCGCCAGGGTGGTGTGCTCTTCGATGTGGTACACGCCCAGAGCGATGTCGAGCTCCTCCGGCTGCACGTCCTGCGCTTGAACCGGGTCGGCGTTTGCGGGCGAGCCGAGCAACTGGCCGGCATCCGGCTTGAAGTAGAAGCTTTCGTCGATGCCGATCACCGTCGGCCAGCGGCTGATGTCCATGCCGTCGGGTACCGGGAAGGTGAAGGCGGTGCGGCGGCACGGTTGCAGGCCGACAGGGCGGATGCCGCAGCGCTCGGCCACGTGATCGGCCCAGGCACCGGCGGCGTTGACCAGTTGCGCGGCCTGCACGGTTTCGCCCTGGCTGAGTTCGAGCGTCCACGCGCCATCGGTAAATTCGGCCGACAGCAGCTCGCGGTTGCAGCGCAGCTCGCCGCCGCGCTGGCGCAGCGCGCGCAGGTAGCCCTGGTGCAGGGCGTGCACGTCGAGGTCGCGGGCGTCGGGCTCGTAGAGCGCGCCGATGAGGGCATCGGTACGCAGGACCGGGAGCATCTCCAGCGCCTGCTCGGTGCTGATGCGCTCGACGCCGGGTGTGGACTCGGCCTGCCTGAGCAGCGCGACGTGCTCCGGGCCGCCAACGTACAGGCAGCCGCGCGGGGTGAGGATCGGGTGCTCGCTGAAGCCGGCCGGCGGGCTTTCGTAAAAGGCCCGGCTGGCGCGGGTCAGCGCCTGGATCTGCGGTGTGCCGTAGGCCTCCATGAACATGGCAGCGGAACGCCCGGTGGAGTGGTAGCCGGGCTGCTCTTCGCGCWCCAGCACCAGCACCGTGTGGGTCTCGCTCAGGCGGTAGGCGAGGGAGGCGCCGGCAATGCCGGCGCCGATGATGACGAAATCGAAATGGCTCACTGCAAGGGCCTTCTGCAGATTTTCTCGTATGTGAGAAATCTAAGATATGAGAATTTTTGCACCCAAGGCAAGGCCCGGTAAACTTTCGTCGGCCCCCTCACGAGATGTCCCATGAGCGAAACCGCCCAGGCACTACCCAAGCCCCAGCAACTGGATCGAGATGAAGTCGGTGCGCGCCTGCGGGCAGTTCGCAAGCAACAGAAGCTGACCCTGAAACAACTCTCCGACCTGTCTGGCGTGGCGGTTTCCACCCTGTCGAAGATGGAGCTGGCGCAGGTCGCGGTGAGCTACGACAAGCTGGCCGCCGCCGCCCGCGCGCTGCAGGTGGATATCGCCCAGCTGTTCCGCCCGTCGCCGTCCGTCGGCGGGCTGATGGGGCTGAAGACTTTCGTGAAGACCGACATCGATGATGCCGCCGGCTACGACACCGGCGGCTACGAGTACTACCCCATCGCCGGAGATTTCCCGCAGCGCAGCATGACGCCGCTGTACGCGCGCATCTTCGCCCGCGAGGTCGGCGAGTTCGACGATTTCGTCCGCCACCCCGGCCAGGAGTTCGCCATGGTGGTGGCCGGCCGCGTGCGCATCCAGTTCGAGACGGGCGAGTCGGTCAGCATCGGGCCGCGCGAGACGGCCTACTTCGACAGCAGCGTCGGCCACCTCTACCTCAACGACGGCGAAGCCGAAGAGGCCCAGGTGATGGTGGTGATGTCGGAGCTGCGGCCCGCCGAGTGACGGGCTTCAGGTCGCCTGCTGTTCGCAGCCCGGCAGCAGGGCGATGAACTCATCCAGCGGCACCGGCCGGCTGAACAGGTAGCCCTGGTACAGGTGGCAACCCTGCTCGGCCAGCAGCGCCAGCTGCTCCGGGGTTTCCACGCCCTCGGCGATCAGCTCCAGGCCCAGGCTCTTGCCCATGGCGATGATGGCGCGGACGATTTCCGCGTCGTTGCCGTCATTGGGTGCATCGCGCACGAAGCTCTGGTCGATCTTCAGACTGTCCACCGGCAGGCGCTTGAGGTAGGTCAGCGACGAATAGCCGGTGCCGAAGTCGTCCATGGCGAACTGCACGCCGGCCTCGCGCAGGCGCTCCATGCGCGCGATGGTGTCGTCCAGCTGCTGGATGACGATGCCCTCGGTGATCTCCAGCTTCAGCAGGCTGGGCGGCAGCCGGGTCTTGTGCAGCAGGGCGAGCACGCGTTCGACGAAGTCGCTCTGACGGAACTGCCGCGGGCTGATGTTCACGCTCAGGCTGAAGTTTCCCAGCTCGATGCGGCCTTCGGCGAGCAGCCGTGCGCCGGTGCGGCAGGCTTCCTCGATGACCCAGTGGCCGACTTCGACGATCAGCCCGCTGTCTTCCAGTACACGGATGAAACTGGCCGGCGATTGCGGGCCGCGCGTGGGATGGCGCCAGCGCAGCAGCGCCTCGGCGCCGACGATGCGCGAGCCGCGGGCGTCCACCTGCGGCTGGTAATGCAGGTTGAATTCGCGGCGGGCGAGGGCCATGCGCAGGCCGTTCTCCAGGCGCAGGCGCTCGCTGGCGGCCTGCTGCATGGATTCGTGGAACAGCTGCACGGTATTACGTCCGGCATCCTTGGCGCGGTACATGGCGATGTCGGCGCGCTTGAGCAGGTCGTCCGGCGTTGCACCGTCGTCGGGGATCAGCGCGATGCCGATGCTCGGGGTGATCTGCAGGCGGTGGCCGTCCAGCAGCATCGGCTCGGCCAGCAGGTCGCGGAGCTTTTCCGCCAGTTGGCGCACCTGCTGGGCGGTCTCCACGCGGCTGCCCTCGATGCCGGTGATCAGCACCACGAACTCGTCGCCACCCAGGCGCGCCACGGTGTCTTCCTGGCGCACGCTGGCTTCCAGGCGTGCGGTGACCATCTGCAGGATCGAATCGCCCACCGGATGGCCGAGGGAGTCGTTGATGTGCTTGAAGTGGTCGAGGTCGAGGAACAGCAGCGCGCCGCGCAGGTTGTGGCGTTGCAGCAGGGAGATCTGCTGCTTGAGGCGGTCCATCAGCAGGGCGCGGTTGGGCAGGTCGGTCAGGGCGTCGTGGTAGGCCAGGTGCTGGATGCGCGCCTCGGCCTCGCGCAGCTCGCTGGTGTCGCGGGCGGTGAGCAGCAGGCAATCGACCCCGCCCAGCTCGATCGGCTCCACCGACACGTCCACGGTCTTGATCGTGCCGTCGCGGTGGCGGCCGCGCATTTCCAGGTGGTGGACGAAACCGTCGCGGTTCAGCGCGGCGAGCATGTTCAGCCGCTCGTCCGGGTCGGCCCAGATGTTGATGCCCATGGCGGTCTGTCCGATCACCTCGTCGGTGCGGTAGCCGGTGAGGCGGTGGAAGCCTTCGTTGACCTCGATGTAGCGCCCGGTATCGCGCTCGGTGATGGTGATGGCGTCGGGGCTGGAGTGGAACGCCTTGGCGAACTTCTCCTGGCTGGCCTTGAGCGCGGCCTCGGCCTGCAGCCGGCGGGTGACGTCGCGGAAACTGGAGAGGATGCACAGCTGGCGGTCGACCCAGATCAGCCGGCTGGCGACCATGCAGGTGAGGCTCTGGCCGTCGCGGGTGAGGAACTGCACCTCGATGTTCTGCAGCGAGTGGTCGCGCATCAGTTGCTCGAACAGCCGCGAGCGCTGGTGGTGGTCGGCCCAGAAGGTGATCTGGTGCGAGGAGCGGCCGATGACGTCCTCGGCGGTCCAGCCGAAGGTGCTGCAGAAGCTCGGGTTCACCTCGACGAACTCGCCGTCGCGCACCCGCGACACGCAGATCGGATCGGGGCTGCCCTGGAACAGGCTGGCGAACTTCTCCTCCGAGGCTTCCAGGCTGCGCTCGCGCAGCACGCGCTCGGTGATGTCGAGCAGGGTGCCGGCCATGCGCAGCGGCTTGCCTTGTGGGTCCCGGTACAGCCGCGCGCGGCTTTCCAGGTAGCGCACTTCGCCGGAGTCGAGCTGGGCGCGGTAGGTGAACTGGTAGTCGTTTTCCGGCCCGCGGGCGAGCCGGGCGTAGGCCTGGCGCATGCGCTGGCGGTCGGTCTTGTCGACGCAGGCGAAGAACTCGCCGAAGGGCCCATGGAAATCCCGGTCAGGCAATTCGTGCAGCACGGCGGCGCGGGCCGAGCCGTAGAGCAGGCCGCTGGGGATGTGCCAGTCCCAGATGCCCAGTTGCGCGGAGTCCAGCGCCAGGTCCAGGCGCTCCTGGCTGTCGCGCAGGGCGCGTTCCTGGGCGCGCATGCGGGTCATGTCGCGAACGGTCAGCACCAGGCAGGGGCGGCCGTCCTGTTCGATCTGGCAGCCATAGACGCGGGCGCTGCGGACTTCGCCATTGCGGGTGATCAGGGTGACGTCGAAGCCATCGATCTGCCGCTCGGCGGTGATCTTGTCGAGCATCCGCTGGCGTTCTTCGAGGCTGTGCCAGAGACCGAGCTGAACGGAGGTGCGGCCGAGGGCTTCGTCGCGGCTCCAGCCGAAGCGGGCGACGAAACTGGCATTGAGGTCGAGGAACTTTCCGCTGTCCCGGTCGGTGATGACCATGGCGTCGGGCGCGGTATGAAAGGCTTTGGCGAACTTGTCCTGGCCATCGGAGGCGAGCGGGGGCGTTTGTCGATCGCGGGTCATGCGTCGCTCCCCCTTTCTCTGCCGGCGCCGGCCAGATCAGGCCGGAAATCGCGAAGTGACTTACGGACGGGCATTCGGGCCCCTTCTTCTAGTTCTGTCAGAACAATAGAGGTTAGGCCGCGACAGGCGCAAGCTCGCCCGCCTGGGCGTCGAGCAGGCGCATGAAGGCCCGGGCGGCATTGGATAGCGTGCGCTCGGTATGCAGGATGTAGCCGAGCTGGCGGCTGAGCTGGATGTCCTGCAGCGGCAGGCGCACCACGCTGTCGTCGAGCATGGTGCGCGGCAGCACGCTCCAGGCCAGGCCGATGGAAACCATCATCTTGATGGTCTCCATATAGTTGGTGCTCATGCCGATGTTCGGCGTCAGGCCCTCGGCCTCGAACATGCGCCGCACGATGTGGTGGGTGAAGGTGTTGCCGCCGGGGAATACCGCCGGGTGGCGGGCGACGTCGGCGAGGAACACCGGGCCCTGCACCGAAAGCGGGTGCTCGGGAGCGGCGACGAAGTCCAGCGGGTCGTCCCACACCGGCACGGCGCGCACCGGCTCGGCGGTTTCCGGGGCTAGGGTGATCACGGCCAGTTCGGCGCGGCCGTGGAGAATCTCTTCGTAGGCGACTTCCGAGTCGCAGAACTGGATGTCCAGCGCCACCTGCGGGTGCGCCTTGGTGAAGGCACGCAGCAGCGGCGGCAGGCGGTGCAGGCCGATGTGGTGACTGGTGGCCAGGACCAGCCGGCCGCTTACCTCGCCGTTGAGGTTGGTCAGGGCGCGGCGGGTGTCGTCCAGCACATTGAGGATCTGGTAGGCGCGCGGCAGCAGGGCGCGGCCGGACTCGGTCAGCGTCACTTCGCGGCCGACGCGGTCGAACAGGCGCACACCCAGCTGGTTTTCCAGGGCGGCGATGCGCTTGCTGATCGCCGGTTGCGTCAGGTGCAGGCGCTCGCCGGCTTCGGAGAAGCTGCCGGATTCGGCGATGGCGAGGAAGGTGTTGAGGCTGGTCAGGTCCATGTCGACTCCCTGCGCTCTGGAAGCGGCGCCCGACTTTTATAACGCACCGTATTCCTTGTGGGAATCCTTTGGATAAAAAATATGAATTTGAGTTATTTGACGACAAGCCATAGCATCATCCCCACAAGCCCTAGGGGCATAGAAAGACGCTGATGAGGACTCTCTGATGGCCGGCAAGACGCTCTACGACAAACTCTGGGAAATGCACGAGGTGAAGCGCCGTGACGATGGTTCGTCGCTCATCTACATCGACCGTCACATCCTCCACGAAGTGACCTCGCCGCAGGCTTTCGAAGGCCTGCGCCTGGCCAGCCGCAAGCCGTGGCGCATCGATGCGAACATCGCCACCCCGGACCACAACGTGCCGACCACCCTGGTCGAGCGCAAGGGCGGCCTGGCGGCCATCGCCGACGAAGTGTCGCGCATCCAGGTCCAGACCCTGGACGAGAACTGCGATGACTTCGGCATCCTCGAATTCAAGATGAACGACGTCCGCCAGGGCATCGTTCACGTGGTCGGCCCGGAGCAGGGCGCGACCCTGCCGGGCATGACCGTGGTCTGCGGCGACTCGCACACCTCGACCCACGGCGCGTTCGGTGCGCTGGCCCACGGCATCGGCACCTCCGAGGTGGAGCACGTGCTCGCCACCCAGTGCCTGGTCGCCAAGAAGATGAAGAACATGCAGGTTCGCGTGGAAGGCAAATTGCCCTTCGGCGTGACCGCCAAGGACATCGTCCTCGCGGTGATCGGCAAGATCGGCACAGCCGGCGGCAACGGCCATGCCCTGGAATTTGCCGGCAGCGCCATCCGCGACCTGTCCATGGAAGGCCGCATGACCATCTGCAACATGTCCATCGAAGCGGGCGCTCGCGTCGGCATGGTGGCGTGCGACGAGAAGACCGTCGAATACGTGAAGGGCCGTCCGTTCTCGCCGCAAGGCGACGACTGGGCCAAGGCCGTGGAAGCCTGGAGCGACCTGGTTTCCGACGCCGATGCGCACTTCGACACCATCGTCGAGCTGCGTGCCGAGGACATCAAACCGCAGGTCAGCTGGGGTACTTCCCCGGAGATGGTCCTCGCGGTGGATCAGAACGTGCCGGACCCGGCGGCCGAAGCCGATGCGGTCAAGCGTGACTCCATCGTCCGTGCGCTGAAGTACATGGGCCTGAACGCCAACCAGGCGATCACCGATATCCAGCTGGACCGCGTGTTCATCGGCTCCTGCACCAACTCGCGCATCGAAGACCTGCGCGCCGCTGCCGCCGTGGCCAAGGGCCGCAAGGTCGCAGCCACCGTCAAGCAAGCGCTGGTCGTGCCGGGTTCGGGCCTGGTTAAGGCCCAGGCCGAACAGGAAGGCCTGGACAAGATCTTCATCGAAGCCGGCTTCGAATGGCGTGAACCGGGCTGCTCCATGTGCCTGGCGATGAACCCGGACCGCCTGGAGAGCGGCGAGCATTGCGCTTCCACCTCCAACCGCAACTTCGAAGGCCGCCAGGGCGCCGGTGGTCGTACCCACCTGGTGAGCCCGGCGATGGCTGCCGCGGCTGCCGTGACCGGTCGTTTCATCGACGTACGTGAATTGATGCAGGCCTGAGGAGACCGAACATGAAAGCCTTTACCCAGCACACCGGTCTCGTTGCGCCGCTCGACCGCGCCAACGTCGACACCGACCAGATCATTCCCAAGCAATTCCTCAAGTCGATCAAGCGCACCGGCTTCGGCCCGAACCTGTTCGACGAGTGGCGCTACCACGACGTCGGCCAGCCGAACCAGGACAACTCCAAGCGTCCGGTGAACAAGGACTTCGTCCTCAACTTCCCACGCTACCAGGGCGCCAGCGTGCTGCTGGCCCGCGAGAACTTCGGTTGCGGCTCCTCCCGCGAGCACGCGCCGTGGGCGCTGGACGAGTACGGCTTCCGCACCGTGATCGCGCCGAGCTTCGCCGACATCTTCTTCAACAACAGCTTCAAGAACGGCCTGCTGCCGATCATCCTGAAGGATGAAGAAGTCGACGAGCTGTTCCTGCAGTGCGAAGCCACCGAGGGTTACCAACTGACCGTCGACCTCGCCGCGCAGACCGTGACCCGCCCGGACGGCAAGCAGTACAGCTTCGAAGTGGACGCGTTCCGCAAGCACTGCCTGCTCAACGGCCTGGACGACATCGGCCTGACCCTGCAGGACGCCGACGCCATCCGCAGCTTCGAAACCGGTTACAAGCAGAACCAGCCCTGGTTGTTCCGCGACGCCTGACCGGCGCCGCATCACTCTGTAAGGAGAGCACCATGACCGAGAGTCGCCACGAGCAAGTGGTCCAGCGCCAGTTCGGCGCCCAGGCCAACGCTTACCTGACCAGCGCCGTACACGCCCAGGGTGAGGAATTCGCCCAGCTACGCGAGCGACTGTCGGCGACTACCGGTGCGCGCGTGCTGGACCTGGGTTGCGGGGCAGGGCACGTGAGCTTCAACGTCGCGCCGCTGGCCGGCGAGGTGGTGGCTTACGACCTGTCCCAGCAGATGCTCGACGTGGTGGCCTCGGCCGCCGCCGAGCGCGGCCTGGGCAACATCGCCACGCGCTGTGGCGCGGCCGAGCAGCTGCCGTTCGACGACGGCGAGTTCGACTTCGTCTTCAGCCGCTATTCCGCGCACCACTGGCGGGATGTCGGCCAGGCGCTGCGGGAAGTACGTCGGGTGCTCAAGCCGGGCGGTGTGGCCTGCTTCATCGATGTCGCCGCGCCGGGCTTGCCTCTGCTCGACACCTATCTGCAGACTGTCGAGGTCCTGCGCGACACCAGCCACGTGCGTGACTACTCCCCGTCGGAGTGGGCGCGTCTGGTCGGCGAGGCGGGCCTTGCGGTGACTGCCGCCAAACGCCAGCGCCTGCGCCTGGAGTTCACTTCCTGGGTCGAGCGCATGCGCACCCCCGAAGTGATGCGCCAGGCCATTCGTGCCCTGCAGCTTTCGATGGGCGATGAGGTGCGCGAGTATTTCGAGATCGACGCCGAGGGTTCCTTCAGCACCGACGTGCTGGTGCTCTGGGCCATCAAATAACGGCTGCAAGCTTCAAGCCGCAGGCTCCGGGCAGGAGCCTGCGGCTTTTAAACTTTTCCGAAGGAAACAAGCGATGAGCAAACAGATTCTGGTTCTCCCCGGCGACGGTATCGGCCCGGAAATCATGGCCGAAGCGGTCAAGGTGCTGGAGCTGGCCAACGACAAGTTCGCCCTGGGCTTCGAGCTGACCGAAGATGTGATCGGCGGTGCCGCCATCGACAAGCACGGCGTACCGCTGGCCGACGAGACCCTGGAGCGCGCGCGCAACTCCGACGCCGTGCTGCTGGGCGCCGTGGGCGGACCGAAGTGGGACAAGATCGAGCGTGACATCCGCCCCGAGCGCGGCCTGCTGAAAATCCGCTCGCAACTGGGCCTGTTCGGCAACCTGCGTCCGGCCATCCTTTACCCGCAGCTGGCCGATGCCTCCAGCCTGAAGCCCGAAGTGGTCGCCGGCCTGGACATCCTCATCGTCCGCGAGCTGACCGGCGGCATCTACTTCGGCCAACCGCGCGAGCAGCGCGTGCTGGAGAACGGCGAACGCCAGGCGTACGACACCCTGCCGTACAGCGAAAGCGAAATCCGCCGCATCGCCCGTGTCGGCTTCGACATGGCCCGCGTGCGCGGCAAGAAGCTGTGCTCGGTGGACAAGGCCAACGTCCTGGCCTCCAGCCAGCTGTGGCGCGAAGTGGTCGAGGAAGTCGCCAAGGACTACCCGGACATCGAACTGTCGCACATGTACGTCGACAACGCTGCCATGCAGCTGGTGCGTGCGCCCAAGCAGTTCGACGTGATGGTGACCGACAACATGTTCGGCGACATCCTGTCGGATGAGGCTTCCATGCTCACCGGCTCCATCGGCATGCTGCCTTCTGCCTCGCTGGATTCGAACAACAAGGGCATGTACGAGCCGTGCCACGGTTCCGCCCCGGACATCGCCGGCAAGGGCATCGCCAACCCGCTGGCGACCATCCTCTCGGTCTCGATGATGCTGCGTTACACCTTCAACGAAGGCACCGCCGCCGACGCCATCGAGAAGGCCGTAAGCCTGGTGCTCGACCAGGGCCTGCGTACCGGTGACATCTGGTCCGAAGGCTGCACCAAGGTCGGTACCCGCGAAATGGGCGACGCGGTAGTCGCAGCACTGCGGAATCTGTAATCTGTCCGGCTCGCTCGTTCCCGCGCTCTTGTAGGAAGGCGGGAACGACGGCCCTCTAAATATTTGAAGGTGTAGTAGCGATGAAGCGTGTAGGTCTGATCGGTTGGCGTGGCATGGTGGGTTCGGTGCTCATGCAGCGGATGCTGGAAGAGCGGGACTTCGACCTGATCGAGCCGGTGTTCTTCACCACCTCCAACGTGGGTGGCGAAGGTCCGTCCATTGGCAAGGACATTGCCCCCCTGAAGGACGCCTACAGCATCGAGGAACTGAAAACCCTCGACGTCATCCTGACCTGCCAGGGCGGCGACTACACCAGCGAAGTCTTCCCCAAGCTGCGCGAAGCCGGCTGGCAGGGCTACTGGATCGACGCCGCCTCCAGCCTGCGCATGCAGGATGACGCGGTCATCGTCCTCGACCCGGTGAACCGCAAGGTCATCGACAACTCGCTGGACGCCGGCACCAAGAACTACATCGGCGGCAACTGCACCGTCAGCCTGATGCTGATGGCCCTGGGCGGCCTGTTCGAAGCCGGCCTGGTCGAGTGGATGAGCGCCATGACCTACCAGGCGGCCTCGGGCGCCGGCGCGCAGAACATGCGCGAGCTGATCAAGCAGATGGGCGCCATCAACGCTTCCGTCGCCGATGACCTGGCCAACCCGTCCAGCGCCATCCTCGACATCGACCGCAAGGTCGCCGAGGCCATTCGCAGCGACGCCATGCCCACCGAGAACTTCGGCGCGCCGCTGGCCGGCAGCCTGATCCCGTGGATCGACAAGGAACTGCCCAACGGCCAGAGCCGCGAAGAGTGGAAAGGCCAGGCGGAGACCAACAAGATTCTCGGCCGCTTCAAGAACCCGATCCCGGTGGACGGCATCTGCGTGCGCATCGGCGCCATGCGCTGCCACAGCCAGGCGCTGACCATCAAGCTGAACAAGGATGTCCCCATCGCGGACATCGAAGGCATGATCAGCCAGCACAACCCCTGGGTGAAGCTGATCCCGAACCAGCGCGAGATCAGCATGCGCGAACTGACTCCGGCGGCCGTCACCGGCACCCTGAGCGTTCCGGTCGGCCGTCTGCGCAAGCTCAACATGGGCACTCAGTACCTGGGCGCCTTCACGGTCGGCGACCAGCTGTTGTGGGGCGCTGCCGAGCCGCTGCGCCGCATGCTGCGCATCCTGCTCGAGCGTTGATTGCTCCCTGAGTGACACCCACGACGCCGGCCCTGTGCCGGCGTCGTGCTTTGTGCGACACGGAAAGTTCCGCCACGCCAGGTGAACCGCCGCACAAAACCGTCGATTGGTACCGGCGCCGGTCGTCTGGCGCCAGTTTCTGTGACGCACCCGCAAAAGCCACCGGGAACCAGTCGCTATCCTCGCTGCCCGTCCATGGGGACAGGTTTCGGCGCGCCTTTTCGTGCCGGCCGAATGCAAGCAGCGGGGGAGAGGATGGCTCGGTTACACAGAATGTTGCTGGCGACGGCGGTGGCCGCCGCCTTCATGCCCGGCATCGCGGGTGCGCTGGAGCTGGGCGAGATCTCCTCGCGGGCGCCCCTGGGGCAGAACCTCTCCGCCAGCATCGAGTTGGGCGGCGTGGCTGACCTGAGCTCCGACGACGTGCTGGTCAGCCTGGCCTCGGCGGACGACTTCGAGCGCCTGGGCGTAGACCGCAACGTGGTCACCAGTGGCCTGACCTTCACTCCGGATATCGGCAGGAATGGTCGCGGGGTCATCCATGTGAAGACCTCGCGCCCGGTGCGCGAGCCTTACCTCAACTTCGTGCTGCAGGTGGTCTGGCCCCAGGGCCGGCTGGTGCGCGAATTCACCGTGCTGCTCGATCCGCCCAGCTATGTCGCCAGCCCGGTGACGCCGCCGGCGGTTGCGCCGCTGACTGCAGCCCGTGCGCCGCAGGCCCAGCCGCTGGTGCAGTCGGCGAGCGCGGCGACTCCTGCCGACTCCTATCGCATCCAGCGCAATGACGCGCTGTGGGATATCGCCTCGCGCAACCGCCCGGCCGGCGGTGTCTCGGTCATGCAGACCATGGCGGCGATCCAGCGGATGAACCCGGATGCCTTCGTCGAGGGCAACATCAACCGCCTCAAGGTCGGCCAGGTGCTGCGCCTGCCCAGCGAGCAGCAAGTGCGCGAGCAGAGCCACGCCCAGGCCGTGGCGCACGTGGAAACCCAGAACTCCCAGTGGAAGGCCAAGCGCAATCCGCAACTGGCCCAGCCAGGACGCCAGTTGGACGCCACTCACAAGGCCGAGGCGGGCGCTGCACCGGCCAAGGCCGAAGAGCGCGACAACCTGCGCCTGGTCTCCGGCCAGCTCGGCAAGGACCAGCGCAAGCTAGAAGCCGAGCAGTTGGCTGTCGCCCAGGAAGGGCTGGACAGTGCGCACCGTGAGGGTGACGAACTGCGCAGCCGGATTTCCGACCTGGAAGGCCAGACACAGAAGCTCAACAAGCTGATCGAGCTGAAGGATTCGCAGATCGCCGGGCTGCTCGCGCGCCTGGCCGAGCAGGAGCGCGCCAAGGCCCAGGGCGCTGCGGCGCCCGCGGCCAACGCCCCGGCAGCCAATCCCCAGGCCGGCGCTGTCGATGCCGGCAGCGCGAATGCCGCCCAAGGCATCGCCCAGGCCGGCACGCCGCTGACCGCCCAGGCGACCGCAGGCGAACCGCGCCCTTAAGGTGCGGCGATAGGCGGCGGAGCCCCGGATTGCTTCGCCGCCGGTGGGGCCGGTAAAGTGCTGCGCTACTTTTCCCACCGAATGCGAGACACCGGATGCCTGAAACCATCGACATCGCCGTAGTAGGCGCCACTGGACTTGTCGGCGAGGCTTTGGTCGAACTGCTGGAGGAGCGCGACTTTCCGGTCGCCAACCTGTATCTGCTGGCCAGCGGCGAGTCCGCCGGCAAGTCGATCGGCTTCCGCGGGCGCAATATCCGGGTCGGCAAGCTCGATGAGTTCGACTTCTCCAAGGCTCGCCTGGCCTTCCTCTCGGTCGGCGCCGAAGCGGCTGCCGACTGCTCCGCCCTTGCCATTGGCGCGGGCTGCAGCGTCATCGACCTCAGCGGCGCTGCGCTGAACAACGCTGCTGCCAGCCTGGCCCTGGCCTGCTTGAGCGGTGATGCCCTTGACCAGGTGCAGATTCCCGCGGTGATCGCGGCGCCGGCAGCGCCTGCCGCTGAAGTGGCCGAGGTTCTCGCTGCATTGCGCGATACGCTGGAGCTTCGTCAACTCAATGTGGCCGCCTGCCTGTCCGCCTCGGCGCTGGGGCGCGAGGGCGTGCAGGAGCTGGCGCGGCAGACCGCCGAGCTGCTCAATGCCCGTCCTCTGGAACCACGTCTGGTGGACCGTCAGTTTGCCTTCAACATGCTGGCGCAGCTGGGTGGAGTGGACGAACAGGGCTACTCCGTCGTGGAGCGGCGCGTGGCGGCGGAGCTCGCCGGCCTGTTCCCGGAGCTGAAGGATGGCCTGAGTGTCACCTGCAGCCTGGCGCCGGTGTTCTTCGGTGATGTGCTGATGCTGTCGATCAAGGCGGCAGCGCCGGTTTCCCTGGCGGCGGTGAGTGCGGCACTGGAAGCGGCGGAAGGCATCGAACTGGTTGAAGACGATTACCCGACTGTCATCGGCGATGCACAGGGGCAGGATAGTGTCTACGTCGGCCGCCTACGGACTGGTCTGACAGATCCATGTGAACTGAATTTGTGGATTGCGTCAGATAATGTGCGAAAAGGCGCAGCGCTGAATGCTGTGAACTTGGCCGAATTGTTGATAAAACACTATCTGTAAAAGATACTTACCGAATATTTGAAGAAGTATTCTAGCTTGGCAATACTGGCCGGGAACGCCGCTGACAGGGGAGAGCACCACCGTGAAAACGGCTGGTGAAGTGGGCAGTGGCGCCCGATAGACGTTGTTCTAATCCAGAAAAAAGCTATTAAAACAAGGGATTACTATATGGTCCGGCTTCGCAAACTGGTGCAGGCAATCGCAGCTGCTTCGGCATTGACCTCTGGCATGGCGCACGCGCTGGGCCTGGGAGACATCCACCTGCGTTCGGCGCTGAACCAGCCGCTGGATGCCGAGATCGACCTGGTCGAAGTGCGTGATCTGTCCTCGGCCGAGGTGATCCCCAAGCTGGCTTCCCCGGAAGACTTCAGCAAGGCCGGCGTTGACCGTCAGTACTTCCTGACCGGGTTGAAGTTCACCCCCATCGTCAAGCCCAACGGCAAGAGCGTCATTCGCGTGACCTCTGACCGGCCGGTGCAGGAACCCTACCTGAACTTCCTCGTGGAAGTCCTCTGGCCAAACGGTCGGTTGCTGCGCGAGTACACCGTGCTGCTCGACCCGCCACTCTATTCCCCGCAGACCGCTGCTGCAGTGCCGCGCGCACCGATGGCCGTTCCGGCCCCGGTGGTGCGTCCGTCGGCGACTGCTGCGCCGCGTCCGGCTGCTGCTCCCGCGCCCGCGCGCCAAGCCGCCCCGGCTCCGGCCCCGCGCCGCCTGGAAGGCAACGAATACCGCACCGGCAAGAACGACACCCTCTGGGAAATCGCCGCCCGTGCGCGCCCGGATGGCAGCGTTTCCGTGCAGCAGACCATGCTGGCGATCCAGGACCTGAACCCCGACGCCTTCCTCGGCGGCAACATCAACCGCCTGAAGAGCGGTCAGGTGCTGCGCCTGCCCGATGCCGAGCAGATCAAGGGTCGTACCCAGCCCGAAGCCATCGCCGAGGTCAACCAGCAGTACACCGCCTGGCGCGAGGGTCGCAGCCTGCCCACCGGCGGCGCTCGCCAACTCGACGCCACCGCACGTGCCAACGCCGGTAACGCCCCGGCCCAGGCCGAGAACAAGGACAGCCTGCGCCTGCTCTCCGGCGAGAACGGCAAGGCCAAGGGCGGCGACAAGGGCAGCAAGGACGGCCAGGCCACTGCCGACAAGCTGGCCGTCACCAAGGAAAGCCTCGACAGCACCCGTCGTGAGAACGACGAGCTGACCGGCCGCATGACCGATCTGCAAGGGCAGATGGACAAGCTGCAGAAACTCATCGCGCTCAAGGACGCCCAGCTGGCCAAGCTGCAGAGCGAACTGGGCAGCGACAAGGCCGCACAAGGTGCCGCTCCCGCTCCGGGCGCCGCTGCCGACGCGCCAGTACAGCCTGCCGCACCGGCTGCCGAAGCGCAGCCTGCCGCTCCCGCCGAGAATGCCGCAGCGCCTGTGGCTCCGGCCGCTCCTGCTGCACCGGAAGCCCAGTCGGCGCCTGCGCCAGCTCCCGCTCCGGTCACTCCGGCCCCGGCTCCCGCCGCCGAACAGCCCAAGCCGGCGCCTGCGCCTGCTGCTGCACCGGTCGAGCAGGCGCCCACCAGCTTCATCGACGAGCTCCTCGCCAACCCGATGTGGCTGGCCGTCATCGGTGGCAGCGCACTGCTGGCCCTGCTGGTCCTGCTGATGATCATCTCCCGCCGTCGCGCCGCGAAGGAGCAGGAAGACCTCGCTGCCCGCGCCGATGACGACGAACCGACACTGGACGACGACCTGACCCTGGCCGGCAGCGAGCTGGATACCCTCGACGTATCCCAGGCCGCCGAAGTTGCTGCCCCGGCGCAGGCCGCTCCGGAGCGCGTCGCCGCGCAGACCAGCGATGCGCTGGGCGAGGCCGACATCTACATCGCCTACGGCCGCTTCAACCAGGCCGCCGAGCTGCTGCAGGGCGCCATCTACGACGAGCCGCAACGCACCGACCTGCGCCTGAAGCTGATGGAGGTCTACGCCGAGATCGGTGACCGCGAAGGTTTCGCCCGCCAGGAAAACGAACTGCGCGAGATCGGCGGCGCCGAGCCGCAGGTCGAGCAGCTGAAGTCCCGTTACCCGGGCATGGTCGCCCTGGCTGCCGTGGGTGGTGGCCTGGCCGCCGCTGCTCTAGCCGAGAAGGATGACCTGGACAGCTTCAGCCTGGACGACTTCGAGGTCGAACCGACCCCGCCGGCCGCCGAGCCCGCTGCCAAGCCGCACAACGACCTGGATGACGCCTTCGACCTGGCCCTGGATGATCTGGACCTGGGCGAAGAAAAACCCGCCGCTCCGGCCGCTGCACAACACGACGAACTGTCCTTCGGCAGCTTCGACCTGGACGACGATCTGAGCCTGGACAAAGCGCCGGCCGAGGCGCCGAGCGCCAAGACCGAGGACGATTTCGCCTTCGACCTGGACCTGCCGGAAGAGCCGGCCGCCAAGGTCGAGAGCCCGTCGCTGATGGACGACCTGAGCGACTTCTCCCTGGACCTCGACAAGGACCTGCACAAGGGCGACGACAGCACCCTGGCTTCGGCGGAAGACGACTTCCTGCTCGGCCTGGATGACGACACCGCCTCGCTGTCCGGCGTCAGCCCTGAGGAGTTCAGCCTGGAGAGCGAAACCAAGGCGCCGCAGATCGATGATCTGCCCGACGATTTCGACCTGTCCCTGGCGGACGAGGAGCCCGCGCCGGCCGCCAAGGCCGACGACAGCTTCGCCGCCCAGCTGGACGAAGTCAGCGCCGAACTGGATCGCCTGTCGGCGCAGAACGAAGAGCCGCAGGCTCCGGTTCTGCCGCCGGTGGAAGACAGCTTCAGTGCCGACGAACTGGCCCTGCCGGCTGACGGTGGCGACGACGAGGATGACTTCGACTTCCTCTCCGGCGCCGACGAAGCCGCCACCAAGCTCGACCTGGCGCGTGCCTACATCGACATGGGCGACACCGAAGGCGCCCGCGACATCCTCGACGAAGTACTCGCCGAGGGTAATGACAACCAGCAGCAGGAAGCGCGTGAACTGCTCGGGCGTATCGCCTGAGCCGGAAGGCTCACCCACAGATGATTGAAGCAATACCCTCAGCGGCGGCCGAATCGGCCGCCGTTGGCGTTTCCAGGATTGCCCTGGGCGTCGAATTCAAAGGCTCGCGTTATCGCGGTTGGCAGCGCCAGGAAAATGGTGTGCCGACCGTGCAGGGCGCGCTGGAAAAAGCCCTGTCGCGAGTAGCGGATCACCCGGTTTCGCTGATGTGCGCAGGGCGCACCGATGCCCTGGTGCATGCGAGCGGGCAGGTGGTGCATTTCGATACCACGGCCGAGCGCTCGCTGATCGCCTGGGTCATGGGCACCAACGCCAACCTGCCCAACGACATCAGCGTGACTTGGGCCAAGGTGATGCCGGCGCATTTCCACGCGCGTTTCACCGCCATGGCGCGGCGCTATCGCTATGTGATCTACAACGACCAGATCCGCCCGGCGCACATGGCCGAGGAGGTCACCTGGAACCACCGTCCGCTGGATGTCTCGCGCATGCGCGAAGCGGCCAAGGCACTGGTCGGCACCCATGACTTCACCTCGTTCCGCGCGGTGCAGTGCCAGGCCAAGTCGGCGATGAAGACCGTGCATCACCTGGAGGTGATCGAGCATGGGCGCTTCATCGTGCTGGATGTTCGCGCCAACGCCTTCCTGCATCACATGGTGCGCAACTTCGCCGGGATGCTGATGACCATCGGCGCCGGCGAGCGCCCGGTGGAGTGGGCGGCCGAGGCGCTGGCTGCCCGCGATCGACGTGCCAGCGGCATCACCGCGCATCCCTACGGGCTGTACCTGGTCAGCGTCGAATACCCGGAGGAGTTCGTGTTGCCCGAGCGGTACCTGGGGCCACATTTCCTTTCAAGTTTGCCGGATACCTTTGGCTGACGATGCCAGGGTCATTTGCTACCATCGATCGATCACTTGCCTGAAGGTTGCTGCATCTTGTCCGCCGTTCGCATCAAAATCTGCGGTATTACCCGAGTCGAGGATGCCCTGGCCGCCGCCGAGGCGGGCGCCGACGCCATCGGCCTGGTGTTCTACGCCAAGAGCCCGCGCGCGGTGAGCATCCAGCAGGCGCGGGCGATCGTTGCCGCGCTGCCGCCCTTCGTCAGTACCGTCGGCTTGTTCGTCGATGCCAGTCGCTGCGAACTGGGGGAAATCCTCGATGCGGTGCCGCTGGACGTCCTGCAGTTTCACGGTGACGAGACCCCCGAGGCCTGCTCCGGCTGGCACAAGCGCTACATCAAGGCCCTGCGGGTGAAGCCGGGCGACGATGTGGCGGCGCAGATCGCCAAGTATCCACAGGCCAGCGGCTTCCTCCTCGACACCTATGTGGAAGGCATTCCCGGTGGAACCGGGCTGGCTTTCGATTGGTCGCTGGTACCGAAAGACGTGCAGCGTCCGCTGATCCTGGCTGGCGGCCTGACGGCCGGCAACGTGGCCGACGCCATAGCCCAGGTACGCCCCTATGCCGTGGACGTGAGCGGCGGGGTGGAGGCGAGCAAGGGCATCAAGGATGCGCAGAAGATCCGCGACTTCATCGCGCAGTGCCGGTCGGTGGCGTGACGCGGAATCTTCATGTGACGACGAGCGGCCTGCCGCCGTCCACTACCCAATCGCTACCCGTGGGTGGCGCTGGGAGTCGTCGCAATGGGCAAGCCTGCCCGCCGGCGACCCGCATCGAGTGCTGTATCCGTGGCGACGCCCCAGGCGGCGCCTTTGTTTGCGAGGGGTTCCGGCCTTGAGGTCGGAACCGCGACGATGAATTTGCTCAGCGGCACGCGCAGCCCATCGCGCCGTGTCACTGCACTGGAGACGAGAGCATGAGCAACTGGCTGGTAGACAAGCTGATCCCTTCCATCATGCGTTCCGAGGCGAAGAAGAGCTCGGTACCGGAAGGCCTGTGGCACAAGTGCCCGTCCTGCGAGGCGGTGCTGTACCGTCCGGAGCTGGAAAAGACCCTCGACGTCTGCCCCAAGTGCGATCACCACATGCGTATCGGCGCCCGCGCGCGCATCGATATCTTCCTCGATGAGGAAGGCCGCGAAGAGCTGGGCGCCGAGCTGGAGCCGGTGGACCGCCTGAAGTTCCGCGACAGCAAGAAGTACAAGGACCGCCTGACCGCCGCGCAGAAAGACACCGGCGAGAAGGACGCACTGATCTCCATGAGCGGCAAGCTGATGGGCCTGCCGGTCGTGGTCAGTGCCTTCGAGTTCTCCTTCATGGGCGGCTCCATGGGCTCCATCGTCGGCGAGCGCTTCGTGCGCGCCGCCAACTACGCCCTGGAAAATCGTTGCCCGATGGTCTGCTTCTCCGCCTCGGGTGGCGCGCGCATGCAAGAGGCGCTGATCTCCCTGATGCAGATGGCCAAGACCTCCGCCGCGCTGGCGCGCCTGCGCGAAGAAGGCATCCCGTTCATCTCCGTGCTGACCGACCCGGTCTACGGCGGCGTGTCCGCCAGCCTGGCAATGCTCGGCGACGTGATCGTCGGCGAGCCGCGTGCCCTGATCGGCTTCGCCGGTCCGCGGGTGATCGAGCAGACCGTGCGCGAGAAGCTGCCCGAAGGCTTCCAGCGCAGCGAGTTCCTGCTGGAGCACGGCGCCATCGACATGATCGTCCACCGCTCGGAAATGCGTCAGCGGCTCGCCAGCCTGCTGGCCAAATTCACCAACACCCCAAGTACCGCGCTCGCAGGATGACCCAACGTACCCTTGCCGACTGGCTCAGCTATCTCGAACAACTCCACCCCACGGCAATCGACATGGGGCTGGATCGCTCCCGTGAAGTAGCTGGCCGGCTTGGCCTGGGGCGCCCCGCGCCCCGCGTGGTGACCGTCACCGGCACCAACGGCAAGGGTTCCACCTGCGCCTTCCTCGCCGCCATGCTCGGCGAGCAGGGCCTGCGCGTCGGCGTGTATAGCTCGCCGCACCTGCTGCGTTACAACGAGCGCGTGCTCATCGATGGCGTCGAAGCCAGTGACGAAGCGCTCTGCGAGGCCTTCGCCGCCGTTGAGGCGGCCCGTGGCGAAATCTCCCTGACCTACTTCGAGATGGGCACCCTCGCGGCCTTCTGGCTGTTCGAGCGCGCCAGCCTCGACGCCGTGGTGCTGGAGGTCGGCCTGGGCGGGCGCCTGGATGCGGTCAACCTGATCGACTCCGACGTCGCCGTGGTCACCAGCATCGGCATCGACCACGCCGACTGGCTGGGCGATACCCGCGAAAGCGTGGCCTTCGAGAAGGCCGGTATCTTCCGTGCCGGCAAGCCGGCCGTGTGTGGCGACCTGGAGCCGCCGGCGCCGATCCTCGAGCAGGCACGTAAGCTCGGTTCGCCGCTGATCCTGCGCGGTCGTGATTTCGACCTGGCGATGGGCGAGGGCGACTGGCACTGGCGTGGCCGCTCCGCCAGCGGCGAGATGCTGAGCCTGCACAACCTGCCGCTGCTCGACCTGCCCATGGAAAATGCCGCGCTGGCGCTGCAGGTCTATGCCCAGCTGGACCTGCCCTGGCAGCCCGAGCAACTGGTCGCCGCGCTGCTGCGCACCCGCGTCACTGGGCGTCTGGACCGTCGCACCCTGCAGCGGCATGGCGAGGAACGCCATCTGCTGCTGGATGTCGGACATAATCCGCACGCTGCGCAATACCTCGCCAGCCGCCTGCGCGCCGCGCCGCCCAAGGGTGTGCGCCGTGCAGTATTCGGCCTGCTGGCGGACAAGGATCTCGACGGCGTACTGGCACCCTTGCTCGGCTTCGTGCAGGATTGGGCCGTCGCGCCGCTGCCCACTGGGCGCAGTCGTCCGGCGCAGGAGCTGGAAGCGGCATTGCTGGCCCGTGGCGCCAGTGTCAGTTGCCACGCCGATATCGCTTCGGCGCTGGAAGCGCAGTGCGACGCGGCAGTGGCCGACGACGAGATACTGGTGTTCGGTTCGTTCTACAGCGTGGCGGATGCCCTGGAGTGGCTCGCCAAGGCTGCTCAATAAAGTAGACCCAAGGGGAGTTGTTGGATGGCGTTGCTCGATAAGGGGCTCAGGCAGCGGGTAGTCGGAGCGCTGGTGCTGCTGGCACTGGCAGTGATCTTCCTGCCGATGCTGTTCTCCCGCGAGGATGATGTGCGCCAGGTGGTGGTCGAGGCTCCGGTCATGCCCAAGCCGCCGGCCATGCCCGCGGTCGAGGTGCAGCCCACCGAGGTTCCCGAGCCGCAGGCCGGCGACGCGGACAACGCCGAACCCCAGCAGCAGGCCCAGACCCAGGCGCCTTCCGCGCCGATCACCAGCCTGCCTACCCAGCCGGCACAAACCCAGGCCCAGGCGCAGCCACCCAAGGCGCCGGCAGCACAGCCTGCCGCTCCGTCACCCAAGCCTGCCCCGGCAGCGCAGCCCGCACCGGCCCAGGCCAGCGCGGCGCCGCAGCAACCGGCCCAGCGCCTGGATGCCGACAACCTGCCGGTAAGCTGGTCGGTGCAATTGGCCAGCCTGTCCAACCGCGCCCGCGCCGATGAACTGCAGAAGTCCCTGCGCAGCCAGGGCTACAACGCCTACGTGCGCAGCTTCGACGGCATGAACCGGGTGTTCGTCGGCCCGGTGGTCGAGCGCGCCGAGGCCGATCGCCTGCGCGATCAGCTCGGCAAGCAGCAGAAGCTCAACGGCTTCGTGGTGCGCTTCCAGCCCGAGCGCGGCTGAATCGTCTCGTTAGTTTCAATCAATCAGCCCCGGCGCAATCTGGGGCTCCGCTTAATCGAAGGGCTCTGCTAAAATGCGGGGCCTTTCCGTTTCTGGGCCGCAACGTGGCATTTACTTGGGTCGATTGGACGATGATCGGCATCATCGTCATTTCCAGCCTGATCAGCTTGAGCCGTGGTTTCGTCAAGGAAGCCCTGTCGCTGGTCACCTGGATCGTAGCCGGTGCGGTCGCCTGGATGTTCGGCGGCGCCCTGGCCGAGCATCTCGCACCCTATATCCAGCTGCCCTCGGGGCGTGTCATCGCTGCTTGCGCCATTCTTTTCGTCGTCACGCTGCTGCTGGGCGCACTCGTCAATTTCCTCATCAGCGAGCTGGTGCGGGTGACCGGCATGTCCGGCACCGACCGCGTGCTCGGCATGGTGTTCGGCGGCGCCCGTGGCGTGCTGCTGGTGGTTCTGCTGGTTGGCCTGCTGAGCCTTGCGCCGGTGCAACAGGACCCGTGGTGGCAGCAATCGGTGCTGATGCCGCATTTCCTGATGGTCGCCGACTGGTCGAAGAACTTCATCCTGACTTTTGCCGGGCAGTGGATGTCCGGCGTGACCATCACTCCGCCATCCGGAGTGGGGTCCTTGCTGCCGGCCCAGTGACGGGCGGGCGGAGGCGACGGGTAGCCGTCGCCGCTACGGCAGGTCCGGTGGATACTGCCGAATACGGAATTGTTTTAGCCTGAACACCAACTAGGGGTTGCGTCGCATGTGTGGCATCGTCGGTATCGTGGGCAAGTCGAACGTGAATCAGGCGCTCTATGACGCGCTCACCGTTCTCCAGCATCGTGGCCAGGACGCTGCGGGGATTGTCACCTGTCAGGACGACCGCCTGTACCT
Source organism: Pseudomonas sp. CAN1 (assembly GCF_030462585.1). Lineage (GTDB taxonomy): Bacteria > Pseudomonadota > Gammaproteobacteria > Pseudomonadales > Pseudomonadaceae > Pseudomonas. The sequence continues at coordinate 3,833 of NZ_JASMRU010000022.1, read as the reverse complement.
GCGCAAGGACAACGGCCTGGTCCGTGACGTCTTCCAGCAGCGGCACATGCAGCGCCTGGTCGGCAAGATCGGCATCGGCCACGTGCGCTACCCGACCGCGGGCAGCTCCAGCTCCGCCGAGGCGCAGCCGTTCTACGTCAACTCGCCGTACGGCATCACCCTGGCGCACAACGGCAACCTGACCAACGTCGAGCAGCTGGCCAAGGAAATCTACGAATCCGACCTGCGCCACGTGAACACCAACTCCGACTCGGAAGTGCTGCTCAACGTGTTCGCCCATGAGCTGGCGGTGCGCAACAAGCTGCAGCCCACCGAGGAAGACGTGTTCGCCGCGGTTGCCGGTGTGCATGCCCGCTGCGTCGGTGGCTACGCCGTGGTGGCGATGATCACCGGCTACGGCATCGTCGGTTTCCGCGACCCCCATGCGATCCGCCCGATCGTCTTCGGCCAGCGTCACACCGAGAACGGCGTTGAATACATGATCGCCTCGGAAAGCGTTGCCCTGGACGTCCTCGGCTTCACCCTGATCCGCGATCTCGCGCCGGGCGAAGCGGTGTACATCACCGAAGACGGCAAGCTCTATACCCGCCAGTGCGCGGCCAACCCGCAGTATGCGCCGTGCATCTTCGAGCACGTCTACCTGGCCCGCCCGGACTCGATCATCGACGGCATCTCGGTCTACAAGGCGCGCCTGCGCATGGGCGAGAAGCTGGCCGACAAGATCCTGCGCGAGCGCCCTGACCACGACATCGACGTGGTCATCCCGATCCCGGACACCAGCCGCACCGCCGCGCTGGAACTGGCCAACCGCCTGGGCGTGAAGTTCCGCGAAGGCTTCGTGAAGAACCGCTACATCGGCCGTACCTTCATCATGCCCGGCCAGGCCGCGCGGAAGAAATCGGTACGCCAGAAGCTCAACGCCATCGAGCTGGAATTCCGCGGCAAGAACGTGATGCTGGTGGACGACTCCATCGTTCGCGGTACCACCTGCAAGCAGATCATCCAGATGGCCCGCGAGGCCGGCGCGAAGAACGTCTACTTCTGCTCCGCCGCCCCGGCGGTGCGCTACCCCAACGTCTACGGCATCGACATGCCGAGTGCCCACGAACTGATCGCGCACAACCGCAGCACCGAGGAAGTCGGCGAGCTGATCGGCGCCGACTGGCTGATCTATCAGGACCTGCAGGACCTGATCGAATCCACCGAAGGCGGCAAGATCAAGATCGACCACTTCGACTGCGCCGTGTTCAACGGTGAGTACGTCACCGGCGACGTCGACGAAGCCTATCTGAACAAGATCGACCAGGCGCGCAACGACGTGACCAAGACCAAGGGTGCCGCGGTCAGCGCCATCATCGATCTCTATAACGACTAAGGAGAGCAGGCATGGCTCAGGATTGGGAAGCCGGCCGGCTGGACAGCGACCTGGAGGGTGTCGGTTTCGACACCCTCGCAGTGCGCGCCGGGCAACGCCGCACCCCGGAGGCGGAACACGGCGAAGGCCTGTTCACCACCTCCAGCTACGTGTTCCGCAGTGCCGCCGATGCGGCCGCGCGTTTCGCCGGTGAAGTGCCGGGCAACGTCTACTCGCGCTACACCAACCCCACGGTACGCACCTTCGAGGAGCGCATCGCCGCGCTGGAAGGCGCCGAGCAGGCGGTGGCCACGTCCACCGGCATGTCGGCGATCCTCTCCCTGGTGATGAGCCTGTGCAGCGCCGGTGACCACGTGCTGGTCTCGCGCAGCGTGTTCGGCTCCACCATCAGCCTGTTCGAGAAGTATTTCAAGCGCTTCGGCATCGAGGTGGACTACCCGCCGCTGAGCGACCTGAAAGCCTGGGAAGCGGCCTGCAAGCCGAACACCAAGCTGTTCTTCGTCGAGTCGCCGTCCAACCCGCTGGCCGAGCTGGTGGACATTGCCGCGCTGGCCGAGATCGCCCACGCCAAGGGCGCGCTGCTGGCGGTGGACAACTGCTTCTGCACCCCGGCGCTGCAACAGCCGTTGAAACTCGGCGCGGACGTGGTGATCCACTCCGCGACCAAGTACATCGACGGCCAGGGCCGCACCATGGGCGGCGTGGTCGCCGGTCGCCGCGCGCAGATGGAGCCGGTCGTCGGCTTCCTGCGTACCGCTGGCCCGACTCTCAGCCCGTTCAACGCCTGGATTTTCATCAAGGGCCTGGAAACCCTGCGCGTGCGCATGCAGGCCCACAGCGCCTCGGCGCAACTGGTCGCCGAGTGGCTGGAGCAGCAGCCGGGCGTCGAGCGCGTCTACTACACAGGCCTGACCAGCCATCCGCAGCACGAGCTGGCCAAGCGTCAGCAGAAGGGCTTCGGCGCGGTGGTGAGCTTCGAGGTGAAGGGTGACAAGGCGGCAGCCTGGCGCTGCATCGATGCCACCCGGATGATCTCCATCACCACCAACCTGGGCGACACCAAGACCACCATCGCCCATCCGGCCACCACCTCCCACGGTCGCCTGTCGCCGGCCGAGCGCGAGAACGCCGGCATCCGTGACAACCTGATCCGCGTCGCCGTGGGCCTGGAAGATGTCGACGACATCACGGCCGATCTGGCGCGAGGCCTGGCGGCGCTGTGAGCGTCATGGACGCCCTGGGCAACGGCCAGGTGGTGCTGGTCACCGGTGCAGCACACGGCATCGGCCTGGGCGTCGCCGCCTGGCTGGTCGCCGAGGGCTGGCAGGTAGTGCTGGCGGACATCGACCGCGAGCGCGGCCCGAGGGTAGCGGCGGCGCTCGGTGAGCGCGCCAGCTTCATCGCGCTGGACGTGGCCAGTGAAGGGCAGGTCGCTGCGGCCGTGGCCGAGCTGATCGGCCAGTTCGGTCGCCTCGATGCGCTGGTGAGCAACGCTGCCATCGCCCGGCCGCACAACACGCCGCTGGAAAGCCTCGGCCTCAACGAGTGGAGCCGCACCCTGGCGGTGAACCTCACCGGCCCGATGCTGCTGGCCAAGCACTGCGCGCCGTACCTACGCGCGCACAGCGGCGCCATCGTCAACATCGCCTCGACCCGTGCGCATCAGTCCGAGCCGAATTCCGAAGCCTACGCGGCGAGCAAGGGCGGGTTGCTGTCGCTGACTCATGCCCTGGCCAGCAGCCTGGGCCCGGATATCCGCGTCAACGCGATTTCCCCCGGCTGGATCGACGCCCGCGACCTGCGCGAGCGCGAGGCCGAGCCGCTGACCGAACTGGACCACGATCAGCACCTGGTCGGTCGCGTCGGCACGGTAGAGGATGTTGCGTCTGCGGTGGCCTGGCTGATCGGCGATAGCGCCGGCTTCGTCACCGGTCAGGAGCTGGTGATCGATGGCGGCATGACACGCAAGATGATCTACCTCGACTGAGTGTCGGGGGTGGAAGAGGAGGGCGGCCCGCGGGTCGCCCTTTTTCTTTGGCGGAGAGTCCGGCATTGGGCTGTTCGCGAGCAAGCTCGCTCCTACAACGGCTCTTGTGTAGGAGCGAGCTTGCTCGCGAACCCTGCCCAGAACCAACGCCTCCAACCGCGCCGCGAACTTTTTTCGCGGCAAATGAAAAAAAATTCAATCAGGGCATTGACTTAGGTTCTGCCGGCTGTAGAATGCGCCCCACTTCGAGACGAAGGGTGATTAGCTCAGCTGGGAGAGCATCTGCCTTACAAGCAGAGGGTCGGCGGTTCGATCCCGTCATCACCCACCACTCTCGCAAGTTACGCGCAGCGGTAGTTCAGTCGGTTAGAATACCGGCCTGTCACGCCGGGGGTCGCGGGTTCGAGTCCCGTCCGCTGCGCCATTTTCCCCCTCCTTGGTTCCTACCCCGAACCTGCTTGTCGAGTGATT
>NZ_JASMRU010000021.1 GCF_030462585.1 Pseudomonas sp. CAN1 | reverse complement strand
CGCTGAAGCCGGACCTCGCGGTGTTCAGCATCGCCGGCGAAGGCCCGACCCAGCACAGCCCGATTGCGGATATCCTCGCCGCGGCCGGCGTGCCAGTGGTGTTCGTCGACTTCCGCGTGCACCCCATCGAAGGCGTGCGCACCAGCCTTACCGCGCTGGGCGCGGCGCTCGGTCGCCAGGCCGAGGCGGAGCAGTACCTGAAGTTCTACGACGCCCACCTGCAGCGCATCCGCGACGGCGTGGCCGGGCTTGATGACGCGCACAAGCCGAGCGTGTTCCTCGAACTGCTGGCCGGCGTCTGGCAGGCACCGGGGCACACCACCGGCAAGAGCGGCCTGGGCAGCGTCATCGACGCAGTCGGCGGACGCAACATCGCCGCTGGCGTGGTGCCCGGCGCGCTGGGCGATATCAGCGTGGAGTACGCGCTGTCGGCCAAGCCGGATATCTACATCGCCACCGGCAACCGCAATCCGGGGCTGATCCTCGGCGCCGGCGTCAGCCAGCAGCAGGCCCGCGAAAGCCTGCAGAAGGTCCTGCAGCGCCCCGAGTTCGCCACCCTCGACGCCATCCGCAACGGCAAGGCCCACGGCCTCTGGCACGACTTCTACAACTCGCCGTTCAACATCCTCGCCATCGAGGCCATGGCGCGCTGGGTTCACCCGGAACGCTTCACCGATCTCGACCCGGCAAAGACCCAGGCGCAGATCAACCAGGAATTCCTGCGCATCGGCCTGGACGGCACCTACTGGATCGATGCCGGCCAGCCTGAATGAACGTCGCCGCAGACAACATCGACCTGCAGCTGGCGCGCCGTGAGCGCCGGCTGCAACTGCGCCGCCGTGGGGCGGTGCTGGTCGTCCTGCTCGCCCTGCTGCTCGGCTCCATGGCCTGGGACCTGCTCAGCGGGCCGTCCGGGCTTACGCCTGCCGCGCTGTTCCATGGCCTGCTGCACCCAGGCGAGCTGGAGCCAAGCCAGCGGGTGATCATCTGGAACGTGCGCCTGCCCTACGCGGTGATGGCGCTGCTGGTGGGCGGCGCGCTTGCCCTGGCCGGCGCGGAGATGCAGACCATCCTCGACAACCCGCTGGCCAGCCCCTTCACCCTCGGCGTGTCGTCCTCCGCCGCGCTGGGCGCCTCGCTGGCGATCTTCTTCCACCTGGGYAATGCCTGGCTCTCGGCCAATGCCGCGGTGTCGCTGGCGGCCTTCGTCTTCGCCTGCCTGTCGCTGGTGCTGCTGCAACTGCTCTCGCGCCTGCGCGGCGGCGGCGTGGAAAGCCTGGTGCTGTTCGGCATCGCCCTGGTATTCAGCTGCAACGCGGCGGTGGCGCTGCTGCAGATGATGGCCAGTGAAGACGTACTGCAACAGCTGGTGTTCTGGACCCTCGGCAGCCTCGCCCGCGCCGACTGGCACAAGGTCGGAGCACTGGCCCTGGTGCTCGCGCTGTGCCTGCCCTTCTCCCAGGCCGCCGCGTCGAAGCTCACCGTACTGCGCATGGGCGAGGACCGCGCCCGCAGCCTCGGCGTGGACGTGCGCCGCCTGCGCCGCTTCGCCCTGCTGCGCATCTGCCTGCTGTCGGCGTGCGCCGTGGCCTTCGTCGGCACCATCGGCTTCATCGGCCTGGTCGGCCCGCACATCGCGCGCATGCTGATCGGCGAGGACCAGCGCTTCTACCTGCCGGCCAGTGCGCTGGTCGGCGCGCTGCTGCTGTCGCTGTMGTCGGTGGCCAGCAAGCTGCTGATGCCGGGGCTGATCGTGCCGGTGGGCATCGTCACCGCGCTGGTCGGCGTGCCGGTGTTCGTCGCCCTGATCTGCCGCGGAGGACGCAACGCATGAGCCTGCTCGCGCAGAACCTGACGGTCGCTTACCGCCGCTACGCCGTGGTCCACGACGTGACGTTGCCGGAGCTGAAACGCGGAACCCTGACTGCCCTGATCGGCCCCAACGGCGCGGGCAAATCCACCCTGCTGCGCGGTCTCGCCGGCCTTGAACGCGTGCGCGGCGACCTCAGCCTGGACGGCCAGTCGCTCGCTTCGCTGTCAGTCGGCGAACGCAGCCGGCGAATCGCCTACATGCCGCAGAACCTGCCCGGCGGCATCGCCCTGAGCGTGCTCGATGCGCTGCTCGCCAGCCTGCGGGTCAACCCGTTCGACACCGAACTGCGCCGCGCCGACCCGCTGGCCGCCGCCCTCGAAGCACTGCGCCGGGTCGGCATCCTGCACCTGCGCGACCAGCGCCTGGACCGCCTCTCCGGCGGCCAGCGGCAGATGGTCAGCCTGGCCCAGCTACTGGCACAGCGCCCGCAGGTGCTGCTGCTGGACGAACCCACCAGCGCGCTGGACCTCAACTACCAGTTGCGGGTCATGCAGTGTGTGCAGGAGGAAGTGCGCCGCCACGGCCTGATCGCCATCGCCGTGCTCCACGACATCGGCCTCGCCGCGCGCTATGCCGATCAGTTGGCGGTGCTGCACCAGGGCCGGCTGGTGGCCGCGGGCAGTGCCGAAAGCATCCTCACCCCGCAGCTGTTCGGCGAAGTCTACGGCGTGCAGGCACGGGTGGAGCACTGCTCGCGGCAGACCCTGCAGATCATCATCGACGAAGTGGCCTGCTGAGCCTTCAGCCCTCGCGGCGCTCCGGCTGGGTAGCGTGCACGAACACCGTGTAGGTGTCCGCCGGGTGCGCCACGCCGGCCTGGTCCAGTGCGCGGGCGATGGACCCACGGTGGTAGGTGGCGTGGTTGAGGATGTGGAAGAACATCTCCTCGCGGGTCAGGCTGCCGCTGCGGCCATCGGTGAAACGGAAGCGGATGACTTCCCGCGCGCGCTCCGGGGTCAGCGCGGCGAGCTGCTCGACGTACCACTGGGCGGAACTCAGCAGGCGCTCGCGCAGCTCGTCATAGCCGGGCACCGCCGCGGTGTTGGTGGCCGGGTGCGGGTCCGCTTCGCCGCTCAGTCGCGCGCGGAACAGGTCCTCGACTATGGCCATGTGGTTGAGCTGCTGGAGGGCGAAGGCATGCTCCTCGGGAAAGCGCGCGGCGTCGATCCGGGCGATGGCATCCAGTGCCCGGCGGTCCGACCAGCATTTGTAGGCGAACGCCTGGGTCAGCATCGCGACTCCTTGTCAGCAGCTATTGAAGATTGAGGCGGCACTGTAGCGCATCCGGGGCTTGGGTTGCGCCGGCCCAGCTGCCAGACTGACGCCAGCCCCAAGGACGACTCGCTGCCATGAAAACCCCCGATATCGAAGCCATCCGCGCCTTCGCGCTGGTCGCCGAGCTGAAGAGTTTCACCCGCGCGGCCGAAATCACTGGTACCACCCAGGCGGCCATCAGCCTGAAGATCAAGCGCCTGGAGGAATCCCTCGGCCGCCCGCTGCTGGAGCGCACGCCGCGCCGCGTCACGCTGTCGGCCCAGGGCTCGGTATTCCTCGCCAGCGCCCGCCGCCTGCTGGCCAGCTACGACGAAACCCTGCGCTGCTTCGACTCGCCGCGCCGCACCCTGCGCATCGGCGTCAGCCACCACATCCTCGGCGCCGACCTCAGTCATTGGCTCAAGCGCCTGGCCCAGGCCGACCCGGAAGTGATAGTCGCCTTCAGCCTCGGCACGTCGCGGCAGATGCTGGAGAGCTACGAGGAAGGCGCGCAGGATATCGCGCTGATCCTGCGCCACGACAACCGCCGCCAGGATGGCGAGGTGATCGGCAGCGAACGCTTCGGCTGGATGGCCGCCGAGTCCTTCGAACTGGAGGATGGCGCGCCGTTGCCACTGGCGATCCAGCCGGCACCCTGCGGCATGCGCAGCATGGTCGAGAACGCGCTGCAGACACAGAGCCGCCCCTGGAGCGAAGCCTTCGTCGGCTCGGGGATTCTCGCCATCGGCGCGGCGGTGTCGGCCGGCATCGGCATTGGCGCCATGGTTGAACGCATGGCGCCGGCAGGTTGCACGGATGTGCGCGAACGCTTCGGCTTACCAGAGCTGCCGCCCCGCGACGTGGTGCTCTACAGCGCCCATCGCGACGCCCAGACCCGCGCGCTGATCAGCACGCTGAGCCAGGCCATCGCCGGCTGAGCCTCAGTGCAGCAGCACGCCCAGCCGCGCCAGGAACAGCGCCAGCGCGACGATCAGCGAGCCGCACAGGGCGACGGCGGCAAAATGGCTGAAGGCGAAATCGCGGGCATCGATTTGTTCGTGGTCCATGAACGGCACTTCCTGGGCGGCAGTTGGGTGCCGCCAGTATCGAAAGTGCCGTTGCGGACAAACAGCTCGCACCGGCTATTTCAGTGATAAGCGAAATGCCTCAGTAGCCGCTCTGGCGATTCACCATGTGCAGCAGCTCGGCACCTTGCAAATCACGCAGGATGTTCTTCGCCACCGCCGCCGCGCCGCCTTCCACCTGCATGGTGCTGGCGATGTGCGGAGTGACCCAGACGTGCGGGTGCGACCACAGCGGATGGCCCTCGGGCAGCGGCTCTTCGCGGAAGACGTCGAGGATCGCTGCGCCGACCTGCCCGGCATCCAGCGCTGCAACCAGATCAGCCTCCACCACGTGCTCGCCCCGGCCGACGTTGATCAGCCCGGCGCCCTTGGGTAGCTGCGCCAGGGTCTCGCGGTTGAGGATGCCGCGGGTGCTGTCGGTCAGCGGCAGCAGGTTGACCAGGATGTCGCACTGCGACAGGAAGCTCTGCAGCTGCTCGGGGCCGGTGTAGGTCTGCACACCGTCGATCTGCCGCTCGGAGCGGTTCCAGCCCAGCAGCTGGAACTTCAGGTGGCGCAGTTGCGCGAGGCACGCCTGGCCCAGCTGGCCGAGGCCCATCACGCCGACACGGCTGGTCGCCGCCGGCAGGATACTCAGCGGCTCCCACACCTGCGCGGCCTGCTGCACGCGGTAGGCCGGCATCTCGCGGTGCAGCGCCAGCGCGGACATCACCACGAACTCGGCCATGATGTCGGCCAGGGAATCATCGACCATGCGCACCAGCGCCACCGACTCGGGGATCTTCGACAGGTCGAACTGATCCACCCCGGCACCCGCCGCGAACAGCACGCGCAGGCCGGTGTAGCGCTGGATATCCTCGACGGTTTTCCAGGTCAGCAGGTAGGTGACCCGCGCCGGGTCGACCGCCTCGAAGCCTTCGACGAATTCCAGCTCCGGCACCTGGGCGGCCAGCAGGGCTCGCCACTTCTCGGCGTGTTCGGGTTCGGCGTTGTAAAGAAAGATCACGTCCTGTTCCTCGCTCTTGTTGTTCGCACGTCCTGGCAGTTAACCAGCCACGCCGCGCGAGGAACAACACTGTCAAAGCACTGCGTGCCCGCAGACCGACCCGCCCTGCTCACTTGGCCGAGCGCACGCAACCAAAGCGTACTTCCTTCGACGGCGAATGGCCGAAGAACGAGGTGTAGCACTTGCTGAAGTGACTCGGCGACACGAAGCCGCAAGCCAGCGCCACCTCCACCAGCGACAGGTCGGAATGCTGCAGCAGACGCCGGCTCTCGGTGATGCGCAGCTCCAGGTAATAGCGCACCGGCGAAGTCCCCAGCTGCTCCTGGAACAGGCGTTCCAGCTGGCGTTTGGAACGGCCCACGCACTCGGACAGCTGGTCTGTGCTCAGCGGTTCCTCGATGTTCGCGCTCATCAGGTTGAGCACGTCACGCAGCGGCTGGGTCATCTTCTCGTGCAGCGCCGGGCGGGTGCGCCGGTAGCGTGATTCCTCGAAGGCGAGGATGTCGACAATGCCTTCCACCAGCTCGCGGCCGTGCAGGTTGTGAATCCACTCCAGCACCAGGTTGAAGGCGCCGGTCGGGCTGCCGGCAGTGAGGCGGTTGCGGTCGAGGATATAGCTCTCGGCGGTGACCACGCTGTTGCGCGCGACCTCCGCCAGCAAGGCGCGGTTTTCCGGGTGTATCGCGCACTTGTGGCCGTCCAGCAGGCCGGCCTTGCCGAGGAACCAGGCGCCGTTCCACAGACCGGCCAGGGCAGTGCCGCGCTCATCGGCAAGATGCAGCAGGCGACTGAGCCCGGGCATGTCCTTCAGTGGCGTACGCAGGCCGCCGCAGACCACCAGCAGATCCATGTCCAGGTACTTGCCTTCCAGCGTCGCCGCCGGGCAGATCACCAGCCCGAGGTCGCTGGTCACCGACTCGCCATCGAGGCTGAAGGTGCGCGTGGAAAAGGCGCCCTCGCGGATCAGGTTGGCGGTGACCAGGGTATCCAGCGCCTGGGTGAAGGCCGGCAGCGAGAAGTTCTCCAGCAGCACGAAGCCGACCTTGCGCGGGCGCTGCGGGTCGGCCTTGCGCTCGCCGACGAAGCGCAGGTTCTGTCCCTGCATCGACTCGCTGAACTGTCGTCTTTCCACTGCCTGGGGCACTCCTGGATTCGTTGTCGGCCCGGCTCGAAGCGACCCTTGCCTGGCACTGCCGGACGGCGATCATACCAGCGCGCAGGCGCCCGCCGACCTACCGACGGATGCCGTCGAACAGCAGCTCGACGAAGCGCCGCACACTGCCCGCATGGGCCTCGAAGTCCAGCGGCTCAACGCTGACCAGCTTGAGGAATTCGAGGGTGAGGAACTCGTTGAGGACTTGTGCCACGTAGTCCGGGCAGATGTCCTGGCGCACCTTGCCCGCTGCCTGCAGATGGCCGAGCAGCACGCTGACCTGGGCGTTGAGCACCTCGTTGTTCAACTTCAGCTGCTCGGGCGATGCACCGCTGTAACGCATGGCCAGCAGTTCACGCCAGACCGATACCGGCAACGCTTCCAGCTCGTACTTCAGCACCAGGCTTTCCAGGTGGCAGAGCACGTCGACCGGGTCGTCGAAGTCCAGCGCCAGCTGCACCATGTCCTTGACCACGCGTTCGTCGGTGGCGCGCAGCAGGTCGATGAGAATCTCCTGCTTGCTGCCGAAATAGTTGAACACCGTGGGCGGCGACACCCCGGCGTGCTCGGCGATCTGCTCGACGGTGGTGGCCACGTAGCCCTGGAGGCGGAACAGCTCGACTGCCGCCTGGCTGATCGCCTGGCGCCGCGCCTCTTTCTGTCGTTCACGAAGTCCGCTCAAGGGCCCTCCTCACTGCGAGATCTGCGTCTGGGCGGATTCTATAGGTTTTTCTCCGTAAAAACTTTTTAGTTGACTAAAACTTTTTACGGTGAGAAAAATTATTCACGGCCAGCGCCACCGGGCCGCCCGATTCTTCAGGAGTGATTCATGTCCCACGATCTGCAAGCGGCCCTCGTGCAGGCCTACGCCGAACGCCTGAGCCTTGAGCCCAACCCATCGCTGACCGGCGAGCGTTCATACGCTGCCCAGCTACATGTCGGCGCTGCCGATGTCCTGTTGCCGCCGCACAACCGCTGGACCTTCCAGCACATGAGCCAGCTTTGCCCGACCCTGGTGGTGGCCGCCGGCAACGCCGCGCCCAGCGACCTGGGTGCGCAACAGGACCTGCTGCAGGACTACCGCTTCAACAGCCTGAGCGGTGAACAGGTCAGCCTGCAGGACCACCTGGACGCCACCTTCACCGACGGTTTCCTGGTGCTCAAGCAGGGCCGCGTGCTGTGCGAGCGCTACTTCAACCAGCAGACCGCCGACACCCGCCACATCATGTTCTCGGTCACCAAATCGGTGACCGGCGCGCTGGCCGAGCAACTCATCGAGCAGGGCCTGCTCGACCCGGATCGCCCGGCGCTGTCCTACGTCCCCGAGTTCGCCGGCACCGCCTTCGAGAACGCCAGCGTGCGCCAGGTGATGGACATGGCGATCAGCATCGACTACGTCGAGCACTACGAAGACCCCAACTCGCCCACCTCGCACCTGCACTACACCGTCGGCCTGACCCCGACGCCGCCGGGCATCGTCAAGTACCCGTCGATCCGCCACTGGCTGCGCGCCTTCAAGCGCAAGGACGAGCACGGCGGTTTCTTCCGCTATGTCACCGCCACCACCGAAGCCATGGGCTGGATCATGGAACGCGCCGCCGGCCTGCCCTGCCATGTGCTGTTCGAGCGCATGTGGAAGCAACTGGGCTGCGAGCGCGACGGCTTCCTGCTGGCCGAGCCGTCCGGGCACGGCGTGGTCGGTTTCGGCTTCAACGCGACCCTGCGCGACATGGGCCGTTTCGGGCTGATGCTGCTAGGCCGCGGCCGGTTCAACGGCCACCAGGTGCTGCCGCAGGCTGCGGTGGAGCGCCTGCTGCGCGGCAACGATCCGGCGGTCTACGCGACCAACAAGGAATTCTCCGAATGGAGCCCGCAGGCCTCCTACAAGAGCCAGTGGTACGTCTTCAATGACCGCGCGCTGATGGCCGTCGGCATCCATGGCCAGTGGGTGTTCGTCGATTTCGCCAACCAGGTGGTGATCATCAAGCAGTCCTCCGCGCCGCAAGCGGAGAACGTCATCGATACCGACACCGTGCACCTGCTCAAGACCCTCGCCGCATCGCTGGGCGACGCCTGACGAGCGAACCAGCACCGAGCCAGCACCGATCCTAGCAACACACCGAAGTACGGGCGCGACGCCAACTGCGCCCTTGCGGGCCTCGCTTTGCCCGCGTGACTGCCCTGTTCCAACAAAAACGACATACAGGAGCTTCGCAATGATGACTGGACGCTTTACCTCGGCGCCCTGCCGCACGCTCGCCGTCGGCCTTCTCGTCGGCAGCCCGCTGGCCAGCGCCGGCGTGGCCTTCGAGAACGGCGACCTGAAGGGCGAGTACTCGCTCAGTGCCTCGGCCACCGCCATCAACAGCCACAACGCCAACTTCGGCCTGGGCCGCCTCGACCTGCGCAGTGGCGAACCCAGCAGCAAGGAGAACTACGCCTGGCAGGAGTACTACCTCAAGCCCGGCGTGACCTTCGAATATTCAGTGAGCCCGGACTTTGCCTTCCTCGGCGGCGGCTCGCTGGTCGCTGCCGGCACCACCGGCGACGGCGACCCCGGCGGCTACACCCGTGGCGACGAGCACAACACCTCGGTGGAGGAAGCCTACGCGGGCTTTCGTGCCGGTGACTGGCGCCTGACCCTGGGCGACCAGAACTTCATGGTCGGCAACGGCTTCCTGGTGATGGACGGCAACCTCGACCAGTTCGGCGACGGCGCCTACTTCAGCGCCCCGCGCACGGCCTTCCGCGATGCCGGCGTGCTGTCCTGGCAGCACGGCATGGCCTCGGCCCAGGCCTTCAGCCTGCGCACCGACGACCACCTCGGTGACCTGCGCATGAGCGGTGCCAACCTCGACCTCAAGCTGCCCACCGCCACCCTCGGCGCCATGGCCTTCTACGTCGACTCGCTGGACAGCAAGCAGAACGCCTTCATCCCCCGCGACGGCATGGACGTCTACAACCTGCGCCTGCTCAACGCCAGCCTGCCAGACCTGGAAGCCTTGCAGTTCAATGGCGAGTACGCCATCGAGCGCGGCAGCGGCAAGGGCATCGATTACGACGCCAGCGCCTGGTACGCCTCGGCCGACTACAGCTTCAACGACCTGCCGCTGCAACCCAGCATCGGCTACCGCTACGCCGACTTCTCCGGCGACAACGACCCCAGCGACGGCACCCGCAAGGACTGGGACCCATTGAGCAAGGGCTACGTCGACTGGGGCACCTGGGTGATCGGCGATATCGTCGGCAACTACCTGCTGTACAACAGCAACGAGAAAGCCCAGACCTGGCGTGGCAAATTGCACTTCAACGAGCAATGGTCCGCCGGCGCCCAGTACCACCAGTTCAAGCTCAACTCCAACTACTACTTCGGCACCCCGGTCAGCGACCGTGACTTCGCCAACGAGACCGGCGTGTACGTCGAGTGGATGCCCACCGAGCACATCTACACCTCGCTGGCGTACAACTGGGTCGATCCCCAGGCGGGCGCCAAGGAAGCGTTGGGCAACGACCGCTTCGACACCCTCGAATGGTTCTTCATCTACAAGCTGTGACCCTGGCCGCCACCCTCAACCTGAGCTGATCCGATGAAAATCCACAAGAAATGGTTCGCCGCACTGCTCGCCACCGCCTGCATCCCGTTCGCCGAAGCCGGCGCCGCGCAGCGCGAAGTGAATATCTACAACTGGGTCGACTACCTGCCGATGCAGGTGGTGCAGGACTTCGAGAAACAGACCGGCATCAAGGTCAACTACGACGTCTTCGACAGCCCGCACACCCTGGAGTCGAAGATGCTCACCGGCACCTCCGGCTACGACCTGGTGTTCCCCAACACCGTGCAGATCGCCAAGTTCATCCAGGCCGGCGCCATCCGCAAGCTTGACCGCCAGCAGCTGCCCAACTGGCAGCACCTGGACGCGGGCATCATGCACAACCTGGAGCGCGTCGATCCGGGCAACCAGTACGCCGTACCCTACCTCTGGGGCACCACGCTGATCGGCTACAACGCCGACAAGGTCCACCAGGCGCTGGGCAACGACGCCAAACTAGATAGCTGGGACCTGCTGTTCAAGCCGGAGAACATCAGCAAGCTGCAATCCTGCGGCGTCGCCTTCCTCGATGCGCCCGAAGAACTGCTGCCCATCGCCCTGCACTACCTGGGCCTGGACCCGAGCAGCCGCAACCCGACGGACTACCAGAAGGCCGAAGCCCTGCTGCTGAAGATTCGCCCGTCGATCCGCTACTTCAACTCGGCCAAGCTCGCCTCGGACCTGGCCAACGGCGACGTCTGCATTGTGGTCGGCTGGTCCGCCGCAGTGCTGCAGGCCCAGGGCATGGCGGCCAGCGCGAAGAACGGCAACGACATCCGCATGCTGCTGCCGCGTGAAGGCACGCTGATGTGGGCCGACACCATGGCCATCCCCAAGGGTGCCAAGCACCCCGAGGAAGCGCAGGCGTTCATCGACTACCTGCTGGACCCGAAGGTGATCACCCAGGTCTCCAACCTGATCGGCTACCCCAACCCCAACCGCGACGCCCAGGACACCGTGAACCCCGACCTGCTGAAGAACCAGGCGATGTTCATTCCCGCTGACCAGCGTGGCAACCTCTTCACCCTCACCCCGGTGCCGTTGAGCATCGAGCGGGCGATGACCCGCAGCTGGACGCGGATCAAGTCCGGCACCTGACGCACCGGCCCCATCCCGCCGGGGATGGGGCTACCCGCCCGCTTCGCCCGCGCTCACTGCCGGCGCCACCACCTCCCGCGCCGCTCCTCGCGCATCAACCGCGGCACCTCGCCCATCGGCACCCAGTACTCGCCCTGCCAATCGAGCACCGCCAGCGGCCGTCCCTCCCCCCTTGTCTGCAGCCGTTTCGGCAGGCCGGCAGCCACCCGCCCCTGGTCGCGCAGTACCGGCAGCACGTGGCCGGTCAGCCACTTGCGCAGCTCCCGGTGCTCCGGGTCGCGAAAACGGTTGAGTACGTAGAAGGCGCCATAGTCGCTGACCAGCAGCACGTCTTCCTCGCCGCTGCCGGTGATCAGGCGCGCTTCGCGAAAGAGGTCCTCGTCCAGTCGTTGAACATAAGCATCGACCCGCTCGCGGATCAGATAGCCCAGCTCGCGGGCGACCAGCCAGGGCTGGTTGTCGATCAGCACGCCGCGCAGGGAACGGTTGTAGCGATGGAATACGGTGGGAACGTAGAGGTCGTCCACGGAACAGCTCCTATGTGTGAGAAGCCGCCACGTCCGTCGCCAAACGGATTGGGTGGCGGAACCGCGCAAGGTTGGCGAACCGGCACATAGATCCGGCAGACCCGAAGGTCTCCCTGCGCGGCCCGCCATAGCATGGAATCGTGGACGTGTTGATACGTCACGGTCTCACGAAGCGTTACCGCGCCTATGTGTTCCGGGTCGCCAAACCCGCTCCCCCGTCGCTTTCACAGGGGCCGGGCGAGGTTATGGGGAAGGCTGGCGACGGTCAAGCCGGGACGGGTTGGCGTTACGTAAGCTGCCTCGTTTCAGCGATGACTGGCGGGGCTAATAGCGCCCGTCGTCACTGCTGATCTGGCACAAGCGCGAGGCCAAAGCCCTCAAGGTCCCTGCGCAGCTGTTCCGCGCTGGAGAACTGCACCGCCTGCAGCCCTTGGGCAACCGCCGCATCGACATTCTTGCGCACGTCGTCGATGAACAAAGTGCGCGATGGAACTAGACCGTAACGGTCGATCAGCAGCTGGAAGATTTCCGGCTCCGGCTTCATCAGCCCTTCCTGGCCGGAGACCAGCACACCTTCGAAACGGTCGAGGAATTCGAAGCGTTCCAGCGCCACCGGGAAGGTCTCCGCCGACCAGTTGGTCAGTGCCAGCAGGCGCACGCCCGCGCGATGCAGTTCATCGAGGACCAGCACGGTCTCCTCCAGCGCGCCCGCCAGCATCTCGTCCCAGCGCTCGAAGTAGGCGCGGATATTCGCCTCCTGATCGGGATGCCGGGCCACCGCCTCGGCAATTGCTTCCGCCCAGGGCCGGCCGCGATCCTGCTGTTCGTTCCAGGCCGAGTTGCAGACCTCGGTGAGGAACGCCTCCATCGCCACTTCGTCACCGTCGAAGAGCTTGCGGTAGAGGTGACGCGGGTTCCAGTCCACCAGCACGCCGCCCAGATCGAATACCACGGTGTCGATGCTGCCGGTTTGTTCACGCACAGGCTTTGCCTCCCAGGTCGATATCAGGTCATGGATGGTTCGATTCGCAGGCCCCGACCTTATCGGAGACAGGGCTCGCGTCAACCTTCGAGTGCTCGATACGAGGCGCTTCGAGGGTGATGTGATACCTACAGATCGCCAGCGAATCGCACCTTATCGACGCAGAAACTTAACTGCCGTCTGTCACAAAATTCCTACACGAAGGTTGACCCGCAAAACCTGCGCCTCTAGTTTTCTACCCTTCCTTCGCGGGGGTGCGCTGTGCCCTGGCGATCACAACGGCAAAGGAATGTCCGCTATGTTCAAGCCCCTCAGGCCCTGGATGCCTGCCTTGCTGCTTTGCAGCCCGCTCGCCGCGCACGCGGAAGGCCCCTCTGGCGATTACTGGCTGATCCACCAGCAGGGCAGCCTCTACAAGAACGAAATCTTCGTTGTCGATGGCGACCCCGCCAACATCTACGACCGCAAGAAAGGCGTGCGCTCGCTGGGCGTCTATGAGTTCTACGAGGAAGGCGCCAAGCCGACCTTCACCGCCTATGACGTCGAGGTCGACTGCGCGACGAACCGCGTGCGCCTCAACGGCGCGCAGAACTACGACAAGTTCTACAACGACATCCGCCCGAAGAAGGTTTCCAAGGAGTGGCAGAAGAAGCCCGAGGCCTGGATCGCCCAGAGCCGTGACTTCCTCTGCAAGCCGAACGCCCACGTCGAGCAGAAGATGTATCCGCTGGGCAAGATGCCCATGATGCAGTTGGTCTCGGCCGCTCCGGGCCTGTTCCAGCTGCGCAACCGCGAGCACGCCAAGAACCTGATCCTGGACATGGTCGACAAGGGCTTCGAGCAGATGCCCGTGAAGAACGCACCGGCCAAGGAGGGCGTGCAATGAAAGGACTACTCGCACTGGGGATGATCGCCATCCTGCTCGGCGGCTGCTCCGCCATTCCCACCCTGCCCGAGGCGCAGGCCCGCAGCTACTGGAAGGGCCGCCCGGCCGGCGAGGCCATCGACCACTTCGGCGCGCCCAGCGATATCGGCCTGGCGCCGGAGAACGACTGGGTGGTGCTGGTGTATCGCCGCGACACCTCCTACGTCTCCCGCGAGGCGCTGGGCACCTACACCGGCCCGCAGAACGGCCAACTGGTGCATACCGAGTACTGGGGCGACGTGGTCCACTCCGCCAGCTGCGAAATCCGCGTGGCGATCAACCGCGCCCGCCAGGTGGACTACCTGCTGACCCGCGGCAACTGCGGCGGCATCTCGCTGAAGCCGGAAGCCTGACGCCTCTCGCCTTCCCTGCCGGGGAAGGCGTCATCACCAGCCAAGGACGGAACCCACGATGAACAACCTGCTGAAAATTTCCCTGCTCGGGCTCATGGCCTGGGGCAGCCAGGCCCTGGCCGAAGAGCCGAAAATCACCGACCTGCTGGGCCGCGGCTATGAGATCAAGTCGGCCTACTGGGCGCCGGGGCGGGTCGTGCAGATCCACTTCCTGATCCTGCAGAAGGGCTCCTCGGCCTACCAGTGCACGACCTACGAAGGCGGCAGCTTCTCGCAGCAGTACTACGACTATTCCAACACCTACTCCTGCTCGGCCATCGGCGACCTGGTGCCCAAGGCCGGAGGGATTCCGGGGCAATAACCGCACCCGGCCGACAGCCGCCCTGCCCTGCGTGGGCGGCTGCTGATCCCTCAGCCCTTCCCTCAAAGCCCCTCGCCTCAAAGCCCCTTCCCTCAAAGAAACTCCCAACGCACGCCCATCCAGGCGGTGCGGGGCGCGCCTGGCGAAACAAAGGTCTCCCCGACCGTATTGCTGCGCCGACCGTTGACCGTACCGTTGCCGGCAGCGCCATCGGTGCGCATCA
Organism: Pseudomonas sp. CAN1; assembly: GCF_030462585.1. GTDB lineage: Bacteria > Pseudomonadota > Gammaproteobacteria > Pseudomonadales > Pseudomonadaceae > Pseudomonas. The sequence continues at coordinate 100,755 of NZ_JASMRU010000021.1, read as the reverse complement.
CCCCGCTGGCGTCAAAGGGATTGGCGCCGAGCATGCCGGCGGTGAGGTACTCGCGGTCGAACAGGTTGTCGACCTCGGCGAACACCTTCCACACCTTGTCGATGCGGTACGCCGCATTCAGGTTGAACACGGTGTAGCCGCCGATCTCCCCGCTGCCCTCGTAGAGGCCGCCACTCTGGTGGTCGTTGTTCTCGTTGCCGCGCACGTAGCTGCCGGAAAGGGCGATGGCATCCGCGCCCAGGCTCAGCTGCGGGTTCACCGCGTAGTCGGCGGAGAGCTTGAGGATGTTGCGCGGGATCAGCGGAATGCGGTCACCCGAGCGGACGCTGATGCTGCCGTCCTCCGCGCTGCTGTTGGCCTCACCCATGAGGGTTTCGCCGGAACGGTAGGTGGCGTCGATGAAGGTGTAGTTGGCGCCCAGCGACCAGTCGCCCAGATCGGCGGAAATGCCCGTCTCGATACCACGCCGGCGCGTCTCGCCGAAGTTGGCGAAGTAACCGCTGCCGCTGGTGCTGGAGGAAACGAAGAGGATGTCGTTGCTGTTGCGCGAGCTGAACAGCCCGGCGTTCCAGCCGACGTTGTCGCCGATGCTCCCGCGCAGGCCGGCCTCGAAGGTGCGGGTGACCACCTGATCCAGCGGCGGGTCGCCGGCCATGGAGTTGGGCAGCCGGCACGGTACATCCGGGTTGGCGCAGCCCAGTTCGATGGTGGTGGGCGCGCGGCTGCCTTCGCTGTAGCCGGCATAGGCGGTGAGGTTCGGCGTCGCCTGGAAGGTCAGGCCGATGGCGGGGTTGAAGCGGTTGAAGTGGTGCTTGCCGCTGAGCGAGGCGTTCTCGTCGATGTCGTCGCCGAGGCTGTCGCCGTCCAGTTCGTAGTGCGTCTGCTGGTCGTGGTTGCGCACCGAGATATCGTTGTAGCGCCCGGACAACGTGAGGTCGAGCCCCTCGCGCAGGGTCAGCGTGTCGCTGCCGTAGAGGCTCCAGGTGCGGGTATTGCCCTTCAGCCGCACGGCGCGGTCGTCCAGTTCGCCATCGAGGTTGAAGGCGTTGTCGGCCTCGGCATAGACGCCGGTGCCGACGATGCCGCGATCGGCCGTCAGCGCGCCGTACTCGGCGGACTGGCGGAAGCGCACCTCGCTGTAGTCGAAACCACCGCCGACGGCGGCCAGGTTGTCCAGCCCGAACAGGCGGTTGCGCACCGACAGCTGCTGGAACAGGCCGATGTTGCTCTGGCGGGTACTGGTGCGGTTGATCATCCCCGAGCACTTTTCGCCGGGTTCGCCGCCCGGCTCGAACTGCGCGGTGCAGGCCTGCAGGTTGCCGGCGGTGGTGTAGCTGCCGGGCGTGGCGAGGATGTTCTGGCCCGGCTCGCCGATGCCTTCGGGCAGGGCTTCGTCGTTGATGTCGCCGTTGAAGGTGTCGGTGCTGATGTGTCGGTAATAGAGGTTGCCGGCCAGGCTGAGGTCGTCGCTGTAGTCGTGGTTCCACTGCAGGTTGAGGAAGTTGGCGGTGTTCTGCGTGTTGTCCGGGTAGGTGTAGACGCTGTCGTAGTCGCGCCGCAGGAAGCTCCTGGGGACCATGCCGTTACCGTTGAGGTCGGTGTCGGCGAAGCTGTAGGTCAGCTTCAGGTCGGTGCTCTCACCGCGCCAGCCGAGCTTGCCGAACAGCTTCTGCGCATCGGAGTCGGAGTGATCGCGCCAGCCGTCTTCCTCGAAGTGGGTGCCGGCGGCGAACCAGTCCCACTGCCCTTCGCTGCCGCCGACCTCCACCTCGCCGATGCGCCGGCCATAGGAGCCGAGGGTGGTCTGGATGGCGCCGCCGGGATTGTCGCGGCCGTTCTTGGTCTGCACCGACAGCGCGCCGCCCAGGGTGTTGAGACCGAACACCGGGTTGCTGCCGGGCATCAGCTGCGCGCTGGCGATGGCGTTGTCGGGGATCAGGTCCCAGCTGACCACATCGCCGAACGGCTGGTTCAGGCGCACCCCGTCCAGGTACAGCGACAGCCCCTGGGGCGTGCCCAGCAGCGGCGAAGCGGTGAAGCCGCGGTAATTGATGTCCGGCTGCAGCGGGTTGTTCTGGATGTCATTGACGTAGACCCCGGCCGCCCGCCGGTTGAGGTAGTCGGCCAGCCCCAGCGCCTGGCTGCGGGCGATGTCATCGCCGCTGAACGCCTGCACCGGCGCGGCAACCTGGTCGCGGGAGATGCCCAACGACGGCAGCGGCAGCGTGCCGATCACCTCGCTCGCCTCCAGCGTCAGCGGCTGGGCATCCTCCGCCGCAGCGGCGATCAGCGGCAGGCCGGCGGCCTGGGCGACGAACAGAGCAAGGGCACTGGACCTGAAGAGAGGACGTCCGGGCATGGCAGCGTTACCTGATTTTTGTCGTTATAGGAGGCAGCCGACATACGCGCACGCGCCCTTGCCAAGGCAGAGCAAGGGAGGTCGCGGCAGATGCGTATGGGCGGATGGCTAGACGGTAGTGCGGCGCAGCAGGCGGGAAAATCCTACGTTGGGCCGGGGCGGCTTGTACCAACGTACTGGTCTGGGTGGAGGCGGCGATGGCGGGTGCTGGTGAGTGCGAGCACCGATTTCTGTTTTTTCCTGTCCGTGGCCAGAGGTTGCTTCCGGCCAGAAGCAGACGCTCAAGTCCAATGAGGCTTGCGCCAAACATATGGAAATCCGTATATTCGATTTTCCATATGTAAGGTGAAGCCATGATCACTCCACCCGAAGTCTTCAAGAACCTGGCCGACGAGACCCGTGTTCGCGCCACTCTGCTCATCGCCAGCCTGGGCGAGCTCTGCGTCTGCGAGCTGATGTGCGCGCTGGACGACAGCCAGCCGAAGATCAGCCGCCACCTGGCACAGCTACGCAGCAGCGGCCTGCTGCTGGATCGCCGCCAGGGTCAGTGGGTGTATTACCGCCTCAACCCCGAGCTGCCTGCCTGGGTGCACGAGATGCTGCAGGTCACCCTGCAGGCCAACGCGCAATGGTTGGCGGACAACACCCTGCGCCTGCAGAACATGGACGGCCGCCCCGTCCGTGATGCCGCCTGCTGCTGACCCCTTCGAGCGAGTCCTCCATGCTGGTCGCCGTTGCTGTCTTCCTCTTCACCCTCGTTCTGGTCATCTGGCAGCCCAAGGGCCTCGGCGTTGGCTGGAGTGCCGCGCTGGGAGCGATCATTGCCCTGGCCGCCGGCGCGGTTTCGCTGCATGACATCCCGACTGTGTGGGCCATCGTCTGGAACGCCACCGCCACCTTCATCGCGGTCATCATCATCAGCCTGCTGCTGGATGAGGCCGGGTTCTTCGAGTGGGCCGCGCTGCACGTCGCGCGCTGGGCGAATGGCAGCGGCTACCGGCTGTTTGCCTTCTGCATTCTGCTCGGCGCTGCTGTCTCGGCGCTGTTCGCCAACGATGGTGCAGCGCTGATCCTCACGCCTATCGTCATGTCGATGCTGCTCGCCCTGCGCTTCTCGCCCGCCGCAACCCTGGCCTTCGTCATGGCTGCGGGCTTTATCGCCGACACAGCGAGCCTGCCGCTGGTGGTCTCCAACCTGGTGAACATCGTCTCGGCTGACTACTTCGGCCTGGGCTTCGCCGAGTACGCCTCGGTGATGGTGCCGGTGAACCTCGCCAGTGTCGCCGCCACCCTGCTGGTGCTGTTCCTGTTCTTCCGCCGCGACATCCCGAGGCAATACGCGCTCGATGCGCTGAAGGAGCCAAAGGCGGCGATCCACGATCGCGCCACCTTCATCGTCGGCTGGTGGACATTGTTGGTGCTGCTGGTCGGCCTGTTCGCCCTGGAGCCGCTGGGCATCCCGGTCAGCGCCGTGGCCGCTGTCTGCGCGGCCATCCTGTTTGCCGTCGCCGCTCGGGGGCAGCGCATCTCCACCCGCCGCGTGCTGCGCGAAGCGCCCTGGCAGGTGGTGATCTTCTCCCTCGGCATGTACCTGGTGGTGTACGGCTTGAAGAACGCCGGCCTCACGGACTTCCTCACCCATCTGCTCGACCGTCTGGCCGAACAGGGTTTGTGGAGCGCCGCCATCGGCACCGGCCTGCTCTCGGCGCTGCTGTCCTCGGTGATGAACAACATGCCCAGCGTGCTGGTCGGCGCCCTGTCGATCCAGGCCAGCGGCGCGGAAGGCCTGGTACGCGAGGCGATGATCTACGCCAACGTGATCGGCTGCGACCTCGGCCCGAAGATCACCCCCATCGGCAGCCTCGCCACGCTGCTCTGGCTGCATGTGCTGGAGCGCAAGGGCATGCGTATCACCTGGGGTTACTACTTCAAGGTCGGCATCCTGCTGACCCTGCCCGTCCTGCTGATCACTCTTTCGGCCCTGGCGCTGCGCCTGAGCCTCTAACGTCCGCGTTGAGCGGAGGAGACCTCCATGCGAGTCCTGTTCATGTGCACGGCCAACAGTTGCCGCAGCATCCTCTCCGAAGCGCTGTTCAACCACCTGGCGCCCGAAGGCTTCGAGGCGGTCAGCTCCGGCAGCTTCCCCAGGGGCCAGGTGCTGCCGCGCAGCCTTACCACCCTGCAGCAGGCCGGCATATCCATCGACGGGCTGAGCAGCAAGGGCAATGACGCCTTCGAAGGCAATCCGCCGGACATCGTCATCACCGTCTGCGACAAGGCCGCCGGCGAAGCCTGTCCGGTGTACTTCGGCCCGGCGCTGAAGTCCCACTGGGGGCTGGAAGACCCATCTGATGTAGTGGGGGAAGAAGCTGCAATCGACGCCGCCTTCCGAGCCACGCTGGCCCGCATCGAGCTGCGCTGCCGGGCCTTCTTCGCCCTTCCCTTCGCCACCCTCGGCCGCGACGAACTCAAGCGCGAGCTGGATCGCATCGGCGCTCTCTGAGCAGGAGGAAACATGTCCGAGCAACTGCCCAACCTAGACCTTTCGCTGTTTGACTTGCCGCCCGCGGCGACCCGTAACAGCGAGCACAAACCGCGCATCCTGCTGCTGTACGGATCGACCCGAGAACGCTCCTTCAGCCGTCTGCTGGTAGAAGAAGCCGCGCGCCTGCTGGAACACTTTGGCGCCGAGACGCGCCTCTTCAATCCCTCCGGCCTGCCGCTGCCTGACGACGCGCCGGTGGAGCACCCCAAGGTGCAGGAGCTGCGTGAACTGGTGCAGTGGTCGGAAGGCCAGGTCTGGTGCTCACCGGAACGCCACGGTGCCCTATCGGCCGTGTTCAAGGCGCAGATCGACTGGATTCCCCTGGCGCTCGGAGCCGTCCGCCCCACCCAGGGCAAGACGCTGGCGGTGATGCAGGTCTGCGGCGGTTCGCAGTCGTTCAATGTGGTCAACCAGCTGCGCGTGCTCGGCCGCTGGATGCGCATGTTCACCATCCCCAACCAGTCCTCGGTGCCCAAGGCCTACCTGGAGTTCGACGACGCCGGACGCATGAAACCGTCGGCGTACTACGACCGCGTGGTGGACGTCATGGAGGAACTGGTGAAGTTCACCCTGCTGCTGCGCGATCGCCAGGAGTTCCTGGTGGATCGTTATTCGGAGCGCAAGGAAAGCGCCGAGCAACTTTCCGTCCGCGTGAATCAGCGCTCGATCTGAGGTCGCCATGCCCATCGAAATCAGACAAGCACGCCCTGAAGATGCGCCGGCCATCCAGCTCATCTACGCCCCCATAGTGGCGAATACGGCAATCTCCTTCGAGGAAGGTCCGCCTTCCATCGAAGAGATGCGGCAGCGCATCGTCACGACCTTGCAGACGTACCCTTACCTCGTCGCGATGCGTGATGGGCGCCTGGTTGGCTACGCCTATGCAAGCCAGCACAGGGCGCGTGCCGCATACCGATGGGCAGTAGATGTGACCGTCTACATCGCAGAGGGTGAGCGTCGTGCTGGAGTGGGTCGCAGCCTCTATGCCGAGCTGCTTCCCATCCTTGCCGAACAGGGATTCAACGCGGCCTATGCCGGCATCGCGCTGCCCAACGTCGGCAGCGTTGGCCTGCATGAACGGCTCGGATTCCGGCACATCGGCACTTTCCCGCAGGTTGGCTTCAAGCGGGGCCAGTGGCACGACGTGGGTTATTGGCGACTGGAGCTTGGTACGCCGAGCAACTCGCCCAACGATCCCCGTCGATACCCGGAAATCACCCGCTGAGCGGCCGCTATGGGGCGGAGGCAGGCATTGCAGCTCAGCGAAAATACGACCGGCACCAACCCAGCAGTCTGTACCGGTCAGTTTTCACAACACTGATACCAGTGCCCCTCAGAAGCCAGGGCTGTAGCGCACCGTCAACATCAGATTGCGCGGGTCACCGAAGCTGTTGGCGCCCCAGCTGTTGCTTATGTTCTGGTAGTAGCGCTTGTCAAAGGCGTTGTTCAGATTGGCCTGCAGCTGCCACTCCGCGGCGGGCTGGTAGGCCAGCATGAAGTCGCTGACGCTGTAGCCGCCCTGCTTCACGCCGAAGCTGGTGTAGGCGCTGCTCTGGGTACGGAAGCCACCACCTACTGTCCAGCGATCCAGCTCACCGGGCAATCGATAGGTAGTGAAGACCTTGAACAGGTTGTAGGGCGTATCGCTGTCAAAGCGCTCGCCCTTCTCTGCCGAGTCGCTGGACTTGGTGTACTCGGCTCCGGCATAGGTGTAGCCGGCGGACATCTGCCAGCCTGGCACCAGCTCGCCGCCCACTTCCAGCTCCACACCGCGGGTACGCACTTCGCCACTGGCCTCGTAGCAGGCGCTGACTCCCGGGGCGCATTGTGCGGATGGCAGCGACTTGGCGAGATTTTCCTGCACCAGTTGAAACAGCGCCGCACTGGCATTGAGCGCCCCACCGAAATACTCGCCCTTGATCCCGGTTTCATAGTTGGTGCCGGTCACCGGTTCCAGCAGGCTGCCGCTCACGCTCTGGGCTGCCTGGGGTTTGAAGATGCGAGTCCAGCTGGCGTAGACCGAATAGGTGTCGTTCAGGTCGTAGATGACTCCGGCATAGGGGGTGTACTCGCGAGTCGCCTTGTAGTCGTCGCCAAAGCTGTATTCGCCCGAATGGGTGAGCTGCTCATATTCGTACCAGTCCAGGCGCGAGCCGAGGATCAGGTGCACATCCTCACGCAGGTTGAAGCGCGCCGTGGCGTATGTGCTCGACTGCTGCTCATGGCCATCGCGCGACCAGTTGTTGTCGATGGCCGGCTTGGGATAGGCCTTGGGGTCGAAGTGCTGCGGATCGACGATCACGTCCGAATCGATGCCGGGGCCGCCGGGGCCATCGTTGGTTTCGTCACGCCGCCAACTGGCGCCGACCACCAGTTCGTGGGTGGCGCCGAACAGGCTGAAGGGCCCGCTGGCGTATGTATCGACACTCTTCTGGGTGTGCTGGTACGTATAGCGGCCGATGTTCAGGTGGTAGGCATCGTTCTCGTCGGTGTAGAGGCTGCCGCCGAGCATGTCCATGTCGCCACGCAGCCAGGTCGCGTTGAACCGCAGCTTCCAGTCGTTATCGAAACGGTGCTCTACTTCGGCGAAAGCGCTGCGGTTTTCCTTGTCCCAGTAGGTCCAGTCCGGCGCCGTGCGCGCGGAGCGGGAGAAGTCGAAGAAGCTGCCATCCGGGCGAGTGGGCAGACCGTTCCAGTCGGCGCCGGGATTGTCTTCGCGGTTGTACCAGGCCCCCAGCGTGAGGGTCGTGGCTTCGTTGAGATCGTACTCGCCGATACCGTAGAACAGTTGGCGCTGGTTGCCGTAAGCGTCGACGAAGCTGTTGCGATCCTGGTAGGCGCCGACGAAGCGACCGCGCAGGTCGCCGCTGTCGCTCAGCTTGCCGCTGACATCGACTTCGCCCCGGTAATCGTCCCAGCGTCCGGCACTGCCGGTGAAAGTCAGCTGTGGCGCCAAGGTCGGGCGCTTTCGCACCAGGTTGAGGGTGCCTGAAGGATTGCCCGCGCCGACCATCAGGCCGGAGGCACCGCGCACCACCTCCACGTGGTCGTACATGGCCAGCGTCGAGGTACCGAGGGTGTCGCTGTCATAGGCCACCGGTAGGCCGTCGATCATGATGTTGTCGATGGCCGCGCCACGGGAGTAGAACTCCGGGCGTTCCCCACCGGTCTTGCGCAGGGTCAGGCCCGGCGTGTAGGTGGCGATGTCTTCCAGCTTCTGCAGGTTCTGGTCGTCCATGCGCTGGCGGCTTACCACGGTGACCGATTGCGGCGTCTCGCGCAGCGAGGAGGCCAGCTTGGTACCCACGCTCATGCTTCCGGTGGTGTAGGACCCGCTGTGCTCGGTGACTTCCCCCAACTGCTGTCCGAGCACCTGAGTGGCATCCATTTCCAACACCGCATCAGTCTGCGGCGCAGCCACCAGGTAACTGCCATCGGCGGTCTGCTCCAGCCGCAGCCGGGTTCCCCGCAGCAGTTGTCGCAAGGCCTGCTGCACGCTCAGTTCGCCGCTGAGCGCCGGAGCCTGCAGACCCGCAGTTGCGTCCGTGGCGAAGAGGATGCGGGTGCCAGTCTGCCGAGCCAACTCGTTGAGCGCCCGATCCAGCGGTTGCGGCGGCAGCGTAAACGCATAGCGCGCTTCCTGCGCCTGCAGGGTGGAAGCGAGCAACAGGCCGCCTGCCAGTAGCGAAAGGCGCGCGAAACCAAAGCGGCGCGAGGGTACTTTAGTGTCCATTCAACTCCCCAGTGACACGATCAAATGACGTTCACAGGGATAGGCGGATGGCGACGCGGAAAAGGTGACGTCGCGTTGAAAATATTTTTCTCTCAGCGCGCGCCGACTTCGACGCTGCCATCCGGCCGGCGACTCACCTGCACCGGCAGGATCGACGGCAGCAGATCGATCAGCGCTTCAACCGCCTGGCTGTCGAATTCGCCTGACACACGCAAGCCCGTCACGCGAGGGTCCGCCAGACGGATTGGCGCCGTGCGGTAGCGCTGGATATCCACCAGCACATCCTGTAGCGGGGTGCCGTCGAAACGGAGCTTGCCGTGCTGCCAGGCGATGGCGCGATCCGCGTCTACCGCCTGCACCAGACCCAGACTCGAGCGGGTTGAGGTCATTTGCTGGCCCGCCTCCAGGCGCAGCTCCGGCGAAGTCGCATTGCCTACCGCGACGGCGCCTTCGAGTACCGTCACCGAGACACCGCGCCGGTCGCTGCGCACATTGAAGGCAGTGCCGATGTCCCGGACGGAAACGCCCTGGCTGCGCACGGTGAATGGCTTCGGCCCATGCGCCACGGTAAAGGTCGCCTCCCCTTCCACCAGTTCGATCTGCCGACTGCGCAGGCGACTCTCTACCTGCAGAACGGTGGCGCTGTTGAGAACAACCCGGCTGCCGTCCGCCAACAGCAGGCTCTTGCTTTGCCCGACTGCCGTGCGCTGTTCCTCGCTGCGCCATGCAGGATCGGCGACCCACAATCCCACGCCCAGCGCCAGCACGGAAAGGCCCCCCGCCAGGGTCTGCTTGCGCCGGCGCTGACGCGCGCTGAAGGCCTTGGCTTCGGCGAGCAATTCATTGCGCGAAGGCACACGCGTCTTGAGGGCCTCCTCGTAGGGCTGTAGTGGATCGTTGTCTTGTCGATTGCCTGCAGGATCTTGGTGCATCATCGGCCCGCCAGCGCCTGTCGCGCCGGTTCCCAATCACGAGCGATAGCGATCATGGCGCGGGAAAGATGCTTTCCCACCATGTTCAGGGTGATACCCAGTTCGCGGGCAATGTCCTGGCGAGACATGTCGTGAATGCGATGCAACAGGAATATCTGCCGCGCGCGCGTTGGCAACGCTTCGATAATGGCGAGCAGGGCTTCCAACTGCTGCTCGAAATCCAGGGCGCAGGCACCATCCACCTCGTGCACGTGCCAGTCGGGCACCTCGGCGGACAACTCGAAATACGCATTGCGAGTATTGTCCGCCCGGCTGCGATCGATGGCCTTGTTGAAGGAAGCGCGGCGCAGGAACGCCAGCGGTAACTTGATGCGCTCCTTCGGCGGTTTCTCCAGGACTTGAACGCAGACATCATGCACGACGTCGCGCGCAAATTGGCTGCCCTGAAAACGCCGGCGGATGAAGTCGACGAGATCGTCGTAATGCAGAGCCAGCGCGCCAATCAGCTCCGCGCTTGGAGGAACCCGAGTCATTGCTTCCACTGCAATCAAATGAGATTGAGTCGCATTATATACAGCGCATCTCAAATGGCTAGTAGCCGCAGCTCGCAGGGCTTGAGGAGCAAGTGGCTCATTCGCGAGTGCGTGTACCAAGTGCAGCGAAAGGCAACTAGCGGCCAGAAGCCGACACTCACCACCCTGCAGTTTCCAAGCGTTGCCACATCCCGTATATTTGATAACGATTGTCGTTTGCAAATTGTTCTTAGGGGATTGCAATGCAGGGGGATTCGTCGCTGCAGGCGGTAGGGATGCTTTACCGCGACCATCATGGCTGGCTGCGGGGCTGGCTGCGCAAGCGCCTCAACGATTCCGCCGATGCCGCCGACCTGGCGCAGGACACCTTCGTTCGCGTGCTGATGGCCCGGAGCGCCGAGGCGATTCGTGAGCCCCGGCACTACCTGCAGACCATCGCCCGCGGTCTGGTCATCGACCTGTACCGCCGCCGTTCGCTGGAGCGCGCCTATCTGGAAGCGCTGGCGCTGCTTCCCGAAGCGGTGCAGCCGTCCCTTGAGGAGCAAGCTCTGCTGCTCGAAGCGCTGACGGAAATCGACCGCATGCTCGATGGCCTGGGGCCGAAGGTCCGGCAGGCGTTCATCCTTTCCCAGCTCGAAGGGCTGACTTATATCCAGATCGCCGAGCGACTGGGGATATCCGTCCGCACCGTGAACAAGTACATGGCCAAGGCCATGGAGCACTGCTGCCTGGCCATGGCGGGCGTCCTGTGAGCGACGCCCTGCAACCCCATGAGCGAGCCGCCATCGGCGAAGCGGCGCGCTGGTATGCGCGCCTGGCCAATGCGGCACCGGGCGGAGCCGATCAGCAGGCCTGGCAGCGCTGGCTGGCGGCCGACCCGATCAACCAGCGCGCCTGGCAGCGCATCGAATCGGTGAACCTGCAGATGGCCCGCGTGCCGGGTCGCCTGGCGGCTGCCACGCTGGCCTCGGCCGGGCAGTCGCGGCGCCAGGTGCTGCGCAGCGTCGTCGTGCTCGCCTCGCTGGGCGGCCTGGCCACCCTGGGCTGGCGCAGTGACGCGCGCCAGCGCTACACCGCTGGCTACAGGACGGCGGTGGGTGAACGCCGCCACTTCACCCTGGCGGATGGCAGCCAGATGCAGCTGGGCACCGACAGCGCGGTGGATGTGCTGTTCGATGCAGACCAGCGGCTGATCCTCCTGCGTGCCGGTGAAGTCATGGTGAATACCGCGAGCGACAGTCTCGGCAGGCCCTTCCGCGTTCGCAGCGCCGACGCCACCGTACGCGCGCTAGGCACGCGCTTCAGCGTGAGCAGCTGGGGCAACGGAACCGAGGTGGCGGTACTGGAGAAAGCGGTCGAGGTCTCCGTACCCGGCCAGGCGGCTGTCCTGCGCCTGGAGGCCGGCCAGCACACGCGAATCCTCTCCGGCAGCATCGAGCCCGCGCAGGTCAGTGATGCGTCGGTTGGCGCCTGGGCACAGGGCAGCCTGATCGCGATCGACCGACCGCTCGGTGAATTGCTGGAAGAACTGGGACGGTACCGCCACGGCTGGCTGAGGTGCGATCCGCGCATCAGTGGCCTGCGCATTTCCGGCGCCTTCCCGGTCGATGACACCGACCTAGCGCTCAGAGCACTGGAGCGCAGTTTCCCGGTCGCGGCGGTGTATCGCACGGGGTATTGGGTGACCGTGGTTCCGCGAAGCTGAAGCCTGCGTGGACGCGAGAAAAGATTTTTCCAGTCACCGTGCACTTTTTTCGTCCCTGGTTCGGCTACTCCGGCATCAGTGACCCACTTGGTCACCACCACCGGGGAGAGACCATGCTGTATCCGTTCATTCGCCATCGGCTTGCCATCCATGTGCAGGCTGCCCTCTTCAGTGTCACCGTCGTCGGTGTACCCGTCGTTCAGGGCGCAGAGCCCTCAGAGCCTGCTTCGTCTGGCGCGGTGCAGAGCATGCGCCAGTACGACATCGCTGCGGGCTCGCTGACCGAAGTGCTCAGCCGCTTTGCCAGCGAAGCCGGGGTCGCGCTCTCGTTCGATGCCAGCAAGACTGCTCACCTCCAGTCGGCCGGCCTGCACGGCAGCTATTCGCGGGAGGCCGGCTTCGCTGCCCTCCTCTCCGGCACCGGCCTGCGCGCGGTGGACCAGGGCGGCAGCTACGTGCTGGAGGAAATCCCCGATGCCCTGGCGATGAGCGATACGGTCGTCACCGGTCAGGGCCTGGGGCCGACGACGGAAGACTCCGGCTCCTACACCTCCGGCGAAGCCACCATCGGCAAGTCGACCCAGCGCCTGAAGGACATTCCGCAGACGGTCACCGTCATCACACGCAAGGCGATGGACGACCAGCGCCTCGACACACTGGACCAGGTGCTGGAGAAAACCACCGGCATCACCACCTACCAGAGCCCGTCCGGCGGCAAGTACATCTACTCGCGCGGCTTCGAGGTGGAGACCATCCAGTACGACGGCGTCCCCCTCGACCGCCGCTACTACGCCATCGGCAGCAGCTTCACCTCCGACACCCTGCTCTACGACCGCGTGGAAGTGCTGCGCGGCGCCAACGGCCTGCTGCAGGGTAGCGGCAACCCCGGCGCCGCCATCAACCTCGTGCGCAAACGCCCGAAGGTCGAGCCGTCGCTGTCCATCACCGCCAGCGCAGGCTCGTGGGACACCTACCGGCAGACCATCGATGGCAGTGCTCCGCTCAGCGCCGACGGCAGGCTGCGCGGCCGGGTAGTGGCCGGCCACGAGGACCGGGACTATTTCTACGACACCGCGGACAGCCGCAAGAACGTGCTCTACGGCATTCTCGAATACGACCTGACCGACAACACCAGGGTAGCCGCCGGCGCCAGCGTGGAAGACCTGCACTCGACCCCGTCCTTCGGCGGCCTGCCGCGCAACAAGGATGGCAGTGCGGTGAATGCGGGCCGCTCCACCTTCACCGGCGCGGACTGGAACAAGTGGAACAACAAGCAGACCACCTGGTTCGCCGACGTCACTCATGACTTCAACGCCGACTGGCGCCTGAATGCCTCGGGCAGCTACATCCGCGAGACCAACGACATCCTCTACAGCTTCGGCCGCGGCGCCGTCGACCCGGCCACCGGCGACGGTATGCAGTCGCGCGCCTACCTCTACGACTTCGAGAACATCAACCAGGGCGCGGACATCAACCTCGCCGGCAAGTGGCGTGCCTTCGACCTGGAGCACCAGGTGGTGGTCGGCGCCAACGCCAGCGACCTGAAGACCGATGACCTGCAAGGCGGCCTGCTCAACCTCGGGCCGATCAATATCTACGACCCGGTATCGCCGCGCGAGCCGACCACCGAGGAAATGCTCGCGACCACCTACGCCGGTACCTCCAAGGGCCATATCCGCCAGAACGGTCTCTACGGCGTGGTGCGCTACAAGCTCGCCGAGCCGCTGACCCTGGTCCTGGGCGGGCGCGCCAGCAACTACCAGTACGACTATGAGCTGACCCGCTTCACCACCTCCTCCCCTGCCCCTGCGCACTCGAAGGAAACCGGCGAGTTCACCCCCTACGGCGGCCTCATCTACGAGCTGAACAACCAGTGGTCGGTCTACGCCAGCTACACCGACATCTTCAAGCCGCAGACCGAACTGACCCAGGACACCGCCCCGCTCAAGCCCATCGAGGGTTCGAACTACGAGATCGGCCTGAAAGGCGAGCTGCTGGATGGCCGCGTCAACACCAGCTTCGCGATCTTCCGCGTGGACCAGGAAAACCGTGCGCAGTACGACTACGCGTCGGAGTGCGGGCAGAACGGCGAAGACAACTGCTACGTGGCCGGCGGCAAGGTTCGCGCCGAAGGCTTCGACGCGGAGATCAGCGGTGAAGTGCTCAGGGACCTGCAGCTGTTCGCCGGCTACACCTACACCTCGACCAAGTTCCTCAACGATCCGGGCGACGGCACCTCGTCCTCCGGCTCCACCTTCAACAGCTACACGCCGCGCCACCTGCTGCGCTTCTGGGCCGACTACAAGCTGCCGGGCGAGCTGAACCAGTGGAGCGCCGGCGCGGGCGCCAGCATCCAGAGCGAGAACTACAACACCAACTTCGGCGGCACCGGCGGCGTCGGCGATATCAAGCAATCCGGCTACGCCATCTGGAACGCCCGCCTGGGCTACCAGATCAACAAGAACTTCAGCGTCGCCCTGAACGGCAACAACCTGTTCGACAAGAAGTACTACTCCTCCATCGGCTGGCTGAACGCGAGCAACCAGTACGGCGACCCACGCAACTACACCGTTACCCTGAAGGCCGACTTCTGAAGTGAGTGGGCAGCGGCAATCCCCGCCTGACGATTCTGCTCAAGGGGATTGCCGCTCACCTGACGCACTGTGCGACTGGATCGATTAACGGGTAATCCACCACGAATGACCGCTCGACACAGGCTGCCTTGGCCGTCGATGCAAATCGGCGGACATCGGTCTTCGTGGTGGATCGATGGATGCCGGTGAGCATCGCTCTGCCTCGGCAAATGGACCGAGGCCGAAAGTCGCTGCAAAGCGTGCATGCGCGTGGAGGCTGATCGTTGAGCGTTGCATTACGCTGCCGCAAAGCAGCGCCCCAAGCTGGACTTGCGAGCGCATCCCAACACTGCTGCCACAAGCCCGCCAGACAAGTACCGCAGCCAGAAGCCCACGCAGCGCATTCAGGAAGATTGCCGAGCTTCCTTCGGGATTGATATGATAATTATTCCCATTTGCACCAGAAAGATGATTGGCGATGACGAGCCAGGGCCCGCTCCGGCAGCTGGAGGTCGGCGACCTCTACAAGGAACAGCACCGCTGGCTGCGTGGCTGGTTGCGCAACCGTGTGGATTGCAGCCAGCTGGCGGCCGACCTGGTGCAGGACGTATTCGTCCGCCTGCTCGGCAACAGCGACCGCCAGGGTTGCATCGAGGCGGTGCGTGAGCCGCGCAGCTTTCTAGCGACAGTCGCGCGCCGCTTGATGATCGATCACTTCCGCCGTCAGCGCCTGGAGCGCGCGTGGCTACAGGCCCTGGCGGAGGTGCCGGAAGCCCTGGAGATCTCCGCCGAGGATCGCCTGATCCTCATGGAGACCCTGGTCCAGCTTGACGCCATGCTCGCCGCGCTCGGCGACAAGGTGCGCCAGGCCTTTCTGTTGTCCCAGCTCGACGGCATGACCTACCGCTGCATTGCCCAGACCCTTGGGGTATCGCTGGTCACGGTGAACCGCTACATCGCCAAGGCCTCGCGTCATTGCATGCTCTACAGCCTGGAGCACGGCTTGTGAGCGGCGCCGGTATCAGCGCCGCGCAACTGGACTCCATCGAACAGGCGGCGGACTGGTTCAGCCTGTTTGCCAGCGGGGACGCCGTCGCCGCGGATCGCGAAGCCTGGCAGCGCTGGCTGGATGCCTCCCCGCACAACGGCTGGGCCTGGCAGCAGGCCGAGAGATTGCAGCAGCGCCTGCGTGGAATGCCCGGTGATTTCAGCGGACGGGTCTTCGGCCTGGCGCGGGAGGATCGGCGCAGCAGCCGTCGCACCGTGCTCAAGGGCATGCTGCTGGCCCTGGGGACGGGTGCGCTCGGGCTCGGCGGTTACCGCGAGTTCGAGCAGGGCGCGCTGTTCGCCGACTACCACAGCACCATCGGCGAGCGGCTGCCGGTCACCCTCGCCGATGGCAGCCAGCTGCTGCTCAATACCCGGAGTGCCCTGGACGTCGCTTATGCCGGCGGGCAATGCCGGGTGACCCTGCGCAGCGGTGAGGTGCTGGTGAACGCCCAGGCCGGATCACGCCTCAGCGTGGCAACCAGACAGGGCGACGTCCGGGCCTTGGGCGGGCGTTTTTCAGTGCGCCAGCTCGACGCCCTCTCCCAGGTGGAAGTCTTCAGCGGGCAGGTGCAGGTGCAGCCGAGGAGCGCACTGGGCGTTACCACGCTGGGCCAGGGGCAGGCCTGTCTGTTCAGTTCAATCGAGGTGGCCTCCACGCGGGCGCTGGATTACGCCGCAGACGCCTGGTCCCGTGGGCTGCTGATCGCCAACGACCAGCGCCTGGCCGACTTCCTCGCCGACCTCGCTCGCTATCATCCCGGCCTGCTGCGCTGCGACCCGCAGGTAGCGGATTTGCGCCTGAGCGGGACCTTCGAGCTGGACGACCCCGATCAGACCTTCCGTGCACTGGCCAGCGCGTTGCCGGTGCATGTGGAGCGTCGCACGCGCTTCTGGATCACGGTCGTGCCAGCCTGATCGGCAAAAAATAATTCATGTCGGGTGATATCAATTCGCATCTTCGTTCGACCCATGAAAGACGGCCGATTCGTACGGTCGGTGACCATGAGAGAAGGACGACGATGAATTCCCCGTATAACCCCCCGGTAAATGCCCTGCACCCTCTGCGCGCCCGTGTCCGGCTGGCCATCCTCTGCTCCGCCTTGCTGGCGCCATTGCCGGCGCTGGCCGATACGGCCGCCGCACAGCACTACCAGATTGCCGCGGGCGACCTGGGCCAGGTGCTGACGCGGTTTGCCGCCGAGTCGGGCATCGTGCTGTCGTTCGATGCGCGGTTGACCCGCGGCCTGAACAGCACGGGCCTGGATGGCAGCTTCCCGGTGGAAGGCGGCTTGCGCACCCTGCTTGCCGGAACGGGTATTCGCGCCGTGCGGGAAAGTGATGGCCGCTACACCCTGGTAGCTGCATCCACCGAAGGTGCGCTGGAGATGGACGCGACCTCGGTGATCGGCCAGGGCCTGGGGGAAACCACCGAACACACCGGCTCCTACACCACCGGTAGCACCAGCACGGCCACCAAGCTGCCGTCATCGCTGCGCGAGACACCGCAGTCGGTCACGGTGATGACTCGCCAGCGTATCGACGACCAGGCCCTGGCCGACCTCAATGACGTGGTGCAGAACACCCCGGGCATGGTCATCCGGCGCACCGGGCCGGAGCGTTCCACCTACTACGCCCGCGGCTTCGCGCTCGACAACATCATGTACGACGGCCTGCCGACCAGCCTCGACAGCTCCCAGCTGTCCCAGGACCTGCTCTCCGCGGACATGGCCATGTACGACCGGGTAGAAGTGGTGCGCGGTGCCACCGGGCTGATGCAAGGCGCCGGCAACCCCGCCGCGGCCATCAATCTGATTCGCAAGCGCCCTACTCCCACCTTCCAGGCCAGCATCCAGGGCAGCGCCGGCACCTGGGATCGCTACCGCACCGACCTCGACGTGTCCGGCCCACTGACCGACAACGGCGCCGTGCGCGGCCGGCTGGTCACCGCCTACCAGACCCAGGGCAGCTTCCGCGATTCACTGGATAACGAGCGCAACCTGTTCTACGGGATCGTGGAAGCCGACCTGAACGACAGCACCACCCTGACCGTCAGCGCTTCGCGCCAGCAGGACGACTACAACGGCAACGGCTGGACCGGCCTGCCCGTGGGCTTCGACGGCAGCGACCTGAAGCTGTCGCGCTCCACCTCCCTGAGCAATGACTGGGAGTACTGGAACAAGACCAGCACCTCCGCCTATGCCGCCCTCGAACACGCCCTGGACAACGGCTGGAAGCTCAACCTGTCGGCGACCAGGACCTGGGCCGACCTGGACATGCTGGGGACCTACATACTCGGGCGTACCGCCACCCAGACCTATGACCAGTACGTCGGCGCCGGCCATTACCGGGAAAGCCAGAACAGCTTCGATGCCTACGCCAGCGGCCCGTTCCGCCTGATGGACCGCGACCACGAACTGGTGTTCGGTGCCAGCCATCGTCGCGTGGTGTTCAACGGTGATGTGCCGCCCAACGTGCTGCTGCACAGCAACATCGATATCTACAACTGGAACGGCGACACCCCGAAAATCGCCAGCCAGACCAAGTACGGCTGGCAGAACACCAACGCCAAGCTCAACAGCGTCTACGCCACTACCCGCCTGAGCCTGGCGGACCCACTGAAGCTGATTCTGGGCAGCCGCCTGGACTGGTACGAAAACGATACCAGCGCCCCGTACAAGGGCACCGAGACCGAACTCAAGGTCAACCGCCACGTCACCAAGTACGCCGGCCTGGTCTATGACCTGGACGCGCACCACTCGGTGTACGTCAGCTACACCGACATCTTCAAGCCGCAGAGCTACTTCGATACCTCGGGCTCGGTCATCGAACCCATCACCGGCAAGAACTATGAGCTGGGCATCAAGGGCGAGTACTTCGAGGGTGCGCTGAATGCCTCGGCCGCCATCTTCCAGCTGGACCAGGAAAACCGCGCCAAGGCCGTCACCGACCAGAGCATCTGCCCCAGCTACCCGACAACCTCCTGCTACGAAGCGGCCGGCGAGGTGCGCAGCAAAGGCATCGAACTGGAACTGCAAGGGCAGCTGACGCCCAACTGGCAGCTGGGCGCCGGCTACACCTTCACCGAAGCCAAGTACCGCAAGGATGCGAACAAGGTCAACGAAGGACGCCTGTTCGATACCGACATACCGCGGCACCTGTTCAAGATGAGCACGACCTACACCTTGCCCGGCGCGCTTGACCAATGGCGCGTCGGCAGCTCCCTGTACCGGCAGAACCGCATCTACAACAAGGGCACCACCTACATGGTCGAGCAGGACGCTTTCACGCTGGTGGACTTCATGGTGGGGTTCAAGCCGACTGCCCATATCGATGCGCAGCTGAACCTGAACAATGCGTTCGACAAGAAGTACTACAACTCGCTGAGTTCCTCCGTCACGGTGCCCAGCAACGTGTATGGCGAGCCGAGGAACATGATGCTGTCGGTCAAGTACAGCTTCTGAAGCGCCGGGCATGGGGGCCTGACCGAAGGAAAACAGGTCGGCCCTTGCGGGTCCGTCGTGGCGGACGGGATGGAATGACCGTCAATAGCAGCCCCTGGCCGGCGCCCGCTATCAACTCCATGCGCATCCTGTCCCCACATCGCACCGGCGGGCTTGCCCATCCCGCCAGATTCACTGCTGCCAAAGGGAGCGTGTGCCCGAATCGCGTGAACCGGAGCCCGGAAGCCTCTCGCAATTTCCCGGGCCCCTCTCCACCTCAGGGCGTGCGGCTGGGAACGAGGGCCACTTCCGGCAGGGCGCGCCAGTCCACTACCTGAGGAAAGGCCCCGGCCTCGGCCACGGGCAGGCCTGGCGCCACCAGGAAGCCCTGCATGTAGGTGCAGCCATGCTCCAGCAGCCAATCGCGCTGGGCTGCTGTTTCCACACCTTCGGCGATGACTTCCAGGCCCAGGTGGCGGCTGAGGTCGATGATGGTGCTGACCACCGCAGCATCGCGCCGCGATTCCAGCATGTTGGAGATGAACAGGCGGTCGATCTTCAGGGTATCCAGCTCGAAATGGCGCAGGTAGGCCAGGGACGAATAGCCGGTGCCGAAGTCGTCGATGGCGATGCGCACGCCCAGCGCGCGCAGTTGCCGGAGCTGTTCTCGGGTCAGCTCCAGGTCCTGCATCAGCGCGCTTTCGGTGACCTCCACTTCCAGTTGCGCGGGCCGCAGGTTGAAGCTTTCCAGCACCCGCCGCAGGTCTTCCACCAGTTGCGGCATGCCGAACTGCAGCGGGCAGACGTTGAGGCTGACCACCAGGTCGTCGCCGAAGTCCTGCCTCCAGACACTGCACTGGCGGGCCCCTTCCCGCAGCACCCAGTCGCCCAGGCGGTTGATCAGGCGGGTTTCCTCCAGCAGCGGAATGAACACATTGGGCGCCACCGTGCCGGCGGTCCGGTGCTCCCAGCGCAGCAGCGCCTCGAAGCCGCGCAGGCGGCCGCTCTCGAGGTGGATCTGCGGCTGGTAGACCAGGTGAAAGTCGTTGTGCTCGATGGCATTGCGCAAGCTCTCTTCCAGCATCAACCGCGAGCGGGCGCGGCCGTTCATTTCCGGAGAGTAGAAGCGGTACTGCTGGCGGCCGGCGCGCTTGGCCTCGTACATGGCGATATCCGCCGCGCGCAACAGGCCGTCCACGCTCTGTCCGCACTCGGGGAAGCTGGCGATGCCGACGCTGGCGCCGATGGTGACATCGATGCCATCGATGCGGTGGCGTACCGAGACCATCTCGATCAGCTTCTCCGCCACCCGCGCGGCGTCTTCGGGGTGGTCGAGGCTGTCGAGCAGCGCAGTGAACTCGTCGCCGCCCATGCGCGCCAGGGTGTCGTAGGGGCGCAGGCAGTGCTTGAGCTGTTCCGCTACTCGCCGCAGCACGCGGTCGCCGGCCTCATGGCCGAGGGAATCGTTGATCAGCTTGAAGCCGTCCAGGTCCAGGTAGAGCACTGCCATGCGCTTGCCATTGCGCTCGACGCGAGCCAGGGAAGCTTCCAGCGCCTTGTGGAAGCCACGACGGTTGAGCACCCCGGTGAGGGCATCGGTGATGGCCTGGGATTCCAGTTGCGCGTGGAGCTGGTGCACCACCGACATATCCAGGGCGATCACCACCATGGAGCGTTGCAGCCGTGGCAGCGGCGACGACGACAGCGCCACCGGCAGGTGCTCACCGCTCAGGGTCTTGAGACTCGCGTCGTGCAGGCGGTAGGTCTCGTTGCGCTTCCAGTGGCGGTAGAAGTCCGACAACTTCCACTCACCGCTCATCTCCGGGTGGCCAATCAGGTTCAGCAGCGGCTTGCCCACAAGGTCGCCCACCGTGCCCTTGAACATCTGCGCCGAAGCCGGGTTGGCAAAACTGATGAGGCCGTCCTCGCCGACCACCAGGATGCCTTCGGCGGCGTTCTCCAGCACCGAGGCGTTGAAGGCTCGGGCGCTGTCCAGCTGCTGGCTGAGATGCAGCAGGTCGCGCCGGTTGCGTTCATGGGCCAGCAGGGTCTGGATCTTGAGGCGCAGCACCTGCGGGTCGAAGGGCTTGAGGATGAAATCCACCGCCCCGGACGAATAGCCGTGCAGCACGGCATCGTGGGTGTGGGCGATGGCGGAGATGAAGATGATCGGCGTATAGCGGGTCAAGGGGCTGCTGCGCATCAGCCGCGCCACCTCGAAGCCATCCATGCGCGGCATCTGCACATCCAGCAGCACCAGGCCGACCTCCTCTTCCAGCAGGCATTTCAGCGCTGCCTCGCCGGAATCCACGGTCAGCACCTGCCATTCACCGTTGTCCAGCAAGGCTTCCATGGCCACGAGGTTTTCCTGGCGGTCATCCACCACCAGCAGGGTGTTGGCCGCAGGAACCTCCTTAAGCTGCAGGTGCGCCATGGCGTGCTCCCGGTTGTTCCAGCCAGCGGTAAAGCATGTCCAGCAACTCCTGGCGACTCACCGGCTTTGCCAGGTAATCGTCGGCGCCAGCAGTGATGCATTTCTCTCGGTCGCCCTTCATCGCATGGGCGGTCAGGGCGATGATCGGGATACTGCAGCCGTGCTCCTGCTTGAGCACGCGGGTGGCGGTGTAGCCGTCCATGTTGGGCATCGCCATGTCCATCAGGATCAGGTCGAAGGGTTCGCGCTGGAAGCAGTCGATGGCTTCCAGGCCGTCGCGGGCGGCGGTGACCTTGATGCCGGTTTCATCGAGCAGGGCGCTGAGGGCGTAGATGTTGCGCACATCATCGTCCACCAGCAGTACGCGGCTGCCTGCCAGCGGGTCCGAGCCCTGGCTGGCCTGCGCCTCGCGCAGGCCGGCGAGGAATCCTTCGACCGCCGAGCTGAGGTTCTTGAGGTCCTCGCCGGCCTTGCGCACCACCACCGCCGAATAGCGGCGCAAGCGTTGCAGGTTCTGCTGGTTGACGTCGACGCCGGTGTTGATGACCACCCGCGAACCCTCCAGCGGGCGTTCGCGGTGAAGGCTGTCGAGCAGCTCGAAGCCATCCTGGTCAGGCAGGTCGAGATCGATGACCAGGGCGGCGAAGTGGTTTTCCGCGTAGGCCTTGCGGGCGCCCTCGCCGTTGGCACTGGCCACCACCTGGAAGCCAAGATGCTCCAGGTGCTCGCGGTAGTGCTCACGCTCCACGTCGACGTCCTCCACCAGCAGCAGCTTGCGCTCCGCCGGCGGACGAACGCCTTCCAGGTCCTGGAACACTTGCTCCAGGTCCTCGCGGGCGATGGGTTTGACCAGGTAGCGGGTGGCGTCCTCGTGCCAGTCCTGGGGCTGGGGCACGCAGGAAATGATATTCACCGGGGTCGTGCGGTGGTTCGAATGGCTGCGCAACTTCCGGTAGATCTGCCAGCCACTGACGTCCGGCAGCAGGATGTCGAGGATGACGGCAGCGAAGCGCTCGTTCTGCAGCAAGGCAATGGCCTGCTTGCCGCTGCGGCAGTGGACGCTGGAGAAACCACGGGCCTGGGCTTCCTCGGCTATCACCGAGGCGAAGTTGACGTCGTCTTCGACGATCAGCACCGCCGGTCCATGCCCGCCCCGCACCGGTTGTGCGGGTGGCTCATCGGCATCGGGCTGGCTCGCGGCCACGGCCACCGGCAGGCGCACGCTGAAGCACGAGCCCTGCCCCGGCACGCTTTCCAGGGTGATGGTGCCGTCCAGGGCGAGCACCAACTGGCGGGTGATCGCCAGGCCCAGGCCGGTGCCGCCGAAGCGCCGGCTGGTGGAACCATCGATTTGCTGGAAGGCCTGGAAGATGCGCTCGTGCTGGTCCTCGGGGATTCCGACACCGGTATCGCGGACGACGAAGCACAGCACTTCGCGCTCATCGATCGCCGCCGCCGGGTCCAGCTCCACGGACAGCTCGACCTCGCCGTGCTCGGTGAACTTGAGAGCGTTGGACAGCAGGTTGCGCAGGATCTGGTGCATGCGTACCCGGTCGCTATGGATAACCCTGGGCACGCCGGCCTGGATGTGGGTGGACAGGCGCAGGCCCTTGATCTCGGCCATGGGCCGCAGGCTGCCGTCCAGCTCGGCGAGCATGTCCTGCACGTTGAGGGGTTCCAGCTTGAGCTGCATGCGCCCTGCTTCAACCTTGGCCAGGTCGAGCACGTCGTTGATCAATTGCAGCAGGTCACTGCCGGCACGGTGGACGATATCGGCGTGGCGGGCCTGTTTCTCGGTCAGGTTGCCGGCCATGTTCTGCCGTAGCTGATCGCTGAGGATCAGGATGCTGTTCAGCGGCGTGCGCAGCTCATGGGACATGTTGGCGAGGAATTCCGACTTGTAGCGGTTGGCCAGCATCAGTTGCTCGGCCTGGTCACGCAGGCGCTGCTCGGCGGCCTTGCGCTCGCTGATGTCGATGATCACCGCCTGCACCAGCAGCTCGCGGCCGGCGCGGATCGGCGACAGGCCCACCTCCATGGGAATCATGCGGCCGTCCCTGTGCATGCCGAACAACTCCCGGTTGCTGCCCATGCGCCGCTGCTCGGGCTTGCGCTGGAAGTCTTCGCGCATCGCCACGTGGGCCTCGCGCAGGGCTTCGGGCAGGAGCATTTCCACGGACGCTTCGAGCAGGTCGTGACGGCTGTAACCGAACAGCCGCTCGGTCTGGCGATTGACCATGGCAATCCGGCCGCCGGCATCCACCAGAACGATGGCGTTGGGCGAGGCTTCGACCACCAGGCGGAAGCGCTCCTCGGCGCTCTTGCGCGCCTGCAGGTCCACCAGGTTGAGCAGGTAACGCTGGTCATTGCCGTGCTTGAAGGTGCTCAGGCTGAAAGCCACGGCAACTCGCTCGCCATCCTCCTGCAGGGCCTCGATCTCCGTGAGGTCGGCGGGAGCCTGCCGGGCCGATTGCTGCGGCAGGTCCACCAGGCTCGGCAGGAACCGGCGCAGGTTCTGCCCCACCAGGCTATCCGCGCCACAGGCGAACAGCTCTCCAGCGCGGGCATTGGCCATCTCGATGCGGCCATTCTCCCCGCAGGTCAGCGTGGCCACCGGCAGGTGCTGCAGCAGCAGGCGGAAACGCTCCTCGCGCTCGGCCAATGCGGCCGTCGCGGACAGGCTGAGTTGCAGACTGCGCTCGCGCTGGTAGAGGTAGCCCCCGATCAACAGGGACAGCAACAGCGCAGCCGCCAGGCCGGTCCAGAGGCTGAAGGTGATGCGGTTGTTGCTCTGCATGGCCTCGTATTCGGCCGTGCTGCCTACCCCCAGGACCCAGGTGCGGCCGAACAGCTTCAGCTCCTCGTCCTGGAGGAAGCGTGGCTGGCGACCTTGGCCGGAGACCTGCAGCATGGCCTCAGAACTGCCGACGTCCCTGAGATCGATGCTGTAGAGGTCGCTCTGCGCCCCCAGGATGCCGGCCATCAGGTCGCTGACGCGGAAAGCCCCGCAGACCATGCCCAGCAGTGCGGCGCGGCGCTCCTCGGCCGAAGTGCTGGGCGCGTCCGGGCGGTAGACCGGCATATAGAGAAGCACACCGCTCTGCGCTTGCTGCTCGGTTTCCTGCCTGAGTTTCAGCGGCCCGGTGAGGCTCGCCTCGCCGGTTTCCCGCGCGCGGTCGATAGCCTCCCGGCGTACCGGCTCGGTGAGCATGTCAAAACCCAGGCTACGGCGATTCCGCCAGTCCATGGGGCTGCTGTACTGCACCACCAGGTACTCGTCCCGCGGCTGCGCTGGGGTAATGCGGAAATCACGGCGCCCCTGCTCCCAGATCTCGCTGACGAACTCGTTGGCTTCTTCGCGCTTCAGGTAGCGCGCCCACGCCAGCGCCTGGATGCCCGGATAACGGTCCTGCAACTGCAACTGGTCAGTGGCACGTGCCCACTCCTCGGCCGACACCGCGTTGGTGCCGACGATCAGGCCGGACATACCGCGCAGGACCATTTCGTAGGAGCGCATCCGGCTGCTGACGCGATAGGCGATTTCCTCGGCCTCGAGCTTGAAGCGCTGCTCGTACTCGGCACGGTTGCGCGCTTCCAGAGCCAGCCACTGCCAGAGCACCAGCCCGCCGAAAACCAGCATCAGGGCGAGCGTGACCAGCAACGGCAGCAGGTACTGACGGGAATGCGAGAAATGACGTACGTCCATGTACTCTCCTGTCCCTTCCATGGGAGCCGCACCTCAGGGGATGTGGGAAAGCGGCCACGGCAGGGATCGATATAACCCTGCGTCGCAGTCTAGACAGGAATGTAGGAACTGGCGTTGAGCCAGCATTCGGGCGACGAGTGGCAGGAGCGAAAAAAACCTGCGTGGCGTATCCCGGAGTTCGGCTCAGTGCTGCTCACCCAGCCTGGCGAGCACATTGGACGCCAGCACGACCACGCCGTCAGCCTGCGGCACCGTCCTGACCAGTGCCTGCGCGACGGCCCGCGCGTAGACAGGGCGATAAACGCCAGGCAACAGCGGCGCCAGCAGCTTCCCAATCGGGATTGCCAGCTTCTCGCCCAGGCGCGGAGGTTGCTGCAGCCCATCCCGGTGGTCCAGCAACAGCGAGGGTTGCGCGATCACCAGCGCGGTCAGCTGCATGGCCTTCAACGCACTCTCCAGTTCGCCCTTGACGCGGTTGTAGAACACGGAAGAGTCGGCATTGGCCCCCACGGCGCTGACCAGCCCCACTCGCCGGGCTCCCACGGCGAAAGCGGCCCTGGCCACGGCAAGATTGGCATCGAGGTCGACAGCGCGGAACGCTGTCTGGCTGCCGGCGACCTTGATCGTGGTGCCAAGTGCCAGATACACCTCGTTGACCTGCGGTAGCTCGGGCAAGTCGCTGAAATCGACGAGGTGAACCTGGAGCCTGGGGTGGCTGACACTCAATGGTCGACGGCTCAGGGCATGCACCTGGGAGACGGAGCTGTCCGCCAGCAAAGCCTGCAGCATCAGGCCTCCCACCAGCCCTGTTGCGCCGGCCAGCAGCACTTTGCGTTGATCGTCAGGCGTGGTCACGTTCGTGGCTCCTCAACTCAGGTGCAGGGCATGTCGGGCGCTGTCAGGCGTCTGCGCGGTCCAGTCCTGAAATGCGCGATAGAAGGAATTGGGGTCTTCGAAGCCGAGCAGGAAGGCAATCTCCCCGCCCGACATGCTGGTGTTTCCCAGATAGTGGCGCGCCAGGCTTTCGCGAGTGGCATTGACCAGGGCGCGAAAGCTTTCCCCCTCGCCCTCGAGGCGACGCTGCAGCGTACGCTTGCTCATGCCAAGGCGCACGGCGGCCTTCTCGATGGTCGCGGCGTTACCTGGGAGCAGCTCCAGCAGCACCGCGCGTACCCGCTCCGCCGTCGTGGCTGCCGAATCGAGCTCGCTGAGTCGGCGGCGCAGGTCCGGCTCGAACACCCGCCACATGCCTTCGTTGAGCGTCAGAAATGGGCGCAGGGCGTCCACCGCCGCGAAGCTGATGCTCGGGTTCGCCCCCTGCCGGACGGGGCTGCCGAAGAAGTTCTCGTAACGCCGGGCATGGGCGCTGGACGGAAGTTTCGGCAGCGCTACCCGAAGCGCCGTGACCGGCTCACGGGTCGCCAGCCGGGCCAGTCGGAGGAAAAACGCGATCTCGGCCACCTGCAACGAAGACGGCACTTCGCCCTGCACGGACAGCCAGTGGGGCGTCAGCGTCAGCTCGCCGTCTTTGCCGATATCTACCTCCAGGCGCATGGGTGCCACCAGCTGCTTGTACTTGGCGAGGCGTTGCACGGCCTGCATGAGATTGGCGCTGCACAGGGCGGCGAACAGGGGCGGATCGAAAGACTCGGCAGAGAGGGTCTCGACCAGACGCAACGAGAACAGGGCGTCGCCGGCTTCGGCCTCCAGCGCACACCAGAAACGGAAATAGTCCTCCGTGGACAGGCCGGGAGCTCCACGGGTCAGCAAGTCATCGGGAAGGCCGGCGCGGCGCAATACATGGCCAGGCTGCAGGCCCAGATCCTTCAGCAGGGTCTGCCAACCGAGGTTCATCGGGAAGGTCTTGCTTTGCACCGTCGGAACTCCATCGCCACTCAATGGGGAGTCATACCCTCCCCGCCCAGACGCACAGGAGTATAGAGAAATGGAGGGCATTTTCTCATGCAGAGTGCGCCAGCCGGACGGCGAACGGCGCCACTGCCGGAGCCGTGCGTTTCGGCTGCGATTGGCGCCGTTTCCCTGAGTGATGGCGTGGATTGCTAGAGCCCTGTCACCGGCCACTTCCTAGAGTGAGCGGCACAACAGCACCCTGCGACGGGACGCAGTCCCTGCCGAGAGCTGTTCAGCCA
This sequence comes from Pseudomonas sp. CAN1, assembly GCF_030462585.1. Classification (GTDB taxonomy): domain Bacteria; phylum Pseudomonadota; class Gammaproteobacteria; order Pseudomonadales; family Pseudomonadaceae; genus Pseudomonas. Next base: position 73,595 of record NZ_JASMRU010000021.1, on the reverse strand, counting down.
ACTGGCCAACCCGGATGAGCCCTACCTGCCCGACAGGGACACCCTCCGCAGCGGCCCTCGCACGAACGACGAGCCTGCGTGCTCGAGGAGAAGCGCCATGACCCAACAGACCATTCTCATCACCGGCTGCAGCAGCGGCATCGGCCGTACGACGGCCAGGTACTTCCAGGAGCGCGGCTGGAACGTCGTGGCAACGGTGCGCTCGAACCCGGAAGCAGACCAGGAGCTCAATGCGCTCGACAATGTGCTGGTCACCCGACTCGACGTCATCCGCAAGGACAGCATCGACGCCGCGATCGCCGCCGGGATCGAGCGTTTCGGCCGCATCGACGTCCTGCTCAACAATGCCGGGTATGGCTCCTACGGGCTGCTGGAGGCGACACCCGAGCACAAGATGCGCCGGCAGTACGAGGTCAATGTCATCGGCACGCTGCTGGTAATGCAATCGATCCTTCCGCACTTCCGCCAGCGCGGCGACGGCCTGATCATCAACATCTCGTCCATGGGCGGAAAGATCACCTTCCCGCTCGGCACGCTGTACCACGGCTCGAAGTTCGCCGTCGAAGGAATGACCGAAGCGCTCTCCTATGAGCTGGCGTCGATCGGGGTGACCGTCAAGCTGGTCGAGCCGGGCGTCATCAACACCAATTTTTCCACGACCTCGTTCGACCTGAACCTCGACGCCAGCCTGACCGAGTACAACGCCTTTGTCGAAACGGTCACGGGCGCATTCGGCAGTATCGCCGCGCGCGGGTCGGAGCCGATGGTCGTGGCGGATACCGTGTGGCAGGCAGCTACCGATGGGACCCGTCAACTTCGCTATATCGCCGGCGATGACGCCAGGCAGATCATTGCCGCACGCCAGCAAATGAGCGATCCCGAGTACCTCGCGCTGATGCGCAGCCAGATGGGGCTCTGACAGGCCGATTGCCGGGAGCAGGCTCCCTGCGCCAGCACGCTGCCGATCACTGGCTGCGGGCGTTTTCCAGGGCCTGCTTCTCGGCAGCGGCGGTAATCGCCGCCTGACGATTCTGCTCGGCCACATAACAGGCATCGCGGCTGACGCCCTGTGCCACGCAGTTGGACATCCGCTGTGCGGGGCTGGAGCAGCCAGCCAGGAGCAAGGCGGCGAAAGTGACGGCGAATACGGCGCGCATGATGCAGCCCTCTTGGGTCGGTCAACAGGCAAGGAAGTCGAAAGCTCGAAGGGAGGTGGGCTCCCTTGACGACAGTATTGGCCTGCACCCGAGGGGCGAATACGCGAAATCCAGTCACCGCCTGTAGGAAAATGATTACACGCCGGGACGATCACGCAAGAGTTCGAGAGGCAGCATGAGCCCAGTGTTCAGCCGATCCACGCCACGCCTGATCCTCGCCTATTGCACCCGCGGATGCTCGTACTGCTGCTGGATACGCGCCAGCTCGCCGGACTCGCGCAATTGCTCCAGCGCACGGTTCCAGGCGGCGACTTTCCCATCGTCGCTGTCGCGGCTGAAGGCGATGTAGAGCGAGGAGCGATACAGCTCGACGGGAATCTGCCGCAGGGTGCCGGGGGCCAGGCCCAGCTGGCGGCTGTAGTAGGCGACGCCGGCGTCGGTGTCGCCGGCGATGATCTCGGTGCGCCCGGCCAGCAGCATGAGGTAGAGCTGCGGGCTGCCGGTGGCGCGCTTGTCGAGATTGTCAAAACCCTGGGCCTGCAGCACGTCCGGCAGCAGCCCGGCATGCCGGGTGGTGATGCGCGAGGCAGCGTGCAGCTCGGCCAGGGTGTTCAGCCAACGGGGCGAGTTGGCCAGTTGGTAGGGATGGATCGACTCCTCGACGATCGGCCCCACCCACTTGTACAGCGGCTCGCGCTCGGCGGTGCGGAACATGGAAAACATGATGGTCTTCGACTGCGACTGCAGCGCGCGGCTGGTACGCATGCTGGGCAGCAGCTCGATCGCGAAATCGTCACCGGTGCGCTGCATGATGGCCTTGACGATGTCCGTCGCCATCCCGGTCAGCTGGTTGTTCTCGACGTAGTTGTACGGCGCCCATTCCTCGGTCACCAGCCGATAATCACCGGCCCATGCCCACGGACTGAGCAGTGAACCGAGCAAGGTGCAGAGCAACGCAGCGCTGAGAATCGATGGTTTCACGTCGCTCGCTTGGCAGGAGTGATCGTCCGTCGGGACTTGGCGCGCCCCATGGCGCAGGCGGATCGGCTTGAAAATCATAGTACTGGCGTCCTTGCACTGCCAACGGCAACCTCGCGGGTGGATTGCCTTTGCGTGGCACATAGGGTTAGTTTTCCCGACCCCCGAATAATTCCATCGAGTAAGCTGGATGCAGCCCGCCGTCAGGCGCGCGCGTCCACCACTCGGCCAGTGCTCGGCTCCCTTTGCAGTTCCCTCACTGACGCGAAACCATGATCACCACCGTCATCCTCAGCATGCTCTGCGTGCACCTGCTGTGTTTCTGCGTCATGTTCCTGCTGATCAGCACCCGGCTGAACGGCCGGAAGATGGGCATGGAAGTCTTCGCCCTGGGCAACTTCCTGCTCGGCCTCGCCTACATCCTGCAGCTGCTGGGCGGCCCGGCGAATGGCGGGGTGATGAGCATCGCCAACCATACGATGACGCTCTGCGCACCGGTCGCCTATGTGCTGGGCGCCATGCGCTTCTTCAATCGCCCGACCTCGGTGTGGCGGCCGTTGCTGACGCTGGCGGCCGTCTACACGGCGCTGCAGGTAGCCGTGCAGGCGACCCTCGGAATCGAAGCGCGGCATGCCTTGCTGGCGGGGTCCTGCGCCCTGCTCTTCCTGCTCATGACCCTGGCGGTGCTGTATGCCCGGGGCACCGTGGCGAAAGACCTGCGCGTCGAGATGATCGTGTTCGCCGTGCTGATCGGCGGCATCGGCGTGCTGAATGCGGCCAAGTTCGTGATGATCGTCCAGGGTGGGCTGGCGGCGCTGGACATGAACAGCGGCTTCCAGAAGGTCTTCTACATCTACATGTCGTTCCTCGGCACCGTGCTGCCGCCCTGCGCGGTCTGGCTGGTGCTGCGCCGCCTGACCGACGAGCTGCGCACCATGGCCGCCCACGACCCGCTCACCCATCTGCTGAATCGCCGCGGGCTGACCGAAGGGCTGGATGCGCACTTCCGCACGCGGCTGGCCGAGCCGGCCTACCTGCTGATTGTCGATATCGATCACTTCAAGCGGATCAACGACACCCATGGCCACAAGGTCGGCGACCTGGTGCTGAGTCACGTGGCGGAAGTCCTCAAGGCCACCGCGCGCAAGGGCGACCTGACGTGCCGACTGGGCGGCGAGGAATTCCTGCTCATCGCCCTCAACACCGACCGCACCGGCGCCATGCAACTGGCGGAACGGGTGCGCGCGGCCATCGAGCACAGTGCGGTGCCGGGCATCGGCCTGAACCAGCCGATCCAGTGCACCGTCACCGTCGGCGTCTCGGATGCCTTCACCAGCACCCACGCGCTGGACGAATACCTGCAGCACGCGGACGCCGCGCTGTACCGCGGCAAGACCGCCGGGCGCAATCGCGTCGAGTGCGCTTATGACTGACGGCGCGCGCAGGCGCCGGGCGTCCTAGCGGGGCCTGAGGCGCCGCGACACCAGCAGCATGTCGAGCATCGGCAGCTTGCCCAGGTGCCGATAGCTTTTCACCCAGCGCTGCATCATCGGCACGTCGAACGTCCCGGTCTTCTCGCCCAGGCGGCGCGCGGCGGCATGGGAAATTCGATATGCCCCGCAATACGGGCACTCGACCTGGAGATGTTCCTCGACCTCGATTTCGCGGGCATCCGCCTCGCAGATATAGCATTCCATTGCCGGTCTCTTTGCACGGCTGTTCGCCGACTGTGGACCCTAGCCCAGCAAGTATCAATTTGCCACTACACCTTGGTAGCGCAGCCTTCATCCCCTAGCGGCTGGCAGTCCCGGCGCACCTGCCCGGCAAAAAAACGGCCCCGCAGGGCCGTTGAATACCAAAGGAAGGAGCGGTTGGATCAGAAGATGTTCAGCGGGTAGTCCATGATCAGGCGGGTTTCGTCGAGGTCGCTGTCCAGTGCGGCCGAGACGTTCTTCGCATGCCGCACCTGGAACGCCAGGCCCTTGGCCGCGCCACTCTGGATCACGTAGCGCAGCGATTCGTTGCGCTCCCATTCCTTGCCGTCGCTGGTGATGCCGTTGTCGATGTTGTCGCCACGGATGTAGCGGATCATGAAGGTCAGGCCGGGAATGCCGTAGCCGGCGAAGTCGAGGTCGTAGCGCGCCTGCCAGGAGGTCTCGTCCTTGGCGTTGAAGTCCGAGTACTGCWCCGAGTTGCCGAAGTCGTAGACCGCGCCGCCGTCGGCGCCGTACACGTAGCCGGTGTCGCCGCTGTTGCGCTGGTAGCCGAGCAGGAACTGGTGCGCGCCCAGGGCGTAGGCCGCGGTGAGGCTCCAGATGGTGTTGTCGACGTAGCCGCTGAGCTCCTGGCCCTGGCTCTTGCTGCGGTAGATGTTGAAGTCGTAGGTGAGCTTCTGGCCTTCGACGATGGGCTGCACCAGGTTGAGGTTGGCGTACTTCTTCTTGAAGTTGTCCTCGATGTCGGAGAAGTACAGCGAGCCGCTGAAGTTGTCGGTGAACTGGTAGCTGCCGCCCACCGCGTCGGCCTGCTTGAGGTTCTTGCTGTCCTCGCCGGACTTGAACTGCGAGCTGAGCGCGGTGATGTGCGCAGCGTTCAGTTCCAGGCCTTCGATCTCGTTGCTGGTGATCAGCAGGCCGCGCGCGGTTTCCGGCAGCAGCCGGCCGGGGTCGGTGGCCAGCACCGGCAGGCTGAGGAACTGCGTGCCGTACTTGATCACGGTGTTGCTGACCCGCACCTTCACCGCGGCGCCGCCCTTGGAGAAGCTGTCCTCGGTGCGGCCGTCGCTGTCCTTGGGATAGGACGCCGAGGCGTTGTGCCCGCGGCCGCTGTCGAACTTGATGCCGGTGAGGGTCAGCGCGTCGATGCCGAAGCCCACGGTGCCCTGAGTGAAGCCGGAGTGGAACTGGGTGGTGATGGCCTGGCCGAAGTCGGCGCTGTAGCTGCTGCTGGCATCCTTGTTGTGCCAGTCGCGGTTGAAGTACAGGGTCCGGGCGAACAGGTCCAGGTGGCTGTCCTCGACGAAGCCCTGGCTGTCAGCCTGGCTTCCCAGGGCCAGGCTGCTGAGGAGCGGGAGGCCGAAGAGAACAGCACGCTTGCAATGTTTCAGAGTGTCCATGATTTACCTATGCGCATAGCTTGGTTGGCTTTTTTATTGGCAGCCGGAATCCCGGCCGGGCTAACAGCAGGCAAGAGGAGGACGCGACGGTCGTTTTCACGACCGCCTCGGGTTCTTGTTGTTATGGGGTACTAGCGGTCGAGGGGATCAGGTGACGCCGACGATCCCCTTGATTTCGGTGAAATCATCCAGCCCGTATTCGCCGTACTCGCGGCCGTTGCCGGACTGGCCGACACCACCGAAAGGCGCATAGGGGTCCCACTGCGGGTAGTTGAGGTAGACGTTGCCGGCGTGCAGCCGCGCGGCCAGTTGCCGGGCCAGCGCAGGATCGGCGCACTGCACGTAGGCGGCCAGGCCGTAGGGGCTGTCGTTGGCCAGTGCAACGGCTTCGTCCAGATGGTCATAGGGCTGCAGGGTGAGCACCGGGCCGAAGACTTCCTCGCGAGCGATACGCGGGTTGCCCTCGCGGCAGGCGAACACGGTCGGGCGCACGAAGTAGCCTTCGGCCAGATCAGCGGGCCGCCCCGCCCCGCCGCAGACCAGTTCGACGCCCTCTTCCAGTGCGGACTCGATCAGCCCCTGGATGCGCGCGAACTGCGCCTGATTGACCACCGGGCCGAGGTCAACGCCCTCCGCATCCGCCGGGCCGACGCGCAAGGCCAGCGCGGCTTCGCGGGCAACCGCCAGCGCCGCATCGAAATGCTTGCGCGGTACCAGCATGCGCGTGGGTGCGTTGCACGACTGGCCGCTGTTGTCGAAGCACTCGCGCACGCCCTGGGCAACGGCCTGCTGCAGGTCGACGCCGTCGACCAGGATATTCGCCGACTTGCCGCCCAGCTCCTGGTGCACGCGTTTCACCGATGCCGATGCGGCCTGTGCCACGAGAACGCCCGCGCGGGTCGAGCCGGTGATGGAGATCATCGCCACGTCCGGGTGCCGGGCCAAGGCCTCGCCCACCGTCGGGCCGTCACCGTTCACCAGGTTGAACACGCCGGCCGGCACACCCGCCTCGTCCAGCACTTCGGCGAGCAGCAGCGCGTTGAACGGCGCGACTTCGCTGGGCTTGAGCACCATGCTGCAGCCGGCCGCCAGGGCCGGCACCACCTTGCAGAGAATCTGGTTCAGCGGCCAGTTCCACGGCGTGATCATGCCGACCACGCCAACCGCTTCGCGCACCACCTCGGTCGCACCACGACGGCGAACGAAACGGTAATCGGCCAGCACATCGAGCATCACCTCGATGTGGGCGGCGCCGCTGGCGACCTGGTTGTCCAGGGCCATGCCCAGCGGCGCGCCCATCTCCCGGCTGAGCACCGCGGCCAGTTGCGGGGCGCGGCGCTGGTAGACCTCGAGGATGCGCCGCAGCAGCGCCAGGCGCTCCTCGCGGCTGCTCGCCGCCCAGGCCGGCAAGGCGCGGCGCGCGGCCTGCACGGCCTGCTCGACGTCCTGCTGATTGCCCATCGCAATCTCGCCCAGTGGCAGCTCGGTGGACGGGTCGATCACCGTCTGCCGCAGCCGCTCGGACGCCGCCTGCCAGCGCCCATCGATGTAGAAGCTCAGCCGCCGGCCGGCTTCGGGCAGGTGCGGATTCAGCACTTGGCCACCTCCCGGCTCAGGGCACGGAACAGGGCGATGTTCAGGGCATCGAGGTCGTCGTCGGCGGGGATCGCCTGGGACGACTGCTTGGCGATCACCACGCCGCGCGCCGGGTCGATCCAGATCCATTGCCCATGGATACCGATGGCGCAGAACACGCCGTTGTCGGCACCGGTCGGCGAGTACCACTGGCTGCGGTAGCGCGCCTCGGGGAACAGGTCGGTCATATCACCGCGCGCCCAAGCCTGGGGGTCGCCGGCGCTGCGAATGTCCTGCACCCACTGCGCGGGGATCACCTGTTGCTCGCCGTGGCGCCCTTCCTTGCGCATCAGCTCGCCGAAGCGCGCCATGTCACCCAGGGTGCAGCAGATGCCGCCGGCGGTACGCGCCGCGCCCTGCTTGTCGAGGGTGATCTGCGCCATGTCCTGCGCGCCCATGGGCTGCCACAGGTGGCGCTCGATCAGCTCGGCCACCGGCGCGCCGCCGGCCACTTCCAGCAGGCGCCCGAGCAGGTCGCTGTTGGGCGAGACATAGTGGAAGCGCTGGCCGTGCTCGCCCTCGCCACGCGGCAGGCCGCTGACGAAGTCGATCAGGCCGACGCTGCCGTCCACCAGACCCGGCGGGTTCCAGGCCATGGCCACGCGGTAGCGCGCCACGTCGCCGAGCGGGTCGAGGTAGTCCTCGACGAAGCGGATCGCCACGCTCATGTCCAGCACGTGGCGCACGCTGCAGTCGGCATAGGCGGAACCGGCCGGTAACGGCAGGTAGGCCGATACCGGTTTCTCCGGGTCGAGCAGGCCCTGCTCCACCAGCACGCCGGCCAGCGCACCGGTGATCGACTTGCTCACCGAGAACACGATGTGCCGGCAAGCCGGGGTCTGGCCGTGGCCGAAATAACTGCCGAGCACCAGACCGTGGCGCAGCACCATCAGGCCGTCGGTGTCGCCTTCGCGCAGGGCTTCATCGACGCTCCAGGAGCGCCAGTGGTGATCGAAGCGGATCGCCTGCAGGTCCAGTGCTGCTGCATCCTCCGGCAGCGCCAGGGGCGCAGCGGAAGGGAGCATGGCGGCGCAGGTCACCAGTTCGTCGACGTGGCGGAAGGCATGGTGGCTGTACGGCACCGTGCGCCAGTTGTCGAGGCGGACGTCGTCTGCCCCGCTCATGGCCGCACGCTCAGGAACGGCGCGCTTTCACGCACCTCGATCACGGTCGGGCCGTCGGCAGTATGCGCCGCGCGGACGGCAGCGATCAGCGCTTCGAGGCTGTCCGGGCTGGCGGTGTGGCAGCCGTAGGCGCGGGCGATGCCGAGGAAGTCCGGGTTGTGCTGGTTGACGCCGATGGTGGGGATGTCGCGGGAGATCATGCCGTCGCGAATCTGCGCCAGGCTGTCGTTGTTCCACAGAATCACCGCCATCGGCAGGCGGTTTTCCACCGCGGTGCCCAGCTCCTGCAGGGTGAACTGGAAGCCGCCGTCACCCACCATCACCATCACCGGCAGGTGCGGCGCGGCGATCTTTCCGCCGATGGCCGCCGGCAGCGCGTAGCCGAGGGTGCCGTAGCCGGCCGGGAAGAACCACTGGCGCGGCCGCTCGCAGGGGTAGAAGGCATAGCCGGTATAGGCCAGCTGGGTCATGTCGGCGAACACCACGCCGTCTTCGGGCATGGCTTCGCGCAGCGCCGCCAGTACTTCCAGGTGCTGCTGCTCGATGGGGCGCAGGGCAGCGCGCTCGGCAGCACGCACGGTGGCGATCTCGTCTTCGCCGATGCCTTCGCCACGGAAGTCTTCGGCAACCAACGTATCGAGGATGGCCTGCACCGCCAGGGCCGCATCGGCCTGGATGGCAACGGCGGTGTCGTAGTCGCGCACCAGGGTTTCCGGGTCGATATCGATGCGGATCATCGGCCCGCCCATGGGCAGGATGCCCTGCAGCCAGTGGTCCGGTTCGGCCAGCTCGGTGCCGACGCAGAGCACCACGTCGGCGCCGGCAATCAGCGCCTGGGTAGCCTCGCGGTCGATGGTGGCTTCGAGAATGCGCGGGTGGCTGTCGGGCAACACGCCCTTGCCGGCAATGGTCGGCACCACGGCGGCGCCGAGGATTTCGGCCAGCTGGCGCAGTGCATCGGCAGCGCCCAGGCTGCCGCCACCGGCGATGATCAGCGGGCGGCGCCCGGCCTTCAGCAGCGTCACGGCTTCGGCCACGGCGCCGGCATCGGCGGCCAGGCGCTGGCGCACACGACGGCGCTGTACCGGGTCGGCATCGATCTGCTTGAACACATCCAGCGGAATCGACAGGTGCACCGGGCGCGGCCGCTCGCTTTCGAACAGCGCGAAGGCGCGGGCAACGTATTCGCGCACCTGGATCGGGTCGTTGGCGATGGCCGAGAAGGCGGTCAGCGGTTCGGTGATGCGCGACTGGTCGGTGACCTCGTGCAGGCGGCCACGGCCCATGCCGGCGTCGGTAGTGGCGCCGACACTGGTGATCATCAGTACCGGCACGCTGTCGGAGTAGGCCTGGCCGATGGGGGTGGCGGCGTTGGTCACGCCCGGCCCGCTGATCACCAGGCACACGCCGGGCTTGCCGGACACCCGCGCATAGCCGTCGGCCATGAACCCGGCGCCCTGCTCGTGGCGCACGCCGATGTGGCGGATGCCGGCCGCGTTCATCCCGCGGTAGGCTTCCAGGGTGTGCACGCCGGGCATCCCGAACACCGTGTCGATGTCGTAGGCGCGCAGCAGATGCATGAGTTTGCTTCCGCAGGACATGGATTCAGACATTTGCAGCTCTCTTCAATAGACGTGGAGTTAACGGGCGGCTTCGCTCAGGCCCCATTTCAGGGAGCCGTATTCGTCGATCACGATCAGCAGTTCGGCGCCCAGCTCCTGGGCATAGATGCGCTCGGCGTCGGTCCAGGCCGGCATGATCCAGGGCTTGCCGGCCTGGGCGCAGGCGGTGGCGATGCGCTGCAGGTCGGCGCGGTCGGCATCGCTGAAGCTGTAGGCGCCGCGTCCGCGGTCCAGCGACAGGTCACTGGGGCCGACGAACACGCCGTCGACGGTCGGCAGCGCAAGAATTGCCTCGATGTCCAGCAGCGCGGCGGCGGACTCGATCATCGGGTAGCAGCGGGTCTTGGCGTTCTCGCCATCGAAGTAGGCCTGCCCTGCCCCGCCATAGCCGGCCGGACGCGTGCCGGAGAAGCTGCGGATGCCCAGCGGCGGGTACTTGGCCGCACGGGTGACTTCGCGGGCATGCTCCAGCTCACCGATGTGCGGAATGATCACGCTGTGGCAGCCGATATCCAGCGCCTGCTGGATCGGAATGGTCTGCGGGCCGAGCACCTTGCCGTGCACGGTCAGGCCCAGGGCGCGGGCCAGGGCCACGGTGCGGTCGAGGGCTTCGAGGTCGAACAGGCCGTGCTCGATGTCCAGCACCACGTGGCGGTAGCCGATCTCCTGGGCGATTTCGAGCATTGCCTGGTGCGGGGTGGACAGCCAGAAGGCCAGTTTCTGCAGTGCCTCAGCCATGGCTCACCTCGTCCAGGCGGTTGCGTTCAGCGATCATCGCCTGGATGTCCACCAGGTCCTGCAGGCGCGCGCCGGCCTGGATGCGCTTGACCCAGGTGCCTTCGTCGGCCTGGTCGGCCAGGGCCACGTCGGCGATGCCGGCGACCTGGTCGGCGGGGACCACGAGAATCCCGCAGTCATCGGCCAGCACCGCGTCGCCTGGGCTGACGCTGACGCCACCGCAGCTCACCGGAATGTTGAAGCCGCCACCGAAGTTGAACAGTTTGGTGGTGATCGGCGACACGCCGCGGGCCCAGGTCGGCACGCCGGCTTCGATGATCGCGGCCGGGTCGGTGACCATGCCGTCGACGATCACCGCGGCCAGCCCGCGCACTTTCGCCACGGCGGCCATGAAGCCACCCCAGGCGGCATGGCGTTCATCCTGGCCACGGTCGATCACCAGCACGTCGCCGGGGCGCACCTGGTCCATGGCGTGGTACAGCAGCGTGGAGTCGGCGCCGGCGATGGACACGGTGACGGCCGTGCCGGCCACGCGCGGGCCGGCCAGCAGCGGGCGCAGGTCGTTGCGCATGAAGCGGTCGTGCAGGTAGTGGCCGACGGTGGCGGCCTCCACCTGGGCGAAGCGCGCCATCAGGTTCGGGTCCAGCTGGGCGGGCATCAGGTTGATGCGGTAGGAGCGTATCGACATGGTCATCTCGGTTCAGTCTTCAGAATTAGGTGTTCAGAACTAGGTGTTCAGAATTAAGTGATCAGTGCTGGAGGAAGTGCAGCGCCGCGAGCGGGCAGCTGACCTGTACCGGGTCGCCGCTGCGCAGTTGCAGCGGCTGTGCGCTGGCCGGGTTGGGGACCCGCACCAGCAGGTGTTCGCCGCCGGGCAGGTGCACGGCGTAGCGGCGGTCGGAGCCGATGTAGATGGCCTCGCCCAGGGTGCCGTCGAAGACCACGTGGTCGCTCTGGCTGGAGCCGCCCAGCTGCAGGGCTTCCGGGCGCATGGCGAGGGTCAGCGGCGCGCTGCCGTCGACTTCACGGGCATGGGGGATGTGCGCGCCGCCGGCGTGCAGGCGGCCGTCCGCGTGCTGCGCCTGGAGCATGTTCATCTCGCCGATGAAGCCAGCGGTGAAGCGGTTGCAGGGGCGCTCGTAGATACCGACCGGGTCGTCGACCTGCTGCACGTGGCCGCCGCTCATCACGGCGATGCGGTCGGACATGGTCAGCGCTTCTTCCTGGTCATGGGTGACGAAGATGAAGGTGATGCCCAGGCGCCGCTGCATCTCCTTGACCTCCAGCTGCATCTCCCGGCGCAGCTTCATGTCCAGTGCGCCGAAGGGTTCGTCGAGCAGCAGCACCGCCGGCTCGTTGACCAGCGCACGGGCCAGGGCGATACGCTGCTGCTGGCCGCCGGAGAGCGCCGAAGGTCGGCGGTCGGCGGCGTGGCCCATGCGGACCAGCTCCAGCGCCTTCATCGCCCGCTCGCGGCGTTCGCCGCGGGGCACGCGCTTGACCGCCAGGCCGAAGGCCACGTTGTCCAGCACCGAGAGATGCGGGAACAGCGCGTAGCTCTGGAATACCGTGTTGATGTTGCGGCGGTGCGCCGGCAGGTTCGAGACGTCCTGCCCTTCGAGCAGGATGGTGCCGCTGCTGGGCAGCTCGAAGCCGCCGATCATCCGCAGCGTGGTGGTCTTGCCGCAGCCCGAGGGGCCGAGGAAGGTGAAGAACTCACCCTCGCGGATCTGCAGGTTCACCGAATTCACGGCATATTCCGGCTCGCCCTTGGCATCGCTCATGAAGGTCTTGCAGACGTTCTGCAATTCGATGGCAAAGGGGGGGCGGGCCTGGGTGAGAGTACTCACGGGCTATCTCCGTACTACGGGGTTTGGGGGAGCGGCTGCTCCCCGGAGCGAGCGTTACAAGGCTTGCGTCACTGCGCGGTCTTCACGCGGGTCCAGCCGTCCTGGTAGAGCTGGGTCGCCTTGCCCAGGTCGAGGATGAAGTCGGCCTTTTTCAGGCGCTCCTCGTCGGGGTAGATGGCGGCATTGCCGGACACTTCCGCCGGCAGCAATGCCTTGGCGGCGCCGACGGTGGTAGCGGCCTTGCTCAGGGTCGCGGCCTTGGCGGCGACTTCCGGCTGCAGCAGGTAGTCGATGAAGGCGTAGGCGGCCTCGCGGTTCGCAGCGTTCTTGGGGATCGCCAGGCTGTCGATCCACATCGAGCCGCCCTCGTCGGGAATCACGTAGTGCACATGGGGGTTCTGCGCGGTGATCTGGCTGATGTTGGAGTTGTAGGCCTGCACCACGCAGGCCTCGCCGGAGGCGACAAGGTCGGCGAAGTTGGTGCTGTTGTAGCCGCCGAGAATCTTCTTCTGCTCGATCAGCGAGGCGGTGGCCTTCTCCACTTCGGCCTTGTCATCACTGCCGGAACGGAAGCCGTTCACCTGCATGGCGGCGATGTAGGCCGAGAGCATGTTGTCGAGCATGTAGATGCGTCCGGAATAGGCTGGGTCCCACAGGGCCTTCCAGCTGGTGATCGGGGTCTTCACGCACTCGTCGTTGTAGGCAAGGCCGGTGGTACCCCAGACGTAGGGCACGCTGTACTTGTTGCCGACGTCGTAGCTGACTTGGCGGAAGGTCTCGGAGAGATTGGCCAGCCCCGGCAGGCGCTGGTGATCGAGCTCCTCCACCAGGCCCTTGTTGGCGAGAATCTGCACCGCGTACTGCGACGGCTCGATCAGGTCGTAACCCGAGGCGCCAGCCGAGAGCTTGGCGATCAGCGTCTCGTTGCTGTCGAAGGTGTCCAGGCTGACGTCGATCCCGGTCTTCTTGCTGAAATCATCGAGAATCTCCTGCGGCAGCTCGCTGGACCAGGCGTAGATGTGCAGGCTCTGGGCGGCCTGGAGTTGCGCGCTGCCGGCCAGGATGGCGGCGGACAGCATGAGTTTTGTTGTAAGACGCGACATCGATACATCCTCAGGTGAATAGCTCGGTAAGGGGCAGATCAACGTATGGTTTTCATGAACCGGCGCAGCACGACGGCCACCACCAGGACGTTCAGTGCGATCAGTACGGTGCCGAGCGCATTTATCTTCGGAGTCAGCCCTGACTTGAGCATCGAGTAGATCTGCAGCGGCAAGGGCGTGGTGCCCACACCGGAAACGAAGGTCGACATGACGAAGTTGTCGAATGACACCACCGCCGACAGCAGCATCCCCGAGAGGATGGCCGGCAACAGCAACGGCAGGGTCACCCGCAGGAAGGTCTGCGCGCCGGTGGCGCCCAGGTCGGCCGCGGCTTCGTCCAGGCGCGGGTTGAGGGTGCTGGCCGAGGCCCGCACGATCAGGAAGGTGAACGGCACCGAGATCAGCAGGTGGCCGGCGATCAGCGTCAGGTAACCCAGGCTGATGCCAGCGGCGACGGTGGACACCAGCAGGCCGACGGCGAGAACGATTTCCGGCAGGATCAGCGGCGCGATGATCAGCGTGGAGAACAGATTCTTGCCACGAAAATCCCGCTTCACCACCGCCAGCGCGGCGCTGGTACCGATGGCCGCGCTGAGCACGGCCGAAGCCAGCGCGACGATGGCGCTGACCACCAGCCCGTTGCGCAGGCCACGGTCGTTGAATGCCTCGGCGTACCAGGCCAGCGACAGGCCCTCGAAGTTCACCGTGGAGCGGCCGCTGTTGAACGAATAGATCACCAGCACCACCAGCGGCGCGAACAGGAAGACATAGCCGAGCAGCGTCACCAGCGGCACGTAGAGGCCAGCCAGGCGGCTGCCGGCGTCGTTCAGGCGGGCATTCATGAGCGAGCCTCCTCGATGCGGTTGAGCAGGCGCATGTACAACAGCGTGATGACGAACGAGAAGCCCAGCAGGACCACCGAAACCGCCGCGCCCAGGGGGATGTTGCGGAACTCCAGGAACAGCTGGACGATCAGGTTGCCGATGATGATGCTCTTGCCGCCCCCGAGCAGGACGGGAATGGCGTACACCCCCATGGCCGGCACGAAGACGAACAGCACCGCGGCCATCACCCCCGGCAACGACAGCGGGAAGGTGGTGCGCCAGAAGGTTTCCACCGGCCCCGCGCCGAGGTCGGCGGCGGCTTCCATGAGGCGTCGGTCGATCGGGCTGAGTGCCGAGTAGATCGGCAGCACGGTGGCCGGCAGGAAGGCGTAGAGCATGCCCACCATCACCGCGCCGTAGGTGCCCAGCAGGCGCAGCGGCGAGTCGATCAGGCCCAGCGCCTGCAGCGTCTCGTTGATCAGCCCGTTGCGGCCCATCAGCACCATCCAGCTCGACACACGGATCATGAAGTCGACCCAGAACGGGATCAGCAGCAGCGCCAGCAGCAGGGTCGCGTAGCGCTGCGCGCGGAACGCCAGGTAGTAGGCAATCGGGTAGCCCACCAGCAGGCAGACCACGGTGGAGTACAGGGCGATCTTCAGCGAGTTGAAGAAGATCGGCAGGTACATCGGCTGGAACAGCATGCGGTAGCTGTCCAGGCTGAACCCGCTGACCACGCCGCCGTAGGCATCGCGCGGGGCGAAGCTGTAGGCGACGATGATGAGGAAGGGCAAGGCCAGCAGCAGCACGCTCATCACCAGCGACGGCGTGAGCATGGCCAGCGTGACCAGGCGGTGGCTGCGCGGGTTCATGACTGGTCGGCCGATTGCGGGTTGCCCGAGGACGACGGGCCGCGCTTGCCGGCCGGCACCGACTGCACCGCCGGAACGTCGAGGTGGCGGCGGATCGCCTGCTCGGCGGCCTCCGGGTCGTGGGCGGCGAGCGCGGCGTAGATGGCGTCGAAGTTCTCCAGCTCGTCGTAAATCAGCGTCACCGGAACCCGCGCCACATACAGGCTGCGCACCGACAGCGCGTACAGGCGATTCAGCGCCTGCACCAGGTAGCGGTTGCCGCTGGCCTCGGCGATCAGCTTGTGTACGCGCTCATCGATACCCAGGTGCCAGTCGGTCTCCATGATGCGTGCGGCAACACCGGCGCGCGCCTCGTCGAGGATGTCCTTGAGCGCAGCCAGCTGCGCGTCGGTGATGCGCACGGCGGCGTTGCGGCAGGCCAGCACTTCGGAGTGCTCGCGGAATTCGTTGAGCTGGAAGAAATCGCTGGCCGAAGTGGACGAGACGAAGTAGCCGCGTTGCGGCACGGCCAGCACCAGGTCTTCCTGGGCCAGGCGCTGCAGCGCTTCGCGCAGGGGCGTGCGGCCGATGTCGAGGCGCTCCATCATCTCGCGCTCTTCGATCAGCGAACCGGGTTCGAGCTCCGCACGGATGATCGCCGAGCGCAGGCCGTCGTAGGCGGAATCGCTCTTGCGGGGTTTCTTCTGGTTGTCCATCAGGGGCCTTCGCTTCTTTGAAATATCAAAAATATATTTTTAATATTCCATGAGAAGACGCTCAGGTCCACCGCTGATTCGGACTTGTCGTTTTCAGACAAGTTGGTCGCTTACGAATACGTCCTGCGTCAGGAAGTGGTCGAATGACGAAGCTCTTGCGACGCAATCCCGACAGCGGCAAATCAATCGCCCGGCGCAGCAATCTGGCCAGACCGTCGACGGCCATGCCCGGTATGCCGATGAGTCGGCGTGAACGCGTTGGCTGCGCAGTGCTCCCTGGCGAAACCTAAGTATGGCGGCGCGATACCCATGGACGATGGTGAGCCACCCTGCCCGACGAATAGGGTTTGCCTACCGGCAATCCGGCCTTCCTGGCGATCAGAAAGGTCGCTTCGAACCCGGATCGGACCGGTCCCCATTCGCCGCGCAAGCGGTCCCCTGACGAGAGCTTTCACCATGACCGACGAGACCCAAGGAACCACCCGCCGCGCCCTGATGAGCGCAGGCGTAGCCGCCGCCACCCTGGCGGTGGCCGTCCCCCTGCTGGCGGGCCAGGCGAGCGCTGCCCAGGCCCTGGCCGCCACGGGTTCGCGGCGCAAGGAGCAAGGGTCGGGCTACCTCACCCTGCGCGACGGCACCGAGCTGTTCTACAAGGACTGGGGCAGCGGGCAGCCCATCGTGTTCCACCACGGCTGGCCGCTCTCGGGGGATGACTGGGACAACCAGATGCTGTTCTTCCTCGCCAAAGGCTACCGCGTGATCGCCCATGACCGCCGTGGTCACGGTCGCTCCACGCAGACCGACAAAGGCAACGACATGGACACCTACGCCGCGGACCTGGCGGAACTGGCGGCGCACCTGGACCTGAAGAACGCCGTGCACATCGGCCACTCCACCGGCGGTGGCGAGGTTGCCCGCTACGTCGCGCGGCATGGCTCCGGCCGTGTCGCCAAGGCGGTGCTGATCGGCGCCGTACCGCCGCTCATGCTGCAAACCGCGAAGAACCCCGGCGGCCTGCCGCTGAAGGTGTTCGACGGCTTCCGCGACGCGCTCGCCGCCAGCCGTGCGAACTTCTACCGCGATGTCGCGGCGGGCCCCTTCTACGGCTTCAACCGGCCGGGCGCGAAGGTCTCCGCCGCGGTGATCGACAACTGGTGGCGCCAGGGCATGAACGGCGGCGCCAAGGCCCACTACGACTGCATTGCGGCCTTCTCGGAAACCGATTTCAGCGAAGACCTGAAGCAGATCGCCGTGCCGACCCTGGTGCTGCATGGGGAGGACGACCAGATTGTCCCCATCGACGACTCCGCGCGCCTGTCGATCAAGCTGCTACGCCACGGCACCCTGAAGACCTATCCCGGCCTGCCCCACGGCATGTGCACCACCCACGCCGAGACCATCAACGCGGACCTGCTGGCCTTTATCAAGGGCTGAAATCGCTGGAATGCAAAGGCCCGGAGCGACTCGCTCCGGGCCTTTTTCCGTTCAGAGCTGCGACAGCCCGCCGTCAACGCACAGGTCGACACCGGTGATGAAGCTGCTGTCGTCCGACGCGAGGAACAGCGCGGCGTTCGCCAACTCTTCCGGGCGACCGAGGCGGCCCAGCGGAATCAGCCCCGCCAGCTGCTTCTCGAACGCGCCGAACTGCGCCTCGCCGATGCCCATCTTGCCAATGATCGGCGTCAGCACCGGGCCGGGGCTCAGGCAGTTGACGCGAATGTTGCGGCCCTTGAGTTCTGCCGCCCAGCTGCGGGCGAAGGAGCGCACCGCGGCCTTGGTCGCCGCATAGACCACGTGGGCCTCCAGCGCCTTCAGGTGGGCGATGGACGACACCAGCACGATGGAGCCGCCATCACGCAGCAGCGGCAGCGCTTTCTGGATGGTGTAGAAGACGCCCTTGACGTTGATATCGAACTGCTCGTCGAACTGCTGTTCATCGACCTGATCGCCCGCAGCCGGGCGGATGACGCCGGCGTTGGCGACCAGCACGTCGAGCCGGGCGAAGCGTTCGCCGATCTGCCGGTACATCGCATCCAGGTCCTCCAGCCGGCTGGCATCGGCGCAGATGCCCACGGCGTTTTCACCGATGAGCCCGACCGCCTCGTCCAGCACGTCCCGACGGCGCCCGGTGATGACCACCTCGGCACCTTCCAGGGCGAATCGTTGCGCGGTGGCCAGGCCGATACCGCTGTTGCCGCCCGTGACCAGGGCGACCTTGTTGCTTAGCTTTCCCATCATCTCTCCAACGTGGCTTGTGCATGAGCTCGTTCGGGAGGTCGCAAATCGGGAACACGCAGCAGGCCCTCGTGCAGCGGCAGGTAGCGCTCGATCTTTTCCGCCAGGCGTTCGCGACGTTCGGCCAGCTGGGCCTGCAGTGCATCCAGGGCCACCAGCTTTTCCAGGTGTTGCTGCAGGCAGGCGAGGAAGCCTTCGCTGTCCTCTTCTTCCTCCAGGTACTGCAGCAGGCCGTGGATCTGCCGGGTGCTGAAGCCGCATTCGAGCAGCTCGCGCACCCAGAGCACGCGCTGCACCATGGCCGCGGCGTAGTCGCGGTAGCCGTTGTCCAGCCGCGCCGACTCGATCAGCTGCTTCGACTCGTAATGGCGAAGCGCACGTGTACTGACGCCGGCGCGCAGGGCCAGCTCTCCGATTTGCATATCGACCTCCGATGGGGAGCACTCTGGGGGCTTGACGCTAGTGTCAAGGTCAAGCCCCTTTCGCTTCTTCAGGTGTCCGTCGCTGGATGCGCCGGCAAAGTGAACTGCACCACCGCGCCACGGGGCTGGTTGGCGCTGGCCCAGAGACGGCCGCCATGGCTGTCGATGATCGAGCGGCAGATCGACAGCCCCATGCCCATGCCGGTGGCCTTGGTGGTGTAGAACGGCGCGAAGAGCAGGTCGGCATTGCCCTCGGCGAAGCCCGGCCCGTTGTCGCACACCCTCACCCATACGCCGCCCTCGTCGTACTCGGAGCTGACCAGCAGGTGACGCTCACCGGCAGGCACGCCGCCCATGGCTTCCAGGGCGTTGACGATCAGGTTGAGCATCACCTGCTGCAGTTCGACGCGATCGCCCTCCACTTCCGGCAAGCCGTCGGCCAGTTCGACGCGTACCACGGCGCCGGACTTGGCCGCCTCACCACGAGTGAACTCGACCATCTCGCGCAGCGCTGCACTGACGTCCACCGGCTGCCGCTGTGGCGGGGTCTTTCGGATCAGCTGGCGGATGCGCCCCAGCACCTCGGCGGCACGGTTGGCGTCCTTGATGATGCGCCCCAGCACCTGGCTGACTTCGCCCAGCTCCGGCGGCTGCGCACCCAGCCAGCGCAGGGCGGCGTTGGCATTGGTCACGGTGGCGGCAATCGGCTGGTTTACCTCGTGGGCGATGGACGCCGCCAGCTGCCCCATGGTCGCCACGCGGTTGGCGTGGGCCAGTTCCGTCTGCACCTCGCGATAGCGCCGCTCGCCCTCGCGCACCCGCTCCTCGGCCTGCTTGCGCTCGGTAAGGTCGAGCACGAAGGCCACCCCTTCCTGCAGGCTGGCCTCGAAGGCCGCCAGGCCGACGATCACCGGCACGCGGCTGCCGTCCTTGCGGATGTATTCCTTCTCGAAGGGCTGCGCATGCCCGGTCCGAATGGCCGTCGCAAGATGCGCCTGACTCATGGCCAGGGATTCCGGCGGCGTCATGTCGTGCCAGCGCACGCGGCCGGAAAGCAGGTCGTCGCGCTCGTAGCCGACCATGCGCAGGAAGGCGTCGTTGGCTTCGGCTATTTCGCCGCCCGCACTCCAGACGATGATGCCGATGATGTTGGCGTCCACCAGCCGGCGAATCTTCGCCTCGCGCTCGGCGGCATCGCGGTACAGTCGCGCGTTCTCCAGCGAGATCGCCGCCTGCGAGGCCAGCAGCCGCAGCACGGCAATCCGCGCCGGGCTGAACACGCCGGCCGAGAGGTTGTTCTCCAGGTACAGCGCGCCGGTGAGCTTGGCCTGGTTCAGCAGCGGCAGGCAGAGAATCGAACGCGCGCCGTGCTGGCGGACATAGGGATCGGTGGTGAAGGCCGGATCGACCATGGCGTCGTCCAGGCACAGGTTTTCGCCGGTGCGCAGCACCTGGTAGAGCACCGTTTCGGCCAGCGCGGCCGCGCTGATCGGCTCGTTGCACAACAGCATCGTGCCGTCGCCGACAGTCGCCTGCGCCGCTATACGCGGCTCGCCCGCATCGGCAAGGACCAGCACGCCGCGCTCCGCACCGGCCTGTTCGATGGCGGTGCGCATCACCATGTCAATCAGCTTCTCCAGGACGATCTCCCCCGAGGCGGCCTGGGACACCTTGAGCACCGTGGCCAGGTCCAGGTGTTCCACCGGGGTGGCGATGGTCGCGGTAGGGCCCGGCGCGGGCTCCTCGTTGCGCAGGTAGCGATGCCGCCCCTCAAGCTGCCGCACCTTGCCGTCGGCGCCCCAACGCAGGTAGCCGTAACGCGCGTCCTGCAGGTAGACGCGGGCGATTTTGGCCAGGCCGCGCGCGCCATAGAAACGCCCCGCCAGCTCGTTGGCCAGCGCCTCGACCTGCACGAAGCCGTTGTCCTGCGCCTGGCGGATGGCCTCTTCGTAAAGCAGTTCCGCGTCGACCAGCCGCCCTTCGATCCGGGCGATTTCCGCCCCCACCAGAGCCACCCGGCAGGCGAAGGATTCCGCGCACTGCTGCGCCCACTCCTGCAGCTGCGCGTGATGCACGGCCAGCTCCCGCAGGCGCTCAGGCTGTTCATCGGCCGCCACGGAATCGACAGTGGCGGCCAGGGTCAGCGCAGCGTGGAAGTGATATTCGGACTCTTCGGTAAAGGTCTCCACCACCCACAGCAGCGCCTTCGCCCGCGCCACGCAGCGCAGGGCCGCAGCGTAATCGCCGACCATGCAGCGCGCCTGCAGCTTGCGTATCCAGTACTTGGCCGCCGCCAGTGCCAGGCCCGGCGTGCTGTCCAGGTGCGCTTCGAAGCGCGCCTCGTCGAACAGCTCATCGTCGAAACAGCCGAAGGTCGGGGTCTGCCCGCGCAGCGTGCGGATCAGCGCCAGCTGCGTGCTGATGAAATCCACCACCAGGCCGAAGCGCACCTTCTGCGCATAGGCCAGGCCCTGCTCGGCCTCCTCGTGCACCTGCGCCAGCGGCTCGCCGAGGAACAGCACATCGGCGATGTGGCCGTTGCCGGCATAGGCGGCATAGGCCAGGTCGCCGACGCGGTTGGCCGCGACGAAGGCCCGGCGCAGCAATTCCCGGCACTCGCGCACCGGGCGCATCCAGCGCGCGACGAACATCGAGAAGCACAGGTAGGTGCGCGCTTCATGGCGATTCAGCCCGCGCCGGTCGACCAGGTCGCAGCCCAGGCGGCCGAAGCGATAGCCGGCTTCGTAGTCACCAAAGCGGCGACCGGCGATCCTTCCCACGTTCGCATAGAGCATGCACGAGGCGTCACAGTTGCCCCACTCCAGGCTCAGGCTGACCGCCTTGCAGATGGTCAGGCTGGCGAGGTTGGCGTCGCTCTGCAGGGCCGGGGCGAACAGCTTACCGAGAGCATCGAGGGTCGCCAGGGAAGCGGCATCCTCCATCAGCGGCAGGTCGATCAGCTGCTCGATGCTGCGCTCGCCCAGCTGCGCCCAGATCTGCTGGTATTCCTCGCGCACCTGCTCATCTCCGGGGTGCGCCGACCACTGGATACCGACCGCCTGCAGGTACGCCAGGCACACGGCGACGGCCCGGTCGCTGCGGTCCTGCAACAGGCACACGTCCATCTGCAGGCAGGCCACCGCCGCCTGCTCGACCGTAGTGGCCGCGCGCGGCGTCAGCGCGGTCAGGCGCGCGTCGGCCTGCACCAGCTGGCCGGTGAGGAATTCGCACTCGGCGCGGTCGAGTTCCAGGGCGAAGCACAGGTCGTGGCGACGCTCCCAGCAATCGCCGTCGAGCAGCTCCATCCCGGCGCGCAGATAGGCCAGCGCCGAGCTGTAGGCACTGGACGCCTTGGCGCGCTGACCGGCCAGCAGGTTGTACTCGGCCAGCTGTTCCCGCTCGGCGCGGGTCTCGATCAGCCGGGCGCCGCGGTTGAGCTGGCCGACGATCTCGAAGATCGCCTCTTCGCGCCGCTCTGCCGGCGTCTGCTCGGCCAGCAGGCGACCGATGCGCAGGTGCGCCTCGGCACGAGCGGTTTCGGCGATCAGCGAATAGGCCGCCTCGTGGATACGGTCGTGGGCGAAAGCGCAGGCGCCCTCCAGGCGCTCCACCAGTTCCTGGCGCACCGCCGGCCAGAGAATCGAGTGGACCCTCGCCGGCGGCAGGTCGAGCACGGTCGCCAGGGTATCGATCTGCGCCACGTTGCCCAGGCAGGCGAGCTGCTGCAGGGCCTGGCGGGTTTCCAGCGGCAGGCGCGCGAGCTTGCCGAGCATGAGGTCGACGACGTTGTCGGTATAGCCCTTGGCGTGGATGCGCTCCGGTTCCCAGCGCCAGCGCCGGGCCTCGTGGTCGTAGGTCAGCAGTTCCTCCTCGGCCAGCGCCTGGAGGAACTGGATGACGAAGAACGGGTTGCCGGCGGTCTTGTCCTGCACCAGCCGGGCCAGCGCGACGATGCTCGGCGGCGGGCAGCGCAGGGCCTCGGCGATCAACTGTTCGATATGCGCGCGGGCCAGCGGCGCCAGGCGGATCTCGTCGATGCGCACGCCGGCCTGGCGGATGGCCTGCAGCTTGCGCGTCAGCGCATGGCTGGCATCCACCTCGTTGTCGCGGTAGGCGCCCACCAGCATCAGGTGGCGCAGCTCCGAATGGGTGAGCAGGTCTTCCAGCAGGTCGAGGGTCGCCGCATCCAGCCATTGCAGGTCGTCGAGGAACAGCGCCAGCGGGTGATCGGCACTGGCGAACACGCCGATGAAGCGGCGGAACACCAGCAGGAAGCGGCGCTGCGCCTGCTGCGGCTCCAGCTCCGGCACCGGCGGCTGCTCGCCGATGATCAGGCGCAGCTCGGGAATCAGGTCGGTGATCAGCCGGGCATTGGGCTGCAGCGCCTCCAGCAGTGCGCTGCGCCAGCCCTCCAGTACTTCGCCGCTCTTGCCCAGCAGCGTGCGCACCAGCCCCTGGAACGCTTGCACCAGCGTCGAGTAGGGAATGTCGCGCTTGTACTGGTCGAACTTGCCGGAAGCGAACAACCCACGCGGTGGCACCAGCACCTTGTGCAGCTCGTTGACCACCGAGGACTTGCCGATCCCCGAATAGCCCGACACCAGCACCAGCTCGGGCTTGCTGCTGGCGACGATGCGCGCGAAGGCCTCGACCAGCACCTCCACCTCACGCTCGCGGCCGTAGAGTTTCTCGGGGACCAGCAGGCGGTCGGGCGTGCCCTGCTCGTCCAGGCTGAAAGGTTCGATGTGCCCTGCCCTCTGCCAGTCGTCCAGGCAGCGGCGCAGGTCGTGCTCGACGCCGGCGGCGCTCTGGTAGCGCTCCTCGGCGGTCTTGGCGAGCAGCTTGAGGACGATCTGCGAGAGCATCGGCGGCACGCCGGCGACCCGTTCGCCGGGCGGCAGCGGCTTGCGCGCGATGTGGCAGTGCACCCATTCCATCGGGTCGCTGGCGGTGAATGGCAGCGTGCCGGTGAGCATCTGGTAGAGCACCACGCCGAACGCATAGAGGTCGCTGCGCGAGTCGATGGAGCGGTTCATCCGCCCGGTCTGTTCCGGCGCCATGTAGGCCAGGGTGCCGGCGATGGTCTCCGGCGGTTCGGGCGCCTGGCGTTCGCGCGGCAACCGCGAGGCCAGGCCGAAGCCGGTCAGGCGCGCCTGGCCGTCGCTGCAGTTGACCTGGATGTGGTTGGGCTTGAGGTCCTTGTGTACCAGGCCGCGCTGGTGCAGGTGGCGCAGCGCCACGGCGATGTCCACGCCCAGGCGCAGGCAGGTTGCGGTTTCCAGCGGCTGGCGCAGCAGGCGGGACAACGGCTCGCCGCCGGGGTCATCGAGCAGCAGGCGGGTCTTGCCGCCCTCGCGGTGCAGCGCCTGCGGGCGCAGCGCCCAGGCGCTGTGCAGTTCGTCGCGCAGACTGAATTCGTGGGCCAGCCGCTCCAGCGTGGCGGGCAACGGATGCTCGGC
Organism: Pseudomonas sp. CAN1; assembly: GCF_030462585.1. Lineage (GTDB taxonomy): Bacteria > Pseudomonadota > Gammaproteobacteria > Pseudomonadales > Pseudomonadaceae > Pseudomonas. The sequence goes on along the minus strand of NZ_JASMRU010000021.1, from coordinate 49,766 downwards.
GGCCGGGCGCACCAGCAACACGCTGGCGCCGTCGTCACCGCCGCCGGATGGGCGGGAGCGGCAGAACACCCGCTCGCCGTCGTCCCACAGGATCTTCTGTTTGCTGGCCATCGGCTCGGCAACCTCTGAAGGGGTTTCTGCTGCCCCCGAGTGGTGGCCAGCGACTGTCTTGCAAACGGCCCTCAGGTCGTCCGCTGCAACGGCTCGACGCCCAGGGCCTCGGCCATGCGCACCAGATCGGCGACCGAGCGCGCAGCCAGCTTCTTCATCACCTGGCCACGGTGCACCTTCACGGTCACTTCGCTGAGGTTGAGCTCGGCGGCAATCTGCTTGTTCATCAAGCCCGCCACGACGAAGCGCAGCACTTCGCGTTCACGTGCGGTCAGCGCCTCGAAGGCCTGGCGCAGCGCCGCGCCGGAATGCTCGGCCTGCAACCGTTCACCATCGCGGGCCAGGGCGCTGGCCACTGCGTCGAGCATGTCCTGGTCGCGGAAGGGCTTGGCGAGGAAGTCCACGGCGCCGGCCTTCATGGCCTTGACCGTCATGGCGATATCGCCGTGGCCGGTCATGAACACGATGGGCATGCGCACCCCGCTCTTCTCCATCTGCTCCTGGAAGGCCAGACCGCTCTCGCCGCGCAGGCGCACGTCGAGCACCAGGCAGCTAGGCACCTCTCGTCGGGCAAAGGACAGAAAAGCCTGGGTGGAATCGAAGGTCTGCACCTGCAGGCCGATGGAGCGCAACAGGCCGTCGAGGGCGAGGCGCATGGACTCGTCGTCATCGACCACATAGACCACCGGTTCCTTCGGGCCTTGCGGCTGATTGCTATGCGCCGACGAGCTCATCTTGCCTCCTGGGGGGACCGCCACACTCGCGGTGTGCAGGTCAAAAAATCTAGTCCATGATGGGGCCCGCGGCAAAGCGCCAGCCCAGTAGTCATGGGGGGCCGGGATCATGGGGGCCGGACCAGTGCCTTCGGGATTTTGGCCATAATGCGCGCCATGACACTGCTGCGAGCAAGGCTAGCCTGGCGCAGCGAAGCGCCGCCAGGCCAGAAACCCCTGAATATCGGCCACACCTGCGGCCCACTTTCGACCGGCCACCCGAACAGGCAGAACCCCGATGGCAAGCGCCTTGGCTCCCCCTTACCCACTCCCCGCGACGACACCGATCAGCGTCGTCTTCGTCGCCTACCCGCAGATGGGCCTGCTCGACCTGAGCGGCGCCCAGACCGTGTTCTGGGCCGCCAGCAAGGCCCTGGCCCAGCGCGGCCTGCCCGGCTACCGGCTGCTGACGGCGAGCCTGCGCGGCGGGCTGGTGAGCACCGTGGAGGGACTGTCGGTGGACACCAGCGTGCTGGATGAACTGGACCTCGTCGCAGTCGACACCCTGGTCGTGCCCGGCGCCCCGGACATCGGCGAAACCCTCGACAGCCACGGCGAGCTGGCGACCTGGCTGAACCATGCGGCGCCCAAGGTGCGCCGGGTGGCCTCGGTGTGCAGCGGCGCCTTCCTGCTGGCCAAGGCCGGGCTGCTCGACGGTTGCCGTGCCGCGACCCACTGGGCCCTGTGCGACACCCTGCAACAGCGCTTCCCGGCCCTGGAGGTGGACGCCGACGCGATCTTCATCCAGCAGGGTGCGGTGTGGACTTCGGCGGGGGTCACCGCCGGCATCGATCTCGCGCTAGCGCTGGTGGAAGCCGACTGCGGCCGCGAGGTCAGCATGCAGGCGGCGCGCGAACTGGTGGTCTACCTCAAGCGCCCCGGCGGGCAGGCGCAGTACAGCACCCTGCTGCAGCTGCAGACCCAGGACAGCCCGGCCTTCGACGAGCTGCACCTGTGGCTGGCGGAGAACCTGGGCGACGCGGACCTGACCGTGGAGCGCCTGGCCGAACAGGCCAGGATGAGCCTGCGCAACTTCTCCCGCGTGTACAAGGAACGCACCGGACGCACGCCGGCCAAGGCCATCGAACTGTTCCGCCTGGAAGCGGCGAAACGCCTGCTGGAAAACTCCTCGCGCAACATCGAGCAGATCGCCCGCGCCTGCGGCTTCGCCGACGAGGAAAGGCTGCGCAGCACCTTCCAGCGCCACCTGTCGATCTCCCCGCGCGACTACCGCAGCCGCTTCAGCCGCTGAGTCTGCTCCGCTCAGGCCACGGCCAGCGCCAGCGTACGCTCCGGCTGCTGCTCCAGGTGGCGGGCAAAGAACGTGCGCAGCCAGCGCTCGCGCGGGTCGGCATGGCTGGTGCCGCGCCAGGCCAGGGACAGGTCCGGGCTGGACAGCGGCAGCGGTGCGTATTCGGCACGCAGGCCTTCCACCCGCGCCATCGCCTGGGCCACGTAGTCGGGCACGATGGCGAGCATGTCGCTGCCGGCCAGCAGCGCCGGCAAGGCGCTGAACTGCGGCACCGCCAGCACCACCCGGCGCTGCCGGTCATGGCGCGCCAGGGCGCGGTCGACGTCGTCGGTCACCTTGCCCAGGGCGGACACCGCCACATGGGGCCGCCGGCAGAATTCGTCGAGGCTCACCGGCGCCGCCGCCGAATCGGCGCGCAGCAGCATCGGCTGCACCGGGCGCAGGCTGCGGCAGTGGGCGCTGGCCGGCAGCTCCTGCGCGTGGCCGATGCCCAGGGAGATATCCCCGGCAACCAGCAGCTGCGGCAGTTGCAGCGCATCGATCCGCCGTACGACGAGCGTGATGTTCGGCGCCTCGGCACGCAGCTGCTGCATCAACCGAGGCAGCAGCGCGTACTCGACTTCGTCGCACAGCCCAACGTGGAAGGTCTCCTCGCTGGTGCGCGGGTCGAACTCCCTTGCGCAGCTCAGCGCCAGGGCGATGCCTTCCAGGGCTGGCCCCAGGCGCACGTGGATTTCCTCGGCCCGCGCGGTGGGCTCCATCGCCCGCCCGCTGCGGATGAACAGCGGGTCGTCGAACATCGTCCGCAAACGGTTAAGCGCGCTGCTGACGGTGGTCTGGCAGAGGAACAGGCGTTCGCCTGCCCGGGTCACGTTGCGCTCGCGCATCATGGTTTCGAAAACAACAAGCAAGTTGATGTCGGCATGTCGCAGGTCATTTCTGTTCATGGTTTCGCCCGCCTGGTGAAAGTTGCATCCGAACTGCCTTTCGCTAGGCCCGTTCACGTCTCCAGGCTTGCGATGTAGTTTCAGATTATTCAGGCGTAATCACTGCGTCAGTTGTACATGGGTGCAATATCGCCACCCGTTGGTTATCCGAACTAATACCTGGGTATTGTTCCGCTCAACTTCCTGCCGCGAATATCACTCACCTCAGACTGCCAGCCGGAATATCCATACCCAGGTGTTGCCCGACTATACCTAGGTATACTTCTCCGACTGGTTCGACGGCGTATCTTGCAAGTACGGCAGGCGCCGCCACGAGCGCCGCAGAGGATGCAAAAGACGCAAATGCGCAACAAGGCTGTCATTGCAGTAGTCGACGACGACGAGTCCCTGCGCACCGCGCTGGAAGGCCTGCTGCGCGCCACCGGCTACCTGGCGCGCACCTACGACGGGGCCCGCGCGTTCCTCGACTCGGATGGCCCGGAACTGGCCAGCTGCCTGATCTCCGATATCCAGATGCCGGGCATGTGCGGCGTGGAGCTCTATGAAGCGCTGCGCAGCCGTGGCCTGGACCTTCCGGTGATTTTCATGACCGCCTACCCCGGCGAAAAACCGCGTATCAACACAGCCATGCCCGGTGTCATCGCCTGCCTGCCCAAGCCGTTCGAGGCCGAACAACTGCTCGACTGCATCGAGACCGCCCTGCTTCCGAAAGCCTGAACACCAAATCCCCGCCAGGTTATTCCCCACTTCAGCTTGCGCACGGAAAAGCACGGCGCACGGTTCCCCTTCGATACCTTCGTATAGTTCTCCTCGACACATGCGTAATTCCCGCACACCGATGTAGAAGTGCGCTCGGAAGTTCTCCTCCCTAGCATGGATTCACAGCGGACGACTGCAGACAGAACAACGCGAACCGCGGTTTGCAACTACCCGTCAGCGTCACGCCGAACTTGAAGCAATTACTTCAAGGCAATTCATCCATTCGAGTCAGGAGCACATGATGAAACAGCAACTTCTGGTTATTGGCGCGGGCTTCGGTGGACTGTGGAGCGCACTGAGCGCCGCCCGCCTGCTGGACATGCACGGCAACAACGATGTGGAGATCACCCTGCTGGCGCCGCAGGCCGAACTGCGCATCCGCCCGCGCTTCTATGAACCCGATGTGCACAGCATGTTTGCTCCGCTGACCGAGCTGTTCGAGGCCGTGGGCGTGCGCTTCGTCAAGGGCACCGCCGAGAGCATCGACGAGCAGGCCCGCAAGGTCGGCTACCGCGACGAAACCGGCCGCACCGGCGAGCTGAGCTACGACCGCCTGGTCCTGGCCAGCGGCAGCCAGCTGTCCCGTCCGCCGGTGCCGGGCCTGAAGGAACATGCCTTCGACGTCGACCAGATCGAATCGGCGGCGCACCTGGAAAGCCACCTGATGTCGCTGCGCAACCAGCCCGCCAGCCGTGCACGCAACACCGTGGTGATCGCCGGCGGCGGCTTCACCGGCATCGAGACCGGCACCGAAATGCCGGCCCGACTGCGCGCCGTGCTGGGCGAGGACCAGGACGTACGGGTGGTCATCGTCGACCGCGGCGAGCGCATCGGCGCGGTGATGGGCGATGGCATCCGCCCGTCGATCATCGAGGCCTCCGACAGCCTGGGCATCGAATGGATCACCGGCGCCACGGTCGCCGCCGTGGACGCCAACGGTGTGACCCTCGCCGATGGCCGCCACATCGAGAGCCAGACGGTGATCTGGACCGTGGGCTTCCGCGCCAGCGCGCTGACCGAGCAGCTCACCGCCCAGCGCGATGGCCAGGGCCGCCTGCACGTGGACGGCAACCTCAAGGTGCAAGGCCTGCAGAACGTCTTCGCCGCCGGCGACGTGGCCTACGCCGCCACTGACGACATCGGCAACTTCGCGGTGATGTCCTGCCAGCACGCCATCAGCCTCGGCCGCCATGCCGGCAACAACGCCGCCGCCGACCTGCTGGGCGTCGCCCCGACCCAGTACCGCCAGCCCAAGTACGTCACCTGCCTCGACCTGGGCGCCTGGGGCGCCGTGTACACCGAAGGCTGGGACCGCCAGCTGAAGCTGGTGAAGGCCGAGGCCAAGGAGCTCAAGACGCAGATCAACACCGTGTGGATCTACCCGCCGGCCGCCGACCGTCGTGCCGCCCTGGCCGCCGCCGACCCGCTGATCCCGGTGGCCTGACCGCCCTATCCACTTTATCCGTACCGCCCGCACTCCCTCGTCCCGAGGGAGTGCCACTCGCCTGATGGACTCGACCCAACAAGCAACAGGAGAACCACCATGACCATGCACCTGAATACCTTCGCCCAGCCCGATGCCAGCACCCCGGCCCAGGAACTGGTGCCGTCGCGCTATGCCCTGCGCGTGGGCGAGATCAATGTGCTGGTGGTCAGCGACGGCGTGCTGCCGCTGCCGACCGAAACCATGTCGACCAACGCCACCCCGGAAGAACGCACGGCCTGGTTCAAGGAGATGTACCTGGGCCCGGACATGTTCGACTGGGCGCTGAACGTACTGGTGGTGCGCAGCGGCGAGCAGACCATCCTGGTCGACGCCGGCCTGGGCAACCAGTTCCCCGGCTTCCCCCGCGCCGGGCAGTTCCCCAAGCGTCTGAAGGATGCCGGCATCGAGCTGTCGTCGATCACCGATATCGTGATCACCCACATGCACATGGACCACATCGGCGGCCTGCTCACCGACACCGTGAAGAACGGTCTGAGCCCCGAGGTGCGCATCCACGTCACGGCCACCGAAGTCGACTTCTGGAAGATCCCCGACTTCAGCCTGACCGAGATGCCGCAGCCGGTGCCGGACGTCCTGCGGCGCACCGCCAACGAGTTCATGGCCCACTATGAGAGCCGCCTGCACATCTTCGAGGACGAGCTCCAGGTAGCGCCGGGCGTGGTAGCGAAACTCACCGGCGGCCACACCCCCGGTCACTGCATCGTCTACGTCGATTCCGCCGGCGAGCGCCTGACCTTTGCCGGCGACGCGCTGTTCCCGGTGGCCTTCGACCATCCGGAATGGCACAACGGCTTCGAGCACGACCCGGAAGAATCGGTCCACGTGCGGGTGCGCCTGCTGCGCGAGGCGGCGGCCAGCGGTGAGTTGTTCGTCGCCACCCACCTGCCCTTCCCCTCGGTCGGCCGCGTGGCCATCGACGGCGATGCCTTCCGCTGGATCGCCGGCTTCTGGGATTACTGATACGCCAAGTGCTGCCCGCCCCTGTGCCGTCGGCTGCGCCTTGCGCGCACCTGCCGGGACAGGGGCTTTTCATTTCCAGCGCGGCGCGGGCAGTCGCTGCGCCCGGTTTGCCAGGCCTTGCAGACAAACACCCGAGCGCCTGAGCACCTCGACACCTGACTAGCCCGATGCCGGCCCGGCCTGTACCAGCTTGGCCAGCAGGCTGTCCTGCGGTGGCCGCTGCCGGAAGTAGCCATGCAGGCCGCCGAAGATGGCTTCGGCCAGTTGCTTCTGGTGGCGGCTGTCATGCAGGCGACGGCAGTCGGCATCGTTGGAGATGAAGCCGGTCTCCACCAGGATCGACGGGATGTCCGGCGACTTCAGCACCGCAAAGCCGGCCTGGTCGACGCGCTGCTGGTGCAGTTGGGTGATGCCGCCCAGGCTGCGCAGCACGCTGTGGCCCAGGTCGAGGCTGGAGGCGATGGTGGCGTTGATCGACATGTCGAGGATCACCCCGGCCAGCGCCGGGTCCTTGCCCTTGAGCGGCAGGTTGCTGGAGGCGCCGATCAGGTCGGCGCCGTTCTCGCGCTCGGCCATGAAGCGCGCCAGGGTCGAACTGGCGCCATGCTCGGACAGCGTATAGACCGAAGCCCCGGAAGCCGAGCGCCGCGGCGCCGCATCCGCGTGTACCGAGACGAACATGTCGGCATTGCAGCGCCGCGCCACTTCCACGCGCTGGCGCAGCGGAATGAACACATCGACGTTGCGCACCAGCCGCGACCTGAAGCCCGGCTGGCGGTCGATGCGCCGCGCCAGGTTCTGCGCGATCAGCAGCGCGACGTCCTTCTCCCGCTCGCCCTTCGAACCGAGGGCGCCGGGGTCCTTGCCGCCGTGGCCGGCATCGACCACCACGACAATGTCGCGCCCGCCGTGCGCGGCTTTCTGCGCAGGAGTGCCCGCTGCCAGCGGCGTCGCCTTCGCGCGCAGATCGAGCACCAGCCGGTGCCCCTTGCCGCCTTCCGGGGCCAGGGCGAAGGCATTGACGTCCACTGGCTCGGCGACGTCGAGCACCAGGCGCAGCCCGGTGCCCTGGTTGCCGCTGCGCAGGTCCTTGAGCAAGCCGCTCGGCAGCTTCAGGTGACTGAGGTCGGCGCCGGGATGCGCACCTTCCAGGTCGACCACCAGGCGTTCCGGCGCCGACAGCGCGAAGGTGCGGAAGTGGAACGGACCGTCCAGGTCGAGCACCAGGCGCATACCGCCGCTGGATTGGAAAACCCGTGCATCCAACACGCGGGTACCGGCAAAGGCCGCCAGGGAAGGAAACCAGGCAGCGCTGGCGAGCAGGCTCTGAAGCAATCGACGTCTGTTCATCTGGGAGTGCTTGCAACGTAAGGCAGGAAATTTTATGTTACTTTATAACATCTCAAATCTTCAATGAGATCGTACTGTCAGCGCAGCCGAGCCTGCCTGCCTCTCTACCCCCTCCCATACGCTGGAAATCCACATGATCCATTGCCAATCCCTGCAGTGGGGCCCTCCCCGGCTGCCACTGACGCCGCCGTTGCAGCTGAAGCTGGCCACCGGCAGCCTGACCGCGCTGATCGGCGCCAACGGCTGCGGCAAGAGCAGCCTGCTGAAGGTGCTCGCCGGCCTGCAGAAGCCCCTGGCAGGCAAGCTCAAGCTCGACGTGCGCCCGCGGGAGATTGGCTACCTGGTACAGCAGCAGGCACTCGACCGGCAGTTCCCGATCAGCCTCAGCGAACTGGTCGGCGCCGGCTTCTGGAACAGCTCGCTGGACGCCGCCGGGCGCCGGGAAAAGTTGCGTGCCGTGCTGGCCCTCTGGCGCCTGGAGGGGCTGGAGCAGCACCCCCTGGCCGCCCTCTCCGGCGGCCAGTTGCAACGCGCGCTGCTGGCTCGCCTGAGCCTGCTGGAAGCGCCCTTGTTGTTGCTCGACGAACCCGACGCCTGCCTCGATGAGACCAGCCAGGAACTGCTCTGGCAGCAGGTACACCACTGGCATCGCGAGGGCCGCACCCTGGTGCTGGTCTGCCATGACCTGGCGACGGTGCGCGAGAGAGTGCCGGATTGCCTGCGCATCGCCGCCGAGGGTTGTCGCTACGGCACCAGCAGCGAATTGATCGTCCCGCGCCAACGGCTGCAGGAGGCATGATGTTCCTGCACGCCCTGTGGCAACCCTTCATCGAATTCGCCTTCATGCGCCGCGCCCTGCTGGGCGGCATCGCGCTGGCCCTGAGCGCCGCGCCGCTGGGCGTGTTCCTGATCCTGCGGCGCATGAGCCTGATCGGCGACGCCATCGCCCACGGCATTCTTCCCGGCGCCGCCATCGGTTTCTGGCTGGCCGGGCTGTCGCTGCCGGCGCTCACCTTCGGTGGCCTTGGCGCCGGGCTCGCCGTCGCTGGCCTGGCTGCCTGGGTGACACGCCATACCGGGTTGCGGGAAGACGCCAGCCTCGCCGCGGTCTACCCCATCTCGCTGGCCAGCGGCGTGCTGCTGCTCGGCCTCGCCGGCAAGCGCCTGAACCTGCTGGAGTTGCTGTTCGGCTCGGCGCTGGCGGTGGATCGCACCACCCTGCTGGGCATGCTCGGCGTCGCCGCGCTGAGCCTGGGCGTGCTCGCGCTGATCTACCGCAGCCTGCTGCTGGACAGCCTCGATCCGCTGTTCCTGCGCAGCGTCAGCCGGCTCGGCCCCTTCGCCCACGGCATCTTCCTCGGCGTGGTGGTGCTCAACCTGGTGATCGGCTTCCAGGCCATCGGCGCGCTGATGATGGTCGGCCTGATGATGCTGCCGGCCGCTGCCGCACGCTTCTGGAGCCGCCGCCTGCCGGTCCTGCTGCCGCTGGCTGCCGGCATTGGAGCGCTGGCGGTGTGGCTGGGGCTGGCGGCGTCCTACGCCTGGTCGTTGCCCAGCGGCCCGGCCATCGTCGTGCTCGCCGGGCTGTTCTATCTGCTCTCCGTCCTGTTCGGCCCGGTGCACGGCCTGCTGCGCCGGGGGCTGCTGCCGGTCCCGCAATGAACCATTCCACCCCGCAATCCCCCATCCCCCACCCAAGGAACGAAGTCCCATGCGCATCCTGATCCTGCTGTGTGCGTTCTGTTTCTCCCTGCCGCTGGCCGCCGCTGAAAAGCTCAAGGTGGTCACCAGCTTCAGCATCCTCGCCGACATCACCCGCCAGATCGGCGGCGAGCACATCCAGCTGACCAACATGGTCGGCCCGGACAGCGATGCGCACACCTACGAGACCACCCCGGACGACGCCCGCGCGGTGCGCTCCGCGCAGCTGATAGTCGAGAACGGCCTGGGCTTCGAGCCCTGGCTCGACCGCCTGGTGAAGAGCACCGAGAGCCGCGCGCTGGTGGTGCAGGCGAGCACCGGGGTAATCCCGCGCAGCCTCGAAGAGGACGGCCAGACCATTCCCGACCCGCACGCCTGGAACAACCTGGCGAACGCCGACCTCTACGTGCGCAACATCACCACCGCGCTGAAGAAGCTCGACCCGGCCAACGCCGCCGAGTACCAGCAGAACGCCGCGGCCTACCTCGCCCAGGCCCATGAGCTGCTGGATTACGCCAAGGCAAAGCTCGGCAAGCTGCCCGCCGACCGCCGCAGCCTGGTGACCTCCCACGATGCCTTCGGCTATCTCGGCCAGGCCTATGGCCTTGAGCTGCTGGCACCGCAGGGGCTGTCCACCGAGCGTGAGCCATCGGCCACCGAGGTCGCCGCGCTGATCCGGCAGATTCGCCAGCAACACATCCGCGCGGTGTTCGTGGAGAACATCAAGGACCCGCGCCTGATGAAGCAGATCGCCGAGGAAAGCGGCGCGCAGATTGGCGGCACCCTGCATTCAGACGCGCTGGCCAGCGAAGGCCCGGCCAGCACCTACCTGGGGCTGTACCGCGACAACGTCGACACCCTTTACAAAGCCCTGACCGGCACGCCGTGAGCCATCGTTGCAACCGTTGAAACAAGGCCCCTTTGAAGGGGCCTTGTTTCAGGCGTCCAGCCCCCGCATCACTTCGACGAAGCGTCGCGCCATCTCCCCACATCCACGTGCGCACGCCAGCGCCACGCTGGTGCTGCAGCCCTCGTCCGCCAGCGGCACGAACACCACCGACTCATGGGCCAGGGCACGCATGCTCTCGGGCAACAGCGCCACCCCGAAACCAGCCTGGATCAGCTGCAGCTGGGTGGTCTTGCGCGATACCACCTGGGCCGCGCGGGGAAAGAAACCGGCCTGCATGCACAGCGCCGCAGACTGATAGCTGAGCCCGCCGCGATGGCCATGGGGGATCGAGATGAAACGCTCCTCGCTCAGCTCGGCCAGCTCCACGCTGGCCGCCCTGGCACGCGGGTGCTGCGCGGCAACGGCGAGGTACAGCGGCTCGTCGAACAGCGGGTGGATTTCCACCTCGTCGTGCTGGCGCAGCACCGGCAGGCGCAGCAGGCCGATATCCAGATTGCCTTCGGCGATGTCCTGCAGCTGGGCCTCGGAGGATTGCTGGGCGATTTCCAGCGAGACCTCGGCGTTATCGCGCAGGTAGGCCCCCATGCGCTCCAGCAGCAGGCCGGTAATGGGCACGGTGCTGGAGTGATTCAGGCGCAGGCTGCCGCGTAGGCCCTGGCCGATTTCACGCGTCAGGCGCTCGGCCTTGTCCAGTTCGACCAGCAGCCGGCGTGCGCGCTCGTAGAAGGCCTGGCCAGCAGGAGTCAGCCGTGGCTGGCGCGCGGTGCGCTCGAACAATGGCGTGCCGAGGTGCTGCTCCAACTCCTTGATCTGCCGGCTGAGGGCGGACTGGGCAATGAACAGGTTCTCAGCGGCGCCGGTGAAACTCCCGCACTCGGCAATGTCGACGAAGTAGCGCAACTGGCGAATGGAGGTCATATCTGCGATCTCTTTTTGCGATGGCTCCTGGCGGTTTTCCATATTAGTCAGCATGGCTCGCTCTTGGCTAACCTCTGCCTCATCCCCTTCGCCACGGATTTCCCATGCTGGATTCGGCTCTCGCCCTGCTGCCCTTCTCCGCCCTCGACTGGTTGCTGGTGGTGGCGGGCATTGCGGCGGCCTATGTGGTGTTCGGCATCGCCGGCTTCGGCACGGCGCTGGTGGCCGGGCCGGTGCTGATCCACTTCATGCCGCTATCGCGGATCATCCCGCTGCTGGTGCTGCTGGATTTCGTCGCCGCCTTCGGCAACTGGCTGCCGGCGCGCAAGGCTGTTGCGCGCCATGAGCTGCTGCGGCTGCTGCCTTGCATGGCCGTTGGTTGCACCATGGGAGTGGTGTTCCTGTTGCAGCTCAAGTCCGCTGTACTGCTGTTGCTGATGGGGCTCTTCGTCAGCGGTTACGCGCTCTACAGCCTGGCCGTAAAGGCGCGCCCGCAACGGCTGAATGCCTGGTGGGGGCTGCCGGCAGGCACGGTGGGCGGGTTGTTCGGCGCCCTGTTCGGCAGCGGCGGCTTCCTCTATGCGCTGTACCTGAATGCCCGGTTGACCTCCACCGAACAGGCCCGCGCCACCCAGAGCGCACTGATCAGTTGCAGCACCGTGGTGCGGCTGGGGCTGTTCCTGCTGGCGGGAGTCTATGCCGACCGCGCGCTGCTGATGCTTGCGCTGCTGCTGTTGCCGGTGATGGCTGCGGGCCTTTGGGTCGGGCGCAAGTTGACCCGGCGACTGTCCCGCGAGGCCTTCATCCGCCTGGTGACCTGGCTGGTGCTGGCCAGCGGGCTGGCGTTGCTGGGGCGCTATTTCAGCTCGTAGAACAAGCCCGCACGCAACATGCAGTGACCGGGCTAGGTTGGCACGACGCCGGTCAGCAGCTGGGCCGTCTGCAGGCAGCACTTCTCCGCCTTGCGGGCGCTGAATGCCTTGTGGTCCAGCGCCCATTCCAGCCAGAAGCCGTCGATCAGCGCGGTGATGATCAGTGCACTGCCCTTGGCGTCCAGCGCCAGTTCGCGTTCGGCAGCGATGGCCTTGAACACCGCCTCCAGCTCCTTGCGATAGTCGGCGTAGAGCTTGCGATTGAGCTCGCGCAGCTGCTCGGAAGACACCGCAGCACCCCAGAAGCCGAGCCAGGTGGTGAGGATGAATTCGTTGAAGATGCTGCCGCGGAACGAGGAGCGGATGATTGCGGTGAGGCGCTCCAGCGGCGTGCTGCCCTTGGTCTCCAGATAGCGACGGGTCTCCTCGCGCAACTGGATGGTCAGCTCCATGTAGGTGGCGAGCATCAGCTCGTCCTTGCTGGAGAAGTGGTGGCCGATCAGCCCGACCGAAACCTCGGCCTCGTCGCAGATGCGCTCGATGGTGGTGCCGGCATGGCCGAAGCGGGTGATGCAACGCATGGTGGCTTCGACGATGGCCTTGCGCCGGGTTTCCGCGTCTACCCGGGTCCTGCGCTTGCGGGGCTTGTCGCCCGGACTGTCCACACTCATAGCTGAATCCGCTTCCCTCACTGGAATGGCAAGCCCGCCCGGTGCGGGAGCACCGGGCGGGGACGCCAATCTAGCAAGATTTGCCGGAGTACGCAGGTGCCATGGCGCGGTCTCAGGCCATGGCGCCGCTTTCCAGGCCCTGGTCGAGGCGACGGATCTGGCCGACCTCCTGCTGGATATCCTGCGAACGGCACAACCACCAGTAGGCCAGCGCCGACACCGCCAGGCCGATCGGCATGCTGACGTCGGCGCCGTCGAGCTGGCGTGCCACGTAGCCGGTGTACAGTCCGGTCGCGGAGAACGGCAGCATGACCACGAAGCCAACCAGGTAGGCACCGATGCCACGCCAGTTCCAGCGCCCGTAGAGACCGTCCGGCTTGAAGATCTCGCGGATCGAGAACTGGCCGTGGCGCACCACGTAGAAGTCCACCAGGTTGATCGCCGTCCAGGGCGTGAACAGGTACAGCAGGATGGCCAGGAAGTCGCCGAAATCCCTGACGAAGTTGTCCGAGGCAGTCATCGCGATGAAGATCGCCGCGCCGCCCACCGCCAGCATCGACAACACGCGCTTGAGCAGGGTCGAGGTCTGGCTCTTCACCGTGTCGACGATGCTCAGCAGGGTGATCGAGGCGCCGTAGAAGTTCTGCGCAGCACTGGTCACCAGGCTGATCACCGCGAGGATCAGGATGAATTCGCCGAATCCGTGGAAGACCATGTCGCCCAGCAGCACCAGGCCCTTGGCAAGGTTCTGCCCCGGGCTCAGGGCGGCGGCCAGGGCACCTATCAGCATCATCCACACACCACCGATCATGGCGCCCAGGTAGGTCCACCAGAACGACGAGCGCACGCTGATATTCGGCGGCAGGTAGCGCGAGTAGTCGGACACGTAGATCGCCCAGCTCAGCTGGTACGCGGCGGCAACGAAGAACTGCGCGAGGAACGGCGTGGCCTTGAAGCCATCGAGGCTCAGTTGCTCCTGCGGCAGTTTTACGTAGACGCACAGGCCGACGGTGAATACCGCCATCACCCCGATCAGCAGGAACGCCAGCCAGCGCTGCACCTTGTGGAAGGTGTTGTAGCCGGCAATCGCCATGGCGATTGCCAGCAGCGTGAAGAGGATCGCCGACGGCTCCTGCGGGGCGTCGAACAGCTCGTGCAGGGTCTGCCCCACCAGCAGCTGATTGAAGGCGTTGTAGCCGACGTAGGTGACGATGGCCACCACATACACCAGCAGCGCCCCAAGATAGCCGAACTGCGGCCGCGACTGGATCAGCTGCGGCAGCCCCATCTGCGGCCCCTGGGTGGAGTGCCCGGCCATGAACAGGGTGCCGAAGGCGCACCCGAGGAAGATGGCGATGGCCGACCACATCAGGTTGGCACCCATGCCAATGCCGATGATGCCCACCGCCAGGGTGGTCAGGTGCGCCTCGCCGCAGAACCAGATGGGCCAGAGGTGCCAAGCCTTGCCATGGCGCTCGGCGAGGGGCACGTAGTCGATGGAACGGGTTTCCAGATTCAGCCGTCCGTTGGCGGAGGCAGTCTTGGGAGCTGACATGGGATTCGTACCTTTATTGATATTGTTGTGAGCACAGCAAGGTCGTCGCTTCCCGCGACTAGGCCCGTTCCTCTTCCAGGGCCTGGTGCAGCAGGGATTCCAGGTCTTCGAGACTGCTCGGGCGCGGGTTGCTCTGCCGCGCCGGGTCGCCCATGGCCTTGCGCGCGATGGCGGCAATGTCTTCACGGCGCAGGCCCAGCGAGGCCAGGGAAACCGGAATGGCCAGGCTGTCCAGGCGCGCGCAGATCGCCTGCTGGAAGCTCTCGAAGTCTTCGCCCGCCAGGCCCATGGCACGACACACCGGGCCCAGGCGCGGTTCGATGGCCGCGCGGTTGAAGCGCAGCACCCTGGGCAGGATCATCGCGTTGGTCAGGCCATGGTGGCTGTTGTAGGTGGCGCCGACCATGTGGCTGAGCGCGTGGACCAGGCCAAGCCCCTTGAGGAAGGCCACTCCCGCCAGGCACGAACCGATCAGCATGCGGCCGCGCGCTTCGAGGTCGTCGCCCTGCTCCACCGCTCGCTCCAGCGAGCCCCAGAGCAGCTCCAGCGCCTGCAGCGCGGCGCCGTCGCAGAGCGGATTGAAGGTCGGCACGAAGTAGGCTTCCAGGGCATGGATGACCGCATCCAGGCCGGTCCAGGCCGTCAGGTGCGCCGGCAGGCTGAGGGTCAGCTCGGGGTCGAGGATCACCGCTTGCGGGCGCGCCAGCGGGTGCCAGACACAACCTTTGATGGCGCGTTCACTGTCGGTGAGCATGGCCGTGCTCTCGGTCTCGGCACCGGTGCCGGCGGTGGTCGGGATGCAGATCACCGGCGGGAAGTCGCTGGCGACCAGGCCTTCGGGCACCGGCTTGTCGAAATCGAACGCCCACAGCGGCAGGCGCGTCTGCCGGGCCACCAGGGCCACGGCCTTGCCGCCGTCCAGGCCGCTGCCGCCACCCAGGGCGATGATGCCGTCGGCACGCAACTCACGGAACGCCGCGGCACCTTCGAGCACGGCGCGGTCACTGGGGTTGGGCTCGATCTCGCCGAACAGCCCGCAGGCCAGGCCGGCATCGTTCAGCAGGTCCTGCAGCTCGGCCACGAAGGGCAGGCGCAGCGAGCCCTGGTCGGTCACGATCAATGGCCGGGAAATGCCGTACCGACGGCACAGCTCGACCAGCGCGGAGCGCGCGCCGGGGCCGTACTCGATGGGCAGTGGCAGGCTCCAGCTCTGCCGCGACAGGGGGGAAAGGTTGTCAATCACGGTAATGCACCTTCAGCAGCGGATGATGGTCGACTTGAGTTCGCTGTACTTGTCCAGCGCATGCACGGAGTTGTCGCGGCCATTGCCGGACTCCTTGAAGCCGCCGAACGGGAAGTTCATGTCGAGCAGCTCGTCGTAGCAGTTCACCCACACGGTGCCGGCGCGCAGGCGCCGCGAGGCACGGCGGATGGCGCCGAGGTCGGCCGACCAGAAGGCCGCCGCCAGGCCGTATTCGCTGGCATTGGCGAGAGCGATGGCATCGTCCAGTTCTTCGAATTCGATGACGCTCAGCACCGGCCCGAAGATCTCTTCGCGGGCGATGCGCGAGGTGGCGTCGGTGGCGAAGACGGTCGGTTGCACATAGTGGCCGCCGGGGATCGTCGCGCAGTCCTCGCCGCCCAGCAGCAGGCGGGCTTCACGCTTGCCCAGCTCGATGTACTGGCGCACCCGCTGGTACTGGGCGGCATCGATCAGGCTGCCGGTGACGCTGGCCGGGTCCAGCGGGTCGCCGGGCATATAGGCACGGGCGGCCTCCAGCAACTCGGCGATGAAGGGCTCGGCGATGGCGCGCTGCACCAGCAGGCGCGAACCTGCGCTGCAGACCTGGCCCATGTTGCTGAACACCGCAGCCGCCGCAGCCTGGGCCGCCCGGCGCAGGTCCGGGCAGTCGGCCATGACGATGTTCGCCGACTTGCCACCCAGCTCCAGCCAGACGCGCTTGAGATTGCTGTCCGCCGCGTTGCGGCTGATCTGCCGGCCGACAGCGCCGGAGCCGGTGAAGGCCAGGCAGTCGATCTGCGGGTGCAGGCTGAGCAGGCGACCGGTTTCGCCATCGCCCGGCACCACGTTGAACACGCCCTCGGGAATCCCCGCCTCGCGGGCCAGGCCGGCAATGCGCAGGACGCTCAGCGGGCTCTTCTCCGACGGCTTGAGGATCAGGCTGTTGTCGGCGGCAAGGGCCGGGGCGAACTTCCAGGTCGCCATCAGCAGCGGGTAGTTCCACGGCACTATCGCCGCCACCACGCCGACCGGCTCGCGCGTCACGGTGCCGAGGAACTGCGGATCGCAGGCGGGCACCTCGCCGGTGACCTTGTCGACCAGCTCGGCGAACCATTCCAGGCAGTAGATGGAACTGGGAATGTCCACCGCCGTGGTATCGGCGATGGGCTTGCCGGTGTCCAGGGTCTCCAGCAGCGCCAGTTCCTCGGCGTGTTCCTTCATCAATGCGGCCCAGCGCAACAGAGCGGCCTTGCGCTCGCGCGGCACCCGGTCGGCCCAGCCACCGCCCTCGAATGCCCCACGGGCGGCAGCCACCGCGCGCTCCACGTCAGCCTCACGGCACAACGCGACCTGCGCCAGTTCGCGGCCATCGATCGGGCTGCGCACGGCAAATGTCTCGCCATCGCTAGCCCCCACATAGGCGCCGGCGATGAACGCACGCGCCTCCACCACCAGGTCGGTGCTTCGTCCACGCCAATAGACGGCATCTCTGAGTTGCGGCATGCGCATCCCCTCATGTTGTTCTTGTTCAGGCTGGGCGATCCTAGGCAATACTGAAAATTCATTCAATAGCGAATCGCTCACCTACTGAATATTTTTTCAATAGAGAATCGACCGAGAGGAGCCTGCGGCAAGGCAGGATGCGCTATGGAGCCCATCGCCCAGGCGGCGAGAAGGCGACTGATGGCGGGGCCGGAAGGTTCTTCGGCAACAGCAGAACGGCCCTGCCGGGCGCGGGAGTTCTGGTGGGGAGTCAGCCTACGAAAGTCAGAGGATGGCGGCGGCAGGCCAGGGGAAATCCGCCGGCGCCGCAGGCAGCGGCATGGGCAGACTGCTGCAAGGGATACACAAACGAGTGAACAAGTCGGCTAACCGGGTATCTGACACTCGGTAGACTCCACGCCATGCCACCCGCGCAACCACCACTGACGAAGGACCGTTCATGTCTGCAAAATCGCTTCTGCTCACCGGTACGCTCAGCCTTGGCCTCACCCTGCTCTCGGGCTGCTCCCATTACTTCCAGGGCATCCCTGACCTGATGGACGCGAAGGACTGGGAAGGTCGCCCCCTGCAGGAAGCCGTCGACCAGTTCGGCGAGCCCAGCGACGTGGTCAGGGACGAGCAGAACAACTCGGTCGCCCGCTGGATCTACACCACGCAGTACACCCGCACCCAGGGCTACAACGAACTGTCGGCCGGGCCTGGCGGCAGCACCATGGTGACCCCGCGCTCCTACGAGGAAAGCTACGGCAAGGAGTGCCGCCTGGAGCTGACCTTCAACGCGCAGAACGTCATTACCGACTTCAAGACCTGGAAAAGCGTGGGGGATGCGTGCAACTCGTACTCCTTCTCCTATCCGAAGAAGTAGCCAGCGCGAAGGCTCGCCGAGGCCCCGAAGCCGATTCAGGACGCGACTGTCGCCACCATGAAAAAGCCCAGGTGCAAACCTGGGCTTTTTTTCGTTCCGGTGTTGGCAATCAGCTGTCCAGCCGCTGCACCGCGCCCGGGTCGATATCGGCATTGCCGTTACGGGCGCGCTCCTCGGCCAAGCGTGCGCCCTCGGCGGCGGTGAGGGTGAACAGCCGCTCGGGATCGGCACTGCGCAGATGCAGGGCGATCTTCTCAGTGCCCTCCACCACTTCGATGCTGCGCTGCCCGGCCACCAGGCCCTCGACGATGATTCGTGCGGCTTCATCGGCGGGCATGCCGTTGTCGATGTTCACATCGGAGCGGCCGCGGCGCACGCCGTCACCGCCCAGCGCGTTCACCGCCACGCCGGTGCGCACCGAGCCGGGCAGGATCACGCTGACGCGGATGCCATGGGCCTGTTCGACCTCCGCGCGCAAGGCTTCGAAGTAGCCGACCACGGCGTGCTTGGCGCCGCAGTAGCCGGTGCGCAACGGGACGCCGACCTTGCCGGCCACCGAGCTGACCACCGCCAACTGGCCACTGCCCTGGGCGACCAGGCGCGGCAGCAACAGCTGGGTCAGGGCCACCGGTGCCAGGTAGTCGACCTCCATCAGCTCGCGGTAGACCTCGAAGCGGGTATCCACGGCCAGGCTGCGCTGGCTGATGCCGGCATTGTTGATCAGGCAGTCGACACGACCCTGCCAGGCCCAGGCCTGCTCGACCACCTGCGGCAGCGCGGCGTAGTCGGTGGTTTCGAACGGCAGCACCAGGGCGTTCTGTGGCGCCTGCTCGGCAACCGCCTGCAGCGCGGCTTCACGCCGGCCTGAAAGAATGACCCGCGCCCCCTGTTGCAGCAGCAGGCGAGCCAGGGCCTCGCCAATACCGGAGGATGCCCCGGTGATCCAGACCACTTGGTTGTCGAAAGCCATGTGCTGCTCCTTCTGTCAGGTGTTAGGTGTTGAGTAGCCGCAGTCTAGTAGCCAGCGCTTCGCTCACCCGATGGCCGTGGCGGCCAAAGCACTGGCCCTGCGGCCATGACAGCGCCCGCGAGGTGGTGGCGGATTTCCGCGACAGCGGCAACTGAACTGTCGGCCAATGGCGCACGCTGATCTATGCTCGATGCCAGGCCCACCGCTCAAGGATGAACAAGGATGCCTGCCGCACACTCGTTCGCGCCCCGTCTCCTGACTGCTGCTACCACTCTCGCGGTGGCGGCTCGCCGGATTCCTCTGCTCCTGCTCGCCACGCTGCCGCTTTACTCGACAGCGGAGCCGGCAATGGTTGAGTACGCCAATACAAGCTACCCAGCCTGGAAAAAAGCCAATGAGGATATGGAGAAGAGATACGGGCAACTCCTGAAAGAAGCCGAACAGGAGCCCAGGAAAGACTCCGCCAGCCGACTTGCATCGGCGAAAGACCATTGGGAGAAGTTCCGCGCCGATTTCTGCAGCTCCATGAGCGACACCTACGGCGGGGCGTGGTCCAGTGTCCACGAGTCGGAATGTCGAGTGAAGCTGGCAAATCAGTTCAAGCACATCATGGAAGACTATGGCTGGTAGCCGCCGCAGACTCTGCCAGGTTCACGGCGGCAGGACCAACCAGCCGATTGGATTGCGGCTGCTTACGGCCAAGAGCGGACAGTCATGCTGCGGCTCAATGGACATCTATTTGAGCTTTGAAAGTGACTAGGACGGCCGGGGCGATTCACTTCGTGCTTATCGGCGTAGCGCTGCCGCCGGCGCGCTGATCGCCTGCCAAAGATTCGGCAGTCGTTTCAGGCCGCGACCAGTTGCAAGACGAAATCGAGAAAAGCCCGCACCTTGGCCGGCGGGTTATGCCTCGACGGATACAGGGCGTATAGCGGGAAACGCTCGTCCGGCCAGTCCGCGAACAATTCCACCAGCCTCCCATCCGTCAGCAGCAAGTCACTGCCCAGCGCCATGATCTGGGCAATGCCGTATCCCGCCAGGCAGGTGCTGTGCAGACTGCCGACATCGTTGACCAGTAACTGTCCACGGGTATCCACCACCTGGCGCTCACTGCCACGATGGAACTCCCAGTCGAACGGCCGCCCGGTTTCAGGATCGCGAAACTGGATGCAGCGATGTCCGTTCAAGTCCTGCGGCTGCAGTGGGCGACCATGACGTTTCAGATAGGAAGGCGCCGCGACTGTAAGGATGCGCGTGTCCAGCAACTTGCGCGCGACCAGGCTGGAAGTACGCGGCTCACCGAAACGAAGCGCCAGGTCGAAGCCATCGGCGACCATGTCACCCAGTCGGTCGCGAGTGATCAGTTCCAGTTCCAACTGCGAATGGGCATCGAGAAACGCCCCCAATCGCGGGCCAAGGATCAGGCGGGCGAAGAAAGGATCGACATTGACCCTCAAGCGCCCACGCACCACCCGAGCACCAGCAGTGACCGAGCTGGCCGCCTCCTCCAATGCAGTCAGCAAAGGCAGTACCTGCTCATGCAGGCGCCGACCGTCGTCGGTCAGGGTTACCGAGCGCGTAGTGCGATCAAACAGGCGAATGCCGAGGCGTTTCTCCAACCGCGCCAACGCCCGGCTGACGCCAGGTTGGGACATGTCCAGCACCTCACCTGCACCCGCGAAGCTGCCGGTGTCGACGATGGCGGCGAACACACTCATGCCATTCAGGGTGCGCTCATCGAAGCTCATATTTAATGCCGTTATGTCATCAATAAAATGCCTTCCATGTTATCGATTGATCAATCGACTGAGGAGAGACTGCTTGCGAACCCGGCAACCGCCGGTCGCAATAGGGATTATCCCCATGTATGTGATCACTGGAATCACCGGCCAGGTAGGCGGCACCGTGGCCCGCAACCTCCTCGCTGCCGGCAAGAACGTACGCGCGGTAGTGCGCGATGCCTCCAAGGGCGGCGAATGGCTGCGCCAAGGCTGTGAGCTGGCCCTGGCGGATATGCGTGACGCTGCCGCGTTGACCCGCGCTTTCAAAGGTGCCGAGGCGGTGTTCGTGCTGCTGCCACCGAACTTCGACCCGAGCCCAGACTTCCTCGAATCACGCTATATCGTCTCGACCCTTCGCTCGGCGCTGGAGACAGCTCAGCCGGCCAAAGTCGTATGCCTGTCGACCATCGGCGCCCAGGCCAGCCAGTCCAACCTGCTCAGCCAACTCAGTGACATGGAACAACAACTCGGCCAGTTGCCGATGCCGGTCGCTTTCCTACGCGCCGCATGGTTCATGGAAAACAGCCTGTGGGACATCGCTCCGGCGCGCGACGAGGGCGTGCTGCACAGCTTCCTGCAGCCACTGGACAAAGCCGTGCCAATGGTCGCCACTGCCGATGTCGGCTGCACTGCCTCCATGCTTTTGCAAGAGTCCTGGCAGGGCGTACGCATCGTCGAGCTGGAAGGGCCGCGGCGCATCTCGCCACAACGTCTGGCCGCCACGCTCGGGCGACTGCTGGGTCGTGACGTGCAGGCACGCAGCGTACCGCGTGACACCTGGGAGCAGCTTTTCCACAGCCAGGGCATGCACAACCCATTGCCGCGCATGCAGATGCTCGATGGATTCAATCAAGGCTGGATCAACTTCGCAGGCACGGCGATATGCGGCACCACCGAATTGGAAACGGTACTCGCCGACCTGATCCAACGGCAGGCCTGAGGGAGTTCGCATGAGAACTGGCAGCATTGCGCTGACCGGTAGCGGCCGTTCATCGACGGCACTGCTGGCAGTGGCCTGTGGCACATTTGCCGCGGGCAGCTATCTGGCCCAACCAATACTTTCGGTGATCGCCACTGATCTGGGGATCGTCTCCTGGCAGGCGGGGCTAGCCGTAAGCGCCAGCCAGCTGGGTTTCTGCCTGGGCCTGTTGCTGGTGGTGCCGCTGGGCGATCTGCTGGAGAACCGTCGTTTAGTCCTGGCCCTGGCGTTCGTGCAAGTGTTGGCACTGCTGGTGATGGCCAGCGCCAGCAATGTCGGCGTTCTGCTGCTGGCGGCACTCGTTGTCGGCCTGGGCTCCTGCGCCGTGCAATTGCTGGTACCCCTGGCAGCGCACATGAGTAGCGACAGCACCCGGGGGCGCACCGTCGGTAGCGTCACCGCCGGCTTGCTGTTGGGCATTCTGCTGGCCCGCCCCCTGGCCAGCCTGATCACCGATGCATTTGGCTGGCGCGCCCTGTTTGCGACAGACGCGCTGCTGGTCAGTCTGCTCGGTGCATTACTGGCCTGGCGCCTGACACATCATCGAGCCAACTCGACGCTTAGCTATCCAGCCCTGCTCGCGTCCCTGGCACAACTGCTGGGCAGGCACGCCGAACTACGCCGACGCAGCGCGGCACAGGCCTGCTTGTTCGCCGCATTCAGTCTGTTCTGGGTTGGTGCACCTGTGCTGCTGGCCGAACGCTTCGGCCTGCATGCACAGGATATAGCACTGTTCGCCCTGGCCGGCGCCGCCGGAGCCTTGGTCGCACCGCTGGCCGGCCGCCTCGCCGACAGCGGCCATTCCAGCGCATTGCGAGGCTGGGGTGCAGTGCTGGTAGCGAGCGGCTTTCTGCTGAGCATTGCCCTGCCCACGTTGCCCTGTTGGTTACTGGCGGCCCTGCTGATCGATGCCGGCGTGCAGATTAGTCACGTGGCCGCACAACGCCAGGTGCTGGCGCTTGATGTCAGGGCCCGTAGCCGACTGAACGGCCTGTATATCGCCGTTTTTTTCCTTGGCGGTGCCCTCGGCTCGGCACTGGCGATGCCCTTGTTGCAACTCGGCTGGCACTGGCTTGCCGGTATAGCCGCCCTTCTGGCGCTCATTGCCTTGGCTCTCGGCCAGATACGCAGCAACTAACCGCGGAGATACAAACATGTCTACCCAGCTTCCCGCATTGCGTGACAAGCACATCGTCATCCTTGGCGGCTCATCCGGCATCGGCCTAGAAGTGGCCCGGCAGGCTCTGACCGAGGGTGCCAGCGTGACCATCGCTTCAAGCAACCCATTGCGCCTTGAAAGTGCCCTGGCCCAACTTGGCAAAGGTGCCTGTGGCCGCTTGCTTGATCTCGCCGATCATCAAGCCATTGCGGCTTTCTTCACGGAAGTCGGGGCAATCGACCATCTGGTCTACAGTGCCGGCGACCGCTTGCTGTTGAGCCCGCTGGCCGAACTGGATTCAGTGAATGCCCGGCACGCCTTCGAACTGCGTTTCTGGTCGGCGCTCGTGGCAATACGTCATGCCGTGAGGTGGATTCGTCCTAATGGGTCAATCGTGCTTTCGGGCGGTATCGCCGGCATCCGACCCAGTTCAGGTTGGAGCCTGGCCGCCAGCGTTTGCGGCGCCATCGACTCGCTCGTGAGGGCCCTGGCCTTAGAGCTGGCACCGTTACGCATCAACGCCGTGGCGCCCGGTCTGGTGCGTACCGAGTTGTGGCGCGACATGGGAGAGAGCGAACGGCAGGCGCTTTACCAAAGCGTTGCCGCTCGCCTGCCGGTCGGGCGAATAGGCGAAGTGGAGGACGTCGCCGCTGCCTACCTGTTCCTCATGCGCAGTGGCTTCGCCAATGGCCAATCGCTGGTGGTGGATGGCGGCAATGTACTGGTGTGATGGCTCAGGCTTGTAGCGCCTCACCAATCGCGTGGTAATGCCCGCCCGCCACGTGATGCAGGCTGCGCAGGTTCGGGTCGAGCTGCGGTTGAGCAGACAGTGTTCCTTGAACTCCCAGCCAGCGCCGTCGAAACCAAGTAGGGCGGAAGTGTCTGCTTTTGGGGATGGGCAGTCGTTGTCGGTGGCTTGATTCTGTTCGCCCCGTTCGTAGCATTCATTACCTGGCTGATTCATCGCAGCGCCCATTGAGCGAGCGTCCGCTATGGGTCGGTAGCGGCCACCCCCGCCTGCCAACTCCATACCTCGAAGTCATGCAAAGGCAGCCCCCGGCGGTCTGCCTTCTCAACTGCCCGCCCATGCAGGTTGGAGCATGCGCTGAGCGTCTGCTCCGCCGGCCGATGCTCGCTGGCCAAACTGGCCGTGGCGACGGCTCTGCTCGGCAGCCAGCTTCGTCGTAACGGCACCGGCGGACTGAGGGCCCTGGAGAGAGGCCCCTGGGCCTTGCTAGGACGTTCTGCTGGCTTGCGCCCCCCGGAAGACAGCTTGTCAGCGTGAGAGCGTTGCCCCCAGAAATCCGAAAAGGAAGGTCACTGCAAACACGTAGATCGCCCCGAGGATTATCAGCGCAGGAATCGAAGCGATACCCCACTTGATCATGAAGATAACCATTGAGCCAAAGCTCATGTTCACATCCATGACCACTACAGGATGCGCCCCTGGATACTTGCTGGTGACTGCCTGCACATTGCGTTGCTGCTGCGCAGCTGTCGGAGTGGCAACTCGGACGGAGCTGCTCGCCGCCTGGAGTTTTTCCTGCTCCAGCTGCTGCACTCTCGCCTGGAGAGCCTTGTGGTAGTAGATCCCGCACTCAGGGCAACGAGTAGGATCGGTTTGTTCGCCTGCAGCTGGTGTATGTCCGCATTCAGGGCATTGCATAGAGGATTCCCTCCCTTCGATGAAGGGGGGAAATGTATCCAGATTGGCATTTCGCGTCACGCTACGGCCAATTCCTTCCTGATTGTCTGGGCAGCCGGAACTCTCCAAGCGCCCTGCTCAAGGTGACGCCTGGCCATCACCTGAGCAAGACCGGGTCGACGCTTCAGCAGAACAAGCCGCGGGACGTCGAGCAGCGCATGCAGCCGAATATCGACGACAGCTACCGATCGGGGCAGGTATTGGTGAAATTCGCAGCAATCCATCCAGATTCAGATGCTCTCCGGCGCCATATGAAATAACCTTGCACCACGCAATCAACCGGAAGCTGTGAATCGAACAATGGGTTTTGAACAACTAGCCGAGCTACGTGACCGCCTGCGGGCTGACAAAGAGCAGGCAAACAGCGAGCGCGCGGCGCGCCCCAAGCGCAAGCCTTCTGCACAGAACAAGCCTTCTTCACAGAGCAAGCCGCGTGAGCAGGATCCCGCGGTGGAAGCGATCTGGCGTTTGCAGAAGCACTTCCCGTTGGCCTTCCCGGTCAATCCGGCGCCCAAGGTTCCGCTCAAGGAGGGGATCCTCAAGGATGCCGAGCAACACCTGCAGCTGCTCGGGGTGAACAGCGAACAGCTGAAGCTGGGCATCGCCGCCTGGTGCAAGGGTGTTCGCTACTGGGCCTGCATGACCGAGAATGCGCCACGCCTGGACCTCAATGGCCAGGTGGCTGGCACGGTGACCGCCGCTCAAGCGCAATACGCCAAGCAGCAGGCTTCGCGGCAGCGCAGCCAGGACCGGAAAAACCGCGCGAAGGCCAAATCGCAAGCCACGCCCGCCGCCGAAGGCCCCGCAGCGGAACCCACTTCGGACTGATCCGCACGGCACCACGCACGCAGCGTGAAGCTGGCGGAGCCTGCGCGGCATAGGGAATGGCTGGGAAAACACAGGGCGCGCTGCCCGGCGCCGCCTGCCCTGTGAGTTCTTTCCTCCTTCCGGCTCTGGAAAGATGCCGGCGCGGAACAGCGCATGAAGTGAGCGAGCGCTGGTCAGTCATCGCAAGCGGACGCAGGCCTGCGAGCTGACTGGTTCAGAACCGTGCCTCACTCGTCCGGTGCATTGCGCTCATACCGCGCATTGAAGGCCTGGATGAAGGCGTTGCGCAGGATCCCGAGGAATGCCTGGAAGGCGCTGATATCCTGGCGATGGACGTTACCGCTGAGATCGACGCGGGTGGCGAACTGGTCCTTGCCCTGGTTCTTCAGCACTGTTTCGCCGCCACCGACCAGGGCTTCCCAGATGGAACGGAACAGGCTCTTGTCCTTCTCTTCCACGTCCTGCTGCCAGTTGAACACGTCGACGTCGCGCAACAGCGGCTTTATGTAACCACTGAGCTGACCCTTGTCCGCGCGCGCTTCGATCACCAGCGTGCCGTGACCACGGTTGAAGTCGAACTTGCCGTAGGCCGAGGCGAAGTCATTCACCCGCCGCAACTCGATATCGCTGGCACGCAGGCGCAGCTCGAAATCCTCGAAGTTATCGAACGGGTCGAACGCCGCCTGCACTTCCACCGGTGCCTGGCCGAACAGCTGCGCACGGCCTTCGAAGCGCGCCACTCGCTCGCCCTTGTCATCCGCCACATTGGTGAGATTGTACAGGCTCGCCTGCACCGTGCTGGCGGTCAGGTGTACCGGCGGCCTGGACTGGTAGTTGCGGAAATGAATGCGGCCGTCGGCGATGCGCACTTCATCCAGGGTGATCGGCAGCAGCTTGTTCAACTGTTCCCGCCAGTCGGTACCGGCACCGCTCTGGGAGTTCTGCTTGTCGCCACCATCGACGAAATTCAGCTCCGGACGCTGGAATACCACCCGCGCCACGATGCCATGGTCGTACCACAGCGCGTGCCAGCTGACCGACAGGTCGATCACCGGCGCGTCGAGGAGCGGCACAGGCACCTTGCCGTTGACCTTGACGATCTTCAGGCCGTTGATCCGATAGGCACCCCGCCACAGGGCCAAGTCCACGTCGGCGATCTGCCCATGGTAATCGCCCATGCGCTCCAGCTTGCCGTTGAGGTAATCACGGATCACATAGGGCAAGGCGATGTGCGCGATCAACAGCACCAGCAGGATCGCCAGGATGCTCAGCATGGGCACGCTGTAGCGTCGTTTCATCCCCGCCTCCGCAGATTCTTTGCCAGTGGACTGGCCCGCTGGCGGCGGAGTTCAGCCCAAGTTCGCCGGCATCTGCGGGCAGACTTCCGAGACGAAAGCTCCCCGGCAACTCCCCTGCTCGACAGGTACCTGATCCCTTGATGAGCCAGGCGGCCTGTGGTCCCGTAGAATCGAAGGGCGACGTTCTCCGCCACTGGCCGGCTGCATTGCCTGTCGATGCAGCTGCCCGCCCCCCTGGAAACTCTTCCCACCGAGAGCCACATGCCTGACCGTCAACCCGTAATTCCAGAATCCATGCAAGCCCTGGTCGAGCGGGCCGGGTACCTGCCTGCCGTGAAAGTCGGAGCGACGCTGTATTGCGCTGGGCAGGTTGGCCGCACAGCCGACCTGGAGGTGATCCTCGATCCCCAGCAGCAGTTTCTGGCGGCGTGGGAGAATCTGCGGCTGGTTCTGGCAGCCGGTGGCTGTGGGTTCGAGGATATCGTCGACCTGACCACCTACCATGTCGGCCTGCAACAACACATGCCGCTATTCCGTCAGGTGAAGGACCGCCTGTTCCCCCGTGCAACCTGCGCCTGGACCTGCATCGGTGTTGTAGAACTGGCCCATCCCGGGCTCCTGGTCGAGATCAAGTGCACCGCCATTGCGCCGCTCCCACAGTGAACGAAGGCTCCCCTCTTCGAAGGTCGAAGCGGCACAACATGCAGCCCCCGAACGAGGACTACGCCACATCATCCAGTTCAGCCAGCAGCTCAGCCGGGATCACCAGCTCGCTGGCACTGAGGTTCTCGCGCAGGTGCTCGACTGACGACGTGCCTGGAATCAACAGGATGTTCGGTGAGCGCTGCAGCAACCACGCCAGGGCCACGCGCAGCGGCGATGTGCTCAGGCGCGCAGCGACACCCGTCAGGGCTTCCGACTGCAATGGCGTGAAGCCGCCCAGCGGGAAGAACGGCACATAGGCGATGCCTTGCCGCGCCAGTTCGGCAATCAGCGACTCGTCTGCGCGGTGCGCCAGGTTGTAGTGATTCTGTACGCAGACCAGCGGAGCGATCTGCTGGGCCTGTTTCACCTGCACCGCCGATACGTTGCTCAGCCCGAGGTGGCGGATCAGACCCTGGCGTTGCAGCTCGGCCAGGGTGCTGAAACCTTCTTCGATGGAGGCCTCGTCAGGCGCGTGCATGTTGCCCCAGGCGCGGTAGTTGACGACATCCAGCGCCTCCACGCCCAGGTTGCGCAGGTTGTCATGCACCGCGCTGACCAGCGCCTGGGGCGTATGCGCGGGGTTCCAGGAGGCATCCGCACCGCGTATGGCGCCGACCTTGGTGACGATCACCAGGTCTTCGTCGTAGGGATGCAAGGCCTCGCGGATCAACTGATTGGTCACGTGGGGACCGTAGAAGTCCGCGGTGTCGATGTGATTCACCCCGGCCTCGCGCGCTGCGCGCAACACCGCGATGGCCGCCGCCCGATCCCGTGGCGGGCCGAACACCTGCGGACCGGCGAGTTGCATGGCGCCGTAGCCCATGCGATTGACGCTGCCTTTACCCAGGGAAAAGGTCCCCGCCTGCCTGGCGTTGCTCATGTCGTCTGCCTCGTTGAATGACTGTGTGAGACCACTATAGGCATTGACCACTGCGCCGATAATCAGCTGCAATCGGCACGGGTTGTACGGGAGAGCGAACAATGACAAGCGACATTCAGGACTTGCTGGCCTTCGTCGCCGTAGTGAACGCGGGGGGCTTTCGCGAAGGTGCGCGGCTCAGCGGCAAATCCGCCTCCAGTCTCAGCGATGCCGTGCGGCGCCTGGAAACCGGGCTGGGAGTTCGCCTGCTGAACCGCACCACCCGCAGCATCCTGCCCACCGAAGCCGGCAGGCTGTTGATGGAGCGCATCGTGCCAGCACTGGACGAGGTTTCCTCGGCGCTGGATGTCGTCAATGATTTCCGCGACCGCCCAAAGGGCACCCTGAAACTGAATGTGCCGCTCAGCGCGGCACGGCTGGTCCTGCCGGCCATCATCACGCCCTTCCTGAAAGCCTATCCGGACATTCGCCTGGAGGTGATCGCCGAGGAGAGCTTCGTCGACGTGCTGGCCGCCGGTTGCGATGCCGGCATTCGCTACGATGAACGCCTGGAGCAGGACATGATCGCCGTGCCCATCGGCCCGCGCCTGCAACGCTGCGCCACGGCGGCCTCGCCGGCCTACCTCGACGCCCATGGCCGCCCCGAGCATCCCCGTGACCTGCTGCAGCACGCCTGCCTGCGGGGGAAATTTCCCAGCGGAGCGATGCCGCTCTGGGACTACGAAAAAGACGGAGAGACCTTCAGCCTCGACCCCGGAGGGCCATTGATCGTGCGCATCGGCGGCGCCGTCGACCTGGCCGTGCAGGCGGCTGTCGATGGGCTGGGGGTCATCTATCTGTTCGAGGACTGGTTGCGCCCGCATTTCGAAAGCGGCGCGCTGGAACCGGTACTGGAGCCCTGGTGGCAGAGTTTTTCCGGCCCATTCCTGTACTACCCCGGACGTCGCCATCTGCCATCGCCCCTGCGAGCCTTCATCGACTTCGTCAAAAGCTCCCCTGCCGTGGCCGGATAAGCCCTCGCAACAAAGGATGCCGCCGCCACGAGCATCTCGGGCGACGGCCAGGTGTGAGAGCCCGCGTTATTGCAGCGGGATATAGATATCCGTCTGCCACTCCTCCAGGGGCGTCTCCGGGAAGATGCTCAAGTAGTGGAAGAACAGCGGATGGTCGCGCAGTTCCTCGTTGCTGCCGGGCAGCCAGTCACGATAGATCGGGTAGATGCTTTCGCCGATGTGATCGGGCGAGCCGACGTGGCGCACCACCACACAGCGGCCAGCGGGGATGACCAGTTCACGGACGCCATAATCGTTCGGCGCCACGGCTTCGCCGATCTCGCCGCAGATGTCGAAACGAAATTCCTCCGCCGGCGTGGTATCCGGGTTGCCGTAGGGAATGCCGAAGGTGCGGCTCGCGCCTACCGGCGACTGCCCGCTGCCCATGCGCCACTGAATGAACTGGCGCACGCTGGCGTCGAGCTGTGCGGGAGGGCCGCAGTGTTCGAGGGCGGCGACCCGGACCTCGGGGAAATCGACGATACGTACCTGCATGGTGATGCTCCTGGAAAAATGGGGAATGGCGAACACCGCATGCCAGGTCTGCCAGTTCGGCTGCCGCCGGAAGGCACTGGGCGCCATGCCGAAGTCCCGTCGAAAGGCTCGGCTGAAGGCCTCGGGGCTGTCGAAGCCGGCATCCAGCGAGGCGTCCAGCACCGAATACTGCGTACCAGCCACCAGGCGATGCGCCGCGCGCCGCAAGCGCATCAGTTGCACATAACGTGCAACCGGCACACCCACATAGGCAGTGAATTGCCGGTGGAAGTGGAACGCCGAGAAGTGCGCCACCTCGCTCAAGGCCTTCAGCGAAAGGTCACCCTCCAGGTGGCCTTCGATGTAGGCGAGCACGGCGTCGAAACGCTTGGCGTAGGCAGTCGGAATATCGGGCACCGGGTGAAAGCTCCTGGTCATGTGGTCGGCAACAGAATCCCCCAACCTGCCGTGGGCGCGCCTAGCCGGACTTGCTCAGGTTACGCCCGTGGCGGGCAGCCGCCCCTGCCGGTCGGCTGCGACTGTCCATTATCACGGCAACGGCGGCCATGAGGATGGCAAGTGTGTAGGCGAACAATCCCAGATTGACGCCGAGGATCATTTTCTCCGTGCTGTCGCTGAGCACAATCGAGCCGCCGTAGCTTGCGCGCAACCCGTAGCTCAGCAGGAAGTCACCAGTGACGAAGATTGGCAGCCGCAGCTCGTGGCGGAACCAGACCAGCCACAGGCTGAACACGCCCAGCGCGGTGTTGGTGCCCAGCTGCCACACCTCATGCAGCCGTGCATGCGGCGCCCAGGCAGGGTTGAAGACGGCGCGGGCGCTACTCAGGCCGCGATAATCCACTCTGCAGCCCGCTCCGCGATCATGATCGACGGGGCGTTGGTGTTGCCGCCGATCAAGGTGGGCATGATCGAGGCATCGACGACCCGCAAGCCCTCAATGCCGTGCACGCGCAGCTGCCCGTCCACTACCGCCATCTCGTCGCTGCCCATCTTGCAGGTGCCGACCGGGTGGTAGACGGTATCGGTGCGCTTGCGCAGCAGGTCGATCAGCTGCTCGTCGCTGGAGAGGTTCCGGCCGTACATATCCTTCAGGCCGTACCTGGCGAGCGGCGCCTGGCCGGCGATGTCCTGCACCATACGGTAGCCCTTGAGCAGCGTGCTGACGTCGTCGTCATGGCCGAGGAAGTTCGGGTCAATGCGCGGCGCGGCGAAGGGGTCTGCCGAGTTCAGGCCGACGCTGCCGATGCTTTTCGGCCGCAGCACGCAGACATGGCAGCTGAATCCATGCCCCCAGTGCAGCTTGCGACCGTGATCGTCGATCGGGCCGATCACCGCGTGCAACTGGATATCCGGGCGCGACAGATCCGCAGAGGTTTTCAGGAAGCCACCGCTTTCGGCGCAGTTGCTGGCGAAGGGGCCGGTGCGCTGGCGGGTGTAATCGAAGAAGGCCTTGCCCATGCGCACCGTGCCCCTGGCGGAGATGCCCAGCAGGCTGGTGTCATGGCTCTTGTAGCAGGCGACGAAGTCCGGGTGGTCCTGGAGGTTCTTGCCCACGCCGGGCAGCTCATGCTGCAGAGCAATGCCGTGAGGTTTCAGCTCGGCCTCGGCACCGATGCCGGACAGCATCAGCAACTGCGGGCTGCCGAACGCCCCCGCGCTGATCAGGACTTCCTTGCGTGCCTTGAGCTCCAGGCGTTCACCCTTGACCGACACCTGCATGCCCACCGCGCGCTTGCCTTGCAGCAGGATGCGCTGGGCGGTGGCTCCGGTAATTACCGTGAGGTTGCCGCGCAGTTCGCGGATGGGCTTGAGGAAGGCCGAAGCGGTGCTCCAGCGCCGGCCCTCGCGGATGGTCACGTCGTAGTGCCCTACCCCTTCCTGCTCGGCACCATTGAAGTCGGCGTTGCGCGCGTGCCCGGCCTGTTGGGCCGCATCGAGGAAGGCATTGGTGACCGCGTGCGGCTGCACCCGGCCGACGTACAACTCGCCCTCGCCACCGTGGTAGTCACAGCCGCCCAGGTGATGGCCTTCGCTCTTGCGGAAGTACGGCAGCACGTCGTCATAGCCCCAACCCGGATTGCCCAGGGCCTGCCAGTCGTCGTAGTCGCTGCGATGCCCGCGGATGTAGATCATGCCGTTGATCGAGCTGCTGCCGCCGAGGGTCTTGCCGCGTGGCTGGTAGCCCACGCGCCCGCCCAGGCCCGGTTGCGGGACCGTCTGCAAGGCCCAGTTGACGTGGCGGGTCGGCAGGATGGCGGCGACGCCGATCGGCGTGTGGATCAGCGGCGAGGTGTCTTCCGAACCGGCCTCCAGCAGGCACACCCGGACCGAGGGGTCGGCACTCAGACGATTGGCCAGTACGCAGCCGGCCGAGCCGGCACCCACGATGATGTAGTCGAATTCCATACTTGTTCTTCTCGGTTTGCGGGCGATACGCACCGAGCAGCAGTTCTCGGCGCAGACCGCTGGAATTCTTCGCCGCCGAGGCGCACATTAATTGACTTTCAACGACTGCTTTTTGATTTTTGACGACTGTGACCACCCTCATCCGCACCACCTCGTTCATCGGCTTTCCGCAGCTGGTCGCCCAGTTGGGCGGGGATTGCGAGCACCTGCTACGGCGCTTCCAGATAGCCCCCGCCGCGCTCGAAGACGACGAGGCACGGGTACCGCTGCGCGCCCTGGTTGGCGTGCTCGAATGCGCCGCCAGCGAACTGGATTGCCCAGACCTCGGTCTGCGCATGGCGGAATACCAGGACCTGCACGTGCTCGGACCGGTGGCGCTGATCGCGCGGAACTCAGCCACGGTGGGCCAGGCGCTGGAGGAAATCTCGCGGTTCATCGGCTATCACAGCCCCGGCATCGATGTGCAACTCGACCGCAGTGACCACCAGGCACCACGGCTGCTGATCGAGATTCGCCTGCCCGGCCCCACGCGCCTGCGGCAGATGCAGGAACTGGCACTGGGGGTCGGCCACAACACCCTGAAGCTTCTCTGCGGCAGCCAGTTCAGCGCTCGCTCGGTGCTGCTCAGCGGCGCCAGCGCACTGCCGCTGGCGCGCTACAAGCGCTACTTCAAGGCCGCGGCGTACTTCAACCAGGACTGCAACGCCCTGGTGCTGAGCAATGAGCAACTGGGCATGCGCATCGAACAGCAGGACCCGCAGCTGCACCGGGTGATGCTGGATTACCTGCGCCCCTTCGACGCCCAGGCGGCCATCGGCCTGGTACGCCAGGTGGAAAACCTGATCCTGCGGACCCTGCCCACCCAGCGCTGCCGGATAAGCCTGATCGCCGAACAGCTCGGCCTGCATGAGCGGGTGCTGCAACGGCGCCTGGCGGAGCTCGGTACGGGATTCGAGCAGGTGCTCGAACAGGCCCGGCGCTCCTGCGCGCAACGCTACCTTGCCGAGCGCCACATGCCGATGGCGCAGGTCGCGGGGTTGTTGGGCTACAGCGAGCAGAGCGTGTTCAATCGCGCCTGCCGTCGCTGGTTCGACGACACGCCGCGCGGGGTACGCCGGCAACTGCTCGAAGGCAGCGCCACTGCCGATCCCGAAGGCCCGCCATATCGCTAGTGCGGCTCGACGCTAGCGCACCAGCCCCAGCTCCTTGGCGCGAACAATGGCCTGGGTACGCCGGGCCACTCCCAGCTTCACGTTGATCTTCTGCGCATGGCTCTTGACGGTGTGCAGGGAGATGAACAGCTGCTCGGCGATGTCCTGGTTGGACAGCCCCTGGGCAATCATCTTCAGCACCGACAGCTCGCGCGGGCTGAGCAACACGGCAGTGGCCTGCTGGTCCTTGGGTCTGAGCGAGTCCTTGCCCCAGCGAATCAGGCCGGGGTTGCGCAGGCTGCATTGGTACTCGGCGCTGAGCATGCCAGTCTGCCGGGACAGCGCCATCGCATCGAGCAGCGCCCGCTGCGCGCCGCCCTGCTGGCCCTTGGCATAGAGGGCTTCGGCCATGCCGAACCACAACTCGATGGCCAGGCTGCGGCGCTCCTGCCGCAGGGCCGCCTTGAGCATGCCCTCGAAGGCTTCGCTGACGTCTTCACCCATCGCCTGGCGTGCATGCAGCAACGCTACCTGCAGGTGCTGAACCAGCTCGGGATTGCCGTACGGTGGCCGGCAGCACTCTGCGCCGCTGTACTGCCGCAGCCCCTCCTCCAGCGCGCTACGAGCGCGGCCAGCATGGCCTTCCTGAATCCACAGGCGGGCGTAGCCGAGCAGCAGCAGGTTCTGGTACAGCGGCTCAGTGATGTTGCGGAACTGCAGTAGGCGCTCCGCATCGGCCAGGCGCTGGTGCGCCTGGCCGAGCGACTTGTGCAGCGCATCGAGTTCGGCCAGGCCGATGTAGCCCCAGGAGGCAGCCGGGTCTTCGCAGTCCAGGCACTCCTGCAGCCCGGCTTCATAGTGCCCACGGGCCGCTGCGTAATCTCCCCGGCGCGCCAGCAAGGCACCCAGGCGCAGCCGCGTGCGGCCGCGCAGCGGGTTGGCCTCGCCCTTGCCCTCGGCGCACAACTCCCGGTGCAACTGCTCGGTCAGGTGCAGCGCCTGACTGAGCTCGCCGCGCATTTCCAGCAGATGCACCTGCTGCAACAGCAGCACCGCTTCCAGCATGCGGCTTCCATGGCGGCGCGCCATCTTGATGGCATCGCGATGGAACTGCTCGGCCGTCTCCATTCGCCCGTCGACGATTTCCACTTCGATCAGCGCGGTAAGCACGATCACATGCTGCGCCCAGGCAGACTCCGGCAGATGCTCCAGCGCCTCGCGCATGTGCCGTGCGTCGGCCTTGCCCCGGTGGTATTCGAGCTTGCCGGTCAGCGCCTGGCACTGCGCGAGCAGCTCGCGCTGGCGTTGCGCCGTCGGCTGCGGCAGGAAGCGTTGCAGCTGCGCCGCGCAGACTTCCGCCTCATCGAGACGGCCGCTGATCAGCAGTGCCCAGGAATTCAGGATCAACAGGCGTGGCGTACTGGAGATCAGCTCGCCCGGCAGCAGGTTGCGCCACCTGAGCACGCGCGCCATCTGGCTGCCGTGCAGCAGGCGGTCGCGGGTGAAGTGCTGCAGCAGGCTGGCAGCGATTTCGGGTTGCTCGGCGAGCAGCGCGTAATCGATAGCCTGGCGAACCTGATTGCGCCCGGCGGACCACTGGCAGGCGTGGCGATACAGGGCGCGCTTCAGGCCCTGGGCCACTTCCGCCGCGAGAATGCTGCCCACCGCCGGCCGCACGCGATACAGCCCCAGGTCAGCATCGAGCGTTTCGATAAACACGCCAGCGTCGAGCAACTGTTGCAGCAGTTGCTTGCCTTCGCCGGCGCCCAGCACGTGATCGCACAGCGAATCATCGAAGTCCTGCAGACAGGACAGCTTGCACAGCGCGTCACGCAGCTCGCCCGAAAGCTCCGCCAGCACCTCCTGCTCCAGATAACGCCGTACCAGCGCGTTGCCCTGCATCGCCTCGGGCAGCTGTCCGGGGTCTCGGCCATGCAGGCGCAGACGGATGCCGGCAAACCAGCCATCGGTCTGCAGCATCAGGGTCTGCACGCTGGTCACCGGCACCTCGCCATACAGGCTGCCCAACAGCTCGCCCAGCTCGGCGGCCGTCATGGCCAGGTCTTCTGCACCGAGCTCCAGCAGCTCGCCGTCCAGCAGCAGGCGCTCCAGCTTGCAGGCGGGCCGGCGGCGACTGGCGATCCACCAGGTGACGGTCGGCGCGGATGCTCGCAGCAACAGTTCGAGCAGACGGTCGATACGCTCGTCCGTCGCCCGCGGCAGGTCATCGAGCATGATCCACAGCGCACTTTCGCGTTGCGCCAGACTGTTGAGTACGCCGATGGGGTCGCTGTCGGCGAGCTCCAGCGCCGAGGCCAGCAGGCGCAGCAAGGCCGCGTCATCCAGCACCAGGCCCTTGAGGTCGAGCCACAGCACCTGGGTCTGCTCGGGGCGGGCCAGTGCGCACTCGCGCAGCAGCACGCTCTTGCCGCTACCAGCCGG
The DNA here is from genome assembly GCF_030462585.1 of Pseudomonas sp. CAN1. GTDB lineage: Bacteria > Pseudomonadota > Gammaproteobacteria > Pseudomonadales > Pseudomonadaceae > Pseudomonas. The sequence continues at coordinate 14,018 of NZ_JASMRU010000021.1, read as the reverse complement.
GGCGCAGATCAGCCGCAAGCGGCAGCGCGCAGCCAGCAGGGTCTTGCTCAGACGGGGGCGTGGCAGAAAACCGGTGGGCAACGAGGGAACGCGGCACGGGTCTGAGTAGATGTTGGCCGTGGGCATGGCGTTACTCGCTGATACAAAGTCCGCCATGGTACGGCTTGCCCCCTTGACTGTATTGGGCTTGCCGACGATCAGGCATAAAAAAGGGCGGCCGTTCGGCCGCCCAACACGGAGTTGCTCGGTGAAACGGCTGAGGTCAGCGAACACCCGTCTGGCGCAATGCTGCCGGGGTGTAGTCCGCGGCAAGCGCCTTGGCGCCGAACACGATGCTCTGCCTCTCTTCGTTCTTCAGGCCCATGACCGAGTAGCGGCCGGAGATGACATCGTAGAGAGTCTCGGCGGTGTAGCCCGGCACTTTCTGGTTGTAATACTGCTGGGCATGGCCTTCGCCGACGCGCCAGAGCTGGCCACGACCGTCGTAGTGGTCGACCTCGGCCAGTTGCCAGGTGTCCTCGTCGAAGAACATGTGGCGCTTGGCGTAGATGTGCCGCTCACCGTCCCTGAGCGTGCCCACCACTTCCCACACCCGGTGCAGCTCGTAGCGGGTCAGGTCCTGGTTGATATGCCCCGGCTTGATGATGTCGTCGTACTTGAGCGACGGCGAATCGAGCTTGTAGCTGTTGTAGGGGATGTACAGTTCCTTCTTGCCGACCAGCTTCCAGTCGTAGCGATCCGGCGAGCCGTTGTACATGTCGTAGTTGTCGGAGGTGGCCAGGCCGTCGGCGGCGGTTGCCGGGCCGTCGTAGGCGACCTGCGGGGCACGCCGCACGCGGCGCTGCCCGGCGTTGTAGAGCCACGCCTGGCGCGGTTCCTTCACCTGATCGATGGTCTCGTGGACAAGCAGCACGTTGCCCGCCAGGCGCGCCGGCGCAGTCACCCGCTGGATGAAATAGAAGAGGATGTTGTCGCCCTTGGCCTTGTCGAAGTCCGGCAGGTTGGCGGGATAAGACACTTCGTCCTCGAAGTGCACCATCGAGAACGAGCCATCCACCTGCGGCTGTACGCGGGTGATGTAGCGATGGATGTTACCGCCGCGGTAACGGGTTTCGTGGTTCCACACCAGTTCCACGCCAGTCTTCGGAATCGGGAAGGCGTAGTAGTGGCTGTCGAAGTTCTGCAGGCCGTTTCCGCCGCCGACCAGCTCGGTGTGCTGGGCGCTGCTCTTGATCGCGGCGTAGATGTCGTCGGGCAGCGCCGCGGTGCGGTGCGTCGGGTACACCGGGATCCTGTAGCTGTCCGGATAGCGCTTGAACATCGCCATCTGGCCTTCGGTGAGCTTGTCCTTGTACTGCGCCGCGTTGGCCGCGGTGATGACGAACAGCGGCTTCTCGCTGGCGAACGGATCGGCCAGGAAGCCCTTGCCGTCCACCGCACCGGCATTCGTCGGCAGGCCGCCGGTCCAGGCCGGGATGCTGCCGTCGGCGTTACCGGCCTTCTCCGCACCCATGGGCGTGAGGGTTGCCCCCAGCTGCGCCACTTCGGCCGCCGGGGCGCCAGCCATGACGCTGCTGGCCAGCAGGGAGAGGGCCAGCACGCCGGATTTCAACAAGGTTTTCTGAGTCTGCATGGCAGGGTCCCCTGGGTTAGAAGTTCACGCCGAAACTGAGCGCGACGAAGTCCCTGTCGACCGACGTGTTGTAGTCGCCGCCAAAGAAGTCGGTGTAGGAAAGGCTGGTGGTGTAGGTGTTGGCGTAGTCCGCATCGATGCCGAAGCTGACCGCCTTGCTGCCTTCGTTGAACAGCCCGTTGGGGCCGTAGCCGTGGACGTCCTGCGACCAACTGATGTTCGGCCGCAGGTTGACCCCGGCGAAGACGCTGTTGTAGTCCCAGATCGCGCGGGCGCGGTAGCCCCAGGAGGTGGCGGTGACGTAGCCGTCATCGGTGCAGTTGCTGGTCAGGTTGGTGAAGTCGTTGTTGCCTACTGCGCCGGCGATGGTGGTTTGGTTCAGCGCGCGGCAGGTGTCGACCGAGCCGGTGGCCGGCAGCGGTCCCGGCCCGTAGACCGGATCGCGGCCGTAACGCGCATCACGGGTCGAGTCGAGCCCGCCGACATGCACCACGCCCACCTCGCCCACCAGGGTCAGGCGCTCGGCGCCCATGACCTGGTCGAAGAAGTGCGTCAGGGTGGTCTGGAACTGGGTGATCTCCTTGCGGCGGTAGCCGTGCAGGTCGCCACCCGGCGTGGCCTGGAGTACCGAGGCATTGCCGTAGGCCGCATAGGCCACCGGGTTGATCGCCGCCAGCGGGCCGACGCCGGAGAACAGCAGGTCGGTGGTGTTGAGCTGCACCGGGGCGTTGGGCCGGTAGCTGATCTCGCCGCTCCAGGCGGTGCCGGTGGGCAACGTGGTGGAGAAGCTCAGGCCGTACAGGTGGATGTCTTCCGGGTACTCCATGAAGTAGCTGGAGTTGCCCGCCACCACCAGCGGCGCGGCCGCGCCGGTGCGACCGGCCACGTTGTACAGCCCCTGCGAAGGGGCGGTCACGCTGAGGAACGGCGCGCGGCTGTGGTAGTTCATGAAGTACGCGCCGAACTCGGTGTTCAGCGGGTCGAACATGTAGCGCAGCGCCAGGCCCCACTGGCCGCCGTCACGGGCGTCACGGTCGGGACCACGGCGGACCAGGGTGCCCTCGCCGTTCTGGTCGATGTCCATGCTGGTGCCCGGCAGCGCGGCGTTGATGGCATTGCCGGCGGCCAGGTTGTTGGTGAGCAGGCGCAGGTTGTTGCTGCAGCCGTCGGCCACCACGTCCGCCTGGGAGAAGAAGGTGCCGCAGTTGTCGACGACCGTCTGGTCCCATTCCAGCTGGTAGAAGGCTTCCGCCGAGAGGCTGTCGGTCAGGCTCTGCGACACGTAGAACATGTTCACCGGGATCAGGCCTTCCTTGATCTCGGCGCCGGGACGGCGGAAGGCGGCAACGTCGAGCGGGTTGATCGAGTTGATGCTGTTGAGGATGAAGGTGCTCTCCCCCCAGCTCACCACCTGTTTGCCCAGGCGCACCGAGCCCGGCTGATCGGCGATGGTGTAGTTGTGGTAGACGAAGGCATCGAGCATCTGCGCACCGGCGGATTTCGCGCCCTCCTTGCGACCGCTGTCATCGATGTCCTTGAACGGCCGGCTCTCGTCCTTGAGCTCGAAGTCGTACCAGTACTTGCCGCGCAGGAACACGCCGGTGTCTTCGTACTTCAGTTCGAGGTCGTGGATACCCTTGAAGATCTTCGAGAAGGTCTTGCCCTTCTTGAAGTTCAGGTGGCCGTCGTCGGTGGTCTGCGACAGGCCCTTGCCGCCGTTGTTGACGCCGATGAGGTCCGGATCGCCACCGCGTAGCGCCCAGCTGGCCCCCACGGACAGGGACGAGTCGAAGGTGCCCTCGATCTCGCCGATATTGAACGTGACGGCCTGGGCCTGTGCGGCACAGCCCAGTGCAACGGCAAGCGCCAGGGCATTCGGGGCGAATCCGGCGCGCGCTCTTGTTGTTGTCATGCGGCTTTCCCGTGGTTGGTGTTGGCCCGGGAAAACTAATCAGTACGAGAGAGCGGCGTAAGCGACGAAGTAGCGATTCAGAAACTCATACTTAGGTATGAGTGCGCCGTGAGTTACCCGAAAGAAACACGCGTTGCCGGATAGGGCTGCGAGGAAAGCTCGGCAAAGACCCTCACCCGAGTTCTCGGCTGATGCAGGCACTGTCGTGAAATGCTCATGGCCTGGGCTGATGGGCGGGCAGATCCGCCGGGTGCCGGCCCCACACACGTCTAAGCTCTAGCGACAGACAGGGCCTGGGGCGATCCCATGGAGTCGGGCCGCAAAGTCAAGGAGACTGCGCATGTTCCGCTTCATCAAGACCACCATCGCCGGCGGGCTGCTGTTCATCCTCCCGCTCGTGCTGCTGTTCATCCTCATCGAAAAGGCCATCCACCTGCTCAGCGGCCCCTTGCAGAAGGTGCTGCCGATCTTCGAAGGCTTCTCCATCGCGGGGGCCACCTCCGTTACGGTGGCAGCCGTCTTCCTGCTGCTGCTCTTCTGCTTCCTGGCGGGCCTGCTGGCCAGGACCGCCGTGGCATCACGAGCTCTGCAGGCGCTGGAAGACAAACTGCTCGGCAACCTGCCCGGCTACCAGTTGCTCAAGGACGCAACCGCCCGCTTCACCGGCATGGAGAATATCGAAGGGGCCAGGGTGGTGATGGTCATCCAGGAGAGCGGCTACCGCTTTGGCCTGTCGCTGGAGGCCCGCGGGGATTGGCTGCTGGTCTACATGCCTGACGGCGGCCCGGCAGGCGGCACCGCCGGAGAGGTGCAGACATTGACTGCGGATGCCGTGGTCATGACCGACATCCCCTGGCTGTCCCTGCTGGCCTGCCTGCGTCGGGGTGGGCGTGGCGCCCTGGAGCTTGCAGCTCCCTATCTTGACGGTAAGCTCCTGCCCGAGCGCGAGTGAGACCTTCCCGGCGGCACCGAATCATTCAGCGGGTCGTCGCCTGCACTTCACCCTGCACGTCCTTCTGGGTGCGCCCGCTCTTGCCCTGCGCCAGTTTGTAAGCCACGTAGTACTTGTAGATGTTGCCCACGTAGTCGACCGTCTCGCGGCCGACGATGCGGGCAGCGGCATGCTCGACGTTGCCGAACCAGATGTTCGGGTCCAGCTGTGACTTCTCCGCCAGACGGCGGAATTTCATCAGGTTGCCCGGCCCGGCGTTGTAGGCGGCGAAGGTCATGAGCGTGCGGTTGAGCGGTGTCAGTGCCGGGTCGTCCAGGTACTTGTCCGACAGCAGGCGCATGTACTTGGCCGCTGCCTCGACGTTCTTGTCGGTGCTCTTGTCGATACCGACGATCCCGACCGACTTGTCCGCGGCCGTGGCCGGCAGCAACTGCATCACCCCGACCGCTCCCCGCGCGCTGCGGGCCTTCTGATTGAGCTGTGATTCCTGATAGCCCTGGGCCAACAGCATCAGGTAGTCGAAGGAATAGGTGCCGGCGTGCTTCTTGAATACGCCGACCATCTGCTGGAAGTTCTTCATGTCCTCTTCCGAGGTCGCATCCAGCAGCGGCTTGCTGGTCTTCACGTATTTGTTGCGCAGCGAGTTGCCGAAGGTGGTACCGACCTTGTGGGTCTTCACGAAGCCGGCCAGTTCGTCCTTCAGCTTCGGGCTGTCCTTGCGGATGGCCCAGGCGAACTCGGAGCCCTCGTGCAGGACGATGTCCTCATGGATCTGCATGTCCTTGTAGAGCTTGCTCCAGGCCTTGGCCAGGTAGAGGTCGACGACGATGGTGTTGATCAGCTTGCTGTTGACCATCTCCAGCAGGTCTTCCGACTCCAGGTTCTCGTCGGCGAGGACGATATCGACCGGCGCCAGCCCCTTGTCCTTGAAGGTGCGATTAAGCTCGACCAGGTGCTCGTAATAGCTGCTCGACTGACGAACCATCACCTGCTGGCCCGACAAGTCCTCAAGGGAGCTCAGCGGCTTGCTGCCCGGCGCACTGACCACGACCTCGTTGATGGTGCTGGCGAATGGCGCGGCGAAATCCACGCTCTGCAAGCGCCCCTCGGTGATGGTCAGCCCGCCCGCGGCGATATCGCCAACGCCTGCATTGAGCTTGGGCATCAGCTCGTTGCGGGCAACCGGTATGAACATCACCCGCCACTGCAGGGACTTGCGCTCATACGGATGGCGTTTGTTGAGCCAGACCTCCAGGGCCTTGCCCAACTCGTAGCTGATGCCTTGCTCACGGCCGCGGTCGACCACGAAGAAAGTACGACTGTAGGGCACCAGAATTCGCACCAGCCGACGTTTCTGCATGCCGTCCAGATCGCCTTTCCAGGCCTCGGGAACGGGCAGCACCATGGCATCGACTTCAGCCTGCTCCTTGGCCGACAAACTGGCATCCGGCAGTTTGGCCTCGGCTGCCCGGGCTCCCGCGCACAACGACAGCAGCAACACCACAGACACCGACAGGGTGCTGACGAGGCCTCTGATCTGCATGATGATTCACCTGCTGTGGAGACACGTCTGACTTACAGGAACCCGCTGGGCACCGCGCCGCAGTGAAGCAATCTGTGACCGCCGGCGCAGGCTCAGGGCCCGCCGAGGAACCAGCGGTAATAGGGGTTATCCCCGTCGTCCAGAGCGACCTGGCGCGCGTCTCGCGCCCAGGCCTGGCGGTCGCCGCGATAGGCATGCAGGCTCAGGTCGTAGAAACGCCGCAGTCGCAGCCAGTAATCATTGACCGAGGCCTGCACCGGAGGCAGCGCGTTCTCCAGCGGCGGCGCGGAACGCAGCGCTAGCAGCGTCGGCAGCACGCGGGCGATCTCCTTCGAGCGGACCCAGGGCGCGTACTCGATGCGCGGCTGGTCGTCGGTCACCGGCAGCGCGTCACCGGCATATTTCTCCAGCCCGGCGCGGTCGGTAACCCAGGTGGCGAGCAGGGCTTCGACCGAGTCGACGCCCACCTCACCCAGGGCAGCGGCGACTTCCGGTTGCTCGAAGCGCTTGCGGATGCTCGTCACATCCAGGTGCAGCGGCTGCAGCGAGCCCACCAGCAGCATCTCGTGGAACTCGGTGGTCCACAGCGTAGCGTAGGGGAAAACGTCGATGAAGCTGCGCACCAGCGAGCGGCTTTCCTCGTCGTTCTGGGTTGGCAGCGGCAGCCACTGGGCGACGACACCGCCCTCCTCCAACCGGGAGGCGGCGAGCTGGTAGAAGTCGCGGGAATACAGGTTGACCACGCCAGCCGCCGAGGGCGGCGGCGGTTCCAGGGTGATCATGTCGTAGCGCTCGTCGCTGCGCAGCAGCTCGCGGCGACCATCGCGCAGGCGGATGTCCAGGCGCGGGTCGTGGATGGCGTCGAAGTTGCCCTTGAAGCTCGGCGCCGCAGCCAGCACTTCGGGCAGCAGCTCGGCCACCACCGGGTGTTGCAGGTCGCGGTAGCGCAGCATGGCGCCGGCGGTGATGCCGGTGCCGAAGCCGATCACCAGCGCCGAGCGCGGCTCGCCGTTGTGGATCAGCAGCGGCAGCAACGCCTGCAGGCGCATGTAGCGCAGCGAAGGCATGGCGTCGCCGGTATTGGAGACGCCCTGGATGTACAGCCGGCTGAAGCGGTTGTCGCCCCTGCCCTGCTCGATCACCGCCACCGTACCGCCGCGGCCTTCGGCATAGAAACCGATCCGCCCGTTGCGCGCGCCCGGCATCAGCTCGGCCAGGTGCTGCGGCGGCGTCAGCGCGCCGATGCCCACGGTCAGCAGCGCCACGGCGACCACGGCGAAACGCAGCACCCGGCCCACGCCTTCCCCGCGCCAGACCGCGAGCAGACCGACCACTGCGGCCAGCGCCCCGAGTACAGCCAACGTACGCACCAGCCCCAGGCCCGGCACCAATACGAAGCCGGTGAGCATCACCCCGACAATGCCGCCCAGGGTATTGAGCGCCACCACCACACCGACATCGCGGCCCACATGCTGGCGATCCACCGACAGCCGCAAGGCAATCGGGAAAGCCGCGCCGAGCAGGGTCGTCGGCAGGAACACCACGCACAGCGCCGCCACCGCGAAACGTGCGCACATGCCCGTCAGCTCGCTGCCGCCGGCTTGCAGCACCAGCCATTCGGCGCGGGTCTGCAGGCCGATCAGCCAGGTGCCGAGGCCGGCGATCTGCGCAATCGCCAGCAGCCCGGCGGCGGCGATGAGCAGGCCGAACAGGCCCCAGGGGTCGCGGAGGCGATCAGCGCGCCGGGCATACAGGGCGCTACCCAGCACCAGCCCGCAAAGGTAGGTGGCCAGCACCACGGCAAAGGCGAAGGTGCGGGTGCTCATGAACTGGACGATGGACTGGGTCCAGACCACCTCGTAACCCAGCGCCACGCCACCGGCGATGCAGTACAAGGCAATCGCCAGGCGTGCGCCACGGCTGCGCGGTTCGGCGGCTTGCGCTGCCGGAGCGGCAGGCGCGGCGCTCTCGCGGCGGATCAGCAACGCACCGGCCGCAGCGATCAGGTTGAATGCGGCGGCGGCAATGGCACTGCCCTGCACGCCCAGCAGGGGCAGCAGCACGAAGGCAGCGACCAGCGTGCCGGCAATGGCGCCCGCGGTATTGGCGGCATAAAGGCCGCCGCCGGCGCGGCCCATCTGGCCATCAGCGGGCTCCAGGGCGCGCACCAGCACCGGCAGCGTACCGCCCATGAAGAAGGCCGGCACGCCCACCAGCACGAAGGGCAATGCCCAGGCCAGGGCGCCGAAAGCCTCGTCGAGAAACGCGAAGGTGCCGGCGGCATTGGCCAGCGCCACGGTGCTGGCGACACCCAGCAGCGCCACCAGCAATTCCAGCCCGGCATACAGCCGCAGCGGGCGCTGCAGGCGGTCCGCCAGACGACCGAAGGCCAGCCCACCCAGGGCCAACCCGGCGAAGAAGGCGCTGATCGCCGTGGTGACGGCATACACCTCCACCCCCACCACCAGCGATAGCTGCTTGACCCACAGCACCTGGAACACCAGGGCCGAGCCCCCCGAAGCGAACAGCAACAACGCTGGCAGCCACAGGGCCAGCGCAGGTTGCGGGCGTGCCTGCGAGGAGGCAGCGCGGGGGCTGTTCATGGGCGAGGAACTGACCGCTGTGGGCATCGAATCGACCTTGTCAGAACGTGAGAACCCCGCGATGGCCGAGCCATCGCGGGGACTGGATGGGGCGCGTGAAGCCCGGCGCCCCGCTTGCCGATCACTACTTGGCGCCCTGCTTCATCTTCGCTTCGATCTTCGCGTCCACTTCCTTGCGCACCGACTCGATGCTGAAGCTCGCCGGTTTCTGGCTCGGCGGATAATCGACGAAGGTCTGCAGGAAGGCGGCCGCCTTGCGCTCGCCCTGGAACAGCAGGTAGTCGTTCTTCGTCAGCCAGTCGTAGTACTGGTCGGAGACCGTGTCAGCCCGCTCGTATGGGTCCATGCGCAGGTTGAACAGTTTCGGCACCCGCAGGCAGGTGAACGGTTCGCTCCACACCTTGAAGCCGCCCGGCGCGCGTTGCTCGCAGAACACCAGCTTCCAGTCGCCGAAGCGCATGCCCACCAGGTCGCCGTCATCGCTGAAGTAGTAGAACTCGTTGCGGGCGCTCTTGTCGGCCTTGCCGGTCAGGTAGTCGAGCTGGTTGTAGCCGTCCAGGTGCACCTTGAAGCTCTTGCCGCCGACATCCGCGCCCTTGAGCAGGCGTTCCTTGATGTCGGTGTCACCCACGGCGGCGAGCAGGGTCGGGAACCAGTCCAGGCCGGAGAACATCTGCGTGGAGACAGTGCCCGGCTTCACATGGTTCGGCCAGCGGATGATCGCCGGCACCCGGTAGGCGCCCTCCCAGTTGGAGTTCTTCTCGTTGCGGAACGGGGTGGTCGCCGCATCCGGCCACGACCACTGGTTCGGCCCGTTATCGGTGGTGTAGATGACGATGGTGTTGTCGGTGATCTTCAGATCATCCACCGCCTTGAGCAGTTTGCCGACGTCGCCGTCGTGCTCGATCATGCCGTCGGCGTACTCGTTGCCGAGCATGCCGCTCTGCCCTTGCATGGCCTCACGCACGTGGGTGAAGGCGTGCATGCGCGTGGTGTTCATCCAGACGAAGAACGGCTTGTCCGCCTTCACCTGCTTGTCCATGAAGTTGATCGCGGCCTGGGTGGTGTCGTCGTCGATGGTCTCCATGCGCTTCTTGGTCAGCGGGCCGGTGTCCTCGATCTTGCCGTCGGCGGTGGCCTTCAGCACACCACGGGGAGAGGCGGCCTTGACGAAGTCCTGGTCATCCTTGGGCCAGTAGGGGCGTTCCGGCTCTTCCTCGGCGTTGAGGTGATACAGGTTGCCGAAGAACTCGTCGAAGCCGTGCTTGGTCGGCAAGTACTCGTCCTTGTCGCCCAGGTGGTTCTTGCCGAACTGGCCGGTGGCATAGCCGTGGGCCTTGAGTGCCTGGGCGATGGTCACGTCGCGGTCCTGCAGGCCCACCGGCACGCCGGGCATGCCGACCTTGGACAGGCCGGTACGCAGCGCCGCCTGGCCGGTGATGAAGGTCGAGCGGCCGGCGGTGCAGCTGTTCTCCGCGTAGTAGTCGGTGAACATCATGCCTTCCTTGGCGATGCGGTCGATGTTCGGCGTCTGGTAGCCGACCACGCCGAAAGCGTAGGCGCTGATGTTGGTCTGGCCGATATCGTCGCCGAATATCACCAGGATGTTCGGCTTGTCCGCCGCGCTGGCGATTGAACACCCCACTATCGCTGTCGCCGCGAGGGCGAACTGCGATATCCATCTTCCCGTGCGCTTCATTGGTGTCTCTCCATTCCAGTTACTGGTCGTTTTGCCACGACTGCGTTCACTGGAGATGCCGACTGCCCGACTGGAAATCCCCGTGTCCCTGCGGTGTTGCCTGTTGGCTTGCTATTGGTCGAACGGATAGATCCGCTTCCACTCCCTGGCCATGTCCACTACCACCCATCCCTTGCTTCCTGCGATATCGAGCGCCTTGTCCAGGCGCCCCACCTTGCTCTGCCGGTCATAGGCCCACTCGCGCTTTTCATCGGTGTGGTGCACCAGGCCGGCAAAGCGCAGGCCCTGGCCGGCGACGGTCCACTGCAGCATCTGCAGGTCGCCGTCGGAGTTGCCGAAGGCCAGGATCGGCCGGCGGCCGATGATGCTGTCGATGCTCTCCGGCTTGCCGGGGCCATCGTCGTTGTGCACCAGCTTGGGCAGGCGCTGGATCGACAACTGGCCGTTGCGGTCCTCGAAGCGGCTGCCCAGGGTGGTGCCGATCACCTGTTCGGGCGGGATGCCGTAGACCTCCTCGGCGAAGGCACGCATGAAGGCCACTTCGCCGCCGGAAACGATGTAGGTCTTGAAGCCGTTGGCGCGCAGGTAACCCAGCAACTCCAGCATCGGCTGGAACACCATCTCGGTGTAGGGCTTTTGACTGCGCGGGTGGCGCGCGCGGGCCAGCCAGCGGCGGGCGTTGGCGATGAATTCGTCGGTGCTGACGCCCGAATGGGTGACGGCGACAATCCGCAGGATGCCGTCCATGCCGCTGGCCGCCAGGGCTTTCTGGTCCCCTTCGAGCACCGCCTTGAACGGCTGCATGTCCTTCCACTCGGGGTGCTGCGGCGCCTGCCGCTTCACCTCGTCGAGGGCGAACAGCACCTGGAAGTACATCGGCTGCTCGCTCCACAGCGTGCCGTCGTTGTCGAACACGGCGATGCGCTCGGCCGGCGGCACGAAGTCCTTGCCGCCCTCCTTCGTCACCGCCTCGACGAAGGCGACTATGGCTTGCCGCGACGGCCCGTCGTTCCAGGACGGCAGCTCGTCTGCCGCCTGGGCCAGCATGGGCAGGCCGATGAGCAGCAGGAGCATCCAGCGGAACATCGGTCGAGTATGGTTCGAATGCATGTCACATCCCTGGATCACGGATTCAGTGGTTTGAGGGCATGGGCCGGCGGGCGGGTCGGCTCGCTCCGGCCCAGCTCACGGTGCAGCGCCGGCAGCGCCCGGAGCAGCTGCGCGGACGGGTCTCCCGACGAAGCCTGCGCTCGCCCGTAGCGCGCCTTGAGAAACGCTAGCAAAGGTTTGCCGGCTTGGACGGCCGTACTGGAAATAGCCGTACTCATTTCGCGACAACCTGATGTCCGGCGAAGCCACAGGTACAGCGCGCCCACTTGCGGCGGCTGGCTCTTGAGCTGACGGTGCACCTGGCGCCAGGCGTACCGCGGGGATTCCTGCCAGGCCTGGCGCCAGCGCTGCAAGGCGCCTTGCACCGCAACACGTATTGCATGGCCCCAGGCATGCACGGCGTAACCGAGGCCTGCCAGCACCAGCAGCGCGGCTGCCAGCGCCAGCCAGTGGCCGGCGATGCGCACCTGGGCCTTGCGCCCCAGTTCGCGCAGATCGTCGCTGATGGAGAACGGCGCCTGGTACGCCGCAGCAGCCTGGGCCGAGAGTTTCAGAGCGGGAATGACAGCCGAACGCTGCTCGCCGCTATCGGCCGCCCACCAGCGCAGCTCGATGGCCGGGAGCTGGAAGTCGCCGGCGCGGTCGATCACGTAGCTCACCGCGTCGATCCGCTCGCCGCCGAGTACACCGCCACGCCCATCGCTCAGCGGCTGCACGGTCGGCGCCTGCACATAGCGCCGCAGCCCGTCCACGTCGACGAATGCAGGCGCGGGGATCAGCATGGCCTGGGCGCCCTCGGCGCGGACATGCACCCTGCGCGTCACGCTATCGCCCACCCGCAGCGGCTCGTGGGAGGCCACGAGTTCCTGGCTGATGCTTACCGCGCTCGCCACCAGGCGCTGACCGGCGCCTTCGACCGCGCCGGCAGGCTGGCGAGCGGTGAAATACAGCGCCTGGCTGCGCACCTGCAGCGGGCCGCTGCCCTGCCCCGGCTGCACCTGGATGTCCAGCGCGGGAATGTCGAAGCGGCGGGCCTCCTGGGCGGTGATCCGGTAGTGGTAGCGCAGGCCGAAGAAGGTCTTGCCGTCGATCTTCTCGGTGAGGTGCGTAGCCTCGCTGTTCGGCTCGGAGACCAGCGCGCCCGCCAGCTTCAGCGCCGGCAACTGAGGCGGCTGGCTGAACCAGGTGTCCACCAGCAGGTCGACCTGCAGGTCCAGTGTGCCGTCGATCATCACGCTGTCACCCGGCAACAGCTGGGTGCGCACCTTCACCTCGGGTTCGGCGGCCAGCCCGAGCAGCGGCAGGCACAGCAGCAGGAGCAGCAATGCGCGCTTCATGATCCGGCTCCCGCTGCGGCATCCTGCAGGTTGAACTTGCGACGCAGGAACTGCGCCGGCGAGGTGCTGAGATTGTTCAGCCACTGCTCGTCCGACTGCCTTTCGGCGCCCTGGCGCTGCACGTCGTGGCCCTTGCCGGCGGTATTGTCGAAGACCTCCTGGTCGGGCTTGTCGCCGGGTGGGCCGGCTTCCTGCTGGTCCTCGCGATCCTTCTCCAGCGCCTGGGCCAGCGCCAGGTTCGCCGTCGCCTCGGGGAAATCCTTCTGGCGCGCCAACGCCTGCTGATAAGCGCCGATGGCCTCAGCGAATTTCGACAGGCGCACATAGGTGTTGCCCAGGTAGAAATACGCCTGCGCCGAGTCCAGCCGGGCGAAGCTGGCCAGGGCCAGCGGGTAGTCCGCTGCGTGATAGGCGGCCACGCCCTTCCAGAACGGATCGCGGAAGTGCGCCGCGGCCTGCGGATAATGTTCGTGTTCGAAGGCCCAGCGCCCCTGCTGATCGGCGGTGAAGAAGGCATCGGCGAGCGCGCCGGCACGCGCCGGCTGCGGCGCGCCGCTCAAGCCGACGGCCAGCAGCAGCGCGCTGAGCCAGTGCACCTTCCAGCCCTTGCGCAGGCTCAGCAGCGCGAGCAGCAGCAAGGGCCAGCACAGCCAGTAGCCGGCATCCTTCCAGTGCAGTTGCTGCTCGTCGCCCTGGGCGGCCTGGAAGTGCTGCTGGGCATGCAGCTCGATCCAGTCCAGGTCATCGTCGTTCAGGGTCAGGCTGCCCAGCGGCGCGTCGGCAGCGTTCGCCAGCCCCTTCAAGCCCTGGGCATCGAAGCTGGCGAGCAGCGGGCGGCCGGCGGAGTCCTGCTGGCTACCGGCGAGCAAACCGCCGTCCTGGCTGCCGACCGCCAGCACCAGCACCTGCAGATCGCTGCCACTCAATGCCTTGTCGATGGCGTCGAACTGCTGCGGGTCGGCGCCATCGCTGAGCAACACCAGGGTGCCCGGCGCCTGCTCGGCGGCCAGCAGGCGCTTGGCGATCTCGATGGCGCCCAGCGCATCCTTGCCGCTGCGCTGGATCAGCCCCGGCGCCAGCGCCTGGAGGAAGCTGTCGAGCAAGGCGGCATCCTGGGTGGCCGGCAACACCAGGTGCGCGCTGCCGGCATAGGCGATCAGCGCCGTGGGGCTGCCCGCCCGCCGCGCGATGAGGTCGTGCAGCTTGTGCCGGGCGGCCTCGATGCGTGA
>NZ_JASMRU010000020.1 GCF_030462585.1 Pseudomonas sp. CAN1 | reverse complement strand
TCGCCCCGTAGGAGCGGACCTTGTCCGCGAAGCCTGACCGGCGCTCCCGGAACGGCCCGGCAGAAAGCGGACCTCTTCGCGGACAAGGTCCGCTCCTACAGGGTGATCCTCTGCCGAAGCCAAACCGGTACCCATGAAAAAGGCGCCCGAAGGCGCCTTTTTCATGTCAGCAAAAATCAGATGCGGAAGCTGTCCACCAGCTGGCGCAGACGGCCAGCCTGGTTCTCCAGGTCAGCGCAGGCGCGCAGGGTGGCTTGCAGGTTTTCCACGCCCTCCTGGTTCAGCGTGTTGATCTCGGTGATGTCCATGTTCAGCGAGTCGACCACGGCGGTCTGCTCCTCGGTGGCGGTGGCCACCGACTGGTTCATCGAGTCGATCTCGCCGATGCGGTGGGTGACGCTGGCCAGGCGCTCGCCGGCGCGGTTGGCGATCTCCACGCTCTCCAGGCTGTAGCGCTGGCTCTCGGTCATGGTGTCCACGGCTTCGCGGGCGCCGATCTGCAGCTCTTCGATCATCTTCTGGATTTCCTGCGCAGATTCCTGGGCGCGATGCGCCAGGTTGCGCACCTCGTCCGCCACCACGGCGAAGCCGCGGCCGGCTTCACCGGCGCGGGCGGCCTCGATGGCGGCGTTCAGCGCCAGCAGGTTGGTCTGCTCGGAGATGCCCTTGATCACTTCCAGGATCTGCCCGATGTTCACCGTGCGGCTGTTCAGCGCCTCGATGTTGGCGCAGGCGGAGCTGATCTTGTCGGACAGCAGGTTCATCGCGCTGATGGTCTGCTCGACTACCTGGCGGCCATCGCCGGCCTGGTGCGAAGCATCGGTGGCGTGGTGCGAGGCGTCAGCGGCGTTGCGAGCGATTTCCTGGGCAGCGGCGCCCAGTTCGTTGATTGCCGCAGCGACGCTGTTGGTGCGGTTGGATTGCTCGTCGGAATTGCTCATCGACGAGTTGGAGGCATTCACCACCAGCTGCGACACGTCATGCAGGCTGCGCGCGGTGGAAGCCACCTCGCGGATCGATTCGTGGATACGTTCGACGAAGCGGTTGAAGGCATTGGCCAGCACGCCGAACTCGTCGTTGCTGGCGACTTTCAGGCGCTGGGTCAGGTCGCCGTCGCCCTGGGCGATGTCCTGCATGGCGCGGCCCATGTCGGTCAGCGGCGCCATCAGCACGCGGATCAGCATGCCGAGCAGGAACAGGATGGCGACGATGGCGATCACCGTGGCGATGATCGCGGTGTTGCGGAAGTCGCTGAGCATCGAGTAGGCGGATTCCTTGTCGAGCACCAGCGCAACGTACCAGGTGACACCCGGCAGGCCTTTCACCGGGGTCATCGACACCAGTTGGTCCTTGCCGTTGATGCTGACTTCCTGCACGCCCGGCTGCACTCTGGGCGCGCCCTGCTGGTAGACCTCGCCGAGGCTCTTGAACACCAGGCTGCTGTCCGGGTGCAGGAGGATCTTGCCGGCGTCACTGACCAGGAAGGCATAGCCGTCGCCGTCGAACTTCAGCGAGTTGATGATCGCAGTGATGGTCTCCAGCTTCATGTCGCCAGCGGCCACGCCGACCAGTTGGCCGTTGCGCATCACCGGCATCGACATCGCGAGGATCTGTTCGTTGGTGCCGGCATCGAGGAAGGGCTCGGTGACGATCAGGCGGCCGGCGGCCACGGCGTCCTTGTACCAGCCGCGGGTGCGCGGGTCGTAGCCGTCGGGCATCGGCGCGTAGGGGCGCATGGTGAACACGCCGCTGGCGGCTTCACCCAGGTAGACCGACTCGAAGTTCTTCTGGAATACCTGTTGTTCCAGCACATGCTGGATGCGCTCGGGCGTCGGCTCGCCATCGGCCAGCTGCGCGGCCTCGGCCTCCACCAGCTGGATACGGCCTTCCAGCCAGCTCTGGATGTTGCTGGCGGTGAGGCTGCCGACCTCGGTCAGGTAGCCTTCGGTATCGGCGTGGATCGCCTGGCGCTGGCGGAAATCGTTGAAGAGGATGAAACAGGCGAAGGCGAACGTCACCACGAGGGAGGCCGCCAGAAGAATCTTCCGGGAGAAGGACAGCGAGCGAAGCATTTCAAAAGCATCCTGCAGGTGGAACAAGGGGTCGGCAGGATATATCGGCGGCAGGTGGGATTACTTTAAGACTTCAGCATAGAAATCCGCCCAGCCACAGTAAACCGTGGCTGGGCGGAAGTATTCATGTATTGCGGAAGTTACATTTCCGCCTGCTGTTACGGTATTTGGCCGGCAATGCTGTTGAACAGTGCGTTGAGGTCGGTACCCAATACTCGCGCCCCTGCAATAATCACCACCGCGATCAATCCGGCAATAACCGCATATTCGATGGCGGTTGCACCTTCCTGTTCGGTTACCAGCGCTTTGGCCCTGCAGTAGAACTTCAGGCCGACGTCTTTGAGGTTCAGATTCATCACGGTGCTCCTTGCCGATACCACCGGGGCGGCGCCCCGACTTCATCGTCAGGCTAGGCGTCGTATGGCCGAATGCAATTGTGCAAATAGCGCTAATACCAAAGTTATAATGCTGCCGACATATAAGTAATTATCGAGCGGAAATTCAATCCGGACATTTGACGCTATTAACGCAGCTACTAGATTCAGCCTTGGAACAAGCGAAGGCTGATTATGAGAAATGATTCTTATCGATATTCCAGTGCTTGCCGAAACAACAATAAAGGTCTGAAGGACGTCTGCCGGCAATCCCGGTGAAGTGACTTTCGACAAGGCTGCGGACCGTTGGTCCGCCCCCGCTACCATCCCAGGGAATTGGTCATGAATAGCAAGGTGCTGATGGTTTTCGCCGGGCTGTTGCTGCTGTGCGCCGGTGTGGTGGGGTACCTCGGTCTCAAGGTTGGCAAGCCCGCGGCTCCTTTGGCCGGAGCCCCCCAGGAAATGGCGCCTGCCGCCCTGGGCGAGGCCGACAAGCTGCAGCGCACGCCGGTGGTTATGGCAGCCCGCGACCTGCCAGCGCTGGCGGTGATCAGCAAGGATGACCTCAGTATCGAACTGCTGCGCACGGCTCCGGCTGGCAGCTATCCCAAGCCCGAATCCCTGATCGGTCAGCGCGTCTGGGTCGCGGTGCCGGCCGGAAGCATTCTTTCCGCTGCCGTGGTCGAGCCGGGCGGGCCGCTGGCGCGCACCATCCGGCCGAACGAGCGGGCCATGGCAATCGCCGTGGACGAGGTGATCGGCGGCGGCGGCTTCGTGCTTCCCGGCGACTACGTCGACGTCATGCTCTTCGTCCAGGACCAGCAAGGCACCGAACGCAACATCAGCGCCCAGGTGGTGCTGCCCGGTGTTCGGGTGCTGACCTACGGCGAGCAGATTGCCGTTTCCGCCGACGGCCAGGCACGCAATGCCGGAGATCCCAAGGACAAGACCCCGCGCCCACCGCGCACCGCGGTGCTGGCGGTGCCCGCCGAGGCCGCTGCGCGCCTGATGCTGGCGGCCCAGGCCGGCTCGCTGCGCCTGGCGGTGCGCAGCAAGGACGAGAAGCTCTACGAGAAGGCGGAGGAGGGCGGTTACCTGCAGGCCTCGCTGGGCCCCCCCAGCAGCCAGCCGATTACCCTCGAACAGCTGATCGGCAAGCCGCGCCCGAACGCCGCGCCGGCCGTGCGCCAGGTGTCCGCGCCTGCGGTGAGCTCCGGGGTGGTGGTCTACCGCGGTACCGAAGTTTCCCGTGAAGCCCATTGAGCAAGGAGTGCATCGATGTCCAAGCGCTTCATCCTTCCCCTGATCACCCTGCTGGCCTGTGTCGTGCACTCTACGGCGCAGGCCGTACCGAGTGCCTGCGCGGGGTTCGCCAACCAGCAGCTGAACCTCGATGTCGAGCAGGGCGCCCAGCGCGACCAGCAGCTGCCGGTGCCGATCAAGCGGCTGGCCATCGGCGATCCGAACATTGCCGACGTGCAGGTGCTGGACAAGAAGGACTTCCTGGTCACCGGCAAGGCCGAGGGCCTCACCAGCCTGCTGATCTGGACCAGTTGCAGCGACCAGCCGCTGCGCACCGTGGTGCGCGTTGGCTCGCGGGCTGTTGGCGACGTCGCCGGTGTGGCCGTTGGCGCTTCCGGCGGGCTGCCCAATCAGGTGCAGACCGATATCCGTTTCGTCGAGGTCAGCCGCAGCAAGCTCAAACAGGCCAGCACTTCGCTGGTGCGGCGCGGCTCCAACACCTTCGTGCTCGGCTCGCCGGGCAGCCTGGGCAACCTCGAAGTGGGCACCGATGGTGGTCTGGGCGGCAACTTCGGTACCAACCAGAGCGGCTTCAACATCATCTGGGGCGGCGGCAGCAGCAAGTGGCTGGGCTTCATCAACGCTCTGGAAGGCAGCGGCTTCGCCTACACCCTGGCGCGGCCGAGCCTGGTGGCTACCAGCGGGCAGAGTGCTTCCTTCCTGGCCGGTGGCGAGTTCCCGATCCCGGTGCCCAATGGCGATAACAACAACATCACCATCGAGTACAAGGAGTTCGGCGTACGCCTGACCCTGACGCCAACGGTGATGACCGACCGCCGCATCGCCCTGAAGGTGGCGCCGGAGGTCAGCGAGCTGGACTTCTCCAACGGTATCCGTACCGCCGATATCACCGTCCCCGCGCTCAACGTGCGGCGCACCGACACCAGCGTGATGCTGGCCGATGGCGAGAGCTTCGTGATCAGCGGCCTGATCAGCAGCAACACCATCAGCAACATCGACAAGTTCCCCTTCCTGGGCAGCATCCCGGTCATCGGCGCGCTGTTCCGCTCCTCGAACCTGGACAAGGACGACCGTGAGCTGCTGATGATCGTCACCCCGCACCTGGTCCAGCCGCTGGCCGCCACCGCCGCGCTGCCGACCCTGCCCGGCGAGGGGCTGCGCAACTACGACCCCGGCTTTGCCGAGTTCTACTTCCTGGAAGACGGCCGGTTCGACAAACGCAAGGCCAGTAGCGGGATGTCACGCTGATGGATACCTACGAAGCGATATCCCGCCAGAGAGCGGGGCGCAAGGCAAAGGAAGGGAGCACGGGCATGAGTCAGACCTTTGTGGCACTGGTCCAGCACCCCGGGGAGCAGGAGTGGCTGCAGAGCAGCCTGTCCGGCTGCGGCCAGGTGGTGCTCGCCAGCAGCGGGACCCTGGAAGAGCTGCTGGCGCTGCTGGATGTCACCGGCTCCAGCGTGCTGTTCACCAGCCTGAACAAGGCCAACGTGGTGGCGCAGAGCTCGCTGATCGAAGGGCTGGTATCGGCCCGCCCGCTGCTCTCGGTGGTGGCCATCGGCGACGGCCTGGATAACCAGTTGGTGCTCGCGGCGATGCGGGCCGGCGCGCGGGACTTCGTCACCTACGGCGCCCGCGCGAGCGAGCTGAGCGGCTTGATCCGTCGACTGGGAGGGCGCCTGCCGACGGTGCCGGTGAGCGCCACCCAGCAGGGCGAGCTGATCAGCCTGGTCAGCGCCCGTCCGGATGCCGACGGCGCCTTCGTCGCGTTGCACCTGGCGCTGGCGCTGCAACGCCAGCCCGAGCATCGCGTGCTGCTGGTGGACATCGGCCAGCCCACCGGCGAGGCGCTGGCCATCCTCGGCATGGAGCCGTCCTTCACCTTCGCCGATGCCATGCGCAACCTGCGTCGCCTCGACCAGACGTTGATCGACAGCGCCTTCACCCGCCACGAGTCCGGCCTGCGCGTGCTCAGCCTGTCGGACGAACCCGGCGTGCTGGAGCGCATCACCACCGCCGAGCTGTACCTGCTGCTGGGCAACCTGCGCAGCGCCTTCAGCCATATCCTGATCAACCTCACCGGGCTTGCCGAAGGCGAGCTCAGTGGCCAACTGCTGATTCAGGCCAGCCGCGTGCTGTGGCTGGTGGACCAGAGCGTGCCGTCCTGCAAGAAGGGCCTTGAGCGCCTGCGCCGCCTGCGCGAGCGCACGCCTTCGCTGCCGAGGGTCGAATTGCTGATCGAACGCTACTGGCCGTCGGTACCGCCGGATGCGCCGGCGCTTGGCAAGATGTTCGGCCTGGAGCTGTTTGGCGTTCTGCCGGCCTCGCCGGAAGCTCGCCTGCGCGCCAAGAACGTCGGCCAGAGTTTGTTCGACCTGGCGCCGCGCGACCCGTTGACGGTGAAACTGCGTGACCTCGCCGAAGCGCTGGGCGCGGGTGTGGCCGAGAAGCGCGGGCTGTTCGCCTGGATTGGCCGAGCCAAGGCCGCGCGCCCATGAGCCAGCACTACGGCGGCGGGCATGGCCGTCATGACCAGGACCTGCAGACGCTGAAGATGCGCCTGCACCGCTACATCATCGACGAGATCGACGAAGACGGCATGAACCTGCTGGAGGGTGCGCGCCCGGCGGTGGCGCAGTACGTCTCCGAGAAGGTCTGCGAATACGCCGCGCGCCGCCAGCTGGCGATCTCGCGCTACGAGCTGGATCGCCTCGCCGAGGAGGTGGTGGACGAGCTGACCGGCTTCGGCCCGCTGGAAATCCTCCTGCGAGATCCCGGCATTTCGGAAATCCTGGTGAACGGCCCCGACCGGGTGTTCATCGAGCATGAGGGCCGGCTGTACCAGAGCGACCTGCGCTTCATCGACGACCACCACGTGCAGCGCGTCATCCAGCGCATCCTCGCGCCCCTGGGGCGGCGGCTGGACGAGTCCAGCCCGATGGTCGACGCGCGCCTGCCCGATGGCAGCCGGGTCAACGCGATCATTCCGCCGGTGGCGCTGGACGGCCCCTGCCTGTCGATCCGCAAGTTCAGCAAGGAGCTGCTCAAGAGCGCCGACCTGCTGGCCTACCAGAGCGTCGACGAAACCATGCTGGCGTTCCTCCGCCAGGCCGTGGCGAGCCGCTGCAACATCCTCATCAGCGGCGGCACCGGCACTGGCAAGACCACGCTGCTCAACGTGATGAGCAGCTTCATCGACGAGCGCGAGCGCATCGTCACCATCGAGGACACCGCCGAGCTGCAACTGGGCCACGACCACGTGGTGCGCCTGGAAACCCGCCCGCCGAACGCCGAGGGCTATGGCGAGGTGACTGCCCGCGACCTGATCCGCAACGCTTTGCGGATGCGTCCGGACCGCATCATCCTCGGCGAGATCCGCGGTGTCGAAGTGCTCGACGTGCTGCAGGCGATGAACACCGGCCACGACGGTTCGATGAGTACGGTGCACGCCAACTCGGCGATGGATTCGCTGCTGCGCCTGGAGATGCTGGTCGGCCTGACCGGGCAGAAGGTGGCCGAGCAGACGCTGCGGCAGATGCTCTGCTCGGCGCTGGACATCATCGTGCAGATCACTCGCCTGTCCAACGGCCGCCGCTGCATCAGCGAGATTCTCGAAGTGCTGGAAGTGCGCGACGGCGTGTACGTCACCAACTCCCTGTTCAGCCTCGACCGGCGCGGCAGCGGGCAGTTCGTCCGCACCGCGCAGCCCAGCGGGCTGAAGTTCCGCCAGGTGCTGATGTGAGCGGCGCGGCGCTGCTGACACTGGCCAGCGTCGTGCTGGCGGCGCTGGGCGTGCTGATGAGCGCGATGAGCTGGCGCGCCCGACACAACGAGCTGGTGATGCGCCGCCTGAGTGGCGAGGACCCGGCGGTGAGCGCTGCGCGGGTCCGCAGCAGTCACTGGCTGGCACGGCGCATGCGTCGCGCGGGCATCACCGACAACCGCCGCTGGTGGTTCGGCCTGGCCATCGCGGCACTTTTGCTGGGGCTGCTGGGCTATCGGCTGTTCGGCCCGCTAGGCGCATTCGGCGGCCTGCTGCTGGTGGTGCTGGGCTTCCATCTGCTGCTCAACGTGCTCTATCGCAGGCGCCTGCAGAAGATGATCCGGCAGATGCCCAACTTCCTCGACCAGGTGGTCCGCAGCCTGCACTCGGGGCGCACCCTGGGCGATGCGATTACCCAGGGCGTCAGTGCCTCGGAAGACCCGCTGCGGGAAATCTTCTCGCTGGTGAACAACCACGTTCAGCTCGGCATCAGCCTGCCCGAGGCGTTGCAGGAAGTAGCGGAGCTCTACGACGTGGAAGAGCTGCACGTGTTCTCCCTTGGAGTGGCGGTGAACCATCGCTACGGCGGCAACACCACCGATCTGCTGGAAAACATCATCAAGGTCATCCACGAGCGGGAAAAACTGAGCCGCCAGCTGCGCGCTATGACCGGCGAGACGCGTCTGAGCGCACTGGTCCTGGCGGTGCTGCCGGTCGGCCTGGGTGCCTACATTCTGTTCACCAATCCGGGCTACCTGATGAACATGTGGCTCGACCATGGCGGCCGTCTGTTGCTGCTGACGTCCCTCGGATTGCAGGTGCTGGGGTGCTACACGCTCTGGCGCATGCTGAAAAGCGTGTGAGGCCGCCGCCATGCCTGTCACCTACCTGATTCTCGCCGTGATCCTCGCCCTCGCAGCGATCATCCTGGTGCTCTCGCAAAGCCGTGCCGCCGACCGCGAGCAGCGGCTGATCGAACAGCGCCTGGGCAGTACGCAGTTGCCACGCTCGGGCGGGCGGCGCATGGCCGACATGCTCGACCGTGTGGGCGGCAGCGGGCTGGGCCAACGGGTGCAGCTGCGTGACGAAGAAGTTCGCCTATTGCTGCAACAGGCCGGCTGGGGCGGTAACACCCCGCGCAGCCTGTACCTGCTGGCGGTCGTGCTGTGCCCGCTGCTGTTCATGGCCGGGGTGCTCATCGTCCTGGCGATGCCCGGCCACGCCGACACTTCGCCACTGCTGCCGCTGGCCTTCGCCGGTGGCATCGGCTTCCTGCTGCCCAAGCGTGTCCTCGCTCATTTCGCCGGCAAGCGCCGCGATCGGCTGGCGAGTGAAGTGATCCTGTTCATCCAGCTGATCCGCATCCTCTTCGATTCCGGTCTCACCGTGGAGCAGAGCCTGCGCGTGGTCTGCCGCGAGGGGCGGAGCATCGTGCCGGTGCTGGCCACCGAGCTCGACGGCGTGCTTGCCCACGCCGACAGCGGCCTGGACCTGGCCGAGGAACTGGAGAAGCTCAGCAAGCGCCTGCGCGTGGCCGAGCTGACCGACTGCTGCAACGTGCTGCGCCAGATGGTGCGCCAGGGCGGCAGCGCGCGGGCTTCGCTGCTCACCCTCAAGCAATTGTTCGAAGACCGGCGGCTGACGTCCTTGCAGGAAAAGGTCAGCAAGCTGTCGGCGAAGATGAGCCTGGTGATGATGCTGCTGCTGTTTCCGGCACTGCTGATCATCCTCGCCGGGCCGGGTTTCCTCGCGATCACCAAGGCACTGGGGAGCATGGGATGAGAAACGCGATTGCCATCGGTGTGCTGAGCCTTGCGCTCGGCGGCTGCGCCAACCTCGAAACGCTGGGTGGGCCGAGTGTCGGCCAGAGCTGCAGCGAGCACCTGGGCCAGTCGGTCGAGCTGCAGCTCAATCTGGCGCGGGAGATGCTCGACAACGGCCGCGCCCACGCCGCCCTGGCCAACCTGGAAACCCTGCCGCCGAATTCCCTCGAAGTGCAGGAGAGCAAGGCGCTGGCGCTGCGCCGCATTGGCGACCCGCGGGCACAGGCGATCTACCAGGGGCTGCTGAGCACCTGCAAGGCCGCCGAGGCCCACCACGGCCTGGGACAGATCGCCATGCGCGGCGGTAATACCGTGACTGCCGAGCGCGAGCTGCGCGAGGCCGCGCGGCTGCAGCCAACCGACAGTGCCTTGCGCAATGACCTGGGCTACGTCCTGCTCAGCCGCGGCGAGCTGGAAAAGGCGCGCTTCGAATTCATCACCGCCATGGAGCTGGACGAGCACGACAAGCTGCCAGCCACCAATCTGCTCAGCCTGATGTTCATGCAAGGCGAGAGCAGCGAGGCCAACCGGCTGATCCAGAGTGTCGGGCTGTCCGCCGACCAGGTGCGTGCCGCCAAGGACCAGGCGGATTCGCTGCGCCCGTCCAGCCCCACCAGCACTCCGGGAGCGCCGGCGGTGGAAGTGGAAAGCGTGGGCTACGTGGACGAGCCGGTACAACCGGCGCGGCCGCTGCTGGATGACAAGACGCCTGCCGCTGCGCGGGACGCCAAACTGCTGGTCAAGGCCCGCTGAAGCGGGCAGGAGAAGGGCGATGAAGGCATGGATTCTGGCCGTCGCGGTATTCGCCACGCCGCTGCTGGCTTCGGCTGTCGAGCGGAGCAATACACCACCGGGCACGACTGCCCGTGACCAGCAGGAGGTGCTGACCTGGCTGGAGCTGCAATCCAGCGGGCGGGCCGCCTCGACCAACCTGCAGAGCGCGACCCCCGCCGAGCGTGATCGCGCCTACCAGCGATACCTGAAGAGCTATACCCACGAGATTCCCGAGTATCTGCTCGACGACAAGGACTTCAACACCGGCAGCAAGTAAGCCTTGCGGGAGCGTGCCATGGGACGCGAGCGGCAGCGGGGCGCAATCGGCGTCATGGCGGCGATCACGCTGCTGATGGCGTTGGTCTGCCTGGCCCTGGTGATCGATACCGGGCGCCTGTACAACGAGCAGCGCAAACTGCAGCGCGTGGCCGACATGGCGGCGCTGGAGGCGGCGACGCTCAGCGGCATGTGCGGCGCCCAGGATGCGGCGACCGTCCAGGGCTACGTCACGGCCAGCGCGGCGCGCAACAATTTCGTGCCAGTTGCCGGGGAAACGCTGAGCGGAGTGCTGGGTACCGTCAGTCTCGATGGCGGCTATGGCGCGGCGCAAACGCGCAGGACTTTCAGCCCCGGCGGCGATATGGCGGACTCGGTGCGGGTCCAGGTGACCCACAACGTCCCCACCAGCCTGGTACTCAACGTCGCCAGCCTGTTCAGCAACCTGCCGACGCGCCTGACCCTGAGCGCCCAGGCCACCGCCCGGCGTACGGCCATGGCGGGCATTTCTGCCGGCAGCGGCGTGCTCAGCCTCAATTCCAGCAATTCACCGTTGCTCAATGCCCTGCTCGGCGGCCTGCTCGGCACCACGCTGAACCTGGATGCGGTGACCTACCAGGGCATCGCCGGGGCGAACATCTCGCTGCTCGCCCTCAGTCAGCAACTGCAGGCAGCGGGGGTGAATCTCAAGCTGGGTGATCTGGACAGCCTGCTCAACGCCAATGTCAGCGCGGTTCAGTTGATCCAGGCGATGATCAATGCGGCGGATGCTTCGCAGTTGGCAGGCGTCAATGTGGCGCTATTGCGCACTGCATTGGCCGGTATCAACGTGCCGGGTGCGCAGCTCACGCTGGGGCAGATCATAAAAGTGGTGGCTCCGGGCGAAGTGGCCGACGAGGCGCTCAACGCCACCGTAAACTTGTTCGATCTGCTGATGGCGACAGCCCAGTTGGCCAACATGAACCATGCGGTCAACGTCAACCTGGCAGGCAAGAATGTTCTTGGGACGACGCCTACGGTAAAGCTGACGGTGATTTCGCCACCCACCATCGCCATCGGCTACCCCGGCAAGGATGCCTCCGGTAACTGGCGAACAATTGCCCGTAATGCCCAGGTGCAACTGGACGTCGGTGCCGTATCCAATCTGCTCAACCTGAACCTGGTGACGCTGGACCTGAAACTGTCGGTTGCGGTTGCGCCTGGCTACGCGGCATTGGACAGCATTCAGTGCGGCGGTGCCGGGCAGCCGGTTACGGTCAACCTCAAGGCCAGGCCGGGGGTGGCGAGTGTCGGACTGAACGCCAAAGTTGGGTTGCTCGGCGGCGCTGGTGGCAATCTGCTCGGAGTCACTATCACCAACAAGAATTCCGGCGCCAATGGCATCACCGGAACTTCGAGCGTTGATCTGGCAGTGCCGGGGGAGCAGTCCGTGGCCTTCAATGTTACCCCGCCGCAGGGCATTCCCTCTGCGGCGCAGCGAGTCAGCAGCCCGCTGGGCTCTTCGTTGGGAGCCGGGCTGACCAGTCTGGGAAATTCTCTGGAGATCAAGCTCACTCCCGGTGGCAACTGTGCGTCGCTTCTGAGCTGGCTACTGTGTACCTTGAGCAGCCTGGCCAATTCGATCCTGGACCTTGGATTGAACCTGACTGCAGCCCTGGGTGCCCTGATCAGCGCGCTGGGGCAGCAACTGATTGATCCACTGTTGTCGCTGCTCGGCATCCAGACCGGCATTCTCGACGTGCGCCTGATCGACCTCCAGACCGGCGGCGCCGAGCTGCTGATCTGAAGGTCGTCGCAGTTGCGGCTCAGTGCACGGCGCTGCTCTGCGCAGCAGCGGGGGAGAGGGCGAGGGCGAGCTGGGTGCGGTTGTGCATGTGCATCAGCCGCAGCACCTGGGACACGTAGAGCTTCACGGTGTTTTCGGTGATGCCCAGGTCGTAGGCGATCTGGTAGTTGGTCAGCCCCTTGCTCACCAGGCGGGCCACGGCCTGCTGGCGCGGCGAGAGCTTGTTGAACAGCGGGTTGCTCACCACCGGGGCCATCTGCTCGGCATTGCTCGGTGCGCTGCTCGGCGTCTCGGGCTGCTCGGGCTTCAGCGCGCTGCTGGGCTGGCCGCCGCCATGGACTTCGTACTTGATCTTGTGGATATCCCTCGAGATCGAGTTGAGCGATTCGGCCAGGTATTCCAGGCGCTGGTTCACGTGGCTGAGGCTGAGCTGGCTGCGGATGCGCTCGTGCAGGCGCGCTTCCAGGCGCTCCAGGCCTTTGAGCAGCTCCATCGGCGCTACCGGCTTCTGGTAGTAATCGGCGACGCCGACGCGCATGGCCTCGATGACTTCCTGGCTGCCCTGCTGGCCGGTGAGGATGATGGTTTCGAAGAAGCGCCCGGAGCCGGCGACTTCCTTGAGGGCCTCGACCACGCGGATGCCGTTGTCGCGCCCAAGGCCGAGATCGCAGACGACCAGGCCGACCGAGGTATCATCGCGGAACTTCTGCAGGGCACTGTCCTTGCTGTCGCTCACCAGGCAGCGGTAGCCGCTGTTCTCCAGCAGTTCGGCAAGCTCGGCGGTGACCTGGGGCTCGTCGTCGATGACCAGGACGCTGAAACGACGATTGGCCGTTTTATCCATGACTGCACGCTCCTTGGGAATTGATCCTATCCATTGTTTTTATCGGCCGATCATTCAATTAACGAAGCCGGCTGGAACTCCCTGCGACGGGTGGTATTAACCCTAAGCATATAGTCGGTAAGTCTGGATCATGCCAATAGCCGCTGTCATTTACTGGATGAATGACATATACGTCAGAAGACCGGCGAATAGTGCAAAGATGAACGGAAATGACTTGAAATTTGACGGTCTCAGTTTGGCTAATTGCGAATTGCAATTAGCCGGTAGTTTGTCCGAATCAATCAAAAGTTTGCTGGCGAGCATCAGGGCAAGGCAGACCAGGCAGCCCAGGGCGAGGGTATAGAGCAGCGTCTGCGGGTCGCTGGCCAACCCGAGGGCGAACAGCAGCTTGACGTCGGCTGCGCCCAGCTTGCCCAGCCAGTAGCCCGGCACGCTGAGCAGCAGCCCCAGCAGCGCTGCAGCCAGCGCGGCCGCTGGCGGCTGGCCGATGACGCTGTGGCCGGCGAGCAGCAGGAAGGCGCCCGCAAGAGCCGCACCGCCGAGGGTCAGCCAGTTGCTGACGCGCAGTCCGCGGAGGTCCTGGTAGCCGCACAGGGCGCACCAGGCGAGCAGGAACAGTTCAAACGGCATGTGAATATCCATATTCCGGGGTAAGTATTAATGCTTTCTGCCTGTCTGCCGGTTTGTCAGCAGCAACTAGTATTGAACATAAAGTGCAGGCCCCGACAGAAGTTGCTGGGGAATTGCCTGGCGGGGTCGATAACCCTCAAGTCAATTGAAGTTTCGAATTAGTTCGAGGAGTGCTGCGCATGAACGGAGTCTGCAGCCCACGCCGGCAGCGGGGGGCGGTCGCGATCGAATTTGCCGCGGTATTCGTACTCTTCTTCGCAGTGCTCTACGGGCTTCTGGGTTATTGCGTGCCGTTGCTGATGCTGCAGGCGTTCAATGATGCGGCGGCGAGCGGGGCGCGGGTCGCCGTGTCGGTCAATCCCACGTCCGGCAATTACACGGCCGCCCTGAACAACGCCGTGAATGCTGCGGTGAACGACCGCCTGAGCTGGATGCCGGCCGCCTGGCGCGTCGGCTGCTACAACGGGCAGTTCATGGACGCGCCGGTCAGCGAGACGGTGAACAATCGTACCTATACCCGTGTCCGTGTCTGCGTGAACTATCCCTATGCGGCATCACCCATAGTGCCGCTGCTGACGCTGCCGGTGATCGGTACCGTACCCCGTCTGCCGGCCGTGCTGAGCGGCCAGGCCAGCGTCCTGCTCTGAGGCGCGCGATGTTCGATTTCCTCCGCTCCCTGTCCAGCACCCAGGACGCTCCTCCCCAGGTTTCCAGCCCCAGCCGGCCGCTGGCGGCACGCAGGCGGCCGGATGTGGCGCCGGCGGAGGTGGCGACGGTGGATATCACCGCGCACGCGGACCTGTGGCTGGAACTGGACAGCCGCGACCGCGTAATTGCCCGCGGTGGCAGCCTGGCGCACCGCCTGCTGGTGCCGATGACCGGGGCCGGCGAGCTGCCGCAACTGACGGACTATCTGGACCGACGCGCCCCTGGCGGCACACCACTGACCACTCTGCGCGGTGGCGAGCGGCTCGACCTTGTGCTGCGCAGCAGCGGCGACCTGCCGCTGGTCTGCCGCTTCCAGGCGGTGTTGCAGGCCGACGAGCACTGCCTGCTGCTGGGCACCGATATCTCCGACCTGAACTGGCAGGCCGA
Organism: Pseudomonas sp. CAN1; assembly: GCF_030462585.1. GTDB lineage: Bacteria > Pseudomonadota > Gammaproteobacteria > Pseudomonadales > Pseudomonadaceae > Pseudomonas. The sequence goes on along the minus strand of NZ_JASMRU010000020.1, from coordinate 100,562 downwards.
CAGCCAGCAGCACAAGCTGCAATGCCTGAACCTCAGCAAGCTGTTGCTCGGGCGCCTGCGGCACAGCTCGCAACGGCGCCTCGGCGAGGCCGTAGGCGAGGTGCTGGAAGCCTTCTGCAGCAACTTCCACATGCGCAGCATGGCGCTGCTGCTGGAGGGGCCGGATCAACAGCTGCGGGTCTTCGCCTGCCATGTTCCGCCGAGCTTCGACAGCCTGCTGCGCGAGGGGCTGGTACTGCCTGATGGCGAGTTGCGCGGGGCCAGCGGCACCTGCCTGCTGGGCGTCGACGAAGGGCGCTCGGAGCTGCTCCAGGCGCTGTGCTGCGACCGTCTTTACCTGGTTCCCGCCCCCGTGCGCGGCGGACGATTGGCCGGCCTGCTCGCCGAGCCCTCGGAGCACGCGCCGTCGTGGCCAGGGCCGTCGCCGAGCGACTGGCAATACCTGGCGGAGATCCTCGCCAACCTGGTGCACGAACGCGCCGAACTCTACAGCCTGCGCGACAGCAGTCGGCGCCTGAGCCTGTTGCAGGACATGGTCGGCGGCGGCTGGTGGCGGTTGCGGGTCGATGAGGAAATTTTCGAGCTGTCGCCGGCAGTGGCCACCAGCCTGGGCCTACCCGCCGGGCAGACGCAGCTGGCGCTGGCCGATCTGCTGGCGCAATTGCACCCGGCGGATGCTGACGAGCTGGGCCTGCGCCTGCGCAACCTGCAACCGGGCGGGCGGCTGGTACAGGACATGCGGCTGCGCCCGGCCGGTGCGCAACACACGCGCCGTTGGCTGCGCTTGCAGGGGCGCATGCAGGCGCGCGCCGGCGACCGCCTGATGGATGGTGTGCTGCTCGACATCAGCGAAGGCAAGTTGCAGGAGGAGCAGGCCCTGGCCGCCCACGCACGGCTGCGCAACCTGATCGACAGCGCGCCGGTGGTGATCTACGTGCAGCGGGTGGAGGAGGGCCGGCTGATTCCCGAGTTCTACAGCGAGAGCGCCGGCAACCTGCTCGGCCTCGACCTGCAGGGGCAGAGCTGGCAGGCGCTGGCTGAAAGGGTGCATCCCGAGGACCTGGAAGCCTTCCTCGACCGCGGCCGCGAGCTGCTGCGCGAGGGCCGGGTGCGCACCGAGTACCGTCTGCGCGACAGCGCCGGCGAATGGCACTGGCTGTATGACGAGGCCAAGCTGCTGCGCGATATCCAGGGCATCCCGCAGGAGGCCGTGGGCCTCTGGCTGGATGTCACCGAACAACGCCTGGCGGCCATGCAGATCGCCGAGAGCGAGGAGCGCTACCGGGTGCTGGTGGAGGACTCGCCGGCGCTGATCTGCCGCTATGACCCCAGCCTGCAGCTGACCTTCATCAACCACACCTTCGCCCAGGTGCTCGGCGAACCAGTGGAAGCGCTACTCGGCCGGCGCCTCGACGAGTGGCTGTCGGAGCAGGATTGCAGCGCCCTTCGCGCCCGCCTGGTGGGCGGCGCCAGGAGCGCGGTGGACGATTCCTGGGAGCTGCGCTTCTGCCTGCCCGGCCAGCGCAATCTCTGGCTGATCTGGTCGGACCGTGCCGTGCTCGACGCCGATGGTCGCCTGCTGGAAATCCAGGCGGTGGGCCGCGACAACACCGCCGTGCGCCACGCCCAGCAGCAACTGGCCCAGGGCGCCAAGATGGCCAGCCTGGGCGAGATGGTCAGCGGCATGGCCCACGAGATGAAGCAGCCGCTGCACGTCATGCGCATGTCGCTGTACAACGCGCGGCAGAAGCTCGGCGAGCCGGACTACCTGAAGGAAAAACTCGACCGCGCCGATGCGCAGATCGACCGGCTGTCGCGGGTCATCAGCCACATGGGCGTGTTCAGTCGCAAGTCGGAACTGGAGCCGTCGCCCTTCGATCCGTACGACGCCTGCGAGGGCGCCCTGGCCCTGCTCGGCGAGAGCCTGACCCAACAGGGCATCACCCTGGAAACCGCCGTGCCGTTGCAGCGCGTGGTGGTGCGCGGCTACGCCGACCAACTGGAGCAGGTACTGATCAACCTGTTGGCCAATGCCCGCGATGCGCTGCTCGGAAGGGACAACGAAGGGGCCCGCTGGGTCGGTGTGTCGCAGGAGGACTGCATCGAATCGGAATGGGTGGAGCTGCACGTGCGCGACAACGCCGGCGGCATCGACCGCGAGCTGATGGAGCGCATCTTCGAGCCGTTCTTCACCACCAAGCCTATCGGCAAGGGCACCGGGCTGGGCCTGTCGGTGAGCCACGACCTGATCCGCAACATGGGCGGCAGCCTGTCTGTGGATAACTTCAAGGGCGGCGCGCGCTTCGTCATCCGCCTGCCGCGCCAGGTGGTCCTGGTCGAAGAAGACTGAATACGGGTAGCGGAAAAGAAAAACGCCTGCGAATGCAGGCGTTTTTCGTGGTGCGGGCTGGCGGTCAGCCGACGAAGCGCGAGGACAGCCAGAACAGCCCGGCAGCCAGCGCGATCGACACCGGCAGGGTGAGGATCCAGGCCATGATGATGTTGCGCACCGTGCCGCCCTGCAGGCCGCTGCGGTTGGCCACCATGGTGCCGGCCACGCCCGAGGACAGGACGTGCGTCGTGGACACCGGCAAGCTGTAGATGTTGGCCATGCCGATGGCGGCGGTCGCGGTGAGCTGCGCGGCGATGCCCTGGGCATAGGTCATGCCCTGCTTGCCGATCTTCTCGCCGACGGTGAGCACCACGCGCTTCCAGCCGACCATGGTGCCGATGCCCAGGGCCAGGGCCACGGCGATGATCACCCAGAACGGCGCGTATTCGGTGGTGCTGGTCAGGTCCTTGCGCAGCTTTTCCAGGTCCGCCTTCTCGCGGGACGGCAGTTCGGAGAGCTTGCCGACCTTCTTCGCGGTGTCGTCCAGGCACAGCAGGTAGCGGCGTACCTGCACGCGCTCGTCGTCGTTCAGGTCGTTGTAGCTGGAGACGCCGTGCAGGTCCTTGAGCAGGCCCTTGAGGGTCGCTTCGGTCTGCTTCGGCTCGCAGCGGTACAGGTCCGGCATGTCCGCGTCATTGGACTTGCCCAGGGCGAGCATTTCGCCGAGCGAGTCGGAGTGGCGGTTGTAGAACTGCTGCAGGTGGATGGCGGCGTCGCGGGTGCGCTCGATCTGGTAGGTGGTGCTGTTCAGGTCGAGGACGAACTTGGCCGGGACGATGCCGATCAGTACCAGCATGATCAGGCCGATGCCTTTCTGGCCGTCGTTGGAGCCGTGCACGAAGCTCACGGTCATGGCCGAGATCACCAGTACCAGGCGGTTCCAGAACGGCGGGTGCTTCTTCTCGTCGACGTCGCGGCGGGTCTCCGGGGTCTTGTGCATCTTCGACAGCGGGTACAGCCACTTCAGGCCGATCAGCAGGGCGCCGGCGATGATGAAGCCGGCCAGCGGCGAGAAGATCAGCGACAGGCCGATGTCGATGGCCTTGCCCCAGTTGATCCCGTCGGCCAGCGGCACGTCGTTGATCAGCGCATTGGCCAGGCCCACGCCGAGGATCGAACCGATCAGAGTATGCGAGCTGGAGGCGGGGATGCCGAAGTACCAGGTGCCCAGGTTCCAGGTGATCGCCGCGGCGAGCAGGGAGAACACCATGGCCAGACCGTGGCCGGTGTTCACATTGATCAGCAGCTCCACCGGCAGCAGGTGGACGATCGCATAGGCAACGCCAACGCCGCCAAGCAATACGCCGAGGAAGTTGAAGATGCCGGAAAGGATCACCGCGCGGTACGGGGACATGGCCTTGGTGTAGATGACCGTGGCCACCGCGTTGGCGGTGTCGTGGAAGCCGTTGATGAACTCGAACGCGAGGACGAACGCGAGTGCCAGCACCAGGCTGACACCCACCCAGAGATCGAGTCCGCTGAAGAGATCGAACATGAAGATTCTATGACCGGTCGGAGACGGGGCGGCGATTATGCCAGAAGCCAGGAGCACCGTATTCAGCCTGAATCGGTTTCTCCAAAATGCGCGACGCCACGTCGCACGGCGCTTTCAGGCAGGGTGGAAAAAGATTGCAATGCTTCCACGCCGGGCTGCCGGCCCGTCGGATGAGTGTATGCAGGTGCTCTGGCAGGCTCCCCCACGGAGCTTTGCCTGCCCGTGCCGTCATGACTTCCCACATGGATTTCGGGGCGGTCTTGCAGCCGGTGCGGTACCTGCGTTTATAGGGAAGGGGCTTCCTGATCCTTTTTCAGTCGTTCTTCTTCGATTCTCGCCAGTTCCCGGTCGAAGGCCTTGTCCTGCACGCTGGGTCGCTTGCGCCAGGGCTTCTTCTCGGGTTCGGACTGTGCGGCGTAAAGGGTCACTTCGCCGCCCTGTTCATCCTTGTAGCGTTGCTCCTGGCGCTCCAGTTCCGCGCGCAGTTCGTCTTTGGTCACGATCTGTCCTGATGACTTGAGGCAATGGGCTGTTCGTTGGCATGCGACGCCCTGCGAGGACGTCACCCTGGCAGTGTAGACGCTGGGACTCGCAACGCCGGGGCAGCCGGAAAACGGCGCGGATTATAACCTTTCGCGGGGGGGAACCGCTGAAGCACTGCCGACGGACGGCGCCAGCCCAGCAACGGCGCGGCTGGCAGCAGCTCAGCCGGTGCGCGGCAGGTTCAGTTCGCCGATCTTCTCCAGGCGCGCGCGGACGATGTTGCGGCTGATGCCCAGCAGACGGCCGGTCTGCAACTGGTTGCCGTGGCAGAAGTGGTAGGCGGTGCGGAACAGCACTTCCTCGATGTGCTCGTAGAGGTCGGGCTTGTTGCTTTCGAACAGCTCCAGCAGCGCCTGCTCCAGGGTGGCCTCGACGCGCGGGGCGAGGGCGTGGGGGAAAGCCTCGTGGCGCAGGGAGTCGTGGCGCGGCACTGCCGGCAGCTCGGCCAGCTGCAGGTCGCCCGGCTGCACCTGCTGGTTGCGGCAGACCAGCAGGGCGTGGTGGATGGCATTCTCCAGCTCGCGGATATTGCCCGGCCAGCTGTGGCCCAGCAGCTTGCGCTCGGCCTCGGGGCTCAGGGAGGCGCGGTTGTAGCCCAGGCGCTGGCAGTGCTCTTCGAGGAAGAATTCGGCCAGCGGCAGGATGTCGCCGGGGCGCTCGCGCAGTGGCGGCAGGCGGATGGTGGCGACGTGCAGGCGGTAGAACAGGTCCTCGCGGAAGTGCCCGGCGACCACGGCATCGGCCAGGTTGACGTTGGTTGCGGCGACCACCCGTACATTGATCGGCACCGGCGTGCGTGAGCCCAGACGCACGACTTCACGCTCCTGCAGCACGCGCAGCAGCTTGACCTGCATGTTCAGCGGCAGGTCGCCGATCTCGTCGAGGAACAACGTGCCGCCATTGGCCGCTTCGAACCAGCCGGCCTTGCTGCTGGTGGCGCCGGTGTAGGCGCCTTTCTCGTGGCCGAACAGCTCGCTTTCCACCAGGGTCTCGGAGAAGGCACCGCAGTTCACCGCGACGAAGGGCGCGGTGCTGCGCCGGCTGAGCTTGTGGATGTGGCGCGCCACCAGCTCCTTGCCGGTACCGGTCTCGCCGATGATCAAGGCATTGGCTTCGCTGGGCGCCAGACGCTCGATGCGATTGAGCAGTTCCTGCGAGCGCGGGTCCTTGAACACCAGCACCGTGGCGCGGACCGACTTGGTTTGCTCGCGGGCATTGGGAAGGGTCAACAGCGACATGGCAGGTTCCTGGCGTACCGAATGGGTGGCAGCGCCATACTGCGGTATTTTTGTTATTTCAAAAAATTATCAATTAGAATTTATATATAACTTTTTATATTTTCCCCGTCGCGATGACGCTCACGGTCGGCACCGGAAATCGTCCCGCGTTGCAGTGAAGCCCTCGCGAACACTGGGCTGCGAGCTACGCTCAGAGTGGCAATTCCATCCTGGGAGACCACTCCATGACCATCGTTAGGATTCCGCTGCTGGCACTGGCCCTGCTGTTCTCGGTACAGGGCTTCGCCGCCACCGCCGCGCAGACCGCGCAGCAGGAGAAGATGAAGACCTGCAACGCCGACGCCACCACCAAGGCGCTCAAGGGCGATGAACGCAAGGCTTACATGAGTACCTGCCTTAAGGCTGGCGGCGGCGACAGCAAGGCCATGACCGCGCAGCAGGCGAAGATGAAATCCTGCAACGCCGACGCTACCACCAAGGCCCTCAAGGGCGATGAACGCAAGGCGTTCATGAGCACCTGTCTGAAGAAGTGACGATGGAGCGCGGCAGGGCCGCGCGGGATACGAAAAAGGGCAGCCGTGGCTGCCCTTTTTCATTTGCATCAGGTCACGGGGCCAGCCAACTCGCACCTATAAAGAGCTCGCTGAGGTGAAGTCCGAGTGTAGGAGCGAGCTTGCTCGCGAACCTGTCGAACCCTCCTTGGGCGTGGCCGGCGAGGGCTTTCAGCCTCGTCTCACAACCCGGAGAACACCAGCCAGGCCGTGGCCAGGGCATAAAGGACGATCACCGCATCCATGCGCAGAGCAGGCGGGAGTCGCCGCACGAGGTTCATTTCTTTGCCACCGCGGACCAGAAGCCCTGGGCATTGCGGAAGGGCTGGCGGGCCATCTGTTCGGGACGGGTAATGCCATCGGCGCGCAGCGCATTGACGAGGGCGGAAAAGGACTTGGCGCTGTAGCTCATGTTCGGCTCCTGATGCTTTATCTCCTTGGGATGGAGCTATGAAAACACCCGGGCCACTATCGACGGAAATGGATCGTCTTAAGGGTGACCATCGATGAAATTGATGGAAGGCCAGGTCAGTTCCAGCTGGCTTTCGAAGCGGCGCGCTGCACCGGTGATCGGGTCGTGGAATTCCAGGCGGCGCGCCAGCAGCTTCAGCGGCTTGGCGAAATCCTCCGGCGGGCGCTGGTCCCTGGGCGGCAGGGTGGGGTAGAGCGGATCGAAGCACAGCGCTGCGCCCAGCCCCGACATATGCACACGCAATTGGTGGCGCTTGCCGCTGACCGGGTGCAGCCCGTAGCGCCAGAGCTCGCCTCGCTGCTCCAGCACTTCTATATGTGTTTCGCTGTTGGGCTCGCCGTCGACTTCCTGCATGCGGATGAACGGATCGCCTTCGACCATTCGCGAGCGATGCACCAGCGGGAATTGCCGATGCGGCAGGGCCGGCGCGATGGCCTCGTACAGCTTGTCGATGCGCCGCTCGCGGAACAGCGCCTGGTAGGCATCGCGGTTACTCGGGTTGGCGGAGAACAGCACCAGCCCGGCGGTTAACCGGTCGATGCGGTGCAGCGGCACCAGCTGCGGGTTGTCCAGGCGTTTGGTGAGGCGGGCGAGGAGGGTTTCCTCGACGTACTGGCCGGCGGGCGTCACCGGTAGGAAGTGTGGCTTGTCGGCCACCACCAGGTGTTCGTCGGCATACAGGATGCTTTCCTGGAAGGGGATCGGCGCCTCCTGCGGCACCTCGCGGAAGTAATGGATGCGCAGCGCTTCGCGATAGGGATGCTCGGGGCCAATGGGCTGGCCGTCATTGTCCAGCACCTTGCCGCGCGCCATGCGGTCCAGCCAGGTGTCGCGGCTGATCGCCGGGAAGCGCGCGCACAGGCAATCGAGCACCGTGGTCCAGGGGCCGGCGGGCAGGTGCAGGATGCTGGCGCGTTGCTGGGCGGTGGAGAAGCGGGAGCTGGACATGCGGGCAGGCGACCGGGTTCGACAGGCTGCGCATTAGGCCGCAGCGCCGGCTGTGCGTCAAAGCCGGCGCGACCTCCGGCATCAGGCCGTGGTGGGGTTGATCTCCACGGTGATGTGCGCGAGCTCCTCGTGGGCCTGCAGGCGCCGGCGCACCAGTTCGGGTGTCAGGCCGCCATCGCTGGCCAGGCTGAGGATGCAGGCATAGCGCGACTTGCCCACGCGCCACAGGTGCAGGTCGGTGATGCGTGCGGGGGCCGGCAGCTCGGCGACCACTTCGCGGATTTCCTCCACCACCGGGTCGTTCATCTCCGCATCCAGCAGCACCCGGCTGCTCTGCTTGAGCAGGCCGACCGACCAGATCGCCACCAGCACGGCGCCGACAATGCCCATCAGCGGGTCGAGCCAGGCGGCGCCCCATAGCAGACCGCCGATCAGCGCGATGATCGCGGCCACCGAGGTGGCGGCGTCCGCGAGCACGTGCAGGTAGGCGGCGCGCAGGTTCAGGTCGTGGCCATGGTCGTGATGATGGTCATGCCCGTGGTGATGATCGTGGCCATGGCCGTGGTCATGATGGTGATGTTCGCCGCGCAGCAGCCAGGCGCAGGCCAGGTTCACCAGCAGGCCGACCACGGCGATGGCGATCGCCTGCTGGTAATGGATCGGCGAAGGAGAGAGCAGCCGCGCCACGGACTCGAACAGCATCAGCGCCGCCACGCCCAGCAGCAGGATGGCGCTGGTGTAGCTGGCCAGCACTTCGATCTTGAAGGTGCCGAAGGCGAAGCGCGCATCGCCCTTGAAGCGCCGCGCCGCCACGTAGGCGAAGAACGCCAGCCCCAGCGCCAGGGCGTGGGAGCTCATGTGCCAGCCGTCGGCGAGCAGCGCCATGGAGTTGAAGATCCAGCCGCCGGTGATCTCCACCACCATCATCACGACGGTCAGCAGCGCGGCGCGCAGGGTGTTGCGTTCGGCCAGGGGATTGCCTTCGTGGAACTGGTGGTCGTGGTGGCCGTCTTGCGGGTGGGTGGCGTGCTGCATGATGATGGTCCGTAGGATCAGTCTGGATACTATACCCCAGTATACCTTTGGAGTTTTGACGTGGGACATACCATCAAGGACCAGAAGAAGCTGCTGACCCGGGTGCGGCGCATCAAGGGCCAGAGCGAGGCGCTGGAACGGGCGCTGGAGGCGGGCAGCGAATGCGCGGCGATCCTGCAGCAGATCGCCGCCATCCGCGGCGCGGTGAACGGCCTGATGGCCGAAGTGCTCGAAGGCCACCTGCGCGACCACCTGGGCGCCGAGGACCGCACGCCAGCGCAGCGCCACGAGGACCTGGAGCAGGTCATGGGCGTGCTGCGCTCTTATCTGAAATAAGCGTGCGTATCTGAAGCAGGAGCGCGCCGGATCAGTTCGACAGCCGCACCGCCAGCTCGTCGGCTTCCTCGGTCCAGTCCGAATCCTGCTGCAGCGCCTCGCGCAGGAACTGCGCCTGGGCCTTGTTCCAGAACGGCGCCTCCGGCAGCTTCTGGCCCTCGGCAAGGCGGTGGCTGCCGATGAACGCATCGATGTCCTTGCGCCCGTCGGGCAGGCCGAGTTGCTTGAACAGGGCGCTCAGGCTGTGCTGGCTGGTGTCCATGACGATCTCCTGGGTCGAGGTGGAGCGCGCCGCCACGGCGCGCGGCAATGCAACAACTATAGGAGCCCCAACCAGCGGGCAAGGTTCGGATTGGCAAGTCGAACGGAAATCGATAGCCTGCTTTCAATCGATCCCGCCCCGTGCCGCCACCCACCGTCAGGCCCGTCCATGAGCTCGTCCGAGCAGCGAACTGCCTCCGTCACCCTGCGCATTCTCGCCACCGTATTCTTCACCTTCGTCCTGTTCCTGAGCATCGGCCTGCTGCTGCCGGTGCTGCCCGGCTTCGTCCATGAAGGCCTGGGCTATTCCACCGTGGTCGCCGGTGGAGTGATCGGCCTGCAGTACATTGCCACCCTGGTCTCGCGGCCGCTGGCGGGCTACCTGACCGACACCTACGGCGCCAAGCGCGCCGTGCTCCAGGGCCTGGGTGTGCTGGGCAGTGGCGGTGTGCTGGTGCTGGCCTCCACCAGCCTGGAGTCGGTGCCCTGGCTGAGCCTGATCCTGCTGCTCGCCAGCCGCCTGCTGTTCGGCCTGGCCCAGGGGCTGCTGGGGATCGGCACGGCGAGCTGGGGCATTGCCCTTGTCGGCACGCAGAACACCGCCAAGGTGATTTCCTGGAACGGCATCGTCAGCTACGGCGGCATCGCCATCGGTGCGCCGCTGGGGGTGATGATGTCGGCATCCATCGGCCTCTGGAGCCTGGGCGTGAGCATCCTGGTGCTGACCCTGCTGGGCTGGCTGGCCGCCCGCGGCCGCGCGGAAGTGCCGACCATCTCCGGCACGCGCATGGCCTTCCACGCAGTGCTCGGCCGGGTGCTGCCCTATGGCCTGTGCGTGATGCTCGGCTCCATCGGCTTCGGCACCCTGGCTACCTTCATCACCCTCTATTACGGCAGCCAGGGCTGGACCAATCCGGCCTGGTGCCTGACCGCCTTCGGGGTCTGCTTCATCGGCGCGCGGTTGGTGTTCTCGGGCATGGTCAACCGCTTCGGCGGCTTTGCCGTGGCGGTGACCTGCCTGGGCGTGGAAGTGTTCGGCTTGCTGCTGCTGTGGCAGGCGCCGGGGCCGGGCTTCGCCCTGCTGGGCGCGGCGCTCACCGGTTGCGGGCTGTCGCTGGTCTACCCGTCGCTGGGCGTCGAAGCGGTGCTGCGCATCCCGGCCAGCAGCCGCAGCGCCGGGCTGGGCGCGTACGCGCTGTTCTTCGACCTGGCCATGGGCATCGCCGGCCCGCTGATGGGTCTGATCGCCGCGCGTCATGGCTATTCTTCGATCTTCCTCGTCGCGGCAGGGCTGGCGGCGTGCGGATTCGTCATCTGCTTCGGTTTGCTGCGCTTTACCCACCAGCAGCACGAGGAACTGCCCAGAGATTGAGCCTCAGGGAGCGTAGGAGCGGACTCCGTCCGCGATCGATTCCCGGCGCGCCTGAGGCCTATCGCGGACGGAGTCCGCTCCTACCTCAAGGCATCACATCGGCGGGAAGGCCCTGAAGGCGTCCAGCGCCTCGGCCTGTTCCGCCCAGTCACGCACTGCCGGGTAGCTGTCTGCCGGGATGTCTTCGGCGKGCAGCAGCTGCACGAAGGTCCAGGCCACCGCGATGCTCAGGCCGGCCTGGTCCAGCGGCGCGCCGGCGTCCAGCGACATCTCGCGCAGCTCGCTTTCCAGTTGCGCCAGGGCGGCGTGCAACTGCTGGTCGACCCGCTCCTGCCAGCTGGCGAGCTGTTTGTCCTGCGGCCGCTGCTGCTCGTAGTAACGCTGCACCGCCTTCTCCATGACCGCCAGAGCCAGGCCCAGCAGACGTGTGGCACGCACCCGTGCAGCCGGCTCGGCGGGCATCAGGCTGCGCCCGGCCAGATGCTCGAAGCAGTCGATGATCAGCGTGGAATCCATCAGTACCTGGCCGTCGCCCAGCACCAGGGTCGGTGCTTTCACCACCGGATTGATGCCGCGGAATTCCTCGTAGGTGCGGAATACCGACAGCGACTGGTGGCTGAATTCGATACCGAGCAGGCGCAGGGTGATGGCGACGCGCCGTACGTAGGGCGAGTCGAGCATGCCGATCAGGTGCGGAAGCTTCTGTTGCATGGGCACATCCTGTTAGTGGAAATTGCATCGTGGCTGACGCGGTTGTCCGCGCGGTGGCCATGAATCTAGCGGCTTTGGCTGCCGGGAAATAGCGACGATTAGTGACCGATTCGGTTAGGAAAACTTACATGAGCGCACTGCCACCGCTCTCCGCCCTGCGCAGTTTCGAGGCCGTTGCCCGGCTCGGCAGCGTGACCCTGGCCGCCAGCGAACTGCACGTCACCCACTCGGCCATCAGCCAGCAGGTGCGCCAGCTGGAAAGCCTGCTGGGCGTCACCTTGCTGCAGCGCGAGGGCCGGGGCTTGCGCCTGAGCGAGGAGGGGCGCCTCTACGCGCTGCAGATTCGTGGCGCCCTGCGCGATATCGCCGAGGCAACCCGCCTGGCCAAGGCACGCCCGGGCGAGGACGAACTGGTGGTGGCGGTCACGCCGTCGTTCGGCCAGAAGTGGCTGTTGCCGCGTCTGCCGGACTTCCGCGCGACTTATCCACAGTACCGCCTGCGCCTGCTGGCCAGCCTGGAGGTGATGGACCTGCGCCAGGGCCTGGCGGATGTCGCGGTGCGCATCGGCCAGGGTCATTGGGAAGGGCTGGCGCAGCAGCATCTGTTCGAGGACGAAGTGGTGGTCGTGGCCGCGCCAGGCTTCAATGGCGGCCGCCTGCCACGGACGCCGGAGGAAATCCTCCGCTGCCCGCGCATCACCGGCTTCGAATCCTGGCTGGACTGGTGTCAGGCCGCCGGCGTGGCGGTGCCGCAGGAGCCGGCGGAGTTCGTGGTGAACGATTCCAACCTGAGCATCGAGGCGGTGCGCATGGGCCAGGGTGTCGGCCTTGAACGTCGAAGCCTGGTGGCCGGCGCGCTGGCAAGCGGCGAGCTGGTGGCGCTGAGCGACCTGCGCGTGCCCTACGGCTTTCCCTACTGGTTGGTATGGCCCGAGCGCGAAGCGACGCAGGCGAAGGTGGCGGCGTTTGCCGGTTGGCTTTCGGTCGAGGTCGAGGAGTATCTGCGGGAAATTGCCTGAGGCGGTTCGCGAACAAACTCGCTCCTGCTGGAAGCCGAAACGCTCTTCGCAGGAGCGAGCTTGCTCGCGAACACGGTGACCAGGATGACGACGGATCGAGCCCGGCGTCAGAAGGTCTTGTCGAGTTAGAAAGTCTCGTCGATGTAGTGGAACGGATAGTCGGGGCTCTTGTATTTGCCGATCCGGCCGCGCTTGGGCAGCTTCACTTCCTCGCGCGGCACTTCCTTGTAGGGCACGTGCTTGAGGATGTGGCTGATGACGTTCAGGCGCACGCGCTTCTTGTCCTCCGAGCGCGCCACGAACCACGGCGCCCAGGGTGAGTCGGTGGCAGCGAACATCAGGTCGCGGGCGCGGGTGTATTCGTCCCAGCGGGTGTAGGACTTCACGTCCATCGGCGACAGCTTCCAGATCTTGCGGCCATCGGTGATGCGGTCTTCCAGGCGGCGCGCCTGTTCTTCCGGGCTGACCTCCAGCCAGTACTTGAGCACGATGATCCCCGACTCGGTGAGCATGCGCTCGAACAGCGGGGTGACGGCGAGGAACTTGTCGGCCTGCTCCTCGGTGCAGAAGCCCATCACCCGCTCGACGCCGGCGCGGTTGTACCAGCTGCGGTCGAAGATCACGATCTCGCCGGCCGACGGCAGATGTTTGATGTAGCGCTGGGCATAGAGCTGGGATTTCTCCCGCTCGGTCGGCGCCGGCAGCGCCACGACGCGGAACACCCGCGGGCTGACGCGCTCGGTCAGCGCCTTGATGGTGCCGCCTTTGCCGGCGCCATCGCGACCCTCGAAGATGATGCAGACCTTCAGGCCCTTGTGCACCACCCATTCCTGCAGCTTGACCAGCTCCACCGAGAGCTTGCGCAGCTGCTCTTCGTACTCCTTGCTCTTCATCTTCCCGGTCTGTTCGGCGGCCGGTTTCTTCGCTTTGCTCTTCTTGCCCATTTCGTTCTCCATTCTGGGGCATTGGGGTACTCGTTCAGAGCATAGCGGGCGCCAGGATTCGAGCAGGTTCGAATGCAGTGGAGTTGTTGTCGGAGCAAGCCGTCGCCTGATCAGAAAAGTTCCCAGGTCGATGTGGGGGGATGCTGATTATTCCGCGGGGCGCGCACCGACACACTGCATCGATCCGTGGGCAGGAGGTTGGCTCCCGTCCTTGACGAAATGGAATTCCCATGAGCCTCAATGCCCTTCGCAAGGGGTGCCAGCGCAGCCTGGCCGCCATCGTCTCGCCGCACCTGCACTGGCAATGGTCGCAGCACGTTCAGCGTTATCCCGTCCTGGCGCGAGAGTACAAGGGGTCCCCGGCACCGTCCGAGCGCCACCATCGGCGCTACCTGTGCCACTCCTGGGGCATTGGCCGCCGCTTGGCCGCGCTGGTCGGCCACTACGCGCAGCTGCAGTGCCTGCCGCCGGCCTGGACGCAGCGACTGCTGTCCCAACAGGCGGTGCCGCTCAGCCCGGTGCAGCTCAAGGGTGGTGAGACCCTGTGGCTTTCCCTGGAACCGTCGGACTTCTTCAAGGAAGGCGAGTTGGGCCTGTACCTGCGCGATGATCAGGGTGAGCGCCTGTATTCCCTGAGCTTTACCCTGGGCGAGCGGGAGCAGGTACTGATCGGCGGGTTGCAGGGGCCGCATCTCGGCGACGATGACAAGGTCAAGTGGCTGGGCAAGGAAATGCACGGCCTGCGCCCCAAGGGCCTGTTGCTGAGCGCGCTTTATGCCTTGTGCGAGCCCATGGGAAGCAAACTCCTGCTGGGCATCAGCGATGCCTCGCACATCTGCTCGCACAAGCTCAAGTCCAGCTATGATGGTTTCTGGCTGGAATGCCAGGGCCAGCGCCATGACCGCCACTGGTACCGCCTGCCGGAACGCGAGCCGGTACGCGACATCGCGGAAGTGAAAAGCCAGCGGCGCAGTGAGTTCCGCCGCCGCGAAGCCCTGCGTGAGGCCACCACCCAGGCCATCCAGGCTTCGTGGAAGCAGGCGTGGGCCGCCGCTTCCAACCGCTGAAGTCGCTGTAAAAAACTGCCCCGTCGCGGCGCTTTTTTGGTGAAATGCCCGTCATCCCCGGCGGGCATCTTTCGTTGCCCGCTCCGCACCAGGAGACACGATGAGCGAGCAGCGACTGACCCCCGGCCTGATGGTGATCCACGGCAACCATCCGGAAGCGCTGCGCGACCTGCTGGTGCAGTGGATGAGCCTGCACCCGCTGGCGCCGCTGGAGAACGAAGTCATCCTGGTGCAGAGCAACGGCATCGCCCAGTGGCTGAAGCTGGCGCTGGGGCGCGACGTGGAGGAGGGCGGCTGCGGCGTCACCGCCGCGCTCGACGTGCAGCTGCCCGCGCAATTCCTCTGGCGTGCCTACCGGGGCGCGCTGGGCCGCGATGAAATCCCCGAAGTTTCGGTGCTCGACAAGGCCCCGCTGACCTGGCGCCTGATGCGCCTGCTGCCGACCCTGCTTGCGCGCGACGAGTTCGCCACCCTGCAACGCTTCCTCGCCGACGACGCCGACCTGCGCAAGCGCCACCAGCTGGCCGAGCGCCTGGCCGACCTGTTCGACCAGTACCAGGTCTACCGCGCCGACTGGCTGGAAGACTGGAGCCGCAACGTCGACCAACTGCGCCTGGCCAACGGCACGCTGCGCGAGCTGGACGCCGACAACCGCTGGCAGGCCGCCCTGTGGCGCGCGCTGCTCGACGATGTCGGCGCCGAAGGCCTGGCCACCAGCCGTGCCGGTGTGCACGGGCGCTTCATCGAGAAGCTGAAGAACGCCGGGAGCCTGCTGCCGAACCTGCCGCGTCGCGTGGTGGTGTTCGGCATCTCCGCCATGCCCGCGCAGACGGTAGAGGCGCTTGCCGTGCTGGCGCGCCACGCCCAGGTGCTGCTCTGCGTTCATAACCCCTGCCGCCATCACTGGGCCGACATCGTTGCCGACAAGGACCTGCTGCGCCACGAATACCGCCGCCAGCGCCGCCGCGCCGGCACCCCGGAGCTGCTCAGCGACGACCAGCAACACCAGTACGCCCAGCCGCTACTCGCCGCCTGGGGCAAGCAGGGCCGCGACTACATCAACCTGCTCGACCAGTACGACGACCCGGAAAGCTACCGTGCGCGCCTGGGCGCGGTGAGCAACGGGCGCATCGACCTGTTCAGCGAAGTGGAGCCGGGCAGCCTGCTCGGCCAGCTGCAGGACGACATCCTCGAACTGCGGCCGATCAACGAAACCCGCGAGCACTGGCCGGCGGTCGACCCGCAGGCCGATGACTCGGTGCGCTTCCACGTCGCCCACAGCGCCCAGCGTGAAGTGGAAATCCTCCACGACCAACTGCTGGCGCGCTTCGACGCCGACCCCACGCTGCGCCCGCGCGACGTGATTGTCATGGTCCCGGACATCAACCCCTACGCGCCGCACATCGAGGCGGTGTTCGGCCAGATTGCCCGCGACGATAAACGCTTCATCCCCTACACCCTGGCCGACCAGGGGCAGCGCGGCCGCGAGCCGCTGCTGGTGGCGCTGGAGCACCTGCTGCGGCTGCCCGACAGCCGTTTCGCGGTGAGCGAGATTCTCGACCTGCTGGACGTTGCCGCCGTGCGCGCGCGCTTCGGCCTGGCCGATGCCGACCTGCCGCTGTTGCGCCGCTGGATCGACGGTGCCGGCGTCCGCTGGGGCCTCGACGGTCAGCAGCGCGAACGCCTCGGCCTGCCCGCCGCCGCCGAAGCCAACAGCTGGCGCTTCGGCCTGCGGCGCATGCTGCTGGGCTTTGCGGTGGGCGAGGGCGACGCCTTCCAGGGCATCCAGCCCTACGCGGAAATCGGCGGGCTCGACGCCGCCGCTCTCGGTCCGCTGGCTGGGCTGCTGGGCGCGCTGGAGAAGGCCTGCGAGCTGCTCGCCGAGGAAGCCGACCCGGCCACCTGGGTGCAGTGCCTGCGCAACCTGCTGGAAGACTTCTTCAAGGTCACCGACGACCACGACGAACTGCTGCGCCAGCAATTGCAGGACCTGCTCGATGGCTGGCTGGAAACCTGCGGCCATGCCGGCTTCACCGACCCACTGCCGCTCTCGGTGGTACGCGAGGCCTGGCTCAGCGGCCTGGATGCCGGTGGCCTGAACCAGCGCTTCCTCGCCGGCGCGGTGAGCTTCTGCACGCTGATGCCGATGCGCGCGATTCCCTTCCAGCTGGTCTGCCTGCTGGGCATGAACGACGGCGACTACCCGCGCCCGCAATCGCCGCTGGACTTCGACCTGATGCGCAACGACTACCGCCCCGGCGACCGTTCGCGCCGTGAGGACGACCGCTACCTGCTGCTCGAAGCGCTGCTCTCGGCGCGCCGCCAGCTCTACGTCAGCTGGGTCGGGCGGAGTATCCGCGACAACAGCGAGCGCCCACCGTCGGTGCTGGTCGGCCAGCTGCGCGACCATCTCGCTGCCGGCTGGCACGGCGCCAACGGCAGCGACCTGCTGCACGGCCTGACCCTGGAACACCCGCTGCAACCCTTCAGCCGCGCCTATTTCGACGCGCCCTCGGTGCAGGGCATCGACGGCCTCTACACCTACGCCCGCGAGTGGCGCGACGTGCACCGCGAGCACGAAGGCGAGACCAACGATGCGCCGCTGTCACCGCCGGTACTCGACGCGCCCATCGGCCTGCGCGTGCTCTCGGACTTCCTCGCCAACCCGGTCGGTGCCTTCTTCCTGCAACGCCTGAAAGTGCGCTTCGGCGAGGAACAACTGACCGGCCAGGACGAAGAGCCCTTCGAGCTGAACGGCCTGGACGTCTGGCAATTGCAGTTCGAACTCTGCGAGCGCCTGCGCCCATGGGTTGAACAGCACTGGCAGGACGAGCAATTGGCCGGGCAACTGACCACCCAGGTCGAACGCCTGCGCCGCGAAGGCCGGCTGCCGCTGGCGGCCTTCGGCGACTTCTCCGCCCAGGCGCTGGTGGCGCCATTGCACGACCTGCTGGCGCGCTACCGCGAGCAGCTGGAGCACTGGTCGCAGGTGGAAGACGAACAGCGCGAACTCAACCACGAACACGCTGGAATCCAATTGGCCGACTGGCTCGGCGGCCTGCGCCGCAACGCCGAGGGCCAGCTCGCCAGCCTGCAACTGGTCAGTGGCAAGCTGCACGAAGGCAAGGGCTACAAATGGCATGGGCTGGTGCGCCCGTGGGCGCGTCACCTGGCGCTGCAACTGTGCGGCGAACCGGTGACCAGTGTGCTGGTCGGTCTGACCGGCACTCTGGAGTTCCCGCCGCTGCCGGCGCAGGATGCCCGCGCCGAACTGGATGCGCTGATGGATGCCTGGTTCCAGGGCATGAGCCGTCCGCTGCCGGTCGCCTGCAAGGCGGCGTTCGCCTGGCTGGCCGCAGCTGATGACGAAGACCGCGCGGCCCGCGAGGCTGCCAAGCGCTACGACGGCGGCTTCAACCTGAGCGGCGAGGCGTCGTCTTCGGCGGCGCTGGCGCGAGTCTATCCGGACTTCGCCACGCTCAATGCCAGCGAAGAGTTCGCGGCTTGGGCGGAGAAGCTGTACGGGCCGCTGTTCGCGATTCTGCAGCGCAAGGAGGCGGAACAATGAGCGCCGTCGAGCTCAATCCTCTCGACTTCCCGCTGCACGGCAGCCGGCTGATCGAGGCCAGCGCCGGCACCGGCAAGACCTTCACCATCGCCCTGCTCTACGTGCGCCTGGTCCTCGACCACGGTGGCGAGCAGGCTGCTTTCGGCCGGCCGCTGAGCCCGCCGGAAATCCTCGTGGTGACCTTCACCGAAGCCGCGACCCAGGAGCTACGCGAGCGTATCCGGGCGCGTCTTGGCGAAGCCGCGCGCTGCTTCGCCGAGCCTGAACAGAAACACGACGGCCTGCTGGTGAAACTGCGCGACAGCTACGCCGCCGAGCGCTGGCCCGGCTGTGCGCGCCTGCTGCGGCTGGCCGCCGAATGGATGGACGAGGCCGCCGTCTCCACCATCCACAGCTGGTGCTACCGCATGCTGCGCGAGCACGCCTTCGACAGCGGCAGCCTGTTCACCCAGGACCTCGCCGCCGACCAGAGCGAACTGCTCGCCGAAGCCGTGCGTGACTACTGGCGGCGCAACTTCTACCCGCTGGGCGTGGCGGCGGCCAACGCCGTGCGCCATWGCTACGCCGGCCCCGAGGCGCTGGCCCGCGCCCTGCAACCGCTGCTGGCGGCCCAGGAGGCCGGCTTCCGCTACGCCGATCAGCCGCTGACGGCGCCCGACTCGCTGGCCGATCTGCTCGAAGCTACCGGCGAGTTCTACGACGAACTCGCCGCCGCTGAAACCCGCGCCTGTGAAGCCTGGGCGGCGGATCGCGAGGGTGTCGCCGAACTGCTGCGCAACCTGCGCGGCGACCTCAACGGCAACAGCTACCGCGGCAAGGATGACGATGCGGTGTTCGCCGGCTGGATCGAAGCGCTGGATGCCTGGAGCGAAGGTGCCGACGCGCCGGACAACCTCGCCAAGTTCGGTCAGACGCGGATCAAGGTGAAAGCCAAGGCGGTGGTGCCGGAGCATCCTGCGCTGCTGGCCATCGACGCCTGGGTCGAGCGCGCCGAGGGGCGCCCGGAGATTGCCCCGCAACTGCTGCTGCATGCCCTGGGCGAAGTGCGGCACAACCTCGAAGTGGAAAAGCAGAAGCGTGCCGAGCTGGGCTTCGACGACCTGTTGGTGCGCCTCGACCGGGCCCTGGCCGGTAGCGGCGGCGAGCGTCTGGCCGAGCGCATCCGCGAGCAGTTCCCCATCGCGCTGATCGACGAATTCCAGGACACCGACCCGCTGCAGTACCGCATCTTCGAGCGTGTCTATCGCATCTCGGAGAACCCGAGGAACCTCGGTCTGTTCATGATCGGCGACCCCAAGCAGGCGATCTACGCCTTCCGTGGCGCCGACATTCACACCTATCTGCGCGCCCGCGCCGCGACGGCCGGGCGGCACTACACGCTGGGCACCAACTACCGCTCCACGCTGGCGATGGTGAAGGCGGCCAACCGCTGCTTCCTGTTTGCCGAAGGCCATCCGCGCGGTGCCTTCCGCTTCGCGGTGGAGGGGCAGGAAAATCCGGTGCCGTTCCTCAACGTCGAAGCGCGTGGCCGTGACGAAACGCTGCTGCTGGAAGGCAGCGAAGCGCCGGCCATGACCTTCTGGCAGCTGGAGAAGGACGGCGAAGTCTGCCGCTCCGGTGAGTACCGCGAGGCGATGGCGGCGAGTAGCGCCAGTGCCATCCAGCGCTGGCTCAGCTCCGCCCAGAGCGGCTTCCGCGAGGCCGATGGCCAGTGGCGCGCACTGCGCCCGGCGGATATTGCCATCCTCGTGCGCGGTCGCAGCGAAGCCGAAGCCGTGCGTGGCGAATTGGCGAAACGCCGGCTGGCCAGCGTCTACCTGTCCGACCGCGACTCGGTGTTCGACAGCCCCGAAGCCGTCGACCTGCTGCACTGGCTGCGCGCCTGCGCCGACCCCGGCGACGACGGTGCGCTGCGTATCGCCCTGGCGACTCGCAGCCTGGCGCTGGACTGGGCGACCCTGGAGCGGCTGAACCAGGACGAGCGCTTCTGGGAAGACATGGTGCTGCGCTTCCGCGACTACCGCGTGCTCTGGCAACAGCAGGGCGTGCTGCCGATGCTGCGCCGCCTGCTCGCCGACTTCGCCTTGCCGGCGCGCCTGCTGCGCGAAACCGACGGCGAACGCAGCCTGACCAACCTGCTGCACCTGGCCGAGTGGCTGCAGCGCGAAGCCGTGGAGCTGGACGGCGAACACGCCCTGCTGCGGGTGCTTGCCGAGCAGCTGGAGAGCCCGTCCAGCGAGGAAATCCTCCGCCTGGAAAGCGACGCCGACCTGATCAAGGTGGTGACCATCCACAAGTCCAAGGGCCTGGAGTACCCGCTGGTGCTGCTGCCCTTCATCTGCACCTGGCGCGAGCTGGACGGCAAGAGCGGCACGCCGCCGAGCTTCCAGTCCGGCGATGCGCGGGTGGTCGAGCTGTCCCGCGACAAGGAGCTGGCCAAGGCCGCCTTCCAGCTGGCCAACGACGAGCGCCTGAGCGAGGACATGCGCCTGCTCTACGTGGCCCTGACCCGCGCGCGCCACGCTGTGTGGCTGGGCATGGCGCCGCTGGTGATGAGCAACAGCAAGAGCCCCGAACTGCACAAGGGCGCCATGGGCTACCTGCTCGGCGGCGGCAACACGCTGAGCGTCGAGGACGTGACTGCGCGGCTGGGCGACTTGCAGGCCGGCCACACGGAAATCGCCCTGGAGCCGGCGCCGGAAGTCGGTACGGAAGTCTTCGTCGGCGTCCAGGTCGGCGAGCTGGGCGCGGCCCGCGAACCGCGCCGCCGGGTGGCGGAGAAATGGTGGATCGCCAGCTACTCCGCGCTGGCATCGCTGGCTACCGAAGACGACAGCGAAATCGCCCCCGCGCCGGCCGCCGACGAACCCATCAGCGCCGGCGAAGACCTGCTGCGTGAAAGCAGCCTGGAAGAGCACCGCGAGCTGGAAGCCGTGCCGGCACCCTTCAGCCTGCACGCCTTCCCGCGTGGCGCGAACCCCGGCAGCTTCCTCCACGGGCTGCTGGAGTGGGCTGCCGACGAAGGCTTCAACCCCGACGAAGAGCCGCTGCGCGACCAGATCGCCCGGCGCTGCACCGTGCGCGGCTGGGAAGAGTGGATCGATCCGCTCACCGGTTGGCTCGGCCAGTACCTGCGTACGGCGTTCCGTGTGCCCGATGCGGCGCCGGTCAGCCTCGCCGGGCTGACCACCTTCCAGAAGGAAATGGAGTTCTGGTTCTCCACCCGCCACGTCGATACCCAGCGTCTGGACGCCGCCGTGATCCGCCATACCCTTGGCGGCGTGGCGCGGCCGACGCTGCAGGGCAACCTGCTCAACGGCATGCTCAAGGGCTTCATCGACCTGGTGTTCGAGCACGAGGGCCGTTACTACGTGGCCGACTACAAATCCAACTGGCTCGGCGCCGACGACGAGGCCTACACCGACGCGGCATTGCGCGAGGCGCTGCTGGAGCACCGCTACGACCTGCAGTACGCGCTCTACCTGTTCGCCCTGCACCGGCTGCTGCAGGCGCGCCTGCCCGACTATGACTACGACCGCCACATCGGAGGCGCGATGTACCTGTTCCTGCGCGGCAGCTCCTCGGCAACCCAGGGCATGTACCTGGAGCGTCCGCCGAAGGTGCTGATGGACGAGCTGGACCGCCTGTTCCGCGCGGAGGTGCCGGCATGAAGAGCACCGCGCAAATGCTTGAACTGATCGGTCGCTGGGCCGAGCGCGGCTGGCTGCGTGAGCTGGACCGCGCCTTCGCGATCTTCCTCGTCGAGCGCGCGCCGGACGCCAACCCGCTGCTGATCCTTGCCGCCGCTCTGGCCAGCCACCAGCTCGGCCGCGGGCACGTCTGCCTCGACCTGGAAGCGACGCTAGCGGACAGCCGTTTTGCACTGTCGCTGCCGCCCGAGGGCGACTCGGCCAAGGACGTACCGGAGCTGCCCAGCGTGCTGCTGGAGGGTTTTGATCTGGACGCGTGGCGTGCTGTGCTGAACGATCCGCGCCTGGTCGGCGATGGCCCCGGTGAGACGCCGCTGGTGCTGTCCGGCCGTCGTCTGTATCTGCGCCGCTACTGGCAGTACGAACGCGAAGTGCGCGCCGGCATCGACCAGCGCCTGCAACAGGGCGACGCGCTACGCGCCGCGCTGCCTGCGGCCCAGCTGCGCCAGGCGCTGGATGCGCTGTTCCCGAAAAAAGCCGGTGCGCCGGCCGACTGGCAGAAACTCGCCTGTGCGCTGGTTGCCGGCAACGCCTTCGGCATCGTCACCGGCGGCCCCGGCACCGGCAAGACCACCACCGTGGTCAAGCTGCTCGCCTTGCTGCAAAGCCTGGCGCTGGGGGAGGGCGGGCGCCCGCTGCGCATCCGCCTCGCCGCGCCCACCGGCAAGGCCGCCGCACGCCTGAACGAATCCATCGCTGGCGCCGTGCAGCGCCTCGACCTCACCGGCCTGCCCGATGGCGAAGCCGTGCGCAGGGAAATCCCCACCGAGGTCACCACTCTGCACCGCCTGCTCGGCAGCCGGCCGGATAGCCGCCAGTTCCGCCACCACGCCGGCAATCCGCTGGCGCTGGAGCTGCTGGTGGTGGACGAGGCCTCAATGGTCGACCTGGAAATGATGGCCTCGCTGCTCGCCGCACTGCCGCCGCGCGCGCGGCTGATCCTGCTCGGTGACAAGGACCAGCTGGCCTCGGTGGAAGCCGGCGCGGTGCTCGGCGAGCTGTGCAGCCGCGCCCGCGAAGGTCATTACCGCCCGGCCACCCGCGACTGGCTGGAGGCGGTGACTGGCGAATCGATTGACGCCACGCTGCTGGATACCTCCGGCAGCGAACTCGACCAGGCCGTGGCCATGCTCCGGCACAGCCATCGATTCAGTGCCGATAGCGGCATCGGCCAGTTGGCCGAGGCGGTTAACGCCGGTGATATCCCGGCGCTGCGCCAGGTGTGGAAGGCGCAGCACGAAGACCTCGCCCGCATCGCCGTGGATGCCCAGGAAACCCGCAGCCTGCGCGACCTGGTGATCGACGGCGGACGCGGCGGCGACCTGTTCGGCCCGGTCGGTTACGCCCATTACCTGCGCGTGGTCAGCGGTTCGCGCCCGGCGGACAACGCCGATCAGGCCGCACTGGATACCTGGGCGAGAAAGGTGCTGGAAGCCCACGGCCAGTTCCAGCTGCTCTGCGCACTGCGTCGCGGGCCCTGGGGCGTCGAAGGGTTGAACGTGCTGATCGGCGACCTGCTGCAACGCGAAGGATTGATTCCCTCGGCAAACGGCTGGTTCGCCGGGCGCCCGGTGCTGGTCACCCGCAACGACTATGGCCTGGGCCTGATGAACGGCGACATCGGCATCACCCTGGCGCTGCCGCAGCCGGCCGACGACGGCTCGGTGCGCTGGGTCGCCCGCGTGGCCTTCCCGGCAGGGGATGGCACCGACGCCATCCGCTGGATCCTGCCCAGCCGCCTGCAGGCGGTGGAGACGGTGTTCGCCATGACCGTGCACAAATCCCAGGGCTCGGAATTTACCCACGCTGCCCTGCTGCTGCCCGACAGCCTCAACCCCATCCTCACCCGCGAGCTCGTCTACACCGGCATCACCCGCGCACGGAAGTGGTTCACCCTGGCCAGCGCCGGGCGCGGCTGGCAGGTGCTGGAGGCGGCGACGGAGCGCCGGGTGCAGCGGGCAAGCGGGTTGCTGGAGCTTTCCTGATGTGACGAAGCGCACTTGATTAAGTGTCTTTAAAAGCACTTAATCGAGTGTCTTCTTGCTCTGGGAGAGTCCTGTGCCCCATTCCATGCTGGCGGATGTCACCGCTTCCATCACTGAACTGAAGAAAGACCCCATGGGCACTGTCGCTGCCGGCATGGGCCATGCGGTGGCTATCCTCAATCGCAACGAACCGGTGTTCTATGCCGTTCCGGCGGATGAGTACGAGCGCATGATGGAGCTGCTGGATGACCTGCAACTGGGCAGAATCGCCGAGCAGCGCAAGGATGAGCCAATAGTGGAAGTCACTCTCGATGACCTCCGCCAGCTCTGACTCGATCTACCGTCTGGCCTTCAATCAGTCCGCGCTCAAGGAGTGGAAGAAGCTCAAGGGGCCGGTGAAGGAGCAGTTCATCCGCAAGCTCGACGAACGCTTGCGTAATCCCCACGTCCCCTCGGCACGCCTGCAGGGTGCGGCCAGTCGCTACAAGATCAAGCTCGCTGCGGCCGGTTATCGCCTGGTCTACGAAGTCTTCGATGACAAGGTGGTGGTACTGGTCATCGCGGTGGGCAAGCGTGAGCGTGGCGAGGTCTACACGGCTGCCCAGAAGCGCTGACCCCTTTTTCCCAGGCGCTGCGCGACGAGCCCCGCACTTCCACGCTTTTTAGATTTGTCTTATGTCCCGCCGGTCAGCTTTTCCCCAGGCTGGCGGGCATGAAATTGAAGCAGTTCCTGCGCCGCCAGGATTCGTCCTTTTCCACCCCGAAGGCCGCCCGCAAACTCCTGCGTCTGCTGGCCTGGGTGGTGATCGCGTGCGTGTTCTTCACCCTCAGCCTGTTCCTTGCTGCCAGCTTCAACAGCGAGGTGTCGCAACTGCGCCGGCAGATGAATGCTGCCATGTACGACGCCCAGAGCTATGTCGGCCAGCGCGAGTCGCTGCTGGAGCACATCAGCCGTGGCGTGACCTGGAAGGCTCGCGAGCCGCTGGTGCAGTGGCGTCAGTTGAACGTGCCGGTGCCGCCCCATGAGCAGGTGTTCGTCAACCTCGGCGAGCCGGGGTCGCACTGGAGCCTGGCGCTGTCCGGGCGCGACCTGTCGGAGATGGAGTCGCGCCGGCTGAACCTGATCTACGTCTCGCCCGGCCCGGATCGCTCGGTCACCCGGCTGTATGGCGCGCCAGCGCTGAACGCCGTGGTGCCGCCCTCGGTGCTGGAGGCACTGGGGCGGCGCGGTACGCAGAAGGAGGAGCGCGGCGTGCGCTGGCTGGCCGACCCGACCGACCCGCAGTCGCGGCAGTACCTGTTCACCCGTGTGACCGGCGAGCAGGACAACGGCTGGCTGGGCCTGGAGCTGTTCGGCGCCGACCTCGCCGCTGCCTTCGGCGTACCCGATGCCGGGCGCTTCCTGCTGCTGGATCGTGAGCACCGGGCGATCCTCGGCAGCGCGGTGACGCCGCAGCTCGGCCTGCAGTTCGTCGACCTGTGGGAGGGCGATCACTTCGCCTTCAGCGGCCCCGGCCTGCTGCCCAGCCACCTGGCGCTGCTCAAGCACCTGGGCAGTTCCGACTGGTCGCTGATCTACTACTTCAACCTCTACGACCTGCTGCTGCCGATGTGGCCGAAGCTGCTGTTCTCGCTGGCTTTGCTGCTGCTCGGCTGCGTGCTGGTGTGGGCCACCTGCCGGCGGATCAACCACCGCCTGATCGGCCCGGCGCAGCATCGCCTGGACGCGCTGGTGGAGAACGAGAGCTTCTCCCGCGCGGTGATCCAGACTGCCCCGGTGGCGCTCTGCCTGCTGCGCCGCAGCGATGCCGAAGTGGTGCTGGAAAACCGCCTCGCCCAGCAATGGCTGGGCAGCGGCGAGGAGCGTCGCTACTGGAGCCACGGCTGGCTGGAGCGCGGCTTCAGCAGTGGCGAGGAGGGCGGCTCCGAAGAGGTGGACACCCATACCGGGCGTCACCTCTACCTGAGCTACACACCGACCCGCTACAAGGGCGAGGAAGTGCTCTGCTGCGCCTTCAGCGACATCAGCGCGCGCAAGCAGACCGAGGCGGCGCTGGCCGAGGCCAAGCAACATTCGGATGCCGCCAACGAAGCCAAGACGCTGTTCCTGGCGACCATGAGCCACGAGATTCGCACACCGCTCTATGGCGTGCTCGGCACCCTCGAACTGCTCGGGCGCACCGCCCTGGATCACCAGCAGTCGGGCTACCTGCGGGCGATCCAGCGCTCCTCCTCGACGTTGCTGCAACTGATCAGCGACGTGCTCGACGTCTCGAAGATCGAGGTCGGCCAGCTGGGCCTGGAGCCGGCGGCGTTCTCGCCGCTGGACCTGACCCTGGATACCGCCCAGTCCTACGCCGCCACCGCCCGCGCCAAGGGCCTGCAGCTCTACGCCTGCTGCGACCCGGCGCTGCCGGCGCGGATGCTCGGCGACGCCACGCGCATCCAGCAGATCCTCAACAACCTGCTGAGCAACGCGGTGAAGTTCACCGACAGCGGGCGCATCGTCCTGCGGGTGCGCGCCCAGTTCGGAGAGAATGGCGAGGCCACGCTGCACTGGCAGGTGACCGACACCGGCATCGGCATTCCGGCCGATCAGCAGGGCCACCTGTTCGACGCCTTCTACCAGGTCACCGGCCATGTGCGCCTGGCCGGCGGCACCGGGCTGGGCCTGTCGATCTGCCAGCGCCTCACCGAATTGATGCACGGCCAGCTGCGAGTGGTCAGCGAGGTCGGGCTGGGCAGCAGCTTCTCCGTCAGCCTGCCGTTGCAGTGCCTCGATGCGCCGCCGCCGCTGGATGAGCCTTTGGCGGACAGCCTGGTCTGGGTCCACGCGCCGACCCGCGAGCTGTCCGATAGCCTCTGCGGCTGGATCAGTCGCTGGGGCGCGCAGGCGCAGGTGGCCAGCGCCGACCAGGTATTCGATGACGCTGACAGCGGCGTGCTGGTGGACCTGCGCTTCAACCCCGGCGATCGCCGTCCGCTGCCGGCCTGGAAGGGCTGCCGGGTGCTGGTGACCGACCTGGGGGGCGACCTGCCGCGCCAGGAAGGCTGCGACTGGCACGTCGGCCGCTACAACCTCGACGGCCTGCGCCGCGCCCTGGCGGCAGCGCAAGGCTCCGGCAACGAGGCTGCGCGGCTGGCCGAGACTCTGCCGGACATCGGCCTGGGCCTGCGGGTGCTGGTGGTGGAGGACAACCCGATCAACCAGCTGATCCTGCGCGACCAGCTGGAGACCCTCGGCTGCCAGGTCGAGCTCGCTGCCGATGGCCGCCAGGCCCTGGCGCGCTGGCAGCCCGAGGCCTTCCACGTGGTGCTCACCGACGTGAACATGCCGCACCTCAATGGCTACGAGCTGGCCCGTGCGCTGCGCCAGCGCGGCTACCGCGGGCCGATCATCGGCGCCACCGCCAACGCCATGCCGGAGGAAAGCGACCGCTGTATCGCCGCCGGCATGAACCTCTGCCTGCACAAGCCGGTGGACCTGCGCACCTTGCGCCACTGCCTGACCAGCCTGCCTGCGGAGGTGCTGCCATGCGAAACCAGCGAATCCTGATCGTCGAGGACCAGCCGTTCCAGCGCGAGTACCTGCTCAACCTGTTCCGCGAACAGGGTGTACAGCACCTGCGCGCCGCAGAGGATGGTGCCGACGCCCTGCAATGGCTGGCCCGCGAGCGCTTCGACCTGGTCATCAGCGACCTGCTGATGCCCGGCCTGGATGGCGTGCAGCTGATCCAGCGCTTGGCCGAACTGCCCGAACCGCCGCTACTGGCGATCATGACCTCGGCCCAGCGCAGCCTGATGGGCAGCGCCACCATGGTGGCGCGCGCCCATGGCATCACGGTGCTCGAACAGATCGCCAAGCCGGCCCGCGCGCCGGCCATTCGCCGTCTGCTGGAGAAACTGGTCACGCGCCTGGAACACTCCGAAAGGTGCCGGCTGCCGCGCATCACCCCGCCCAGTGGCGCCGAGCTGGAGCAGGCCCTGGAACAGGGGCAGCTGCGCGCCTGGTTCCAGCCCAAGACCTCGCTGATCGACGGCCGCATCGTTGCCGCCGAGGCGCTGGTGCGCTGGGAGCATCCGGCGCATGGGGTGCTGTTCCCCGGTTGTTTCATGGACGCCCTGAGCGCCGCCGGGCTGGACGACCGGCTGCTGTGGACGGTGCTCGACCAGGCCCTGCAGGCCCAGGCCGAGTGGGCGCGGATGGGCTTTCGCCTGGCGGTGGCGGTGAACCTGCCGACCCACCTGCTGGATGATGCCGAGCTGCCGGACCGCCTGGCCGACTTTGTCGCCGCCCGTGGCGGCGTGCCGGCGCACATCGTCTTCGAGCTGCTCGAATGCAGTCGCACGGCGACCCCGGCGAACTACTACGCCGGCACCTGCCGTCTGCGCATGAAGGGCTTTGGCCTGGCCCAGGACGATTTTGGCCAGGGCTACAGCTCGCTGTACAACCTGGTGTCCACGCCTTTCACCGAGCTGAAGATCGACCGCGCGCTGGTGCACGGCTGTGTTGACGATGACGGCCTGGCTGCCGCACTGGAGAGCATCGTCAAGCTCGGCCGGCAACTGGGCCTGGAGGTGGTCGCCGAAGGCGTCGAGCACCCGGACGAGCTGGCGCTGCTGCGCCGCCTGCGCTGCGACTGCGCCCAGGGCTTCCTGTTTTCCGAGGCGGTTCCGCCGGCGGTATTCGCCGGCCTGTTGCGCCAGGAGCGCACCGCCATGGCCCATTGACCTGTCGCAGCCAGCATGAATTTTCAGCAGGCGTACCAGTCGCCTAATCTGCGCCTCGCATCTACAGTTCGCTGGTATCCGGCGCTCTGCAGCGCGCTTGTTTCGCGACTCCGGAAGTCCTGCATGAAGGAAGCTGAAAACGGCTCGATCCGCAAACTGGCCAGCACCTCGCTGCGCCTGAACGTCGTGCTGCTGTGCGCGGTTGCCCTCGCCCTGATGCTGGTGGGCGCCTGCTGGTGGGCGCTGGGCCGGCTGGTGCAGGAGGAGCGCGACAAGGTGCACTTCCACTTCAGCCGGCTGGTGGGCGATATCCACGAGCACGAGGCGTTCCTCAATCGCATCGCCCTGCAGAGCGACGAATCCACCCAGCGCCAGGACCTCAATGTGATTCCCCTGCAGCGGCGCCTGGTGATGCGCGAGGGCGGCATGGAGATCCACGAAGGCCGCGAGTTCTCCTTCGCCTTGCCCTTCACCCTGGCCCAGCAGGTGCGCTCCATCGACCAGCAGAAACGGCCCGGCACCTTTTCCTTCGGAGTGATGCTGGCCAACTTCTACAGCAGCTACTGGAGCACCTCGTCCTACCCGTCGCCGCAGGTCATGGTCCTCGACCTGCACGGCAGCACCAGCCTGGCGGTCCCGGCGATCGGCAACTTCCGCGAACAGCGTCCGCTGACCCGGCGCAGCTACCTGCCGGTGGTCGAGGAAGTACGCCAGGCCCTGGAGGCGCGTGCGCCGCAGCGTAGCGACGCGCAGGTGCACTGGGCGCAGGCGCAGCACTTCACCGGCAACAGCGGTCGCCAGCTGCTGGCCTACATCAGCCTCGACCTGCCCGATGCGTTGTGGTGGGAGTCCGACCTCGACCGCCGGGTGATCGCCGTATCGCTGCTGGACCTGGAGCGCATCAATGACCTGGAACAGGTGCTCGAACGCCCGGTGTTCGACGAGCTGGAATTGATCTCGCCACGGGGCAACGTACTGATCGATACGCTGGGTGCCTCGAAGGACTTCGCAGACGGTCTGAACATCAGCAGCGACGGCCTGGTGTTCAAGGTGCGCAGCGAGTTCGCCGGTGGCTGGACCGCGCTCTATCGCCTGAGCTACGCAAGTTTCTTCCGCTACGCCAAATGGCAGTTCCTCGGTGGCCTGGCACTGATCCTCGGCAGCCTGGCCGGCGGTTGGCTGGCGATCCGCTGGTACTCGCGGCGGGTGATCCTGCCGGCACGACAGGCGCACCTGGAGATCGTCGAGAGCGACGCCTTCAGCCGCGCGGTGATCCAGACCGCGCCAGTGGCGCTATGCGTACTGCGCCATGGCAGCCACCAGGTGGTGATGCAGAACCGCCTGGCCGAGCAATGGCTGGGCGATGCCGAGGCGATCACCCGTATCAGCCGCGACTGGGATCTGGGCAAGCGCCTGGACCAGTTCAGCGGCGAACTGGTGTTCGAGGTGGAAGGGCGCGCCCTGCACGCCAGTTTCGCTCCCACCCGCTACCACGGTGAGAACGTGGTGCTCTGTGCCTTCAACGACATCAGCGCGCACCGCCAGGCACAGCAGATGCTGGCCGAGGCCAAGCTCTCGGCGGACGCCGCCAGCGAGGCCAAGTCGGTGTTCCTTGCCACCATGAGCCATGAAATCCGCACGCCGCTGTATGGTGTGCTGGGCACCCTGGAACTGCTCGGCCTGACCGAGCTGACCCAGCACCAGCGTGACTACCTGGACACCATCCAGCGCTCCTCATCGACCTTGCTGCAATTGATCAGCGACATCCTCGACGTGTCGAAGATCGAGGCCGGGCAGATGGCCCTGGAGGTGAGCGAGTTCGACCCGCTGGAGCTGGCCGAGAACGCCGTGGCCGGTTATGCCGGGGTGGCCGAGGGCAAGGAGCTGCAGCTCTACGCCTGCATCGATGCCGACGTGCCGGCCCTGGTGCGTGGCGATGCGGTGCGCATCCGGCAGATTCTCAACAATTTGCTGAGCAACGCCCTGAAGTTCACCGATATCGGCCGCGTGGTGCTGCGCCTGCGCGTGGTGGCCAGCGAGGCGGGGGAAATGGCCCTGCAATGGCAGGTCACCGATACCGGGATCGGCATGTCCGACGCGCAGCAGGCGCGCCTGTTCGAACCCTTCTACCAGGCCCATGGCCATGAGCACACGATCAGTGGCACCGGCCTGGGGCTGTCGATCTGTGCACGCCTGAGCGAGCTGATGGGTGGCCAGCTGCGGGTGGTCAGCGAGACCGGCCTGGGCAGCAGCTTCACCTTCACCCTGGCGTTGCCGGTGCTGGAGAAGGCCCGCGGCGAGACTCCTGGCACCGCGCTGCGTCACGACCCTGTGTATGTCCGCGCGCCGGTGCGCGAGCTGGCGCAGAGCCTGGCGGCCTGGGTCGAAAGCTGGGGCGGCGAGGCCCTGGTACAGGATGAACTGCCGCCCCAGGCGCCGGCCGGTGCGGTACTGCTCGACCTGCTCGATGCGGGCGGCGCCGAGCCGTTGTGGAACGGCCCGCGCGTCTGCGCCCTGGCCAAGTCCGGGCTGCAACCGCAGGTGGCGCCCAACGGTTGGCAAGTCAGCCTGTACCACCTGGATGGCATCGCCCAGGCCTTGCGCCTGGCGCAGCGCGGCGACAGCGGCGACAGCCGTCAGCCGGCGCAGGTCGCGCGCCTGGGCAAGCTCGGCCTGCGGGTGCTGGTGGCCGAGGACAACCCGATCAACCAGGCCCTGCTCAAGGAACAGCTGGAGGAGCTCGGCTGTCGCGTCACCCTTACCGGCAACGGCCGCGAGGCGCTGCAACGCTGGGCACCAGGCGCCTTCGACGCGCTGCTCACCGATGTGAACATGCCGGTAATGAACGGCTACGAACTGGTCGGCGAACTGCGTCGGCACGACAGCTGGCTGCCGATCATCGGTGTCACCGCCAATGCCCTGCGCGAGGAAGGCGAGCGCTGCATGGCGGTCGGCATGAATGCCTGGCTGGTCAAGCCGATGAGCCTGCGCACCCTGCACGACGGCCTGCGCAAGGTCTGCGGGCACCTGGATAGCCTCGCGCCACAGGCCGATGAACCAAGCCAGGTTCAGGCCGAGGAGCGCATAGTGGTCTCGGAGAAGATGCGTGAGCTGTTCGTGCGCACCATGCAGCAGGACATGCAGGGAGTGCGCGACGCCCTCGCCGAGAACGACCTGGCCACCGTTCGCCAGCAGGTGCATCGCCTGCGCGGCGCCCTCGCGGTCGTCCAGGCCCACGGCCTGAGCGACGCTTGCGGCGCGGTGGAGGAGGCCCTGATCGCACAGCCGGCCGGGCCTGAGCTGAGCGGCGCGGTGCATGCCCTGCTGGAACGCATCGAAGGCGCCCTGGCCGGCCTCTGAGCGCCGCCGGACGATCAGCAGCTACGCTACAGGGGATGGCCGTGCCCACCGGGCCGGCCAACGATGGCAATTGTTGGGACTCAAGAAGAACTCATGGAAAAAGTCAGAGTGGTAGTAGCGGACGATCACCCCATCGTGCTGATGGGCGTCCGTGAAATGATCGAAAGGGACGAGCGCTTCGAGGTAGTCGGCGAGGCGCACAACTCCAGCGAACTGGTCGCGCTGTATCGCGAGCAGCGCCCGGCCATCGTCATCACCGACTACAACATGCCCGGCGACCAGACCTACGGCGACGGCATCAAGCTGATCGAGTACTTGCTGCGCAACTTTCCCGACACGCGCATCCTGATCCTTACCATGCTGTCCAATCCGCTGATCCTCTCCAGCCTCTACGACCTGGGCGTGTCGGGGGTGATCCTGAAGAACGGCGACCTCAACGAGATCCTGGTGGCGCTCAAGGCGCTGTCCCAGGACCGCATCTACCGCGGCCCCGGCATGCAGTCGGGAAACAGCGTGCTGGCCAGCCGCGACGACGTGGAAGGGCGTATTTCCAGCCTGTCGGTGAAGGAATACGAGGTGCTGCGCCACTTCGTCTCGGGGCTGAGCGTGCGGGATATCGCCTTGCAGCTCAATCGCAGCGTGAAGACCGTCAGTGCGCAGAAAATCTCTGCCATGCGCAAGCTGGACGTGGACACCGATCAGGCGCTGCTGACGTTCTGCGTGAAGGCGAACCTGTTCCAGTAACGCTTCGGCCGAGGTCTCCCCTGTAGGAGCGGAGCTTCTCCGCGAAATCCCGGCGCAGCCGGGACAATGGGCGAGGCAAGGCCCCGGCCTGGCGGCCGGATCGCGGACAAGGTCCGCTCCTACGAAAAGCGCTCCGGTGCCTGGGCTGGGCTGTAGGAGCGAGCTTGCTCGCGAACCGCCCCCTGCTGCAGTGGCAGGGAAGCCTCTGGGAAGGATGGCTGGAGCTTGCGATACCCATGCTATCGGTGCCCGCGTATCGATGGGTATCGCTGCGCTCCACGCCATCCTGCGGCGCGCCCCCTGACAGGCTCGGGTAGGGCGGATAACGCCACAGCGTTATCCGCCGAATGGCACCCGGCGGCCCCCTCATTTCGAACCATGCGCCCCGCGGCTCAGAGGGTGCGACATCCACGCATCGCCCGCCGCCTGCGACATCCAGCCCCTTAACCGCGCTCCGCTTTAGGATTTGTCTCATTCAGCCTTTGTGTGATCCAGGTCAAAGTTCGCCCCGCTGAATCCACCACCGCCGCCCTGTTGGCGTCGGCCCTTCGGCGATGGGCAAGGGATTGGTCGCAAGACCGCGAGCCCCACGAACCTCGAACTCTGGAGTACTACCGATGAAAGCCAAACTGCATGCCGCTGTGATCTGCCTGGCAGGCGCCGCCATCTCCTCTCACGCCTTCGCCGCTGCCCCGCAGACCGGCGTGATCAACATCACCGGCAAGGTCACCGAAACCAGCTGCGTGCTCGACTCCTCCGCCACCAACATCGACGTGCGCCTGCCGACCGTCGACAAGGACAGCCTGGCTGCCGCACAGGCCACCGCCGGCCGTACCGGTTTCACCATGCAGGTGACCGGTTGCGCCGATGGCGTGAAGGTCTCCGCGGCCTTCGTTCCGGACAGCAACGTCGACACCTACGGCAACCTGAAGAACTCCGTCTCCGGTGGCGCCAGCAACGTGCAGGTGCAGCTGCTCGACCAGAACCAGGCCGTCATCAACGTCAACACCGACGACGCCACCAGCCAGCAGGCCCGTGCCGTGACCGTCAGCGGCAGCAACCCGGTCACCCTGCAGTACTACGCCCAGTACTACTCCCAGGCCGGCAGCGCTGGCGCCGGTGATGTCGCCGCCATGGCGAACTACCAGCTGACCTACGAGTGATCCACCAGGCCCGGGGCGCAAGCTCCGGGCCACGATGAGGTAATTGTGATGCTGGCCGTTCCCACTCCCAGGCTGCACAAGCTGTTTGCCGTGCTGCTCGGCGCCTTCGCCCTGTCCACCGCTGCATCCGCCGTCCAGGCTGGCGTGCTGATCGACGGGACGCGAATCGTCTACCCCGCGAAGGAACGCGAAGTCACCGTAAAGCTCACCAACAAGGGCGACGCCCCGGTCCTGATGCAGATCTGGGTCGACCGCGGTGATGCCCAGAGCAAGCCCCAGGACGCCGATGCGCCGTTCCTGGCGACCCCGCCGATCTTCCGCCTCGACCCGCAGAAGGGGCAGAGCGTACGCCTGGCCTTCACCGGCGAGACGCTGCCGCAGGATCGCGAAAGCCTGTTCTGGTTCAACGCCCTGGAAATTCCCCCGCTGCCGCAGAACGCCGACGGCAACCTGATGCAGATTGCCGTGCGCTCGCGGCTGAAACTGTTCTACCGCCCCAGCGGCCTGCCCGGCGACCTGCCCACGGCCATCGGCCAGGTGAAGTGGAAGGTCGAGCGCCAGGGCGCAGGCTACGTGCTGCGCGGCGAGAACCCGAGCCCCTATCACCTGTCGTTCAGTTCGCTGGCCGTCGAGCACGGCGCGCGCAGCACCGACACCGGCGGCGGGATGATCGCGCCGTTCGCCCAGCGTGATTTTCCGCTGCCCGGCTACAGCGGCGGCAGCGATGGCCAGGTGCGCTTTCGCTGGATGAGCGACTTCGGCGCCGCTCCGGAACAGACCGTCAACCTGCGCTGACCCGCCCAAGGCGCGCAGGACGCGCGCCCGATCCCCCACCGCTCCAGGACTCTCCATGACTTCGATCCGTTCGCCCCGGCCCAGTGCTGGTGGGCCGCCGCATGCCTTTCGCCTTCTGCTGGCCGGCACCGTGGGTGCCACCCTGGCCGGCGGTGTGAGCCAGGCCGCGCAGACCGATGCGCTGCAGGCGTCGTTCAACCCCGACTTCATCCAGGGCGGCGCTGGCCGCCAGGTGGATATCTCGCGCTTCGAGCGCGGCAACCCGGTGACTCCGGGCAGCTACCGGCTGGACGTCTACGTCAACCAGAACTGGATCGGCCGCCAGGATGTCCGCGTCAAGGACAACGCCGGGCAGGCACCGAGTTACTGCTTCCAGCGCAACCAGCTGGCCAGCCTCGGACTGGACATTGCGCGCCTGTCGCCGGCAGCGCTGGACGAAGACTGCATCGATATCGCCCGCCAGGTACCCGACGCCCGTGCCGACCTCGACCTGGCCGGCCTACGCCTGGACCTCAGCGTGCCCCAGGCGTACCTCAACCGCACCGCGCGCGGCTATGTCGATCCGCGCGACTGGGATCGCGGCGTCAACGCGGCGTTCATCGACTACAACGCCAACGCCTTCCGTAACGACAATGGCGGGCAGGACAGCACCCAGTACTACGTGGGCCTCAGCGGCGGCGTGAACCTGGGCGACTGGCGCCTGCGCCACAACGGCAGCTACAGCCGCAGCAGCGGCAGCGGCCCGAGCACCAGCAAGTACGACTCGGTGAGCAGCTACGCCCAGCGCGACCTCACCGGCCTCAAGTCGCAGCTGACCCTGGGCGAGTATTACACCCCGTCGGAGCTGTTCGACAGCGTGCCCTACACCGGTGTCCAGCTCGCTTCCGACGACCGCATGCTGCCGGACTCCCAGCGCGGCTTCGCCCCGGCCATCCGTGGCACCGCGGAAAGCAACGCGCGGGTCAGCGTGCGCCAGGGCGGCAACCTGCTCTACGAAACCACCGTGGCGCCGGGGCCGTTCGTCATCGACGACCTCTACAACACCGGCTACTCCGGCGATCTGGAAGTGACGGTGACCGAAGCCGACGGCCGTGCCCGCAGCTTCACCGTGCCCTTCGCCTCGGTGGCGCAGCTGCTGCGCCCCGGCACTTCACGCTACAGCGTCACCGCCGGCAAGTACCGCGACGATCGCCTCGCCGATGAGCCGAACTTCGTCCAGGGCACTTACCAACGCGGCATCTCCAACCAATGGACCGCCTACACCGGCGGCATCATCGCCGACCAGTACCTGGCGGTGCAGGGCGGCCTGGCGCTGAGCACTCCGGTGGGCGCCTTCGCCCTCGACGGCACGCATTCCAGTGCCTCGGGCCTGGAGGCGCGCGACGGCCTGGGCAGCTCGGCCAGCGGCCAGAGCTATCGGTTGAGCTACAGCAAGCTGCTGGAATCCACCCGCACCAACTTCGTGGTGGCGGCCTATCGCTTCTCCAGCGACGGCTACCTGAGCTTCGGCGACTACGCCCAGGCGCAGGATTCCAGTGCCAACGCTCCGTATCGCCAGCGCAACCGCCTGCAGCTCAACGTCAACCAGCCGCTGGCCGATGGCTACGGCAGCCTGTTCTTCAGCGGCTCGTCGCAGAACTACTGGCAGACCGGCAAGTCCAGCGACACCAGCTACCAGGCCGGCTATTCCAACAGCTACCGCTGGGGCAGCCTGAGCCTGTCCGCGGCGCGCACGCAGATGGACCGTGGCGATACCGATACCCAGTACATGCTCAGCCTGTCGCTGCCGCTGGGCCGCTCCAGCCATGCGCCGTACCTGAGCAGCTCGACGACCTGGTCGGACAAGGGCGACGTCAACAGCCAGCTCAGCCTCTCCGGCGCGGCAGGTGAAGAGAACCAGTTCAACTACGGCGTCTATGGCTCGCGCTCGCGTATCGATGGCGACACCAGCAGCGCCGGCGGCGCCAATGCCCAGTACCGCGCGGCCAGCACCAACGTCTCGGGCAGCTACAGCGAAGGCGACGGCTTCCGCCAGGTCGGCCTGGGGCTGTCAGGCAGCGTCGTGGCGCATCCGGGCGGCATCACCTTCAGCCAGTCCCAGGGCGAAACTCGCGCCATCGTGGAGGCCAAGGGTGCCGAGGGCGCACGCCTGTTCAACAGCAGCGGCGCCGAAGTCGATGGCCGCGGCTATGGCGTGGTGTCGAGCCTGATGCCGTACCGGCAGAACGAAGTGGCGCTCGACCCCAAGGGCATCGCCGAGGACGTCGAGCTGCAGCTGACCTCGCAGAACGTCGCGCCGCGTTATGGCGCGGTGGTGATGCTCAAGTACCCGACGACGACCGGCGAGCCGGTGCTGCTGACCCTGCGCGACGAGAAGGGCGAGGCACTGCCCGTCGGTGCGGAAGTGCTCGATGCCAAGGGCAACAGCCTGACGCTGGTGGGGCAGGGCAGCCGGGTGTTCTTCCGTGCCGCCGAAACCCAGGGCGAACTCACCGTGCGCTGGGGCGACAGTGTCGACCGCCAGTGCCGTGTGCGCTACAGCCTGCCGTCGCTGGAGGGCAAGCGCGAATCCCCGTTCATCAAGGCCGAGGCTGCGTGCACCCGGCCGCCTGCGCCGACCCAGGTCGCTGCGCGCTGATCCCAAGAGGCTCCCATGCGAATCCTGATCCTTCTCCTCGCCCTGTTCTGCGCGCCCTCGGCGCTGGCGGCGATCTGCACCTTCCAGGCCGGCAGCGCCAGCGTGATGGGCACCATCGCCTTGCCGGCGAGCGTGAGCATCCCGCGCAACGCCAGCAATGGCTCGGTCCTGTGGGACAGCGGCTGGAAGAACTTCACCGGTGCCACGGTCAATTGCACCGCCACGGGCAACGTCAAGGGCGGCCTCGCCGCCAGCATTGGCGAGGCCGTGCCGGGGCACAGCAGCAACGGCTTCTCCTCGGTGTTCAAGACCAACGTGCCGGGTATCGGTGTGTCGGTGTTCTGGTGCAACCAGACCACCGCCAACTGCAACCCGAACCGCACCCTGATCACTCCGCTACCCAGCCTGAACTGGGATGTCCAGCCCGTGCGCTACGCACTGGCCACCAACTGGCGGGTGATCCTGGTGAAGACTGACGACATCGATGCCAGCGCGGGCGCGGTGAGCCTTCCCGGCCTGTCGTACGTCTCCTATGCGGACCTGGGCATCAGCACGCTGATGATCACCGGCTCCTCGCAGGTGTCGGGCCTGGGCTGCGAGGTGAATGCCGATAGCCGCAACATCGATGTGCAGCTGCCGACCATCTACACAAGCGATTTCGAGGACTCGCCCATCCCGCAGCGCAACGACAAGGCCAAGGCGTTCAAGATCAACCTGCTGTGCGACAGCGGGGTGAAGGTCAACTACCAGGTCGATGGCACGCTGGCCTCCGGGGCCTCCAACGTGCTCGCCAACGCCAGCGGAACCGGCATGGCGACCGGCGTCGGCGTCACCCTGTTCATGGGCGACCTGAGCAGCGTCACGCGCCTGCCACTGGCGAGCAAGTTCCTCCACACCACCACCACCAGCGGCAACCAGGCGGTGAGCATCCCGCTGACCGCGCGTTATTACCGCACCGCCGCCACACCGGCAGCGATGACCGCGGGGCTGGTCTCCACCACGGCGACCTTCACGCTGACCTACGAATGAGCCGCGGGGCCGCAATGGCCCCTGCTGCCGCTACCTCCCCGACGAGCGGCTGACAGCCGCTTGCCAGACGCTCCGGCCATACGCTGGAGCAGTCTTTCTCCGCACTCTCTCCGCACTCTGCGAAAAATTTCGCCCCGTCCTGTCGATTTCCCCGCAGCCGCTTCGACTATGAGGTAACTGCAAGCGCACTGCGTGGGGAGAAGGCCATGAAGTACCTCTGTCTG
The DNA here is from genome assembly GCF_030462585.1 of Pseudomonas sp. CAN1. Lineage (GTDB taxonomy): Bacteria > Pseudomonadota > Gammaproteobacteria > Pseudomonadales > Pseudomonadaceae > Pseudomonas. Next base: position 62,231 of record NZ_JASMRU010000020.1, on the reverse strand, counting down.
ATCTATGTGGATGACCAGCGTCTGTCGAGCCTGACCGGGGCCGAATACCGGCGCCTGATGGACGAGTGCTTCGCCAACGACGAGCACCAGCGCCGCGCCGGCCGGGTGTTGGCGTCCGAGGCGCTGGAGACGGTGGAAACCGCCACCACCCTGCGTCATGGCCCGGCGGGCCTGTCGATCACCGACGGGCCCTTCGCCGAGACCCGTGAGTACCTGGGCGGCTTCGTGCTGATCGACGCCCGCGACCTCAACGAGGCCTTGCAGATCGCCCAGCGGATTCCCAGTGGCCGCCTGGGTGCCGTGGAAGTCCGCCCGGTGCGCGACTGGGACCGTTACTTCGCCGGGCGCTGAGGCCCGAGTCTTCAAGAGCTCTTTATTTCAAGAGCTCTTTATTTCAAGAGCTCTTTTTTCAAGAGAGAGCAACGTCAGGAGGATGTGATGCTGAAGTGGATTGGCTTGGTGGTGGTAGTGGCCGTAGTGATCGTTCTGGTGCTGGCGGCGAACCGCCCGGGCACCTTCCGCGTGGAGCGCACGCTGCGCATCCAGGCGCCGCCGGAGAAGGTCCAGGGCTACATCGAGGACTTCCACCTGTGGCCGCAATGGTCGCCCTTCGAGAAGCTCGACCCAGCCATGCAGCGCACCTTCTCCGGTGCCGAGAAGGGCCGCGGCGCGCAGTACGCCTGGGAAGGCAACGGCAAGGCCGGGGCCGGGCACATGGAAATCCTCGAAAGCGACCCCGGCAGCCGGGTGACCATCGCCCTGGACTTCCTCAAGCCGTTCAAGGCCAGCAACACCGCCGAGTTCACCCTGGTGCCGCGCGACGGCGGCACCGAGGTGACCTGGGCGATGTTCGGCCCGGTGCCCTTCGTGGCGAAGATCATGCACCTGTTCATCGACGTGGACAGCATGGTCGGCAAGGACTTCGAGGCGGGCCTGGCCAACCTCAAGGCACTCGCCGAAAAGGGCTGATGCAACCTGCAACCCGAAGGAGGTGAGCCATGTGCCCTCTGTGCGTATCGACCCTGACGCTGGCGGTTACCAGCGTCCTTTCCGCCGGCGGCGTCAGTGCCTTCGCCGTCACCCGCCTGCGCGGCAAGCGCCGCGCCCGGCCCAACGAGCAACGGGAACGCCCCCAGGAGCGTGCGACATGAAACTGGCTAACCAGGACTTTCCTCGAGTGGTCTCCCAGGCCGCCTGGCGGCAGGCACGCATCCGCCTGCTGGAACAGGAGAAGGCCGCCACCAAGGCCCGCGACGCACTCAACGCCCAACGCCGCGAGCTGCCGGTGGTGCGCATCGACAAGGACTACCGCTTCGAAGGCCCGCACGGCCCGCTGCGCCTGCTCGATCTGTTCGAGGGCCGGCCGCAGTTGATCGTCTACCACTTCATGTTCCACCGCGACACCGGGCTGGGCTGCGAGGGCTGCTCCTACCTGATCGACAACCTCGGCCGGCTGGAGCACCTGCATGCGCGCGGCACCAGCTTTGCCATGGTGTCCCGCGCGCCGCTGGAGGAGATCGCGCCATTCCGCGCGCGCATGGGCTGGCAGTTCCCCTGGTACTCGTCGTTCGGCAGCGACTTCAACTACGACTTCCACGTCAGCGTCGACGAGACTGTTGCCCCGGTGGAATACAACTATCGTGACCAGGCAGAGCTGGAACGCCTTGGCCAGGACTACCACGTGCGCGGCGAGCAGCCGGGCATGAGCGTATTCCTGCGCGACGGCGACCAGATCTTCCACAGCTACTCGACCTACGGTCGCGGGTTGGAGGCGCCGCTGTTCACCTACCATCTGCTGGACCTCACTCCTCTGGGGCGCGGCGAAGGCTGGGGCGGCATGCCCGATTACCAGGGCAAGGGCATGAACTGGACGCGCTTCCACGACGACTACCACGACGCCGCCAAGCCGCACAGCTGCTGCGGCTCCTGATCCGACCCTCTCAAGGAGAAAATCCCGATGACTGCTGCCCAGAACAACGCCACCCACAGCGAACTGCACGCGCTGCTGGAAAGCTGGCTGAAGTCCGTGCGCGCCTCCGACGTGGATGGCATCACCCGCCACTACACCCGTGACATCCTCGCCTTCGATGCGGTGAAGCAACTGCAGTTCAAGGGCGTCGAGGCCTACGCCAGCCACTGGCGTGACTGCACGCAGATGTGCAAGGAGCCCACCTTCGAGATGCACGAGCTGAGCTTCGAGGGCGGCGGCGAGACCGCCTTCGGGCATTACCTCGCCTACTGCGGCGGCACCGACGACCAGGGCCAGCACAATGCTTCCTGGGTGCGCGTCAGCGTCGGCCTGCGCCGTGAGGCGGAGCAGTGGAAGATCGCCCACGAGCACTTCTCGATTCCCTTCGATCCGGCGACGGGGCAGCTTCTGTTCGATGCCAAGCCCTAACCTCGACCTCTGCACGAAACCTGGCCGGGGCCTCGACTTGTAGGAGCGAGCTTGCTCGCGAACCGCCTGATGCCATGGGACCCGGCGAGGTTCGCGAGCAAGCTCGCTCCTACAAGGGCCCTGCCCAATGAAATACCCCGCAACGATCCCCCGTCGCATCCGTCCGACCACCTCCCACCCCGGCGCGAATCCGTGCAGGATAGGCAGACCCATTCCTCGCCAAGGATCACCGGCCCCATGCACGAGTACGCCGACCAGCCCCTGCGTGACGTGGTGGACGCCATCTACCGCCGCGAATCGCGCCGTGTGCTGGCCACGCTGATCCGCCTGCTGGGCGATTTCGACCTGGCCGAGGAAGCCCTGCACGAAGCCTTTGCCGCCGCCGTGGACCAGTGGCGGCGCGACGGCGTGCCGACCAGCCCGCGCGCCTGGCTGGTCTCCGCCGGGCGCTTCAAGGCCATCGACGGCCTGCGCCGGCGTTCGCGCTTCGATGCCTCGCTGACGCAGATCGCCGAGCAGCTGGAGATCGACGCGCAATCGGTGGAGGAGTTGGCCGACGAAAGCGTCGAGGACGACCGCCTGCGACTGATCTTCACCTGCTGTCACCCGGCGTTGCCGGCAGACTCGCAGGTACCGCTGACCCTGCGCGAAGTCTGCGACCTGAAGACCGAGGAGATCGCCCGCGCCTACCTGGCCACGCCCTCGACCATCGCCCAGCGCATCGTCCGCGCCAAGGCGAAGATCCGCGACGCGCAGATTCCCTACCAGGTGCCCGAAGCCGCCGAGCTGCCCGAGCGCCTGGCCAGCGTGCTGCGGGTCATCTACCTGGTGTTCAACGAGGGCTATTCGGCTTCGGCCGGCGACTCGCTGACCCGCACCGACCTGTCCGCCGAAGCCATCCGCCTGGGCCGGCAACTGCTCGAACTGCTACCCGAATCCGAAGTGATGGGCCTGCTGGCGCTGATGCTGCTGCACGAGTCTCGGCGCGAGGCGCGCACCGCCGAAGACGGCGAACTGGTGCTGCTGGAAAACCAGGACCGCTCGCGCTGGAACCGCGCGCTGATCGACGAGGGCCAGCAACTGATCACTGCCGCACTCGCCACCCGCCGCGTCGGTCCCTACACCCTGCAGGCGGCGATCTCCGCCGTGCATGCCGCGGCTGCCGACATGGCCAGCACCGACTGGGCGGAGATCGTCGGCCTCTACGACCTGCTGCTGGCCATGCAGCCCTCGCCGGTGATCGAGCTCAACCGCGCCGTGGCCCTGGCCATGCGCGACGGCCCGGAAGCAGGGCTCGCCCAGGTGGACGCCATCCTCGCCCGCGGCGAGCTGAGCGACTACCACCTCGCCCACGCCGCCCGCGCCGACTTCTGCCGCCGCCTGGGGCTGCGCGAGGACGCCCGCGAAGCCTATGAACGTGCCCTGGAACTGGCAAAGCTGGAGCCGGAACGGCGCTTCCTCGAACAGCGGCTTCGTGAGCTGGGGGAGTAAGTTACCCGGCAACATCGAGCTGCCGGGCTGTTCGATCCGCTTCCTCTGATAACCGCCCAGGACCGAACCGAGGTCGCGCGATTCTCTCTGGGCTGCCTTCCTGATCTTCCTGCGCTTGGGCCCGGCTTCCTTTGGCGGGCCGGCGGCGCAGGCCTTCCAGCCGCTGCTCAGCGGCCGCCTGCCGCCCTGGGCGTTGGTTCTGCTTGGCGCGCTGGGTGGAGGCCTGGCCGGTTCGTTCTAGAGGCTGCTCACCAGGTGCCCGCCGTCCACCGCGAGCACCGCGCCGGTCATGAAGGCGCCGGCATCGCTGGCCAGCAGCAGGAACGGGCCTTCCAGTTCCGTCAGTTGGCCCAGGCGACGCATCGGCACGGTGTCGCGGATGTACGCCTGGCCCTTGTCACTGTCGAAGTAGGCGTCGTTCATTTCGGTCTTGAAGTAGCCCGGCGCGATGGCGTTGACTCGCACATTGAAGCGCGCCAGTTCCAGCGCCAGGGACTTGCTCAGCTGCACCACGCCGGCCTTCGCCGCGCAGTAATGGCTGTAACCGCCGCCCACGCGTAGGCCGAGGATCGAGGCGATGTTGACGATGCTGCCACCGAGCCGGGCCTTGGCCAGCCGCTGCGCCGCGCACTGGGCAACGCGCCAGACGCCGTCGAGGTTGGTGGAAAGCATGTGGCGCCAGTCTTCCTCGCTGACTTCCAGGGCGCGCTGGCCATTGCCGATGCCGGCATTGTTGAGCACCACGTCTACCACGCCGAACGCTGCCTCGGCGCTGTCGAAGGCGGCCTCGACACTGGCGCGGTCGGTCACGTCCAGCGCCACGGCGTGGGCCTGGCCACCTTCGGCGCGGATCGCATCCGCCAGCTGCGCCAGCCGCTCGGTACGCCTGGCTGCGAGGACCACGCGGGCGCCGGCCTGCGCGGCCACCCGTGCCAGATGCGCGCCGATGCCGCTGGAAGCGCCGGTGACCAGCACGGTCCTGCCGGCCAGGGAGAAGAGATCGTTGCTCATGGCTGCACCTTGTTCATCAAAGCGAGTTCGCTGACCGCCAAGGTTAGCCGGATGTGTCCTCAAGGGCGTGCAGGGTGCGCCATTCGCGCGGCTGATGACGTCGAGGAGTGCCGTCGCAAGGCTTTCCAAAGAGCGGCCTGCCTCAACCTGGTAGTGCGGCGCTCGAGATCGGCCCTCACCCTAGCCCTCTCCCAGGGGGAGAGGGGACCGTTAGGTGTAGGACGAAACCGTGGCGTCAGCCGGCTCGATCCACCCCCTCTCCCTGAGGGAGAGGGTTGGGGTGAGGGGGGAAAACCCAAGCACGGATTCTTGAAGGAAGACGGCTGCTTCTGCAAAGGAGCGGAAACGAAAAAGCCCGGCACAAGGCCGGGCTCTTTCATGACGCGGGAAGCGAATCAGGCAGCCAGTGCGCGGGCCTGCTTCTTCTTCACCTGGGCGCGGCAAGCATCGCCGAACGCCTGGAAGATCTTCACCGAGTCAGGGTTCTTCGCGGCTTGCCACTCCGGGTGCCACTGCACTGCGAAGAGGAAGGGCGAAAGGGTCGGAGCGTGGATCGCCTCGACCAGGCCGTCTTCGGCGTGGGCGATGGCTTCGATGCCCTTGCCCAGGTTCTTCAGGCCCTGGCCGTGCAGCGAGTTGACGCGGATCTCGTCGCCCAGCAGTTTCTGCAACCAGCTGCCCTGGATCGGGCGAACGCCGTGGACCTGGCTGTACTGCACATCGACCGGGTCTTCGGGGTTCTCGCGATGGTCATTGAAGCCGGGCTCGGCATAGACCTTCTGGTAGATATCACCGCCCAGTGCGACGTTGATTTCCTGCATGCCGCGGCACACGCCGAAGATCGGCAGGCCACGGGCAATGGCGGCCTTGATCAACGGGATGTCGAAGTTGTCGCGGTCCTTGTCCTGGCCCTTGCCGGGAGTTTCGTTCTCCTGGCCGTACAGGGACGGATCGATGTTGCTGCCGGCGCCGGTCAGGTACACGCCGTCGGCCATGTCCAGGTACTGCTCGAGGTCTTCGATGCCGCAGCAGGTCGGAACCAGTACCGGCACGCAATCGGACTGTTCAACCAGGGGCACGATGTATTTGTGGGTCATTACCTGATAGTCGTGGCCTTTGCGCTCTTGGCTGCCCATGGACATCAGTACGACGGGTTTACGGAGAGTCTGTTTCTTGTTGCCAATGTTGCTGTTGGACATATGTCACCTTTGGACGAGCTGCAGCCCATCGTTTTTGTGCAGGCGCGCAGCTGAAAGGAGCGCTACCTGAGGCCTCGAGCACTGCCGGGAGCGCACAGAAGGCGATGATTCCCGGTCGAAACCTGCCTACCAGCCTGCCAGAGCCGTTAAATATGTCAAACAAATTCGACAGAGGGCGTCAAAAATAATGGCCGAATTCTTGTCGGACAATTATTTCAACATCTTGTTTTTAAAGGATTTTTTCAAATAACCGAGCGTGCTGAAAAGTCCATTATTTAAAACGCGCAGCGCTAATGGTGAAAAATTCTGCACATTTTTTCATGGCTCTGTTCGGGATCACCCACAGGCGCGCCGGGCGGCGCGCTCTGCCTCGCGGGTTTGCCTTCAGTGGCTCTCGACGCGGTTGCGACCGTTCTGCTTGGCGCGGTACAGGGCGCTGTCGCTGCGCGAGAGGGCAGCCTCGGCGGAGCTGTCGTCGGTCGCCAGCGTGGCCACGCCAATGCTGATGGTCAGCGGGATGCGCTGGCCGCCGTGCATCAGCGGCTGGTCGGCCAGTTGCTGTTGCAGGCGCTGGGCGAAGGTCTCGGCGCTGGCTATATCCGCATCGCCCAGCACCACGGCGAACTCCTCGCCACCCATGCGCCCGGCGAAGTCGATGCGGCGGATGGCGCGCGCGAGGATGCCGGCGAAGTGGCGCAGCGCCTCGTCGCCCACGGCGTGGCCCCAGCGGTCGTTGATCGACTTGAAGTGGTCGATGTCGCACATCAGGATCGCCGCGCTGCGCTCGACATTGCGCTGTACGCGGCCCAGCTCCGCTTCGATCAGTTGCATGAAGTGGCCGCGGTTGGGTAGCTGGGTCAGGTAGTCGGTGGTCGCCAGCAGCTGCAGCTCGGCTTCGATGCGCTTGCGCTCGGTGATGTCGGTGATGAAGCCGTGCCAGATCAGGCTGCCGTCATCCAGGCGCTTGGGATGCGCGTTGCCCTGGCGCCAGAGTACGCCGCGCTCGGGGATCACCACGCGGTATTCGTGGCGCCAGGGCTGCATCTGGGCGGCGGAGTTCTCCAGGGAGGCCAGGCACGTGGCGAGGTCTTCCGGGTGGATGACCTGGCGCAGGAAGCTGGAGTCGTTATGCACCTGTTCCGGGCGCATGCCGTAGATGTCCAGCACGCCGGCGCTGACATAGGGGAAGGTGCCGGTGCCGTCGGGCAGGCGGCGGAACTGGAAGACCATGCCGGGGATTTCATTGGTCAGGTCGGTCAGCAACTGCACGCTGTCACGCAGCTGCTCGGCGGCCAGGCGCAGGGCGGTGATGTCGGTGGTGGTGCCGAGCATGCGCAGGGCGTTGCCGGCGGCATCGCGCTCGACCACCTTGCCGCGGCTGCAGACCCAGATGTAGTGACCGTCCTTGTGCTGCAGGCGGTGCTCCACTTCGTAGGATTCGCTGCGGCCTTCGAAATGCTCACGCATGGTCGCCTGCACGTAGCCCAGGTCGTCGGGGTGCACTCGGGTGTAGGCATCCTCGATGCGCCAGCCGACCTCGTCGTCGCTGTAGCCAAGCAGGGATTTCCAGGCGCTGGAATAGTGGATCTCGCCGCTCTGCACCTGGCGATCCCAGATGCCGGTGCCGCTGCCGGTGACCGCCAGGGTCAGCCGGCGCTCGCTTTCCCGGCGCGGTGCACGCAGGTGTTCCAGCAGGGCTTCGCCCAGCTTGATCACGTCCTGCAGCAGGGCCTGCTGCGTGTCGTCGAGGCGACGCTCGCGGTTGTCGAGCAACAGCAGGCGGGCCTGGGGGAATCCTTCCTCGTCGCGCAGCGTTTCGCTGGCCAGCAGGTGCAGGCTGCGGCCGTGGTGGCGCAGTGGGCTGGTGGCGGCATCGAGGGAGAGGAGGGTGGCCAGCGACAGCGCTTCGGCATCGTCGATGCCGCTCTGGCCGAGCAGATGGCCGCGCAGGTCGACGAGCAGCACGGCGCAATCGCCACCGGCATGGCGGGCCAGACGCAGCAGGCTGTCGTATTGCCCGTACTCCTTTACCCCAGGTTCACTGGAAGTTCGCATCCGATAGCAGCTTCTTCAACGGAGGATGGGCGGGGTTCTCTGGGCTGGCCGCGCGCTCGACATGCGGCAGGCGGACGCAGGTGGCTTTATGAAATCACGGGCAGGTGAGCCGCCACAATCTCCGCCTGCATCGGCGGCGACGAGCGTGCACGGGGAGCCGCCGCCCGGAGTGGGCGGCAGGGTCGATGGCCGTCAGTTGATCAGTTGGTCGATCAGCACGGCATTGGTGTAGATCAGGCTGCCATCGCTGGCCCGATGGCCGACCAGGTGGAACTGGCCGCGGTGCTCGGTGCCGCCCAGGTACACGCGGAACATGCAGTCGGCCAGCGGGCCGTAGCCCTCGGGCATCTGCAGTTCCAGGGTGTTCATGTCGGCATCGACCATCATTTCCTTCTGGTCGTTCTTCTGCAGGTATTCCTCGGCCTGTTCCAGGTGCAGGCGGTCCACGTCGGTGACGTAGAAGCGGATGTCTTCCAGCGGGGTGGGTTTCTGCTCGGCAGTGGTCTTGCACCAGCCTTCCAGAGTCATCGTGCTCATCTGAGGTGCCTCCTTCGCTGCGGGCGGGATCGCCGCGTCGTCGAAGGTTTGGACCGACCGGTTCGACAAATCGATCAGTTTTTGTTCAGAAAGCCTGCGGGGATGAAAACCGCGGAATAAAAAAAGCCGCTCCAGGGGAGCGGCTCGAAGGACGTCGAAGGAGCAATCACAATATCAACGTCAGGAGTTGTCTTCCGCAGGGAAAGTGCGGAAGCGGGAAGATGGGGTGATTCTAGAAAGTTGCAGCAGCGGGATAAACCGTTATTCCGGGAAGAGACTTTCTGCGCGGGCGTAATAATCTCGACTGGGCACGGGGCAAACAGTCAGACGAATCCGAAAGTTGCCCCGGCCAATAAATCAGCCAGAGTGTTGCGCTGAAGAGTTGCGCTGAATTACAGGATCGACAGCGGGTATTCGACGATCAGACGCAGTTCGTTGTTGTCGGCCTCAGTCTGGTCAGAGTTGGCGCGGTGGAAGGCCTGGCGCATGCGCAGGGTCAGGTCCTTCGCCGGGCCTTCCTGGACCACGTACTTGGCTTCCAGGTCGGTCTCGTGGTGGCTGCCGTCTTCGCCGTACATGCCGGCATAGTCGCCATCGGCGTCGGCATGAGTACCGTCGATGCCGGTACCATTCACATAGCGGGCCATGAAGCTCAGGCCCGGTACGCCGTAGGTATCCATCGCCAGGTCGTAGCGCACCTGCCAGGAGCGCTCGCCCGGACCGTTGAAGTCGGAGTACTGCACGGAGTTGGCGAGGAACACCGAGTCACCGGTGGCGCCATCGCCGTCGTCGCCGAAGCCGACGTAGTCGAACGGGGTGTCGCCATGGACTTTCTGGTAGGCCAGGGTGACGGTGTGCGCCTGCAGGAAGGAGTAGGCGGCTGCCAGCGACCAGGTAGTGTTGCTGATCTCGCCGGCCTTGGCCTGGCCTTCGTCGTTGGTGCGGTAGATGTTGAAGTCGAAGGCCAGCGACTGCTCATCGGCGACCGGCAGCACCCAGTTCACGTTGCCGTAGTACTGGCGCCAGATGTCCTTGAACTCGGAGCCGTACAGCGAAACGCTGAGGTTGTCGTTGATCGCGTACTTGCCGCCGAGGAAGTCGACGTCGCTGGTCTCGCGGCCGGCATACGCCGCCCACAGGCCGCCGTCACGGGCGGTGGTGACCGGGCTGGTGCCGGAGGTGAAGTGACCGGCTTCCAGGTCCAGGCCTTCGATTTCGCTGCTGAACAGGTTGAAGCCCGAAGCGGTCTGCGGGATCAGGCGGGTGCCGCCGGCGGCGAACACCGGGGCGGTCGGCTGCATGTCGCCGAATTTCAGCTCGGTCTTGGAGATGCGCACCTTCAGTGCGCCGCCGGCCTTGCCGTAGTCGTCCTGCGGCTTGCCGTCGTTGCCTACCGGCAGGTTGCCGGTGCCCGCGCGGCCACCGCCAGCGTCGAGCTTGATGCCCAGGTAGCCGAAGGCGTCGACGCCGAAGCCGACGGTGCCCTGGGTGTACCCGGAGGAGAAGTTGGCCAGGAAGCCCTGGGTCCAGTCGCGGTTGTCACCAGCGCCGTTCTTGCCGTCGTGGTCGTAGTAGTAGTTGCGCAGCAGCACGTCGAGCTTGGCGTCTTCGACGAAGCCCTTGGCAGCGGCCTGGTCGGTGACGAAGGGCTCGGCGCTGGCGAACTGGCTGGCGGCGGCGGAAACAGCGAGGACGATGGCGCTGCGTTTGAGGTGCTTCATGGATATTGCCCCTAGAGTCTTGGAGGACCGGCTCGATGAGGTGCGTGAGAGCCGGACATTTTTATAGGCAGGCACAATGAATCCGAACATGGATTGACCACGGCGGAAAATCGCAGGAAGTTGCGTTGGCATTGTTGCAGTTAACTGGCTTTGTATTCCCCCACGAATTGCTCCAAGCGTGGGAGAGCCGACGTCATAATGCCGAAAGAGTTCGTCGTTTAAATCACGGATTATGAAAAGGTGTATGTCTAAAATTGTAATAATCCGCACTTTCGTGAAGTTGCCATAACTCATTTTGAAGTTTCATGGATATAGGCAATACGGCCGTATTCGGGAGCTGCGGGCACGGTGACATGGCACGCGGCGTAGCGATGCGGCTAAGCTGCGCGACCCGACCGCCGCACCTCGTGCGACGACGTGCCCCATTCACCGATAGCTGAGATTTGTCCCATGACGCCTACCTTCATCCCCGACGCGGACCCTGAATCGATCTCCTCCGACGTCGCCGGCTTCGGCGGCCTGCTGGTTTCCACGCAGATCCCGACCCTCGAGGACGGCAGCCTGGAACTGGGCGACATCAAGGCCCAGAGCGTGGCGACCCTGCGCAGCCTGCAACTGGCCCTGGAAAAGGCCGGCAGCGGCCTGGACCACGTGCTGCACCTGACCATCTACCTCACCAGCATGGCCGACCGTGCCGCGTTCAACGAGGTGTACTGCAGCTTCTTCGCCAAGCCCTACCCGGTGCGCGCCGCTGTGGGCATCTCCGAGCTGGCGGTCGAAGGCATGAAGGTGGAAGTCACTGCCATCGCGGCCAAGCGCGCGAGCTAAGGCTTCGCCAGCGCGGGCCAATCCCGCGACAGGGCCGCTTTGCGGCCCTTTTCTTTTTCCGGTGCCATGCACGGCGCGCCGGAATACTTTCGCGGACAAGGTCCGCTCCTACGGTCGAGCAGCCCTGCTGCTCTGCGCAGGAGCGAGCTCGCTCGCGAACCGCCCCCGCTCCAGCCCTCCCGAATGTATTCCTTTGTATCCGCCGCTCCCTGAGCGGACACACGCATACAAAAGCCTCCCGACGCCGATACGTCCGCGATACATCACTGCGGCGAAATAGCCCTACCCGAACGACACGGCGCTTCGGCAGGGAAATCCTCCAGCGCTCCGTTCCAGGGATTCGCCCTTGCGGCATGACCCGGCGCAGCCCGCGCCACAGCATCTGGAGAAGCACCATGACCCAACTCTCGAAAAAAGGCCTGCGCTCGAAATCCCAACTCGGTCTGCTCGCGGTTGCCCTGGCTGGAGGCCTCAACCTGGCGTCCTCCGCCTTCGCCGTCGAGGCCCTGCCGCAGGGCTACCAGCTGGCTTCCGCCGCCAAGGCCGGGGAGGGCAAGTGTGGCGAGGGCAAGTGCGGTGCTGCCAACGAAGCCAAGGCCAAGACCAAGGCGACCCAGGGTGAAGGCAAGTGCGGCGAAGGCAAATGCGGTGCCGATGGCGCCCAGGCCAAGGCAACCGGCGCCGAGGGCAAGTGCGGTGAAGGCAAGTGTGGCGACGCCTCCTTTGCCCGCACCGACGCCGACCACGACGGTCGCGTCTCCCGCGCCGAACTGCTGGCCGTGGCGCCCAAGGCCGGTTCCGAGTTCGATGCCATCGACGCCAATCACGACGGCTACCTCTCCGAGGCCGAGGTCTACCAGTTCCGCAAGAACCAGTTCGACGCCAACGGCAAGCCGTTCCCGTCCGACCTGTACAGCAAGCTGAGCCAGGCCAAGAACTGACCGCCGCCGACCACCTCCCCGCGCCTCAGGCCGGGGAGGGCACTTCGCCAAGGAGATCGCCATGACTACCACCGCACCCCTGCAGGGAGCCGGCCTAGGCCTGCGCCGCGCCATGCTGCCCGAGCTGCTGACCATGGACGATGGCGCCGTGGACTTCCTCGAAGTCGCGCCGGACAACTGGATCGGCGTCGGCGGCAGCTACGGCGAAGGTCTGGCGCGCCTGGCCGAACGCTTCCCGCTGTCCTGCCATGGCCTGTCGCTGTCCCTCGGCGGCCCCGAGCCGCTGGACCACGTGTTCCTTGGCCGCGTCCGCGAGTTCCTCGATCAGCACAATGTGCCGCTGTTCAGCGAACACCTGAGCTACTGCTCCGACGAGGGCCACCTCTACGACCTGATTCCCATGCCCTTCACCGACGAGGCCGTGCGCCATATCGCCAGCCGCATCCGTGAAGTGCAGGACGTCCTCGGCCGCCGTATCGCCGTGGAAAACATCTCGTATTACGCCGCGCCCTACCAGGCGCTGAGCGAGATCGACTTCCTCCGGGCGGTGCTCGGCGAGGCTGACTGCGACCTCCTGCTGGACGTCAACAACCTCTACGTCAACGCCCACAACCATGGCTACGACGCCGCCAGCTTCCTGGCCCGTGTACCGGCCGAGCGCGTCGTCTGCCTGCACGTCGCCGGCCACTACGATGAAGCTCCGGACCTGAAGGTCGACACCCATGGCGCCGCCGTGAAGGACGACGTCTGGAACCTGCTGGCCAGCGCCTACCAGCACCTGGGCAGCGTGCCGACCCTGCTGGAGCGCGACTTCAACCTGCCGCCGCTGGCTGAACTGCTTGGCGAGGTGAACTACATCCGCGGACTGCAAACGGCGGTGCGCCAGCCGGAGGTGCGTCATGGCTGAGTCCCTGCGCGAACAGCAGCTGCGCATGACCCGCTACATCCGTGACCCGCAGGCCCATGAGCCGCCGCCCGGCCTCGAAGCGCGGCGCCTGGCGGTGTACCGGCAACTGTTCTTCGGCAACCTGCAATCCCTGCTGGCTGGCAACTTCCCGGTGCTGCACGCCAGCCTGCCGCGCGAACGGTGGCAGGCACTGACCGAGGACTTTTACGCCAGCTTCCGCTGCCAGACGCCGCTGTTCACCGAAGTCGCCGGCGAGTTCGTCGAATACCTCGAAGGCCTCGCTGAGCAGCCTGGCTGGATCGTCGAACTGGCGCACTACGAATTCATCGAGACCGCGCTGCTGCTCAGCGACAGCGCCGAGCCGGCCCATGATCCGGACGGCGACCTGCTCGACGGTGTGCCGCTGCTGTCCGCTCTCGCTGCGCCGCTGGCGTATGCCTGGCCGGTGAGCCATATCGGCCCCGGTCACATCCCGCAGCAGGCGCCAGCCGAACCGACGCTGCTGCTGGCGCGCCGGGATACCGACCTGAAGGTGTACTTCTCGCGCCTGGCGCCGCTGGCCCATGCTCTGCTGGTGTCGCTGCAACAGTGGCAGCTCACCGGTCGCCAACACCTCAAGGCGCTGGCGGAAATCGCCGGCGTCGAACTGGCTGCCATCGAAGGGCAGGGCATCGCCCTGCTGAGCAGCCTGAAGGAACAGGGCGTGGTGCTCGGCACCCGCCCGAACTGCACCACTCCACGTCGCCCCCCATTGCATCGCCCCTAAAGGAGAAGCGTCATGACCGACACCCTGGCAACCGTGATCTACACCGCCCACACCCACACCACTGGTGGCCGCGACGGCCGCGGCCAGACCACCGACGGCGAGCTGGATTTGCCCCTGAGCCCGCCCGGCTCCGGCCGCCCCGGCACCAATCCTGAGCAGTTGTTCGCCATCGGCTGGTCGGCCTGCTTCATCGGCGCACTGCGCCGCGCCGGGCAGAAGCTGAACATCCGCCTGCCGACCGATGTGGCGGTGGACGCCGAAGTGTCCCTAGGCAACACCACCGACGGCGGCTTCGCCCTGGCCGCCCAGCTCACAGTGCACCTGCCGGGGCTGGAGGCGGAGGACAAGGCGAAGCTGGTCGATGAGGCGCATCAGATCTGCCCTTACTCGAAGGCTACTCGCGGCAATATCGAGGTGGGGTTTGTGATTCCCTGATCGCATTTTTATCCACAGCGCAGCCCGCGCACCTTCATCGGTGCGCGGGCTTTTTGCTTTTCGTAGGAGCGAGGGGCGCCTGGTTCTTGCTCGCGAACCTGCCCCGCTTCGGAGTCGTCGGTAAATCCGTTCGCGAGCAAGCTCGCTCCTACAATCGTCGGTTATGCACGGTGCTCATTCGTAAGCGTGGACCATGCCCGCAGGGCGCTCCTACAGGCTGACTCCGGTATTCCCGACCGCGTAGGAGCGGACTCTGTCCGCGATGCTTTTGCTTCGGGCCGGGAGTTCCAGCGTCGCATCGGCGTGCGCGCGGGCTTCGTGTTTCGCCCCCTCGGGCGACCCACTTTGGCAAACGACGGATGGCCGCCCCACCCAAAGTGGGCAAAGGTCTCGCCCCGGACATCCGGTTTTTCGCCTAGGCGAAAAATTCCCTCGTTGAAGCGAAGTTTCAGGGGCACGAACTAGGCGTCCCCCGACGAAGGGCCATCCCTGGCCCATCGCCGCTCTCGCGACATCCATGTCGCTCAACCCCTGAAACTCCGCTTCAACGAGGCCTCCTGAACGGGGCATTCGGAGTGCGCGGATATTTCTCTGGAAATCTTCAGAGCCAGAGCCAGAGCCAGAGCCAGAGCCTGGGCGGGGTGCTGCATTGGCTTTTCGTAGGAGCGAGCTTGCTCGCGAACCGAGCCCTGCCGTTTTCCCCGGAAAGCGCATGTGTAGGATGGTATGGAGCGCAGCGATACCCATCGATTTGCGTAGGGCGAATAGCCCGGAACGGGTTATCCGCCGATGCCACGTCGGCGGATAACGCTGGCGCGTTATGCGCCCTACGGTCCAATACCCGAACGACGCGGCTTTTCGTAGGAGCGGACCTTGTCCGCGAAACCTGCACGACGGGCTACGTTGTATCAGGAGCGCTCCGTGGCAGTTCGCATGGCGCAGGCGCGCACGAATTTCCCGCAGACAAAAGAAAACGCCCCCTCCATAGGAGAGGGCGTTGCACGCAGAACATAAGAATCAGCAGCCGTTCAGACCGTCCGGGAAGCCCCCAGGACCCGCCGCACCACCCCATCGACACTCAGCGCGCCCGAGCCCTTGAGTACCAGCGGCAGCAACGCCACCAGGTAGATCAGCGGCAGCTTGTAGTTGCCGAAACCATGGTCGGTGATCGAGTAACCCTGGGCCAGTTCCGCCAGGCTCGACCACTGCGCCGGCCAGTGCACGGCGGCAATGGCGACGATGGTCACGACGATCAGCGAGGCCGAGGCGAAACGGGTCGCCAGCCCAAGGAGCAACAACACCGGCGCGATCAGCTCGGCCCACATCGACACCTGCCAGTCGAAGCCGGCGGAGAAGTGGTTGAAGGGGAAGGGGAAGCTGGCGTGGATCTGTTCGAACCAGTTGTCGCCGTGCCATTTCTCCAGGCCCGATTCGAAGAATTCCCAGGCCAGGAACAGCCGCAGCGGGATGTCCCAGCCCCAGGCGGCGAGGCGATCGAGTTGGTCGAAAGCAGTCTTGAGCGGGTTCAGGGTCAGCAGGGTCATGATGCACCTCATGGGCAAAGTCGTGGGCAAGGCTTGGGCCGCCGGGCAAGGCTTTCGCCCGGTAGCGGAAACGTCGGGATCAGGCATTCGGCAGCGCAGGGCGCTCGCTACGGCGCAGGCGCACGGCCAGCTTGGCGATGAGCTTGAAGGCGATGGCGCTGAAGATCAGGCCGAAGCCCAGCGGGTACCAGGAGCCCATCGGCAGGCGCTTGTAGAAGGACAGGAAGAACACCCCGGCGATCACCCAGGTGCCGGCGCTGTGCAGGCCTTTCCAGACGCGGGCGCCGAGCAGCTTTACCGCGTAGGGGAAGGAAGTGATGGTCAGCAGGATGATGAACAGGTAGCCGACCGAGCCGGGGATGTTCGCGGCGACGCTGCGGCCGTGCCAGAAGGTCTCGGGGAAGAACTTCACGTAGAGGATGATCAGCACCGCGTGCACAGCGTGGGAGAAGGCGAAGGCCAGCCCGAGGAAGCGTCTTTCGCGTAGCAGGCCGCGGGTGAAGTCGCTCGGTGCCAGCGCCGCCAGGGGCGAGGCGAGGAAGGTGGCGAGGAACAGCGCGAAGGAGGTGCGGGCGGTGACGCGGATCGAGCTGCGCAGCGCTTCCACCCACTGCGGCTGGGACCAAAGGGCCAGCGCGGTGGCGATCAGCACCAGCAGCGAGAGCAGGGAAAACAGGCGCCAGCCATGCAGGCGGGCAGGTTCGGCGAGGCGGTTCATGGCAGGCTCCTTTGGGGAACGCGGCGGGCGGGGTGCCGCCGCTGTTCGTGGAGCCATCTTGGCGACGGGCCTTATCCCGGTTGTGTCCGGGAAAGGCCGTCTTGTATCTCTCTGTAGATCACTTCGCGGGCGGCAGCTCCAGCTGCACGCACAGCCCGCCACTGGCGCGGTTGGACAGGGTCAGCGTGCCGCCCAGTGCCTGGCTCAGCTGCTGGGCAATCGCCAGCCCCAGACCGGTGCCGCCGGTGCTGCGGTTACGCGAGCTTTCCACCCGGTAGAAAGGCTTTACCACTTCGGCGAGTTCTTCCTCGGGAATGCCGGGGCCATCGTCCGTTACACGAACACACACGACGCCCTGGCTATCGCGCTCGACTTCCACCTGGGCCGAGCCGCCGAACTTCAGCGCGTTGTCCACCAGGTTGGTGAGCACCCGGCGCAGCGCGTGGGGGCGGGTTTCCAGTACGGCGTTGCTGTTGCCCTGCAGCGCCACGGCCTGGCCGCTGTCCTGGTAGTCGAGGACCAGGCTGTCGAGGAAGGAATCGAGGTTGACCTTCACCGCGGCCTCGCTGGCGCCGTCCATGCTGCGCGCGTAGGCCACGCCCTCGCGGACCAGGTGCTGCATTTCTTCCAGATCGCTCCACAGGCGTTCGCGTTCGGGCGAGTCATCCATCTGCTCGACGCGCAGCTTCATCCGCGTGATGGGCGTCTGCAGGTCGTGGGAGATGGCGGCAAGCAGTTGCATGCGCTCCTTGAGGTAGGAGCCGATGCGGCCTTGCAGCGCATTGAAGGCGCGGGCGGCGTAGGCGACTTCGCTGGGGCCGCGTTCGTCCAGATCCGGCGCCGGGGCGTCGGGGTCGAGGTGATCCACGGCCTGGGCCAGTCGCGTGAGCGGGCGGATCGCCAGGCGCACGGCGATCCAGGTGCAGAACAGCAGCAGCGCCAGTTGCACGACCAGCACCCAGGGCAACCACTGCGCCACCGGCACGCCTTTGGGCGTCACGTCGATGGTCAGCGGCATGCCGTCGGCGAGCTTCAGGTGCGCCTGGAAGTGCTGGGCGGAGCCGGGAATGGTCTCGAAGCGCAGCGCGTAGCGCGGGCCGATGGCGTCGGCGATGGACGTCGCGGCCATGGGCGCCTGCGCCATGTTCATCGGCTCGCCGGGTTCGCCGCCATCCAGGCGGTAGCGGTAGTTGGGGCGCTGCACCATCGGCAGCCAGCTTTCGCGCTCGTCCAGCGGCAGGCGATCGAGCAGGGCGACTGCGGTGCTGACGTCGGTCTCCAGGTTGCCCAGCATCATGCTGCGTGCGCTCTGGTAGCGCTCGTAGAACTGCGAGCAGAACGACAGGCTGTAGGCGAACACCAGCCCGGCGAGGAAGATCAGCGCCAGGCGCGCGGCCAGCGTACGTGGCCAGTGCAGGAGGGATTTCATGCGTTGGGCTCTAACAGTTCGACGGCCAGGGCAAAGACGTAGCCTTCGCTGCGTACCGTCTTGATGTAGGCCGGCTCGCGAGCGTCATCCAGCAGGCGCTGACGCAGGCGGCTGACCAGCAGGTCAATGGAGCGGTCGAAGATGTCCGCTTCACGGCCCTGGGTGAGATTCAGCAGTTGCTCACGGCTGAGCACGCGCTGCGGGTGATCGACGAACACCCGCAGCAGGCGGTACTCGGCGCCGCTCAGGGCAACCAGGGTGCCGTCTTCATCGAGCAGGTGGCGCGCGGTGGTGTCCAGCTTCCAGCGGCCGAAGCCGATCAGCCGGCTGGCCTCGCTGACCTGCAGGTTCGGCGGCAGCATGCGCGTGCGGCGCAGCACGGCGTTGATCCGCGCCAGCAGTTCGCGGGCGGAGAAGGGCTTGGTGAGGTAGTCGTCGGCGCCCATTTCCAGGCCGATGATGCGATCGGTCTCGTCGTTGCGCGCGGTGAGCATCAATACCGGGGTGGACTTGTGCTTGCCCACGCGCAGCTCGCGGCACAGCTTCAGGCCGTCGTCGCCGGGCATCATGATGTCGAGGACGATCAGGTCGACGCTGTTGCCATCGAGGAAGGCGCGCATCTGCCGGCCGTCTCCCGCCAGGCTGACGCGCAGGCCGTTCTTCTTCAGGTAGTTGCCGACCAGCTCGCGGATCTCGCGGTCGTCGTCGACGATCAGTACGTGATCGACATGGTCCATGCCGGTGCCTCGTTCGTAGTGGGTTGAGGCGAGTTTATAGCGCAGCGCCGCGCTTGCCTGCCGTGCTTTGTATTCCACTGTATCTACAGCCGCCGCCGATACCCGGCGCGGCAAACCCGGGCCTTGGGCGACACAAGCCCGATACCTCCTGAACGTGAAATGGGCAGCAACGGCGAGGCACACAGCCACCGCCGGCCAAACCCGACACCGGACAGGAGAACCACCATGAAAGCCATCCAACTCGCCAACGCTTGCCTCTTCGCCGCCATCGCCGCCTTCGCCAGCTTCAGCGCCCAGGCCGCCGACACCCAGCCCGCCGAGACTTACCACTACGGCCAGAAACTCGATGTGAAACGCGTCCTGGCCATCCACGAAGAGAGCGCCTCGCCGTACGACTGCGGCATCGTCAACGCCCGCATGGACTACCTGGATTCCAGCGGCCAGCCGCACAGCCTGGCCTATCGCAAGTTCGCCACCAACTGCAACGAAGGCGGCTGATTTCCCCTCGGCCGCAGCCATGGACGGCCACGGCGTTTATTCCCCTGGCGTTTATCCCAAGCGTGAACCCCACGGGCCGCCGGCCCACCGAGGTGCCCATGTTGCTCATCGCCTTTCTCGGCGGGGCGCTGACCCTGCTCAGCCCCTGCATCCTTCCCGTACTGCCGCTGTTGTTGCAGCGCGCCGGCGGCCCGACGTGGTCGCCGTGGGTCACGCTGCTCGGCCTGGCCAGCGGCTTCGCCGTGCTGGCGAGCCTGGCGACCGTCTCCAGCAACTGGGTGATCGCCGCCAGCGAGTGGGGCCGTTACTTCGCCCTCGCGCTGCTGGCGGTTTCCGCCGTTGCCCTGCTCTGGCCGCGCTTCAGTGACTGGCTGGCCAAGCCCTGGGCGTGGCTCGGTGATCGCCTGCACGGCGAGTCCCGCCGCCTGCCTCCGGGGCTTTCCGCGTGGGTGCTGGGCTTCGCTGCCGGCTTGCTGTGGGCGCCCTGCGCCGGGCCGGTGCTGGGGCTGATTCTCTCCGGCGCCATGCTGCAAGGCCCGAGTGCGCAGACCAGCCTGCTGCTGTTCGCTTACGGCCTGGGCAGCGCCACGGTGCTGGGCATCGTGCTGTTCGCCGGTCGCCGGCTGATGCAGCAACTGCGGCCGCGCATGGCCGTCATCGAAGGCCTGCGCCGCGCCACCGGTGTACTCGCCCTGCTGGCCGTCGTCGGCATTGCCAGCGGCACCAGCGCGCAACTGGCTTCCGGCAGTTCATCCACGCTGGTGAACAGCCTTGAGCGCCAGGTCATCGACGGCGTGCCCGCGCTTATCAGCCAACTGATGCCCGGCGACATGGCCCACGGCGCCGAGCGCTTGCCGGACCTCGGCCCGGCGCCGGAACTGCAAGGCGCAGTGGAATGGATCAACAGCCCCGAACTGAACCTGCGTGACCTGCGTGGCAAGGTGGTGCTGGTCGACTTCTGGACCTACGACTGCATCAACTGCCAGCACAGCCTGCCGTATGTGAACGCCTGGGCGAAGAAATATGCCGACCAGGGCCTGGTGGTAATTGGCGTGCACACCCCGGAATACCCCTTCGAACGGGTCCCGGCCAATGTCCGCGAGGCGGTGAAGCAGCACGACATTCACTACCCCGTGGCGCTGGATAACCAGTACCGGATCTGGAACGCCTTCGCCAACCAGTACTGGCCGGCGCACTACTTCATCGACGCCCAGGGGCGGATTCGTCACCTGTCGATCGGCGAGGGCGGGTATGGGGAGCAGGAGCAGGTGATTCAGGCGCTGTTGAAGGAGAGGGGGAGAAAGAATTGATATGCCTAAGAGGGCGGCTAGATTGGCCGCCCTCTTAGGGGGTTAAAACAACGAGTGCGTTCTTCTTTTGAAATCTTGTATATCGAGAATAGCTCTGCGGATGGAGCGATAGTCGTTTTGTGGGACCTCAGAGTATTTCTCGTTATCATCGGCTTGGAATAGCCCTTTAGGGGCTTTTATTGTATTTATGAGGTCTACATAGCATCCGTAGTCGATGGAATAGACATTGAATCTTTTTCCAGGAATATCTTGGGCTGATATCCCCTCTCGCAGTATGTGTAAGACTCGGGCGTCATATAGGAAGTCAATGAGGTCGTTGTTTAGGTCGCTCGGAACTAGAAAGGCTTTTGCTTGCCGGTGCTGGATCACTTCGTCAATTATCCAGTTTAAAAGCTCTATAGCTTCTTGTCGGCTAGCAATCGCTTTGCTTTTATATCGGCTATACCAGTTTTTTGCAGCAATTCGAACGTCAGGGACTGATATTTTTGACTTGTCTGCTCGTTGCGCAGCCAAAGATAGGATGTTGATAGCATCACGTGGAACTCCCTCGGATGCTCTGACGAATTCTTCAAATGCATTGATCTGAGTAAAAAGGTCGTTTATTAGGTTTCGTGGTTCCGGGTATTTACTAGAGAAAATATCTTGATCGTCAGATATAGACTTTAAGTGACGATGAAGCATGGTCCCGAAAAATTCCATGGCTCGAGGGGCTTCGTTGTCGAAAACAAGGAATTCATCTAGGTTTAGGCTGCCGGCTACATCTGCTCCCGGCTCAAGCCCGATATAGGTTGAGTTCCCATCCGGGATTCTGAAATTGCTGCGCTGCGCGATGGCAGCAATCTTTATTGCAACTCCGGGCGTGGGGAAAAGTGTTCTTCGAAGAAGGTCGGCTAGGAACGGCTGTAAGTCAAGCGGAACTTCGCTCCACTCGTCTAAGATAATCCATAGTCTTTGCTTTGGAAGCTTTGCTATAAGTTTTGAAGCGGCGCTATTGAGTGATCCGAAATGGACGCGGAGCTTTTCGGAGCCAGAAGCGGAAGTGCGTTTTGATTCACAGTTTTTAGTGTCAATCCCGAGTGATAATTTTGAGTCGAGAGTAAGCTGGCTGCCCGATTTTACCCCCATGTGTAAGCTTCTGCTTTCACTCAGTGATGTGTTTTCGGTCTTCTCAGTGGCTACCGTTCCGTCCACAATTACTTCAGTGGCGCTGGTCACGAATTCGTCAAGTAGAGGAAGAATCTCCGCGGTAACGTATGGTTCTTCGGCCTTGGTTATCTTCTCAAGAATCCTTTCGTGAATTGCTATCAGGGTGTCTGAGAGCAACCTGGTTGCGCGCTCTTTTAGTGGCAGTCTTTCATCTGCATAAATTCCGCCAGTAGAGCCAATTACCCTCATATCAAGGTATATGCTGCACTCTTTTCTATTGTGAATGCTATTGTCTAGGTAGCGGAGTATGTGCGTTTTTCCTGTCCCCCTTCTTCCATATATTACTTGGCTTTCAGGAATGGAGAGGACAGGGATTACAGGGCCGAGCTCAACAAAGGAGCTAACTAGATTGATTGTGTTATTTTCTGCTCGCTTTGTTAACTTTAATGTTTCAGTGTTTATGTCTCGCATTCTATACTTCCAAGTTGTCAGTGCGATTAAGTTCTGGGAGAGAATAATTATGTTTCAGGGACTGTTTGGCCAGCTTCTGGCAGTGGCTCTCCTGTTATCAACCACCAACGATACTGGGGATAGAGTGCGACAAGCTGTTCCAACTCATCGACCGCAAATCTCGCTTTTTTCCGTTTGATACTCTGCCAGCGTACGTATTCTTTACTGTTCACCTCAGCTAAATCCTTGAGGCTGGTCAGCTCTAGTAGTTGCAGCGCTCTATCGGCCATGCCCTGGGCCATTGAAAATTCTCATTATGGAATATTGCCATAAAGGCGAAATTATGGATAATGTCCATATGCCTCGCCGCTGTAGTGGCTTGAATACTGACCCAACCTCTCTCGAACGGGAAGCCTTGCGCCTGCGCATTCGCTCTCCCTTTCGAAAGCTCACTCATCTCGAGCTTGGCGACTCGAAGCAGTGGAGCGCTTTTTCCAGCCCCTGGAGGCTAGCCATGGATGATCTCTACACCGCCACCACCTTCACGCGAAACAACCACTACCTGCGCGGTGTGCTGATCGACGACCAGCCCTGGATCGTTGCGCAAGACTTCGCGCGGCTGCTCGGCCTACGGCATCCGCAGAGTCTGGCGGGGAAGGTGTCGGGCGATAAGGTGCGAACGGTCTGGCTGCTGCAGGCCCGTGGCAGCGAGGAGAAGGCCGAGGTAATCAACGAGCCGGCGCTGTACAAGGCACTGATCCGCTATGGTCATGCGGAGTACCGCACGGTAGCGCGCTGGCTGTCGGACGATGTGATCCCACTGCTGCGCGATCAGGGGCGCGTCGATCCGCAGCGTCCCCGGCGCGTCCAGATGAGCTGGCGTTGCGACCGGGTAACGGTCCTCGACTGGCAGGGGCGCCTGTGGGTTTCCTGGGATGATGTGCCGAAGTTCAGCACGATATCGTCGGGTGTCGGTGGCTGGTTGGGGAAGTTGCGTGGCGACCGGCCAGTCGATTGAAGCCGGGAATCTAACCGCCCACCGCTTGATTCCGCCCCTGCTTCTTCGCCTCATACAGCGCCGCATCTGCCCGCTCTACCAGTGCTTCTGCCGAGCTTTCCTTGCCTGGCAGCGAAGCCGCGACACCGATGCTCACGCTCACCCGCCCCAGCGGCGAAAGCTCGTGGGGCAGGGCGAGGTTCTCCACCGCCTGCAGCAGCTTGTTCGCCATGCCGCGCACACCGGCGAGGTCGGTCATCGGCGCAAGGAAGACGAACTCTTCGCCGCCATAGCGCGCTACCAGGTCGGTGGAGCGGTTGACCGTCGTCGCCAGCGCCTGGGCGATGTCCCGCAGGCAGGCGTCGCCGGCCGGGTGGCCGTAGTGGTCGTTGTAGCGCTTGAACCAGTCCACATCGACGATCGCCAGGGCCAACAGCTCGCCGGAGCGGCGCGCGTGGCCCCATTCCTGTTCCAGCACCTGGTCGAAGCGGCGCCGGTTGGCGATGCCGGTGAGAGCATCGGTCAGGCTCATGGCTTCCAGCTGGTTGTTCAGCTCGCGCAGTTCGTCGGTGCGCTCGGCGACGCGCTGCTCCAGTTCGTGCTCGGAGCTGCGCAGGTTATCCACAAGCTGCTGCTGGGCCTGGATCAGCTCCTCCTGCACCCGGGTTTTCTCCCGGCGCATCACGTTGAAGCGGTCGGCGAGGGCGAAGGCCAGCACGATCATCTCCATCGCCGAACCCAGCTGCAGGCCGTCCACGGTGAACAGGTTGGTCGGCACGATGCCCATGGCGCGCAGCGAGGTCATCGCCCCGCCGAGCATCAGCAGGGCGAAGGCGGCGAGGAAGAAGAACGCGCTGCGCTGGCGCTTGAAGGCGCAGACGATGGCCGCGACTAGCAGCACCACCGCCGTGGCGAAGTTCAGCATGATGCCCGCGCGGGACACGTAGGGCAGCGCGAACGCATAGGCGACGAGGCTGAGCAGATAGAGCACGATCATCCCGCGCAGCACCCAGTCCAGGCGCGGCAGGATGCGGTCCAGCTGCATCATCCGCCGCGCGAACAGCAGCAGCGCAGCGAGGGCCAGCGACACGCCCGAGTAGTAGACGATGTTCGAATTGAGCGGCACGCCGAGGATCGACCAGTCCGGCGCCAGGCCATTCTTGATCGCCAGCGCCGAGGCCGTGCAGCTGACGAACACCACGTAGAGCAGGTAGATCGGGTCGCGCAGGGCGAGCAGCAGCATCAGGTTGAACAGGATCATCGCCACCGCGATGCCGAAGTACCACGCCTTGCCCGTGTAGTCGTCGCGCTCGTAGGCGTGGAACGCCTTCACCGGCCACAGTTGTAGTGGCACCAGCAAGCCGATGCTCGACTCCACCCGCAGGTACACCACCTGCTCCGACTGCGCCGGCAGATTCAGCGGGAAGACGAAGTTGCGGTTCGGGTAGACCTTGCTCGATTGCGGCACATCGCTGCCGGTGTTGATCGTCTTGTACGAGCCATCCGCTTGCGGGATGTTCGCCTGCACATGAGAGATGCGCGGGTTTTCCACCACCAGCATGCGCTGCAGCGGCGCATCGCTCGGGTTGCCCAGCTTCAACTTCAACCAGAACGCCGAACGGGTGAACCCCATCGCCAACGAACTCCCCGGTGGCTGATCGCCCTTGAAGCGCGCCTGCTGCTCGGGGGATTGCACATCCGCCAGCGTCAGGGCGCGGGTTGGGTCTTCGAGTACGGAAACGTAGGTGGTAAGCGACAGGGGCTCAGCAGTGACAGCCGCCGCGTCAACTACCTGATCGGCCCAAACGGGGCGGATCAATATCAACAGGAGGGTGAGCAGGAGCCAGGACAGGGATTGCCGGTGCGGGGCGGGAGCTGGCATACGGCGGGTCCGGGAATGTTGGTGTGCCAGGGAGTTTACAAGACAGGCTTTGGCGACGCCAAAAACACAAAAGCCCCCGGCAACTCACGCTGCCGGGGGCTTTTGCTTGGGATTCTGGAGCGGGCGAAGGGAATCGAACCCTCGTCATGAGCTTGGGAAGCTCAGGTAATGCCATTATACGACGCCCGCTTGGGGGTGCCTTTTTACCAGAAGGGCGGGGCTTAGTGAAGCCTTGGCCGGCGAGCTGCTCGGGCGGCGCCCTTTCTGCAACGAAATCTACGCAATGAAAAACCGGGGGCGGAAGGTCTGGGGCCGGCCCCCGGCCGTGTGCGCTGGCTGCATCAGCCCACCATGGCGGCGATGGGGACGCCCTGGCTACTGGGCAGGTAGGGGCTGGCCAGGACTGGGTGGCGCTGGGGCTGGAGGAAGGTCAGGAGGGCGTCCTGGGTTTCCTGCCAGGCCTTCTTGTGTTCCACGTCGATGAAGTGGCCGGCGTTGCGGATGGTGCGGAACTCGCAGTCGCGGATCAGTTGCTGGAACAGCTTGGCTTCGGCCGGGGTGGTGTAGATGTCCAGCTCGCCGTTCATGAACAGCAGCGGGATGTCGATGGCCGCGAATTTTTCCATGTAGCTGTCGGCGCTGAGCTTGAGCACCTGGCAGATGTGGAAGTGCATCTGCTGGTATTCGTGCTCGTCGAGGCCGGCGACGTGGCGGAAGTTGTAGCGCTTGAAGAGCTGCGGCAGGTAGCGGCCGATGGTGTCGTTGACCAGGTTGCCGATGTTCGCGCGGTCGCAGGCGGAGAGGTAGTCCAGGCCGCGGTGCAGGTAGTCGAGCATGGAGGCGTTGAGCAGCGGCGAGAAGGAGTTGATCACCGCCTTCTGGATTCGCGCCGGGCGCTGCGCCAGGGCGAGCAGGGTGGCGACGCCGCCCCAGGAGAAGGACATCACCACGTCGGCGCGGTAGTGCTCGATCAGGTCGAGCAGTAGCTGCGCCTCGTATTCCTTGGTGATCGGCTCACGGCAGTCGTTGTGGGCCTTGGACTGGCCCGCGTAGGGCTGGTCGTAGCAGACGACGTTGAAGTGCGGTTGCAGGTATTTCACCGTTTGCGCGAAGGAGGCGGTGGTCGCCAGCGAGCCATTGACCAGGATGATGGTCTGGCGCGCTTCCCTGTTGGCGTGAAACTCCGTGTGTACCCGATGTTGCTGAATCTCGACGACGGCGGTTTCCGGCCTCATGTCGTATTCCTCCAGACGCAGGTCATGGTGCGCACCCACCAGCGGATGCGAAGAAAGTACCCAGGCAGAGGAAAGCGTCTTGGCGTGACAGCTTCATGTCACTCGACGAAAGTTAACAATCTCTTAATTTTCAAATGGTTGGAGCATCAATAGGCACGATTTCCGGCGCCGTTGAAGGTGCGGATTCGGGGTATTGATCAGGCGGGGAAGGGGCGGCTTGGGGGAACTGCGTGCCGCGAAAAACTTTCTTGGATGCAGCGTGTGACTCATGGGTCACGCTTGGGCCTGAGTTAAGCAGCACCGTTCGGCCGACGCAACCGCCGCTGGGCGCTTGAGTCACATCGGCGGAGCGGATTCCGACGAAGTGACATTTCTCTGCGCGATTGTCCGGCGCTTTGGAGAAGCCGGATTACACTCTTGTGATAGCTGTAACTCCCCCCTGCCGAAGACGAGCGTCCATGCCGTGCTCCCCCTGAGGCCGATACCGCGTGCGGAGCGGGTTCATGGCATTTCACCGAAGATTGCGCTTGTTGCTGGTCCTGGCTCCGGCCGTGTGGCTGTGTGCGGAAGCCATGGCCGAGGATCGCTATGGCTGCGAACAGCCGATCAGCGTCGCCTACACGCGCAACGTGGTGTTCTTCCACGATGACGTCGGCATCGACCCGGACCTGATTGCCGAGCTGAGCCGGCGCACCGGCTGCCAGTTCAGCGCTTCGGTGCGCCCGCGCGACGAGGTCTGGCGGATGCTCGAAAGCGGCGACCTGCAGATGGGCACCAGCGGCGTCGCCACGCCG
Organism: Pseudomonas sp. CAN1; assembly: GCF_030462585.1. Classification (GTDB taxonomy): domain Bacteria; phylum Pseudomonadota; class Gammaproteobacteria; order Pseudomonadales; family Pseudomonadaceae; genus Pseudomonas. The sequence continues at coordinate 35,202 of NZ_JASMRU010000020.1, read as the reverse complement.
CAGCGGCGCACCTACACCTATCTGCTGCCCTACCTCTATATGCGCAACAAGCTGATCGTGCGCGACGACCTGGGCGAGATAAACAGCCTGGACGCCTTCCACGACATGCCCGGCGCGCGCATCGGGGTGATCGCCGGTTACCGCCACGGCGCCTTTATCGACGGCATGCTGCGCATCCTCCGGGCCGAGGGGCGGGTAGTGGAATACAAGGACGACACCAACCGCTTCAGCGCGCTGCTCAATGGCGACGTGGAGGCGGTGATCGGCCACGAGATGAATCTTGCCGGCTCGGTCGCCGATCGTCGTCAACGTGAACGCTTTCATGTGGTAGATGTGATGCCCGGCCCGGCGACACCCCACAACCTGATGCTCTCGCGCAAGCGCTTCACCCCGGCGCAAAGCGCCGAATGGTTGCGCCTGATGGAAACCCTGTGGCTGGACGGCACCCTGGCGCGGATCATGCGTCGGAATGCATCGCCGCAGGTGGCGGAAGGATTGCTCGACAGCGGCTATCGCTACGGCTCCACGGACAGAGGCTGGTAAAGGATGAAGGCATTCAAACGGGGTATCCCGCTGCAACTGCTGGTGGCGGGAGCCATCATCGCCAGCATGCTGGTGCTGGCGGGCGCGTTGCTGGTCCAGGGTTACCGTGGCGTGGAGGGCGCGCTGGTGACGGCGGCCGGGGAGTCGGCCAGCCAGCTGGGCGCGACCATCAACGAACGCATTCGCCGCCTGCTCGACCCGGCGGAAAGCGCGCTGCGCCTGCTGACCCATGACCCCATTTCGCAGACCGACAACCTGCCGGCGCGCCTCGACCGCCTGCCGATGCTGGTGGAGAACCTGCGCGCCAACCGTACCCTGAGTGCGGTGTACATCGGCTACCCGAACGGCGAGTTCCTGCTGATCCGCGCACTGCGTGTGCCGGAAGTGCGCAAGGCGGTGCAGGCTCCGGAGGCTGCGATGTACCTGGTGCAGAGCCAGACCCTCGACGGCAAGGGCGGCCTGCGCGGCGAGTGGCGCTTCTACGATTCCGAATTGCGCCTGCTGCGCGTGGAAGACCGCCCCGACTACCAGTACGACCCGCGCCCGCGCCCCTGGTACACCGAGGCGCGCAACACCAGCAGGACGGTGCTGACCCAGCCCTACGTGTTCTTCACTACCCGCGAGATCGGCCTGACCCTGGCGCACCGCAGTGTCGACGGCGCGGCGGTGATCGGCATGGACGCCTCGGTCAACGACCTCGGTGGCGAGATGGGTGGGCTGCGCCAGACGGCGCATACCGAGCTTGCGGTGGTGGACGGCAAGGGCACGGTGATCGCCTATCCGGACCTGGCGAAGCTGATGGTCCATGAAGGCAACGAATTGCGTTTGGCCACGCTGAACGAACTGAACGTTCCTAGCCTGAGCGAGCTCAATGCCGAGGCGGTGCCCGCTGGCAAACCGCAGTCCTACCGGGTGGGCGGCGAGGACTGGTACGGCATCTGGGTGCCGCTGTCGAACTTCACCAGCAACGAGGTGCGGGTGCTGATCGCGATTCCCGCCGCCGAGCTGCTGGCTGGTGCACGCCAACTGCTGTTCAACCAGGCCTTGTGGAGCGGCACGTTGCTGCTGGTGCTGCTGCTGATCGGTTGGTACATCGGCCGGCGCATTGCCCGTCCGCTGCGGGCGCTGGCCGACCAGGTGGGCGCCCTGGCCGCCTTCGACTTCGCCCGGCCGGTTGGCGTCGATTCGAAGATCGCCGAGGTCCGCGAGCTGAGCAGCGTGATGGGCAGCATGTCGCGCACCATCCATAACTTCCAGGCGATCACCCTGACCCTGAGCCGTGAAACGCGCCTGGACAACATGCTCGAAGGCGTACTGTCGCGCCTGGTCGAGGCAACCGCCGTGATGGGCGGCGCGGTCTACCTGCTCGAAGACGAGGAATGCCGCCTGCGCCTGGCCTGTACGGTGAACGGCGAGCAGTACCCGCAGTCGATGCTGATCGAAGGCTTCACCGAGTCGCAGCTGGCCGAGCGGGTGGACCAGGCCCTGGCCAATCGCGGGCAGTACCTGGAAGTCTCGCTGCGCAACCGCAGCGACGAGCTGCTGGGCATCCTGGTGCTGCAGCTGGCCGAGGAGGGTGCTCGCAGCCAGCAGCCGCGCAAACCCTTCAAGCGTTTTGTCGAGGAGCTCTCCGGCGCCGCCGCCGTGGCCATCGAGACGCGCCAGCTGATCGAGGCCCAGCAGAGACTGCTGGACGCCATCATCAAGCTGCTGGCCGACGCCATCGACGCCAAGAGCCCTTATACCGGCGGCCACTGCGAGCGCGTGCCGCAGCTGGCCGACCTGCTGTTGCAGAAGGTCATCGATTCGTCCGACGGCGAATACGCCGGCTTCGGCATGAGCGATGTCGAGCGTTACGAATTCCAGATCGCCGCCTGGCTGCACGACTGCGGCAAGATCACCAGCCCCGAGTACGTGGTGGACAAGGCCACCAAGCTGGAGACCCTGTACAACCGCCTGCACGAAATCCGCACGCGCTTCGAGGTGATCTGGCGCGACATCGAGCTGGACTACTGGCGCGGCATCGCCGAGGGCAACGACATCGGCCTGCTCGCCGCGCGGCGCGATGCGATGCACGAGGCGCTGCGCGAGGACTACGCCTTCGTCGCCCAGGCCAACGTCGGCGGCGAATTCATGAAGGACGAGGACATCGAACGCCTCAAGCAGATCGGCGAGCGCCGCTGGCTGCGCTATTTCGACGATCGCCTGGGCATCTCCCACGACGAGGCCGAGCGCCTGCAAGGGCGGCCGGTGCAGCCGCTGCCCGCCGAGGAATTCCTCCTGGCCGACAAGCCCGAGCACCGCGTGATGTGGGGCGAGCGCAAGCCGCCGGTGGTGAAGGACGACCCGCGCAACATCTGGGGCTTCGACATGCGCCTGCCGCCGTACGCGAGCAACTATGGCGAGCTGTACAACCTGGGCATCCGCCGCGGCACGCTGACCGAGGAAGAGCGCTTCAAGATCAACGAGCACATCGTCCACACCCTGATGATGCTCACGACATTACCGCTGCCGCGCCACCTGCGCCGGGTGCCGACCATCGCCGCCAACCACCACGAGAAGATGGACGGCACCGGTTACCCGCGCCGGCTCAACCGCGAGCAGATGAGCATCCCCGAGCGGGTCATGGCCATCGCTGACATCTTCGAGGCCCTGACCGCCGCCGACCGCCCGTACAAGGCGCCCAAGACTCTGTCCGAGTCACTGAAGATCCTCGCCTTCATGGCCCGCGACCAGCATATCGACGCCGACCTGTTCCGCCTGTTCATCAGCCAGGGCGTGTACCGCGAGTACGGCGAGCGCTTCCTCAACCCCGAGCAGATGGATGCCGTGGATGTGCGCGCAATCCTGGAAATACTCGACGGGGTGAAGGCCTGAGCCGGGGGCCGGTCAGATCTTGCGGATCGGCCCCGGATAGCCCTCGATCTTGCTGTCGTGGGTGAGCAGCAGCATGCCTTCCACGTTGGCCTGCGCTACCAGCATGCGGTCGAAGGGATCGGCATGCAGGGCGGGTAGGGTGCCGACGAAAATCGAGTGCTCGCCGGTGATGGGCAGTTCGTTGTAGCCATTCTCCAGCAGGGCCTGGCGCACGATGCTCGGGTCGTAGGGGAAGTCCGCACGCTTCAGCGCGTTCTTGATGGATATTTCCCAGATGCTGGCGGCGCTGAAGAACAGGTCGGTTTCTTCGGCCAGGATGAGCTTTCTGGTGTTCGCGGTCAGCCGTGGATCGTCGGTCAGCACCCAGAGCAGGACGTGGGTATCGAGCAACAGGCGCATCAGTCGGCCTCGCCACCGAACAGGTTGGCGATGTCATCGGCGAAGGGCGCGTCGATATCGTCCACGGCGGGATAGATCCCCTTGAGCGCACCGATGATTGCCTTCGGCTTGTCGTCGATGGCTTCTACCTTCACCAGGGGTTTGCCGGCCTTGGCGATGATAAAGGGCTGCCCCTTGCTGGCGAGGTCGACCAGGCGGGACAGATTGGTTTTCGCATCATGGATGTTCACGACTTCGATATCGCGATTCATGGTTGAGCCTCGATGAGCGTCGGGTTAGCTAATCAAGTGAACTAACTTGGATCGATGCTAGCCCAGCGGCCAGGAGCGGGCAATCCAAACGCAAACCGCCGGCATCAGCCGGCGGTTTGCATTCGCGGAGCGAACATCGATCAGCGCTTGGCGAGGTTCGACGCGTAGCGGTTGATCTGCGGGTTCTTCGCCACGGTGCAGCTTTGCCCGGCGAGGAACTGCGAGGTCTTCAGGTACTGCTGTTGTGGGTAGTAGGCGAACACGTAACTGCCGTTCTTCACGGTGTCGATCAGCTTCTGCGCGACCTGCGGGCGAACGGCCGGGCAGCCCAGGCTGCGGCCCAGGCGACCGAGGCCGGGGACGACCTTGGGATCGGCGTAGGCGGCGGCGTGCATGACGATGGCGCGCTCTTCGCTGTTGTCGTTGAAGCCCGGTTCCAGGCCCAGCAGGCGCAGCGAACGGCCGTGCTTGCCGCTGTAGGTCTGGCCGGTCTGGTAGAGGCCGATCGAGGACTGGAAGCTCTCGGGGCGGTTGGAGAAGGAGGTGGCCATGTCGTCGCCACTCTTCTTGCCGTGGGCGACCCACTCTTCGAAGAGCAGCTTGCGCTGCTTCAGGTCGAAGACCCAGAGGCGCTTGTCGCGGGACGGCTTGGAGTAGTCGATGACCGTCAGCAGGCGATTCTGCCCGCCCAGTTGCGTGCTGGCGCACTGCAGCGCGCTGAGCGCCAGGCGCAGGGTCTCGGTGTTGGTGGCCGGCGCGAGGCGGTGCAGTTCCTCGGCGGTGGGCAGGCGGGCGGCGGACGCAGTCTGCCAGCTACCGATCGCAAAGAGCGCGGCACTGGCGAGCGAAATCCGGAAGAACCCCCGTAACTTCAAAAAAGTCAGCATGAATACAACATTCCCGTTGAATCGATATGGTTTTTTCTGGGAAACGCCGCATTGTGCGCGATTTTTGACCAGTCCTGTGGTTGTTTTTTGATCAAGTATGGTCCCGCCCGTCGGTAATTACGAACTTATCGCTGCAGCGGATCGCCGCGGGGCGGCGCATCGCTTGGCGATCCGAGTGAAGAGCTCACCGCGGACAGGCGCCGATATTCCTGTTGTTTCGAAATACTTCGGCTGCTTGCACGGCCGGCTTGAGGCCGTCTGTCCGCTGGTGAGGACTACAGATTACTGGGATGTCCCCGTCGGCTAAGCCGTAGAAATATGAGGGCGCTGTAGGGGAAATCCGCAGTGCGTCGTGATTGCTCACACCATGGCCTGGTTCTTGAGCCGGTCAGTGCCCGGGCTTGTGATCATTGCTGCTGATTACGGTGAAGTCCGCACTGCGCATGTCGCGCGTGGATGGCAGATCGGTGATCACCAGGGTGCTGCCGACATCCAGGCTGGCGAGGAGGTTGTGGAGGAACTGCCGATCCAGCTTGACCTTCCCCAACTGCTGCTCCGGGGTCAGACCCTCCTGCGGGTCGCTGACCTGGACGGCGTTCCAGTGCAGGTTGGGGCTGTCGTCCTGGATCTGTTGTGCGCTGGGCTTGCTCAGCAGGGAGAAGGCGGCAATTCCGGTGCTGCGCTCCGGGTGCTGGAAGGTGACCGGGGCGGTGCCGATCTCCTGGCCACCGCGGTAGACATAGATGCGCCGGTCCGCGCGGCTGATGAGGATCGCCACGGGCTGGCTGCGGTCGTTCGAGTCGCTCCAGTGCGGCGCTTGTTCGCCGTCTTCCGCCACGCCTTCGGGGCGGCCGCCACTGACGATGGGAGCCAGCAGGCCGGGGTGATCGACGTCCATCGGCGCGCTCTGCGCGTTGGAGATGATCACGGTGGTGGTGGTCGTGCTGGTGATGGCGAACAGCTTCCTGGCGAACTCCAGCGACAGGTGGACACAGCCATGGGAGGAGGGGTAGCCCGGGAGGCCGCCAGCATGCAGGGCCACGCCGTCCCAGGTCAGGCGTTCCATGTAGGGCATGGCGGCATCGTTGTAGAGCGAGGAACGATGGTCGACCTCTTTCTGCAGGATGGTAAAGACGCCAGTCGGAGTCTCCTTGCCCTTGCGCCCGGTACTGACCGTGGCCACGCCGATGGCGATACCGTTGCGATAGATGTAGAGCCGTTGTTCGGTGAGGCTGACCACCAGCGTCACTGGGCCGCTCGGGGAGATTTCCGGGTACCACAGGTACTGGCCGGGCTTGAGCGAGGCGACGGCGGCGGGCAGGTTGCTCAGCGGGGAGGCGGTTTGTGGCGTTGCGAAGGCCGGGCCAGCGCCCAGGCCGAGTAGCAGAAAAGGGAACAACAGGTTCTTCATCGAGCACTCGGAAAGAGGAAAGCGAGCTAGCACGATAGAGCGATTGCCTGGGCGGCTGTACGGTCAGGTGGTGAAAGAGCCGTAGGAGAGTTCTGGCGGTATGGGGCCAAAATACCGGCCCCTTCTGATCACTCGACAGACTGATTCTTGACCGGTTTCTGCTCCGCCTTGCGGTCGTTGGTGGTGATCACGGTGAAGTCCGGGTTGCTGCGCATGTCGCGGGTGGACGGCAGGTCGGTGATCACCAGGGTGCTGCCCACATCCATGCTGGCCAGCAGGCTGCGCAGGAATTCGCGGTCGAGGCTGAACTTGCCCAGTTGCTCGGCGGGCGTCAGGCCGCGCTGCGGGTCGCTGACCTGCACGCTGGTCCAACGCAGGTTGGGGTTGTCGCTGTCGATTTCTTCCTGGGAGGGCTTCTGCATCAGGGAGAAGGCGGCGACGCCGGTGCGCTCTTCCGGGTGTTCGAAGGCCACCGGCGCGGTGCCGATCTGCAGGCCGCCGCGATAGACGTACAGGCGCCGGTCGGCACGGCTGACCAGCACCGAAACCGGGCCTTTCTCCGCGCCCGGATCGCTCCAGAACGGCACCACCATGGCGCTGTCGTCGTGCGGGCCGGCGGCGCGGCCATCGCTGACGATGGGGGCGAGCAGGCCGGGGTGGTAGACCTCCACCGGCGAGCTCTTGGCGTCGGAGATGATCACCGTGGTGGAGGTGAAACCGGTGACTTCGTAGAGCTTCTTGGCGAACGCCATGGGCAGGCGGATGCAGCCGTGGGAAGCCGGGTAGCCGGGCAGGTTGCCGGCGTGCAGGGCGATGCCGTCCCAGGTCAGGCGCTGCATGTAGGGCATGGGCGCGCTGTTGTAGAGGTCGGAGTGGTACTCGACCTTCTTCTGCAGGATGGAGAACACGCCGGTGGGGGTTTCCTTGCCCTTCTTGCCGGTGCTCACCGTCGCCACGCCGATGGCGATGCCGTTGCGGTAGACGTAGGCGCGCTGCTCGGTGAGGCTGACCACCAGGGTGACCGGGCCCGCCGGGGAAATTTCCGGGTACCAGAGGAACTGGCCGGGCTTGAGCGTCTTCAGGGCGGCCTGCAGGTCCGCGAGCGGCGAGGGCTTGCTCGGGTTGGCAAAGGCGACGCTGGCGCTGAGGGCGATCAGCAGGGCTACCGACAGTCTCTTCATTACCTTTCCTTGGAACGCGGGCATGGCAGGGAGCTTAGCCAAGCGGCGAGCCGGGCTGCAAACCGCCGGGCTGAACGGTGCGCGTAGGTATTTTCGGAACGTTGGATGAGGCGCGGAGCGCAGGAGCGGATTCATCCGCGATTTCTTCAGCGCGGATGCCAATCGCGGACGGAGTCCGCTCCTACGTGAAGTTCTGTGCAGAGGGGATCTCCCCCGGCCTGTCCCTGCAGGGAGGGGGCGCAGTCCGTGCCGTCGGACACTTTGGTGTCAGCCTGCACTGAACCAGTCCCCTCTCCCTTCAGGGAGAGGGTTAGGGAGAGGGAGGCCCAGGTACGGACTTTCAGAGACACACAGTTGCCCCTACGCGTCCAGCTCGGCGATTTCCGGTGTCGTCAGCACGCGGTATTCGCCCGGTTGCAAGTCCGGGTCGAGGGTGAGGCTGCCCATGCTTTCGCGGTGCAGCCGCGTCACCTTGTTCTGGAAGTGGCCGAACATGCGCTTAACCTGGTGGTAGCGGCCTTCGTGCAGGGTCAGGCGAGCGGCGCGCGGGCCGAGGATTTCCAGTTGGGCGGGCAGGGTGGTGAGGTCTTCGAAGGCGAAGTACAGGCCCTGCTCGAAGGTCGCGATGTAGCGCTCCTCGATCGGGTCTTCGGTCTCGACGTAGTAGATCTTGGGCAGCTTGCGCCCCGGCAGGGTCATGCGTCGCGACCATTGCCCGTCGTTGGTGATCAGCAGCAGGCCGGTGGTGTTGTAGTCCAGGCGGCCGCCGATGTGCAGTTCGTCCTTGTCCGGCTCGTCCAGCAGGTCGAGCACGGTGCAGTGCTCGGCGTCGCGGGTGGCGCTGACGCAGCCGGCGGGCTTGTGCAGCATGAAGTAGCGCGCCGGCCTGCCGGCCTGCAGCAGCTCGGCGTCCAGTTCCACGCGAGAGAATTCGCGCACCTCGTGACGGCCATCGCGGACCACCTGGCCGTCTACGCGAAGGCGGCCTTCCGCGAGCAACTGGCGGGCCTGCTGACGGTTCAGGTGGGGCAGGTTGGCGATGAAACGGTCCAGACGCATCAGGCGCTCTCGTCGTCCTTCAGCCCTGCAGCACAGCGTGGGCACAGACAGGCGCGGTCGACCAGCTCGGGTGGGATTCGCTCAAGGGCGTTGCGGTCGATGCGTGTGCTGAAGCACCAGCACGGCTGGCCTTCCAGCGCCGGATCGGCCTGGGTGCAGCGGTTGGACTGGCCGCATAGCGGACAGCGGCTGGGGTCGAGGATGGCGTCGTTCATGGCCGCTCAGGGCGAGGGTTGCTGCGGGCGCACAGGGTGCAGCGCGAGCCGGGCTCGCGCAAGCGGATTCGGATCGGCGCCCGGCTGCTCAGGGCATTTCGACCTTGTCGATCCACGGCTCCAGCCGTCTGCCGAAGGCGACCTCGGCGACGAAGGGTTGTGCGCGGCTGTCGGCTGCCCGGTTGGGTTGCGCGGTGATCTCGTCCAGCCTCTCGCGCCAGTGGTGCGGCACGTTGATGGCGTCCAGGCCCAGGGCGCTGGCGGTGCCGCCCAGGGTCCAGATGTGCTCGTGGAGCTGAGAGATCGGCCGCACCCGGCCCTGCACGATGAGGTAGCGCTGACGGTCCGGGTAGCGCTGGCGCAGGGCGGCCTGGTGGAGGCCTACGTCCTTGAGCAGCAGGCGGCTGGCGTGCTTTTCCTCGCTGTTCAGGGCGCTGCGGGCGTACTTGAGCTCGTAGTCCAGCTTGTGGTTGTCCGGCGCTGCGTTGGCAGCTTGCTGCGCCTCCTCCAGATGCTTGCGCGCCAGCTGCAGTTCACGCTGGTACAGCGGGCCGTCGAGTTCCAGCACCAGCAGGGCGGCGCGTGATTGCTGGCGGTCGAAGTGGCGGGCGCTGTTGTCGTCGACCTGCTCGGGCATGGCGAAGCCCAGTTCTTCCATCTGCCTGGCAGTGATCTGCGGCGCCCAGGCCAGCCTGCGTGGCTTGGCGTATTCGTCCTCGCTGGGGAAACGCCATTGCAGGCGCAGGCTCAGCCCGCTGTTCTCGTTGTGCCAGGAGCTGTTGCGCAGCAGTTCGCGCTGGCTGAGCGGCAGCCGGCTGTCCGCCTCGCCCGAGCGGTTCCAGGCTACGCCGCCGAGGGCGACGGCGTTGACCAGCAGGATCAGCCCGACGCCGCCGAGCAGTGCGTGGGTGCGTGTCCAGTTCATGCGCTGGCACCTCCGAGCAGGCCGTGGGCGCTGCGCAGGCGCCGCAGGATCAGCAGGATCAGCACCGCGCAGAGGCCCAGCACGAGGAAGAACAGGTACTTGGGCATCACCTCCCACCACCAGTCGAAGAACTTGGTGTAGAGGAAGATGACGAAGAAGGTCAGCCCGGTATTCACCACTTCCGGCCACTCGCGGCGCGCGCCGAGCCAGATGACCAGCGCCGAGGCGACGAAGCCGAGCAGTTGATACAGATGCTCCACCGCGCCGAAGCCCAGCGGCAGGTAGCTGCCGCCGCCCCAGTTGGCCAGCACCAGCATCGGCAGGAACAGCCCGAGCAGGCCGAACACCCGGTAGATCGCGGCGAAGCCGTCGAAGCGGCCCTGGGCGATGAACGAGGGGACGAGGAAGATCAGCAGCGCGGCGGGGAAGAAGTTCTCCGGGCGCTCGCCCACGTCCAGCCAGTAGGCGCCGCTCCAGGTGCCGACCCGCGCGGCGACGTAGCCCATCAGGCAGATCAGCGCGGTGGCCAGCAGCAGGCGCGCATCGCAGGTGTAGGCCAGCAGCAGGGCGTAGGCGGCCCAGGGCAGCAGGGCCTTGTCGGAGGGCGTGATATTGAAGATCTGCCCGATCATCAGCACGTTCAGCACCAGGCAGGCGAAGGCCAGCATCGCTGCCAGCTTGGCGAAGTAGCCGGAGGCGTCGCGCTGCTGCAGGGCCAGGGTCAGCAGCAGGCTGCCCAGGGCGGCGGCGATGAGGATGACCACCTGGGCGGTCTCCGCAAACAGCCCCCAGAACTGGTAGAACAGGAAGAACAGGCTCGCCGCCAGGGCCAGCGCGCCGAGGAAGGAGGCGATGCGCATGCCCAGCGACAGGCGATGGTCCTGGCTGTCGCGATCGATGTCGAAGCGCGCGCGGTAGTCGGCGAGCAGGCGTTGCTGGTGCTGGTGCAGGCCTTCGCGCTGGGCGTTGTCCAGACGCAGGGCGCCTTCGTCCTGCAGGCGCCCGAGCTCGCGCTCGAAGGCCAGGATGTCATCGACGCGGCGCTGCGCCTGCTGGTGGCTGAGTTCGGGCATGACCGCTCCTCGCGGCGGGGGATGCTTGAACTCTAGCTGTCGGCGGGGCGGGGTTCCACGGGTACTGGGTAACCCTTGCGCGGGGGCAGGTCATCGCGGACGGAGTCCGCTCCTACGCGCGGATCGGTTTTCGGAGCGTCGTAGAAACGTAGGGCGAATAACCTGGAACAGGTTATCCGCCGATCCGGCGTGGCGGATAACGCTGGCGCGTCATGCGCCCTACGGAATCCCCTGGTGATCAGCTCCGGCTCTGCAGCCAGGCTCGCCAGCCGCCGAAGCGGCTGATGTCCTCGGCGCCGTCCAGGCCCCAGGGGTCGCAGATGAAGCCGGTTTCCCAGCTGCCCTCCTCCAGTTGTACCTTGCCCAGCCCCAGCGGCGCGGGGATGCCGGTAAGGAAGGAGCCCAGCTCGGCGCTGGGCAGTTCCCAGACTTCCACTTCGATGGCCACGCCGCCCTCGGCCACACGCAGCATGCCGGGACGCAGCGGCGGGCCGCCGGCCAGGGCGTAGAGCTTGTAGGCCGGGGCGCTTCGGGTGGCGCGCAGCAGGCGCGCGCCGCGCTGGCGCAGTTGCCAGTTCAGCGCTAGGCCGTCCAGGTGCGCGCCACACACCACCAGGCGTGCACGGTCGTTGCGCGCGGGGTTGGCGGAGGATGCTGGGGCTATGGCGTTGCCGCCGGTGAGCGGCAGGTTGTGCCGGCGCTGCAGGGCGTCGGCCACGCCGAGCAGGTACTGGTCGGTGAAGGCGCGGCCGAACAGCGTCACGCCCCAGGGCAGGCCGTTGCCCATGATGGCGCTGGGCACGGCGACGGCGGCGTAGTCCAGCAGGTTCATGAAGTTGGTGTAGTAGCCCAGGTCGGAGTTGCGCTTCACCGGTTCGGCGTGCAGCTCGTCCAGCGTCACCGGCCGGCCGATGGTGGGGGTCAGCACGCAGTCGAGGTCGGCGAGGATCGCATCGCACTGCGCCTTGAGTTCCTGCAGCCGGTACTGCGCACGGAACGCCTGCACGGCGGTGGCGCCGGGAGCTTTCGCCAGCACATCGCGGATCACCGGCAGCACGGCCTGCGGGTCGCGCTCGATCAGCTCGCCCGCCACGCTGTAGCGCTCGGCCACCCAGGGGCCTTCATAGAGCAGGCGCGCGGCTTCGAGGAAAGGGGCGAAGTCGATTTCCCGAGCCTCGCCGCCCAGTGCCTTGAGCTGGTCGAGGGCATCGGTGAACAACACCGGGCCTTCGTGACAGCCGAAGAATTCCAGCTGGTCGGCGCAGGGGACGCCGAAGCGGAAGGGCTTGGGCGCGCCGAAGGCACTGGCGTCGTTCCAGGCGGGATTGGCGCGGCTGTAGCCGTCCAGCGGGTCGAGCCGGGCGGTGAGGCCCAGCAGCTCGCTGGCCTCGGCGGCGCTGGCGGTGAAGTAGGTGATGCAGTCCAGGGTGCGGCAGGCCGGCACCAGGCCGGTATTGGACAGCAGGCCCTTGCTCGGCTTGAGCCCCAGCAGGCCGTTGAGCGCTGCCGGCACGCGGCCGGAGCCGGCGGTGTCGGTGCCCAGGGCGAAGCTCGCCACGCCCAGCGCCACGGCCAGCGAGGAACCGGCGCTGGAACCGCCTGACGCGAACTCCGGCAGCACGCTGTTGCGGCATTCGCCGTAGGGCGAGCGGGTGCCGTTGAGGCCGGTGGCGAACTGGTCGAGGTTGGTCTTGCCCAGCGGGATGGCGCCCAGGTCGATCAGTTGCTGCACCAGCGCCGCCGACACTTTTGGCGTGTAGGCGAAGGCCGGGCAGGCGGCGGTGGTAGGGATGCCGGCGAGGTCGATGTTGTCCTTGATGGCGAAGGGGATGCCATAGAGCGGCAGCGCTTCGGGGGATTTTTCCTCCAGCGCGGCGAAGTAGGGTTCCAGTTCTTCCAGGCTGAGCAGGTGGATGAACAGGTGGTAGTCCGGGTTCAGCGAGGCGGCCTTGTCGCGCAGTTCGGTGATCAGCTGGCGCGGCGTGGCGCGGCCCTCGCGGTAGGCGGTGCGCAGGGTGGCGAGGCGTAGGTCGAAGGTGGTGGGCATGGTTGGGATTCCTTTGGGCCTATCAGTGCTTCGCTCGGATTGCCCTCACCCCGGCCCTCTCCCGGAGGGAGAGGGGGAAGAGCAGTCCGACGGGGTGTTGGGTTCAATCCACCGGCCGGGCCGTGGATTCAGGATGAATCGAATGCGTCCGCCTGCTCCGAACAGCCCCCTCTCCCGCTTGCGGGAGAGGGGGCTGGGGTGAGGGGCTCTGTGCTCTTGGCAGACCTGCTCAGGCCTCCTCCATCACCACCACCCGCTGCCCGGCGCGCACCGGCGAGCCAGGCTGCACGCGGACCTCGCGCACCACGCCGTCGCGCGGGGCGGTGAGGGGGATTTCCATCTTCATGGATTCGAGGATCACCAGGATGTCGCCGGCCTTCACGCTGGCGCCGGCTTCTACCTGCACCTGCCAGAGGTTGCCGGCGATGTGGCTTTCGACGGCGTGCTGGCCGGCGCCGAGCGGGGCGTCCTCGCCGGTGTCGACGGCAGCTTCCTCGCTCTCGAAGTGCGCCTGGCCGGAGGCGATCCAGCGCTCGCGCTCGGCATCGAAGGCGGCGCGCTGGTGGCTGCGGAAGGCGGCGATACTCTCGGCTTCCTCGGCGAGGAACTGCTGGTAGTCAGCCAGGCGCAGTTCGCTGTGCTCGATGCGCAGCGGGTAGCGGCCCAGCGGGAAGTCGCGGCGGATGCGCAGCAGCTCCTCGGCGGACACGGGATAGAACCGCACCTGGTCGAAGAAGCGCAGCAGCCACGGCTTGCCGTCGAACGCCGCGACCTCGCGGTAGCGGTTCCACATCTGCAGGGTGCGGCCGACGAACTGGTAGCCGCCGGGGCCTTCCATGCCGTAGACGCACAGGTAGGCGCCGCCGATGCCCACGGAGTTTTCCGCGGTCCAGGTGCGCGCCGGGTTGTACTTGGTGGTGACCAGGCGGTGGCGCGGGTCCAGTGGCGTGGCCACCGGAGCGCCGAGGTAGACGTCGCCCAGGCCCATCACCAGGTAGCTGGCTTCGAACACGGTGCGGTACACCGCCTCCAGGTCCGGCAGCTCGTTGATGCGGCGGATGAACTCCAGGTTGCTCGGGCACCATGGCGCGTCCTTGCGCACGGTGGTCATGTACTTCTCGATGGCCAGCTGGCAGGCCGGATCGTCCCAGGACAGCGGCAGGTGCACGATGCGCGAGGGCACCTTGAGGTCCTGCGCGGCGCAGACGGCGTCCCACAGGCCGGCGACGGTTTCCAGCAGGCTCTGCAGCGGCAGCGTTTCCGGCTGGTAATGCACCTGCAGCGAGCGAATGCCGGGGGTGAGGTCGATCACCCCGGCAAGATCCTTCGCCTCCAGCGCCTGCATCAGCGCGTGGGCACGGAAGCGCAGGACCAGGTCCAGCTCGGGCTGGCCGATTTCCAGCAGCAGGTGGGTGTCGCCGGAGAGGCGCGCGAGCAGGCGGGTGTCGTCCTGGCCGAGGTCGAGGACGACGGGGGAGGTGAGCATGGTGCTCGGGCTGCCCTCACCCCCCGCCCTCTCCCGCAAGCGGGAGAGGGAGCTGTCCGCGTGGCCGGATAGCACGGCAATCACCGGCAGCTCCGTACTGCCCCCTCTCCCTTTGGGAGAGGGCTGGGGTGAGGGGGAGCCGGGAGCAGCGGAGCTGGCTTGTACACCTGTAGGAGCGAGCTTGCTCGCGAACGGAGTTCCACCTGGCACTTCGGCGATATGCGGTTCGCGAGCAAGCTCGCTCCTACGAAGAGCGGCCAGTTTACGGGCTCCGGAAATGGATACCGGCAGGAAACACACCTTGTCCCCAGCCTTGAGCTGGCCGAGTTGCCAGAGGTCGGCCTCGATCACCGTCACCGGGCAGACGAAGCCGCCCAGGCTCGGGCCATCCGGGCCGAGGATCACCGGCATGTCGCCGGTGAAGTCCACCGCGCCGATGGCGTAGGGGTTGTCGTGAATGTTCGACGGGTGCAGCCCGGCCTCGCCGCCGCTCTCGCGCACCCATTCCGGCTTCGGGCCGATCAGGCGCACGCCGGTGCGGCTGGAGTTGAAATGCACTTCCCAGTCGGTGGCGAAGAAGGTCTCGATGTAGGCCGGGGTGAAGTATTCCGGCGCGCCGTGGGGGCCGTAGATCACGCGGATTTGCCTTACGGCTGGCAGCTCGGTACGCAGTTCTGGCGGCAGGCTGGCGCCGTGGCTGTCGTCCGCCAGCTCCGTCAGGTGCAGCACGTCACCGGCACGCAGGGCACGGCCGCCGTGGCCGCCGAACTGGCCGAGGGTGAAGGTGCTCTTGCTGCCCAGGTAGTCCGGCACCCGCAGGCCGCCGCGCAGGCACAGGTAGCTGCGCGCGCCGGCGCCGCCAACGGTGCCGAGGCTGAGGGTGGAGCCAGCGGCGATGAGCAGCACCGTGTCCATCGGCTGCTCGATGCCATCCAGGCTGATCGGCAACGTTGCGCCGGTGACGGCCACCACGGCGTTGGTGTTGAAGCGCAGGGTCGGGCCGCTCATGGTGATTTCCAGGGCGGCGGCACCTTCGGGGTTGCCCAGCAGTACGTTGCCCAGGCGCAGCGCGCGGTCGTCCATCGGCCCGGACGGCGGCACGCCCACGGCCCAGTAGCCGAGGCGGCCGGGGTAGTCCTGCACGCTGGTCTGGGTGCCGGCGCTGAGCACTTCGAAGGTCTGCGCGCGGTAGCGCAGGCCTTCCAGGCAGCGGGTCCAGGGCGAGCCGCTGGCGAAGGGGGCGTCTGCGAGAGTCTGCCGCAGGTAGTCGCGGTTGCATTCCACGCCGTAGAGCTGGCTTTTGCCGAGGGCGCGGTCGAGATCGGCGCTGGCCTGTTCGCGGGTCGGCGCCCAGGCGATGAGCTTGGCGATCATCGGGTCGAAGTAGGGCGGGATTTCGCAACCGGCCTCGACCCAGGTGTCGATGCGTAGCGCCTTGCCGTCGGCCGTTGGGAATTGCACGGCGGTGAGCAGGCCGGGGCAGGGCTGGAAGTCGCGGCCCGGATCTTCCGCGTAGAGGCGCGCCTGGATGGCGTGGCCGCTGGGCTTCAGCGTTGCCGCCAGCTTGCCCAGGGACGGCAGGTCGCCTGCGGCCAGCTCGATCATCCAGCGCACCAGGTCGACGTTCCAGACCTGTTCGGTGACGCCGTGCTCGACCTGCAGGCGGGTGTTCACTTCGAGGAAGTAGAAGCGCTGCGCCTCGCTGTCGTAGACGAACTCCACGGTGCCGGCGCTGCGGTAGCTGACGGCTTTTGCCAGTTGGATTGCCGCTGCGCAGAGGGCTTGCGCCATGCCGGCGGGGAGGTTGGGCGCCGGGGTCTCTTCCAGCACCTTCTGGTTGCGCCGTTGCACCGAGCAGTCGCGCACGCCGAGGGCGATCACTTCGCCGTGGCCGTCGCCGAACACCTGCACTTCCAGGTGCCGGGCGCGCTGGATGTATTTCTCGATGAACACGCCCGAATCGCTGAAGTTGTTCTGCCCCAGGCGCTTTACCGCGTCGAAGGCATCGCGCAGTTCGTCCGCCGAGCGGCACACGCGCATGCCGATGCCGCCGCCGCCGGCGGTGCTCTTGAGCATCACCGGGTAGCCGACCTGCTCGCCGGCACGCAGGGCGGCGTCAAGGTCTTCCAGCAGGTCGGTGCCTTCGAGCATCGGCACGCCCTGCTCGCGGGCCAGCGCGCGAGCGGTGTGCTTGAGGCCGAACAGGCGCAGTTGCTCCGGTGTTGGGCCGACGAAGGCGATGCCGGCGGCTTCGCAGGCTTCGGCGAACGCGGCGTTCTCGGAGAGGAAACCGTAGCCGGGATGGATCGCTTTCGCGCCGCTGGCGCGGGCAGCCTGGAGAATCTTCTCGACCACCAGGTAAGTGTTCGACGCCGGGCCTTCGCCGAGGCTGATGGCCTGGGCGGCCTGCTGGATGTGCAGGCTGGCGGCGTCGGCTTCGGAGTAGACGGCCACGCCTTCTACGTGCAGCTCACGCAGGGTGCGCAGGATGCGGCAGGCGATGGCGCCGCGGTTGGCGATCAGGAGCTTGTCGAACATGAGGGCGTCCCCATGGGGTGGCGGGCCGTCCCGCCGTCATTCTTTGCGCACCACGGTCGTCCGTGGCGCAGACGCTTTTCGTAGGAGCGAGCTTGCTCGCGAACCCTGCTTAGCTCCGGGGCTCGGGCGAAGTCTGTTCGCGAGCAAGCTCGCTCCTACAGGTACTCGCCACTCGGAGTGTTGGGCTGCATTGAGCACTCCGGCTCTGGCTCAGCGCGTACAGCCAGCGCCGCAGCGCCTGCAGCCGCATCAGTCCCATACCAGCAACTCCGCCGGGGTCGGGTTCCAGCCGTTGCAGGGGTTGTTGAGCTGCGGGCAGTTGGAGATCAGGACGATGACGTCCATGTGCGCGAGCAGCTCGACGTACTTGCCGGCGCCGGAGATGCCGTCCTCGAAGGTCAGGCCGCCTTCGGCAGTGACCGGCACGTTCATGAAGAAGTTGATGTTGTGGCTGATGTCGGCCTTGGTCAGGCGGCCGTCGTGCAGGCTGGCACGCAGGAAGTTGTCGCGGCAGCTGTGCATGTAGCGCTTGTCCAGGGCGTAGCGCACGGTGTTGCTTTCCTGGGCGCAGGCGCCGCCGAGGGTGTCGTGGCGGCCACAGGTGTCGGCGCTGATGGTCAGCATCGGGTTGCCGAGGTTGGACCAGAGCACGCTGCCGGCGCTGAGGTAGACCTGCCCCTGCTTGCGCAGGGTACGCTGCACGTCGTAGCGCTCGCGTGGGTTGGCGGCGCTGAAGAACAGCGTGTCCACCGCCTGGTTGCCTTCCAGGTCGAGGATGCGCAGGGTCTGCCCGGCCTTGAGTTCGGTGAGGCTGGGTTCGCCGGCCGGGATCAGGGTGCGCGAGACGCAGGCTTCGGGGTGTTTGTCGCTGGGGACGATGGGCATGCTCGCGCTCCTTACAGGTACTGGCGTTCGGTGTTGTGGAAGCCGCGGCCGTTCTCCGCGCGGGAAGTGCGGCAGAGCACGCTGATGCCGTCGGACGCGACCTGCTGCCAGGTCAGGCCGATGGGCTTGGGCGCGTACTGCGGGTGCGGGTCCAGCGGGTGCTGCAGGGCGGTGAGCACGACGAGGGTGTCCATCGGCGCATAGAGCTCGACGTAGTCGCCGGCTTGCGAGTTGCCCTGGGCGAAGCGCAAGCAGCCGTCGGCGTCGACGTCCACTCGGCTGAACAGGTTCAGGCACATCAGCAGGTCCTGCAGGCGCATGTCCCACTTGCCCATTTCCACCAGCAGGTTGTCCGCGCCGTTGCGGTGGAAGCCGTTGCGCAGTTCCTGATAGCGGCCGGCGCCGTACTTCTCCTGTACTTCGGCGGCGTTGAGCACGCCGCCGAGGCTGTCGTGCCAGCCGCAGGTGTCGGCGGTGATGGCGGCCAGCACGCGGCCCATGTCCGAGTACAGGCAGTGGCCGGCGGTGAGGCGCGCGGTGTGCTGGCACTTGAGGCTGTCGGGCAGGTTCAGCCGCTCGCTCTTCTCGGCGGCGTTGAACAGCAGCACGCTGGCGTTGCCGCCGCCTTCCAGGTCGGTCAGGCGCAGTAGCTGGCCGCGCTTGAGGACGAAGGAGTTGTGGCCGCCGCCGGGGACGGTATCTTCATAGAGGGTGGTGCGCAGTTCGTTCATGGCGGGTTCCTTCAGTMGGCCGGCGTGATCGCGGGCTCGGCGGCCGGTTGCAGGCGCGCGGCGAGCGTGGCCGGCAGGGCGGCGCGGGCCGCGCGGCGGTCGGCGTTGAGCGGGATGTCGTAGGTGATGCGAGCGCCGTAGGCATTGGGCGCCTGCGGGTCGTGGCGGACCTTGTCGAAGACCAGCAGGCGGGTGCCCAGGCTGAAGCCCTCGGCGAGGTCGTGGGTGACCATGAACACGGTGAGCCGGGTTTCCTGCCACAGCTCCAGCAGCAGGGCGTGCATGTCCTTGCGGATGCCGGGATCGAGTGCGCCGAAGGGTTCGTCGAGCAGCAGCACACGCGGCTTCATCACCAGCGCCTGGGCTATCGCCAGGCGTTGCTGCATGCCGCCGGAGAGGGCGCTCGGGTACTGCTGCAGGGCGTGGCCGAGGCCAACGCGCTTGAGCAGTTCGGCGGCCTGTTCTCGGGCTTCGCGCTTGGCGGCGCCGAACATCCGGCCGAGCAGCGGCGAGCGCGGCAGTTCCAGGCCGAGGGCGACGTTGTCGAGCACGGTCAGGTGCGGGAACACCGAGTAGCGCTGGAACACCACGCCACGGCTGGGGTCGGGTTCTGCGGCCAGCGGCTGGCCTTCGAGCAGCAGCTCGCCACGGCTGGGGCGTTCCTGGCCGAGCAGCAGGCGCAGGAAGGTGGACTTGCCGCAGCCGGAGGCGCCGACCAGGGTGCAGAACTCGCCTTCCTTCACTTCCAGATTCAGGCGTTCGAGCACCACGTTGCCGGCGTATTCCTGCCAGACGTTCTTCACCTGGATGAAGCTCATGCCTTGCCTCCTTCGTACCAGGGGAAGGCGCGCCGGGTGAGCGCGCGCAGCGCCCAGTCCATCAGCCAGGCCAGCGCGGTAATCCACACCACGTAGGGCAGGATCACGTCCATGGCCAGGTAGCGGCGCACCAGGAAGATGCGGTAGCCCAGGCCGTCGGTGGAGGCGATGGCCTCGGCGGCGATGAGGAACAGCCAGGCCGAACCGAGCATCAGGCGCAGGGAGATCAGCAGGCGCGGCAGCAGCTGCGGCAGCACCACGCGCAGGATCAGCGTCCAGGTGCTGGCGCCCAGGGTCTGCGCCTTGATCAGCAGTTCGCGGGGGATTTCCCGGGCGCGCTGTTCGATGTCGCGGGCGACGCAGGGGGCGACGCCGATGACGATCAGCACCACCTTGGACAGCTCGCCGAGGCCGAAGACGATGAACAGCACCGGCAGGATCGCCAGCGGCGGGATCATCGACAGCACGGTGAGCAGCGGCGAGAGCGGTGCGCCGAACAACGGCACGCTGCCGGCGGCGATACCCAGCACCAGGCCGAGCAGGGCGGCGATGGACAGGCCCATGCCAAGGCGTTGCAGGCTGGCGCCGGTGTCCTGCCAGAACAGCACCTCGCCGGTGCGCTTGTCTTCGCTGAACGCCAGGCGGTTCACCGCGTCGGCCATCTGCGCGGCGCTGGGCAGCAGCTTGTCGTTGGGGTTCTCCGCCAACCGTGAGGTGGAGCCGGCGAAGTAGGCGAACAGCAGCAGGGCGAAGGGCAGCAGCACGAGGAACAGGCGGCCGCTGCGGTCGGGGGTTCGGTTGATCAGGCGCATGGGTCGTACCTGTTGATCGCGGTGGAGGCTACTTGTAGGAGCGAGGGGGACGCCCAGTTCTTGCTCGCGAACGGAGTTCCGCTTGGCACCCAGGTGTCATGCGGTTCGCGAGCAAGCTCGCTCCTACGAAAAGCCCAAGAGCCTCAGAGCTTGCCGTCGGCCGCCATCTGCACGTAGGTCGGGTCGAAGCGCAGCTTGAGGTTCTGCGCGTCGCCGGTGGTGAGGCCGCCGGCGAAGCTCATGCCGACCGCCTCGGCGCTTTTCGCACCCTCGCCGAGCAGGCCGTGGGCGAAGGAGAAGGCCGCGACCTTGTCCATGGTCGCCGGCAGTTTCGGGCTGGTGGCGAAGGCCAGTGCTTCCTTCGGCGTGGCAAACAACCTGGTGGTGGCAAGCTGGCTCTGGTAGCCGGCGAGATCGGTGCCCGAGGCCTTGGCCATGTGCTCCAGCGCGGCGCGGGTCTCGGCGCTTTCGCCCTGCATCAGCGCCACGGTTTCGAACCAGGCGCCGGTCAGCGCCTTGCCCAGCGCGGGGTTGTCCTTCAGGACCGCGCTGTTGACCACCATCATGTCCATGATCTCGCCGGGGACCTGGCTGGAGTTGAACACCTCGGTGGTGCCCGGCTTGGCGCGGGCCTCAGCGAGCATCGGGTTCCAGGTGGTCACGGCCTGCACGTCGTCGGTGTTGAAGGCGGCGGCGATGTCGGCGTCGGAGGTGTTCACCGTCTTCACGTCCTTCTCGCTGAGACGTGCGTTCTCCAGGGCGCGGGCAAGCAGGTAGTGGGAGACGGATAGCTCCACCAGGTTGACGTTCATACCCTTGAGGTCGGCCAGGGTCTTGCCTTCACCCTTGAGGACGATGCCGTCGTTGCCGTTGGAGAAGTCGCTGACGATCAGCGCGGTGGAGTCGACGCCGCCGGCGGCGGGGATGGTCAGGGCGTCCATGTTGGTCATGGTGCAGCCGTCGAACTGGCCCGCCGTGTACTGGTTGATCGACTCGATGTAGTCGTTGAGCTGGGTGACCTTGATCTCGATGCCGTACTTCTTCGCCCACTTGTCGACGATGCCGTGGCTGGCCGCATATTCCCAGGGCATCCAGCCGGCGTAGATGGTCCAGCAGAGGTTGAAGCTGTTCTTCGCGGCGGCGCCGGCCGAGAGGCTGAAGGCGGCGAGGCCGGCGGCGAACAGGGCGGTCAGAAGGGGCTTGCGCATGGAGCATCTCCAGTCGATGGGCGGGCAGGCAGGAGTCGGGCGGCACTTGTCGCTCTCGTCTCCCGGGCTTTTGTCCCGCCGTGTAACCTCGCTGGAGGTCGATGACTCTCGGACCAGTCACTCGCTGCGCGAGCCGGAACCCTAGTCATCCATTGTCAGATTGTGGTGCCGCTGTCCGAATGGTTCGGATCTCTCCTGCACACCAATTGCAAAGCGAGCGGCGTGCCAAGTCGGCGAAAGTGCCGGGGCAGAAGGGCTGCGCTGGATCGGCGGAGGTTTTTCGCTGCAAGCGAGGGCATCCGGGCGCCCTCAAATGAAGCGCGCCGCCGCATCCTGGTGCGAGGGCCAGTCGAAAGACAGGAGCGTGTGGGGCGCGCCGGGCGGCAGACTGCTGCGACCTTCACCTTCGAGGATTCCATCGCCATGTCCGAGTTGCTGAGCTTCGCCAAGGGGGCGCTGTCCATGTTCTGGCTCGCCGCCGTGCTCAACCTGATCTACCCGTTCGGCGAGCTGCATCGCCCGCTGCTGTGGCTCTCCGCGATCCTGCTGGTGGTGCACCTGGGCGAGGTGCTGCTGCTGGCTCGCCGTCGCTCCTGGCTGGAGCAGGTACAGGTGCTGCTGTTCGGCGTGCTGCACCTGCAGGGCCGCAAGCTGCGCCGCCTGGAAACTGTAAACGGCTGATTTACCCAAGCTTTACCTTTCGCTGCGGCACCGCCTTCTGAAGGAAATGTCTGATCTTGCGAGACCGGAAGAATGTACGCCCTGCATCCGGCAGGGCGGCCGTCTCGCTTGATGGAGGCGCCATGCGTCGTATCTTCGCTGCAGTACTGATGATCCTTCCGTTGACCGGCTGTGTGGTCTACGAGCATGACCATGGAGGCTGGCGTGATCGACCGCACTATTACCGTCCGGCACCGCCGCCGCCGGCCTACTACGGTGGCCCGTACCAGGGGTGGCATCGTTGAGGCGTGGTCCTGATGAGTATCGCTTCGCTCCACGCCATTGTGCGCAGAGCGCTCACGACGCGGCGTTGAACGCCGCGTCTTCCTCCAGCAGCATTTCCACGAACTGGCTGGCCGCCGGCGACAGGCTGCGGCTGGCGTGGCGCACCAGGGCGTAGGCGGAGCCACGCCCGGCGACGTCACCGCTGCTGGGCCAGGGCAGCAGCGCCAGGGTCCCGGCCTGCACATCGGCGGCCACCACATCCCAGGTCGCCAGGCAGAGCACGTCGCTGCCTTTCACCAGTTCCTTGAGCATCAGCACGTCATCGCATTGCACACTCAGCGGCTGCTCGCGGCCGAGGGTACGCGCCAGCCCTTCGTGGGCGTCGCGCGGCAGGCGCGGGCCGGCCAGCGGGTAGTCGAGCACGTGTTCTACAGACGCCTCGGTGCCGATCAGTGGATGCCCCGGTCGGCAGAACAGTACGCCCCGGTGAACCCGTAGCGGCAGGATGTCTAGGCGGCTGTCACCTTCGAGTTCGCGATAGTCGGCGATGAACAGTTCCAGCTCGTCGTCCAGCAGGCGCTGGTGCAGCTCGCTCCAGTTCTCGATGGACAGCAGGATCGACACCTTCGGGTGCGCGCTGCTGTAGCGCGCCAGCACCTGCGGCATCAGCCGCGCGCCGGGAAAGGGTCCGGCGCCCAGGCGCAGTTCGCCGGTTTCCAGGTCGGCCATCTGCAGCACGGCGTTCTTCAGCGCGCGGTCGCCGGCCAGCAGGCGGCGGGCGTGCTCCAGCACTAGCCGGCCGTGGGCGGTGAGGGTGACGCCGCGCGGATTGCGGTCCACCAATTGGCAACTCAGCTGGCCTTCCAGAGCCTGGATGCTGCGCGACAGGGCGGGTTGGCTAAGATTCACCGCATCGGCGGCGCGGGCGAAGTGGCCGTGTTCGGCCAGGGCGACGAAGTGGCGTAGCTGGCGAAGATCGCTCATGCGCTTCCTGCATTGATTATGAATTTGGAATGCATTGGAATTATTAACGCGACGGCCGGCATAGTGCGAGCACAACAACAAATTCCGGAGCCCTCCGATGTCCCGTCTTTCCGCTGCCGTGCTGGTCGCCAGCCTCTGCCCCGGCCTGCTGGTCGCCGCCGAACAGCCCAAGCCACCCTCCACTTTCACCGAAGCTGCCCAGGAGCAGGTGCGCCAGTCGCTGCCGTTCAGTGACCGTGCCGACTTCGACCGTGTGGAGAAGGGCCTGATCAAGCGCCCCGAGAACCTGGTGATCAAGAACGAGGACGGCACAGTTGCCTGGGAACTGGGCGGCTATGACTTCCTCAAGGCCGCCAAGGATGTCGCCAGCGTCAACCCGAGCCTGATGCGCCAGGCCCAGCTGAACCTCAGCTACGGTCTGTTCAAGGTCACCGACGGCATCTACCAGGTGCGCGGTTTCGACCTCGCCAACACCACCTTCATCGAAGGCAAGACCGGCTGGATCGTCATCGACACCCTGACCACCCCGGCGACCTCCAAGGCCGCCTACGCGCTGGTGAGCCAGGAGCTGGGGCAGAAGCCGATCCGTGCGGTGATCTACAGCCACGCCCACATCGACCACTTCGGCGGCGTCAAAGGCCTGGTCAGCCAGGAGCAGGTGGACAAGGGCGAGGTGCAGATCATCGCGCCCAAGGGCTTCATGGAAGCGGCGATCAAGGAGAACGTGCTGGCTGGCAACGCCATGCTGCGCCGCGCCACCTACCAGTACGGCACGCTGCTGCCCAAGGGGCCGAACGGCCAGGTCGACATGGCCATCGGCAAGGGCGTCGCCCACGGTCCGATGAGCATCATCGCGCCGACGAAGACCGTCGATGGCGAGCTGGTGGACATGGACATCGATGGCGTGCCCTTCACCTTCCAGAACACGCCGGGCACTGAATCGCCGGCGGAGATGAACGTCTGGCTGCCGCAGCAGAAGGCGCTGCTGATGGCCGAGAACGTCACCGCTACCCTGCACAACCTCTACACCCTGCGCGGCGCCGAGACCCGCGACCCGCTGGGCTGGAGCAAGTACATCAACCAGGCGCTGCATCGTTTCGGCGACCAGGCCGAGGTGATGTTCGCCGTGCACAACTGGCCGCGCTGGGGGCACGAGGACATCGTCCACACCCTGGAGAAGCAGCGCGACATGTACGGCTACCTGAACGACCAGACCCTGCACCTGGCCAACAACGGGGTGACCATCAACCAGATCCACGAGCGCCTGAAGGTGCCGCCGGAGCTGGCCAACGAGTGGTTCAACCGTGGCTACCACGGCAGCGTCAGCCACAACGTGCGCGCGGTGGTGAACAAGTACCTGGGCTACTACGACAGCAACCCGGCGACGCTGAACCCGCTGGCGCCGGAAGACTCGGCAGTGAAGTACGTCGAGTACATGGGCGGCGCCGACCACCTGCTGCAGATGGCCAGGGCCTCGTTCGACAAGGGCGAATACCGCTGGGTAGTGGAGGTGGTCAACAAGCTGGTCTTCGCCGACCCGAGCAACCAGGCCGCGCGCAACCTGCAGGCCGACGCCCTGGAGCAGCTCGGCTACCAGGCGGAGAACGCCGGCTGGCGCAACAGCTACCTGGCGGCCGCGCAGGAGCTGCGCAACGGCGTGCCGCGTGACCTGCCGACCATGAAGTCGGGCAGCCCCGATGCGCTGGCGGCGATGGATACCGGCCTGCTGTTCGACTACCTGGGCGTACGCCTGAACGCCGAGAAGGCCGAAGGCGAAGACTTCTCCATCAACCTGGTGCTGCCGGACAAGAACGAGCAATACCTGCTGGAGCTGAAGAACTCGCACCTGAACAACATCAAGGGTGTGCAGAGCGAGAACGCCGGGCAGACCGTGACCATCGACCGTGCCGACCTCAACCGCCTGATGCTCAAGCAGGTCTCGCCGGTGCGTCTGGTGTTCGAGGGCAAGCTCAAGAGCTCGGGCAACCCGCTGCTGCTGCCCAAGCTGTTCGGCCTGCTGGAGGACTTCAACTTCTGGTTCGACATCGTCACGCCGCCGCAGAAGAGCTGACTGATCCCTTCCCCTCTGGCGCAACCGGCTCCCCTGCAGGCCGCGCCAGCACTAGATGGCACATTGCGATGATCGCATTGTGCCATTGTTTTTTTCGCGGCCAGTCTGCACCATGCGACGCTTGCGCCGGCAGCTGGTTGCCGGTGCTCGCAGTCGAGTAGTCGCGAACGTGTTCAGCCGTTTTCCCAGGATGTTGCGCCGTTGCTGGCCGGGGTCGTTGGCCCTGGTGCTGGTGACTTCGCTCGGCGTGCTGGCGGGGGCGCAGCAGAGCGAGTGGAACTTCAAGCTGATCAGCGAGCAGTCAACGCGCCTCTACGGGCCGCTGGGGGAGGGCCAGCTGCGCATCGATGCCTGGCAGAAGCTGCTCGCGCAGCAGTCCGCTGCAGCGGAACGCGACCAGCTGCAGGCGGTCAATCGCTTCTTCAACGACCAACTGCGCTTCACCGACGACTTGAGCCTCTGGCACGAAGTGGACTACTGGGCCACTCCGGTGGAGGCGCTGTACAAGGGCGCTGGCGATTGCGAGGACTTCGCCATCGCCAAGTACATGAGCCTGCGGCATCTCGGCGTGCCGGCACAGAAGCTGCGCATAACCTACGTCAAGGCGCTGCGCCTGAACCAGGCGCACATGGTGCTGACGTACTACTCGCGGCCCGACGCCGTGCCGCTGGTGCTGGACAACCTGATCGGCAGCATCCTGCCGGCCAGTCAGCGCAGCGACCTGCAGCCGGTCTACGCCTTCAACGGCGAGGGCCTGTGGCTGGCCGGCAGTGGCGCGGGCGGCGGCAAGCAGGTGGGCGACAGCAAGCGGCTTTCGCGTTGGCAGGACCTGTTGAAGAAAATGAAGGCCGAAGGCTTCCCGCTGGATGAATAGCCTTTGAGCGACCAGCCACAGAAACGAGCGCTGTACCGATACGATTAGCTCCGACGAGGGAGCCTGGAGACACGATGTCCCTGTTCAAACAGTTGTTGATCGCCATCTGCCTGTTCCTGGTGGTCGCTTTCACCGGTGGCTTCATGGTCAGCCTGGAAAGCTCCCGCGAGCAGTACGGCAACCAGTTGCGCTCCCACGCCCAGGACGCGGCCACCGCGCTGGGGCTGTCGCTGACGCCGAACATCGACGATCCGGCGATGGTCGAGCTGATGGTCAGTTCGATCTTCGACAGCGGCTACTTCGAGAGCATCCGGGTGATCGACCTGGCCACCAACAAGGTCATCGTCGAGCGCACCGGCGTGCCTGACGCGGTGGCGGCCAAGGTGCCGCAGTGGTTCGTCACACTGATCGACCTGCACTCGGCCGGCGGCGACGCCATCGTCAGCCGCGGCTGGACCCAGGCGGCGCGGGTCGAGGTGCAGAGCCACCCGATGTTCGCCATTGCCAAACTCTGGCAGAGCGCCCTGGGCAGCCTGCTCTGGCTGGTGCTGTGCGGCATCGCCAGCGCCGTGCTCGGCGCCATCCTGCTGCGCCGCCAGCTGCGCCCGCTGGACTACATGGTGGCGCAGTCCCACGCCATCGCCCGCCGCGAATTCCTCAGCCTGCCCGAGCTGCCGCGCACCCCCGAGCTGCGCCGCGTTGTACAGGCGATGAACCAGATGGTGGAAAAGCTCAAGGCGCTGTTCCAGGAGCAGGCCGAACGCAGCGAACGCCTGCGCGACGAGGCCTATCAGGACAGCCTGACCGGGCTGGGCAACCGGCGCTTCTTCGACATGCAGCTGCACAACCGCTTGAGCGCCGAAGACCAGGTCAGCAGCGGTGTGCTGCTGGTGCTGCGGGTAAACGATCTGGCCGGCCTCAACCAGCGCCTGGGCGGCCAGCGCGTCGACCAGTTGCTCAAGGCCGTGGCCGACCAGCTGCGCCTTTCCGGGCAGGGACTGGGCGCCGGCTTCACCCTGGCGCGCAGCCGTGGCGGCGAGTTCGTGATGCTGGCGCCGGGGCTGATGCCCGAGGAAGCGCCGACCCTGGCGATGCGCCTGGAGGGCATGCTTGCCGCGCTGGCCACCACCGGTGCCAGCGATGTCAGCCCGGTGGCGTGCCTGGGGTTGGTGCCCTTTGTTTCCGGCGACTCCGCCCAGGCCCTCCTGCAGCGCGCGGACGAGGCACTGGTGCAGGCCGAGCGACAGAACGACAGCTGCTGGGCCTTCCTCCAGGGCGGCGCCAAGCCGGTCGCCGAGGAGCGTCACACCTGGCACAAACTGCTCGACGAGGCGCTGATGCACAAGCGCTTCCAGCTGCACTTCCAGGCGGTGGTGTCCTGCGCCGACCCGCAGGTGGTGCTGCATTACAAGGTGCTCTCGCGCCTGCCGGACGGGCAGGGCGGCAGCATCGCCGCCGGGCGCTTCCTGCCCTGGCTGGACCGCTTCGGCTGGACCGCACGGCTGGACCTGCTGATGCTCGAAAGCGTGCTGGCCGACATGGCCAGGCACAACCGCCCGCTGGCGCTGAACCTCTCTGCTGCGTTGCTGCGCGACGAGTGGGCGACCACTCGGGTGTTCGACCTGCTGCGCCAGCATCCGCAGTTCGCCGGGCGCCTGACCCTGGAGCTGGAAGAAGACCAGTTGCCGGCGCAGCCGGTACTCGAAGCCCTGACCCGCCGCCTTGGCGAGCTGGGCTATCGCCTGAGCCTGCAGCACTTCGGCGGGCGCTTCAGCATGATCGGTAACCTGGCGCGGCTGGGGCTGGCGTATCTCAAGGTCGATGGCAGCCACATCCGCCATATCGACCAGGAGAACGACAAGCGCCTGTTCATCGAGGCCATGCAGCGGGCGGCGCACAGCATCGACCTGCCGCTGATCGCCGAGCGCGTGGAGACGGCGGGGGAGTTCCGGGTGCTGAAGGAGATGGGGATTCAGGGCGTGCAGGGGCAGTTGTTTGGTGGGCCGGCGCCGTGGTGATCTGAGTTTGTGCGTGCGGTGGCGGCCTTGTCGTTGCGACGCCGGTCTTGCCGGCGGTTCGCGAGCAAGCTCGCTCCTACAGGTTGATGCCGGGGTTCACGGTTGCGTAGGAGCGGACTTTGTCCGCGATGTCCTGCGCGGCGGGCTCCGCGCTCGTCGAGAAACACTGGATTTCAATGCGCTGTAGGAGCTAGCCCATGCCCGCATGATGCTGCTTCAGCATGGATGTTCTGCGCCGCTTCGGCATGCGCGCGGGCTTCTCGTTTCGCCCCCTCGGGCGAGTTACTTTTCCAAACGCCGAAAAGTAACCAAAAGGCTTGCCCCGGACATCCGGTTTTTCGCCTAGGCGAAAAATACCCTCGTTGAAGCGAAGTTTCAGGGGCACGCGCTGACGGGCCGTCCCTGGCCCGACAGCGCTCTCGCGACATCCATGTCGCTCAACCCCTGAAACTCCGCTTCAACGAGGCCTCCTGAACGGGGCATTCGGCGCGTGCGGATGTTTCTCTGGAAGTCTTCAAGAGCCAGAGCCAGAGATTCGCTCTTCGTAGGAGCGAGCTTGCTCGCGAACCATCCCCGCACCGGTATAACAGCTTTTCGTAGGAGCGGACCTTGTCCGCGATCAGAGCGCCCACCCGCACCGAAGTCACGGTGAGGCACCAACGTAGGATGGCGTGGAGCGCAGCGATACCCATCGATGGACCCGCGCCGACAGCCTGAACGTCGTCAGCGTCCTGCCGGGGAGGGAGATAGAGTGCGGTTCGCGAGCAAGCTCGCTCCTACAGGTTGTGTTGAAGGGTGGTTGTAATGCCAGGCTGCGGAGTACGTCGCGCGGGATTTCGCGGACAGGGTCCGCTCCTACGCGAGCCTGGGCGTCGGCATCAGCCGGCAGGGGCGGCTCATGGGTGCGGTTATAGGTAAGCCGAGCGCCAACACCTGAGCCAGAAAAAAACGGGGCTCAGATCAGCCCCGTTTCCTCGTCGTCGTTGATCAGCCGGGTCAGCCCGCCCAGGGCTTCACGGGCCTGGGTGCGGTTGAGCAGTTTCGAGCGTGCCGCCGGCGGCAGGTCGGTGATGCGGATCACGCCCTTGGTGATCAGCACCGAGATCAGGTCTTCCAGTACCCGGATCATGTCCAGGTCGCTCTGCTTGAGTTGCAGCAGGCTGCTTTCGGCCGCCCAGGCCTGGATGTCCGGGTGGTCCGCCGGCAGCTTGCCGGTGGCTCCGTCGAACTCGGCGTCTTCGACGCGCGCGATTTTTCCGTCGGCGTTGCGCTGGATGTACAGCATCGGCCCGTCCCCATTGCTTGTGATGTGAAGGAACGACAGCGGAGCCATCCCGAAGGATGGCCCCGCTGTCGCCGTGTCAGAGCCTGACCGGTTGGCTGCCTGGCGGCAACCTGGGATCAGTGATGCTCAGTCTTGACCACCGGATCGGAGCCCGCCACCAGCTTGTTGACGATTTCCGTGGAGGTCGAGCCGTAGCTGGAGAGATCCACGCCGCTCAGCTTGATGGTGACGTCCGCCGCGCCGCCGTTGTTGATCTGCCCGGTGGTGCTCACCTGCAGGGTCGACGTGGTGGTATCCACCTTCAGGTAGCTGAGGATGTCGTTGTGCGCGGTGTCCGGCAGCAGGTCGCTGATGTCGATGCGGTCGCCTTCGCTCGCCTTGAAGTCGGTGATGATGTCGTTGCCGACGTCGCCCGCCTTCCAGATGAACAGGTCGGCACCCGCACCGCCGGTGAGGATGTCGTTGCCCTTGCCGCCAGTGAGCTGGTCGTCGCCCGTGCCGCCGATGAGGATGTCATTGCCATTCTCGCCGAACAGGAAGTCGTTGCCGCCCTGGCCGTAGAGGATGTCGTTGCCATCGCCACCGTACAGGTGGTCGCTGCCGCCACGGGTGTCACCTTCGACGTTGAACAGCGCGTGGTTGTTCTTGATGTAGTCGTACATCTCGTCGCTGGTCGCGGCATGGCCGTTCTTCAGCTCCAGGAACGCCGACAGCGCGCTGACTCCCGAACCCGCTGGCATGTCCGATGGTTTCGCCGGGTTGCCGTTGACGCCCCAGGGCAGGTTATCGGTGTTGATGGTGTCACCGAAGATGATGTCGTCACCTGCGCCACCATGGATGGTGTCGTTGCCGGACGGTGCCAGCTCGGTGGAGGTGGTGCCACCATGCAGGGCGGCGGTGAGGTCGCTGGCCTGCTTGACGATGTCCACTTCGCCGGTCGGCGCATAAGCGGTGGTGGTCTGCTTGATGTTGTCGATAGTGACGCCAGCGGTGCTGCCGTTGTTGGTGGTGTCGTTCAGCTCGTAGCTCAGGTGGTAGGTACCTTCGCCCACTGCACCGGTGGTGTAGGTGGTATTGCTTGCGTTGAACGCCAGCGTCTTGGTCTCGACCGTGGTCCAGACACCGTCGACGTTCTTCTGCAGCGACCAGGTGAAGGTATCGCCACGGCTCATGGTGTCGGCGAAGTCGAAGCTGAAGGTCGACATGCTGTTCTTGGCGACAGTCAGGTCCGAACTGATGGCCGAGCTGGAACCAGCGGCATGGGTGTCGGTCAGGGCCAGCTTGCTGTTGGCAATGGCGACGGTACCGGTGGAGCTCTTGGACAGGGTCCAGCCCGGCAGCGCGCTGCCGTTGTCAAAGGTGAACAGCGTGGAGGTTTTCGCCGCAGCCAGGGCCATCGAGGTATCGACACCGGTGACGCTGGTGTTGTCGAAGTGCTTGAGGATGTCCGAGTTGACGTTGGTGCCGATGCCGATGGCACGCACTTCGCTCAGGCCGCTGAGGGTAACGAACGCCTGAGCCGACTCCTTGACGATGCTGGTGCTGGTGCTGGAGCCGTCACCGTAGTTTTTCGACTCGGTCGGGTCGCCGTCGGTGAGGAACAGCGTCAGGTTGGTGTAGCCGTTGGCCTTGCCGTTGAACCAGCTGACCGCCTGCTCGAACGCCGCCTGGTAATCGGTGCCGCCGGTGGCGGACAGGCCGTTGATGGCAGTGACCAGCTTGTCGATGTTGGCGCTGGTCAGGTCGGAGATGCTGACCTTCAGGCTGGCGGTGCTCTGGAAGCCGATCAGGGCGATGTTGATGATGCCGTCATGGCCCTTGAGTTCGTTGGCCAGGCTGACCAGGGCGTCCTTGACCAGCTTCATCCGCGAGTCGGCGGTGCTGCCGGACTGGCCGGCAAGGTTCCAGGCCATGCTGCCGGAGGTGTCGACCACCAGGGCGATGTTGTAGTTGGTGCCGCCCTGGGTGAGCGTCTTGATGCCGCCCACGTCGCCGAGGATGACGTCGTCACCCGAGCCGCCGGTGAGGTCGTTGTCGCCGTTGGGGGTGGTGGTCGGGATCTGCACCTGGCCGACGTGGAGGTCGAAGCCGTAGGTCGCCGAGGTATCGACCCCGCCGTTGGCAGTGCCGCCGCTGTCCTGCACGGCGAAGCTGAAGTGCGCGTTGGCGCCCGAGGCGTCCGGCACGAAGGTCAGCTTGCCGCCGGAGACGTCGCTGACGCTGATGGCCTGGCCGGCCTTCACTGCAACGCCATTGAGCAGCAGGCTGCCGGAGTCCGGCAGGGCCTTGATGACGACGTTCTGCAGGCTGTGGTTCTGGCCGTTGGCCGAGTCCGCGGTATCGCTGAAGGCGAAGTCCTTGAGCCCGAAGGTGTAGGTCTTGCCGGCATACAGGCTGGCCGAGGCGTCCGCCGACAGCGGCGCGTCGTTCACCGCGGTGACGCTGAAGGTCAGGGTGTTGGACGAGCCGGAGAAGGCGTCGTGGCCGTCCTGTACCGAGAACTTCAGGGTCGCGTAGGCCGAACCGGCGGCGTTGGCGATCGGGGTGTAGACCAGGCTGGCGAGCAGGCTGACGGCGATCACCTGACCGGCGGTGACCGACTGACCGTTGAGGGTCAGGCTGCCGGCGGTGGGCAGGTTGTCGATGCGGATGGCCTTGAGGGCGTCCCCGCTGTCCTTGTCGGCGAAGCCGAAGTCGGCAGCGCTGAACGTGCGGCTGCTGTCCTCGTTGAGGCTGACGGTCTTGTCGGCGCCGGTCGGGGCGTCGTTCTCGCCGTTGATGGTGATGGTCACGGTGGCCGGAGCGCTGACGGCGCCCTGGACGTCCTTGGCGGTGTAGGTGAAGGTCACCTGGCGGGTTTCACCGGCATTGAGCGAGTCGAATGCGGTGCCCGGGTTGTACACGTAGCTGCCGTTGGCGTTGAAGGTCAGGGTGCCGGCGCTCGGGCCGCTGACCAGCGCGTAGCCGTTGGCATCCACGGCGCTGTCGACGTCGGTGGCGGTCGGAACCTGGCCGCTGATCGAGGTGTTCTCGCCGGTGGACTTGCTGTCGCTCTTCGCATCCGGCGCATCGTTGACCGCGGTCACACCAACGGTGACGGTCGCGGTGCTGGTGCCGCCGTGGCCGTCGCTGATGGTGTAGGTGAAGCTGCCGTTGCCGTTGAAGTCCTTGTTCGGCGAGAACACGACGTTGCCGCCTTCCAGCTTGACGCTGCCGTTGACGGCACCCTGGACGCTGATGATCGACAGCGAGTCGCCATCCACGTCGCTGTCATTGCCCAGCAGGGTCTGCGGGGCGATGGTCAGCGGGGTGTCTTCGTTGGTCACCAGCTCGCCCACGGTGTGGGTCAGCGGGGTGCCGCCGAGCACGCTGTAGGTGCCGCCCTGCGGACGCAGTTCGACCTGCAGCTGGGCCTGGCCACCCTGATCCCAGTAGACGATCTCGATCTGGTGATTGCCGCTGTCGGCGATGCTGAAGACGGCGGATTCGCGGCCGGTCGGGCTCTGGTTGCCGTCGTACTTGAAGACTTCCTTGCCGTCGATGCGGATGATGAAACCGTCGTCCGCATTCACGCGGAACTGGTAGGAACCCGCATTGAGGTTCACCAGGCCGGTGAGCTGGATGATCGCATCGGAGGTGTTCGCCGGGTCGGTGTTCAGGCTCTGCGCGTCGTTGCCGAGGAACTTCTGCAGGTTGCCGTCGCCGCCCAGGTCTCCGCCGCCGAGGTTGTAGTTCAGGCTGGTGGAGGTGAAGGTGGCGCTGGGCGTGTGACCGTTCATGAAGCTGGTCACCTGGCTCAGGGTGGTCAGGTTGAGGCCGTCCGGGCCTTCGTTGTAGCCCCAGTAGTTGCCCTTCAGGCCGCTCAGCGAGTACGAGTCGTTCACCGCCACCGGGTTGTCGTTCACCGGGGTGACGTTGAAGGTCAGCTTGTTCGGCGTGGTGTCGAAGCCGCCGTTGCTGTCCTTCACCGAGAAGGTGAAGTTCGCGTAGTTGTTGCCGTTGGCGTTGGCCGCCGGGGCGAACACCAGCTTGCCGAGGTCGGCGACGTTGACCACCTGGCCGGCAATCACGGCGCTGCCGTTGAGCTTCAGCGTGCCGTTGGTGGGCAGGCTGTCGATGCGCACGGCGGTGAGGGCGTCGTTGTGGTCGACGTCGCTGAAGCCGAAGTCGCTGGCGCTGAAGCTGCGCGAGCTGTCCTCGTCGAGGGTGATGGTCTTGTCGGCGCCGTTGGGGGTGTCGTTGGCGCCGTTGACGGTGATGGTCACGGTGGCCGGTGCGCTGACTGCGCCTTCGACGTCCTTGGCGGTGTAGGTGAAGGTCACCTCGCGGCTTTCGCCCGGAGCGAGGGTGTCGAAGTCGGTGCCCGGGTTGAAGGTGTAGCTGCCGTTGGCGTTGAAGGTCAGGCTGCCGTTACCGCTGCCCACGCCCTGGACCAGGCTGTAGCCGTTGGCGTTGACCGCGCTGTCGACGTCGGTCGCCACTGGCACCTGGCTGGTGAAGGCGCTGTTCTCGCCGGTGGACTTGCTGTCGTTCTTGGCTTCGGGTGCATCGTTGACCGGGGTGACGTTGATGCTCACCACCGAGTCGACGGTACCGCCGTGACCATCGCTGACACGCACGGTGAAGCTGTCGCTGCCGTTGTAGTCCTTGGTCGGGGTGTAGGTATAGTCACCGGTCGTCGCGTTGAGCGTGACGGTGCCGTGGGCCGGCGCGGAGCCATTCTTCACGGCGTAGGTCAGGGTATCGCCGTCGACGTCGTTGGCAATGATCTTGCCGGTCAGCGGGGTGTCTTCGGCGGTGGACTTGGACTGGTCGCTGGTGGTCGGTGCGTCGTTCACCGGGGTGACGGAGATGGTCACCACGGAGTCGACGGTGCCGCCGTGGCCATCGCTGACGCTGACGGTGAAGCTGTCGCCGCCGTTGTAGTCCTTGGCCGGGGTGTAGGTGTAGTCACCGGTGGCCGCGTTGAGCACGAGGGTGCCGTGGGCCGGCGCGGCGCCGGTCTTCACGGTGTAGGTCAGGCTGTCGCCGTCCACGTCGTTGGCGATGATCTTGCCGGTAAGAGCGGTGTCTTCCGGAGTGGTCTTCGACTGGTCGCTGGTGGTCGGTGCGTCGTTGACCGGGGTGACAGAGATGGTCACCACCGAGTCGACGGTGCCGCCGTGGCCATCGCTGACACGCACGGTGAAGCTGTCCGGGCCGTTGTAGTCCTTGGCCGGGGTGTAGGTGTAGTCACCGGTGGTCGCGTTGAGCGTGACAGTGCCGTGGGCCGGAGCTGCGCCGGTCTTCACGGTGTAGCTCAGGATATCGCCGTCGACGTCGTTGGCGATGATCTTGCCGGTCAGCGGGGTGTCTTCCGCGGTGGACTTGGACTGGTCGCTGGTGGTAGGCGCGTCGTTGACCGGGGTGACGGAGATGGTCACCACGGAGTCGACGGTGCCGCCATGACCATCGCTGACGCTGACGGTGAAGCTGTCGCCGCCGTTGTAGTCCTTGGCCGGGGTGTAGGTGTAGTCACCGGTGGCCGCGTTGAGCACAAGGGTGCCGTGGGCAGGCGCTGCGCCGGTTTTCACGGTGTAGGTCAGGCTGTCGCCGTCCACGTCGTTGGCGATGATCTTGCCGGTAAGAGCGGTGTCTTCCGGAGTGGTCTTCAGAGCGGTGTCTTCCGGAGTGGTCTTC
>NZ_JASMRU010000002.1 GCF_030462585.1 Pseudomonas sp. CAN1 | reverse complement strand
TCAGCGGGAGGCGCATTCTACAGCGATCAAACCCACTGTCAAGCACCTCGGCGATCTTCCTTTCAGCTCGCCGCCGAAGCAGCTACAGAAGGCGGCAAGTGAATCACCTGCCTGACCACCACTCTCATCTTTGAATCTCTGTAAGTACTTGATTTTCAAGTTCTTTCAGCGCTTCGTCGCTGGGAGTGGTGCGCATTATAGGGAGTTTAAATTGGCCGTCAACGACTAATTTAAACTTTCTTCAGTTAGCTGCCAGACGGCCCCGCAGCAAGGGCAGACGACGAGCCACCGGAGGAACCCGCAATAGAAGCAGGACCAAGCCTATGGCTGCATAGATGGCCCAGCGTTCGATGTCCGAGCGCACGACCCACAGCATATGCAGTAATCCCAGGCCGAGGATGACGTATATCAGGCGATGCAGTTTCTTCCAGCCGGTACCCAGCCTGCGCATGCTGTAGCGGTTGGACGTGACTGCCAGGGAAAGCAGCCCGAGAAAGGCAACAAAGCCGACGATGATGTAGGGCCGCTTGCGCAACTCGACAGCCAACTGCGCCCAGTCCAGCCCCAGGATGAAGACGGCATAGGCACTCAGGTGCAGCACTATATAGGCGAAGCACCATAGACCCAGCTGCCGACGCACCTGTACCCAGCCACCCCAGCGGGTGATCTTCTGCAGCGGAGTCATACTCAGGGTAGTGAGCAGCAGGATCAGACCGCCCTGCCCCAGCCGATCCACCAATGCTTTGCCCGGATCCGGCCCCAGGTCGAAGACCCATGCCTGATACAACCAATACAGCGGCGGCAGCAACGCGGCCAGGAACACCCCGGCCCGCCAGAACGGATAGCGCATCAGTAATCCTTCCTCAGGTCCATGCCTGCGTAGAGCGAAGCGACTTCATCGGCATAGCCGTTGAACATGAGGGTAGGACGAACATTGGGGCTGAATAGTCCACTGGGTAGACGTCGCTCGCGCGCCTGGGTCCAACGAGGATGGTCGACGGTCGGATTGACGTTGGCATAGAAGCCGTACTCATCGGGCGCCAGGCTCTGCCAGGTGGTCTTCGGCTGCTCCTCGACGAAGCTGATCCGCACGATGGACTTGGCGCCCTTGAAGCCATACTTCCAAGGCACCACCAGACGAAGCGGCGCGCCGTTCTGATTGGCCAGCACCCGACCATACATGCCCACCGCCAGAATCGCCAAGGGATGCATCGCCTCATCCATACGCAGCCCTTCTACATACGGCCAGTCGATCAGCGCGAAGTTGGATTGCACACCGGGCATGTCCTGGCGATCCACCAGGGTTTCGAAGCGCACGTACTTGGCCTTGCTGGTTGGCTCCACCCGCTTGATCAGCTCGGAGATCGGGAAACCGATCCACGGAATGACCATCGACCAGGCTTCGACACAGCGCAGCCGGTAGATACGCTCCTCCAACTGGTAGGGCTTGATGAAGTCCTCCAGTGCGTATTTGCCGGGCTTGGCCACTTCTCCATCGATCACCACGGACCAGGGTTCGGTCTTCAGGGCACCGGCATTGGCAGCGGGATCGCCCTTGTCCGGGCCGAACTCGTAGAAGTTGTTGTAGGTGGTCGCGTCCTTGAACGGCGTGATGGCCTCATCTTTCACCGTCACAGCATCCCAGCGTGTAGCCGACAGCTTTTCGGTCAGCCAGGGCGGAGTAGCGCCCTCAGCCACATCGGCATAGCGACCACCTTCGGCAAGACTCAGGCGCGGCAATCCGGACAGCGCGGCAGCCGCCAACGCACCACCGAGAAAGTGGCGACGGGAGAGATAAAGGGATTGGGGGGTGACTTCCGATTCGTGGCAATCGGACAGGCGGGACGACTTGATCAGCATGACGGGCTCCGCAACAACTGGCTGTATGCGCCAGTAGACTGCGGAGCCCGCTGGAAATTACACGGCAGGCGGCTGCTTGCGACGGCGCAATTGCAACAAGTATTGCACTGGGCCGGAGGTGGCGTATGCAAGGAACAGCAGGAGCAGGATGCGCGGCGGGTCGGTGAAGACCACGGCGAATGCCAGCACCACCACCAGGATCGCCATGAACGGCACGCGGCCGCGCAGGTCGAGGTCCTTGAAGCTGTAGTACTTGATGTTGCTGACCATCAGCATGCCAGCGGCGGCGACCATCAGGGCCACCAGCAGGGAAACCTTGGCACCCTGCACGTCGAAGTCGGCGAACGCCCAGACCGTACCGGCAACCAGTGCCGCGGCTGCCGGGCTGGCCAGACCGATGAAGTAACGCTTGTCGGCCTTGCCCACCTGGGTGTTGAAGCGCGCCAGACGCAGGGCGGCACCCGCCACATAGATGAAGGCGACCATCCAGCCGACCTTGCCCAGGCTGCTCAGCGCCCACTCGAAGGCGACCAGCGCCGGAGCGACACCGAAGGCGACCATGTCCGACAGCGAGTCGTACTCGGCGCCGAAGGCACTCTGGGTATTGGTCAGGCGAGCCACACGACCGTCGAGGCCGTCGAGGACCATGGCGACGAAGATGGCGATGGCGGCGTTGGAGAAATCGCCGTTCATGGCATTGATGATGGCGTAGAGGCCGGTGAACAGTGCCGCGGTGGTGAACAGGTTGGGCAGCAGGTAGATGCCGCGATGACGAACCTTGCGACCTTCGGCGTCATGCCCCTCTTCGATGTGTTCATCGATGGGCAGCAGACTTTCTTCGGTGTCGGAAGCCTTGTTCGGCTCCTCGTGACCTTCACTCATGGACGATTCCTTGAGAACTCGTTGAGGCTGAGATTCGCCGGGGCACGCTACTGCGCAGACTCACCCGACGCCCCCGCTTTATACCAGATCACCGCCCCTAAACGAAAAAACGCGGCAAGCGCCGCGTTTCTTCGTTTGTCGAAAGGACCTTAGTTCTTGGTCTTGTCGACGATCTTGTTGGCAGCGATCCACGGCATCATGGCGCGCAGTTGCTCGCCGATGACTTCGATACCGTGAGCGGCGTTGTTGCGGCGCTTGGCGGTCATCGACGGGTAGTTGGTGGCGCCTTCGGAGATGAACATCTTGGCGTATTCGCCGTCCTGGATGCGCTTCAGAGCGTTGCGCATGGCCTGACGGGATTCGGCGTTGATGACTTCCGGGCCGGTCACGTACTCGCCGTATTCGGCGTTGTTGGAGATCGAGTAGTTCATGTTGGCGATGCCGCCTTCGTACATGAGGTCAACGATCAGCTTCAGCTCGTGCAGGCACTCGAAGTAGGCCATTTCCGGAGCGTAACCGGCTTCGACCAGGGTTTCGAAACCGGCCTTGACCAGCTCGACGCAACCGCCACACAGAACAGCCTGCTCGCCGAACAGGTCGGTTTCGGTCTCGTCCTTGAAGGTGGTTTCGATGATGCCGGTACGGCCGCCGCCAACGCCGCAGGCGTAGGACAGGGCGACGTTCTTGGCATTGCCCGAAGCGTCCTGGTAGATAGCGATCAGGTCAGGGATGCCGCCGCCCTTGACGAACTCGGAGCGAACGGTGTGGCCCGGGGCCTTCGGCGCGATCATGATCACGTCGAGGTCAGCGCGCGGCACGACCTGGTTGTAGTGGATGGAGAAGCCGTGAGCGAAGGCCAGGGTAGCGCCCTTCTTCAGGTTCGGCTCGATCTCGTCCTTGTACAGGCGGCCCTGGAATTCGTCCGGGGTCAGGATCATGACCAGGTCGGCAGCGGCAACGGCTTCGGCCACTTCGGCGACTTTCAGGCCGTGGTTCTGAGCCTTGGCCACCGAGGAAGAACCCGCGCGCAGGCCGACAGTAACGTCGACGCCGGAGTCTTTCAGGTTGCAGGCGTGGGCGTGGCCCTGAGAACCGTAACCGATGATGGCAACTTTCTTGCCCTGAACGATGGAGAGGTCACAGTCTTTATCGTAGAAAACGCGCATTTGGGTAATCCCCTGTCAGTTGGCCTCGTGGGCCGTATTTCAAATCAGATGCTGAGAGTCTTGTCGCCACGGGCAATGCCGGTGACGCCACTGCGGACAACTTCGAGGATCGACGCGGTGCCGACGGCCTGGATGAAGCTGTCCAGCTTGTCGCTGGTACCGGCCAGCTGCACGGTGTAGACGCTGCTGGTGACGTCGACGATCTGCCCGCGGAAGATGTCGGTGGTACGCTTGACCTCGGCGCGCTGGGCGCCGGTGGCCTTCACTTTCACCAGCATCAGCTCGCGCTCGATGTGCGCGCTCTCCGAGAGATTCACCAGTTTTACCACCTCGATGAGCTTGTTGAGGTTCTTGGTGATCTGCTCGATGACCTCATCCTGACCGGCGGTGGTCAGGGTCAGGCGCGACAGCGTCGGGTCTTCGGTCGGAGCGACGGTCAGGCTTTCGATGTTGTAGTTGCGCTGGGAGAACAGGCCGACCACGCGGGAGAGCGCGCCGGGTTCGTTTTCCAGCAGCAGGGAAATGATGTGTCGCATGATCAGGTACGCTCCGTCTTGCTCAGCCACATGTCGCGCATCGCACCACCACGGATCTGCATCGGGTAGACGTGCTCGCTGGTATCGACCTGGATGTCGAGGAAGACCAGGCGATTCTTCATCGCGAAGGCCTCTTCCATCATCGGCTTCAGGTCCTTCAGGTCGGTGATGCGCATGCCGACGTGGCCATACGCTTCAGCCAGCTTGACGAAGTCCGGCAGCGATTCCATGTAGGAGTGCGAATAACGGCTGTTGTACTGCATGTCCTGCCATTGGCGGACCATGCCCAGCGCACCGTTGTTCAGGTTGACGATCTTCACCGGCAGGTCGTACTGCAGACAGGTGGACAGCTCCTGGATGTTCATCTGGATGCTGCCTTCACCGGTCACGCAGGCGACGTCGGCTTCGGGGAAGTTCAGCTTCACGCCCATGGCGGCCGGGAAGCCGAAGCCCATGGTGCCCAGGCCACCGGAGTTGATCCAGCGATTGGGCTTGTTGAAGCGGTAGTACTGCGCCGCGAACATCTGGTGCTGGCCCACGTCGGAAGCGACGAAGGCATCACCGTTGGTGACTTCGCTGAGGGTCTCGATCACGGTCTGCGGCTTGATGATGCTGCCGTCGCCCATGCTGTACGGGAACAGGCCGCGGGTACCGCGCCACTCCTCGATCTGCTTCCACCAGGCAGCCTGCGTTTCCTTGTTCGGGGTCTCGCCGATTTCCTTGAGGATCGCGACCATTTCGGTCAGGACGCTATCCACCGGGCCAACGATCGGGATGTCCGCTTTAACGGTCTTGGAGATCGAAGCCGGGTCGATGTCGACGTGGATGATCTTGGCGTTCGGGCAGAACTTGGCGGCGGTCTCGCCGTTGATTACGCGGTCGTCGAAACGCGCGCCGACGGCGAAGATCACGTCAGCGTGGTGCATCGCGAGGTTCGCGGTGTAGCTGCCGTGCATGCCGAGCATGCCGACGAACTGGCGATCGGTACCCGGATAGCCGCCCAGACCCATCAGGGTGTTGGTGACCGGCACGTTGAGCATGCGCGCGACTTCGGTCAGCGGCTCGGCGGCATTGCCCATGATCACGCCGCCACCGGCGTAGATGATCGGGCGCTTGGCAGCCAGGAGCATCTCGGCAGCCTTGCGGATCTGGCCGGAGTGGCCACGGACCGCCGGGCTGTAGGAGCGCAGCT
Source organism: Pseudomonas sp. CAN1 (assembly GCF_030462585.1). Taxonomy (GTDB): domain Bacteria; phylum Pseudomonadota; class Gammaproteobacteria; order Pseudomonadales; family Pseudomonadaceae; genus Pseudomonas. Next base: position 540,000 of record NZ_JASMRU010000002.1, on the reverse strand, counting down.
TGACCTTCTTCGGGTAGTTGTATTCGAACTTCTGGGTCGGATCGCCCATGTCCTTCGGAATATCGATCACCACCGGGCCCGGACGACCGGACTGGGCGATGTAGAAGGCCTTCTTGATGACCTCTGGGATTTCCGACGGGTGCTTGATGATGAAGCTGTGCTTCACGATCGGGCGGGAGATACCGACCATGTCGGTTTCCTGGAAGGCATCGGTGCCGACCATGTTGCTCGCCACCTGGCCGGAGATCACCACCATCGGGATGGAGTCCATGTAGGCGGTGGCGATGCCGGTAACGGCGTTGGTCGCACCGGGACCGGAGGTCACCAGCACCACGCCCGGCTTGCCGGTGGCACGCGCATAGCCGTCGGCCATGTGGGTAGCGGCCTGCTCGTGGCGAACCAGGATGTGGGTTACTTCGTTCTCTTTGAAGAGAGCGTCGTAGATATGCAGGAGGGCACCGCCCGGGTACCCGTAGATGTACTTAACGCCTTCGTCACGCAGGGAGCGGACGACCATTTCAGCGCCGGATAAAAGTTCCACGTTGTCACCTCTAGAACGCTATATACGGACACCCCCAACGTGGGGGACCGACTTGGATGGCTGCCCGGCAGACATGGGCGAATGTAATCGCCGGCTACGTCGACTGCCGATTGAGCAGAACCTGGAGACGCTCCTGTTTGTGTTACGGAGAGCCTCCACCCAGCGCGAGGTAACGCGAAACAGGGTGAAACTTTGCGGCGCGGGTAGCACCTCTTGTCTGCCGAGTAAAACCAGCTTGCGGCCGGCCCACTGCAGCGAACCTTGGATTCTTCTGAAACGAAGCGGCCAAGTCAAGCCATATATGGCTTTGAATGAAGCAGGGATGTGAACTTTCTCAGAGTGAATAAGCGCACGTTTTGGTTATAGTTACCGACAGACTCCGCATCCCAAGGATCGACAAAGCATGCGACGGACGATTTTCCTGGGCAGCCTGCTGCTCGCGCTGGCCCCGACCGTGATGGCCGCGCAGGTCTACAAATGGGTCGACGCCCAGGGCATCACCCACTTCGGCGCGCAACCGCCGGAAGGCACCAGTGCCGATACCGTGAATACCAGCACCGCACAACCCAAGGCTTCGAACTTCCCACCGCCCGCTCCGCCGAAAGCTACCCTCCCGCCGAGCGAAGATGAGAAGCAGAAGGCCGTAGACGCGAAGGTCAAGCAGGAAGTAGCGCAGCAGGAAGCTCAGCGCGTGAAGCAGTGCGAGCAACTGCGTATAGATCTGGCGCAGATGAAGAACAACCCGCGTATCCGCGTCGATGATGGCAGCGGTGAGCTGCGCCGTATCGGTGAAGAGGAACGTCAGGAAAGAATCGCGAAGAGCGAAAAGGATATCCGCGAGAACTGCAACTGACCGCAGCGAAGGCTCAGGGCGCTTCGCTGATCAGTCGATCGAAGGCGCCCAGCGCTTCGAGCAACGCGGCGACTTTCGCGCCCTGCAGGACATAGGCCTCTTCCGCCATCTCGCGGATGCCCGAGGCGCCGGGTAGATCAGCGCCACTCTCGATGATCAGCTTCATCCGCGGCAGGAAGATCCACTGCAACCACTCTTCCAGCGCCAGCGTGTCCACGCAGAACGGCTCGACGCTCGACAGTCGCTCCAGCGACGGACTTTCACTCCCCCACAGACCTGCCGCTCGCAGCTCCCGCTCGATCAGCAGCAGCTGATCGGCGACGGCCAGCACACGCCCGTCCATTACAGGGTCACCTTGGCTTTCTGACGAGCCTCGGCGGCACCGGCAGCGTTGCCCTGCTGGTCACGGCACTTGGCGATCAGGTCCCAGAGGCTGGCCTGCATGGTCGGACGACCATTGGCCAGGGACAGGCCACGCAGCGCGACCTGTTCGGCCTGCGCCGCATCACCCTGGGCCAGACGAACCTGGGCCAGCTTGTAGAGCACCTGCGGCTCGCGCGGGGCGATGCGCTGGGCACGCTCCAGGCTGGCGGCAGCACCATTGAGATCACCGCCGCCCTGCTGCTGCGAAGCGGAAGTCAGCAGCGCCAGCACCGGACCATCCAGCTGCTCGTCGGCCGACAGGCCGGAGTTGCTCGACGGGATGCCGGACGGACCCTGGTAGGTGTTCTGGGTCGACGGCGCAGCCTGCTGGGCAGCCGGCTGCTGGTAGGTCTGCGACTGGAAGCCACCGTTGGAGGTGATGCCGCCGCTGGTGGAAATCGGCTGCTGCGAATAGTTCGAGCCGGTGCCGCCCGGAGCGGTGGTCATCGGAGCAGTGCTGATCGGCGCCGCACCGCTCTGTGCCGGGAAGGTCTGGATCGGCGCCATGCCGGCGTCCTGCGGGACCATCACAGTGACGCCCGAGTCGCCCTGGGGAATGCTCTGCCCGGCGCCGGCCTTGACCGGTGCCTGGGAGTTGCCGCCAGCACGGCCGACACGCTCCGAGTTGGTCACGGCAGTACCGGAGTCCTGCACGGGGATCGCACCCTGCTGAGGAGTCGCACAACCGGACAGAAGCGCCAGAGTCGCCGACGCTGCAAACCAAGCTTTTCTCACTTCCATTCCTCTCGCATCAGTTCAGCCAGCCGCGCACCCAGTCCATGACTTCGCCGGCCGGCGTCTGGTTTCCGCAACCCGCGCCAGGCGCAGGTTCGCTTCCTCGAATATAAGGCATCTGCACCGCACCGGGGCAGCTGGAATCGGTGCCCTGCCCGGTGTGCGGATCAACCCAGGCCTGCACCACGTTGTCCGGCTTGGGCATGTCCAGCGGCGACGGATCGGCCTTGCGCATGAAGCTGGTCCAGATCTGCAGCGCACCGGTGGCGCCGGTCAGCGGCGTCTTGCCGTTGTCGTCGCGGCCGATCCATACCACCGCCAACAGATCCTGGCCGAAGCCGGAGAACCAGCTGTCGCGCGAATCGTTGGTAGTACCGGTCTTGCCCGCCAGAGTCAGGGACGCCGGCAGCTGGTTGTAGACCGAGCGGCCAGTACCTTCGCGCATCACGCGCTGCATGGCGCTCTGCAGCAGATAGATGGAGCCCGGATCGAAGCGCTGCTCGACCTGGAACGGATAGCGCTTGAGCGGCTGCCCGTCGGCAGCCAGCACACTGCGAATGCTCCGCAGCGGAGTGTTGAAGCCGCCGCTGGCGATGGTCTGGTACATGGTCGCCACCTGCATCGGGCTCAGCGCGCCAGCGCCCAGCAGCATCGACGGGTAGGCCGGCCAGTTCGGCGATACGCCCAGGCGCTCCAGCGTCTTCAGCACGTTCGGCACACCCAGGTCCAGACCCAGCCTGGCCGTGGACAGGTTCAGCGAACGGGCCAGCCCCTGGTAGAGGAAGATGGTGCCGTTGGCGGTGCCTTCGTAGTTCTTCGGCGTCCACACCTGGCCATCCTTGCCCTTCACCTGGAATGGCTCGTCCTGGATATAGCTGGTCAGGGTGTACTGGCTCGGTCGCTCCAGCGCGGTGAGGTAGACCGCCGGCTTGACCAGCGAGCCAATCGGCCGCACCGCGTCGATGGCGCGGTTGAAGCCGGCGAAGCGCGGATCGCGGCTGCCGATCAGGGCCTGGATTTCACCGGTTTCCGGGTTGGTCACGACCATCGCGGTCTCGGTCTCGGCGACACCCTTGCGGCCTTCCAGGCGCTTGAAGGTCTCGCTGACGGCCGACTCGGCCTTCATCTGCAGGATCGGATCGAAGCTGGTGAAGATGCGCAGGCCTTCTTCGGTCAGGTCCTCGTCGCGGTAATCCTCGCGCAGCTGGCGTTTCACCAGGTCGAGGAAGGCCGGGTAGGAACTGTTGGCCATGCTGCCCTGGCGAGTCACGCCCAGCGGGGCCTGCTTGGCGGCGGCGGCTTCGTCGGCGGTGATCACGCCCTGCTCGGCGAGCACGTCGAGCACCACGTTGCGGCGCTCCAGCGCCCGCTCGGGGTTACGCCGCGGGTTGTAGTAGGAAGGCCCCTTCACCATGCCGACCAGCAGCGCCACCTGGGGCAGCTTCAGCTCGGACAGCGGCTGGCTGAAGAAGTACTGGCTGGCAAGGCCGAAGCCGTTCACCGAGCGCTGGCCGTCCTGGCCGAGGAACACCTCGTTGAGGTAGCCCTCGAGGATTTCGCGCTTGTCGTAATGCAGCTCCAGCAGCACCGCCATCATGGCTTCGGTGAGCTTGCGCGACAGGCTGCGTTCGTTGGTCAGGAAGAAGTTCTTCACCAACTGCTGGGTCAGCGTACTGCCGCCCTGGCGCAACTGGCCGGCGCTGGCGTTGACCCAGACGGCACGGGCGATGGACTTCAGCGAGACGCCATGGTGGCTCCAGAAATCGCGGTCTTCCACCGCCACCAGGGTATCGATCAGGTACGGCGGCACCTGGTCCAGCTTGATCAGGATGCGGTCTTCATTGTGCGCCGGATAAAGGCCGCCGATCAGCAGCGGCTCCATGCGTGCCACGGCGAGATCGCCACCGTTGCCACGGCTGAGGCCGGCGACGTAATCGCCGGAGAAGCGCACGCGAATACGCTGCGCGGGCTCGGCGCCTTCATAGAACTGGAAGCCACGGGTGTTCAGGTCCACGGCATTGCCGGACACCGCCACGGCGCCGGGGCCTGCGACCGAACTTTCGCGGCGATAGCCCAGGGCGTCGAGCTCGCGCAGGAAGTCGTCCTTGCCCAGCTTCAGGCCGACGAACAACTCCAGCGGCCGGGCATACACCTTGGCGGGAATGGTCCAGCGCTTGCCGGAGAATTTCTCCTGCACAACCGCATCGAGGTACACGGCAAAACCAGCGAGCACGACAAGACCGACCAGACCGAGCTTGAGAGCCCAGCCCAGCCACTTGCGCATGGCAGGCGACGATTTGCCGCTTTTTTTACGGGATTTGGAAGATCGGGGACGCGTCATGGCGGCGCATTATACGTACTTTATCCACAGGAGACAGACGCCGCTCCAGCGGGCGTCCGGGCTTGATGCGAACTGCCGCGCATCTGGCGAATGCGGCGGTTGCCGAGCTATGACCCCAGGCTGGCCATTTGGTTGCCACCCGGCCGCAGAGTTTGCAGCAACCGACCCAGCCGCCATAATGCCAGCCTCGAAAATACGACCGGAAAGGACATCAAGTGAGCCAGACCCTCCTCGCAGCCCTACAGAACCCCGCACTCTTCCCCCATCCGGTCGAGGGCTTCCGGGTCATCGAAACCCATATCTCCTGGGTGCTGCTCACTGGCTCCTATGTCTACAAGCTCAAGAAACCGGTGAACTTCGGCTTCCTCGACTTCACCGACCTGGCCAAGCGCAAGCACTTCTGCGAGGAAGAGCTGCGCCTCAACCAGCGCCTCACCGACGGCCTGTATCTCGACGTGATCGCCATCACCGGCAGCGAGTCCGCGCCGCAGATCGGCGGCGACGGCCCGGCCATCGAGTACATGATCCAGTGCCGCGAATTCCCCCAGAGCCAACTGCTCAGCGAAGTGCAGGCACGTGGCGAACTGGGCGCCGCGCACATCGACGGGCTGGCCCGGCAGATCGCCGACTTCCACCTGCGCACCCCGGTAGTTCCGACCGAACACCCGCTCGGCACCGCCGAAGCTTGCATGGCGCCGGTACGGCAGAACTTCGAGCAGATTCGCCCGCTGCTCTCCGACAAGGCCGACCTGCTGCAACTCGACGCCCTGGAAGCCTGGGCCGAGTCCAGCTTCGAGCGCCTGCATGGCGTGTTCGATTCGCGCAAGGCCAACGGCTTCATCCGCGAGTGCCATGGCGATATCCACCTGGGCAACGCCGCGATCATCGACAACAAGGTCGTGCTGTTCGACTGCATCGAATTCAACGAACCGTTCCGCTTCACCGACGTCACCGCCGACTACGCCTTCCTCGCCATGGACCTGGAAGATCGTGGCCTGAAGTGCCTGTCGCGGCGCTTCGTCAGCCAGTACCTGGAATACACCGGCGACTACCAGTCGCTGGCCCTGCTGAACTTCTACAAGGCTTACCGCGCCCTGGTCCGCGCCAAGATCGCGCTGTTCAGCCTGGCGCACCAGAACGACGCCGTGCAGAAGGCCGCCACCCTGCGCCAGTACCGCAACTACGCCAACCTGGCGGAAAGCTACAGCGCCATTCCCTCGCGCTTCCTGTCGGTGACCGTGGGCGTCTCCGCCGTTGGCAAGAGCCAGGTCGCCCTGCGTCTGGTCGAGGCGCTCGGCGCCATCCGCCTGCGTTCGGACGTCGAGCGCAAGCGCCTGTTCGGCGAGCAGAGCAGCGACCAGCATGGCAAGCTCAAGGGCGGCATCTACGATGGCGACGCCACCGTCGCCACCTACCAGCGCCTGAACGAACTGGCCGTGGACATCCTCCGCGCCGGCTACCCGGTGGTGCTCGACGCCACCTTCCTCAAGCGCGAGCAGCGGGCTGCCGCCTGGGAAATCGCCGAGGAAACCGGCGTGCCCTTCCTGATCCTCGACTGCCATGCGCCGGAAGCGGTGATCGCCGGCTGGCTCGCCCAGCGCCAGAACGACGGCAACGACCCGTCCGACGCGACCCTCGAAGTGATCCAGGCGCAACTGGCCAGCCGCGACGCCCTCAGCGTCGAGGAGCAGCAGCACAGCAAGCGCGTCGACACCCAGGAGGCCGCCAGCCTCGACGGCCTTGTCGCCGCCATCCGCCAGCGCCTGCCCGGCCTCTGATCCACAAGCTGTCGTCCGGACGCGCCTGCGTGGTGCTTCCGGACGACAGGCAACGCCATCCGGCGCCGCCTGAAACACCCCATCGCCCTGCCCCGCATTCAGGGCGATATCACAAAGCCACGCTTTTCTTATCCACCGCTACACTTTCCCAGGTGTGTCCGGCCGCTACGAGCAGTTCTCGGCCTTCAAAGACCTGACACCCATCGTGCCCATCGCAAGGACAGACGATGAACGACGAACTGCTGCACCTGAAGAACCTCGGCAAGACCTCCGCCCAATGGCTGCATGCCGTGGGCATCCATAGCGCCAGCGACCTGCGCCGCCTGGGGGCGGTCGGCGCTTACCGCGCGGTGCGCGCCAGGGGCTTCCGCGCCTCCAAGGTGTTGCTCTACGCCATCGAGGGCGCGCTGCTGGACGTTCACTGGAACGACCTGCCGCCCGCGCACAAGGCCGCCCTTCTTGGCGAACTTGAGACATTTCCGATACGTAACAAGAGCTAGCTCACAAGCTCTGTGGGAAAATGTTTACGCAAGGTACCTGTCCGCTTATGGTTTCAGGGCCCTTCGTGCGCCCTCGACCGTCGCCATATCAAGGAATTACGGCCATGTACCTACTCGGTGAACAACCCGCCTATGCCGATCGACTGATCAATCGGCTGCAGGGCATTCCGGCGCAACTGCTGGCCGGCCTCGAACCTGCTGGCGAAGCCATCCGCCTGGAGCGCTCCGACAACCTGGAGAGCGAACTGCCCGGCAAGCACCTGTTCCTCATCGAGAACGGCCTGGTACACGCGCTGGTGGATGAGCGTCCGCTGTTCTACCTGCAGGAAGGCGACCTGGTCGGCCTGCGCCAGGGCATCGAACTGCCGCCCTGCCGCTATGTCAGCGAAGAGCCGCTGTGCCTGGTGCCCTACTCGCGCAGCGATGTGTTCCGCCACATCCACAGCGACGAGCAGCGCCAGGAGCAGTTCCTGCACTACCTGATCGGCCACACCGCGCTGCTGTCGGACGCCCTGGCACATCTCAAGCAGCCGGAAATCCGCCCGGCCACCGGCTTCCAGCATTTCGCCGCCGGCGCCCAGCTGATCCAGCAGGGCGATGAAGCCGAGCACGTGTTCATCATCATCGAGGGTCATGCCGAGGCGTTCGTCGACGGGCAGAAGGTCGGTGACGTGCAGAAGGACGAGATCTTCGGCGCCATGGCCGTGTTCACCCGCGAGAAGCGCAGCGCCACGGTGATCGCCAGCGAGCCGTGTACCGTGATGGTGATCCCCAAGGACCAGTTCCTCAGCCTGATGCAGAGCAACCCGCGGATCGCCCACAGCCTCATTGAAGGCATGGCGCGGCGCATCGATCTGCTGAACAAGGAAGTCACCCAGCTACGCCTGCAACGCCAGGCCGACTGAGCCTTCCTCCTCCGAAAAGCCCGGCCTCGCGCCGGGCTTTTTCGTTGGTACGGACGAATTTTCGCGGGCGAGAAAAATCTGCAGAAAAGAGGTTGACTCTCAAATGATAATGATTATTATTGAGTCATCTGGTCGCGAGGCCAGATCGATAACCTCAAGAGACCACGCAGTCGGACTCTTCAGATTATCTCCTCATCAGGCTAATCACGGTTTCGACCCGGCACTTTGCCGGGTCTTTTTTTGCCCCGACTTTTTCATCTCGCAGCGATTTTCCGTCCACCGAAAAAACTTCGAATCAGCCGAAGAAAAGATGTTGACTCGCAAATGATAATGGTTATTATTACAACCACTGGCTGCGAGGCCAGTCGGATAAGCTAGAGAGCCCACGCAGTCGGACTCTTCAGATTATCTCCTCATCAGGCTAATCACGGTTTGGACCCGGCACTTTGCCGGGTCTTTTTTTTGCCCTGATTTTTTCATCTCGCAGCGATTTTCCGTCCACCGGAAAAACTTCGAATCAGCCGAAGAAAAGGTGTTGACTCGTAAATGATAATGGTTATTATTACAACCACTGGCTGCGAGGCCAGTCGGATAAGCTAGAGAGACCACGCAGTCGGACTCTTCAGATTATCTCCTCATCAGGCTAATCACGGTTTGGACCCGGCACTTTGCCGGGTCTTTTTTTGTCTGAGATTTCTCCTGCCGCCCGCCCCCATGAAAAAGGGCCTCGCGGCCCTTTCACATACTGCCGCGCATCTGCGCGCAGTAATCGGTTGGCGGTTGCGCCGGGGTGTACCAGGAGTAGTCGGCCTGCCCGGGCGCAACGGTCTTGCCGACTTCAGCCAGCATCAGCACCTTCAGCCCTTGCGCCGCATCGATGTCCTGCAGATGCAGCGGAACGCCCAGGTCGCGCCGCGCGTGGAATCCACCAGCAATCAGCAGCGACGGCTGCGGCGCCGCCTTGAAGCGTTCGGCCAGACGCCGGTCGCGTTGCTGCTGCACTGCCAGCATGGCTGGCAGCTGGCTGTCCGGCAGCAAGCCGCAGTGGGAGTCGCGAATGTCTTCCAGCAACGCATCGCGCACTGCCACCGCTGTCGAGGCGGTGCCCTGCAGCTCGGGCTTCTTCCGGTAGGTGTCCATGATCTCGCGGCGATCCAGGTTGGCAGCCAGCAACGGGGCTGGCTGCTTCACCAGCCAGGTCACCAGCGGGCCGTACTGCGACCAGTCCCAGCCGGCCTGCCAATGCAGAGCGCCGATGAGGTCCGTAGGCGCCTCGCCCTTGGCCGCAGCAGCCTGGGCAGCCGTCACCGCGTCCTGCTGATCGGGATTGATCATCTCCAGCAGCACGCTGCCACTCGGGCGGCGCTCGGCCAGGGCGCGCGCCAGCCAGAGTTCGAGGGCGTGGTGATCGGGGTTGTCGTGCTGCTCTCCGACTATTACCCGTGGCGCAGCAGCAAGTCGGTCGAGCAATTGCGCTGGCGAGAGCTGTTCGCCGGTACGCAGATCGCGGATTACCCCCAGCTCGGCACTGTCGCGCCCTTCCGGGCTCTGCCAGACCGGCAAGGGCGGCGCGGCCAACTGGCCCTGGCAGGCAGTGAGCAGCGCCAGCAGCGGGACGAACAGCAACTTGTTCATGGCAACTCCAGTCAGCGGGCGATGATCAGCGGATGGCCGCGCTCCGGGTGCTCCTGCACCAGCACATCGAGGCCGAAGACCGTGCGCAGCGGCTCGGCCTGCAGCACCTCGCGGGGAGTCCCCAGCAGGTGCGCGCGCGTCTCGTGCAGCAGCAACAGGCGATCACAGTAGCGCGCCGCGAGGTTGAGGTCGTGCAGGATCACCAGTACCGCCGCGCCGCGCCCGGCAAAGTCGCGCACTGCTTGCAGCGTGGTGTGCTGGTGCAACGGGTCGAGCGCCGAGGTCGGCTCGTCCAGCAGCAGGACCTGGTCCGCGCCGCCCGGCCAGAGTTGCGCCAGCACACGGGCCAGATGCACACGCTGGCGTTCGCCACCGGACAGCGCCAGGTAACTGCGCCCGGCCAGGTGCGAAGCATCGGCAGCGGCCATGGCCTCGCGGATGATTTCCTCGTCACGCTGGCGGCCACTGTCGTGGGGCAATCGGCCGAAGCCCACCACTGCTTCGACGGGGAAGGCGAAATTCAGCGAGGACGATTGCGGCAACACAGCCAGACGGCGTGCGCGCTCGGTGCCTTGCCAGGACTCCAATGGACGACCGTCGAGGCTCACCGCTCCACCCGCAAGCGGCAGCTCGCCATTCATGGCGCCGAGCAGTGTGCTCTTGCCCGCGCCGTTGGGGCCGAGCACACCGAGCACTTCGCCCGGCTGCAGCGTCACGCTCACCTCCTGCAGGACGGTCTGCGCGCCGCGCTTCACCAGCAGCTTGTCTGCGCACAGCATCAGGAACGCCCCCGGATCAGCAGATAAAGGAAGAACGGCGCACCGATCAGCGCGGTAACGATGCCTATCGGCAGCTCCGCCGGCGCCAGCGCCAGCCGTGCGATCAGATCAGCAAGCAGAAGAAGGATGGCGCCGCCGAACATCGAAGCCGGCAGCAGCACGCGGTGATCAGGACCGACGATCAGCCGCAGCAGGTGCGGCACCACCAGGCCGATGAAACCGATCATGCCGGCTGCGGCCACAGCGGCACCGACGCCCAGCGCAGTGCAGAGGATCAGTTCGACTTTCAGCCGCTCGACGTCGAAGCCCAGGTGGCGCGCCTCGGACTCGCCCAGCAGCAGCGCATTCAGGGCATTCACCCGGCGCGGCAACCAGCAGGCCACCAGCAGAGTGATCAGCAGCAGCGGCCACAGTCGCGGGTAGCTCGCGCCGTTGAGGCTGCCAAGGTTCCAGAAGGTCAGGGTGCGCAGGGTGGCGTCATCGGCCAGATAAGTGAACAGGCCGATCAGCGCGCCCGCCAGCGCGGTCAGCGCAATACCGGCAAGCAGCATGGTCGCCACGCTGGTCTGGCCGTTGTGGCGCCCCAGGCGGTAGACCAGCGCCGTCACCAGCAGGCCGCCGGCAAAGGCGCAGGCGGAGAGCAGATAAGGAGCGAAAGCCTCGGGCAGCCCACCGATGGATGCACCGAAGACGATGGCGATGGCCGCGCCCAGCGCAGCGCCGCTGGAAACGCCGATCAGGCCGGGGTCGGCCAGCGGGTTACGGAACAGCCCCTGCATGGCCACACCGGCCAGCGCCAGCACACCACCGGTAGCGATGCCCAACAAGGTGCGCGGCAGGCGGATCTGCCCGACGATGAGTTCGGCCTGGCCGAGGCCGTCGGCGGAGACCGGCAGCCCGAGCATGCGCGCCAGCGCGCGCAGGGTATCGCCCAGCGGCAGGCTCACCGGCCCGAGGGCCAGTGAGAGCAGGACGACCAGCAGCAGAAGAAAACCAAGGAGCAGGAACAGCGGTCGAGCGGTAACGATCCGGGTCAAGGACGACTTTCCGTGTTCAGGGCCTGCGCGGAAGGATAAAAGGCCCGCGAGAGGCTAGCCAGCCCATCCGGGATACGCGGACCGAGACCACCGACCAGCAGGGTCGGATCGAGCACCAGCACACGGCCATCGCGCACGGCGCTGGTCGCGGCGAGGCCGGGATTCTGCTGGGTCAGTGCAGCGCGGGCCTTGTCGCCGTCCAGGCTGCGATCGCTGAGCACCACCACTTGCGGGTTCAGCGCGGTGAGGGCTTCGGTCGACAGTGTCTTGTAACCGGTGTGGGTCGCGAGGTTGCGCCCGCCGGCATGCTGGATCAGCCAGTCGCCGGAAGTATCCTGCCCGGCCACCAGCAGGTTGCCACCGGCATGCCCGACCAGCAGGACGACGCCTGGAGCCGCTTGTGCGGACTGAGCTTTCTTCACCCAGGCATCCTGTGCGGCGATGCGCGCATCGAAGTCCGCCCCGACCTGCTTCGCCTTGTCCGCCGCGCCCAGCAGTTCGCCCAGGCGCTGGAGGGTGTCGTGCACGGTCTTCTCGTCGGCCTTGGCCGATAGCGTCTCGATGCGCACGCCAGCAGCACGCAATTGCTGCAGCACCGGCGGCGGGCCCATCTCCTCGCTACCGAGCAGGATGTCCGGCTTCAACGCGAGGATGCCTTCAGCGGCCAGCTGCCGCTGATAACCGATCTTCGGCAATGCGTGCAGCGATGCCGGGTGCAGGCTGGTGGTGTCGACGCCGACCAGCTTGCCTTCGCCGCCCAGGGCGACGACCCATTCGCTCAGCGAGCCGCCGGCACTCACCCAGCGTTGCGGCAGACTATCGGCGAGCGCACTAGTGGCGGCGAGGCAGAGGCCGGCGAACAGGCCGGTCACGATCCAGGGAGTTTTCTTCATGCTGTCGGTCCTCAGAGCGCCGGGTAGGATTCGGCCAGCTCGCGCCAGCTTTCCAGTTCCGGCACGCCGGGTTTGCGCGCGCCGAACACCTGCAGCACCAGTTCGCCGTTGGCGTCAAAGGCTTCCCAACTGGTGACCACGCCATCGCTGCTCGGCTTGCGCACTCGCCACAGCTCGGTAACGCCCGGCGTCTTCAGGTGCAGGTTGAACAGCGGGTCGAGGACGTTGAACCAGTCGTCCATCCACTTGAGGTTGTTCACCGTGCCGGTGTGGATCTGGATGCAATGGGCGTTGCCGACAAAAAGCATGATCGGCACCTGGCGCTCCCCCGCCGCTTCCAGCAGGCGCGGCAGCTCGGCGGTGGTCAGCGGCTCGGCCCACTCGCGGCCCGCCAGGCGCAGGGCCTGGGTGCGCTGGACCTGGTGCTTCTTCAGCAGGGCGAAGAAGTGATGGGTGTCCTTCAACGCGGCCCAACCTTCGCGCAGGGCGGCGACCTCGATTTCACCATCGGCCAGCGGCGCGGCCTTGGGCTCCAGCGCGGTCAGGTCCAGCTCGGCACTCTGCTCGGCGGCGGTAAAGCCGCGCACCAGCGGGTCCCAGGCGGCAAGGTCGCTCTGCTCGGTAAGGAAGACCTTGTGCACGGCGGTACCCTGGCGGTCGAACACCTGGATGCTGCGCTGGGTGCCGTGGGCGGTTTCCTCGCTGATGGCGAAGGCGCTGGCCCAGCCACCGAGGAACAGGCGCAGGTCGATGTCCGGGGAGACCACCAGGCCCATCTGACCATTGGCTGAAACGGTGACGTCGCGGTACGGCCCCTTGCGCTCGTGCACGCAATGCTCGTTGCGGGTCAGCGCCATGATCTGGCCCAGCTCACCCAGCGCCGGCAGCAGCTCGGCCCAGTCGGTGCGCAGGCGCACGGCATCCACGCCCAACCGGCTAGCGGTCAGCTCGGCTTCGCTCACGTCCAGGTGTTGCGCCGCATCGCGGGCGCGCAGCCGCGGTTTCTCGGCGCGCAGGGCTTGCCAGGCGCGGTACAGCTCGGAGGCCGGCGCAGTCAGGGTCGTCATCAGAGAATTCCTCGTTCCAAAGGTGAGCGGCCGCAAGGCGGCGGCATAAACGAACCTTGCCACAGGAAATTTAGGAAATCTATTTGATAATTATTTGCATTAGATTGCAGAGAGGCTTAAGGTCGGCGCCGATTTCGCTGGCACATGGCCGGCGATCAGCTTCTTCAGCACACGGAAGTGCACCCTCTTCCGGTGTCGCCATCCCGGCGCGGATAATGCCCGCCCGTGATACCGCGCACCTGAATGGAAACACCTGGATGATCCTGCTCTGCGCCCCGCACGATCTGGCCGAAGGCCAGAGCCGGGGCTTCAAGGCCGTCGGCCTGAGTCTCTTCGCTGTCCGCCGCGGCGGCCGTGTCTACGCCTACCGCAACCGCTGCCCGCACCGGGAAATCCCGCTGGGCTACGACGCCGAGCAGTTTCTCGACCACAGCGGCCGCCTGCTGCAATGCGGCCACCACGGCGCGTTGTTCCTGATCGAGACCGGCGAATGCATCCAGGGGCCGTGCCTGGGGGATGTGCTGGAAGCGCTGCCGTGCCGGGAGGATGAGCGGGGCATCTGGCTGGATGACGCTCACGAGTAGGACAGCTGTAAGGCGGGTTCGCGAGCAAGCTCGCTCCTACGAAGAGCAGCACGGCGTGGACCTGTAGGAGCGAGGGGGACGCCATCGTTATTGCTCGCGAACAGCCGCCACACCGATCTCACCGGTCAGGCGACTACAGCAACACCTCCAACCGCCGCTCCAGGCAAATCTCCCGGGTATCGATCCTCGCCCCATACGCCAGCACTTCCACCCCGGCGTTGCGCGCCTCCGCCAGCGCAGCGGCGTAAGCCGGGTCGATCTCCTTCGCCGGGCGCACCGCGTCGATATCCGACAGGTTCACCGCATATAACAGCACCGCACGCATGCCCTCGCGCGCCAACGCCGCCAGCTCGCGCAGATGCTTGGCGCCACGCTGGGTAACGGCATCAGGGAAAGCCGCAACCGCGGTGTCGTCAAAGCCCAGGGTCACGCTCTTCACCTCCACGTACACCGGCTTGCCGGCATACATCAGGCGGAAGTCGGCGCGGCTGTTCTCCTGCCCGTAGGCAACCTCGCGGCGCAGCTCGTCGAAGCCGGCCAGCTCGGTCACCGTGCCGGCCAGCAATGCCTCTTCCACCAGGCGGTTGGCACGCCCGGTGTTCACGCAGGCCAGCCGACCCTGTGGGGTTTCCACCAGCTCCCAGGTGCCCGGCAGCTTGCGCTTGGGGTCATCGGAGCGGCTGAACCAGACGCGGCAGCCCTCACTCATGCAGTTGAGCATCGAGCCGGTGTTCGGGCAGTGGATGGTGAGCTGCTCGCCACTGGCGGTCTCGATGTCCGCCAGGAAGCGCTTGTAGCGTTTGATCAGGCGCGCCTCTTCCAGCGCCGGCTCGAAGCGCATCAGGGCCGCCAGGTCTTCAGGCCGCGAGCAATGCGCTCCACCGCCAGTTGCAGGCGCTCGACGCTCTGCGTGTAGGCGAAGCGCACATGGTGCGAGGCCTGGTAGCGCCCAAAGTCGATGCCAGGGGTGAAGGCCACGTGCTCGGTCTCGATGAAGTGCTGGCAGAAGGCGTAGGCGTCGCCACCGAAGGCGCTGATATCCGCATACAGATAAAAGGCACCCTCCGGCTCCACGGCGATGCCGAAGCCCAGCTCGCGCAGCGCCGGCAGCAGGTAGTCGCGGCGGCGGCGGAATTCCTCGCGGCGCTCCTCGAGGATCGCCAGGGTCGCCGGCTCGAAGCAGGCCAGCGCGGCGTGCTGGGCCATGCTCGGCGCGCTGATGTAGAGGTTCTGCGCCAGCTTCTCCAGCTCGCCCACCGCTTCCGGCGGCGCCACCAGCCAGCCCAGGCGCCAGCCGGTCATGCCGAAATATTTGGAGAAACTGTTGAGGACGAAGGCCTCGTCGTCCACTTCCAGCACGCTGGGTGCGTCTAGGCCGTAGGTCAGGCCGTGGTAGATCTCGTCCACCACCAGATGGCCGCCGCGCGCCTTCAGGGCGGCAGACAGGCCCGCGAGCTCATCCTTGTGCAACAGGGTGCCCGTAGGATTCGCCGGCGATGCGGCCAGAGCGCCTACACTGTCCTGATCCCAGTGCCGTTCGATGAGTTCCGGGGTGAGCTGGTAACGGCTCTCCGGGCCCACCGGCACCAGTTGCGCGGCGCCTTCCACCAGGCGCAGGAAGTGGCGGTTGCACGGGTAGCCCGGATCGGCCAGCAGCCAGTGCTTGCCCGGATCCACCAGCAGGCTGCTGGCGAGCAGCAGCGCGCCGGAGCCGCCGGGCGTGACGAGAATCCGTTGCGGGTCGATCGACAGGCCGTAACGCTGGGCGTAGAAGCCGGCGATGGCTTCGCGCAGCGCCGGCAGGCCGCGTGCGGCGGTATAGCGCGTGTGACCATTTGCCAGGGCCTTCTGCCCGGCCTCGACGATGGGCGCGGCGGTGGTGAAGTCCGGCTCGCCGATTTCCAGGTGGATGACGTCGTGGCCAGCGGCCTGCAGCTCGTTGGCCCGCGCCAGCAGCGCCATGACGTGGAAGGGTTCGATGGCGCGGCTGCGCGCACTGAAGGTGGTGGCCATGGAATATTCCGAACTTTGCGACAGAGCCGGGATTCTAACAGGCCACTGATGAATTCTGGGCCGCCGCGCCTGCAATGCGTGGCTTCCGGGAACTTGCAGGCTTCGTCTGGCGAACGCCGACGATTCTGCTCAGGTTTGCAGAAAAACCCACTGGCGATGACCGGTGGGTCGCCGGCCTGGCGATCAGGTCATGTGCGGGTACTGGCAGGCTCGATAACCGGGAGTAGCATCGCGGTTATCGTTCTGGTAAGTTCGCCCGCTGCGAGCGCGGGGCCGGCGGTGCCGGAGAGGGACCATCCGCGAGAGGATTAGCGAAGTGAGAGGCGGTCATCCATGCCCACCAAAGCAAAGCAACAGAGCAGCCAACTGATTCGTGGCTTCGAGCCCTACCAGGAAACCAAGGGCGAGGAGTACATGAGTGATCGCATGCGCGCGCACTTCACCTCCATCCTCAACAAATGGAAAGTTGAGCTGATGGAAGAAGTGGACCGCACCGTGCACCACATGCAGGACGAAGCGGCGAACTTCCCCGACCCGGCCGACCGTGCCAGCCAGGAAGAAGAGTTCAGCCTCGAACTGCGCGCCCGCGACCGCGAGCGCAAGCTGATCAAGAAGATCGACGAGACCCTGCAGCTGATCGAAGACAACGATTATGGCTGGTGCGATTCCTGCGGCGTCGAGATCGGCATCCGCCGTCTGGAAGCCCGCCCCACCGCCACCCTGTGCATCGACTGCAAGACCCTGGCGGAAATCAAGGAAAAGCAACTGGGCTCCTGAGCCTGGTTGATCCCGAACGGGGCGCTGCGGCGCCCCGTTTCGTTTCTGCGCTTTATAGATAGTCTTCCAGCAGAGAGCTTCCATGCCCGCCTCCCGCTACATCGGACGCTTCGCCCCCACACCCAGCGGCTACCTGCACTTCGGTTCGCTGGTGGCCGCCGTCGCCTCCTACCTGGACGCGCGCGCCGTGGGCGGTAAATGGCTGGTGCGTATGGAGGACCTCGACCCGCCGCGCGAGATGCCCGGCGCCCAGGCGGCCATCCTGGAAGCCCTCGAACGCTACGGCTTCGAGTGGGACGGCCCGGTGGAGCGCCAGAGCCAGCGCGGCGACGCCTATGCCGCCCAGGTCGAGCAATGGCTGCGCAGCGGGCTGGCCTACGCCTGCACTTGCTCGCGAAAGCAGCTCGAAGGCAGCAACGGCATCTATCCCGGCACCTGCCGCGACGCCCAGCATGACTGGCACGGCGACGTCGCCATCCGCATCCGTGTGCCGGAATTGGACTACCGCTTCACCGATCGCCTGCAGGGCGAATTCCACCAGCACCTGGGCCGCGAAGTGGGCGACTTCGTCATCCGCCGCCGCGACGGGCTGTTCGCCTATCAACTGGCGGTAGTGCTGGACGACGCCTGGCAGGGTGTTACCGACATCGTTCGCGGCGCCGACCTGCTGGACAACACCCCGCGCCAGCTCTATCTGCAGGAGCTGCTGGGCATCGCCGCGCCGAGTTACCTGCACGTGCCGCTGATCATCCAGCCCGATGGGCACAAGCTCGGCAAGTCCTACCGCTCGCCGCCCTTGCAGGCCGACCAGGCCGCGCCATTGCTGGTGCGCGCACTCAAGGCGCTGGGCCAGAAGCCACCCGCCGAACTGCTGCAGGCCACACCACGCGAGGTGCTTGTCTGGGGTATCGCGCACTGGGATGTCACTGCCATCCCCCGCAGCCTGACGCTGGAAGACGCGCAGCTCTAGACTTGTACCCGTCCCCACCGGCGGCCGGCTTGCCGGCGACTGTGCGCACAGGTAGCCTGCCCGCCGAACAAAGAGAGAGACGACATGTACATCTACCGACTGGTGTTGCTCCTGGTCGTGGGCATCTACCTGTTCTCACCGGCCATCATGGACTGGTGGATCGATCCCCACGGCGCCTGGTACCGCCCGTATCTGCTGTGGCTGATCCTGATCGTCGTCACCTTCATCCTGCAGAGCCAGCGCGATGCTGACGAGCTTTAGCCTCACCCAGCTGATCCTGATCAGCGCCTCCTACCTGATGGTCCTGTTCGGCGTCGCCTGGATTACCGAGCGCGGCTTCATCCCGCGCCGGCTGGTGCGCCATCCACTGATCTACACCCTGTCGCTGGGCGTGTACGCCAGCGCCTGGGCCTTCTACGGCACCGTCGGGCTGGCCTACCAGTACGGCTACGGCTTCCTGGCGATCTACCTGGGCGTCTCCGGCGCCTTCCTGCTGGCGCCGGTGCTGCTCTATCCGATCCTGCGGATCACCCGGGCCTACCAGCTGTCATCGCTGGCCGACCTGTTCGCCTTCCGCTTCCGCAGCACCTGGGCCGGCGCGCTGACCACGTTGTTCATGCTGATCGGCGTGCTGCCGATGCTGGCGTTGCAGATCCAGGCGGTGACCGACTCGATCAGCATCCTCACCCGCGAATCCGAGCCCAACCGCGCGGCGCTGGCCTTCTGCGCGCTGATCACGCTGTTCGCCATCCTCTTCGGCGCGCGCCACATTGCCACCCGCGAGCGCCACGAAGGGCTGGTGATGGCGATTGCCTTCGAGTCGCTGGTGAAGCTGGTGGCGCTCTGCTCCATCGGCCTGTTCGCCCTCTATGGCGTGTTCGGCGGGCCGGACGGCCTGGAAGTCTGGCTGCTGCAGAACCAGGAAGCCCTGAGCACCCTGCACACCCCGCTGGCCGAAGGGCCGTGGCGCACGCTGCTGCTGGTGTTCTTCGCCTCGGCCATCGTCATGCCGCACATGTTCCACATGACCTTCACCGAGAACCTCAACCCGCGCGCGCTGCTCAGCGCCAGCTGGGGCCTGCCGCTGTTCCTGCTACCGATGAGCTTGGCGGTGCCGCCGATCCTCTGGGCCGGCCTGCACCTGGGGGCTTCGACCAACCCGGAATACTTCACCCTCGGCCTGGGCATCTCGGTGGACAGCCCAGCCCTGGCGCTGACCGCCTTCGTCGGCGGCATCTCCGCCGCCAGTGGCCTGATCATCGTGATGACCCTGGCGCTCTCAGGCATGGTGCTCAACCACCTGGTGCTGCCGCTCTACCAGCCGCCGGCCGAAGGCAACATCTACCGCTGGCTGAAATGGACCCGCCGTGCGCTGATCGCCGCGATCATCATGGCCGGCTATGCCTTCTACCTGATGCTGGGCGCCGAGCAGGACCTGTCCAATCTCGGGATAGTCTCCTTCGTCGCCACCCTGCAGTTCCTCCCCGGCGCGCTGGCCGTGCTCTACTGGCCGACCGCCAATCGCCGCGGCTTCATCGCCGGTCTCGTGGCGGGCATGCTGGTGTGGGGCGCGACCATGCTCACCCCGCTGGTGGCGAACATGCAGAGCATCTATCTGCCGCTGTTCAACTCGCTCTACGTGCTCGACGACACCACCTGGCACCTCGCCGCGCTCGCCTCGCTGGCAGCCAACGTGCTGGTGTTCACCCTGGTCTCGCTGTTCACCGAAGCCAGCGATGAAGAGAAAGGTGCCGCCGAAGCCTGCGCCGTCGACAACGTGCGCCGCCCGCAGCGTCGTGAGCTGATCGCCGTATCTCCGCAGGAGTTCGCCAGCCAGCTGGCCAAGCCGCTGGGCGCGAAGACCGCCCAGCGCGAGGTGGAGCAGGCACTGCGCGACCTGCACCTGCCCTTCGACGAACGCCGCCCCTACGCCCTGCGCCGCCTTCGCGACCGCATCGAGGCGAACCTCTCCGGCCTGATGGGCCCGAGCGTGGCGCAGGACATGGTGGAAACCTTCCTGCCGTACAAGGCCAGCAGCGAAGCCTACGTCACCGAGGACATCCACTTCATCGAGAGCCGCCTGGAGGACTACCACTCCCGGCTCACCGGCCTCGCCGCCGAACTCGACACCCTACGCCGCTACCATCGCCAGACCCTGCAGGACCTGCCCATGGGCGTCTGCTCGCTGGCCAAGGACCAGGAAATCCTCATGTGGAACCGCGCCATCGAGGAGCTCACCGGGGTCAGCGCACAACGCGTGGTCGGCTCGCGCCTGGCCGCCCTGCCCGATCCGTGGCGCGGCCTGCTGGAAGGCTTCATCGACGCCCCCGACGAGCACCTGCACAAGCAGCGCCTGACCATCGAGGGCCAGACCCGCTGGCTGAACCTGCACAAGGCGGCGATCGAGGAGCCCCTCGCGCCCGGTAACAGTGGCCTGGTGCTGCTGGTCGAAGACCTCACCGAAACCCAGTCGCTGGAAGACAAGCTGATCCACTCCGAGCGCCTCGCCTCCATCGGCCGCCTGGCCGCCGGCGTGGCCCACGAGATCGGCAACCCGATCACCGGTATCGCTTGCCTGGCGCAGAACCTGCGCGAAGAGCGTGAAGGCGATGGCGAGCTCACCGAGATCAGCGGGCAGATCCTGGAACAGACCAAGCGCGTCTCGCGCATCGTGCAATCGCTGATGAGCTTCGCCCACGCCGGCGGCAAGCAGGTGGCGGCCGAACCGGTATGCCTGGCCGACGTCGCCCAGGAGGCCATCGGCCTGCTGTCGCTGAACCGACGCAGTGTCGACGTGCAGTTCTTCAACCTGTGCGACCCGGAACACTGGGTGGAAGGCGATTCCCAGCGCCTGGCCCAGGTGCTGATCAACCTGCTGTCCAACGCCCGCGATGCTTCCCCGGCCAACGGCGCGATCCGCGTGCGCACCGAGGCTTCCGAGCAGACCATCGACCTGATCGTCGAGGACGAAGGCAGCGGCATACCCAAGTCGATCATCGATCGCCTGTTCGAGCCCTTCTTCACCACCAAGGACCCGGGCAAGGGAACCGGCCTGGGGCTCGCTCTGGTCTATTCGATCGTGGAAGAGCATTATGGACAAATCACCATAGACAGCCCGGCTGACCCCGAACGCGAATGCGGAACCCGCATCAGCGTCACCTTGCCGCGGCATCCTGGCCCGACGGCCGAGCAGTAGACGAGCACGTCGAGAGAGCTGAATACATGGCACATATCCTCATCGTCGAAGACGAAACCATCATCCGTTCCGCCCTGCGACGATTGCTCGAGCGCAACCAGTACCAGGTCAGCGAGGCTGGCTCGGTGCAGGAAGCGCAGGAGCGCTACAGCATCCCGTCGTTCGACATGATCGTCAGCGACCTGCGCCTGCCCGGCGCCCCCGGCACCGAGCTGATCAAGCTGGCCCAGGGCACCCCGGTGCTGATCATGACCAGCTACGCCAGCCTGCGCTCGGCCGTGGACTCGATGAAGATGGGCGCGGTGGACTACATCGCCAAGCCGTTCGACCACGACGAGATGCTCCAGGCCGTGGCGCGCATCCTCAAGGATCGCCAGGAAAACCGTAACGCCCCCGCCGAAGCCCGCAGTAACGCCAAGGCCGCCGAGCGCAGCAGCGGTAACACCGCCGCCGCGGACGGCGATATCGGCATCATCGGCTCCTGCGCCCCCATGCAGGAGCTCTACACCAAGATCCGCAAGGTCGCGCCCACCGATTCCAACGTGCTGATCCAGGGTGAGTCCGGTACCGGCAAGGAACTGGTCGCCCGCGCGCTGCACAACCTGTCCCGGCGCACCAAGGCGCCGCTGATCTCGGTGAACTGCGCCGCGATCCCGGAAACCCTGATCGAATCCGAACTGTTCGGCCACGAGAAGGGCGCATTCACCGGCGCCAGCGCTGGCCGTGCAGGCCTGGTGGAAGCTGCCGATGGCGGCACCCTGTTCCTCGACGAGATCGGCGAACTGCCGCTCGAAGCCCAGGCGCGCCTGCTGCGCGTGCTGCAGGAAGGCGAAATCCGCCGGGTCGGCTCGGTGCAGTCGCAGAAGGTCGACGTGCGCCTGATCGCCGCCACCCACCGCGACCTGAAGATGCTGGCCAAGACCGGCCAGTTCCGCGAAGACCTCTATTACCGCCTGCACGTCATCTCGCTGAAGCTGCCGCCCCTGCGCGAGCGCGGCCCCGACGTGATGGAAATCGCCCGCTCCTTCCTGGCGCGCCAGTGCTCCCAGATGGGGCGCCAGGCGCTGACCTTCTCCCACGAGGCCGAACAGGCCATCCGTCACTACCCGTGGCCGGGTAACGTGCGTGAGCTGGAGAACGCCATCGAGCGCGCGGTAATCCTCAGCGAAAGCCAGGAAATCCCCGCCGACCTGCTGGGCATCGACATCGAGCTGGATGATCTGGACGACGACTTCGGTGATGACGGCGACCTGCGTCCGAGCAACGGCAGCGCCAGCAACCACGAGCCCACCGAGGACCTGTCGCTGGAAGACTACTTCCAGCACTTCGTCCTCGAACACCAGGACCACATGACCGAGACCGAGCTGGCCCGCAAGCTGGGCATCAGCCGCAAGTGCCTGTGGGAACGTCGCCAGCGCCTGGGTATCCCGCGCCGCAAATCGGGTGCTGCGGCGGACACGTAACAGGTCCCCACACTGTTACCGGGGACATGCTCCGTAACAAAGCCGGGTTCATCGGTAACGAAAACCCGGCTTTTTTGTGCCTGCGTTTTACGGGGCATTCCTCGCAAACCCTTGAAAAATAAGGATTCGCAAAAGTTGGCACGGCATCTGCTTTGTTATTGGTACAACAACAATAACAAGCACGACCAACTCAAAATAAGAACAAGACGAAACGACTCCAGCACAACAAAAACAAGATCGCGGAGGCGCAGCTAACTGATTCTTTTGGAGAAGGGTAGCCGTCGGGACCAGTCCCGCAACCAGTCAAGAAGAATAAAACTGTCTTGAGGCAGCACGCAAAACTGGTTGGACCGCAAGGTCATTGCTCACTCAGCGACCAAAGCAATCCGTTTGCTATTGAACCCTTCCAAGTGTGGAAGGTTCCCCGAAGCAGGTAGCTTCGAGGGTCGGGTCTACAAACAAAAACAACAAGCCCGGTAATCATAATAAAAACAAAGCACGCACCTATTTGGGGGGGAGCCTCGGCTCCCCCAGTAGCTTTCGCTACACCCTCTCCCCTCTCCCCCGCAAGTCCCTTTCTTCAGTTTTCTTCATCATCCCACCCCACAATGCTAGAATCGCCGCGGCGCAGACGGCATTCGATTTGCTGCCATTTGTTTCAAGGCAGCGGCAGACACCCGCTATCCTCCAGGAAACGCCGCAACCAAGCGGCTTGCCGAGACCTGCGTATGCCATCCATACACCTATTCCCGATAGTGCACACATGCTGAAAAAGCTGATCCAGTCCATCCGATCCCCACTGCGCCGTCCGCGCGCTGTCCGCACTACCCCGGAAGTCGTTGGCAATCATCAGCACTCGCTGCGGCGGGACCAGTTCAGCAGGAACGCGGTGAACGTCGTGGAGCGCCTGACCAAGGCCGGCTACCAGGCGTACATCGTCGGCGGCGGCGTGCGTGACCCGCTGCTGGGGATTCCGCCCAAGGACTTCGACGTGGCCACCAGCGCCACCCCCGAGCAGGTGCGTGCCGAATTCCGCAATGCACGGGTGATTGGTCGTCGCTTCAAGCTGGTCCACGTGCATTTCGGCCGCGAGATCATCGAAGTCGCCACCTTCCGTGCCAACCACCCGGTCACTGAAGACGATGACACCGATAACGCCCATGCCTCTCGCAACGAGGCAGGCCGCATCCTTCGCGACAACGTCTACGGCACCCTGGAAGACGACGCCCAGCGCCGCGACTTCACCATCAACGCCCTGTACTTCGACGTTACCGGCGAGCGCATCCTCGATTACGCCCACGGCGTACGCGATATCCGCAACCGCCTGATCCGCCTGATCGGCGATCCGGAGCAGCGTTACCTCGAAGACCCGGTGCGCATGCTGCGCGCCATACGTTTCGCCGCCAAGCTGGATTTCGAGATCGAGAAGCACAGCGCCGCGCCAATCCGCCGCCTGGCTCCGCTGCTCAACGAAATTCCCTCCGCGCGCCTGTTCGACGAGATTCTCAAGCTGTTCCTCGGCGGCAAGGCCGAGCGCACCTTCGAGCTGCTCAACGAGTACGACCTGTTCGCCCCGTTGTTCCCGGCTAGCGCCAAGGCACTGAAGGAAAACCCCGAATACGCCGGCAAGCTGATGCGCCGGGCCCTGGCCAATACCGACGAGCGCATTCGCCTGGGCAAGCCGGTCACCCCGGCCTTCCTGTTCGCTGCGCTGCTCTGGCCGGCCCTGCCCGCCCGTGTGCTGAAACTGCAGGAGCGCGGCATGCCGCCGATCCCGGCGATGCAGGAAGCCGCCCACGAGCTGATCCTCGAACAGTGCCGCCGCACTGCGGTGCCCAAGCGCTTCACCATCCCGATCCGCGAGATCTGGGACATGCAGGAGCGCCTGCCGCGCCGCCAGGGCAAGAAGGCCGACCTGCTGCTGGAAAACCCGCGCTTCCGCGCCGGTTACGACTTCCTCCTGCTGCGCGAAGAAGCCGGCGAGGAAACCGGTGGCCTCGGCGACTGGTGGACCGACTACCAGGACGCCAGCGACGGTGAACGCCGCGGCATGATCCGCAACCTGGCCAGCCAGCCGGAAGAAGGCGGCGCTGCACCGCGCAAACGCCGTCGTGGCGGCGCCAACCGCCGTCGCCGTGGCCCGCGCACCGAAGGCGCCAGCAGCGAATGAGTGAGCGCGTGTACATCGGCCTGGGCAGCAACCTCACCGAGCCGCGCCAGCAGCTGGAAGCCGCGCTGAAGGCGCTGTCACAGATACCCGCCACCAAGGTGGCGGTAGTCTCGCCGCTTTATGCCAGCGATCCGCTGGGCCCGCCGGATCAGCCGCGCTACGTGAATGCCGTAGCGGCGCTGGATACCGCCCTGGACCCGCTCGCCCTGCTCGATGCCCTGCAGGCCATCGAACTGGAGCAGGGCCGCGTGCGCAAGGACGAACGCTGGGGGCCGCGTACCCTCGACCTCGATATCCTGCTGTTCGGCGAACGTATCATCGACGAACCGCGCCTGACCGTGCCGCACTACCACATGCACGCTCGCGCCTTCGTGCTCTACCCGCTGGCGGACCTCGCCCCGCAACTGCGCCTCCCCGACGGGCGCAGCCTGCCAGAACTGCTCGCCGCCTGTCCGTTCACCGGCCTGGAGCGCCTGTCCTGAGGCATCCTGCGCCCCAGGCGTGGGGCGCACTGGCAGTAACGCCGTAACAGTCCGGTAACACCTGCAATTGACTTAGCCTTTTTCGATCCGGACTATAGGGCCCCGTTTGCCCCTGCCCGGCGCAGAACCGAGGACAATTTCATGCCTGATGTCACCCTGACCACCCTGCAAGGTCTCAAGCAAAGCGGCGAGAAGATCGCGATGCTGACCTCCTACGATGCCACTTTCGCCCACACCGCCAGCCTGGCCGGTGCCGAAATGCTGCTGATCGGTGACTCCCTGGGTATGGTCCTGCAAGGTCACGACAGCACGCTGCCGGTGACCGTGGAAGACATGGCCTACCACACTGCCGCGGTGAAACGCGGTAACAAGGGCGCGCTTATCGTCACCGACCTGCCGTTCGAATCCGGCACCTCGCTGGACCAGTTGCTGCGCGACTCGGTGAAGGTCATGCAGGCCGGCGCCCACATGGTCAAGCTCGAAGGCGGCGCCTGGCTCGCCGAGCCGATCACTCGCCTGGCCCAGATGGGTATCCCGGTGTGCGCACACCTGGGCCTCACCCCGCAGGCGGTCAATCTGTTCGGCGGCTTCAAGGTCCAGGGCCGCCAGGAAAACCAGGCGCGCCAGCTGCGTGCCGACGCCATCGCCCTGGAGCAGGCCGGTGTCGCCGTGCTGCTGCTGGAGTGCGTTCCCTCCGCCCTGGCCCAGGAAATCACCGAAGCCGTGAAAGTCCCGGTGATCGGCATCGGCGCCGGCAGCGGTACCGACGGCCAGGTCCTGGTGATGCACGACATGCTCGGCCTGTCGCTGTCCGGCCGTTCGCCGAAGTTCGTGAAGAACTTCCTCGAAGGCCAGCCCGATATCCAGTCCGCCTTCGCCGCCTACGTGAAGGCCGTGAAGGACGGCACCTTCCCCGGCCCGGAGCACGGTTTCGCCTGATGAATACAGTCAAGACAGTCCGCGAGCTGCGCGCCGCCGTGGCGCGCGCCCGTAGCGAAGGCAAGCGCATCGCACTGGTGCCGACCATGGGCAACCTGCACGCCGGCCACGCCGCGCTGGTGACCAAGGCCAGCCAGCGCGCCGACTTCGTGGTGGCGAGCATCTTCGTCAACCCGCTGCAGTTCGGCCCCAGCGAAGACCTGGACAAGTACCCGCGCACCCTCGCCGCCGACCAGGAAAAACTGCTCGGCGCCGGCTGCCACCTGCTGTTTGCCCCTACTGTCGAAGAGATGTACCCCGACGGCATGGAAGGCCAGACAAAACTGCACGTCACCGGCGTCTCCGAAGGCCTCTGCGGCGGCAGCCGTCCGGGGCACTTCGACGGCGTCGCCACCGTGGTCTGCAAGCTGTTCAACATGGTCCAGCCGGACATGGCGCTGTTCGGTGAGAAGGACTTCCAGCAGCTGGCGGTGATCCGCAAGCTGGTGCGCGACCTGAACCTGCCGATCCAGATCTTCGGCGAGGCCACCGTGCGCGCCGAGGACGGCCTGGCGCTGTCCTCGCGCAACGGCTACCTGAATGACGAGCAGCGCGCCATCGCGCCTGTCCTGCAGCGCACCCTCAAGCAACTGGCCGAGCGTATCCGCCAGGGCGAGCGCGACTTCCCCGCGCTGCTCGCCGAAGGCCGTCAGCAGATCGAACTGGCCGGCCTGCGCATCGACTACCTGGAAGCACGCGAGCCTGTCGGCCTGCGTACCGCCACGGAGCAGGACCATCAGCTGGTGATCCTGGTGGCTGCCTTCCTCGGCACCACCCGGCTGATCGACAACCTCGCCTTCAGCATCGACTGACACCCGCAAGCACCCGAACATCCGCCTCGAAGCCACGCCAGCCGTGGCCTTGAGCGGCTTCGGGTGCTCGGGCATACTCGCCCCGCATTCACGCCCCAGCCCAGAAAACCAAGAACAACAGGAGCCACGTCATGCAGAGCATCATGCTCAAAGCCAAGCTGCACCGCGCCGAAGTCACCCACGCGGTGCTCGATTACGAAGGCTCCTGCGCCATCGATGGCGAATGGCTCGACCTCGCCGGTATCCGCGAGTACGAACAGATCCAGATCTACAACGTGGACAATGGCGAGCGCTTCACCACCTATGCCATCCGCGGCGAGGAAGGTTCGCGGATGATCTCCGTCAACGGCGCCGCCGCGCACAAGGCCAAGGTGGGTGACCGGGTCATCATCTGCGCGTACGCTCAGTTCAGCGACGCCGAGCTTGAGGACTTCAAACCACGCATGCTGTATATGGCTGCCGGCAACGAACTGAGCCACACCAGCAACGCCATCCCGGTTCAGCTAGCCTGAGCCCCAGGCAAAGCCCGGAACCACCGGGCCATGCCGAGTTCCAAGCTTCGTTCAAACACGCACGTCTTACCCGAAGGTATGTCATGGAACACCACCTCACCCCGCTGGATGCCACGAAACTGGCGAGCTGGCAGGCATTGTCCGCCCACCGCCAGGAACTGCAGAACTTCACCATGCGCGAGGCATTCGCCCAGGACCCGGAGCGCTTCAAGCGCTTCTCCCTGAGCGCCTGCGGCCTGTTCCTCGACTTTTCGAAGAACCTGATCCGCCAGGACACCCTCGACCTGCTGGTGAAGCTCGCGGAAGAGGCGAAGCTGGGCGAGGCCATCGAGTCGATGTTCCGCGGCGAAGTGATCAACGCCTCCGAGCGCCGCCCGGTGCTGCACACCGCGCTGCGCCGGCCCATTGGCGACAAGGTGATGGTCGATGGCGTCGACGTGATGCCCGAGGTGCACCGCGTGCTGCACCAGATGACCGAGCTGGTCGCCGCCGTGCACAACGGCCTGTGGCGCGGTTACACCGAGAAGCCGATCACCGACGTGGTGAACATTGGCATCGGTGGCTCCTTCCTCGGCCCGCAGCTGGTTTCCGAGGCGCTGCTGCCCTTTGCCCAGAAAGGCGTGCGCTGCCATTACCTGGCGAACATCGACGGCAGCGAATTCCGCGAGATGACCGCCAAGCTCAATGCCGAGACCACGCTGTTCATCGTCTCTTCCAAGTCCTTCGGCACCCTGGAAACCCTGAAGAACGCCCAGGCCGCCCGCGCCTGGTACCTGGCCCAGGGCGGCAGCGAGGCCGAGCTGTATCGTCACTTCATCGCCGTTTCCAGCAACAAGGAAGCCGCCTCGGCCTTCGGTATCCGCCCGGAGAACGTGTTCCCCATGTGGGACTGGGTCGGCGGTCGCTACTCGCTGTGGTCGGCCATCGGCCTGCCGATCGCCATGTCGGTGGGCATCAACAACTTCAAGGAACTGCTGTCCGGCGCCTACAGCATGGACCAGCACTTCCTCACCTCGCCGTTCGAGAAGAACATCCCGGTCCTGCTGGGCCTGCTGGGTGTCTGGTACGGCGACTTCTGGGGCGCACGCAGCCACGCGATCCTGCCCTACGACTACTACCTGCGGAACATCACCGACCACCTGCAGCAGCTGGACATGGAGTCCAACGGCAAGAGCGTGCGCCAGGACGGCAGCCCGGTTTCCGCCGGCACCGGTCCGGTGATCTGGGGCGGCGTGGGCTGCAACGGCCAGCACGCGTACCACCAGTTGCTGCACCAGGGCACCCACCTGATCCCGGCGGACTTCATCGTTCCGGTGTCCAGCTACAACCCGGTGGCCGACCACCACCAGTGGCTGTACGCCAACTGCCTGTCGCAGAGCCAGGCGCTGATGGTTGGCAAGAGCCGCGCCGAGGCCGAGGCCGAACTGCGCGCCAAGGGCGTCGACGAAGCCGAAGTGCAGCGCCTGGCGCCGCACAAGGTGATTCCGGGCAACCGTCCGAGCAACACCCTGGTGATGGAGCGCATCAGTGCTCGTCGCCTGGGCGCACTGATCGCCATGTACGAGCACAAGGTCTACGTGCAGAGCATCCTCTGGGGCATCAACGCCTTCGACCAGTGGGGCGTGGAACTGGGCAAAGAGTTGGGCAAGGCGGTCTACGGTCGCCTGGTCGGCAGCGAGGAAAGCGCTGCCGAGGATGGTTCCACCCAGGGCCTGATCGACTTCTTCCGCGGTCGCCACCGCGGTTGATGGCACAGCGGACGGCTGCCCGGCCGTCCGCTATCTACCGGCAGAAGCGCTGCCGGTATTCTCCGGGCGTCACGCCCAGCGCCTGCCCGAAGGCGCGCCGCAGGTTGTACTCGCTGCCAAACCCGGCGCTCTGCGCCACCCGCTTGAGCGAAGCCTCTCCCGCCTCCAGCAGTTGGCAGGCGCTCTCCAGACGCAACTGCAGCAACAGCTTTGCCGGCGTCATGCCCATCTCTGCCTGGCAGTACCGGTGCAAGGTGCGCGAAGACATGGCCATCCACGCCGCCATGTCCTCCACATCCACAGGTTGCGCCAGGCGTTCGCGCAACCACTCCACCAGGCGCTCCAGCTGACCGCCAGCCGGCGCCTGCTGCGCCAGCAGCTGCGCGCTGAACTGACGCTGGCCACCCGGACGCTGCAGGTACATCACCAGCCCGCGCGCCACGCCCAGGGAGGCTTCGCGGCCGTGATCCTCCTCCACCAGGCTCAGGCACAGGTCCATGCCGGCGGTAACGCCTGCCGAGCTGTAGATAGCGCCGTCACGCACGAACAGCGCATCGGGTAACACTCGCAGCGAAGGGAACAGCCGTTGCAGCAGCTCGGTGTAACGCCAGTGGGTAACCACCGAGCGCCCGTCCAGCAACCCCGCCTGCGCCAGCAGGAAGGCACCCGTGCAAACCGAACAGCAACGAACGGCATGCGGGGCAGCCTGCGCCAGCCAGCGGGCAATCTCGCCCTGCTGCATGGCCGCCTGCACGCCGAAGCCGCCAGCCACCAGCAGCGTGCAACCGGCTACTTCCTGCGGATCGGGCAGCGCCAGGCTGGCCAGCTCCAGCCCAGTGCTGGAGCGCACCATGCCGCCGCCGGGCGATATGGCCCGCAGCTCATAGGCCGGCCTGGCGCCTGGCGGCAGTTGTTCGTCGACCGCGGCGAATACCTCCGCCGGCCCCGTGGCGTCCAGTAGCTGGAAGCCGGGGAAGACCAGCAGCAGAACCTGATGGGGAGTTCTCATCCAGGCTTTCTCAAAAAGGCTGACTGGCAGATATTCAACCATCACTGTCAGAAGCGACAGCAGCAAGCCGCGCAAACTGGTCTTCCCACCTGGAGATCGCCATGCGCCTTGCCCTGATCGTCCTGCTGCTTTTCAGCTTTACCGCCCAGGCCGGCGAAGAGATGCTGCCGCCCTACCAGCCAAGCCCCGGTCACGAGCGCCCTCTGGTCGCTGTGATAGCGCAGAACCGCATGACCGAGCTGGTGGACTACGTCGTGCCGCTGGGCGTGCTGCGGCGCTCCGCAGTGGCCCAGGTGCTCGCGCTGTCGACCGAACCAGGGCCGATCAACCTGATGCCGGCGCTGAAGATGCAGGCCGACGCCACGCTGGAGGAATTCCGCCAGCGTTATCCACAGGGGGCGGACTACCTGATCGTCCCGGCGGTGCATGACAGCGAAGACCCAGGCCTGCTGACCTTCATCCGCGAGCAGGCGGCCCTCGGTGCTACCGTCATCGGCATCTGCGACGGCGTGCTGGTGCTCGGCCAGGCAGGCCTGCTGCACGGCCGGCGCGCCACCGGGCACTGGTATTCGCGCCAGCAGCGCCTGGACGACTTCCCCGACGCGCGCTGGCAGGAGAATCGCCGCTACGTGGTGGACGGCCGGCTCATGACCACCTCGGGAGTCAGCGCCGCGCTGCCGGCCTCCCTGGCGCTGGTCGAGGCCATCGGTGGCTCAGCGAAGGCTGCGGCTCTGGCGCGGCAATACGGCGTGTCGGACTGGTCGCCGCAGCATGACAGCCAGCGCTTCAGTCTCGGCAGCGAGGGCTACCTGACGGCCGCCGGCAACTTCCTCGCACTCTGGGGCCACGAACGCTTCGCCGTGCCACTGCACACGGGCTTCGACGAAGTGAGCCTGGCGCTGGAAGTGGATGCCTGGGCCCGCACCTTCCGCAGCGAGGTGCTGGGTAAGGCCGCAGAGCCAGTCACCAGCGCAGGAGGTTTGCAATTCCTGCCAGAGCAGGCGGACGCCCTGCCCGAACTGCCGCGACCCAGCGGCAATGCCCTGCAGAACCTCGAATCCAGCCTCGCCGCCATTGCCACCCGCTACGGCGAGCCGACGCGCCGATTGGTCGCCGCCCAGCTGGAGTACTCGTCGCCGGAACGTTCCTCGCTCCAGGCACGTCGAAACAACATGGACAACCCTTGAACCCGCCTGGCCTTGCATGCACCCTTGAGGGCATCTCGGCTAAACAACAACAAGGATTCCCCATGCATGAGATCAGCCTTCACCCCGTGCCGGAGGCCGTGCGCAAGCGCGCCCTGCTCGACAACGATGCCTACCAGCGCCTCTACCAGCAGTCGGTAGACGACCCGCATACCTTCTGGGGCGAGCAGGCCAAGGCCTTCCTCGACTGGTTCAAGCCCTGGCAATCGGTGCACCACGGCGACCTGGCGAAGGGCCAGGCGACCTGGTTCAAGGGCGGCCAGCTCAACGTCACCTACAACTGCATCGACCGCCATCTGGAACAGCGCGGCGAACAGGTGGCGATCATCTGGGAAGGCGACAATCCAGCCGAGTCCGCCAACATCACCTACCGCAAGCTGCACAGCCACGTCTGCCGCCTGGCCAACGTGCTGAAGAGCCGCGGCGTGCAGAAAGGCGACCGGGTCTGCATCTACATGCCGATGATCCCCGAGGCGGCCTACGCCATGCTGGCCTGCGCACGGATCGGCGCGGTCCACTCGGTGGTGTTCGGCGGCTTCTCCCCCGACGCCCTGCGCGACCGCATCAACGATGCCGACTGCCGCACCGTGATCACTGCCGACGAAGGCGTGCGCGGCGGCAAGTACGTCCCGCTGAAGAAGAACGTGGAAAAGGCCCTGGCCGATTGCCCGAACGTCTCCACCGTGGTGGTGGTCGAGCGCACCCAGGGCGAGATCCCCTGGGTCGAAGGCCGCGACCTCTGGTACCACGAGGCCCTGCGCGAGGCCAGCGAGGACTGCGCGCCGGAGCCGATGGACGCCGAGGACCCGCTGTTCATCCTCTACACCTCCGGCTCCACCGGCAAACCCAAGGGCGTGCTGCACACCACCGGCGGCTACCTGCTGGGCGCGGCGATGACCCACAAGTACGTGTTCGACTACCACGACGGCGACATCTACTGGTGCACCGCGGATGTCGGCTGGGTCACCGGGCACAGCTACATCGTCTACGGCCCGCTGGCCAACGGCGCCACCACCCTGATGTTCGAGGGCGTGCCGAACTACCCGGACGCCTCGCGCTTCTGGCAGGTAATCGACAAGCATCAGGTGAACATCTTCTACACCGCGCCGACCGCCATTCGCGCACTGATGCGCGAAGGCGACGCCCCGGTGCAGAAGACCGAGCGCAGCAGCCTGCGCCTGCTCGGTTCGGTGGGCGAGCCGATCAACCCGGAAGCCTGGGAGTGGTACTACGAGGTGGTCGGCGCGAAACGCTGCCCCATCGTCGACACCTGGTGGCAGACCGAGACCGGCAGCATCCTGATCACCCCGCTGCCCGGCGCGACCGATCTCAAGCCCGGCTCGGCCACCCGCCCGTTCTTCGGCGTGCAGCCGGTGCTGCTGGATGAGCAGGGCAAGGAAATCGACGGACCCGGCTCCGGCGTGCTGGCGATCAAGGCCAGCTGGCCGAGCCAGATCCGCAGCGTCTACGGCGACCACCAGCGGATGATCGACACCTACTTCAAGCCCTATCCCGGCTACTACTTCACCGGCGACGGTGCGCGCCGCGACGAGGACGGCTACTACTGGATCACCGGCCGCGTGGACGACGTGATCAACGTCTCTGGCCACCGCATCGGCACCGCCGAGGTGGAAAGCGCCCTGGTGCTGCATGACGCGGTCGCCGAGGCGGCGGTGGTGGGTTATCCGCACGATCTCAAGGGCCAGGGCATCTACGCCTTCGTCATCACCATGAACGGCGTCGAGCCGAGCGATGCGCTCAAGCAGGAACTGCTGGCGCTGGTGAGCAAGGAGATCGGCAGCTTCGCCAAGCCGGAGATGCTGCAGTGGTCGCCGGGCCTGCCGAAGACCCGCTCGGGCAAGATCATGCGACGCATCCTGCGCAAGATCGCCTGCAACGAGCTGGACAACCTCGGCGATACCTCGACCCTGGCCGACCCCAGCGTGGTCCAGGGGCTGATCGACAACCGCCTGAATCGGTAAGAGGCGGCGGCAGGCTGCAAGCGGGAGCGGCTGCGGTTAAGCTGAACGCAGTGCACCACTTGCAGCTTGAGGCTTGCAGCTCGCCTTATGGAAACCGTTCGCCGTCATATCGAAAGCCAGGTACTGAGCCTGACCGGCCTCGCCCTGGGCGGGGTCGATTTCGAATCGCCCAAGGGTGACCCCGGCCTGTTCGGCCCCGACTCCGTCAGCTGGAAGGTCCACGGCGACTTCAGTTCGATGCTGATCGGCGGCATCAGCGCCCTGCTCCTGCAGATGCTCCACCCGGCTGCGCTGGGTGGCGTCTGGGACCACTCCAATTTCCGCGCCGACATGCTCGGCCGCCTGCGCCGTACCGGCCAGTTCATCTCCGCCACCACCTACGGCTCACAAGGCGACGCCGAGAAGCTGATCGAGCGCGTCAAGCGCATCCACGACAACGTGCACGGCACCTTGCCTGACGGCAGCACCTACGCCGCCAGCGATCCGGACCTGCTGACCTGGGTCCATGTCGCCGAGGTCAGCTGCTTCCTCGCTTCGCACCTGCGCTATCTCAACCCCGGCCTTTCCGGCGAGGAACAGGACCGCTACTACGACGAGATCGCCCTGATCGCCGAGCGCCTGGGCGCGCGCAACGTACCGCGTTCGCGGGCGGAGGTCGCCGCCTACCTGCAGCGAATGCGCCCGCAATTGCGCTACGACGAGCGCACCCGCGAAGTCGTCAGCGTGCTGTTCAACGCGCCGGCGCCGAGCTTCCTCGCCAAACCTTTCGGCATGCTGATGATGCGCGCCGGCATCGACCTGCTGCCGGAGTGGGCGACCGACCAGCTGGGCCTGTCCCTGGGCAGCCTGCAGCGCCAGCTGATCCGTTCCAGCGTCAAGCGCAGCGTGCCGCTGCTGCGCTGGGCGGTGCGCAACGGCTCGCTGCACCGCGCGCGCCGACGCATGGGGCTGCCGCCACTGCGCTAGAGCGTGACCACCCGGTTCGGAGTGTGGTGAGAGCGCAGCCGCCTGTGCAACCATGGGGCTTCGCTGCGGCACCGCCGCTTCCGCCAGAGGATTCGTGTCATGCAAGAAGTCGTCATCGTCGCTGCCACCCGTACCGCCATCGGCAGCTTCCAGGGCTCGCTGTCGGCGCTGCCGGCCCACGAACTGGGCGCCGCGGTGATCCGCAGCCTGCTGCAGCAGGCGAAGCTGGACCCGGCCAGGGTCGACGAAGTGATCCTCGGCCAGACCCTCACCGCCGGCGCCGGCCAGAACCCCGCGCGCCAGGCCGCCATCGCCGCCGGCCTGCCGGTCAGCGTACCGGCCATGACCATCAACAAGGTCTGCGGCTCCGGCCTCAAGGCGCTGCACCTGGCCACCCAGGCGATCCGCTGCGGCGACGCCGACATCATCATCGCCGGCGGCCAGGAGAGCATGAGCCTGGCGCCCTACGTCATGCCCGGCGCCCGCACCGGCCTGCGCATGGGCCACGCGAAGCTGATCGACAGCATGATCGAGGACGGCCTGTGGGACGCCTTTAACGACTACCACATGGGCATCACCGCCGAGAACCTGGTGGAGAAGTGCGGCATCAGCCGCGAGGAGCAGGACGCCTTCGCCGCCGAGTCCCAGCGCAAGGCCAGCGAGGCCATTGCCGCCGGCCGCTTCAAGGCGGAGATCACCACCATCGAAATCCCCCAGCGCAAGGGTGAGCCACTGCGTTTCGACACCGACGAGCAGCCGCGCGCCGGCACTACCGCCGAGTCCCTGGGCAAGCTGAAGCCGGCGTTCAAGAAGGACGGCAGCGTCACTGCCGGCAACGCCTCCACCCTCAACGACGGCGCCGCCGCCGTGCTGCTGATGAGCGCCGCCAAGGCCGCCGAACTGGGCCTGCCGGTACTGGCGCGAATCGCCGCCTACGCCAATGCCGGGGTCGACCCGGCGATCATGGGTATCGGCCCGGTGACCGCCACGCGCCGCTGCCTGGACAAGGCTGGCTGGCAGCTCGCCGAGCTGGATCTGATCGAAGCCAACGAAGCTTTCGCCGCCCAGGCACTGTCGGTGGGCAAGGAGCTGGGTTGGGACGCGGCCAAGGTGAATGTGAACGGAGGCGCTATTGCATTGGGCCATCCGATCGGGGCGTCGGGCTGCCGCGTGCTGGTGACGCTGCTCCACGAAATGCTCCGCCGCGATGCGAAAAAAGGCCTTGCGACGCTCTGTATCGGGGGTGGGCAAGGCGTCGCCCTGGCCCTGCAACGCTGACGACGAGGAGCTTGCTGTGCAGAGTTGCCACTGCACAGCAAGTCTGTGAGCCCGCTGAGCACTGGTTCCCCTGCGAAATTGACGGCCCTCAAACTTTGCTTCCTACGCATAGGAATATTCCGTATCGAGTTGATCAGGTGGTCTATCTTCAAGATCAATGCGCGCAATTGTTCTGACTCAGGGAGTTAACTATGAAGAAGCGTGTCGTGCTGATCGAGGACCACCCCGCGATGCGTTTGGCGATCCGTTCGCTGCTCGAACAGGATTCGCAATTCGATGTGGTTCGTGAAGCCGACGATGGCCACAGCGGGCTGGACGCCGTGCGCAAGGAACGTCCGGATCTGGTGATCCTGGACCTCAACCTGCCGGGCATGGATGGTCTGGACCTGCTGGCGCGCATCCACATCTTTGACGAGAACATTCGCCTGCTGGTGCTCAGCTCGCAGGATGAACGTCTGTACTCGGGCAAGGTCGAAGCCGCGGGCGCCCACGGGTTCGTCAGCAAGAACAAGGACACCAGCGCCATTCTCAACGCGGCGCGCATGCTGGTATCCGGTTATCGCTGCTTCCCGGAAAAGGCCCTGAGCATCGACAAGAACGCCGACCCGGTATCCAGCCTGACGCCACGCGAGCTGGTGGTGCTGCGCAGTCTGGTGCGCGGCATGAGCAACAAGGACATCGCCGAGGAGCTGTTCCTCAGCCAGAAGACCGTCAGCACCTACAAGACGCGCATCCTGGAGAAACTGAACCTCGACAGTCTCGTCGATCTCGTGGAGTTCGCCCGCACCCATCGCCTCAATGACTGACCGGCAACCATGAAGTAAGCGCCGAGAGGCGGCAATCGGATCGAAGAAGCCCAGCCGTGCCATACTTTCCCGGCACGTCAAGACGGAAACGACATTCGCCATGCCCAAAGGATTGAAACGCGCTCTCGGCGCGCTCCTGCTGTTATTTCTCTTCTATTGCCTGCTGGGCTTCCTGATCATTCCCGGCGTGGGCCTGCGCGTGGCCAATCAGCAACTGGCGAAGTACGCGAGCGTTCCTGCACGCCTGGAGCGCATCGAATTCAACCCGTTCAGCCTGGAACTGACCTTGTGGGGGCTGCATCTGGGCCAGGACGGCCAGGAGCAGGTGCGCTTCCAGCGCCTCTACGCCAACCTCGAACTGGACAGCCTGTGGAAGCGCAGGCTGCACCTGGCCGACGTCGAACTCGACGCGCCGCACACCGAACTGCTCTTCGCCGAAAACGGCACGCTCAACCTGACCCGCCTGTTCAACTTGCCGCCCAGCGAACCCGCTCCCGCGCAGGAGGAGCCGAGCCAGCCCTTCCCCCTGCGCATCGACCGCATCCGCCTGGCCGACGGCAGCCTGCACTTCCTCGACCGCCGCCCCAGCGAGCCGGTGGAGTTCGTCTTCGATCCGATGGGCTTCGAGCTGCACAACCTCAGCACCCTGCCCGAGGACGGCGCCGAAATGACCCTGGTCGCTACCGGCCCGCACGGCGGCAAGCTCGACTGGAAAGGCGACCTGAGCATCGTGCCGTTCGCCTCCAAGGGCAGCTTCACCCTCGATGGCGTACCGCTGAAGGCCTGGTGGCCCTACGTGCGCGACAACGCTCCGCTGAACCTGAACAACGGCGTGCTGAGCCTCGCCTCCGACTACCAGCTGGATCTGTCCAAGGGCACCCAGCTGCTGCTGGACAAGGCTGCGATCAAGCTGCGCGACCTCGACCTCAGCTCGCCGGAGGGCAAGCCGCTGGCCAAGCTCGCCAGCCTGGACGTCGCCGAAACCACCCTGGACCTCGCCAAGCAGCAGGTGGTGGTCGGCCAGATCCGTAGCCAGGGCCTGGAAGCCTGGGCCGCACGGGAAAAGAACGGCCAGCTGGACTGGCAGGAACTCTTCGCCAACTTCAAACCCTACAAGCGACCGGAAGAACCCTCGCCGCAGGCGCAGGCTGCTCCGGCCGATGCCGCCAAGCCCGCCGTCGACGAGCAACTGGCCGCTGCCAATACCCCAGGCGAGCCGACCAAGGAGCCAGTGGCAGACAGCAAACCCGCCGTCGCCGCGAAACCCGTCGATGACAAACCCGTCGAAGCCAAGCCCGCCGAAGCAGCCAAGGCTCCCGAAACAGCCCAGGCTCCTGCCGACGCCAAGCCAGCACAACCAGCCAAACCCGCCGCAGCCGAGAAGACCGCACAGGCGCCCGCCGCCACCCAGGATGCCGCTCCCGCCGAACCGGCCAAACCCTGGCACGTGATCCTGCGCGACACCCAGCTGCGCGGCTACAAGGCGCACCTGGCCGACCGCGTGCCCGCCAAGCCGGTGGCCCTGGAGATCGGCCCCCTGGACCTGGACCTGCAGAATCTCGACAGCGGCCTGACCGCGCCGCTGCAACTCAAGCTCAAGACCGGCCTCGGCCAGCGTGGGCAGATCGAAGCCAGCGGCCAGGTCATTCCCAACCCGGTCAGCGCCAAGCTGAAAGTCGCGACCCGCGACATCGACCTGCGTGTCGCCCAGGCGTACATCGACCCATTCATTCGCCTTGAGCTGCGCAGCGGCATGCTCTCCAGCGACCTCGACGTCGATCTCAAGGGCACCGACCCGTTGGCCTTCAGCGTCAACGGCAGCGCCCAGGTCACCCAGCTGCACACGCTGGACACCCTCAAGAGCCGCGACTTCGTGAAGTGGACCAAGCTGACCCTCGACGGCCTGGCCTACAAGCACGGCGACAGCCTGGTGATCCAGACTGTGTCGCTGGAGGAACCCTACGCGCGCTTCATCATCAACGAAGACCGCAGCACCAACGTCAGCGAGCTGATCATCCCGCAACCGGATTCCGCCTCGGCGCCGGCGAAAGGCAGCAGCGCAGGCGGCGACAGCAAGCCGCTGGGCATCCGCATCGGCGGGGTGAAGATCAACAACGGCTCGGCCAACTTCGCCGACCTGACCCTGCGCCCGGACTTCGCCACCGCCATCCAGCAACTGGCCGGCGAGATCGGCACCATCGACAACCGCAACCCGAGCCCGGCCTCGGTGGACATCAAGGGCAAGGTCGACAAGTACGCGCCGGTGACCATCAAGGGCAGCCTCAACCCCTTCTCGCCGCTGGAGAAACTGGACATCGCCACCAGCTTCAAGCGCGTCGAGCTGACCACCCTGACGCCCTACTCCGGCAAGTTCGCCGGCTACCGCATCCGCAAGGGCCGGCTGAACCTCGACCTGCACTACCAGATCACCCAGGGCAAGCTCAAGGCCGACAACAAGGTACTGGTGGAACACCTGCAGCTGGGCGAGAAGGTCGACAGCCCGGACGCAGTGGACCTGCCGGTGAAACTGGCAATCGCCCTGCTCAAGGACGCCAACGGCAACATCGACATCCAGCTGCCGGTGGAAGGCGACCTGAACAATCCGCAGTTCAGCGTCATGCCCATCGTCTGGCAGACCCTGCGCAACCTGGTGGTGCGCGCGGTGCAGGCGCCGTTCAACTTCATCGCCGGCCTCGCCAGCGGCGGTGGCGGGCCGGACCTGAGCAACGTGGTCTTCGCCCCCGGCTCCAGCGAACTGGACGCCAGCGCCCAGGGCAACCTCGACAAGCTCGCCGCTGCGCTCAAGCAACGCCCGGCATTGAAGCTGGAGGTCGAAGGCGTCGCCGCCGCGGCCAGCGACGGTCCGCTGCTGGCCGACAAGCGCCTGCAGCAGGAATACCAGAAGAACTACTACAGCATGTTGCAACGGCGCGGCGACAAGGTGCCCAGCGACGCCAGCCAGCTGGAAGTGCCGGAGGACCTGCAGCCGATCCTGCTCGAAGGCGTTTACCGCTCGCGTCTGAAGAAGCAGCCGCCGGCAGAATGGCAGGACCTCAGCAAGGACGAGCGCTCGGCGAAGATGCGCCAGGCCGTGCTCGACTCCTGGAGCGACAGCCAGTTGCTGCTGCGCAAGCTCGGCCAGGAACGTGGCACCCAGATCAAGGACTACCTGGTCAGCAAGGGCGGCCTGGGTGACGACCGTATCTATCTCATCGACGTCAGCTTCGGCGAAGCGGAGAATGGTGGCAAAGTGGCCACCCAGCTCCACCTCGACAGCGAATAAGGAGTCGTTCGATGAAAGCCCTGACCTGGACGTCCTGCGCCCTGCTGCTCTGCGCGGCGGGCGCCCAGGCCGAAAGCATGCGCTGCGGCAGTTCGCTGATCAACGCCGGTGACCGCGCCTGGGAAGTCGAGCAGAAGTGCGGCGCGCCGGACCACCGCGATGAAGTCGGTTACACCCTCAGCGGCTACGACCGCCGCGAGTACCGGGTCGAGGAGTGGGTGTACGGCCCGCGCAATGGCACCAGCTACATCCTCACCTTCGAAGCCAACAAGCTGAAAAGCATCGAGTTCAAACGCAATTGAAGACGACCCTCGCACTGCGCCTGGCGGCCCTCCTGCTACCGCTTTCCCTCGCCAGCCTCGATACCCAGGCCGCCAGCCTGCGCTGCAACAGCAAGCTGATCAGCACCGGCGACGTCAGCAGTGACGTGCTCAGCCGCTGCGGCGACCCGGTCAGCCGCTCCTTCCTCGGCTACAAGCAGGTGCCCGGCCAGCGCTACGGCGAAAGCATGGAAGTCGCCGTGGAAGAATGGATCTACGGGCCGTGGAGCGGCATGCTGTATTTCGTGCGCTTCGAGGGCAACCGACTCAGCGACATCCAGAGCAAACGCAGCGGCAACTGACAGCCCTGCTGGCGAGGTGCTAGTCTCGCCCGCTCTTTCCTCCTCCCACCATCACGCACTCAAGCCATTCGGGCCAAGGACGGGTCGCCATGGTCATAGTCCCCGCCGAGCATCCGCTGGACTGGAAGAAGCCTCCGGTCATCACGCTGCTGCTGATCCTGCTCAACGTACTCATCTACTTCGGTTACCAGAGCGGCGACAGCGCCCGCCGCGAAGAAGCGGTGCGCATCTACCTCGACCAGGACCTGCTCAGCCGCGAGCGCCCGCTGTTCAGCGCCTCGCTGGAGCGTCGCGAACGCCTGCAGGCTGATCAGCGCCGCGGCCTGGAAGCCCTGCCCCGCCAACAGCTGGCGTGGCTACTTCTGGCGGACCTCGAATTCGGCCACGAACTACGCGCCCTACCCGCATTCCAGCAGGATTCGACCTGGCAGGCCTCACGCTCCCGTGCCGAAGCCGCACGCGACCAGACCAGCAGCCTGCGCTTCGGCTTCGTGCCCGAGCGTTTCACGGTGGTCGGCCTGTTCGGCTCGATGTTCCTGCATGGCAGCTTCTGGCACCTGGCCGGCAACATGCTGTTCCTGTTCATCTTCGGCTTCGCCCTGGAGGCAGCGCTGGGGCGGGCGATGTACCTGGGCCTGTACCTGTTCAGCGGCCTCTGCTCCGGGCTGCTGTGGTGGGCGCTGGATCCGTCCTGGGTACCCGGCATCGGCGCGTCGGGTGCCATCTCCGGCCTGATGGGCATGTACATCGGTGTCTACGGCCTGCGGCGCATCCGCTTCTTCTACTGGCTGGGGCCACTGCTGGGCTATTTCCGAGCGCCGGCGCTGTGGATCCTGCCGCTGTGGCTGGGCAAGGAGCTGTACGGCCTGCTGCGCGCCACCGACCACGTGAACTACTACGCTCACATCGGCGGGCTGGTGTCGGGCTTCCTCGCGGTCTGGCTGCCTCGCCAGCTGGGCCGGATGCCGGTGGACGAGGCCTACCTGGCCAAGGAAGACCCGGAGGCACCGTTCAAGCGCGCCCTCGCTTCGCTGGACGAGCAGATCGGCCGCTTCGCCCTCGACCAGGCCGCCGCCCGTGGCCCGGAACTGCTGCGCCAGTTCCCCGGCCAGCCGGTGCTGGTAGAGCGCCTCTACGGGGTCGCCAAGGGCCGCCAGGACCGCGCCCTGATGAGCGAGACCCTCAAGCAGCTGTTCGCCCTGCCCCCCTCCCCGGCGGCCGATGCGCTGCTGCGCCGGCTGGCGGAAGAAAGTGCCGCCAACGACGCTGGCCTGCTCGTGCACCCGACGATCCAGTTGCACCTGCTGCGCAAGCTGCTGCAGCGCAATGAATCGGCGTTGGCGCTGAACTGCTGGCGGCGCCTGGCGCGCTCCGGCCAGTTGCCCGAACCGCTACCCGGCCTGACCCTGCAACTCGCCAAGCAGATTGGCCCGCGCCAGGACCTGCAGGGCGTGCGCGAACTATCGCGGTTCCTACGCCAGCACTATCCGCAGGCCGA
Source organism: Pseudomonas sp. CAN1 (assembly GCF_030462585.1). Lineage (GTDB taxonomy): Bacteria > Pseudomonadota > Gammaproteobacteria > Pseudomonadales > Pseudomonadaceae > Pseudomonas. The sequence goes on along the minus strand of NZ_JASMRU010000002.1, from coordinate 498,159 downwards.
ACCGACCCAGCAATTGACCATCTACCAGCAGCACCTCGCGCCCTGATCCGCCCATGAAAAAGCCCCGCCGGCAGGCCGGCGGGGCTTGGGTCATCCGTGAGGTCGGGCGCTACAGGCGGCGGCTGAAGTCGCGGACTTCGTCTTCCGCTTTTTCGCGGGTCCAGCCGTAGCGCTCCTGCAGTTTACCAACCAGGTATTCGGCGTGTCCGTCTGCCGCCTGCAGGTCATCGTCAGTGAGCTTGCCCCACTTCTCCTTGAGCGTACCGGACAGCTGCTTCCACTTGCCTTTGATGACGTCAGTGTTCATGGCGATCCTCCTCTGAAGGTTGGGATGGGCGAGATCAGGTGACCTTATTCGACCGACTTCAGGCCATCGGCGGAGACAGCGGTCACGCCCTTGATGCCTTTGGTGGTCTGGATGGCCAGTTCCTTCTCGGCGTCGGTCTTGACATTACCGGAGAGGGAAACCACGCCCTTGTTGGTTTCGACCTTGATGTTGGTACCGCTGATGTCCTTGTTGGCAATCAGCGAGGACTTCACCTTGCTGGTGATCCAGGTATCAGAGACCGCCTCTTCGGTTTTCTGAACTGTCTCGTTAGCGGCCAGGGTCGTCGGCTGGGCGAACACCGTGTTGGCGAACGAGAAGCTCAGGGCGGTTGCGGTGGCAGCGGCAAGAGCCAGTTTGTTGAAACGTTTCATGGCGGTTTCTCCTGAATTATTGGAAAACTGCGGCCCGTGCCTGGCAGCAGTTGCACTAGAACTATCGCAAGCCCTGTGCCAGTTTTTTAAATTCAGTAAAAACCTTAAAAATCAGCCACTTAACAATCATTCAAAATCACCACTCGCTTGCAGTTTGCAAACCGAGCCGCTGCGCTTCATGCAAGTTGCATGGTCTTCAACCGGACTTCTTGCCCAGCTTGGCGAGCACCGCTTCCAGTTGCACTACTTCGCCCATCTGCTCGAAGGCCGGATAGCGCTGGCGGATGAAGGCCAGCAGTTGCTGGGCCGGTTCCACCTGGCCGAGCTCCTCGGAGAAGCCGCGCGCCGCCAGCAGGTACGCACGGGGGATGCCCGGATAGTCCGGGAAGCGTTTGTGCAGGTTGCGCAGCAGGCTCAGGCCTTCCCGGGCCTTGTGCCGCTGCAGCAGCACCTCGGCGAGGCGCTCACACACTGTCGGGTCTTCCGGCAGGTAATCCGCCTGCAATTGCCGGGCGTTGAGGAAGGCACTGGCGGCCAGTTGCGGATTCAGCCGGCTGGCCAGCCCCAGGTAGTGCGGCAGGTGATTCAGGCATTCCGCCCGATCGTTGGTGGCAAACAACAGCTGGTGGTAACGCTCGTTGAGCTTGAGGTCCTGGCGGCCTTCGCGCAGGGCCGCCAGGAGGATCTCCAGGGCAGCGCCAGTCTGTCCTTCCTTGACTCGCACCTCGGCCTCGGCCAGCGCCTTGCGGCGGTGCCACTCAGGCGCGGCAAAGCCGGCAGGAGCATCCTCTCCGGCAGAGACATAGCCCAGCTCGCCCTGATACTGGAACACGGCGTACCCCATCATGGCGCACATCACCACGGCAAAATACCCGGTCAGCCCGGCCACCACGGGCACCATCACCACCCGCGGCAAGCCGTGGGACAGCAGCCAGCCAACGTAGGTCGGCGACTGCCAGAGGATGAACAGGAACACACAGAGGATCAGGTAACGCCAGCCCATGGCGGCGATCACCTGGCCAACCTCGGCGGGGCTGAGCGCCGCGCCCAGGCTCTTGTCCAGAGACAGGCGGATGATGCTCGCCGGCAGCACCAGCATGATGCCGATGTTGGCGGCCCAGTAGATCGCCTCGCTATGGAAGTCCGCCGCGATCCACAGCAGCACCAGGGCGATCAGGAACACCGCCAGCTGCTGGAAGAAGGTCCGCAGGCTGTCGGCGCTGAACGCTTCCAGCAGGCCCGGGGCGTCCTGGCCGCCGAAGCTCGCCGCTTCGATCACGCTGTGCAGGTATTTGGTCGCCACGCTGAGCAGCGCGATCCACAGTACGAACATTGCCGGCATGAACACACAGGCCAACGCCAGCAGCGCGCAGAACGCCAGCGGCCCGGTCTGGAAGGCATAGGCGAAGAACTTCGGCAGGCGCTCCCAGAAGGGCTGCGCGGTATTCGCCGCGCCAAGGAAGCGCAGATGGCCCCGGCACAGGGGACACGCCGGCGCGTACTCCGGAGCGTCAGCATTGAGGGGAATGCAGCAGTCGCCGTAATGACGCTCGCAGGGCTGGCATTGCCAGGTCGCGGGCTGGGCACTGTGGTAGTGACAGTAACGCTTGTCCATCTCGGGGCATCCTTGGAGCGAGATCGGCGAATGGCGCATTCTCCAGGCAAAAAAAGAGGGCCCGCAAGGGGCCCTCTTTCATTTCACCGTTCGCTTACACGCCAGAGGCTTCAGCAGCGGCTACGTCCTTGATGGACAGCTTGATGCGGCCACGGTTGTCCACGTCGAGAACCAGGACTTTGACTTCCTGGCCTTCCTGCAGAACGTCGGTGACCTTGTCGATGCGCTTGTCGCTGATCTGCGAGATGTGCACCAGACCATCCTTGCCCGGCAGGATGTTGACGAAGGCACCGAAGTCGACGATGCGCTCGACCTTGCCAACGTAGATCTTGCCGATCTCGGCTTCCGCGGTGATACCCAGGACGCGCTGCTTGGCGGCCTCGGCAGCTTCCTTGGTTTCGCCGTAGATCTTCACGCTGCCATCGTCCTCGATGTCGATCGAGGCCTTGGTCTCTTCGCAGATGCTGCGAATGGTGGCGCCGCCCTTGCCGATGACGTCGCGGATCTTGTCGGTGTCGATCTTCATCTGGATCATGGTCGGAGCGTTTTCCGACAGCTCGGCGCGCGGGGCGGCGATGATCTGGTTCATCTGGCCGAGGATGTTCAGGCGAGCTTCCAGGGCCTGGCCCAGGGCGATCTCCATGATCTCTTCGGTGATGCCGTTGATCTTGATGTCCATCTGCAGGGCGGTTACGCCCTTGTCGGTACCGGCGACCTTGAAGTCCATGTCGCCCAGGTGGTCTTCGTCACCCAGGATGTCGGTCAGGATGGCGAACTTGTCACCTTCCTTCACCAGGCCCATGGCGATACCGGCAACCGGCGCCTTGACCGGAACACCGGCGTCCATCAGAGCCAGGGAAGCACCGCAAACGGAAGCCATGGAGCTGGAACCGTTGGATTCGGTGATCTCGGAAACGACGCGGATGGTGTAGGGGAACTCGTCCTGGGTCGGCAGCATGGCAGCGACGCTGCGGCGGGCCAGACGGCCGTGGCCGATTTCACGACGACCAGCGCTGCCCATGCGGCCACACTCGCCTACCGAGAACGGCGGGAAGTTGTAGTGCAGCATGAAGGGGTCTTTGCGCTCGCCTTCGAGGGTGTCGAGCAGTTGGGCGTCACGGGCGGTGCCGAGGGTGGCAACGACCAGAGCCTGGGTTTCGCCACGGGTGAACAGCGCCGAACCGTGGGTCTTGCCCAGTACGCCGACTTCGATACGCAGCGGACGCACGGTGCGGGTGTCGCGGCCGTCGATACGCGGTTTGCCGTTGACGATGTTCTCGCGGACGGTGCGGTATTCCAGCAGGCCGAAGACTTCCTTGACTTCACCAGCGGAGAACTGGCCTTCGCCTTCACCGGCGAACTTGGCGACGATCTGCTCGCGCAGGGCGTCCAGGGCCGCGTAACGGTCCTGCTTGATGGTGACGGTGTAAGCCTCGGAGATGGCAGCACCGAACTCGGCCTTGATGGTGTTGACCAGGGCGGTGTTCTCGACCGGGGCGGACCAGTTCCAGGTCGGCTTGCCGGCTTCGGTTGCCAGTTCGGCAACGGCGCGGATAACGGCCTGGAATTCTTCGTGGGCGAACAGAACGGCGCCCAGCATCTGGTCTTCGGTCAGCTCGTCGGCTTCGGATTCAACCATCAGCACGGCGTCGGAGGTACCGGCCACGACCATGTCGAGGCTGGAGCTCTGCTGCTGCTCGTAGGTCGGGTTGAGGATGTAGCCGATTTCCGGGTGGAAGCCAACGCGGGCAGCGCCGATCGGGCCGGCGAACGGAATGCCGGAGATCGCCAGGGCGGCGGAGGTGCCGATCATGGCAGCGATGTCCGGATCGGACTTCTTGTTGGTGGAAACGACGGTGCAGACAACCTGCACTTCGTTCATGAAGCCTTCCGGGAACAGCGGGCGGATCGGACGGTCGATCAGGCGCGAAGTCAGGGTTTCCTTCTCGGAAGGACGGCCTTCACGCTTGAAGAAACCACCGGGGATGCGGCCGGCTGCGTAGGTCTTCTCCTGGTAGTGCACGGAGAGCGGGAAGAAGCTCTTGCTCGGGTCGGCCTGCTTGGCGCCGACGACGGTGCAGAGCACGGTGACGTCGTCCATGGTGACCAGGACGGCACCGGTGGCCTGGCGGGCGATGCGGCCAGTCTCGAGGGTTACGGTCGACTGACCGAACTGGAATTTCTTGATTACCGGGTTCACGGTTTCTCTACCTTCTCTTTAGTTGCCTTGGGGGAAATTGTGGAAATGCCGGGAGTCGGACCCGTTTTCATTCCCTGTAAAAGCGAGAAAGCCGGGAGCCAGGGCCGATGAGCGGTATAAACCGCCCATCGACCCCGGACTCCCAGCTTCCCACTTCAGGCTTGCCGTCTTAGCGACGCAGGCCCAGGCGACCGATCAGGGCGCTGTAACGAGAGGTGTCCTTGCCCTTCAGGTAGTCCAGCAGCTTACGACGCTGGTTAACCATACGGATCAGGCCACGACGGGAGTGGTGGTCTTTGCCGTTGGCCTTGAAGTGGTCCTGCAGCTTGTTGATGTTGGCGGACAGCAGTGCAACCTGCACTTCCGGGGAACCGGTGTCGCCTTCAGCTTGCTTGTACTCGTTAACGATCTGGGCTTTTTCTTGGACGCTCAGTGCCATGATGGGGCTTCCTCTGAGGTAACAGGCCAGGGACTTCTCCCTGTGTTCATAATAAGAGGAGTGACCGTGCCTGCTGACAGCCACCCTCGGTTTCGGTCTTAGGACCGAATCAGTCGACGCGGCGCCAGGCGCCCGTCTTCGACCACTTCACCGATACCGATGAAACGGCCTTCATGATCCTGCACCCGCAGCATGCCGAACTTCGGCATATCCGGGGCGCGTACCGGCTGACCATGCAGCCAGTAATAGGCGCTGTGCTCGGACAACTGCAGCAGCGGCCAGTGCTCCAGGCCGGCATCCACCGGCAGCAGGAAACGGTCGAGGGCTTCGTTGCCACCCTCGGCATGGACTTTCTCGAGCTCCTCCAGCGTCACCGACTGGTGCAGCTGGAACGGCCCGGCCTGAGTCCGGCGCAGGGCGGCGACGTGTGCGCCACAACCCAGTTCGCGGCCGAGGTCTTCGACCAGGGTGCGAATATAGGTGCCCTTGCTGCAGGAAACCGCCAGGGTCGCACGGGGCGACTCGAACGCGAGCATTTCCAGGCGCGCAATAGTAACAGAACGCGCCTCGCGCTCCACTACCTCTCCTGCACGGGCCAGCTTGTACAGCGGCTGGCCGTCCTTCTTCAGTGCCGAGTACATCGGCGGCACCTGCTCTATGTCGCCACGGAAGCGCGGCAACTGGGCCTCGATGGCTTCCCGACCGACGGTCACTTCGCGTTGCTCGAGCACCTCACCTTCGGCATCTCCGGTGGTGGTCGTGGTGCCCAGCAGGGCGATGGTCTCGTAGGCCTTGTCGGCATCGAGCAGGTACTGGGAGAACTTGGTCGCCTCGCCGAAGCACAGCGGCAGCACGCCGGTGGCCAGCGGATCGAGGCTGCCGGTGTGGCCGGCCTTCTCGGCATTGAGCAGCCAGCGCACCTTCTGCAGCGCCTGGTTGGAGCTCATGCCCAGGGGCTTGTCGAGAATCAGCACACCGTTGACTGCACGGCGAATGCGTTTCACCTGGGCCACGCGTTACTCCTCGGAATCGCCGCCGCGACGATCGGCAGCCACCGCGCGCTCGATCAGCGCCGACAGCTCGGCACCACGGCGGATGCTGGCGTCGTAGCTGAAGTGCAGTTGCGGCACGGTGCGCAGCTTCATCGCCTTGCCCAGTTGCATGCGCAGGAAGCCGGCAGCATCGTTGAGGATGCTGGTGTTCTGCTTCACCACTTCGGCGTTGTCGTCCTGGCCCATCACGGTGACGTACACCTTGGCATGGGACAGGTCGCGGGCCACGTCGACGCCGGTGATGGTCACCAGGCCGAGACGCGGGTCCTTGATTTCACGCTGGATCAGCAGCGCCAGTTCGCGCTGCATCTGGTCGCCGATACGCTGGGTACGGCTGTACTCTTTAGCCATTTTTCTAACCTGCTTACCCGAGCCGCGAGGCTCCGGGTCTGAAAGCGGCAAACGCCCGGGACAGCTGAAAAGCCGGCCCGGGCGCTGCGTTCACGCTCGAATACCCTTACAGAGTACGAGCGACTTCGACCTTCTCGAACACTTCGATCTTGTCGCCGACGCGGACGTCGTTGTAGCTCTTCACGCCGATACCGCATTCCATGCCGGCACGGACTTCCGAGACGTCATCCTTGAAGCGACGCAGGGATTCCAGCTCGCCTTCGAAGATGACCACGTCGTCGCGCAGTACACGGATCGGACGGTTGCGGTGCACCAGACCCTCGGTGACCATGCAGCCGGCGACCGCGCCGAACTTCGGCGAACGGAACACGTCACGCACTTCGGCGATACCCAGGATGTTCTCGCGAACATCGCTGCCGAGCATGCCGGTCAGGGCTTTCTTGACGTCTTCGATGATGTCGTAGATCACGTTGTAGTAACGCATGTCGAGGCCTTCGGACTCGACGATCTTGCGCGCACCGGCGTCAGCACGGACGTTGAAGCCGAACAGCACCGCGTTGGAGGCCAGCGCCAGGTTGGCATCGGACTCGGTGATACCACCGACGCCGCCACCGACCACGCGAACCTGCACTTCGTCGTTGCCCAGGCCGCTGAGCGAGCCCTGCAGGGCTTCCAGCGAACCACGGACATCGGACTTGAGCACGATGTTGAGGGTCTTCTTCTCTTCCTGGCCCATGTTCTCGAAGATGTTTTCCAGCTTGCCGGCATGGGCACGAGCCAGTTTCACTTCGCGGAACTTGCCCTGACGGAACAGAGCGACTTCGCGGGCCTTCTTCTCGTCGGCGACCACGGTCATCTCGTCACCGGCGTCCGGGGTGCCATCGAGGCCGAGGATCTCGACCGGAATGGACGGACCGGCTTCCTTGATCGGCTTGCCGTTCTCGTCGAGCATCGCACGGACGCGGCCGTAGTTGACGCCGACCAGGACCATGTCGCCCTGACGCAGAGTACCGTCCTGGACCAGCACGGTGGCTACCGGGCCACGGCCCTTGTCCAGACGCGACTCGACCACCACGCCACGGCCCGGGGCCGACGGAGTGGCTTTGAGCTCGAGTACTTCAGCCTGCAGCAGTACGGCTTCGAGCAGCTCGTCGACGCCGGTACCCAGCTTGGCGGATACGTGGACGTACGGAGCATCGCCGCCCCACTCTTCCGGGATCACGTCCAGAGCGGCCAGGCCGTTCTTGATGTTGTCCGGGTTGGCATCGGGCTTGTCGATCTTGTTCACCGCGACCACGATCGGCACGCCAGCCGCTTTCGCGTGCTGTACGGCTTCCTGGGTCTGCGGCATCACGCCGTCGTCCGCCGCCACCACGAGGATGACGATGTCGGTCGCCTGAGCACCACGGGCACGCATCGCGGTGAACGCGGCGTGGCCAGGGGTATCGAGGAAGGTGACCATGCCGCGGTCGGTTTCCACGTGGTAGGCGCCGATGTGCTGGGTGATGCCGCCGGCTTCGCCAGCTGCCACCTTGGCACGACGGATGTAGTCGAGCAGCGAGGTCTTGCCGTGGTCGACGTGGCCCATGACGGTCACGACCGGCGCACGGGAGACGGCTTCGCCTTCGAACTTCAGGGATTCGGCCAGTTGCTCTTCCAGGGCGTTCTCGCTGACCAGCTTGACCTTGTGGCCGAGCTCTTCGGCGATCAGCTGAGCGGTTTCCTGATCGAGTACCTGGTTGATGGTCACCGGGGTGCCCATCTTGAACATGAACTTGACGACCTCGGCACCCTTCACCGACATCTGGGCAGCGAGCTCGCCCACGGTGATGGTTTCGCCGATATTCACTTCACGCACAATCGGTCCTGTCGGGCTCTGGAACCCGTGCTGGTTACGCTTCTTCAGCTTGCCCTTGCCGCGGCCACCGCCACGACGGCCAAAGCTGTCGTCGTCGTCGCCACCACCGCTGCGAACAACGCGCGGCGCAGTGGTCTTTTCCTTTTCCTTGATCGACGGGCGATGCTGGGCATGCTTGCGATCACGGCGCTCGTCCTCTTCGTCACGCTTGGGAGCGCGGCGCACTTCGTCCTTCTTGCGGTCGTCCGCAGCAGGAGCGGCAGCGGCCGGGGCAGCCGGAGCGGCAGCAGGTGCTGCGGCGCGGGGTGCTTGGGCAGCGGCCGGAGCGGCAGCAGCAGGCGCAGCATCAGTGGTCTGGCGAGCAGCGTCCGCCTGACGGCGAGCCTCTTCTGCGGCAGCACGCTGACGGGCTTCTTCCTCGACCTTCAGGCGAGCAGCTTCTTCAGCGGCGCGCTGTTCTTCCAGCTCGCGCTGGCGCTCGGCCTCGATCTCTTCGGGATCGCGCTTGACGTAGGTCTTCTTCTTGCGGACCTCGACGCTGACGGTCTTGCTGCCAGCGACCCGGATGGTCGAGGTGGTCTTGCGTTGCAGGGTGATCTTGCGCGGCTCTTCCGCGCGATCACCATGGTTGCCTTTCAGGTGGGCCAGCAGCGCTTGCTTCTCGCTGTCGGTCACTACCTGCTCGGCATCGTTATGGGGCAGACCCGCTTCACGCATCTGCTGCAGCAGGCGCTCTACCGGCGTATCGACCGTCTTGGCCAGTTCTTTCACCGTGACTTGCGTCATGCACTTCTCTCCTCAGGCCGCGAATGCTTACTCGAACCAATGGGCCCGGGCGGCCATGATCAACTTGCCGGCACGCTCTTCGTCCATGCCGTCGATGTCGAGCAAATCGTCAATAGACTGCTCGGCAAGATCTTCACGGGTGGTTACGCCACGCAGCGCCAGGTCCACGGCCAGCTCTTTGGTCATGCCATCGAGGCTGAGCAGGTCTTCGGCAGGTTGTGCGTCGGCGAGTTTCTCTTCAGTGGCGATGGCTTTGGTCAGCAGGCGGTCCTTGGCACGCGAGCGCAGCTCGTTGACGATGTCCTCGTCGAAGCCGTCGATGCTGAGCATCTCTTCCATCGGTACGTAGGCGATCTCTTCCAGGGTGGTGAAACCTTCTTCCACCAGAACCTGGGCGAGTTCTTCATCGACATCCAGCTCGTCGACGAAGCGCTGCAGGATGTCGCCAGTTTCAGCCTGCTGTTTGGCCTGGATATCGGCCTCGGTCATCACGTTCAGGGTCCAGCCGGTGAGCTGGCTGGCCAGACGGACGTTCTGGCCACTGCGGCCGATGGCCTGTGCCAGGTTGTCCTCGGCAACGGCGATATCCATGGTGTGGGTATCTTCGTCGACGATGATCGCTGCCACTTCGGCCGGAGCCATGGCATTGATCACGAATTGCGCGGGGTTGTCGTCCCACAGGACGATATCCACACGCTCACCGCCCAGCTCGCCGGAGACGGCCTGGACGCGGGAACCACGCATACCGATGCAGGCGCCCTGCGGGTCGATACGCTTGTCCTTGGAGCGAACGGCGATCTTGGCGCGCGAACCCGGATCACGGGCGGCGGCCATCACGTCGATCAGTTGCTCGGCGATTTCCGGTACTTCGATGCGGAACAGCTCGATCAGCATTTCCGGCGCGGTACGCGACAGGACCAACTGAGGGCCGCGGTTCTCGCTGCGGATTTCCTTCAGCAGGGCACGCACGCGGGTGCCGACGCGGAAGGTCTCGCGCGGGATGATCTGGTCGCGGGCCAGCAGCGCTTCGGCGTTGTTGCCCAGGTCGACGATCACGTTGTCGCGAGTCACTTTCTTCACGGTGCCGGAGATGATCTCGTTGACCTTCTCGCGGTAGGCGTCGACCACCTGGGCGCGCTCGGCCTCGCGGACCTTCTGCACGATGACTTGCTTGGCGGTCTGGGCGGCAATACGACCGAACTCGATGGACTCGATCTTCTCTTCGATGACCGCGCCGGCCTTCATGCCCGGATGATCTTCCTGCACGTCTTCGACGGTCAGTTCCGATGCCGGGTTGGAGTAGTCCTCGTCCTCGACGATGGTCCAGCGACGGAAGGTTTCGTAGTTGCCGTTGGCGCGGTTGATTTCCACGCGCAGGTCAACCTCGTCCTCGAAACGCTTTTTGGTCGCAGTCGCCAGGGCCAGCTCCAGCGCTTCGAAAATCACGCCAGGCGGTACACCCTTCTCGTTGGATACCGACTCAACAACCAGCAGTACTTCTTTGCTCATCGTACGCCTCGCCTTTCAATCCATTGGAATCCGCGCTCTGGCGGCTCACTCAAATCGGGGAATGATGTTGGCCTTGTCGATCGAGTCGACCGGCAGCAGGTATTCATGGTCATCCACCAGGACCACCACATCCTGCTCCTCCACACCACGGAGAATGCCCTGGAAATTGCGACGCCTTTCGAAGGGCGTGCGCAGCTTGATCTTCACCTGCTCGCCGACGTAACGGGCGAACTGTTCGAGTGTGAAGAGCGGCCGATCCATGCCGGGCGACGACACCTCCAGGGTGTACTCGCCGCTGATCGGGTCTTCCACGTCGAGGATGCCACTGATCTGACGACTGACGATTTCGCAGTCATCGACCAGGATGCCTTCGGCACGATCGATATAAACCCGGAGCAGGGAATGGCGACCTTGGGAAATGTACTCCAGGCCCCAGCACTCATAGCCGAGCGCTTCTACTACAGGGGCCAACAAGGCCTGCAACTGTTCTAGCTTGCTCGACACCTGATCGCCTCGCGTATGCTGTAGAAACAAAAAATGGGCGAAACGCCCATCCCTTAAGGACCGCCCTGATCTGGCGGCACGGACTGTCCAGCTAACAAAAAGCCCCTGAAAAGGGGCCCTGTCATACTGGTTGCGGGAGCAGGATTTGAACCTACGACCTTCGGGTTATGAGCCCGACGAGCTACCAGACTGCTCCATCCCGCGTCAAAGCTGGTGCGAAATTATACGGCTGAGCCCCTTTAAGGTCAACCGAAACTCCTAAACGCAAAGGCCCGCATCGCGGGCCTTTTCGTATATGGTACCGAGGAGGGGACTCGAACCCCTACAGCCTATGGCCACTACCACCTCAAGGTAGCGTGTCTACCAATTCCACCACCTCGGCAAAAACTCTTGCCTGCTTACTTCTGCTCAGGAGCCGCCGGAACGTCGCCGTTACCGCCTGCAGGGGCTTGAGGTTGCCCTTGCGCGCCCGGCACATCGCTAGCTGCCGGAGCTTGTTCCTGCTTCTGCTCCATCACTGCCGGATCAGGAAGCCCAGCGTGACGAATTATATCAGCTTTTTCTTTAGCAAAATACGCTAAACCCAAGCTGGTAATGAAAAAAACTGCAGCCAGTACAGCAGTGAAGCGACTCAGGAAGGTAGCCGAACCCTGGCTACCAAAAACAGTACCCGAAGCGCCAGCACCAAACGATGCACCCGCGTCGGCGCCCTTGCCCTGCTGAAGCAGGACCAGCACAACCAGACCCAGCGCCATCAGCAGGTGAATCACGATTACAACTGTTTCCAGCATCTTCAGTTTCCTGCGGCGCGACAGATCGCACCGAACTCATCTGCATTCAGGGAAGCTCCACCAATGAGCCCCCCATCGATATCCGGCATGCCGAAAAGCTCGACAGCGTTGGCGGCCTTGACACTGCCGCCGTACAGGAGGCGAAGGCCGCTGGCCACCTCTGCGTTTTCCGCCGAGATCTGCGCGCGAATCGCCGCATGTACTTCCTGGGCCTGCTCGGGAGAAGCGGTCAGCCCCGTCCCGATTGCCCACACCGGCTCGTAAGCCACAACGGCGCGGGAGAAAGCCCCGACACCCAGTTCTTCGATCACCGAGCCCAACTGGCGCCCGACGACCTCAAGAGTCTTGCCCGCTTCACGCTGCTCGCGAGTCTCACCCACGCACAGGATCGGAACCAGGCCACACGACTGAGCCGCTGCAAACTTGCGGCTGATCACTCCATCACTTTCACCCAGGATCAGGCGACGTTCGGAATGACCCACCAGCACCAGGGAGCAACTCGCATCAGCCAACTGGCTGGCTGCGATCTCGCCCGTCAAGGCGCCCTGCATCGGCTCAACCGCGCAATTCTGCGCACCGACGGCAACCGCCTTTCCATCCAGACCTTGTACGACCTGATTGATGTACAGACAGGGCGGAAACACCGCCACATCGACACCCGTGGGAAGAGCCAGTTGACGCAGGCCTTTGATCAGCTCCGTGACGCTGGAGCGGGTACCGTGCATTTTCCAATTACCGGCCACCAAGGGTCGACGCATGCTGTACCTCGCTGAGCAAAGTGGGCGCAGATATTACTCGACGCTTTTGGAACTGACAAGAGAAATCAAGCACATACCTCTGTAACGACTTTTGCCAGCTGCTCGGCATAGGCACGCACACGCCCTTCTTCGTCACCTTCCACCATCACTCGAACCAGCGGTTCGGTGCCGGACTTGCGCAGCAGCACGCGCCCGCGCCCAGCCATTTCCTCGGTGACCTTGGCGCAGGCTTCCTTCACCGCCGGGTGCTCGAGCGGGTCGACATCGGAGCCGGCGAAGCGCACGTTGATCAGCACCTGCGGGCACTTGCGGATGCCCATGCGCGCCTCAGCGAGGGTCTGGCCACGAGTCTTGAGCGCCATCAGCACCTGCAGCGCCGCGATAATCGCATCGCCCGTGGTGGTGTGCTGGCAGCAGACCACGTGACCGGAGTTCTCGCCACCCAGCTGCCAGTCGCGGGCCTGCAGCTCGGCCATCACGTAACGGTCGCCAACTTTGGCGCGCACGAACGGGATGTTCAGCTCCTGCAGTGCCAGTTCCAGGCCCAGGTTGCTCATCAGCGTGCCGACCACGCCGCCGTGCAGCTTTCCGCGGTCGAGCAGGTCACGGGCGATGAGGTAGAGGATTTCGTCGCCATCGATGATGGCGCCGGTGTGGTCGACCATCATCACGCGGTCGCCGTCACCGTCGAAGGCAATGCCGATATCGGCGTGCTGCGCCAGCACGGCGTCCTGCAGCGCGCCCATGTGGGTGGAGCCGCACTTGTCGTTGATGTTCAGGCCATTGGGCTCTGCACCAATGACGAAGACTTCGGCGCCCAGCTCACGGAACACGTTGGGAGCGATCTTGTAGGTCGCACCATGGGCGCAATCCAGGGCAATACGCAGGCCGGCGAAGCTGGTGTTCGACGGCACGCTGCTCTTGCAGAATTCGATGTAGCGGCCCGCAGCATCGTTGATCCGGGAAACCTTGCCCAGGCGGGCAGACTCGACCACGGTCATCGGCGCATCGAGCAGTTCCTCGATGATCAGCTCGACTTCGTCAGGCAGCTTGGTGCCCTGGCCGGAGAAGAACTTGATGCCATTGTCGTCATGCGGGTTGTGCGAAGCACTGATGACGATGCCAGCCTCAGCATGGAAGGTGCGCGTCAGGTAGGCGATGCCCGGCGTCGGCATCGGGCCGAGCAGCATCACGTCAGCGCCTGCGGCGGACAGACCAGCCTCCAGGGCGGACTCGAACATATAACCAGAGATACGCGTGTCCTTGCCCACCAGCACGCGGCACTTGCCCTGCTGACGGAAGGCCATGCCCACCGCCCAACCCAGCTTGAGCACGAAGTCCGGCGTGATCGGCGGCGTGCCAACGCGACCACGAATACCATCGGTGCCGAAATACTTCCTGCTCATGCCTGCTCTCCTTCTCTTGCGCTTTCCACCGCGTGGATCATTCGCACTACATCAACGGTCTGGGGCACATCGTGCACCCGGATAATGCTGGCCCCCTTGCTCACCGCCAGCGCGGCAAGGGCAAGGCTGCCATAAAGTCTCTCTCCGACCTCGCGCCCCAGGGCGCGGCCGATCATGCTCTTGCGCGACACGCCGACCAGCAGCGGGCAGCCCATTTCCAGCAACTGCTCCATCTGCCGGAACAGGTTGAGGTTGTGGCCCTGGGTCTTGGCGAAACCGAAGCCAGGGTCGATCACGATCCGCTCGCGGGCAATGCCCACGGTTTCGCAGACCGCGATGCGCTCTTCGAGGAAGTCGCGGACCTCGCGCAGGATATCCGGGTAGCGCGGATCGTCCTGCATGTTCCCCGGCTCGCCGCGCATGTGCATCAGGCACACCGGCAGGCCGGTATCGACCGCCGCGTCCAGGGCACCATCGCGCTGCAGGGAACGCACGTCATTGATCAACCCCGCACCAAGGCGTGCAGTCTCGCGCATCACCGCTGGCGTGGAGGTATCCACAGAGATGATCACATCCAGTTCGCGGGCGATGGCCTCGACCACCGGCGCGACACGTTCCAGCTCTTCGGTGGGCGAAACCACGCGGGCGCCGGGGCGGGTAGATTCGCCGCCGATGTCGATCAGCGTGGCACCAGCCTCGACCATTTCCGCTGCGTGGCGCAACGCCACCTCGAGCTGGTTGAAGCGCCCGCCATCGGAGAAGGAATCAGGAGTGACATTGAGGATGCCCATGACATGCGGGCGGCTTAAATCAAGAACCCGGTTGCCGCAAGGCAACCGGGTCGGGTGGTACAACGAACTCATTCAGTGCTCTCAGTGTTCGCCGGCGGGCCCGCCAATCGGATTTTCCTGGCGACCTTCGTCGCGCGGCGAAGCGGCGTTACCGGACGAGCCGGAGTTACCGCCCTGCCAGTCACGCGGCTCGCGCGGAGTGCGGCCGGCCATGATGTCGTCGATCTGGTCGGCATCGATGGTTTCGTACTTCATCAGCGCGTCGGCCATCATGTCGAGCTTGTCGCGGTTATCTTCCAGCAGGCGCTTGGCGATGCCGTAGCAGTCATCGATGATGCGGCGCACTTCCTGGTCGATCAGCTTGGCGGTCTCACCGGAGATATTGGAGTGCTGGCCACCGGCGCTGCGACCGAGGAAGACTTCACCCTCTTCTTCCGCATACATCAGCGGACCGAGTTTTTCCGACAGCCCCCACTTGGTCACCATGTTCCGCGCCAGCTGAGTGGCACGCATGATGTCGTTGGAAGCACCGGTGGTGACGCCTTCGAAGCCCAGGGTCATCTCTTCGGCGATACGACCACCGAACAGCGAGCAGATCTGGCTTTCCAGGGCGCGCTTGGACAGGCTGTAGCGATCCTCTTCCGGCAGGAACATGGTCACGCCCAGGGCACGGCCGCGCGGAATGATGGAAACCTTGTAGACCGGGTCGTGTTCCGGAACCAGACGACCGACGATGGCGTGGCCAGCTTCGTGGAACGCGGTGTTCTTCTTCTCCTTCTCGGACATGACCATGGTCTTGCGCTCGGCGCCCATCATGATCTTGTCCTTGGCCAGCTCGAACTCACGCATGTCGACGATGCGCTTGTTGGAACGAGCGGCGAACAGCGAGGCCTCGTTGACCAGGTTGGCCAGGTCGGCACCGGAGAAGCCCGGGGTGCCGCGCGCAATCACGGCCGGATCGACGTTGTCGCCCAGCGGGACCTTGCGCATGTGCACTTTGAGAATCTGCTCGCGACCGCGGATGTCCGGCAGGCCGACCACCACCTGGCGGTCGAAGCGGCCCGGACGCAGCAGCGCGGGGTCGAGCACGTCCGGACGGTTGGTCGCGGCGATGACGATGATGCCGTCATTCATCTCGAAGCCAT
The DNA here is from genome assembly GCF_030462585.1 of Pseudomonas sp. CAN1. Classification (GTDB taxonomy): domain Bacteria; phylum Pseudomonadota; class Gammaproteobacteria; order Pseudomonadales; family Pseudomonadaceae; genus Pseudomonas. Next base: position 482,255 of record NZ_JASMRU010000002.1, on the reverse strand, counting down.
CCATCTCCACCAGCAACTGGTTGAGGGTCTGTTCGCGCTCATCGTGACCGCCACCCAGGCCGGCGCCACGATGGCGGCCGACGGCGTCGATCTCGTCGATGAAGATGATGCAGGGTGCGTGCTTCTTGGCCTGGTCGAACATGTCGCGAACGCGCGAGGCGCCCACGCCGACAAACATTTCCACGAAGTCCGAACCGGAGATGGTGAAGAACGGCACCTTGGCTTCGCCGGCGATTGCCTTGGCGAGCAGGGTCTTACCGGTACCGGGCGGGCCGACCATCAGCACGCCGCGCGGGATACGACCGCCCAGGCGCTGGAACTTGCCCGGATCGCGGAGGAACTCCACCAGCTCGCTGACCTCTTCCTTGGCCTCGTCGCAACCGGCAACGTCGGCGAAGGTGGTCTTCACCTGGTCTTCCGAGAGCAGGCGGGCCTTGCTCTTGCCAAAGCTCATCGGGCCACCGCGGCCACCGCCGCCGCCCTGCATCTGGCGCATGAAGAACATGAAGACCGCGATGATCACCAGGATCGGGAAGCTCGCCACCAGCAGTTGAGTCCAGATGCTCTGCTGCTCGGGCTGCTTGCCTTCGACGACCACGTTGTTATTGACCAGGTCGCCGATCAGGCCGTTGTCCTGAATGGCCGGGCGGATGGTCTTGAAGGTGTCACCATCCTGGCGCTTGCCGGTGATGACATAGCCGTCGACGGTCACGCGCTCGACCTTGCCGTCCTTCACCTGCTGGATGAAGTCGGAATAGTTGAGCGTCTGCGGCTCGCTCGGGCTGGAGAAGTTGTTCATCACGGTGACGAGTACCGCCGCGATGATCAGCCACAGGATCAGGTTCTTTGCCATGTCGTTCAATTGACTACCCTCTGAAGCCGGCTCCGCCCTGGAAACCGCTTCTCACGACGGCCAGACTCCTTCCGGCCAAAATTACTACACAACGCCCGCCGCCAGGCAGGCGCCGTCTGTAACCCTTTATGAACCCCGGTTTTCACCGGCACAAGCAAAACCTGCAAGGCATAGACCAGAAGCCGGCCCAATCATTCCAGTCTAGGCGCCGCGGAAGCCCCGTGCGAGCAGATACTGCTCCCGCGAACGGTCGCGGGACGACAGCGGTTTGCGCATCTGCACCTTCTCGAAGTTCTCGCGAACCATCTTGTGGTAAGCGTCGAAACCCTCACCCTGGAAAATCTTGATCAGGAAATCGCCCCCCGGACGCAGCACGCGGGTGCACAGGTCCAGAGCCAGCTCGCAGAGGAACATCGCACGAGGCATGTCCACGGCGGGCAATCCACTCATATTGGGGGCCATATCGGAAATCACAAGGTCTACCGGATTTTCTCCGATGGCCTCGAGCAACTGGGCGAAGACTTCGTCCTCGGTGAAGTCACCCTGGATGAAGGTGACGTCCGGAATGCTGTCCATCGGCAGGATGTCCGACGCGATCAGGGTGCCCTTGTCACCGATCACCCGACTGGTGACCTGCGACCAGCCGCCCGGCGCCGCGCCGAGGTCGACCACGGTCATGCCGGGGCGCAGGATGCGATCCTTCTCCTGGATTTCCAGCAGCTTGTAGCTGGCGCGCGAGCGATAGCCGTCGCGCTGTGCCATCTTCACGTACGGATCGTCGAAATGTTCTTTCAGCCAGCGATGGCTAGTCTTGGAACGGGCCACGTATTACCTCGTCTGAGCGGCATCCCGGTATAATCGAAACTCGGGTAGAATATCCGCCTTTTTTCCCAGGGGTCAGATTATGGCGCTCTCTCAGGAGCAGAAAAAGCAGTTCAAATCTATCGGGCATCACCTGAAACCCGTATTGACCGTTGCTGAAAACGGTCTTTCGGAAGGTGTGATGGCCGAGCTTGAACGTGCGCTCAACGATCATGAACTGATCAAGGTGCAGTTCCGCATCGCCGAACGCGACGACCGTCGCGCACTGATCGACGAACTCTGCCAGAACGGCAGCTGCGAACTGATCCAGAGCATCGGCAAGATGGCGCTGATCTATCGTCGCAATCCCAAGCCGAACAAGAACCTGTCGAACATCAGCCGCTACAGCGGCCTCTGACAGTCAAGCCCGGCAGCGCGGAGCCCGCAAGGCTCCGCCGCGTCAGCTCCGCCCTTCCCGCCCCGGCGTCGGTTGCAGCACCAGCAGCAGCCCGCACAGCGCCACCACCAGGTAGTTGAACAGCAGCCAGCGCTGAGCGTCCGGCGCGACCTGGCGTACCACGAAATAGGCCGCCGTCATCACCAGCACGGTCAGCAGCAACTGCCCCCGCGTTTCACGGGTGAAGGCAGCGAATCCGCGCGCCTGCCAGAGCACCAGCGCCTGCAGCAGCACGCAGAACCCGGCAAAGCCCAGCAGCAGTGGCTTCAGACCGTCAGCGACGGTTTCCACCAGCAGCGGGGCCAGGCCGATCTTGTCTAGCGCGGGCAATACCACGAACTGCAGCAACCAGAGGCCGCCGACCCAGAATGTCTGGGCCAGCAGCCAGCTGATGGTGCCTGCGTTCAGGGATTGCCGATCAGGCGTGACGGACTTCAACGATCTCGTACTCGACGTCGCCACCCGGGGTTTTCACCAGGACGGCATCGCCTTCGGTCTTGCCGATCAGCGCGCGGGCGATCGGCGAGTTGACCGAGATCTTGCTGTTCTTGATGTCTGCCTCATCGTCGCCGACGATCTGGTAGGTCACGGTCTCGTCGGTCTCGACGTTGGCGATATCCACGGTGGTACCGAAGATCACCTTGCCGCTGTGCGGAATGGTGGTCACGTCGATGATCTGCGCGTTGGACAGCTTGGCCTCGATGTCGCGGATACGCGCCTCGGACATGCCCTGCTGTTCACGGGCTGCGTGGTATTCGGCGTTTTCCTTGAGGTCGCCCAGTTCACGCGCTTCGGCGATGGCCTGGGTGATCTGCGGACGCAGAACGGTCTTCAGGTATTTCAGTTCTTCTTCCAGGGCGCGAGCGCCCTGGACGGTCATTGGAAATTTGCTCATGCGTTGATCCCTGCATGGAGATCCTGCAGACGGCGAACGGTCTTCTCGGGACCGAACTTGAGCGCCTCACAGATCGCCTGACCCGCCGCGATGGTGGTGGTGCAGTAGATCTTGTGCTGCAGGGCGTTACGACGGATGGAGTACGAGTCGGCGATGGACTGGCGACCTTCGGTGGTGTTGATGATCAGGGTGACTTCGTCATTCTTGATCATGTCGACCACGTGAGGACGGCCCTCGGTCACCTTGTTCACACGACGTACCGGCAGGCCGGCAGCCTCGATCACCTTGGCGGTACCGGCGGTAGCGACCACTTCGAAGCCCAGCGCGACCAGATCGCGAGCGACCTGAACGGCTTGCGGCTTGTCGTCCTCGCGGACGCTGATGAAGGCGCAACCGGCGTTCGGCAGGATTTCGCTGGCGCCCAACTGGGCCTTGGCGAATGCCTCACCGAAACTGTCGCCGACACCCATGACCTCGCCAGTGGATTTCATCTCTGGGCCGAGGATCGGGTCGACGCCGGGGAACTTGGCGAACGGGAACACCGCTTCCTTGACGCTATAGTACGGCGGGATCACCTCCTGGGTGAAGCCGACTTCGGCCAGGGATTTGCCAGCCATGACGCGGGCCGCAACTTTGGCCAGCGACTCGCCGATGCACTTGGAGACGAACGGCACGGTACGGGATGCGCGCGGGTTCACCTCGATCACGTAGATGTCTTCGCCCTGCACGGCCATCTGCACGTTCATCAGACCGACCACGCCGAGCTCCAGGGCCATCTTCTTGACCTGTTCGCGGATCTCGTCCTGGATGTGCGCCGGCAGCGAGTACGGCGGCAGCGAGCAGGCGGAGTCACCGGAGTGCACGCCGGCCTGTTCGATGTGCTGCATGATCGCGCCGATCACCACGGTCTCGCCGTCGCACACCGCATCGATGTCGACTTCGATGGCGCAGTTGAGGAAGCGGTCCAGCAGCACCGGGCTGTCGTTGGAGACCTTCACCGCTTCGCGCATGTAGCGCTTGAGCTCTTCTTCCTGGTAGACGATTTCCATCGCCCGGCCGCCCAGTACGTAGGACGGGCGCACCACCATCGGGTAGCCGATGTTCTTCGACAGCTCCAGGGCCTGGTCTTCGCTGCGCGCGGTGGCGTTGGCCGGTTGGCGCAGGTTCAGGCGCTGGACCATGTGCTGGAAGCGCTCACGGTCTTCGGCGCGGTCGATGGCGTCCGGGCTGGTGCCAATGATCGGCACGCCGGCTTCTTCCAGGGCGCGGCAGAGCTTCAGCGGAGTCTGGCCGCCGTACTGCACGATGACGCCCTTGGGCTGCTCGACGCGGACGATTTCCAGCACGTCTTCCAGGGTCACCGGCTCGAAGTACAGGCGGTCGGAAGTGTCGTAGTCGGTGGAGACGGTCTCCGGGTTGCAGTTGACCATGATGGTCTCGTAACCGTCTTCACGCATGGCCAGCGCGGCGTGTACGCAGCAGTAGTCGAACTCGATGCCCTGACCGATACGGTTCGGACCGCCGCCCAGGATCATGATCTTGTCGCGAGTCGACGGATTGGCTTCGCACTCTTCCTCGTAGGTCGAGTACATGTAAGCGGTGTCGGTGGCGAACTCGGCGGCGCAGGTGTCCACGCGCTTGTACACCGGCAGCACCTTGAGCTTGTGGCGATGGTTGCGCAGGTTCTTCTCGGTCACACCCAGCAGAGTTGCGAGGCGGGCGTCGGAGAAGCCCTTGCGCTTGAGCTTGTACATCAGCTCGCGGTCGATGGCGGACAGACCCAGGGTCTTGACGCGCTCCTCGTCCTTGACCAGGTCTTCGATCTGCACCAGGAACCACTCGTCGATGCGGGTCAGGTCGAAGACTTCGGCGATGCTCTTGCCGGCGCGGAAGGCGTCGGCGACGTACCAGATGCGGTCGGCATTGGGCACGGTCAGCTCGCGCTTGAGGATGCTCTCGGCTTCCGGGTTGCTCAGGTCGAGCTTCGGATCGAAACCGGTGGCGCCGACTTCCAGGCCGCGCAGGGCTTTCTGCACGGACTCCTGGAAGGTGCGGCCGATGGCCATGACTTCGCCCACGGATTTCATCTGGGTGGTCAGGCGGGCGTCGGCTTTCGGGAATTTCTCGAAGGCGAAACGCGGGATCTTGGTGACGACGTAGTCGATTGCCGGCTCGAAGGACGCCGGGGTGCGGCCACCGGTGATGTCGTTCTGCAGTTCGTCCAGGGTGTAGCCGACGGCCAGCTTGGCGGCGATCTTGGCGATCGGGAAGCCGGTGGCCTTGGAGGCCAGTGCCGAGGAACGCGATACGCGCGGGTTCATCTCGATCACGACCATGCGGCCGGTGTTCGGGCAGATGCCGAACTGCACGTTCGAACCGCCGGTTTCCACACCGATCTCACGCAGCACCGCCAGGGAGGCGTTGCGCATGATCTGGTATTCCTTGTCGGTCAGGGTCTGCGCCGGGGCCACGGTGATCGAGTCACCGGTGTGCACGCCCATCGGGTCGAAGTTCTCGATGGCGCAGACGATGATGCAGTTGTCCTTCTTGTCGCGGACAACCTCCATCTCGTATTCCTTCCAGCCGATCAGCGATTCGTCGATCAGCAGCTCGTTGGTCGGCGACAGGTCCAGACCACGGGTGCAGATTTCCTCGAATTCTTCGCGGTTGTAGGCGATGCCGCCACCGGTGCCGCCCATGGTGAAGGACGGACGGATGATGCACGGGAAGTTGACCTTCTCCAGCACGCCGTAGGCTTCTTCCATGGTGTGGGCGATGCCCGAGCGCGGGCAGGCCAGGCCGATGTCGCGCATGGCCTTGTCGAAGCGCGAACGGTCTTCGGCCTTGTCGATGGTGTCGGCGTTGGCGCCGATCATTTCTACGCCGAACTGCTCGAGCACGCCGTGGCGCTCCAGGTCCAGGGCGCAGTTCAGAGCGGTCTGGCCGCCCATGGTCGGCAGCAGCGCGTCAGGGCGCTCCTTCTCGATGATCTTGGCGACGGTCTGCCACTTGATCGGCTCGATGTAGGTGGCGTCGGCCATGGCCGGGTCGGTCATGATGGTGGCCGGGTTGGAGTTCACCAGGATGACACGGAAGCCTTCTTCCTTCAGGGCCTTGCAGGCCTGTGCGCCGGAGTAGTCGAACTCGCAGGCCTGGCCGATGACGATCGGGCCGGCGCCGAGGATCAGGATGCTCTTGATGTCTGTACGCTTGGGCATGGGACTCTCGTTGCAATATTCAGGAAAGGGTTGCGCTGGCCAGCTTCACGCCAAAGCCGACGAACAGGGCGCCGACGCCGCTCGAGGCGCCGGCAGCCAGCCGTTGCCGCCGACGGAACCAGGCCGCCAGACGCACACCGGAGAAAATCAGGAAACTCAGGTACAGGGCGCTGATGATCTCGAGGATCGTACCCAGCACCAGGAACGACAGGCCGGGGTAGGCGTAACCCGGATCGACGAACTGGATGAAGAAGGAAATGAAGAAGAGGATCGCCTTGGGGTTGGACAGGCTCAGCAGCAGCGCCTTGCGGAACGGCTGGTTGACGTCCACTTCCTTGGCCGGCGCGGCGGCCGCCTCCAGCGGGTGGCGCAGCTTCTGCCAGCCACCGCGGAGCATGCCGATCCCCAGATAGAACAGGTAAGCGGCGCCGACGTACTTCAACCCCAGGAACAGCATCGGCTCGGCCTTGAGCACCGAGGCGATCCCCAGCGCCGAGAGGAACATCAGGATCGCATCACCGAGGAACACCGCACTCGCCGCCCGGTAGCCCGAGGCCACGCCGCGCTGGGCGGCAGTGGCGAGGACGAACAGCGAGTTCGGCCCCGGCAGCAGGACGATGAACAACGTACCCAGGACGTAGGTCCAGAGGTCGGTGATTCCCAGGGTCGGCATCATCTTCTTCTACCTCTTCGAGCTCGTACTCAGCGACGCTCGGCCATCGCCGCGATGAAGCGGTCGAACAGCGGAGCCACGTCGTGCGGGCCTGGGCTGGCTTCCGGGTGCCCCTGGAAGCTGAAGGCCACCTTGTCGGTGCGTTCGATACCCTGCAGGGTGCCGTCGAACAGCGACTTGTGGGTGGCGCGCAGGTTGGCCGGCATGCTGCCTTCGTCGACCGCGAAGCCATGGTTCTGGCTGGTGATCATCACCACGCCCGAATCCAGGTCCTGCACCGGGTGGTTGGCACCGTGGTGGCCGTGGCCCATCTTCAGGGTCTTGGCGCCGGAGGCCAGGGCCAGCAACTGGTGGCCGAGGCAGATGCCGAATACCGGGATCTCGGTATCGAGGAACTCGCGGATGGCCTGGATGGCGTAGTCGCACGGCTCGGGGTCGCCAGGGCCGTTGGAGAGGAAGATGCCATCCGGGTTCAGGGCGAGCACTTCGCTGGCCGGAGTCTGCGCCGGCACCACGGTCAGGCGGCAGCCGCGGGCGACCAGCATGCGCAGGATGTTCAGCTTCACACCGAAATCGTAGGCAACCACGTGGTACGGCAGATCAGCAGCGGCGATTTCCGGATGGCTGTCGGTTTCCAGGCTCCACACGCTGGAGCGCCACTCGTAGCGCTCGGTGGAGGAAACGACCTTGGCCAGGTCCATGCCTTTCAGGCCCGGGAAGCCGCGCGCCAGTTCGAGGGCTTTTTCCTCGGTGGCGTCGTCGCCGACCAGGATGCAGCCGTTCTGCGAACCCTTCTCGCGCAGGATGCGGGTCAGGCGGCGGGTATCGATGCCGGCGATGGCAACAGTACCGTTCTCTTTCAGGTAGTCCGGCAGGGACTGCTTGTCGCGCCAGCTGCTGGCGAGCAGCGGCAGGTCACGGATGATCAGGCCGGCGGCCCAGACCTTGTTCGACTCGGCGTCCTCGGGCGTGGTGCCGGTGTTGCCGATGTGCGGGTAGGTCAGGGTGACGATCTGTTGGGCGTAGGAAGGATCGGTGAGGATTTCCTGGTAGCCGGTCATGGCGGTGTTGAACACCACCTCTCCGACGGTCTGGCCGTCGGCGCCGATGGCGTCACCGCGAAAAACGCTGCCGTCGGCAAGTGCAAGTATGGCTGGCTTAGTCAAGAAGACCTCCCGTAGTTCAAGCCTGGCTGGGCGTGCGCAGATTGTAAAAAAGCGGGATGACATCAGAAGAAGTCATCCCGCTTTTTATGTGATCATGCTGCGCTACTTTTAGTGGACACACTAAAGCTGTAGTTTACAGAAATGCGACATCATGGTCCACCTTTTGCACGACGTACGGCCATGCCGCTCAGCGAAGGCCGAGTACATCCTGCATGTCGTACAGGCCGTTGGCCTGCCCATCCAGCCACTGCGCAGCACGCACGGCACCACGAGCGAAGGTCATCCGGCTCGACGCCTTGTGGGTGATCTCCACACGCTCGCCATCAGCGGCGAACAGCACGGTGTGGTCGCCCACCACGTCGCCGGCACGCACGGTGGCGAAGCCGATGGTCTCGCGCGGACGGGCGCCGGTCTGGCCTTCGCGACCGTACACGGCCACTTTCTCCAGATCACGCCCCAGCGCATTGGCAACCACTTCGCCCATGCGCAGCGCAGTGCCGGACGGCGCGTCGACCTTGTGGCGGTGGTGTGCCTCGAGGATCTCGATGTCCACGTCGTCACCCAGAACGCGGGCGGCGGTGTCGAGCAACTTCAGGCAGAGGTTCACGCCGACGCTGTAGTTGGCCGCGAAAACGATCGGGATGTCCTTCGCCGCTTCGCTCAGCAGTTCCTTCTCCGCCGCGGAGAAGCCGGTGGTGCCGATGACCATGGCCTTGCCGGCCTTGCGGCAGACTTCCAGGTTCTTCAGGGTCACGGTCGGGTGGGTGAAGTCGATCAGCACGTCGAATTCGTCGACCACCTTGGCCAGGTCACCCGACAGCGGCACGCCGATGCGGCCCAGACCGGCCAGCTCGCCAGCGTCGGCGCCCACCAGGGTGCTGTCCGGACGGTCGACCGCAGCGGTCAGGCCGGCACTGCCATTGGTCTGCTGAACCGCCTCGATCAGGGTCTTGCCCATGCGCCCGGCGGCGCCCATAACGGCTATACGTCGCATAAAAACAGCTCCAGGCTGTAGGCCGCAGGCGACAGGCGTGAAGCTCATGGAGCCTGCCGCCTGCTGCCTGCCGCGGAAGTTAAAGATCGTCGAAGAAGCGCTTCATGCCTTCGAACCAGCCACTGGCCTTGGGCGAGTGGGAAGAGTTGCCCTGCAGGGTATTGCGGAACTCTTCGAGCAGCTCGCGCTGACGCTTGTCCAGGTTGACCGGCGTCTCGACGACGACGCGGCACATCAGGTCGCCCGCACCACCACCACGCACCGGGGCAACGCCCTTGCCGCGCAGGCGGAACAGCTTGCCGGTCTGGGTCCCCTCGGGGATCTTCAGCTTCACGCGGCCATCCAGGGTCGGCACTTCCAGCTCGCCACCCAGGGCGGCGTCGGCGAAGCTGATCGGCACTTCGCAGTACAGATGCTTGCCGTCGCGCTGGAAGATGTCGTGCTCGCGCACGTTCACCACCACGTACAGGTCGCCCGCTGGGCCACCATGGGCGCCGGCTTCGCCTTCGCCAGTGAGGCGGATGCGGTCACCGGTATCGACGCCGGCCGGGACTTTCACCGACAGGGTCTTGTGCTCTTCCACGCGGCCCTGGCCGTGGCAGGAGCCACAGGGGTCGGTGATCATCTTGCCGCTGCCATGGCAACGCGGGCAGGTCTGCTGCACCGAGAAGAAGCCCTGCTGCATGCGCACCTGACCGATACCACCGCAGGTGGTACAGGTGACCGGCGTGGTGCCGGGCTTGGCGCCGCTGCCGCTGCAGGTCTTGCAGCCGACCAGGGTCGGAACGCGGATGGTCACGGTGGTGCCGCGAACCGCGTCTTCCAGGTCCAGGTCGAGGGTGTAGCGCAGGTCAGCGCCGCGCGCCGGGCCGCCACGGGAGCCACCACGGCCGCCGCTGCCACCGAAGAAGTCGCTGAAGACATCACCGAAGATGTCCGAGAAGCTCGCGCCACCGAAGCCCGCCCCGCCGCCACCCATCTGCGGGTCGACGCCGGCATGGCCGTACTGGTCGTAGGCCGCACGCTTGCTGGCGTCGGACAGGACCTCGTACGCCTCGTTGGCCTCCTTGAATTTGTCCTCGGCTTCCTTGTCGCCGGGATTGCGGTCCGGGTGGAACTTCATGGCGAGCCGGCGATAGGCCTTCTTCAGGTCCGCTTCGCTGGCGCCGCGCTCGACACCCAGTACCTCGTAAAAATCACGTTTGGCCATAAATTCTTTGCACCTTGAAAACCTTTCCCCCAGACACGCCAACGCGGGAGCAAGCCCCCGCGTGACGTTTCATGCGCACCGACACGCTGGTCGGTGCGCCGGGGCGGAAGTAAGCACGCGGCTTACTTGTTCTCCTTGACCTCTTCGAACTCGGCGTCGACGACATCGTCGCCAGCCTTGTCGTCAGCGGCCTCGCCCTGAGCGGCAGCGCCCGGCTGCGGCTGTTCGGCGTACATCTTCTGCGCCAGCGGAGTGGATGCCTGGGACAGCGCATTCATCTTCGCGTCGATCTCGGCCTTGTCGTCGCCCTTCACGGCAACTTCCAGCTCGCCCAGCGCCTTGTCGATGGCAGCCTTCTCTTCGGCAGTGGCCTTGTCGCCAGCCTCGGTGACCATCTTGCGAGTCGCGTGGACCAGCGCGTCACCCTGGTTGCGGGCAGCGGCCAGTTCCTCGAACTTGCGGTCTTCCTCGGCATTCGCCTCGGCGTCGCGGACCATCTGCTGGATCTCGTCTTCGGACAGACCCGAAGAAGCCTTGATCACGATGGACTGCTGCTTGCCGGTGGCCTTGTCCTTCGCGCCAACGTGCAGGATGCCGTTGGCGTCGATGTCGAAGGTCACTTCGATCTGCGGCACGCCGCGCGGAGCCGGCGGGATGTCGGCCAGGTCGAACTTGCCCAGCGACTTGTTCTGGCCGGCCTGCTTGCGCTCGCCCTGCAGAACGTGGATGGTCACGGCGCCCTGGTTGTCATCGGCAGTGGAGAACACCTGCGACTTCTTGGTCGGGATGGTGGTGTTCTTGTCGATCAGCGCGGTCATCACGCCACCGAGGGTTTCGATACCCAGGGTCAGCGGGGTGACGTCGAGCAGCAGCACGTCCTTCACGTCACCGGCCAGAACGGCGCCCTGGATGGCAGCACCCATGGCAACAGCCTCGTCCGGGTTGACGTCCTTGCGCGCTTCCTTGCCGAAGAACTCGGCAACGGTCTTCTGTACCAGCGGCATGCGGGTCTGGCCGCCGACCAGGATCACTTCGTCGATCTTCGAGACGTCCAGGCCGGCGTCTTTCAGCGCTACGCGGCACGGCTCGATGGTGCGGGTGACCAGGTCTTCCACCAGGGATTCCAGCTTGGCGCGGGAAACCTTGACGTTCAGGTGTTTCGGGCCGGAAGCGTCAGCGGTGACGTACGGCAGGTTGACGTCGGTCTGCTGGGTCGAGGACAGCTCGATCTTGGCCTTCTCGGCAGCTTCCTTCAGGCGCTGCATGGCCAGCGGGTCGCCCTTCAGATCCATGCCGGATTCTTTCTTGAACTCTTCGACGAGGTAGTCGATCAGGCGCAGGTCGAAGTCTTCACCACCGAGGAAGGTGTCGCCGTTGGTGGCCAGTACTTCGAACTGGTGCTCGCCATCGACTTCGGCGATTTCGATCACGGAAACGTCGAAGGTACCGCCGCCCAGGTCATAGACGATGATGGTGTGGTCGCCCTTGGCCTTGTCCAGGCCATAGGCCAGCGCCGCCGCGGTCGGTTCGTTGATGATGCGCTTGACGTCCAGACCGGCGATGCGACCGGCGTCCTTGGTGGCCTGACGCTGGCTGTCGTTGAAGTAGGCCGGAACGGTGATGACCGCTTCGGTGACCGGCTCGCCCAGGTAATCCTCGGCGGTCTTCTTCATCTTCTTCAGGACTTCGGCGGAGACCTGCGGCGGAGCCATCTTCTGACCCTTGGCCTCGACCCAGGCGTCACCGTTGTCAGCCTTGACGATCTTGTACGGCACCATCTTGATGTCTTTCTGTACGACTTCTTCTTCGAAGCGACGGCCGATCAGGCGCTTCACGGCGTACAGGGTGTTGGTCGGGTTGGTCACAGCCTGACGCTTGGCCGGCTGACCTACCAGGATTTCGCCGTCGTTGGCGTAGCCGATGATCGACGGGGTGGTACGAGCGCCTTCGGCGTTCTCGATGACCTTGACGTTACCGTTCTCCAGGATGGACACACAGGAGTTGGTGGTCCCCAGGTCGATACCAATGATTTTGCCCATATTTCACTCTCCAGAAATTAGATTCCGCGCTGACCCTGTTGCGGGTCTTTGGCTCGGTTGATTACCCAGATGGGGACCGGGTGGTGGATTTCAAGCCTTCTCGTCGATCGAAGGCGGAGTTTGTTCCGGTGCCTTGCTGACCACGACCATGGCCGGACGCAGCAGACGACCGTTGAGCAGATAGCCCTTCTGGAACACCTTGACCACGCTGCCCGGCTCGAGACGAATGCTCTCTTCCATGGCCATGGCCTGGTGGTGTTCAGGGTTGAACGGCTCGCCGTGCGGGTCGACCGGCTCGAGGTTGTAGCGCTTGAGGGTGTCGTGGAACATCTTCAGCGTCAGCTCGATGCCTTCGCGCATCGGCTTGATCACTTCGTCTTCCGGGTTCGACATCTCCAGCGCGCGCTCGAGGGTATCGACGATCGGCAGCAGGTCGCCGGCGAATTTCTCCAGGGCGAACTTGTGCGCCTTCTCCACGTCCTGCTCGGCACGGCGGCGGACGTTCTGCAGTTCGGCGACGGCGCGCAGGCTCTGGTCCTTCGCCGCAGCTACCTGTTCTTCCAGTTCCAGCACGCGGGCGTTCAGATCCCCGGTAGCGCCGGTGTCCGGCTGCTCGTTGAACTGGGAATCCTGAGTCTGTTGTTCGTCAGACATGCCACTCTCCTAAAAAAGAAAATAAGCCTTTGAAAACAAGGCGAACCCAATGGTCCGCGGCTCTGCCGTGTATATGGGGCGGCTTTTCCCGACTTCAAGGGCATGACGCCAAGAGGCAGTCCGCAAAGGCGACGAGGGAGAATTGCCAGCAGCAAAAAATACTGTATAAATAACCAGACCTATCTATGGAGCCGCCGCCCATGCTGGTTCATCTGTCCGTGCACAACTACGCCATCGTCGAGCACCTCGATCTCGAGCTCGCCGCCGGCATGACCGTGATCACCGGCGAAACCGGCGCCGGCAAGTCGATCATGCTCGACGCCCTCGGCCTCGCCCTGGGCGACCGCGCCGACAGCGGCGTGGTCCGCCCAGGCTCCGACAAGGCCGACATTCTCGCCAGCTTCGATGTCAGCGCGATTGCCGAAGCCCGCGACTGGCTCGCCGAGCGCGACCTGGAACAGGACGGCCCGTGCATCCTGCGCCGGGTGATCACCGCCGAAGGCCGCTCCCGCGCGTACATCAATGGCACACCCTGCCCGCTGGGCGACCTCAAGCACCTGGGCGAGCTGCTGATCGACATCCACAGCCAGCACGAGCATCAGTCGCTGCTCAAGGCCGACACCCACCGCCGCCTGCTCGACGAATTCGCCGGCAGCCAGGACCTGGCGCGCCAGGTACACCTCGCCGCGCAGCGCTGGAAGCAGACCCGCCAGGAGCTGGACCGCCTGTCGCGCAACGGCGACGAGCAGCGCGCCCGCCACCAGTTGCTCAGCTACCAGCTGGAAGAGCTGGAAAACCTCGGCCTGGGTGACAACGAACTGGAGTCACTGGAAGCCGAACACAAGACCCAGAGCAACGCCGGCAGCCTGATCGCCGCCTGCCGCCAGGTGGTCGAGCTGTGCAGTGAAAGCGACGCCGGAAACGTGCTGTCGGCACTGACCTCCAGCCTCAATCGCCTTACTGCCTTCCCGAGCCAGCCGGCCGCACTGGGCGAAGCAGTGAACCTGCTGTCCAGCGCGCAGATCCAGGTGGAAGAAGCCATCGGCGAATTGAACCGCTTCGTCGATCACTTCGACGCCGACCCCATGCGCCTGCAGCAGCTGGAAGAGCGCATGGACGCCATCTACAGCCTTGCGCGCAAACACCGCGTGCAGCCCCACGAGCTGCAGGACCTGCAGCAGCGCCTGCTGGATGAGCTGGAGGCGCTGAACGCCGACGACGAAGCTGTGGAGCGCCTGGGCGACGAACTGGCCGCCTACGCCCGCCACTATCAGGAGAAGGCCGACGAACTCAGCCGCCTGCGCCAGGACGCCGCGCCGAAACTGGCCAAGGCCGTGGAAGTGGAGATGCAGCGTCTGGGGATGCCCGGCGGGCGCTTCGCCATCGAGCTGCGCGAATCCACCTCGGATGAACCGCAGGTCAACGGCCAGGAGCAACTGGACTTCCTCGTCAGCGCCAACCCCGGCCAACCGCTGAAGGGCCTGGCAAAGGTGGCCTCGGGCGGCGAACTGTCGCGCATCAGCCTGGCGATCCAGGTGATCACCGCGCAGACCTCGCGCACTCCCACCCTGGTCTTCGACGAAGTCGACGTCGGCATCGGCGGCCCCACCGCCGAAGTGGTCGGCCAGATGCTGCGTCGCCTGGGTGATCGCGGCCAGGTGCTGACCGTCACCCACCTGCCGCAGGTTGCCGCCCAGGGCCACCAGCACCTGTTCGTGCACAAGGACCGCGACACCAGCGAAACCCGCACCGCCGTGGCCAACCTGAAGAAGGCCGAGCGCATCGAGGAAATCGCCCGCATGCTCGGCGGTGTGGACCTGACCAAGGAATCCCTGGCCCACGCCCGCAAGATGGTGGACTCAGCCGTACAAGGTTGAGTCCACTGGTTGTAGGAGCCGAGCTTGCTCGCGAACAGAGCCACCCGCGAGCTCGGCCTTATGCGGTTCGCGAGCAAGCTCGCTCCTACAGAAAGCAGCACAAACGAAAACGGCGACCCGAGGGTCGCCGTTTCTGCATCTGCGTGCGCTTACTTCTTCTTGCGCACGTAGAGCACCAGATTGTGATCGACGAGCTCGAAGCCGCGCTCGCGAACGATCTCCTTCTGGCGTTTCTCGATTTCCGAGTCCATGAATTCGATGACTTCGCCGGTATCGACGCAGACCATGTGGTCATGGTGACCGCTGTCGGCCAGTTCGAAGACGGCATGGCCGCCGTCGAAGTTGTGACGCACCACCAGGCCGGCGGCTTCGAACTGGGTCAGGACGCGGTAGACGGTGGCCAGACCAACGTCTTCGCCCGCCTCCATCAGCGCCTTGTAAACATCCTCTGCGCTCATATGGCGCTGCTCGGCAGAATCGAGCATTTGCAGGATCTTGACGCGCGGCAGAGTGACCTTCAGTCCGGCTTTGCGCAGTTCGCTATTTTCAACCATGTGTGCTTTCTCGCCGCTGAATGCTTCGCAGCATCTCTCAATACAGGTATGATCGGGATTTCGTCGCCCAGCCAAGATAGTGGAAGTCACCCCTTGATGCAAAACGCCAAGCTCATGCTGACCAGTCTCGCTTTCGGGCTGGGACTCGCCGCACTCGCCGGTTGCTCGTTCCCGGGGGTCTACAAGATCGACATCCAGCAAGGCAACGTCGTAACGCAGGATATGATAGACCAGTTGAAGCCCGGAATGACCCGGCGCCAAGTGCGGTTTATCATGGGCAACCCCCTGATCGTGGACACGTTCCACCCCAATCGCTGGGACTACCTCTACAGCATCCAGCCCGGCGGCGGTCAGCGCCAGCAGGAGCGCATGAGCCTATTCTTCGGCGCCAACGACCAACTGGTCGGCCTGAATGGCGACTTCATGCCCGGCGTCAGCCGCGACGAGTCGATCCTTGGCAAGGACGGGGTTACCCCGCCGCTGGCCCCGGAAGCTCCACAGCAGCAGCCCGAACAGCCCAAGGAGCAACCGGCCAAGCCCGGCTCCGTGGAAGAGCAGATCCAGAAGGAAGTCGACCAGGTGGAAACCGTCCCGGTCCCGACTCCGGAACCGCTGGACAAGAATCCGCAGTAAGGGATTCGCGCCAACGAAAAAGCCCGGCCAATGCCGGGCTTTTTGTTGCCTGCGCTTTCACCGCGCAAGAATCAGCATCGCACGAGGATCAGCACTGCGCGCGAATCAGCCGCGCGCCGCCTTGGCCCGCGCCGCCCGCTGCTTGCGCACTTCCTTGGGATCGGCGATCAGCGGCCGGTAGATTTCCACCCGCTCGCCCTCCTCCAGCACACGCTCTTCGGGCCGAGCTACCGCCCTGCCGAAGATGCCCAGCGGGCAGCTCTGCACATCCAGGCCGGGAAACTGCCCGGCGATGCCCGACAGCAGCACCGCTTCGCGCATCCGCGTCCCGCGGGGAACGCTCAGGCGCAACAGCACTTGCTTCTCCGGCAACGCATGGACGACTTCGATGGCGATGCTGGCGGATTCAGCCATGCAGCTGTTTGGCGCGCTGACAGAAGGCGTCGACCATGGTGTTCGCTGCCTGGGTGAACAGCGGGCCGAGGGTGGCTTTCACCAGGGCACCGGCGTAATCGAAGGTCAGGTCGAGGGAAATCTTGCAGGCCTTGTCGCCCAGCGCCTTGAAGGTCCACACGCCGTGCAGCTGTGAGAAGGGGCCTTCCTCGAGATTCATCTCGATGCTCTGCCCTGGCACCAGCACATTACGCGTGGTGAAGCGCTGGGTGATGCTGCCCTTGGCCACGGTCAGCTCGGCGCGCATGGCGGTATCGCTCTCCTCCAGCACGGTGGAGGCGGAACACCAGGGCAGGAACTCCGGGTAGCGCGCCACATCGTTGACCAGGTCGTACAGCGCCTTCGCCGGATAGGGCAGCAGCGCCGAACGCTGGATATGCGTGCTCATAGACGTCTCGCTTGGTTGTGGGGCATTTCATACGCCCGCTACTCAAAAAAACAGCGCGCATTGTCCGAGATTAGCCACACACCCTCAAGCTTGCATGCCGTCGCACGCTGTCCCGATAGCGGCGCGGCGAGTGACTCCCTATAATGCGCGGCCTATGGCTAAACAGAAGAAACACCCTTCGGGGACCATCGCGCAGAACAAGAAGGCTCTGCACGACTACTTCATCGAGCAGCGCTTCGAGGCGGGCGTCGCCCTGGCCGGCTGGGAAGTGAAAAGCCTGCGCGCCGGCAAGGCGCAGCTGGTGGACAGCTACGTGCTGCTCAAGGATGGCGAAGCCTGGCTGCTCGGCAGCCACATCACGCCGCTGACCACTGCCAGCACCCACGTCATCGCCGACCCGGTGCGCACGCGCAAGCTGCTGCTGCACAAGCGCGAGCTGGGCAAGCTGTTCGGTGCCGTGCAGCAGAAAGGCTACGCCTGCGTCGCACTCTCGATGTACTGGAAGAAGCACCTGATCAAGTGCGAGATCGCACTGGCCAAGGGCAAGAAAGAGTACGACAAGCGCGGCACCGAGAAGGAGCGTGACTCCGACCGGGAAATCCAGCGCGCCATTCGTCACGGCAAGGACGACTGAGTCTTGTCGCGCCCTCGCAAGAGGGCGCGCCTTCGATCAGGCGTCCACCGCACCCTGGCGTCGCTGGGCCCGTTGCAGGCGCAATTCCTTCGCCTGCACCTCGGCCAGCACTTCCTGCACGTAGTCGATATGCCGCTGGGAAATCTCCCGCGCCGCTTCCGCGTGCCCGCCGATAATCGCCTCGTACAACTCGCGGTGCTGACGCATCAGCTGCTCGCGGGTTTCGTCACGCTGGGCGTACATGCCACCGATGTTGGTCACCACGTTGCGCTTGAGCAGGTCGAACAGGCCGCGAATGGTGTGCAGCAGCACCGCGTTGTGGCTGGCCTCGGCGATGGCCAGATGGAAAGCCGCATCCGCCGCGCCCTCTTCCGCACGGCTGACCTTGCCCACGCGCTGATAGCAATCCTGCAGTGCATCGAAGGCCTGCTTCAGGCGCTGATGATCGACCTCGGTCGCACGCTGTGCGGCGTAGTAGGCGCAGGAGCCTTCCAGGGTGTGGCGAAACTCCAGCAGGTCGCGCTGCGCCTCGGGATTGCTCTCCAGCAGGTGCAGCAGCGGATCGCTGAACATCGAGCCCAGCCCTTCGCTGACGTAGTTGCCACCGCCCTGGCGACTGACCAGCAAGCCCTTGGCACCCAGCTTCTGGATCGCCTCGCGCAGTGACGGCCGCGAGACGCCGAATTGCTCGGCCAGCACACGCTCGGCGGGCAGGCGTTCGCCGGCCTTGAGGGTGCCCTCGAGGATCATCGCCTCCAGCCGCTCGACGATATCGTCCGACAAACGGCGCTGCTTGACCTGACCGAAACTCATGCGGGTGAACTCCTCCGACATCGTGCTCAAGACCGCGATCTACGCGGTGCGCGGCAATCTGACCAGCGCTATCGCCAGCCACAAGGCCAGCCACTCCTTCGCATCACGCTCGACAAAAGTCGCAAGGCAGCAAATTGACATGCCGCCAGCAGGGCTTTTACCCTGAGCGCTCGACTTTGTAAATTGGTCATACCAATTTACCGGAAGTTGAATTGCGCGACAAGCCACTTGTGAAACGAGCGCATGCAAGACCGTTCACCAAAACAACAAGCCGCGATCAGTCGACCGTCTGCCCAACGCGCCACAAGCGCATCGGAATCGCCCGACCGGCAACCAGGCCCTCCACCCAAAAACAATTAGGGAGCCAACCAGATGCAAACCTGGCAGCAGATTTACACCCCGCTCGGCAGCCTCGGCCTGTCCGCGCTGGTCGCCGTCATTCCGATCGTGTTCTTCTTCCTCGCCCTCGCCGTGTTCCGCCTCAAGGGCCACGTCGCCGGCAGCATCACCCTCGCCCTCTCGATCATCATCGCCATCGCCGCCTTCGGCATGCCCGCCGACATGGCCATCGCCGCCGCCGGCTATGGCTTCGCCTACGGCCTGTGGCCGATCGCCTGGATCATCGTCGCGGCGGTGTTCCTCTACAAACTCACGGTCAAGAGCGGCCAGTTCGAGGTGATCCGCAGCTCAGTGCTGTCGATCACCGGCGACCAGCGCCTGCAGGTACTGCTGATCGGCTTCTCCTTCGGCGCCTTCCTCGAAGGTGCGGCGGGCTTCGGCGCGCCGGTGGCGATCACCGCCGCCCTGCTCGTCGGCCTGGGTTTCAACCCGCTGTACGCCGCGGGCCTATGCCTGATCGCCAACACCGCACCGGTGGCCTTCGGCGCCTTGGGCATCCCGATCATCGTCGCGGGCCAGGTCACCGGCATCGACGCTTTCAAGATCGGCGCGATGACCGGCCGCCAGCTGCCGTTCCTGTCGATCCTCGTGCCGTTCTGGCTGGTGTTCATGATGGGCGGCCTCAAAGGCGTGAAGGAAACCTGGCCGGCCGCCCTGGTCGCCGGTGGCAGCTTCGCCATCACCCAGTACTTCACCTCCAACTTCATCGGCCCGGAACTGCCGGACATCACCTCCGCCCTGGTCAGCCTGATCTGCCTCACCCTGTTCCTCAAGGTCTGGCAGCCAGCCAGCGAGCGCGAAGTGGTCGCCACTTCCGGCGGCGCCGCGGTCATGGGCGGCAGCGGTTCCCGTGGGGCCGAGCCTTCGCCCTACAGCTTCGGTGAAATCCTCAAGGCCTGGTCGCCGTTCCTGATCCTCACCGTGCTGGTCACCATCTGGACCCTGAAGCCGTTCAAGGCGGCCTTCGCTCCGGGCGGTGCGCTGTACAGCCTGGTGTTCAACTTCGCCATCCCGCACCTGGACCAGTTGGTCGTGAAGACCGCGCCCATCGTCGCCAACCCGACGCCGATCGCTGCCGTGTTCAAGCTCGACCCGGTATCCGCCACCGGCACCGCGATCTTCCTCTCTGCCGTGATCTCGATGATCGTCCTGCGCATCGGTGCGAAAACTGGTCTGACCACCTTCAAGGAGACCCTGATCGAGCTGAAATGGCCGATCCTCTCCATCGGCATGGTGCTGGCCTTCGCCTTCGTCACCAACTACTCGGGCATGTCCACCACCCTGGCGCTGGTCCTGGCCGGCACCGGTGCAGCCTTCCCGTTCTTCTCGCCATTCCTCGGCTGGCTGGGCGTGTTCCTGACCGGCTCGGATACTTCCTCCAACGCCCTGTTCAGCTCGCTGCAGTCCACCACCGCGCACCAGATCGGGGTCAATGACACCCTGCTGGTGGCTGCCAACACCAGCGGCGGCGTGACCGGCAAGATGATTTCGCCGCAATCCATCGCCGTGGCCTGCGCCGCCACCGGCATGGTCGGCAAGGAATCCGACCTGTTCCGCTTCACCCTCAAGCACAGCCTGATGTTCGCCGCCCTGGTGGGTCTGATCACCCTGGCGCAGGCGTATATCTTCACCGGCATGCTGGTGCACTAAGGCAAGACCCGGCTCCGCGCCCCGGCGCGGAGGTCCGTACAGCAGCTAAGGTCTTTCGAGGTCACCCGCGCCAGCGTGAAGGCCTCGACAAGTCCCTCAACGATGAGACGCCCATGATCATCTCTGCCTCTACCGATTACCGCGCCGCAGCCCAACGCAAGCTGCCACCGTTCCTCTTCCACTATGCCGACGGCGGCGCCTACGCCGAGCGCACCCTGCGCAACAACGTCGACGACCTGGCCGGAATCGCCCTGCGCCAGCGCGTGCTGAAGAACATGTCCGAGCTGAGCCTGGAGACCCGGCTGTTCGACGAGACGTTGAGCATGCCCATCGCCCTGGCCCCGGTCGGCCTGACCGGCATGTACGCCCGGCGCGGCGAAGTACAGGCAGCCCGAGCGGCCGCCGCGAAAGGCATTCCCTTCACCATGTCCACGGTGTCGGTCTGCCCCATCGAGGAAGTCGCCCCGGCCATCGACCGGCCGATGTGGTTCCAGCTCTACGTGCTCAAGGACCGCGGCTTCATGCGCAACGCCCTGGAGCGCGCCAAGGCCGCCGGCGTGAAGACCTTGGTATTCACCGTCGACATGCCGGTGCCCGGCGCTCGCTACCGCGACGCCCACGCTGGCATGAGCGGGCCGAACGCGCCGCTGCGTCGCGTCTGGCAGGCCATGACCCACCCGGCCTGGGCCCTCGACGTCGGCCTGCTGGGCAAGCCCCACGACCTGGGCAATATTTCCAAGTACCGCGGCAACCCCACCGGCCTGGCCGACTACATCGGCTGGCTGGGCGCCAACTTCGACCCGTCGATTTCCTGGAAGGACCTGGAGTGGATCCGTGAATTCTGGGATGGCCCGATGATCATCAAGGGCATCCTTGACCCGGAAGATGCGAAGGACGCGGTGAAATTCGGCGCCGACGGCATCGTCGTCTCCAACCACGGCGGCCGCCAGCTCGACGGCGTGCTCTCCAGCGCCCGCGCTCTGCCGGCCATTGCCGACGCGGTGAAGGGCGACCTGAAGATTCTCGCCGACTCCGGCATCCGCAACGGCCTCGACGTGGTGAGGATGATCGCCCTGGGCGCGGACACCGTGCTGATAGGCCGCGCCTTCCTCTACGCCCTGGCGACCCACGGCGAAGCCGGCGTGAAGAACCTGCTGGACCTGTTCGAGAAGGAAATGCGCGTGGCCATGGTGCTCACCGGCGCCAAGAGCATCGGCGAGATCACCCGTGACTCGCTGGTGCGCGAACTGGGCGCCTGAGAGCCCCATCTGTAGGAGCGAGCTTGCTCGCGAACCTGCCAAGCTCCGTGCCCACCGGGTTCGCGAGCAAGCTCGCTCCTACGAAAAGAACGTGCCCACAACGCGTTCGAACCAAAAGAACACCGATGGGCCGTCCAGCGGTCCACGCTCACCGATGATGACTGGAGCCGCCATGAGCCTCCCTGCCGCTTTCCTCGACACGGTAGAACACCTGATCCCCCGCGAGCGCCGCTTCGACGATGCGCTCTCGACCCTGGCCTTCGGCACCGATGCCAGCTTCTACCGGCTGATCCCCAAGCTGGTGATCCGCGTGGAGAGCGAAGACGAAGTCGCCACCCTGCTCAAGTCCGCCCACGCCAACCAGGTCGCGGTGACCTTCCGCGCCGCCGGCACCAGCCTATCCGGCCAGGCCGTGAGCGATTCGGTGCTGCTCGTACTGGGTGACAACTGGAACGGCCGCGACATCCGCGACGGCGGCACGCAGATTCGCCTGCAGCCCGGCGTCATCGGCGCCCAGGCCAACGCCTGGCTGGCGCCCTTCGGCCGCAAGATCGGCCCGGACCCGGCGTCGATCAACGCCTGCAAGATCGGCGGCATCGTCGCCAACAACGCCAGCGGCATGTGCTGCGGCACCGCGCAGAACAGCTACCACACCCTGGCGGGCCTGCGCCTGCTGCTGGCCGACGGCACGCTGCTGGACAGTGAACTGCCCGCCAGCGTCGCGGCCTTCCGCGACAGCCATGGCGCACTGCTCGACCAGCTCGCCGAGCTGGGCCGGCAGACCCGAGCCAACACCGAACTGGCCGCGAAGATTCGCCACAAGTACCGCCTGAAGAACACCACCGGGCTGTCGCTGAATGCACTGGTCGACTACGACGAACCGCTGGACATCCTCACCCACCTGATGGTCGGCTCCGAGGGCACCCTGGGCTTCATCAGCGCGGTGACCTACGACACCGTGCCGGACCACCCGCACAAGGCCAGCGCGCTGATCGTCTTCCCCGATGTGGAGACCTGCTGCAAGGCCGTGACCGTGCTCAAGCAGCAGCCGGTGTCCGCCGTGGAGCTGCTGGACCGCCGCAGCCTGCGCTCGGTGGAAAACATGCAGGGCATGCCGGTGTGGGTGAAGAGCCTCTCCGAAGGCGCCTGCGCGCTGCTCATCGAATCCCGCGCGGCTACTGAGTCGCTGCTGCACGAACAACTCGCGCAGATCAGCGCCTCCATCGCCGGTTACCCGGTGGAGAAGCAGGTCGACTTCAGCGAAGACCCAGTGGTCTACAACCAGCTCTGGCGCATCCGCAAGGACACCTTCCCGGCCGTCGGCGCAGTGCGCGAGACCGGCACCACGGTGATCATCGAGGACGTCACCTTCCCCGTCGAACAGCTGGCCGAAGGCGTGAATCGCCTGATCGAGCTGTTCGACAAGCACGGCTACGACGAAGCCATCCTGTTCGGCCACGCGCTGGAAGGGAACCTGCACTTCGTCTTCACCCAGGGCTTCGAATCGCCTGAGCAGATCGCGCGCTACTCGGCCTTCATGGACGACGTCGCGCACCTGGTCGCCGTCGAATACGGCGGCTCGCTCAAGGCCGAGCACGGCACCGGGCGCAACATGGCGCCCTTCGTCGAGCTGGAATGGGGCCACGATGCCTACCAGTTGATGTGGCAGTTGAAGCGTCTGCTCGACCCCAGCGGCATCCTCAACCCCGGCGTGGTGCTGACCGACGATCCGCAGCTGCACCTGAAGAACCTCAAGCCGCTACCGGCCGCCGACGAGATCGTCGACAAGTGCATCGAGTGCGGCTTCTGCGAGCCAGTCTGCCCGTCCAAGGGGCTGACCCTCAGCCCGCGCCAGCGCATCGTCATGTGGCGCGACATCCAGGCCAAGCGCCGTGCCGGCGTCGACACCACCGAACTCGAGCGCGACTACCAGTACCAGGGTATCGACACCTGCGCCGCCACCGGCCTGTGTGCCCAGCGCTGCCCGGTGAATATCAACACCGGCGAGCTGATCCGCAAGCTGCGCGGCGAAGAAGCACACCACGCTGGCACCGCGACCTGGCTGGCGCGCAACTTCGCCACCGCGCTGAAGGGCGCGAAGTTCATGCTGCACGCTGCCAACGGCGCGCGCATGGTGCTCGGCTCGCCTCGCCTGGCCCGCCTCAGTGCGTCCGTCAGCCACGCCAGCAAGGGCCGTGTGCCGCAGTGGACTCCGGCCATGCCGCAGCCGGTTCGCCTCGCAGCTGCCTCGCAGACTGTGGATAACGGCAAGCCGCGCGTCGTCTACCTCACCGCCTGCGTATCCCGCGCCATGGGCCCGGCGGCGGCGGACGAAGAGCAGATGCCGCTGATCGACAAGACCCGCCAGTTGCTGGAGAAAGCCGGCTACCAGGTGGTTTTCCCGGACAACGCCGACAACCTCTGCTGCGGCCAGCCGTTCGCCTCCAAGGGCTACAAGGAACAGGCCGATGCCAAGCGCGACGAGTTGCTCGCCCAACTGCTGCGCGCCAGCCGTGGCGGCCTCGACCCGATCTACTGCGACACCAGCCCCTGCACCCTGCGCCTGGTGCAGGAGCTGGCGGACGACCGGCTGAAGATCTACGACCCGGTGAAGTTCATCCGCACCCATCTGGTCGAGCGCCTGGACTTCCAGCCGCAGGACAAGCCGGTAGCCGTGCATGTCACCTGCAGCACCCAGCATCTGGGCGAAAGCCAGGCGCTGATCGACCTGGTCAAGCGCTGCACCCGCGAAGTGGTGATTCCCGAGGGCATCCACTGCTGCGGCTTCGCCGGCGACAAGGGCTTCACCACGCCCGAGCTGAACGCGCATTCGCTGCGCACGCTCAAGGACGCGGTGCAGTACTGCGAGGAAGGCGTCTCCACCAGCCGCACCTGCGAGATCGGCCTGTCCGCCCACGGCGGCATCGACTATCGCGGGGTGGTCTATCTCGTGGACCGCGTGACCCGCGCGCGCCCGCTGTAAATACCGCCGGCCTTGCCGGCGCATCGCGGACGGAGTCCGCTCCTACAGGCATCGGCTTACGTAGGAGCGGACTCCGTCCGCGATCGCTTTCACCCCACGCCGAAATCGACCAATCGTCTTAACAGCCCGTTAAGCGAGCGCTGCCACCCTCTGCCCTAACTGCATCACGCCAGCTATCCTGCTGCTCACGGATGGTTGAGGGGACCAAGATGAGAATCCTGTTGGCAGAAGACGACCAGTTGCTGGGTGACGGCATCCGCGCCGGCCTGGGCCTGGAAGGCGACACCGTGGACTGGGTGAGCGATGGCGTGGCCGCCGAACAGGCCTTGGCCACCGACGAGTTCGACCTGCTGGTGCTGGACCTCGGCCTGCCGCGCAAGGACGGCCTGGAAGTCCTGCGCGGGCTGCGCAAGCGCGGCGATCTGACGCCCGTGCTGATCCTCACCGCGCGCGACAAGGTGGCCGACCGCGTTGCCGGCCTGGACGCCGGCGCCGACGACTACCTGACCAAGCCCTTCGACCTCGACGAGCTGCTCGCCCGAGTCCGCGCCCTCACCCGCCGCCACACCGGCCGCGCCATTCCGCTGTTGCAGCACGGCGAACTGGCGCTGGACCCGGCCACCCACAAGGTCAGCCTCAGCGGCGAGCCGGTAGACCTGGCCCCGCGCGAATACGCCCTGCTGCGCCTGCTGCTGGAACAGCGCGGCAAGGTGCTCTCCCGCGCGCGGCTGGTGGAGGCGCTGTACGGCTGGGATGGCGACCTGGAAAGCAACGCCATCGAAGTCCACATCCACCACCTGCGGCGCAAGCTGGGCAACAGCCTGATCCGCACCGTGCGCGGCATCGGCTACGGCATCGACCGCCCCGACGGCGCCGCGCGAGCTTGAGCGGCACGCCACGCCGCGCCGGCTCCATCAGTCGCCGCCTGCTGCTGACCCTGATCGGCGGCGTCTCCCTGCTCTGGCTGGTCGCCGGCCTGTTCACCTACCACCTGACCCGCCAGCAGGTGAACCACCTCTACGATCAGGACATGATCGACTTCGGCCAGGCGGCCCTGAGCCTGGTCGACATCGCCGACTCCATCGACGCCGAGCCGACGCCACCGGGGGAAATCCTCTCGCGCAGCCGCAAGGCCATCGAAGGCCTGCCTCTGATCCACCGCGAGGCCACCCTCGGCTACTCCATCTGGTACCTGGGCGAACCCCTGCTGACTACCGAGCGCCCGCCCGCGGGCCTGGACACCCAGCCACTGGGCTTCTCCGACCTGCAGCAGGGCGGCGTGAACTACCGGGTGCTGCAGATCGAGTCCTCCGGCGCCGACCAGATCCGCATCTGGGTCTACGAAGACCTGCACTTCCGCTCCAAGACCCTGCGCCTGCTGCTGTTCAGCGCACTCTTCCCGCTGCTGCTGGCACTGCCACTGTTTGCCGTGCTGGTCTGGTTCGGCGTGCGCCAGGGCCTCGCACCACTGCGCAGCCTGATCGAGCAGGTGCACCACCGCAGCGCCCACAGCCTGCATCCACTGGCGCTGAACCGGGCCCCGGTGGAAGTGCACAGCCTGGTGAGCGAGCTGAACCTGCTGCTGGAACGCCTGAATACCGCGATGGAGGCCGAGCGCAGGCTGACCAGCGACGCCGCCCATGAAATCCGCACACCACTGGCCAGCCTGCGCACCCATGCCCAGGTGGCGCTGCGCTCCTCCGACCCGGCCGCCCACGCCCACGGCCTGCAGCAGGTCAGCCGCAGCGTCGAACGCATCAGCGCGCTGATGGAGCAGATTCTCCTTTTGGCGCGCCTGGATGCCGAGGAATTGCATGAAATCTTCCGCCCGGTGAACCTCGGTCTGCTGGCCGAGGACACCATCGCCGAGCTGGCGCCGCAGGCCATCGACAAGGGCATCGACCTGACCTTCGACAGCCAGGGAGGGAGCCTGCAGGGCGTCGCGCCCTGGCTGGAGCTGATGCTCACCAACCTGGTGGGCAACGCGCTGCGCTACACCCCCGAAGGCGGCCGCGTGGAAGTGACCCTGAGCAGCGACGAGCAGCAGGTGGTGCTCTGGGTCCGCGACAACGGTCCGGGGGTCGCCCCGGCCGAGCACGCGGCGATCTTCACCCGTTTCTACCGCAGCCCGAGCGTTTCCAGCAGCCCCGGCAGCGGCCTAGGCCTGCCCATCGTCAAGCGCATCGTGGAAATCCACCACGGCCGCATCAGCCTGCACGAAGGCCTGGAAGGTGCAGGCTTGGGCGTGTGCGTGGAGCTCCCGACCAGCGTCGCCCAATAATCCTGAACCCGGCGGCAAACCTGGCAGTCCACCCTTCACGGCCCGCTTCAAGCGAGCCGCGACAACGGTCAAGTTGACAGGAGTACTGCCATGAAACGCGCCGCCCTGCTCATTACCGCCGCCTTGCTGGCTTCCCCGGCCTTCGCCGCCGACCTGTGCAGCGACAACCTGCAGAAGGTCGATGACGCGGTGAAAACCACCACCAACAACACCCAGGCCCAGGAGCAGGCCATGCGCCTGCAGGAAAAGGCCGCCCAGGCCCAGGCTGACGGCAACACCAAGACCTGCATCGCGCAGACTGAAAAGGCCCTGCAGCTGCTCAAGCACAACAGCGGCGGCGGTGGAGCCAACGGGTGATCCCCGACGCGGTGGCTGGCACCTCGCCCAGCCACCGCCATCTCCGCCCATAAGGCCCGCGAAGCCCCAGGCATTCGCGACGGAACACATGATTCCGCGCCCTGCCCCGCCACCTAAGATGTAGCGATTCCCATCACAAGAATCACAAACGGAATCGCCATGCCCGTGTCCCGCCTGCTCATCGCCAACCGTGGCGAGATCGCCATCCGTATCGCCCGCGCCGCTGCCGAGCTGGGTATCCAGTCGCAGGCCATCTACGCCGAAGACGATGCCACCTCGCTGCACACGCGTCAGGCCGATCAGGCAGCCGCCCTCAAGGGCCGCGGCGCCAGCGCCTACCTCGACCAGCAGCAGATCATCGATATCGCCCTGGCCCACGGCTGCGACGCCGTGCATCCGGGCTACGGCTTCCTCTCAGAGAACGCCGAGTTCGCCCGCCGCTGCGAAGCCGCCGGCCTGACCTTCGTCGGCCCCGCAGCCGAGACACTCGACGTCTTCGGCGACAAGGCCCGTGCCCGCGACCTGGCCCGCGACCACGGCGTAGCACTGGCTGCCGGCAGCAACCGCGCCACTTCGCAGGACGACGCCGAACGCTTCTTCCGTGAACTGCCCGGCGGCGCCGGCATGATGATCAAGGCCCTGGCCGGCGGCGGTGGGCGCGGTATGCGCGCTGTGCACAGCGTCGAGGAAATCGCCGATGCCTACGCACGCTGCCAGGCCGAGGCCCGCGCGGCCTTCGGCGATGACCGCCTTTACGTCGAACGGCTGATCCAGCGCGCGCGCCATATCGAGGTGCAGGTGATCGGCGATGGCCGCGTCGTCAGCCACCTGTGGGAGCGCGACTGCACCCTGCAGCGGCGCAACCAGAAGCTGCTGGAGATCGCCCCCAGCCCCAACCTGCACCCGCGCCTGCGCGGCGCCATTCTCGC
Source organism: Pseudomonas sp. CAN1 (assembly GCF_030462585.1). GTDB lineage: Bacteria > Pseudomonadota > Gammaproteobacteria > Pseudomonadales > Pseudomonadaceae > Pseudomonas. The sequence continues at coordinate 454,085 of NZ_JASMRU010000002.1, read as the reverse complement.
CGCCGCCGTGCGTCTGGCCGAAGCCGTGAATTATCGCGGCCTGGGCACCTTCGAGTTCCTCCTCGATGAGGACAGCGGCGACTTCGTGTTCATGGAAGCCAACCCGCGCCTGCAGGTGGAACACACCGTCACCGAAGCGGTGACCGGCATTGATCTGGTCCAGGCGCAACTGCGCATCGCCGCTGGCGCCAGTCTGGCCGAGCTGAATCTGACCCAGTCCGAAATCCCCGCACCGCGCGGCCACGCCGTGCAACTGCGGATCAACCTGGAAAGCCTCGCCAGCGACGGCACGCCGCACCTCGCCTGCGGTACCCTCAGCGCCTACGAGCCGCCCAGCGGCCCCGGCCTGCGCGTGGATGGCTACGGTTATGCCGGCTACCGTAACAGCGCCGGCTACGACTCGCTGCTGGCCAAGCTGATCGTCCACGGCAACGGCGGTTATCCACAGCTGGTGCAGCGCGCCTACCGCGCCCTCTGCGAGTTCCGCCTGGAAGGCGTGGCCAGCAACATCCCGCTGCTGCTCAACCTGCTGCGCCAGAGCGCGGTGGCCGAGAACCTGGTCACCACCCGCTACATCGAAGAGCACCTGCCCACGCTGCTCGGTGCGCAGGAGCACGCGCATCCGCATCGCTTCTTCAGCCATGCCGGCGCCACCGCAGAAACCCAGCGCAGCAGCGCAGCGCCGGCCGGCTGCATCCCGCTGGCCACGCCCAGCGCTGGCGTACTGGTCAGCCTGAACGTGGCCACTGGCGACGCCGTCGCCCAGGGCCAGACCATTGCCGTGGTCGAAGCGATGAAGATGGAATTCGAGGTGAAGGCCAGCGCCAGCGGCATCGTCCACAGCCTCGCCGCCACGCCCGGCGACAGCCTCGGCGAGGGTGACGCGCTGCTGTTCGTCGAGCCCGCCGACATCGAAGCGCAGGACCATGCAAGCAGCGCCACCGTTGATCTCGACGCAATCCGCGCCGACCTCGCCGAAGTCCTCGAACGACACGCCATCGGCCTCGACGAGCGCCGCCCGGATGCCGTCGCCAAACGCCACCGGATCGGCAAGCGCACCACCCGCGAAAACCTCGCCGACCTGCTCGATGACGGCAGCTTCATCGAATATGGCGCGCTGGCCATCGCCGCCCAGCGCCGGCGCCGCAGCGTCGAGGAACTGATCGCCAGCAGCCCCGCCGACGGCCTGGTCAGCGGCCTGGGCAGCATCAATGCTGCGCAGTTCGGCGACGAGAAGGCGCGCTGCCTGGTACTGGCCTACGACTACACGGTGTTCGCCGGCACCCAGGGCGTGATGAACCACAAGAAGACCGACCGCATGCTGCACCTCGCCGAGCAATGGCGCATCCCGCTGGTGCTCTACGCCGAAGGCGGCGGTGGGCGGCCGGGCGACACCGATTTCGTCGGCGTGGCCGGGCTCGACAACATGAGCTTCGTCGGCCTGGCGCGGCTCTCCGGGCTGGTGCCGCTGGTGGGCGTGGTCTCAGGTCGCTGCTTCGCCGGCAACGCGGCTCTGCTGGGCTGCTGCGACGTGATCATCGCCACCCGCGATACCAGCCTGGGCATGGCCGGCCCGGCAATGATCGAGGGCGGCGGCCTGGGCAAGTTCGCCCCGGAGGAAGTCGGCCCCAGCGACGTGCAGAGCGCCAACGGGGTGATCGATGTGCTGGTGGAGGACGAGATCGAAGCCACCCGCATTGCCCGCCAGTACCTCGCCTACTTCCAGGGCGACAGTACTGATTGGCAATGCGCTGACCAGCGCCTGCTGCGCCATGCGGTGCCGGAGAACCGCCTGCGCGTCTACGACATCCGCCAGGTCATCGAGCAACTGGCCGACAACGGCTCGGTGCTGGAACTGCGCCGCCACTTCGCCGCCGGCATGGTCACCGCGCTGGTGCGCATCGAAGGCAAGCCCTTCGGCCTGATCGCCAACAACCCGATGCACCTGGGCGGCGCCATCGATGCCGAGGCCGGCGACAAGGCCGCACGTTTCATGCAGCTGTGCGACGCCTTCGACCTGCCGATCATCTCGCTGTGCGACACCCCCGGCTTCATGGTCGGCCTCGAGGCAGAGAAGACTGGCACCGTGCGCCACGTCTCGCGCATGTTCGTCACCGCCGCCAGCCTCAGCGTGCCGTTCTTCACCGTGGTGCTGCGCAAGGGCTACGGCCTGGGCGCCCAGGCCATGGCCGCTGGCAGCTTCCACGCCGCCCTGTTCACCGTCGCCTGGCCCAGCGGCGAGTTCGGCGCCATGGGGCTGGAAGGAGCGATCCGCCTCGGCTACGCCAAGGAGCTGGCCGCCGTGGAAGACGCCCAGGAGCGCCAGGCACTGTTCGACAAACTGGTCGCCGCGGCCTACCGCAACGGCAAGGGACTGAACATGGCGAGCTACCTGGAGATCGACGACGTCATCGATCCGGCCGACACCCGCCGCTGGCTGCTGCGCGGGCTGGCATCGACGCCGAAGCCCGCCGCGCGCCAGGGGAAAAAGCGCCCGCTGATCGATACCTGGTGACACATGGGTTGAGCTACGCGCCCGATCCGCTAGAATGCGCGGCGTCATTGGGGAGTAGCCGACCGTTTAGCGACGGGGGCGACGTCAACACACTTGGCCCGCAGGCCATGGCGTCGTCAGCAGCTTTGCCTGGCAAGACCTTTGACCACGTGATCTCCGCAACGGCCGGGGAGATGCGTGGTCATGGGTACTTATACCGGCCGGGAGCTTCACCGTGATGCACCATCCCACTCTTCGCTCCATCCTTCTGGAGCTGCGCGCATGCTGACTTTCGTCCTTGAACTGCTCGGCATGCTGCTGGTGATCCTGATCGCCGCCGAACTCTTCACCAACGCCCTGGAGCACTTTGGCGAACGCCTGGGCATCTCCGAAGGCGTCACCGGTTCGCTATTCGCCGCCATCGGCACCGCCCTGCCAGAAACCCTGATCCCGCTGCTGGCGCTGTTCGCCGGCACCAGCAACGCCGCCCTCAACGAGGAAGTCGGCGTCGGCGCCATCCTTGGCGCACCGCTGATGCTGTCGACGCTGTCCACCTGCCTGATGGCCATCGCCGCCTGGCGCGCCCGCGGTCTGTTCGGGCGTATCCGCCCGGAACGCACGGGCCTCAAGCGCGACCTCAACTTCTTCCTGGTCGCCTTCAGCTTCGCCACCATCGCCATGTTCGTGCCTGCTGAGCTGCAGTCCGTGCGCATTGCCCTCAGTGTGCTGCTGGTGCTCACCTACGTCGGCTACATCACCCTGACCATCCGCGCCTCGCAGGGCCTGGTGGAAGACGGCCACGGCACCGAAGCCGACCACCACATGTACCTGTCGCGCATCGGCCTGCCGACCAACCTCGCCACCATCTTCCTGCAGCTGCTGCTGGGCCTGGCACTGCTGGTGCTGGGCGCCAAGGGCTTCATCCACGGCGTCGAAGGCCTATCGCACATCCTCGGCATCTCCGCACTGCTGCTGTCGCTGCTGATCATCCCCATCGCCACCGAGCTGCCGGAGAAGATCAACAGCATCCTCTGGGTGCGCCGCAGCCGCGACACCCTGGCCTTCGGCAACATCAGCGGCGCCATGGTCTTCCAGGGCACCCTGCTGCCCGCCATCGGCATCCTGCTGACGCCCTGGCAGCCGCGCATCGAAGTGCTCACCGGCGTGCTGGTCACCCTCGGCGCCTCGCTCTGGCTGCGGATCAACGCCCAGCGCGGCGGCGGCCTGCCGATCTGGGTGCTGCTGCTCAACGGCGTGCTGTACGCCGCCTATCTGGGTATCACCCTGTCGCGCTGACGCAGGCGGCGTATTGCCTACACTGACCAGTCCGGGCTGCCGTTTCGGCGGCAGCCGCACGACTAGCGATACGCCGAAGGAGTGAGCATGAAAATCCTGGTAGTCCTGACCTCCCACGACCAGCTCGGCAGCACCGGCAAGAAAACCGGCTTCTGGCTCGAGGAGTTCGCCGCGCCCTACTACGTGTTCAAGGATGCCGGCGCCAGCCTGACCCTGGCCTCGCCCAAGGGCGGCCAACCGCCGCTCGACCCCAAGAGCGACGAGGCGAACGCCCAGACACCGGCCACCGAGCGCTTCCGCCAGGACAGCGAAGCCCAGGCCGCGTTGGCCAGCACGGTGAAGCTCAGCGAAGTGAAGGCCGAAGACTACGACGCGGTGTTCTACCCCGGTGGCCACGGCCCGCTCTGGGACCTGGCCGAGGACCGCACCTCGGTGGCGCTGATCGAAGCCTTCCACTCCAGCGGCAAGACCGTCTCCGCCGTCTGCCACGCCCCGGCGGTGTTCCGCCATCCGCGTGGGCTGGACGGCCAGCCGCTGGTGCAGGGGCGGCACGTCACCGGTTTCTCCAACAGCGAAGAGGACGCCGTCGGCCTCACCGACGTGGTGCCCTTCCTCGTACAGGATATGCTCAAGGCCAACGGCGCCCGCTACAGCAAGGGCCCGGACTGGCAGAGCCACGTCGAGGTGGACCGCGGCCTGATCACCGGACAGAACCCCGCGTCCTCCGAGGCCGTGGCCGAGGCAGTGCTGAAATTCCTGAGCTGACAACGGCTTGCGCCGCCCCGGGTGGCTATCGGGGCGGCTTTGCCGTAGAATGACTCCCGACCTTGACAGGTTTTGGGGCCGATTAGGATTCGACGCCGGTAACAAAACTCTAGGGGCATGCCGAGTAGGTGACAGTTCTCGTAAATCAGCTGCCACAACTTTATAGTTGCCAACGACGACAACTACGCCCTAGCAGCCTAAGTGCCGCTAGCAGACCCTAGGGGATGCCTGTAAACCCGAAGATTAGGTCTGTCATATAGAACAGGATCGCCGCCAAGTTCGCTGTAGACGTAACGGCTAAAACTCATACAGCTCGCTCCAAGCGCCCTGCCACTCGGGCCGCGAGGAGTTAACCTAGTAGAGATGGCTAAGCATGTAGAACCGACAGCGGAGAACTGGCGGACGGGGGTTCAAATCCCCCCGGCTCCACCAAATCCAAAGAAAAGGCGCTGCGCCTCAAGCCCAGCGCCTTTTTTCTTGCCCGCGATTTGCCTAGAGCGTCAGAAAGCCCAGCCGCGGCATCAGCGGTTCGGTTTGCTCATCCATCACTCTTTCCACGCAAGGTTTGCGCAACCGCAACCGCTCTGCATTGCACAGCAGCGCCCCCTCCTCATCCTCGGCGCCGAAGGGATCATCGATCAGCACTCCCTTGATCAGCCCCTGGCGGAACAGCTCGCGGATGGCGAACAGGTTCGCCTCGCGCGGGCCGGCGAGGTCGGCGATGGACTTGAAGTCGGTTTCCGTGAGCTGGCTGAGCACGGCGTTCAGCTGGGCCTGGGAGGGTTTACGACTCATGGGGCGCTCCGGGGGCAGCGAGGATCTAGCCTGACTATCGGCGGCAAATCTTAACGCTGAATTAGCAGTGCGCAGATTGACCTGGGTCGAGCTGCGCGCACGCATTCTCAGTCTCGTGATACGCCCAGTTCCAGCAGCGCCAGGCGCTCCTCCAGGGCGGCGATGCGGGCTTCCAGTTCGACCAGGCGCCCTTCGTCCTGGCCACCGCCGTCGCTGCGTTCGCTGGAAGCGCGGCTACCGCTGGCGGCAATGGCAGCCTCACGGTCTTCCTCGGTGCCCAGCAGGTGCATGTAGCGGTCTTCGCGCTGGCCGGCCTGGCGATCCAGTTGCACGGCCATACCACGGCCGGCGAGGCGCTCGAGCTGGTGGCGGACTTCCTCGGTGTCATCGAAGTCGTGCATGCGCTGGCTGCGGGTGAGCAGCTCGTTGAGAGTCTGCGGGCCGCGCAGGAACAGCAGGCCGAGCAGGATGACCTGCGGCTTGACCAGCTCCAGCGCCTTGTCCAGCCGCTGCTCCCAGCGGTCGGCGCGGCTGCCCATGACCAGGCGGGTCATCTCGCGCCCTTCCAGGTGGCGCAGGGACTGGCCGACCTGGCCGGGGGTGAGGTTCATCACCGGGTCGCGGCTGGTCTTCTGGTTGCACGCGGTGACCAGGGCGTTGAGGGTCAGCGGGTAGGCTTCGGGTGTGGTGAGCTGCTTTTCGATCAGGCACCCGAGAACGCGGGCATCCGTTGCACTCAGGGGTTCGAAGTCGGAGAGGGTGTCGAGCGACTGGCTCATGGCGGTATCCGTCGATGAGGGAACCGCCCTAGCCTAGCCGTTTACTTCGCGTTTGGCAGCCTCAGGCAGCACCGGCAAGGCGGCGGTTCAGCGGTCGTTCAATGACTGCCCAGTGCGAGAACGACGCTGCCAGCTCCTGCTCGCGTCCCTGCGCATCACGCCCCAGGGTGCGCCGGGCGAGGTCGCCGGTGAACCAGTTGGCGGTATTCGCCGCAACCACACGACCTTCCCCGTTGACCACCAGTGCCTCGTGGCCCATCTGCATCAGGCTGCCCAGCAGCACGCCTTCGAATTCATGCAAGGCGATGTCGGCGGCGGCGACGCCGATGAAACGACCGTCCACCTGGATCGGCACCGAGAAGGCGAGGATGTACAGGTCGGTGCCGTAGAGGTCGACGAAGGGCCCGACCACCGAGGGTTGCCCGCTGGCGCGCGGACGGGAGAACCACGGCATGTTGAGGTAGTTGTAGAAGCTCTCGCTGCGCCGGTTGAAGTTCAGGCTCATGGGCACGACCTTGTCGCCGCGGCCGTGGTACCACCACTCCAGGTACATCTCCTGGTCGGCCAGTTCGCCCGGTTCGATCACCACGCCGGTGCCGTGCAGGCGCGTGCCGTCATCGGTGAGGTCGTGCTGGATGCGCGGACGCAGTACGCCGAGGTCCTTCGAGGACGGGCGCTTGCCCTCCTCCGCCAGCGTGCGCCAGATCGCCACGACATCGCCGGCCAGCTCGTCGAGACGCTGGAAAACGTTACGGATGGAAGCGTCGATGCGCTCGGCGCAGTGCTGAAGTTCATCCGTGGGGTGTTCGATGGACATGACCGGGCCTCGCTGTTCTTGTTATCGCGCAGGCCAGAGAGGCCCACGGTGAGTCGTTGCCTGCGCCCTTCCGGACGCGTCGGGAAAGCAGCAAGCGCTGTGCCAGTCAGCCGTCGTCGGCCAGCAGGCTCAGGCGCAGGTTGATCAGCCGCTTGATGCCACGGGTGACATGGGCCTCGGCCAACGCGCCAGCCAGGTTCGAGTCACCGACACTGATGGCTTCGAGAATGGCGCGGTGTTCCTGCACGATGATCGCTGCGCCAGGGAAACCATCCACCGGCAGCCACAGCCATTCGCCGATTTCCGCCTGCAGGCGCGTTTCCGCATGGGTCAGGCGCACGGACTGGGCGGCGACGGCAATCTCGATATGAAAGCGCGCGTCGGCGCGGCGCTGTTCCTGCCGGGTCGTGGCGTTCGCCAGCGCGTCGAGGTACTGAGCGATGCGTGCCTGTTCGTCGGAGGTGGAGCGCTGCGCCGCGAGCCGCGCGGCAGCTCCGGCGATGGCGACATGCTCGTCACCCAGGTCACGCAGCTCCAGCGCGCTCATCTGGCGCAGCTGCCCCAGCAGGGCGTCTTCGGAGCTGTGCTGCGGCGAGCAGACGAAGCTGCCGCCATTGCGCCCGCGCCGGGTCTCGATCACCCCGCGCTCGCGCAGCTCCGCCAGGGCATCGCGCAGGGTCACGGTGGCGACGCCGAACTGCATGGCCAGCTCGCTTTCACTGGGCAGTTGCTCGCCTTCGGCGTAGAGGCCGAGGTCGACCATCTCCACCAGCCGGCGCGCGACCTCCTCGGTGCGCCCTTCCTGGCGCAGGCGCATGAAGCTGGCGGGGCGGACTTTCCTGAATTCGTTCATAGGCGGCAATGCGCGGAGCGCGGACGCTTCCTGCGCGGCAAATTCCTGTTCCTGGGTTGATAGCGAAGTCTACCGACTAGCCCGGCTGCGGCTTCGCAAAAACTATGTCTCCATATTTTAAAATCGCTTTCCGCACTTTCAGCAAGGTCTTTTGCCACGAAAAGCCCTTTCAAACGTTCATTTTTCGACCTGTATTGGCAACCGCAAAAACATAAGATATGGTTTCAAATGTATTTGCCAGCGACGGTCCGCAGGCCGTCTCCGCCAACAACAGCAACAACGAGGAGCGATACGCATGAGCCAGCCAACCCGCGCCGAATGGGAAGCCCGCGCCAAGGCCCTGAAGATCGAGGGCCGTGCCTTCATCCAGGGCGAGTACCTTGCCGCCGCCTCCGGCGAAACCTTCGACTGCATCAGCCCGGTGGACGGCCGCCTGCTGGCCAAGGTCGCCAGTTGCGATGAAGCCGACGCCGAGCGCGCCGTGCAGAGCGCCCGCAGCACCTTCGATTCCGGCGTCTGGTCGCGGGAAGCGCCGGCCACCCGCAAGGCCGTGATGATCCGCTTCGCCGCCCTGCTGGAAGAGCACGCCGAGGAACTGGCGCTGCTGGAAACCCTGGACATGGGCAAGCCCATCGGCGATTCGCTGAATGTCGACCTGCCGGGCGCCGCCGACTCCCTGCGCTGGAGCGGCGAGGCCATCGACAAGGTCTACGACGAAGTGGCCGCCACCTCCCACGACCAGCTTGGCCTGGTTACCCGCGAGCCGGTGGGCGTGGTCGCCGCCATCGTGCCGTGGAACTTCCCGCTGATGATGGCCGCGTGGAAACTCGGCCCGGCGCTGGCCACCGGCAACTCAGTGATCCTCAAGCCCTCCGAACGTTCGCCGCTGACCGCCATCCGCATCGCCCAGCTGGCCATCGAAGCCGGCATCCCCGCCGGCGTGCTGAACGTACTGCCGGGCTACGGCCACACCGTCGGCAAGGCCCTGGCGCTGCACATGGACGTGGACACCGCGGTGTTCACCGGCTCCACAAAAATCGCCAAGCAACTGATGGTCTACGCCGGCGAATCGAACATGAAGCGCGTCTGGCTGGAAGCCGGCGGCAAGAGCCCGAACATCGTCTTCGAGGACGCGCCGGACCTGCAGGCCGCCGCCGAATCCGCCGCTGCCGCCATCGCCTTCAACCAGGGCGAAGTGTGCACCGCCGGCTCGCGCCTGCTGGTACAGAAGTCGATCAAGGCGAAATTTCTGCCGCTGGTGGTCGAAGCGCTCAAGGGCTGGAAAGCCGGCCACCCGCTGGACCCGGAAACCAACGTCGGCGCGCTGGTCGACGGTCGTCAGTTGGAGCAGGTGCTGGGCTTCATCCAGGCCGGCCAGGACGAAGGCGCGAAGATCCTCACCGGCGGCAAGCGCGTGCTGGAAGAAACCGGCGGCACCTACGTCGAGCCGACCCTGTTCGACGGCGTGAGCAACGCGATGAAGATCGCCCGCGAGGAAATCTTCGGCCCGGTGCTCTCGGTCATCGAGTTCGAGGACGCCGAGGAAGCCATCCGCATCGCCAACGACACCCAGTACGGGCTGGCGGCGGCGGTCTGGACCCGCGACATCTCCAAGGCCCACCTCACCGCCCGCGCCCTGCGCGCTGGTAGCGTGTGGGTGAACATGTACGACGGCGGCGACATGACCGCGCCCTTCGGCGGCTTCAAGCAGTCGGGCAACGGCCGTGACAAGTCGCTGCACGCCTTCGACAAGTACACCGAGCTGAAGGCGACCTGGATCAAGCTGTAACGCGATCCGGAAAACGAGAGGTTTGGAGCAAGACGGCGTGCGGCTGACCCCGCGCGCCGAACAATAACAACAACGCTTTCCGTTGCACCCGATTGGCTGCCGACGCGAAAACCTCACACAGGACTCCCACGATGAACAGCTCGACCCAGCCAGGCGCCGCCCTGGACCGCGACGCGGAGCAACTCCGCGCGCTGGGCTACACCTCCAACTTCCAACGCAGCATGACCCTCTGGCAGAACTTCGCCCTGGGCTTCACCTACCTCTCGCCGGTGGTCGGCGTGTACACCCTGTTCGGCCTGTGCCTGGCCGCCGGCGGCCCGCCGATGTTCTGGTCCTACCTGCTGGTGGGCATCGGGCAGATGCTGGTGTGCCTGATCTTCTGCGAAGTGGTTTCGCAGTTCCCCATCTCCGGCGGCGTCTATCCCTGGGCCCGGCGCCTGGTGGGCAAGCGCTGGGCGTGGATGGTCGGCTGGCTCTACTCGGTGTCGCTGTGCGTGACCATCGCCGCCGTGGCCCTGGGTGCCGGCCCGTACATCGCCACGCTGCTCGGCTTCGAATCCACGCCGGTGACCAACACCTTCGTCGCCCTGGCGCTGACGGTGATCGCCACCCTGCTCAACCTCTCCGGCACCAAGCTGCTGGCCCGCGTGGCGATGTTCGGCTTCATCTGCGAGCTGCTCGGCGCACTGGTGATCGGCACCTACCTGCTGATCTTCGAGCGTCACCAGCCGTTCTCGGTGCTGTTCAACAGCTTCGACATCCGTATCGACGGCAGCTACTGGCCGGCGTTCCTCACCGCTTCGCTGGCCGGCATGTTCCTCTACTACGGCTTCGAGGCCTGCGGTGACGTCGCCGAGGAAACCCCGAACCCCAGCCGGCGCATTCCCAAGGCCATGCGCATGACCATCTGGATCGGCGGCGGCGCGGCGATCTTCGCCGCCCTCGCGCTGATCCTCGCGGTACCGGATATGCAGGCCGTGATCTCCGGCGCCGACAAGGACCCGATGACCACCATCCTCGACAACGCCTTCGGCGTGACCGGCGCGCGCCTGGTGATGGCGGTGATCATCGTCTCCTTCGTCTCCTGCGTGCTCAGCCTGCAGGCCGCCGCCAGCCGCCTGCTGTACTCCTACGCCCGCGATGAGATGGTGATGGGCAGCGGTCTGCTCAAGCGCCTGTCGCCCAACACCCACGTGCCGGTGGCAGCGCTGATCGCCTGCGGCGTGATTCCGTCGGTGATCGTCTGCGCCGGCTTCTACCTGCAGAACGCCATCGCCATGGTGGTGAGCTTCGCCGCCATTGGCATCTACCTGTCGTTCCAGATGATCGTCGGCGGCGCCCTGTTCGCCCGTCTGCGCGGCTGGAAGCCGAGCGGCGCCTTCACCCTGGGCAACTGGGGCTGGATCGTGAACGTCCTGGCGCTGACGTACGGCGTGCTGGCGATCATCAACATGTCCTGGCCGCGTACGCCGGATGCGCCCTGGTACCTGAACTACGGGATCATCCTGGTCGGCGGCATCGTGATCCTGCTGGGCCTGGCCTACATGACCCTGTTCCGCCCGTACGACAAGGGCACCGCTCCCCACGGGGATGCGTGGAAGCTGCATCAGCAGTAAGCGTTAGACGTGAAACGAAAACGCCCGGCAAGGATGCCGGGCGTTTTCTTTAGTCAGCCAGCCTGTCGGCCTGCCACTTGGGCATAAAGCTCGCTATAAGCCTCACCCATACCCCTGGCGGTGAAGGTATTCAGGAAGCGTGCTCGCGCAGCTCGCCCATAACGCTCCGCCAGCGTCGGGTCATGCCATAACGTCTGCATGGCCTGGCGTAACGCTCCAGCGTCGGCCGGCGGGACAACGATCCCGGTTTCCTCATGCTGATTGATGAAGCTGGTGCCGGTACCGATTTCACTGCAGATCAACGGTTTTCCCATCATCGCGCCCTCCAGCAAGCCGATACCGAAGGCTTCCGAGCGAAGGTGCGAGGGGAAGATCACGCCATAGCAGGCGCACATCAAATCGATCTTTTCCTGCTCGCTGACCTGCCCGAGGAAATGCACGTTGCTCAGGCCTTGCGCCGTCGCCATCTGCATAAGCTCCCGCTCCATCGGTCCGGCACCAACGATCAGCAGCGGCCAAGGCGCCGACTTCATCGCCTCGAGCAAATAGTGCAGGCCCTTGTAGTAGCGCAGCACACCAATGAACAGAAAGAAGCGCTCGCCATAAAGCCGATGCAACTTGCCCACCTCGGTGACATCCGGACGCGGGTATAGGTCCTGCTCCAGGCCTATGGGAATGGAGCAAGCCTTGTCCTGATAGCGCTGCAGGACAGTCGAGCTTTCCAGGTAGTTGGGGCTGGTAGCGGCAATCGAATCGACTCGTCCCAGAAAGGCTCGCATCAAGGGCCGATAGAGTTGCAGCAAAGCCTTCTGCCGCACGATGTCCGAGTGATAGGTCACCACACTGGGCTTACCCAGGCCTTTAAGCAGATGGACCACGTCCATGAAAGGCCAGGGGAAATGGTAGTGGATGACGTCCGCTTGCCTCGCAAGGCGCGCGAATGCGCCCAGCGAAGACCAGGAGAACCCGGTCGACGCGATATGCAGATCCTGCTTGGCCTGAACCAGACGGAAGCTGGACGTCGTTACCGGTTTCATCGGCTCCTTCGCCAGCGACAGCACAGTGTTCTGGCAACCCTGGATCGAGGTGGCGTGAGTCAGGTGTCGAATGAACATTTCGACGCCACCGTACTGCTCCAGACCGAAGGTCTTGTAGAAGTGCAGAACCTTCATCAGACGCACGCCAGTCGGATCATCAAACGCTGGCCGAGAGTTTGACCCATAGGCCATCGAGGTTCTGGATCGGGCACTGCGCATTGAATCCCTGCTTGTCGGTGCGCTTGGCAGTCATCGCCTGAGGATCGCCCTTGTCCTGGGTGAAAGTAATCAGCCCACAGTCCTTGATACGGACCAGCACCGGATTGACTGCAGGAAACTTGCCGGGCTCGACGGTAAAGCCGGGATTGCCACTGATAACCGCCTTGAGCTGACCGGCAACACGATGAGCTTCCAGGCGCGTCTCACCATTCGCCATTTGATAGAAGCGCAAGTACTGGCCGTTCTGTTTCGGCACCTCGGCAGGTGTCGCCCGAACCACTGCCTGTACCTTCGGCTCCGCCGCCTTGTCGCATCCAGCCAGGGCCAGCAGCGCCGCGCAAATCACCAACTTCTTGTTCATGTAAAAAACGACTCTCGATCAATGGGTGGGAATCAGGAAGCCGCACGCTCAGGTGCGGCTGGCCCCCGTCAGGCGTCTGTAAAAGTCACGCGCGCCGACTGCCAACTCGGAAGAGAAGGAGAACAGCAGCAGTGACGCCACGGAAACCAGCCAGCGCCGGCTGAACCAGCACAGCAGATATTTGTTGATCAGCAGATCCCCGTAGCGCAACGCCCTGGCCAGGGGCGAGCGGCCGGTGCGCAGCATCTGCAGATCATCCCGGGTCATGAGGGAGCCGGGGGAATAGGGCGCGGTAAGGAAGCGTTTGGGCGGCAGGATGCCGAGGTTCTGCCAATCGAACACTTCGAAGTTCGAGGCCAGGAGTTCTTCCCAGGCATTGAAGAGTTCGAAACTGGTGTGCGAAATGTGCTCGAGGTCGAGTTGCAGGCCCTGCTTTTGCGCGAACTGGAGAAATATTGCCTGCTCGGGAAGAAGTCGGAACGACGTATACCCCTGGAAGGTGCCCAGGGGATTGATCCGTGCCCCTCCCTTCAGGAAGAGGACGCTGTCCGAAATGGGCTGAATGTTCCAGAGCGTACGCAGATCCCTGGTCCGACCGAATTGAACTGTGTCGGTCAGGTGAAACAGGTAAGGCACCTTACAGGGATTACGCAGAAATAGATTCGAGACGCAGACTCTGCTGGAGAACAGGCGCGCTTCGGCAGCCTCCCGCTCCACCGAGTCAAGGCAATCAACGATGGCAGCACTGCTCAGCACATGATCGGTGCGAAGCTTGATGCAGAACTCACGGTCCACCTGGGCCAGCCCGCTGGCCATTGAACTGATCAGCTTGTTGACGTTGTTCTGATTGCCATTGACGTCCGTGAACTGGCGAGCAGGCTGCGCCTGCACAACAAGGACACCCTCGAAGTGCAGGCCTTCGATATCGTCATGGGTGGACAGGATGACCTGCGCATCTGGTAGATGTTCGAGAACCGAGCGCAAGGCCCGCGCCGCAATATTGACCTCGCCGTCCTTCAAGGGCCCCTGGACGATCACGGCTATATCGCGAGTCGACAGGCCCGGCTTCACGACGACAACCCCGCACCGGTCGCCATGAGACGGCTGACGGCATAGTCCAGGGTCTCGCCACTGGTATCCACAACGAACTCCGGCGCAACCGGCACCTCGTAGGGGGAACTGACGCCCGTGAAGTCGCTGATGAGTCCCACCCTGGCCTTGCCGTACAGGCCTTTGGGATCACGCCCCTCGCACACTGTCAGCGGTGTGGAAACATGCACCTCGAGGAACTGCCCCTCGTCGAACAAGCTGCGCACACGGTCGCGGTCGCGCTGATAGGGCGAGATAAAGGCACAAAGCACCACGAGCCCGGCATCCACCATCAGCTTGGCAACCTCTCCCGCGCGGCGAATATTCTCGGCGCGATCCTGCTCCTGCATCCCGAGGTCCTGGCACAGGCCATGGCGGAGATTGTCGCCATCGAGCAAGTAGGTTTTCTTGCCGGTGCCATGCAGCGCCAGGTCCAGCGCATTGGCCAGTGTCGACTTGCCGGAGCCGGAAAGCCCGGTAAACCAGATGCACATGCCCTTCTGCTCCATCGCATCCAGACGCATCTGCGTCGAGACTTTCTGATCGTGCCAGCGCACTTCGCTGGCGATCTCTAGAGGCGTAGTCATACTTCCCTTCCGAACACTCGATTCCTTGATTGCGGTCATCGTCGGACCTCCCTGGATCCCGCAGAAGGCGCCTAGCGGTTTGCCTCCTGCACGGAGTGATGAATCACACGCCAAAAGAAATGGAGCGGATCATCAGCCCCAGGTCACGATTGTCTGCGGAGACTCCCAGCGCCGATGGATTCCTGGGGTTCTCGATGACTATTTTCAGGGTTACGGAGTCTGCTGCCTGAATGAACGCCGGACAGTTGAAGATGACCTTGTTGCTTGCGCCCTGAGAGTCGCCCAGAGCCAGGGTGGTATTGCCCAGTAGCGTGTCGTCCAGGTAGAGACTGAACATCGTTCCAACGCCGTGAATGTTCAGGCTCCACGAAACATCCAGCGTCACGCTGAGTTTTCCCGAAAGCGTCGCTTCCGGGGTCAGGCGGATGATCGCCTCGGGGCCTCGCGTCCAAGAGCCGTCAGGCTCGGGCGAGTAGAAACCGTTGTGAACGTACTTCCAGGAGTTCCCGCCGGCCCGCAATACAATCGATTCGCCATGGGTTAGCGGATACCCGATCAGCTTGCCGGCCTCGATTTTCCGGGTGGCATCAGCATCCCAGTCGGACAGGTCGAACAAACGGGTAATGGCGGTAAAGGTCCGCCTCCCCGACTCGCTATGCAGGAACTGCGCTTCGGACGGCTGCTCGGACGAGTTCATTTCCTCCAGTTCGAAGTCGCAATCGATCTTGAGAAACTCAGCCATCTGTGTGGCAATTTCGACGTTCTCAGCACTTCGGAAACGTTCGTAGAGCACCCAGAAGAAATCTTCACCACCCTGTTGGGCGACTGCGTAATTGAACGAATGGAGCCAATCGCAGAATGCCTGCTCGGGATCCTCCGCCAGAGTGCCATCGCTCTTCTTCAGGTAAGAGTTCACGACATCAACAGGGTTTCTGACGATATTGATTTCCCGCGGCCGGAAGCCTTCCGGGTATCGGGTCTTTTCGCGACGCTGCAACCCCGGAATCTTGGAACCGATGATGCTCGGCGACTTTTTGAAGACAATCGAAAAGATCGACTCAACGATGGGAGTGAGATCGCGTTCCCGGGCCACTATCGAGTCGGCAAAGAATGGATATCCACCCAGTGAGGCATGGAAATCCTGATTCTTGAACAGCGACTCGATCGAGTCGAAAAAGTCCTTGGGATAATGCTCATGGAGCACGCCAATGTGCTGACTCTTGTTCAGTGCAGCACCCAACGCCGTCGTCCCACTGCGAGGACTACCCGTCACATTGAGCCAGGTAATTTTCTGGTCCATCACTCCCCCCAAAAACATTTCGCGCCGGAACCTTGCCGCCAGCAGTCTCGCTGCCACGCGAAAAAACAGATCATCTGTCTCGCTTCAACTTCCAGTGCCCCTGATAATCCGGAGGCGCCTGGCGCGGCGAACTCATGCCAGCCGGTCAGCCTCAACTGACCGCCATCTTCAGTTCCTACTTGTTGTCCAGCACCGCGCTCAGCCTGGTGATGATGTGGTTCAGCCCCCTGTAGACACGGAACAACGGCTCCGGCATCAGCGTGCGAAGCTGCGAAAACAGGATCTGTGTACGAGTCGTCTTCAGCCACATTTTCACTTCCGAGTTACTCAGCCGCCGCGGATTGATCTGAACCATGTCCTCGACACTGAAACTCATTGCAGTGATGTCCTTGGGCGCGACCTCAAAGGCGATGATCGCCGGCGGATTGCCACAGGCGTAGAGCAGCTCGCGCATGACCTTGTGCAAGGCGAGCATGTTCTTCACATCGCCCAGCGCCTGCCGAACCAGCAAGCCTTTCCCCTGCGCCTCGTCCAGCGCGCCCTGGATCGCCCGCAGATCCGGGCCGTAGCTGTCGGTGTTGCGGCGCAGAAAATCGGCAGCGTAGACCTCGACCCACATAGGCGCCCCATCCTCTGCAGGACTGGCGGCTACCGGCACCACCGAATGATCGACTACCAGTGAAGAGGGCAATGTTTCGCGCTGGCGCTGTTCGAACAGCCATGCCTTGATCTGCTGAAGCTGCCCCGGCCCCTGCGCGGCCATTGCGGAAATGATCGCCACCAACGGTGCATCGCTCACGACTGCTTATCCTTGTAGCTAGCCCATGGGGTAGAACCGACAATCGCCCGGTAAAGGCCGAACAGTCCCAGATTGGTAGCCACCATCACCTTGCGGTGACGCCAGAGGTACCAGGCACTGGCAAAGGAGCCGAGCTTCGCCAGCAGGCTTCGTCTGGGGAGATAGTCCGAAAGACTCTTGGCGAAGACCCTCCCGCCGGGCCGCTGGGCAGACTGATTCACCAGTTCGCTGCAGTGCAGAATGATCGCGGCCCTGGCTTCCTCGGAACCTTCAACGATGTCCCGCGCCATGGCTTGCTTGTTCTGGTAGGCAATCTGCTCGCTGACGACCAGCTTTTCGACATCGTTGATGAAGTTGCGAACCGACTCAGGGCGCAGCGGAATCCGCGCCGCATGGATAACTTGCACGAGCCAGCGCAGGCGTCGCTTGGTATTGGCGGCCGCTGCGGCTGGTGACTCAAGCGACGCATCCGCCTCGATACCCCAACGCGCCATGAACGCAGTGTGGTCACGCGCAGCTTGTTCCTGGGTCTTGCGGTTGACGGGCTTGCGCGAGAGAAATGGAACCAGTTCGAAGAGCGTTCGCTGAATACGCATATCCCCACTCTGGTTCTCGCAGAAGGTGGTGCCCAACCAGTTCAACATGCTGCGCGACAGCATGGACTGGGTGAATGCGTATGGATTGATACGAGACGGAATTCCCAGGCGGCCAGCACGCTCGCCCTGTTCGACATCCTCAAACTCGGTCCAGAGCAGCGATTCATCCTGGGGGATGCGCGCCCATACACGCTTTTTCACAAGGTACAGACTGCCGCTCGGATAGACGTTTGCCGAGTAACGGTGCCCGTTCGCATAAGCGAATGCCGTGTCCTCGACACGCTCAAGGATTGCTGGCGCGAAGCGCGAGGTCGCAGACTTGTCGTCCCGGCGTGGCGCTTCGGTGCGATGGGAGATCAGCCCTTGCGAAATGAAGAAGTCCGAATAGCGGCGCAGGCAGAAGTTCGTATGGTCATCGAAGTACAGCGACTGGAAGGCAGTCAGCGGATAGGCGTTGCCGAACCGTTGAATCGCTTCCTGGAAGTTGTCAGGCAGGAAGACCCGGTCATGCACGATGCACAGGTTCTCGTACTTGGCCTCCTCCGCCAATCGGTTCTTCTTGGAGCAGATCTTCAGCGGCGGCGCTGTAATGTCCTCGCCAACGATGCGGACATGCTCCCAATAGAGGAAGCTGTCCGACGGACGTCCACAGAGCAGGATTTCCTTCTTGGGAATAGGCAGTTCCAGAATGCGAGCAACGCAGGCATTCAGGAGCGTGGCATCGTCGGGGCCGGACGGTATGCCGAATGTCCACTCATCGAGCGAACCATGCTCGGCATCGAGCATGGCGATCTTACGGTAACGGCGCACACCAGCAGAGGATTCCTCCAGGACAAGAGCGTCCTGGAAGTACTCGCGGGTCAGATAGCACGCGATGCCCACGGCCTCCACAAGCTCGATCGTCGCCCCCACCGGGGCGGCGTGGACGAGGTCCCAGAGGATCAGCGGGGCCAGCGGTGAGTCCGTCTGCAGGCCCAGGAGGACAATGGCGTCGCCGCCGGGCCAATCCAGACGTGTCAGCGCACTCACATTCTTGATCACACGATCGGGAGCAGCTCCGGATTTGCTGCGGAACGTCAGCACATTAGCGGCACGCGCCCTGTTGAGCACATCATCCGATAGCGCGGGTAGAAACTTCGCCTCCGGGTAGCCAAGGCGCTTCAGGGGCTTGAGTTGAATCAGCATGCTGCCTCAGTCCTTAGTTGCGAACTTCAAGGTACTGCGGTGCGACACGAATGCCCGGCTTGCAGGGCAGTATCGCGAACGTGCCTGGCAAGGCAATGCAGAGCCCTTTTCTGGAAAGGTGAGCATCATGCTTCCACGAGGTACTTGTCGTTCAGCGCACCGGGCACCTTGACCACAACAGTGACGGCATCGGAGAGTGCCTTGAAGGCGGTGATGTCGCCTGGCTCCAGAACGATGATTTCGCCAGCGCCCCAGGTCTTGCCGCACATTTCCACTTCACCAGAGAGCACCAGAGTCACTTCGGTGGCGATCTTGTGATAGTGCGCGGACTCCGAGTCTCCGGTCTTATAAGGCTTCACTGCGACTTCGCAGGCCTGGGTACTAAAGGCAGTGGGGGTAAACCCCCCGACGAACCAGCCCTTGACCATGTCCTTCAGGTTCGCGGAGTTCATCGAACAGCCACCGTTTCGAAAGCATGCAGTTGATGGGGGTTCTTCAGTGGGTGGTACTGGTTGGGCTCGACGCGGAAACTGCCGATCTTCTTATGCAGCAGCACCAGCTCATTGAGCGCCGGAGCGATGTAGAAGGCGTCGTTCACCTTGGCGTCCTTGCGGATCATCTCCTTCACCGCCTCGACGAATACCGCGCCGCGGTCGAACCAGTACAGGCCGGCCACCGCATGGTTGCTGATCGGATTCTTCTCTGCCGCCTCGGTGACATAACCCTCGGCATTCATGCGTACGAAGGAATAGCGCGGATGCAGGGACTTGAAGACCACCACGCCAGCATCGCACTGGTCGTTGCGGAAGCCGCCGACGATGTCGCGCAGCGAGCCATCGAGCAGTTCGTTGCAGTTGATGATCAGCAGCTCATCGCTGTTGTCGATGCTCTCCGCCGCCAGCAGGGCAGTGCAGGCCGCCCCCATGGTCAGCGCCTGAACCGGCTGCACGGAGGCGACCGGAGTCATCTGCTGCAGCATGTTGCGCAGGTGGTACTTGCTGACGTCGTCCTTGGGCAGCATGCAGATGATCCGCACAGGCTCCAGGGCAAGGCAGTTCTCCACCAGATGCTGGATCAACGGCACGCCGTCACGCTCGGACAAGTAATCGGGGTAGCTGCTTTCGGCCTTCACCGAAGCGCCTTCGCCACCGGCGAGCAGTACGATATTCAACTTGCGCATGATCAGGCCTCCAGCCGCTCGTGCCGCTGAGCTTCGATCTGCTCGATGCGGCGGGTGATGTTGTCCAGGTTGACGTCGGCTACGTCCTCTACGACCAGCACATGGGCTCCCGAAGCGCGGGCGGCACGAATGCCGTTCTCGTTGTCCTCGACGATCAGGCATTCGTCGGGCGAGAGGCCGAAGGACTGGATGGCCTTGGTGTAGATATCTGGCGCCGGCTTGGGGCTCTTCACGTCTTCGTTGGACAACTTCAGGTCCAGGTACTGGTCCAGGCGGGCCTTGTCCATCATCACTTCGACGGTGTTGCGAATGGAGTTGGAGGCCACAGCCAGCTTGTAGCCACGGTTCTTCAGCGAGGACAGGGCGTACTGGTGATTGAAGGTCGGCTTGCACTGCGAGTAGACGATTTCCATCGTGTACGCCTGCTTCATCTCGTTGATGAAGTTGTGCAGCTCCACCGGCAGGTCATGCTCGACGCTGAGCATGTTCAGCTTGCGCGAGGTTGGCAGCCCGTCGTAGGTGGTCAGGTGGTCGTGACGGCTGATGGTGTGGCCGAACAGATTGAGCGCCTTGTTCAAAGCCTCGTAGTGCCAATCCTTCGCTTCGATCAGCACACCATCCATGTCGAAAATCACAGCTTTGATCATGAGGTCATTCCTTGAAGAAAGAGCGGGCGGATTCAGGCAGGTCGGTGCACAGCGTCAGGTTCTCGGCGCCCTGGAACTCAGCCAGCAGTTGCCAAAGTGGCAGGTGTTCGCGGCCATGCAGTTCGGAGGAGACGACGCAGATTTCCTTGCCATCGGCCAGCAACCTGGAGAGCTGATCACGGGAATACCACTCGCTGCCGAAGCTATCGAGCCAGATGCCATCGGCTTCGTTCAGCCACGCGGGGACCGGCTCGACCTCGCTCAGACGCGTATAGGTGCAGACGCCGCTGGCGAGGTAGCTGCGCATGTCCGGCACCGCCATGTCGAAGACGAACCAGTTGCTGTGACCATGGGCCTCGAACGTCGCCTTGAGCGGCTCGCACAGGCCATCGGCCTTGATGTTCATCGCCAGCGGCAGGTTGCGCCCGGCCATGATCCTCAGCAGGTCGTCCAGAGACATTTCTTCGCCGCTGGGCATGTCATGGGAGATGACGAGCCGGCCGGCGACGTCGCGCACGTCGGTCTCGGTGCCGAAGCCCAGGTCGAAGGAGCGACAGAAGGCAACCTTCAGGTTGCGCTCGGGCCGCTCCAGCCAGTAACCGCGATGACTGATGATCTGCATAATCAGTGACCCGCCGTGGCCGCCTGGCTGACCGACAGGCCGAGGAACAGGTCGAGGTCAGCAGGAATGCCCAGGCCGTACATGCCAGCGCCTTCGGAGCCGATGCTGTAGTGCACGATGCGGGCATCGTCGCCGATCATCTCGTTGTAGGCCGGCGCCACGTAGAACTCGCCGTTCACCCGCAGGTCCTTGTTGAACATGGACTCGATCGCGGCGATCAGCTCGCGGCCGCTGCGGAAGTTGTAGATGCCCACGGTAGCCTCGTCGGAAATCACTTCCTTCTCGATGACGCGGTTGATGCGCCCCCCATCGTCGAAGCCGACGAAGGACCATTTCGGGTCATCCGCCTTCATGGTCATGATCAGGCCGTCCGCCTGCTGCTCTTCCATGGAGCGCAGGTAGTCGTTGATGTCGATATCCACGTACTGGTCGCTGTTGGCGATCATCACCGGGTCATCGGAGTTGATCAGCTCCCTGGCGGCGTACACCGTACAGGCGGCGCCTTCGGTGAGGCCGTCGAGCTCAACGATGGCGCATCCCGGCGCCCAGGCCTGCAGCTTTTCCTGCAGACCGTAGGCTTCAACGTGTGCTGCCTGGCAGATGAAGATGAAGCGGTGCTCGCAAGCTGGCGTGAGGTTGTCGATTACCACCTTGATCATCGGCACGCCATGTACCGGAATCAGCGGCTTTGGGTCCTTGTATCCTGCGACCGCGAAACGGCTACCGGCGCCGGCCATGGGAACTACTATGTTGAGCATCTGCTTTTCCTTCACTTGCGCAGGATGAATTCGTCGTATGCGTCCATGACTTCGTTGGCCGGGCCGAGCAACTGCACGCGCCCGTCCTTCAACCAGCACACTCGACTACACATCTCTCTGATACGGCCTGAATCGTGGGATACGAACACCACGGTCTGATTGCCCTGAAGCATCTCGCGCATGGTGGCCTCGGCCTTTTCGCGGAAATGCCCGTCGCCGACGCTCAGGACCTCGTCCAGCAGGATCACGTCGGGACGCGAATACTTGGAGATGGCGAAGCCCAGGCGAGCACGCATCCCCGTGGAATAGCTGCGCACCGGCAGCCCGGCCGAGCCGCCCAGTTCGGCATAGTCGAGAATCTCGGCGGTCAGCTCGCGCATGCGCCTGCGGCCCATGCCCATCAGCATGCCGCTGAGCACGATGTTGTCGCTCGCATTCAGGTTGTCGTCGAAACCCAGTTGCAGGTTGAGCAGCGAGACGCTCGCGACCGAAGAAGTCAGCCGTCCACGAGTCGGCTGGTAGATTCCCGCCAGGACGCGCAGCAAGGTGCTTTTGCCGGCGCCATTGCCGCCAACAACGCCGAAGGTCTCGCCACGCCCGACCGAAAAGGAAACATCCTGCAGCACGGTGGTCTGGCGACGGGAAAACAGGCGCAGGCCGTTGCGGAAGGTTAGTGACAGACCGTCGGCTTTCAGTGCAGCAACGTCTGTCATTTGCTCAACGCCATGGCATAGGAATTGCGGTTGCCGGCGACGAACAGAACTGCCAGCACGAACAGCGCCAGGGCGCCGCAGAACAGTGCGAAGAGATCTCCGACAGCGGGCGCACGGCTAAACATCAGCACCTCGCGATACTGCGAAAGCAGCAGCGCCAGGGGATTGAGATCCAGCAGGAGATGGAACTGCGGCGGTATGTTGTCCTTGGAATAGAACACGCCCGATCCGAACATCAGGAACTGCAGCCCGGAGGAAATCAGGATGCGCACATCCGGCAGGAATGGCGTCAGGCCCGCGACAAAGACGCCGCAACCGGCTGTGATGATCATCTGCACCAACATGATCAGCGGCAGGTACAACCACAGCCAGGATGGCGTGAAACCGATGGCACAGAGCAGCCCCAGGAGCAGAGCGACAACCAGCGACTCCTTGACCAGATCCTTGAAGATCGAGGTCAGCGGGAATATCAGGGGGTCGACCCTGCAATGCTCGAGAATGTGCTTCTTCTCGTAGATGGCATCGGTGCAGTTCATCACGCTCTTGTTGAACCAGGTCCAGAACGTGACGCCGATGATCAGGAACACGGCAAAGTTCTCCACCTGGATACGCAGCAGATGGCCGAACACGGAGTAATAGATCGCGAGAAGGATCAGAGGCTCGATCAGCCACCAGGCGAAGCCCAGGCGCGTCCTTGTCGACTCGGACTTCAGTCCGAGGCGCGCTCGCTCTACCGATATCTGGATAGCGGACCAGATATCGCTTCCTCCCCCTAGCTGCAAACGCACAACACACCCTCACACTTTTTCAAGGCCGAACGATCCCGCCCCAGCAGAAAGCGCATTTCGCGCGCTCCGGAGTTGTCGAGTTCAAGGCAAAATTTCCCTACGTCCTTCAGCAGGCCGCAGTAGACATCCCATTTCCATCAGCGCAGATTGCGCCGAAATCCGTCTGCAATTCCCAAGGCAGATGTATCTCTGCTTTCTGCTCTGGCTTGTACCCGAGCCTATGGGTGCTATCCGGAAGGCTGGACGAACAAAACAGAAACAGAGCGGCAAAAAGCTCTTGCTGGCGACCCGCAACAGCGTTGCCGATCACCATTTGCCATACCGATTCGAGAGGCGCCTGATGTCAAAGACCAGGCGTAGACAGAGGGTTTTCAGACAAGCAGTCCCTTACGTCCCGAAAACAGCGAAGCGCGCCACGTCAATGTGACATTTTCGTGAAACATCGAAACAACAACAGAAAAGTAGGAAATTTCTGATTGATGGCACAATGATACGCTGCAGAAATCGCTTACGGGTAGGGAAAAATACTGTGCGCTCGCCTGCAAATATTGCATGACGCGAAAAATCCAGCCTGGGCGGCACGTTATCGACAGACCTGGCGTTCACCGATAATCCTTATGAAACCTGCCAGATCATGAATAAATCGACGAACATACTGAAACTTAACGAAACCTTAAGGTTCAGTCGAAACATCGAATCTATGCGACACCCAGTCACATCCTAAAATTCCCAGCGTGCCCGCAGGGAATTAATAAGCCGGAACTTTTCCCTCCACCCACTGCCGCTCGCCACCGCCTTTTTGTTCCATCCACTGCTTCAACGACCGCGTCGGCAAGTCGAAATACTCCCGCGTGCGCGCATAGCCATGCCCGCCCATGCGCCCGATGGCGTCGAGGCCGAGCTGGTCAATGTAAAGCGTGGCCGGGTCGATCAGGTCGTCGCGCACGTGGGCCATTAGCACTTCGCCGAGGATGATCTCCCGCGATTGGCCGATGGACAGCGCCATCATCCGCCGGCATTCCAGTGCCACCGGCGCTTCGCCGATGCGTGGGCAGCCGACGCGGGTGCCGGGGATGGCGGTGAGGCCGGCGGCGACCAGTTCGTCGAAGCCCGGCTCGAAGGGCACGGCGCAGACGTTCATGGCTTCCACCAGCGCGTCGGAGACGATGTTCACGGTGAACTCCTGGTTCTGCCGGATGTTCAGCGTGGTGTCCTTGGGGCTCAGGTCGCTGTAGTTCTCCACGCCCAGGGCGAGGATCGGCGGGTCGGCCGAGAGGGCGTTGAAGAAACTGAAGGGCGCGGCATTGGCACGCCCCTCGGCATCGATGGTGGTGACCAGGGCGATGGGCCGGGGCACCACGCTGCCGATGAGGATCTTGTATTTCTCGCGGGCGGACAGCTGCTGGAAGTCGAAGCTGAGCATGGATTGATCCTTCAATGAGCCTGCGCTGCGTGGGCGTCGAGCAGCGGCGCGGCGGCGCTGTACGAGTCGGCAAAGGGAATCGCGGAACGGAACAGCGTGCGCCACGGCGGGTTGCCGAAGGCGCGTTCGGAGTGGTGCTGCATCTGCTTCTGGAACAGCGCGTCGGCGCGGCGTTGCAGGTCGGCGTAATCGACGCCGATCACCTGACCGTCCTGCATCACACTGCGGCCGTCGATGAAGCTGGCGATGCAGTCGTCGCCGCGGCCGGCGGTGAACAGGTTCTTCAGTGGGTCGAAGAACGGCCCCTGGTGGAAGTCGCCGAGGCGGAACACGGTGATGTCCGCACGGGCACCGACGGCGAGACGGCCGAGATCGTCGCGACCCAGCGCCTGGGCGCCACCGAGCGTGGCGGCGTTGTACAGATCGAGCATGCGCGTATGTTCGGCATCGCCCTCCTTCACCCGCGCGATGTTCAGGCCCTGGCGCAGGTTGTCGAGCATGTCCGCCGGAAAAGTGTCGGTGCCCATGGCGAGGTTGATGCCGCGAGCGCGATAAGCGCCGAACGAATCCAGCGCATCGCCTTCGCGGGCGAACACCACCGGGCAATGCACCAGGCTCGCGCCGGTGTCCGCCAGGCGCTGCAACTCGTGCTCGCCACTGTGCAGGATGCCGTGGGGCAGCACGCTGCGCGGGTTGAGCAGGCCGTAGCGGTCGAGCCACTGCAGCGAGGACGTGTCACGCAGGCGGCGCACCAGCTCCACTTCGTAGCGCGACTGGCAGCAGTGCAGGCGCAGCGCAGCGTTCAGCTCGCGCTGCACGGCGGCGGTACGCTCCAGCAAAGCGGGCGTGCAGGTTTCGATGCGATCCGGCAGCAGCGCGCCGCGCACCAGACCATCGTGGGCGCCATCGAAGTCGTGGAAGAAGCGCTCCGCCTCTTTCAGTCCGGCCAGGCCGGCGGCTTCGTCCCAGTGCTGCGCGGAGCTACCGTCGGCGCGGGCGTAGGTCATGCCGCTCATGTAGCAGGGGCCGAGGTAGGTGCGCAGGCCGAGCTCGCCGGACAGCGCGGCGACTCCGGCGAATTCGTCGTAGTGCTCGGCCCAGCGCCGGTAGTACATGGAGGTGATCGGCATGGCGGTGGTGATGCCGTTGCGGATCAGCTGGGTGAAGGCATAGCGGTACTTGAACAGTTCCTCGTCGGGGCTGTAGCACTCATTCGGCCCGGCCCGCAGGTAATCCTCGGACCACACGCGGCCCATGTTCCACTCGGCGCCGTTGTCCAGGGTGAGCACCGTGGAATCGAGATCGCCGAGGGCGTCGAGATCGATGAAGCCGGGGCCGATCAGCGCGTGGCCGTAGTCGATCCACTGGCTGACTTCACCGGGGAAACCACGGCCGACGAAGACAATGTTCCCGCCCTCGAACACCACTTCGCCGTGGCGCCAGAGCACGTGCTGCTTGCCGTCGAAGCCAACCACGAAGCTGGCTTTCAAGCCGATGCGGGGCGTGCTCACAAACGCGACTCCAACAGGCGACCGTGTTCGGCGATCAGCTTGCCGGCCTTGAATACCTGGCGTTGCGCCGGGCGCGCGACCACGGCTTCGCCGAGGGTTTCGACCGGCAGCAGGAGGAAGTCCGCCGGTGCGCCGACTTCGATACGCGATGGCTCGCGCCCCAGTGCGCGAGCACCGTTGTCGGTGGCCGCGGCGAACGCAGCGGCGAGGTCTTCGTCCTTGCACAGGTCGAAGCGGAAGGCGAGGAACATGGCGCGTTCGAGCATGTCGCCATTGCCCATGGGCGACCAGGCATCGCGGATGCCGTCGCTGCCCAGGCACAGGTTGACGCCGGCTTCGCGCAGGGCGAGGAATGGCGGCACCGGGGTGTCGGCGGGTGCGGAGCTCATCAGGGAAATCCGCAGTTCAGAGAGTCGCTCGGCGAGCGGCTCGACCTGCTCCCAGGGCGCCATGCCCAGGCAGTAGGCGTGGCTGATCATCACCCTGCCCTGCAGGCCGTGGCGCTCGGTGTAGTCGGCGATGCGGGCGATCTGCCAGAGGCCCAGTTCGCCCTTGTCGTGCAGGTGGATGTCGACGCCACGGCCGAATTCCACAGCCAGGCCGAAGACGATATCAAGCTGGGCAATGGGGTCGTCGTCGATGCCGCAAGGGTCGAGGCCACCGACGTTCTCTACGCCCAGCGCCAGCGCCTCGCGCATCAGCTCGGCGGTGCCGGGGCGGCTGACCAGGCCGGTCTGCGGGAAGACCACGAACTCCATGTCGATGAGGTCGGCATAGCGCTCGCGCAACGCCTGCATGGCGACCACGTGGCGCAAGCCCAGCTCGGGGTCGATGTCCACGTGGCAGCGGAAGGTCAGCGAGCCACGGGCGATGCATTGTTCCAGCAGCGCGCCGGCACGGGCAGCGATGGGAGCCTCGATCTCTCGCAGCACGCGGCGCTCGTTGGCGATGTAGTCCTTGAGCGTGGGGCCGGCGCTGTTGGGGCGCCAGGGTTGGCCCCAGAGGGTCTTGTCCAGGTGGCAGTGGCTTTCCACCAGCGGAGGTAGCAGGAGCTGGCCGTCGCCGTCGATGTCGCCGGCTTGCGGTGCGGTGTTGCTGGCCGGGCGGCGCTCGGCGATGCGGCCGTCACGGATGAGGAAGTCTTCCGCTGCATTGCCCAGCGGACGGATGTTGCGCAGCCAGTAGCTGTCGGTCATGGGGACCTCGAATCCAGAGAAGAACGTAGGGCGAACAACTGCTTGCTGTTATCCGCCGAGGAGCTCGCCGACGCGAGCTCCGGATTGAACCTTGTAGGAGCGAGCTTGCTCGCGAACCACCCAACGCCGGTACCAACCCGGAGCCTGTTCGCGAGCAAGGACTAGGTGTCCCCCTCGGTCCTACGAAGAGCAGTCCGGCACGGGGCCGGGCCGAACCATCAGCCCTTGAGCTTGGACCAGATGCGGTCCTGCAGCTCGCGGGACTTGTTGCTGCACTCCTTTTCCAGACGCAGGCGCGAGGCGTATTCCTCGGGCATGTTGATGGCGTCCATGACCTTCCATTTGGCGTCGAGCAACTGGTCGGTCTGGATGCCGTTGGAATAGGCGATGGCGTTGGTCACCGCGGCGGCGTTCTCCGGCTTCATCATCCAGTTGATGAAGACCTTGGCGTTCTCCGGGTGCGGCGCGCTTTTCGGCACGGCGAAGTTGTCCTGGAAGGAGGCCACGCCCTCGCGCGGGTAGACGTACTTGATGGTGCTCTTCTGCAGCGTGGCGCGGGCGGTGGAGCCGTTCCAGTTCTGCATCAGCACGACTTCGCCGGAGGCCATGCGGTCCACGGTGTTGTCCGAGCTGTACATCTTCAGGAAGGGCTTCTGCTTCTGCAGCAGTTCGAGAATCTTCTTGGCGTCCTGCGGGTTCTCGGTGCACTCGTCGACGTTGAGGTAATGCGCGGCGGCGTTGATCAGGCTGCTCGGGGTATCCAGCGCGGCGACCTGGCCCTGCAGCTCCGGACGCGGCTCGAAGAATTCCTTCCACGAGTCATCCAGCTTGCCGCCCGGCACCCGCGCGCTGTCGTAGGAGAAACCGGTGGTGCCCCACAGGTAGGGCGCCGAGTACTTGCGGCCGGGGTCGAAGCCCGGGTCGCGGAAGGCCGGTTTGACGAACTGGAAGTTGGCCAGCTTGGGCGTGTCGATTTCCAGCAGCAGGTCCTGGTGGATCAGCGTCTGCATGATCGAGTGCGACGGCACGATCACGTCGTACGCGGCGCCACCGGCCTGCAGCTTGGCCAGCAGGGTTTCGTTGCTGTCGTAGCCGTCCATGGTGACCTTGATGCCGGTCTCCTTCTCGAACTTGGCCAGCAGTTCCACCGGGTAGTAGTCGGTCCAGTTGTAGAAGAACAGCTGCTTGGGCTCCTCGGCCTGGGCGACGCCCGCAGCCAGCAGGGCGAGGGACAAGCCGGCAAGGCCGTGACGCAGGGCATTCAACTTCATGTGGCTCTCCGAAACGAAAGGTCAGAAAACGAAAGGTTGGCAGTCTTGATCAGGCGTCCGGTTTGCCGCGCTGGCCGAGCCAGTACGACAGCACCACGAGGACGATGGAAATCACCAGCATGAGGGTCGAGATGGCGTTGATCTCGGGGGTCACCCCGGCCTTGATGGCCGAGAAGATGTAGACCGGCAGCGTCGTCGAGCCGGGCCCGGCGACGAAGAAGGTCATGATGAAGTCGTCGAGGCTGACCACGAACGCCAACACCGCGCCGGACAGCACCGCCGGCCACAGCAGCGGCAGGGTCACCCGGCGGAACACCTGGTAGGGGCTGGCGTAGAGGTCGCCGGCGGCTTCCAGCAGGCTCTTGTCCAGGTCATTCAGGCGCGCACGGATCGGCAGGTAGGCAAACGGAATGCAGAAGCCGACGTGGGCGACGATCACCGTCAGCAGGCCCAGCTTGATGCCCAGCGACATGAACAGCAGTAGCGTGGCTACCGCGATGACGATCTCCGGCAGTATCAGCGGCAGGTTGATGCCACCTTCCACCAGACGCCGCCCGTAGAACGGCCGCGAGGTCGCCAGCGCCGCCGCCAGGGCGATCGCGGTGGAGAGCACGGTGGCGAAGCCGGCGACCACCAGCGAGTTGAACGCCGCCGCCTGGATCGACGGGTTGGCGACGATTCTGGCGTACCAGGCAAAGGAGAATTCGGTCCACACCGTGGCCGAGCGGTTGGCGTTGAAGCTGTAGCCGATCAGCACGAAGATCGGCAGGTACAGGTAGGCCAGGACCAGCAGGCTGGTTTCGCGGGTGCCGGGCAGTTTCTTCAGGTGCTGGGCGATCATGCGTTGGCTCCTCCCAGGTGGACGGCCTTGGCGGCGCGGCGGCTATACAGGGCGAACGCGATCAGCGCGAGCAGCATGATCGCCAGCAACAGGAACGACAGCGAACCGCCCAGGGGCCAGTTGCGCGCGGTGCCGAACTGCTGCTGGATCAGGTTGCCGATCATCAGCGTCTTGCCGCCGCCGAGGATCGCCGGGGTGATGAAGGCGCCCAGGCTCGGCACGAACACCAGCAGCGAGCCGGCGATCACACCGGGCATGGACAGCGGCAGGATCACCCGGCGCAGCGCCTTCCAGCGGTTCGCGCCGAGGTCATAGGCGGCCTCGACCAGGCGCCAGTCAAGCTTCTCCAGGGTCGAGTAGATCGGCAGGATCATGAACGGCAGGAAGCTGTAGACCAGGCCGACGCAGACCGCGAAGTCGTTGTACAGCAGGGTGATGCCGCCGGCCTGGGGGAACAGCGCGTTGACCGACTGGGCGATCCAGCCGTGCTCGCGCAGGATGATCAGCCAGGCGTAGTTGCGGATCAGCAGGTTGGTCCAGAACGGGATGGTGATCAGCAGCACCATCAGGTTGCGCGAACGCTCGCTGAGGCTGGTCATCCACAGCGCCACCGGGAAGCCGAACAGGAAGCACAGCAGCGTGGTGCCGCCGGCCTGGAACAGCGAGCGCAGCAGCGCCTGGGCGTAGACCCAGTTCAGCTCCAGGTTGCCGTCGAAGTCTTCCTGGAAGAACAGCTGCACGTAGCTCTGGATTTGCCAGTCGGCGTGCCAGTCGACACCGCCGTAGAGGTTGCGCGGCAGCAGGCTGATGTAACCCATGATCGACAGCGGGATGGCGATCAGCCCGAGCAGCGTCAGCGCCACGGGGCTCAGCAGCAACAGGCGGCGAGTGGTGGGCGACTCGTTCATTTCAGGCCTCCATCAGCAGGCAGGCCTGGGGCGGCAGGTGCACCGCCACGGCCTCGCCGACGTCGCGGGCGCGGCCACCCTCGTTGCTCTCGCGCAGGGTGATCTGCGAGGAATCCGGCAGGCGGCAGCGATACAGCGTGGCGGTGCCGACGTACATCACCGTCTCGATCACCGCGCGCAGGTGGTGCGGTTGCGACGGGTCGACCAGCTTCGAGCGCTCCGGACGGAAGGCCAGTTGCACGCTGGCGCTGCTCAGGCCCGCCGGCAGCTCGCAGGGGATTTCCGCCGCCATGGCGTTGGGGTGGAAACCGCCCTGGCGCATCTGTCCGGGGAGGAAGTTGATGTCGCCGATGAACTGCGCGACGAAGCGATGGGTCGGGCGTTCGTAGATCTCGTTGGGCGTGCCGATCTGCATGATGTTGCCGTGGGACATCACGGCGATGCGGTCGGACAGGGTCAGCGCTTCTTCCTGGTCGTGGGTGACGAAGATGAAGGTGATGCCCGCCTCTTCCTGCACGCGCTTGAGCTCGACCTGCATCTCCTTGCGCAGCTTCAGGTCCAGCGCCGACAGCGGCTCGTCGAGCAGCAGCACCGACGGTTTGGGCGCCAGCGCGCGGGCCAGGGCCACGCGCTGCTGCTGGCCGCCGGACAGCTCGGCCGGCTTGCGTCGCGCCAGGTGCTCCATCTGCACCAGCGCCAGCATCTCCTTCACCCGACCGGGAATCTCGCCGCGCGCCAGGCCCTGCATTTCCAGGCCGAAGGCGATGTTCTCGCTCACCGACATGTGCGGGAACAGGGCGTAGCTCTGGAATACGGTGTTGATGCGACGGCGGTAGGGAGGCAGGTCGTTGACCCGCTCGCCGCCGACGAGGATGTCGCCGGAGGTGACGTTCTCGAAGCCGGCGATGCTGCGCAGCAGCGTGGTCTTGCCGCAGCCGGACGGCCCCAGCAAGGTGAAGAACTCGTTATGGGCAATGTCGACCGAGACCTCGTTGAGGGCAGGAGCGACGTTGGGATCATCGGTGTAGCGCTTGCTGACCCGACGCACCTCGACTGACGACGAGTGATTCATTTTGGTGCATTCCTCTTGTTTTTGTATGCAATATTTGAATGCAATCTAGAAATAGCTGATGTATTTTTCTTCTGCAACTGGTTTTGCACGGACGGTTTTGCGGCATCCTTTGAAGGGTCAAGCAAGAGGCGGAGTCGCTCATGGCGGAGAATCACCCCGAGTCCACGGTGGAACGCGTCTACCAAGGGGTTTACGAGGCAATCAGCAAGCGCAGCCTGCGTCCCGGCATGAAGCTGGGCGAGGCGGCATTGGCGGAATTGTTCAAGGTCAGCCGCACTTCAGTGCGCGCGGCGCTGAAACATCTGGAAGCGGACGGGCTGGTTTCCAGCGCGCTCAACAAGGGTGCATGGGTGTCGTTACCCAGCGACGAGGAGATCCGCTCGCTGTTCGAAACCCGGCGGCTGATCGAGATCGGCATCGTCAGCGAACTCTGCCGCCGCGCGGACAGCGCGATCATCCAGGACCTGCGCGACCACGTGGCGCTGGAAGAGGCGACCCATGACCACGACCACGCGCGGTTCGTCCACCTGCTGGGCGAATTCCACCTCAAGCTGGCGGCGGCGCTGAACAACCCGGTGCTGCTGGACTTCTTCCGCAAGCTGATCGAGCGTGCTTCGCTCTACGCCACCACCCTGGACGACGACCAGCACGAAACCTGCCGCGGCAACGAACACCAGCGGCTGATCGAGTACATCGAGTCGGGTAACCAGGCGGCGGCCATCGAGCTGACCTGCATGCACCTGAATGCGATCGAGCAGGCGATCCTCAAGGCGGCGGGGAACCTGAAGGCGGATTACCACCCGCTCAAGCATCTGATCGGCGGCTGAGGCTCACTGTAGGAGCGAGCTTGCTCGCGAACAGAGACGCCCGGCGGATACCGAACTCCATCCCCACTCCGGGCAGCCCCCTCGCCCGTCGGAGCGGGGCGCGCAGCCAGGGTTGGGGAGAGGGCAAGGAGCTTGGCTGAACGCCACAGTTCGGCTTGGCAGCATATCCCCCTCCCTAGCCCTCCCCCTGAAGGGAGAGGGAACCGGTCGGTGCGTGATTTCACTATGGCGTTAGCCGGGAGCAACTGTTCGCGAGCAAGCTCGCTCCTACAAAGAGCAACAAAGAAAACGCCCGGCATTGGCCGGGCGTTCTTCATTCAGGCGGTCGGGCCGCCGGTAATACGGTCGAAGCCGCGGCGGATTTCTTCTTCGGGCAGGTTGTCGCCGATGAAGACGATCACGCTCTCGCGCTGCTCGTTGCCCTTCCACGGCGTATCCCAGTCGAAGCCGTACAGCCGCAGCACGCCCTGGAACACCAGGCGGCGCTCCTCGCCGGCGATGTTCAGCACGCCCTTGTAGCGCAGCAGCGAGTTGCCGTGCCATTGCAGCAGGTCGTCCATGAACTCGCTGAGGGCTTCGATATCCAGCGGGTTGTCGCTGCGCAGTACCAGGGTGGTGATGCGGTCGGTGGTGTCCGCTGCCGGACGCGCCGGGCGCAGCAGCGGGCGCAGGCCGAGGTCAGCGTTGAGGTTGAAGCCGCGCACGTCGAGCAGGCGCTCCAGCTCGATGGCGCCGTGCTCCACGGCATGGATCTCGGCGCGGCGGTTTATGCGCTGCAGACGTTCGACCAGTGCTTCGTACTGCGCGGGAGAAACGAGGTCACTCTTGCTCACCAGGATGCGGTCGCCGAAGCCAACCTGGGCCTGGGCGATGGCTTCCTGCAGGTGGCGCTCGGCGTTGGCGGCATCCACCAGGGTGATGATGCCGTCGAGCAGGTAGCGCTCGCGCAGCGTCTCGTCGACGAAGAAGGTCTGCGCCACCGGAGCCGGGTCGGCCAGGCCGGTGCACTCGATCACCACGCGGTCGAAGTCCAGCTCGCCACTGTCGCGGCGCTCCAGCAGGACGTAGAGCGCGCGCTCCAGGTCGCTATTGATGGTGCAGCAGACGCAGCCGTTGGACAGCGTCGTCACCTGAACCGCGTCGTCGCCGAGCAATTGGGCGTCGATCGGCGTGTCGCTGAATTCGTTCTCGATCACGGCGATCTTCAAGCCGTGCTCGGCCTTGAGGATGTGCTTGAGCAGGGTGGTCTTGCCGGCCCCGAGGAAGCCGGTGAGGACGGTCACCGGAATCTGCGGCGCGCTTGCGGAATCGGTCATGGAAACATCCAGGCAATCAGAATTGAAAACAGGCGGAAATGAAACGGGCCGCGATCGCTCGCGGCCCGTCCGTTATACACCCATCCGCGCGGTCAACAGCAGCGGATCGGCCTTCCCTTGCCGCCACCGTAGCGCGCCTCCTGGCGCTCGCGGAAGAACTCCTCGTAGGTCATCGGAGTCTTGTCCGGGTGCTTGTTCTGCATGTGCTGAACGTAGGTGTCGTAATCGGGCATGCCGACCAGCATGCGGGCGGCCTGCCCGAGGTACTTACCCATGCGGCTGAGGTCGTTGAACATGATGCTCCTCCGTCAGGCGTCCGGGATCGGCTGGAACGGAGCTTCCTTGTCGGTGCGCTCCTTCTTGGTCCAGGCGCTGGCGCCTACCTTGATCGCGTATACCAGCACGCTGAACACCACCAGCAGGAACAGCACGGTGAGGCCTGCGTTGATGTAGGCGTTCATCATCACGTGCTGCATCTGGCCGATGTCCTTGGCCGGGGCGATGATCTGACCGGCGTCCAGGCCGGCGGAGTACTTCTTGCCCAGGGCGATGAAGCCCACGGCCGGGTTGCTGTCGAACAGCTTGATCAGGCCGGCGGTGGTGGTGCAGATCAGCAGCCAGGCGGCCGGCAGAGCGGTCACCCAGACGTACTGCTGGCGCTTCATCTTGATCAGCACGACGGTGGAGAGCATCAGCGCGATGCCGGCGAGCATCTGGTTGGAGATGCCGAACAGCGGCCACAGCGTGTTGATGCCACCCAGCGGATCGACCACGCCCTGGTACAGCAGCCAGCCCCACAGCGCGACGCAGCCGCCGGTGCCGATGATGTTGGCAGTCCAGGACTCGGTCTTCTTCAGCGCCGGGACAAAATTGCCCAGCAGGTCCTGCAGCATGAAGCGCCCGGCACGGGTGCCGGCGTCCACCGCAGTGAGGATGAACAGCGCCTCGAAGAGGATCGCGAAGTGGTACCAGAAGGCCATGGTGTTCTCACCCGGCAGCACCTGGTGAAGGATGTGCGCGATGCCCACGGCGAGGGTCGGCGCACCACCGGCACGGGCCAGGATGGTGGTCTCGCCGATGTCCTTGGCGGTCTGGGTCAGAATTTCCGGGGTAATGGTGAAGCCCCAGCTGCTGACGGTCTGGGCCACCGCGGTGACGTCGGTACCGACCACGGCCGGCGGGCTGTTCATGGCGAAGTAGATGCCCGGTTCGATGACCGAGGCGGCGACCATCGCCATGATGGCCACGAAGGATTCCATCAGCATGCCGCCGTAGCCGATGTAGCGGGCATCCGGCTCGCGGTTGAGCAGCTTGGGCGTGGTACCCGAGGAGATCAGCGCGTGGAAGCCGGAGACGGCGCCACAGGCGATGGTGATGAACAGGAACGGGAACAGGCCACCCTTCCACACCGGGCCGGTGCCGTCGGTGAACTGGGTCAGGGCCGGCATCTTCAGCTCCGGCGAAACGATCACGATGCCGATGGCCAGGGCGATGATGGTGCCGATCTTGAGGAAGGTCGACAGGTAGTCACGCGGCGCCAGCAGCAGCCACACCGGCAGGACCGAAGCAATCGCGCCGTAGGCGATCAGCATCCAGACGATCTGCACGCCATGGAAGGTGAACACCGGAGCCCACTCGGGGCTGGCGGCGATCTGCCCGCCGAGCCAGATGGAGCCCAGCAGCAGCACGATGCCGACCACGGAAATCTCGCCGATGCGACCCGGGCGGATGTAGCGCATGTACACGCCCATGAACAGCGCGATCGGGATGGTCGCCAGCACGGTGAACATGCCCCACGGGCTTTCGGCCAGAGCCTTCACCACGATGAGCGCGAGCACCGCGAGGATGATGATCATGATCAGGAACGCGCCGAACAGAGCGATGGTCCCCGCCACCTGCCCCATTTCCTCGCGGACCAGTTCACCCAGCGAACGCCCGTTGCGGCGACTGGAGATGAACAGGACCATGAAATCCTGCACGGCACCGGCCAGCACCACGCCGGCGATCAGCCAGAGCGTGCCGGGCAGGTAGCCCATCTGCGCGGCCAGGACAGGACCGACCAGAGGGCCGGCGCCGGCGATGGCAGCGAAGTGGTGACCGAAGAGGATGTGCTTGTTGGTCGGGACGTAGTCCAGACCGTCGTTGTTGAGGACCGCAGGGGTCGCTCGGTTGGGGTCCAGTTGCATCACCTTGGTGGCGATGAACAGGCTGTAGTAGCGGTAAGCGACCAGGTAGATGGCCACGGCCGCGACGACGATCCACAGTGCGTTGATGGCTTCGCCGCGGCGTAGCGCCACGACTCCCAAGGCAAATGCACCGACTATCGCCACCGCCAGCCAGGCGAGGTGACGTAGCAGGCTGTTGTTATTGTTCATAGCGAGGCTTCCGACAGTTTGAAGGCGAGAATTCGCAGAAAAATTCTAGTCTTTTCCAGCGACCCATTCATACGACCTTAGTCTAGAGCGGTTACGCGCTTATTGCCGGAGGTCAAAATGCTCGACTGCAGGGTCAGGAAATGAAAAGGCCCGCCAGGGGCGGGCCTTTTGCGGCGCGGCGGTCGATCAGGCCGGCTGTTTGGCGTACTGCGCCAGGGTCTGGTCGCGACTCATCACTGCCAGGGTGTTGTTCAGCACCTGCTCGCCGGTGGCGTTCTGCGAAGTGAAGATCTCACCGAAGTGCTGCTGGGTGACCTGGGCGAAGTGCGCGCGGTCCTGGGTCGGGATGCCGAGCAGGACGGCATAGGCGTCCAGCGCTTCGCCATGCCCCTGGGCCATGTTCTCGGCGATGTTGTCGAGCATGCCGTTCATGGCGAAGATCGAGCGGCCGCCGTAGGAGATGCGCTGGCTGGCGTCACAGCCGTTGGTGCCGGAAGTCAGGCCGAAGGTGGCGTTGCCCGAGGTACCGTTGGTGGTGGTCGCCAGCAGGTGCGGGAACAGGCCGCGCTGGCCGTCGAACATCATGTTGCCCCAGCCGCAACCCTTGCCGCTCTGGCCGGCTTCATCCGCGTGAGCTGCCAGGCTGGCAACGCTGATAACCCCGAAAATCAGACCCTTGATCAGTTTATTGTCCATATTCTGCACTCCGCAGTAGGTGTTGGATTAACGCCCATGGAGCTTTGGCCAGGGGGCTAATGCTGTCAAACCCGCGCGGTTTCTGTCTGTCGGAAGAAAGATCAGATAAAGCTGTAGGACCTCTTACCCAGGCCTGTCTATAGTGAAGCCAAGCAGAAACGGCCGGAGAGCCACGACATGACGGACGATCACGACGAGCGCCGGCGCTTCCAGCGCATCGCCTTCGACGCCGGTACCGAGATCAGCCAGGGCGACCAGCGCTGGAAGGTGACGCTGCTGGACCTGTCCCTGCAGGGCCTGCTGGTACAAAGGCCGGAGCACTGGGGCATAGCCGCCGACGAGCCGGTGCAGGTGCGCATCTACCTGGGCTTCGACGTCAACGTCTATATGGAGGCCGACCTCGCCTGGGAGCGCGAGGGGCTGCTGGGCTTCAACTGCCGGCACATCGACCTGGACTCGATCAGCCACCTGCGCCGGCTGGTGGAGCTCAACCTGGGCGACGAATCGCTGCTGGAGCGGGAGCTGACGCTGCTCAGCGAGCATTGATCTGCTCTTGCAGAAGCAAGGGGGACGCCATCGTTATCGCTCGCGAACCGCCTGGCACCGGAGGTGCCGGCAAATGTTCGCGAGCAAGCTCGCTCCTACGAAAAGCCGCTACTCGAACAACGCATCCAGCGCCTGTTCCAGGCGCGTCACCGCGATGACCTGCAGGCCGGGCGGCGACTCCTTCGGCGCGTTGCCCTTGGGCACGATGGCGCGTTTGAAGCCATGTTTGGCCGCTTCCTTCAGACGCTCCTGACCGCTGGGCACCGGGCGCACTTCGCCGGACAAGCCGACCTCGCCGAATACCAGCAACTGGTGATCCAGCGGACGATTGCGCAGGCTGGACATTACCGCCGCCATCAGCGCCAGGTCCGACGCCGTCTCCAGAACCTTCACACCACCGACTACGTTAAGGAACACGTCCTGGTCGTAGGTCGGGATGCCGCCGTGGCGGTGCAGCACCGCCAGCAGCATGGCCAGGCGGTTCTGGTCCAGGCCCAGGGTCACCCGGCGCGGGTTGGCCAGATGGCTGGTGTCCACCAGCGCCTGCACCTCCACCAGCATCGGCCGCGAGCCTTCCCAGGTGGCCATGACCACACTGCCCGGCACCGACTCCTGGGCGCGGGTGAGGAAGATCGCCGAGGGGTTGGAAACTTCCTTCAGGCCACGGTCGGTCATGGCGAAAACGCCCAGTTCGTTCACCGCGCCGAAGCGGTTCTTAACCGCCCGCAGCAGGCGCAGGCGGCCGTCGGATTCGCCCTCGAAATACAGCACGGTATCGACCATGTGCTCCAGCACGCGCGGGCCGGCCAGGGAGCCTTCCTTGGTGACGTGGCCGACCAGGAAGATCGCCGTGCCGCTCTGCTTGGCGAAACGCACCAGCAGCGCCGCGCTTTCGCGCACCTGGGAGACACCGCCGGGGGCGGATTGCAGCTGTTCGGTGAAGATGGTCTGGATCGAGTCGATCACCATCACCTTGGGCTGCTCCTGGCGCGCTGTAGCGATGATGGTCTCTATGCAGGTCTCGGTCATGACCTTGAGCTTGTCTTCCGGCAGGCCCAGGCGGCGGGCGCGCATGGCGACCTGCTGCTGGGATTCCTCACCGGTGACATAGAGCGCCGGCAGGCGCGTGGCGATGTTGCAGAGGGTTTGCAGGAGGATGGTGGATTTGCCGATACCGGGGTCGCCGCCGATCAGCACGACCGAACCGTCGACCAGGCCGCCGCCGAGGGCGCGGTCCAGCTCCGCCGAGGCGGTGGAGAAGCGCGGCATCTCCTCGACGCTGACTTCGGCGAGGGTCTTGATGTTGGCCTGCTGGCCGGCCCAGCCACCACGGCCGGACGGGCTGCTACCCGAACCGCCGGTGGGGGTGGTGTCGATGACGGTCTCGACCAGGGTGTTCCAGGCACCGCAATCAGGGCATTGCCCGGCCCATTTCGGGTAGGTGCTGCCGCACTCGGTGCAGCCGTACATGCGCTTGGCCTTGGCCATGGGCGGACTCCGTCATAAACAAAGCCCGCATCATAAGCCAAGAGCGCCAGGCGCTTCAGAACCTGTTTACGATCTGACAGGTACGCAGCAGAGCGTAATCAGATTCTCAGCTCGCCAGGCGGCGGTACTGGCTTTCCATATCGTGCTTGAGGCTTTCGCGGCGCATCAGCAGCGAAGCCAGGGTGCAGTCGGGGCGCTCGATGCCCTCTTCCACGCGACCGATGCGCTGGTCCAGCAGCTCGTACTGCAGCTTCAGGCGAACCAGGCGCTCCTGGGCGCGCAGGGCTTCGACGTTGCGTTTGGGGAGCTTGGTGACGGAGTTGCCAGAGGACGAAATGGCTTTACGCATGGCGGTGGCACCGGTTGGAAAGAGATGACGGGAGCCTACGCCTCGCTCCGACACACACCCTTGACTCTGATCAAGCTCAACCGGATCGTTTCAACAGGTCGGCGATCTCGTCCTTCAGCGTCACGCGTTGCAGTTTGAGGGAATTCAGAGCGAGGTCGTCCATCGCCTCACGGCCGTCCTCGATGTCGTAGATCTTCTTGTCCAGCTCCTCGTAGCTGGCAGCCATGCGGGTGAAATTCGCATCCTTGCCGTGCAGCCGGGTCATCAGCGGCTTCTGGTCGGGAAACTCGCGGGACAGGGGATGATGTTCGAGCGGCATGTCGGGCCTCCTTGGTGGTGGTGGATACATCCCATTGAGCCTAGACCAGGCACCGGCAGCTTCCCAGTCCGAAGACTACAGCCACATCAGTATGAATTTTCGGAATGAAGGAGCCTCTATTGACCGCTAAACTGCGCCTGTCCCCTCTCTTTTCGTTACAAGGAGTCTATGCATGAGTCTGCTTAGCGAGTTCAAGGCCTTCGCCGTCAAGGGCAACGTGGTCGACATGGCCGTCGGTATCATCATTGGCGCCGCGTTCGGCAAGATCGTCTCGTCCTTCGTCGGCGACGTGATCATGCCGCCCATCGGCCTGCTGATCGGTGGCGTGGACTTCTCCCAGCTGGCGATCACCCTCAAGGCCGCTGAAGGCGATGTACCGGCCGTGGTCCTGGCCTACGGCAAGTTCATTCAGACCTGCCTGGACTTCGTCATCGTCGCCTTCGCCATCTTCATGGGCGTGAAGGCCATCAACCGCCTCAAGCGCGAGGAAGCAGTGGCCCCCTCGGCGCCGCCGGTGCCGACGCCCGAGGAAACCCTGCTGACCGAGATCCGCGACCTGCTCAAGCAGCAGAACAACCGCGCTCCCTGAGCAGATCGCTGATCGGGCGCGCCGTCAGCCCGGCGGCGTCAGCAGCACACGGCCGATGCGCCGCTCGCTGACGTCCGTCACTTCCAGGCGCCAGCCGCCCAGCTCCAGCGTGTCACCCTTGGCCGGCAAGCGGCCAAGGTGCTTGAGCGCCAGCCCGCCGAGGGTCTGGTACTCCGCCGTCGGGCGGGCATGGAAGCCGACCCGCTCGGCCAGCGCCGACAATGTCACGGCACCGTCCACCCGATAAGCGCCCTCCTCCGGCTCGATG
Organism: Pseudomonas sp. CAN1; assembly: GCF_030462585.1. GTDB lineage: Bacteria > Pseudomonadota > Gammaproteobacteria > Pseudomonadales > Pseudomonadaceae > Pseudomonas. Next base: position 414,005 of record NZ_JASMRU010000002.1, on the reverse strand, counting down.
TCCGTACCGGACACCTCACTGGCGTCCGGCAGCTCACCGGCGATGGCTTCCAGCACGTCGGTCATGCTCAGCATGCCCTCGAAGCCACCGAACTCGTTGACCACGAAGGCCAGGTGAGTCGAGCCCTCGCGCATCAGTTCCAGCGCGCCCAGCACCGTGCTGCTGTCCGGCAGGCTCAGCGGCTCGCGCAGCAGCGGCAGGATGTCCAGCTCGCGGCCCTGCAGCAGGGCGGAGAACAGTTCCTTCTTGTGCACGTAACCCAGCGGCTCATCGATGTTGCCTTCGCGAATCACCAGCAGACGCGAGTACGGCGACTCCAGCAGCGCGCGGCGGATGTTCTCCGGGTTATCGGCCACATCAATACGGTGCACGCGCTGACGGTCGATCATCACCGCCTTCACCGGACGCTCGGCCAGACCCAGCACACCACTGATCATTACCCGCTCGCGGCGGTGGAACGGCGCGTCGGCGCCATCGTCCTCACCCACCAGGTCGGCGATGTCCTCGCCCACCTCGTCGGCGTCGACCTTACCGCCCATCAGGCGCAGCACGGCGTGGGCGGTCCGCTGGCGCAGGCCACGCTGCCCGCGCTGGCTCTTCTGGCGTTTCCAGCGCACCAGCTGGTTGGCCATCTCGATCAGCAGGCTGAAGCCGATGGCGGCGTACAGGTAGCCTTTGGGGATGTGGAAGCCCAGGCCTTCGGCGGTCAGGCTGAAACCGATCATCAGCAGGAAGCCCAGGCACAGCATGATCACCGTCGGGTGCTCGTTGACGAAGCGGGTCAGCGGCTTGCTGGCCACCATCATCAGGCCGATGGATAAGATAACCGCGATCATCATCACTTCCAGCTGCTCGACCATGCCCACGGCGGTGATCACCGCGTCGAGGGAGAACACCGCGTCCAGCACCACGATCTGCGCGACCACCGGCCAGAAGGCGGCGTAGACACGCTTGCCGTTGGAGGTGTGCACGCGGCCTTCGAGGCGCTCATGCAGTTCCAGGGTCGCCTTGAACAGCAGGAACAGGCCACCGAACAGCATGATCAGGTCGCGGCCGGAGAAGCTCTTGCCGAACACCTCGATCAACGGCGCGGTGAGCGTGACCAGCCAGGAAATGCTCGCCAGCAGGCCCAGGCGCATCAGCAGCGCCAGCGACAGGCCGATCAGCCGTGCGCGGTCGCGCAGGTGCGGCGGCAGCTTGTCCGCGAGGATCGCGATGAAGACCAGGTTGTCGATGCCGAGCACCAGCTCGAGCAGGATCAGGGTGAGCAGGCCGAGCCAGGCCGTGGGGTCCATCAACCATTCCATGTCGAACGACCTCGCTGGGCGCGCGCCATGGCAGGCTGGGAAGGCTTATCCGCGAACGCGGGTGCCGGGGGAGGTTCGCCGAACGCCGGCTCTACGCAGGTAGATACGGGGATCGGCGTTGTACTTTGACTGTCCATAAGGTCCGGAAAAAGGGAAACGGACGCTCATCCTAAGGGCAAAGCCGCGCCGCCCTAAGGGGACAATCTTTTCAAAATCTATCGGGCCGGGCTTACCAATAGTTTTCCACGGCGATCTGGCCGGGCTTGCGCGTCAGCGCCAGGCTCATGCCACGGGCCTTCAGCACGGCGCGGGTATCCTCGATCATCTGCGGGTTGCCGCAGAGCATCACCCGCGAATGTTCCGGGGTGAGTTCCAGACCGGCGGCGCGTTCCAGCTCGCCGTCCTCGATCAGCGTGGTGATCCGCGCGTTCAGGCAGCCGGGCACCTGTTCGCGGGTGACCACCGGGATGAACTGCAGCTTGTGGATATGTTCGGCCAGGTGCTCCATCGCGCCGAAGCTGGCGATCAGGTCGCGGTAGGCCAGCTCCTTTTCCTCGCGGGCGCTGTAGACCAGCTTGATGGTCTCGAAGCGTTCCCACACCTCGAAGTCCTGCAGGATCGACAGGAACGGCGCCAGGCCGGTGCCGGTGGACAGCAGCCAGAGGTCGCGGCCATCGGGGAAGCGGTCGAGGGTGAGGAAGCCGAAGGCCTGGCGGTCCACCAGCAACTGGTCGCCGACGCGCAGGCGGCTGAGCTCACTGGTAAATTCACCGCCGGGAACGACGATGGAGAAGAATTCGAGGAAGTCGTCGTGGGGCGCCGAAACCATCGAGTAGGCGCGCCAGACGATGCTGCCGCTGGGCTTGTACACGCCCAGGCGGGCGAACTGCCCGGCGCGGAAGCGGTAGCCGCTGTCGCGGGTGGTGCGCAGGGTGAACAGGCTCGGGGTGAGCGTCTGCACCTCCACCAGGGTCTGGCGGGTGAACTTCTCTTCGCTGGCGGTCATCGTCCGCTCCTTTGCAGGCAACGGCCCATTTTCCCGTATTCCCGGCGCGAGAAACACCCGCAAGGCTTGTGGCTATCCGGGGAGATTGCCACAAGCCTGCTCTGGATCAGTCCCTGTGGATCAGTGCTTGCGGTTTACCACCTGGGCGGCGCGCAGCACATCGGTGCCGATCTCGCCTTCGAACTGCTTCCACAGCGGCTGCATGGCGGTGCGCCAGGCTTCACGCTCGGCCGGGGTCAGGGCGATGATGCGCGACTTGCCGTTGGCGACCACGTGCTCGCGCTCCTTCTGGTTCAGCGCCTCGGCGTCCTTGTTCACCTCGACGGTGACTTCTTCGATGATGCTTTCCAGCTGGGTGCGCACCGGGTACGGCATGCTGTTCCAGAACTTCTGGTTGCTGATCACCATGTAGCTGAGCACACCATGGTTGGTCTCGGTGATGAACGGCTGGGCGCTGTCGAGCTTCTGGCTGCCGATATTCGACCAGGTGTTCTCGGTGCCCTGCACCTTGCCGTCCTGCAGCGCCTTGAGGGTCTCGGCGAAGGGCAGCTTCACCGCCGTGGCGTCGAGCAGGCCGAACTGGGCGTTGATCACCGAAGACGGCTGGATGCGGAAGGCCAGGCCCTTGGCATCGGCCGGCGCGCGCAGTTCGCGGTTGGCGGAAAGCTGCTTCATGCCGTTGTTCCAGTAGCCCAGGCCGTAGATGCCCGAGCGCGCCATGGAATGCAGCAGTTCGCGGCTCTTGTCGCGCTTCTGGAAGCGCTTCACCGCCTCCAGGTCATCGAACAGGAACGGCAGGTCGAAGACCTCCAGCTGCTTGGTGTAGCCCTCGAACTTCGACAGCGACGGCGCCAGCATCTGCACCTTGCCGTCCTGCAGCGCCTGCAGCTCGTCGGCATCGCCGAACAGGGTGGAGTTGGGGAACACCTCGACCTTTACCTGGCCGGCCAGGCGTTCTTCCACCAGCTTCTTGAACAGCAGCGCGCCGCGGCCCTTGGGCGTGTCATCGGCGACGACGTGGGAGAACTTGATCACGATGGGCGCATCGGCGAGAACCGGCTGGGCCACGAGGAAAAGGGCGGACAGCGCCACCCCGAGCAACGACTTGTACATCGACATCCTTATGCAATGGCAATAGCCCGGCGCGCGAACGGGAGTCGCGTGTCGAGGATTCGTGAAGACTTGGAAGGGTGGCCGTCGGTCGGCGGAGACGCGCTCCGGGATCGGGCCCTACCGGGTCGCGAGGGGCGCCCGGTTATTATTGGGAAGCCGCCGCGCAGACGAGCGCGGGCGGATAGGTCATAATTTTTCGGTATAACGCGCGCCTGCACAAGCAGGAACACGTAAACCACGTCTCAATTTGATGACAATATCGTTGCAATAAGCCATCACTCATTGCCAGCGAAGCAACACCTCTATTCCAGCCATTTCCGTCGTTTCGAGAGTCCCATGCCCGTCCTCGCCAGCCCCTTCGCCCAGCTCGACCTGGTCCGCCACCCCGAACAGCGCGAAGACCCGCTGCAGGCCTTCGATGCGGCCGACGAGTACCTGCTCGGCCATCTCCATGAGCAGAAAGTCAGCGCGGACAGCCGCGTTCTGGTACTCAATGACAGCTTCGGCGCCCTCGCCGCCAGCCTCGCGCCCCATGTGCGCCTGACCAGCAGCGGCGACTCGCACCTGGGCTTCATCGCCCTTGAGCGCAACCTAGAACGCAACGGCCTCGCCGAAGCGCCGCTGACCTTCGTTCCCGCCAGCGAAACCCCGCAGGGCCCGTTCGACCACGTGCTGATCCGCGTGCCCAAGACGCTGGCACTGCTGGAAGAACAGCTGATTCGTCTGCACGGCCAGCTCGCGCCAGGCGCCAAGGTGGTTGCCGCCGGCATGATCAAGCATCTGCCGCGCGCCGCCGGCGACCTGCTGGAAAAGTACATCGGCCCCATGCAGGCTTCGCTCGCCGTGAAGAAAGCCCGCCTGCTGGTGGCCACGGCTCAGGAGCGCCCCGCGCCCTTCTCGCCCTACCCCAGCCGCTACCGCCTGGACAAACCCGCACTGACGCTGCTGAACCACGCCAACGTGTTCTGCCGCGAGGGCCTGGACATCGGCACCCGCGCCTTCCTTCCGCACCTGCCGCAGATTCACCACGCCCTGCGCGCGGCAGACCTGGGCTGCGGCAACGGCGTGCTGGGCATCGCCTTCGCCCTGCTCAATCCGCAGGCCGAGCTGACGCTGGTGGACGAGTCGTACATGGCCGTGCAGTCCGCGCGGGAGAACTGGCAGGCCGCCCTCGGTGAGCGCCCGGTGGACATCCACCCCGACGACGGTCTTGCCAGACAGCCAGCCGACTCCCTGGACCTGATTCTCTGCAACCCGCCCTTCCACCAGCAGCAGGTGGTCGGCGACTTCCTCGCCTGGCGCATGTTCCAGCAGGCCCGCGCGGCGCTGGTCACCGGCGGTGAGCTGTGGATCGTCGGCAACCGCCACCTGGGCTACCACGCCAAGCTCAAGCGACTGTTCCGCGGCGTCGAGCAGGTGGCGGCAAATCCGAAATTCGTGGTGCTGAAAGCGACCAAATAAGCGCCCGGGATTGCTCCGGCCGGCGCGCCGGAGCAGCATGGTTCGCCCCCACTCGGACGCGCGCCATGACTGCACAAGAAGCCGCCCTCCTCCCTCCGGAAATGATCCGCACCGCTGACGGCGTCGATCTCGCCCTGCGCCGCATAGGCCCGGCGGACGGCGTGCCGGTGGTGCTGACCCACGGCACCTTCTCCAACCACCGCAGTTGCCTGGGCCTGGCCAATTACCTGGGCAGCCAGGGCTTCGCCTGCTGGCTGTTCGACTGGCGCGGGCATGGCGACAGCGGGCGCAATGATTTCCTGCACAGCTTCGACGACGTGGCCGAGCAGGACGTGCCAGCGATTCTCGATGCGGTGAGCCAGCGCACAGGGCAGGCGGCGCTGCACTGGATCGGCCATTCCGGCGGCGGGCTGATCGTCTCGATGTGGGCGGCGCAAAATCCCGAACTGGCGCAGCGCCGGTTGCGTTCACTGGTACTGATCGGCTCGCAGGCCACCGCGGCCGGCGCCAGCCCGCGGCACTGGCTGATGCTCCAGGCTTTCGACTGGATGCTGCGCTGGCGGCGCATCGCCCCCAGCCGTTCGAAAAGCGTCGGCCCGGAAGCGGAGAGCGCGCGGCTGATGCGCCAGTGGTGCCAGTGGAACTTGCGGCGGCGCTTCGATTCGTTGAGTGGCTTCGATTATCTGGCCGGGCTGGGCGGCGTTGAGCTGCCGGTACTGGGCGTGGCCGGCAGTGGCGATACCTTCATTGCGCCGGTGGCGGGGTGCGAGGCGCTGGTGAAGGCTTTCGGCGGGACACAGGCGAAGCTGGAACTGTTCGGGTTGGAGAACGGTGCGCGGGAGGATTACAGCCACAACCGCTTGCTGCTGTCGCGCAATGCCAGCCTGGAAATCTGGCCGCGCATCGCGCAGTGGCTGGCGCAGCACTGAGCTGCGTAGGGCGCATAACCTGGAACAGGTTATCCGCCAGTAGCTTTGGCAGCGGATAACGCTGGGGCGTTATTCGCCCTACGGAGTTCGCTCAGACTGACTTCAGCATTTCCCTTCGCGTAGGAGCGGACTCCGTCCGCGATTGATTCCCAGCGCGATGCGGACCTATCGCGGACGAAGTCCGCTCCTACGTCAGGTGTTCAGCGCGGCAGGGGTATCGACGTCGCGCAGCACGCCGGCGTCGGTGACTTCCAGGGTGATACAGCGATCACGGTGCGCCTGCACGACCACCCGAGCGCCTTCGTCGCCGCTGAGCTGCGTAAGCGCCGGCCAGAACTCGCGACCGAACAGCACGGGGTGGCCACGCTGGCCATCGTGAAGCGGAAAGAGAATGGTCGAGGCGCTGGCCGCATCGGTTAATTCCCGTAGGGTTTGCGGCGCAATCCACGGCATATCGCCGAGCAGGATCGCCACGGCACAGGCCTGGGAGTCGCCCAGCGAAGCTATGCCAGCCGCCAGGCTATGTCCCATGCCAAGCGCCGCGTCGGGGCTGTGGATCACCCGGCAGGGGCTGGGCAGACCGAAATCCTCCGCCCGCTCACCATCACGCAGCACCACGCGCACTTCATCGAACACCGCCAATGCGCGCTCGACGCTATGGGCCAGCAGGCTGCGCCCATCAGGCAAGGTGGCGCGGCGCTTGTCGGCGCCGAAGCGCGAGCCCTGGCCGGCGGCCAGGACCAGCGCCACGACCGTCACAGCGCCTCGCGGGCGATGCCGCTGCGGGTACGCAGGATGTCGGCGAGCACAGCCATGGCGATTTCCGCCGGGGTCTTGCTGCCCAGGTTGAGGCCGATGGGCGCATGGATGCGCGCCAGCTCGGTCTCGCCCAGGCCGCCGACGCGGTGCAGGCGCTCGCGGCGCTTGTCGGAGGTGGTACGCGAACCCATCACGCCGATGTAGAAGGCTTCGGTACGCACGGCTTCGAGCATCGCCAGGTCGTCGATCTTCGGATCGTGGGTCAGCGCGACCACGGCGGTGTCCGCGTGGCAGCCACCGTTGGCGATGAAGATCGACGGCAGCTCGCGGCGGATTTCGATGCCGTCCAGCACCACGCCGTCCAGCGCTTCGTCGCGGGGATCACAGAGGATCACCTCGAAGCCCAGGCCCTTGCCGAACTCGGCGCAGAAGTGCGCAACGCTGGAGTAACCGGCCAGCAGCAGGCGCTGGGCAGCGCCGACGCGCAGCAGCACGCGGGCTTCGTCACGCTCGACCCGCGGGCCGTGTTCGTGGTCGTCGCTTAGGCGACGACTGCCGTCCTGCAGGTTCACTTCGCGCAGCAGGCGACGCTGGCCGAGCAGTGCCGACTCCAGCTCGCGCAGGTGGGCCTGCACGTCGCAATCGGCGGCGAGGTTCTCTACCAGTACGTCGAGGATGCCGCCGCAGGGCAGGCGGATGTTGCTGCGAGTGTCGGTGCCGTCGCCGTAGCGCACGACGACCACCGGCTCGCTGAACTCGCCGGCGGCGACGCGTTCGAGGAAGTCATCCTCGACGCAGCCGCCGGACAGCGACCCCACCCACTGGCCGCTGGCATTGACCGCCAGCAGCGAGCCCGGCGCGCGGGGCGCCGAGCCGTAGGTGAAGAGCACGCTGCATAACCACACGCGCTGCCCGGCGCTGGACCACTTGAGGGCCTGCCGGACTACTTGCAGATCGAGATGCTGCACGACTCACTCCGCCTTGAGCTGGGCGACCTGTTGTACGCCCATGTCACCCGGCAAGCCACCCCAGGCCTGGCGCAGGTAGTTGATGAGGTCGGTGAGCTGCTCGTCATTGAGCTTGTCGGCGAAGCCCGGCATCGGCTGCATGCGCTCGAAACCGGTGAACTGCTGCTCGCGGATGCCTTCGACTATGACCTTGGCCAGGTTGCGCGAATCGGCCAGGCGCAGGGTGGTGTTGCCCTGCATGGCCACGGCGATGTGCGGCTTGCCCTCGCCGTCGTTGCCATGACAGCCGGCGCAGACGTTGAGGTACTGCTGGCGGCCGCGCTTGGCGCTGTCGCTGAGCTGGTCCTCGGCCACCGCCTTGACCACCTTGGCCTGCGGCGGCTGTTCGCCGAGCAGGTAGGTGGACATGGCGGCCAGGTCCTCGTCACCCAGGTGCTGGGTGCTCAGGTGCATCACCGGGAACATCTCGTTGAACATGCTGCCCTGGGGGCTCATGCCGTGCTTGAGGAAGCCGGTGAGGTCGGCGCTGGTCCAGCCGCGCTCGGCCAGGTCCTGGGCCAGCAGGCTCGGGGCGCTGTAGCCGTTGAGCAGGCCGCCGGTGAGGCGCTTGTCCTGCTCCAGCGCACCGATCTGGTTGCGCGGGGTGTGGCACTCGCCGCAGTGGCCGAGCACTTCCACCAGGTACTGGCCACGCTGGTACGCCGCGCTCTTGCCCTCGGCGTTCTCCAGCTGGACGCTCTTGCCGTAGAGCATGTTCCAGCCCGACAGCCCCAGGCGCACGTTGAACGGGAAGCTCAGGCTGGTTTCGGGCGCGGCGCGATGCACCGGCGTCTGGCTCATCAGGTAGGCGTAGAGGGCATCGCTGTCCTCGCGCTTGATCAGGTGGTACGAGGTGTACGGCATGGCCGGGTAGAGATTGGCCCCGTCCTTGCGCTTGCCTTCGGTGAGCGCGGCGAAGAACTCGTCGGCGCTGTAATTGCCGATGCCGAAGTCCTTGTCCGGGGTGATGTTGCTGCCATAGATGGTGCCGAACGGCGAGTGGATCGGCAGGCCGCCGGCAAACGGCGCGCCGCCCTCGGCGGTGTGGCAGGCCATGCAGTCGGCGGCGCGGGAGACGTACTCGCCGCGCTTGATCAGCTCCTGGTCGGCCGCCTGGGCACCGAGCGCCAGGCCGAGGCCGGCAGCCAGCGCGAGGCCGGAAAGTATGCGCTGCATGCTTAGCCCTCCTTGACCAGGCCGAGATCGGTCAGCACTTCGCGGGTGGCGTCGTAGTAACGCACGTACCCGGTGCAGCGACAGATGTGGTGGCCGAGGCTCGCCTCGATGGTCGATTCCAGTTCGCTCTTCTTCAGCGGCTGGCGCTGGGCCTTTTCCACCAGCACGGTAGCGGCGTTGACGAAGCCCGGTGCGCAGTAGCTGCACTGGAAGGCGAAGCGGTCGACGAACTTCTGCTGGATCGGGCTCAGCTCCTTCAGCGAGCCGTCTTCCTCACGCTGGGCGTGGCCCTCGATGGTGCGCACCTTCTTGCCTTCGAAGTAGTGCGCGCCGGTGATGCAGGTGCGCACTTCCTCGCTGGTGCCGTCGGGGTTGTCGACGATCACCACGCAGGCATGGCAGATGCCCTGGCCGCAGCCCAGGCGCGAACCGGTGAGGTTCTGGTATTCGTGCAGGTAGTCGATCATCGGCAGGTCCTCGGGAACCTCGACCGGACCGACGGTTTGACCATTCAAGGTCAGGTTGAGCGGACGGTTAGCCATTGAGGGCCTCCTTGATGCGAGCGGGGGTGATGGGCAGGTCGCGGACGCGCTTGCCGATGGCGTGGGCCACGGCGTTGCTGATGGCGCCGACCACCGGGATCATCACCACTTCGGCGATGCCCTTGGACGGGTCGCTGGGCGACAGCGGCGGAAGGATTTCCGAGCTCTGCTGCCAGACAGCCACGTCTTTCGCCTTCGGGAGACGGTAGCGGTTGAAGTTCCAGTCGCCCTCGCCCGGGCCACCCTCGTACAGCGGCATGTCTTCGAGCAGCGCATGGCCGATGCCCATGGCGGTGCCACCTTCGATCTGGCCTTTCACCAGCTCAGGCACCAGCACGCGGCCGCACTCGATCCAGCTGTGGTGGTTGAGCACGCTGACTTCGCCGCTGCCCTTGTTCACCTTCAGCTCGACGATGGTCGCCACCGGGCTGTAGTAGGTCACGGCAGCGTTGTTCAGTTGCACCGGCGGATAGGCCACGTTCTGGCGGTCCAGCAGGTGGAAGCCGGCGCTGTTCATCAGCGCCTTCTTCACGCCCGGTGCGCCGTCGCCGTACTTCACGGCCAGGGCGTCCAGCGGCAGGCGGTCGCGTACGCCATCGATGACGTAGTCGCACTCCGCCCAGCTCCAGCGGTTGAAGCCGTGGACGGTGGCGCCGGTGACCAGGCCCTTCTCGTGGGCAACCTGGGCCAGCTCGGCGAACGACAGCGGTTGCAGGCCGTTGGCGGTGAGCTTGCCGTCGACCCAGTGGGCGTCTTCACGGCGCACCACCAGCGGGTTGGCCGCGCCGTTGAACGGGCCGCGACGCCAGATTTCCAGGGCCGCCGGCCACAGGCCGTGGTTGAACAGCACGCGCGCCGCTTCACGGGTGGCGTGGCTGAAGTAGTAAGCCGAGTTGGTCGCCGACGACGCCGAGGCATACTTGCCGACCCAACGCGGGTTGCGCAGCTTCTCGTCCTGGGTCGGCTGGCTCATGGTGTAGGGGTCTTCGCCGCTGAGCAGCTGCAACTCCGGCCACTCGGTCTCGGCGGTCTTCATCTCGTCCGCCGGTTTACCGAGGAAGTCGGCCGCCACCAGCGCCTGGGAGGTGGACATGCCGGTGCCGATCTCGATGCCGATATGGCGCATGTGCACCTTGCCCTGGGCATCGAACTCGATGCTCGCCATGGGCGCTTCGGAGCCGGTGCCGAAGTCCTTCTGGCAGATGGCGAAACCGACGCCGTACCAGTGGTCCGGGTCCTTGGCGTCCATCTCCTTCTTGCGCGCGTCGCGGGTCTTCCACCACTCGTGGGCGGCAGCCTTGTCGAGGATCTCGTGCAGGCGCAGGGCGCCGGCGGGGATCGCGCCCTGGGTGTTCTTCATGCCGGATTTGAGCGCGTTGACGCGGCGCAACTCGATGGCGTCGACGCCCAGGCGGCCGGCGATCTCGTCCACCATCATCTCGGTGGCGGCCATGCTCTGCAGGGTGCCGTAGCCACGCATGGAACCGGCCTCGACGGCGCGGGAATGGTAGGCGGTCACCTGCAGGTCGTTCTGCGGCATGTAGTAGATCGACTGCGCAGCGGTGGCGCCCACGGCGGCCACGGACGGGCTGTAGTTGATGCGGCCGCCGCCATCCACGCTCATCTCGGTGCGGAAGATCTTGAAGGTCATGTCCTTCTTGTCCACCGCCAGCTGGTAACGAATGTCGAACGGGTGGCGCTTGATACCGCTCTGGAACTGCTCGTAGCGGTCATTGGCCAGGCGCACTGGGACACCGTTGCCGTACAGCGCAGCCAGGGCCGCGTAGTAGACGAAGATGTTGTGGTCCTTGGAGCCGTAACCCACGGTGTAGCCGGGGTGCATGTTCAGCTTGGCCAGACCGAAGCGCGACGGGGCGATCATGTGCGCCGTCTCGAAGGCCGCCTCGAACGGGCACTGGGTGGCGACCACGAAGTGCAGGGTCTTGCTCGCCGGGTCGTACCAGCCGTTGCCGTTGTCCGGCTCCAGGGCAGCCGGTTCGATGGACGGGGTCTTGTAGCGTTCGTCGAAGACCAGCCAGTTCTCCGGCGGGTTTTCGATCTGGTCCTTGATCTTCTGTGCGTAGAACAGGCCCTGCTCGGTAAGGTCACCGTGCTGGTTGGGCTGCTGGTTCCACACCGGTTTGCGCTCGCGGATCATCGGGAAGAGGATCGAGTCCTTGAGGCTGGAGAACTCGTCCGGATCGGCCGAGGTCGCGCCGCCGACACGCACGTAGCGGAAGCTGCCGTAGGGGTCGCCCTGGTACAGCGGGGCCTGCGCGCCGTAGCGGATCGCCTTGTCGTTGAACTTCATCTTCAGCTTGGCCTGACGGAAGCGCTCGAAGTCGTTCCAGATCAGGATGGCCACCGGGTGGCCGATGAACATCGGCACCTTGCCGCGCGGCAGCAGCGGGTCCGGGGCGTGGGCTTCGGGGAAGGCGATGCCGTCCTTGTCCAGGTCCTCGGCGGTGACGATGCGGTCGGGCTGCAACTCGGCGCCCAGCCAGGCGAGGTCGATGCCGTCGAAGATGCGGTCGGCCTTGATGGTCTTGAGCAGCATGGCGTGGCCCTGCTGCTGCGGCCAGCCGGGCATGTCTTTCGAGCGGATGTCGCGGGCAAATACCTTGTTGCCGCAGACCTTGGACAACGCGTCGTTACGGAAGCGCGCCTTGCCGTCGTGGCCCATCCACTGCTGGGGGGAGACGGTGACGGAGTTTTCCATCAGGGCAGCGAAAGCCCGGCTGCCGAGCGGCGCCATGGTCACGCTGACACCGGCAATCAGCCCGCCTTGCAGGAAGGCGCGCCGGGAAATATCACGGTTGGACATGGTTCATCCTCTGGACGGTGAAGGCCCGCCCATGTGGTTTTTTTCGGTGCTGGAGAGAGTTCGGAGGCCGCACAATCGCGGGCGTCTCGGGGGTGGCGCCGGGGGAAGGATCCTGCAGAAAAACCTGACTCTTCTGTCAACTTTAACGCACCTCAGGGGTACGAAGCAAAGTCAATCGGGCGGCTTGTCGCGGAGATGAAAATTTTAGTCGACACATCGAGACTATTCGCCAATAGCGGAATCGGCTGGCGACAAGCGGAAAAGTGTTACGCCGTGCTACGCTGCTCGACCCTTGCTTAGCCCCCTAACGAACAACCCAAAATGACCGCCGAAGCCACGTCACTGCTGCGTCACCGCCCCTTCCTCGCCTTCTGGCTGGCACGCGTCTGCACCGCCAGCGCCTTCCAGATGATCACCGTGGCCATCGGCTGGCACATCTACGAGCTGACCCACAACGTGCTCGACCTGGGCCTGGTCGGTCTGGTGGAGTTCACCCCGCGCGTGCTGTTCATGCTGCACACCGGCCACGTTGCCGACCGTTACGACCGCCGGCGCATCGCCTCGCTGTGCCAGGTCGCCCAGGGACTGATCGCCGTCGCACTGGTGATTGGCGCCAGCACCGACAACGTGACCCGCGAGATGATCTTCGTGATGGCCTTCCTGCTGGGCACCGCGCGGGCCTTCGAGATGCCCACCACGCAGGCGCTGCTGCCGAACATCGTGCCCACCGCGCTCTTCCCCCGCGCGGTGGCGGCGTCCGCCTCGGCGATGCAGGCGGCGACCATTGCGGCCCCGGCCTTCGGTGGCTTCCTCTACGCCTTCGGCGCCTTCTGGGTCTACACGCCCACGGCGGTGCTGTACTTCATCGCCTGCACCCTGGTGCTCACCCTGCCCAAGCGCCAGGCGCCGGCGGCGCAGGGCAAGGCCACACTGGAATCGCTGCTGGCCGGCATCCGCTTCATCCGCAGCCGCCCGGACATCTTCGGCGCCATCTCCCTGGACCTGTTCGCCGTGCTGCTGGGCGGCGCCACCGCGCTGCTGCCGGTGTTCGCCAAGGACATCCTGCTCACCGGCCCCTGGGGCCTGGGCCTGCTGCGTTCGGCCCCAGCGGTGGGCGCGCTGCTGATGTCGTTCTGGCTGGCGCGCTTCCCCATCGAGCGCAACGTCGGGCGGATCATGTTCCTCGCCGTGGGCATCTTCGGCGTCACCACCATCGCCTTCGGCCTGTCGACGTCCTTCTGGTTCTCCCTGGCGGTACTGGTGGTGCTGGGCGCGGCGGACATGATCAGCATGGTCATCCGCGGCGCCTTCGTGCAGTTGGAAACCCCGGACGAAATGCGCGGCCGGGTCAGCGCGGTGAACGGCCTGTTCATCGGCGCCTCGAACCAGCTGGGCGAATTCGAATCCGGCCTCACCGCCCACTGGCTCGGCACCGTGCCGGCGGTGGTGCTCGGCGGCGTCGGCACGCTGGTGGTCACCGGCGTGTGGATGAAGCTGTTCCCGACCCTGGCCAAGCGCGACAAGTTGCACTGACAGCTTCGCCGCCCTGCTTTTCGTAGGAGCGAGCTTGCTCGCGAACCGCCCAACATCGGTTCTGCCGGTGATTATGTTCGCGAGCAAGCTCGCTCCTACATAAAACCCAACCCCACCCATTGAGCCAAAAAAATCCCCCGCCGGAAGCACCGGCGAGGGATGTGGGAACGGGCGCCGCGAGCGGCGCCCGGATGGGATCGATTGCGCAGCCTAGTGAGCCGGGCCCAACCCAGCAGCACTCATGAACAGGCGCATCAGCCAGGCCGCGACACCCAGGCCGGCAACGCTCAGCGCCCAGATCAGCACCAGCCAGCCCAGCCGCTTGCGCAGCGGCGCCTTCTGCGGTTCCTCGTGAGTCATGCCGCGCACCTCTAGTGGTAGCCGTCGCCGTGCTTCACCTTGCCGCGGAACACGTAGTAGCTCCACGCGGTGTAGACGAGGATGAAGGGGATGATGAACAGCGCGCCCACCAGCATGAAGCCCAGGCTCTGCGGCGGCGCCGCGGCGTCCCAGATCGACATCGACGGAGGGATGATGTTCGGCCACAGGCTGATGCCCAGCCCGCTGTAGCCAAGGAAGATCAGCGCCAGGGTGAGCAGGAACGGTTTCACGTGGTCATTGCGCGCCACCGAGCGCAGCAGGGCGTAGAAGGTCAGCAGCACCAGCAGCGGCACCGGCAGGAACCAGAACAGGTTCGGCAGGCTGAACCAGCGCTGGGCGATTTCCCCATGGGCCAGCGGGGTCCACAGGCTGACGATGCCGATCACCGCCAGCAGCACCAGCGCCAGCGGCTTCGCCAGGTCATGCATGCGTTCCTGCAGGCTGCCTTCGGTCTTCATGATCAGCCAGGTGCAGCCCAGCAGGCTGTAGGCGACCACCAGGCCGAGGCCGCAGAACAGCGGGAACGGCGCCAGCCAGTCCAGCGAGCCGCCGGCGAAGGCGCGGTTCTCCACCGGGATGCCCTCGATGAAGGCACCCAGCGCAACGCCCTGGAAGAAGGTCGCCACCAAGGAGCCTACGATGAACGACTTGTCCCACAGGTGACGCTTGTTGGCGCGCGCCTTGAAGCGGAACTCGAAGGCCACGCCGCGGAAGATCAGCCCGACGAGCATCAGGATCAGCGGCAGATACAGCGCCGAGAGCACGGCCGAATAAGCCACCGGGAAGGCGCCGAACAACGCCGCGCCGCCCAGTACCAGCCAGGTCTCGTTGCCGTCCCAGACCGGCGCGACGGTGTTCATCATCACGTCGCGGTCGCCCTCGTCCTTGAAGAACGGGTAGAGCATGCCGATGCCCAGGTCGAAGCCGTCCATCACCACGTACATCATCACGCCGAAGATGATGATGATCGCCCAGATCAGCGGAAGATCGATTCCCATGGCTCAGTTCCTCCCCGCGTCAGTGCTGTCATCGTCATCAAGTCCCTCTTCGGTGGCCGACAGCGGCCGCGCCGCCGTGCGTTTCTGGCCGGCGCCGCCATGGCTGGTCTCGCGACCTTCGTGGGTGACCGGGCCCTTGCGCACCAGGCGCATCATGTAGCCGATGCCGACACCGAACAGGCTGAAGTACACCAGCACGAACATCACCAGGGTCAGGCTCATCTGCGCGACGCTGTGGTTGGACACCGCGTCCGAGGTGCGCATCAGCCCGTAGACGACCCAGGGCTGGCGGCCAATCTCGGTAGTGAACCAGCCGGCGAGGATCGCGATCAGGCCGGACGGCCCCATCCACAGCACCAGCTTGAGGAACGCGCGGTTCTCGTAGAGGCGCTTGCGCCAGCGCAGCCAGACGCTCCAGACGCCGATCAGGATCATCAGCATGCCCAGCCCGACCATGACGCGGAACGACCAGAAGATGATGGTGGAGTTGGGCCGGTCGGCCTTGGGGAAGTCCTTCAACGCCGGGATCGGCTCGGTCAGGCTGTGATTCAGGATCAGGCTGCCGAGTACCGGAATCTCGATCTTGAAGCGGGTTTCCTCGCGCTCCATGTCCGGCCAGCCGACCAGCACCAGCGGCGTCGGGCCGCCTTCGCTGTTGTCCCAGTGGCCTTCGATGGCGGCGATCTTCGCCGGCTGGTGCTTGAGGGTGTTCAAGCCGTGGGCATCACCGACCATGGCCTGGATCGGCGCGACGATCAGCGCCATCCACATGGCCATCGAGAGCATCTTGCGGATCGCCGGGTTGTCGCGGCCGCGCAGCAGGTGCCAGGCCGCCGAGGCGCCGACGAAGAAGGCGGTGGCGACGAACGAGGCGATCGCCATGTGCAGCAGGCGGTAGGGGAACGACGGGTTGAAGATGATCGCCAGCCAGTCCACCGGCACCACGATGCCGTTGACGATCTCGTGGCCCTGCGGGGTCTGCATCCAGCTGTTGGAGGCGAGAATCCAGAAGGTCGAGATCAGCGTGCCGATTGCCACCATCACCGTGGCGAAGAAGTGCAGGCCCGGGCCGACGCGGTGCCAGCCGAAGAGCATGACGCCGAGGAAGCCGGCTTCGAGGAAGAACGCCGTGAGCACCTCATAGGTCAGCAGCGGGCCGGTGACGCTCCCGGCGAAGGCCGAGAAGGCGCTCCAGTTGGTGCCGAACTGGTAGGCCATGACGAGGCCGGAGACCACGCCCATGCCGAAGTTGACGGCGAAGATCTTCGACCAGAAGTGATAGAGGTCGCGATAGACCTCCTCGCCGGTCTTCAGCCACAGGCCTTCGAGCACCGCCAGATAACTGGCCAAGCCGATGGTGATGGCGGGGAAGATAATGTGGAAGGACACGGTAAAGGCGAACTGGATGCGGGCCAGGTCGAGCGCCTCTAATCCGAACATGACTATTCCTCTTCAGGCTGACGCCCGCCACACGGCTGGCCGGGCACCTTGCCTTGCGCATGCGCAGGGCGTTCTTGCGTGATGTCTGTGGTGCTTGATGTTTCTGTTCGAGCCACCGATCTCGCGTCGGTTCGGGTTCTTTTCGCTGCTCATTCAGAATGGACCAGCCTCTGCATTGACGCCGCTCAAGAAACTGCATTGATCTTACGCGCCCACCCTGCGCGGGCTGGAGTGGTGGGTTGCCGCGCGACGGGGTGTCGCGCGACAGCTTGTCTCAGGCAAGGGCCGACCGGTCCATATGAACAAAATCGAATATGAAAATGAAAAATTAATATTTTATTGGAATAAAAAAGCCCGGTAACTTCTGCCTCAACCGCTGCCATGTCGAGCCGCGGAACTAGAATCCACCGCCCGTACGAAGGCCCCATCCCGGCCGGCCCGGACGCCAGCGGTCATCTGCCCCACAAGGACATCGCAATGAAAAAGCTGCTGCTTCTGACCGCCCTCGCCGCTGCCTTCAGCACCACTGCCTTCGCCAACGAAAAGCTGGTGGTTGCCGCCACGCCGATTCCCCACGCCGAGATCCTCGAACTGATCAAGCCGACCCTGGCCAAGGAAGGCGTGGACCTGGAGATCAAGGTCTTCACCGACTACGTGCAGCCCAACGTGCAGGTCGCCGAGAAGCGCCTGGACGCCAACTACTTCCAGACCAAGCCGTACCTGGACAACTTCAACGCCGGCAAGGGCACCAACCTGGTCACCGTGACCGGCGTGCACGTCGAGCCCTTCGGCGGC
Organism: Pseudomonas sp. CAN1; assembly: GCF_030462585.1. Taxonomy (GTDB): domain Bacteria; phylum Pseudomonadota; class Gammaproteobacteria; order Pseudomonadales; family Pseudomonadaceae; genus Pseudomonas. The sequence continues at coordinate 396,734 of NZ_JASMRU010000002.1, read as the reverse complement.
TACTCGAAGAAGTACAAGTCCATCGACCATCTGCCTGACGGCGCCACCGTCGCCATCCCCAACGAGGGCAGCAACAGCGGCCGTGCCCTGCTCCTGCTGCAGAAGGCCGGCGTGATCAAGCTGAAAGACCCGAGCAACGCCCTGGCCACCCCGCGAGACATCGCCGAGAACCCCAAGCACCTGAAGTTCAAGGAACTGGAATCGGCCCTGCTGCCGCGCGTGCTGGACCAGGTCGACCTGGACCTGATCAACACCAACTACGCGCTGGAAGCCAAGCTCAACCCGGTGAAGGACGCGCTGATCCTCGAAGACCGCAACTCGCCCTACGTGAACTACCTGGTGGCGCGTCCGGACAACAAGGACAGCGATGCCCTGAAGAAACTCTCCGCCGCCCTGACCAGCCCGGAAGTCAAAGCCTTCATCGAGAAGAAGTACAACGGCGCCGTGGTGCCGGCCTTCTGATCCGTCGCCCGGCCGCGCGCCGGGCGCAACGACTCCCACGCTGGGCGCGCCTTGCTTGCGCCCGCTTTCGACGCCGGTGGGCAGGTTCCACCGGCGTTTTTCTTTCCCCAGGAGCTGCCATGAGCGACCCCGCCAAAGGCCCGTCCACCCGCGCCGTACATGCCGGCCACGATGCCGACCGGCGCATGGTCACCCGCGCCAAGAGCCAGCCGATCTACCAGAGCTCGGTGTTCGTCTACGACTCCCTGGAGCAGGTCGACGACTTCCTCTCCGGCAACCCCGACAACTACATGTACACGCGCATCGGCAACCCCAACCACAGTGCCGTGGAAGAGCTGCTGCGCGAGCTGGAAGGTGGCGAGGACGCGCTGTTTTCCGCCTCCGGCATGGCGGCGATTTCCGCGGCATTGCTGGGCGTGCTCGGCGCCGGTGACCACCTGATCGCCAGCCGCGAGCTGTACGGCACCACCCAGAGCCTGATCGAGAAGGAACTGGCGCGCTTCGGCATCGCCTCCAGCCTGCTCGACCTCAACGACCTGACGGCGGTGGAAGCGGCGATCACCCCGAGCACGAAGCTGATCTACACCGAGACCGCCTCCAATCCGCTGGTGCGTGTGAGCAACATCCCGGCGCTGGCGGAGCTTGCCCAGCGCCACGGTCTCAAGCTGCTGGTGGACAACACCTTCCTCTCGCCGGTGCTCTACCAGCCGCTGCGCGATGGCGCCGACCTGGTGATCCACAGCACCACCAAGTACCTCAACGGCCACAGCGACGCCATGGGCGGCGCGCTGGTCGGCGATGCGCAGTGGATCGCTGCCGCGCGGCGCTTCCAGATCAACGCCGGCGGCAGCGCCAGCCCGTTCGAGAGCTGGCTGAACTTCCGCGGCGCCAAGACCCTGTCCCTGCGCATGAAGGCCCACTCACAGAACGCCCAGGCGCTGGCCGAAGCGCTCGAAGCGCACCCGCGGGTGGCCCGCGTGTTCTACCCCGGCCTGCCCTCGCACCCGGACCATGCACTGGCGCAGCGGCTGTTCCGCAAGGGCCACTCGGGCATGTTGAGCTTCACCCTGAAGGGCGGCCTCGATCAGGTCGACGCACTGATCGGCGCGTTGCAACTGGCCGCCTTCGCCCCGTCGCTGGCCGGTGTCGCCAGCAGCATCACCCACCCCGGCAAGACTTCGCACCGCGCGCTGTCCGCCGAGGCCCTGACCGCGCTGGACATCCATGACGGCACCATCCGGGTTTCGGTGGGCATCGAGGACAGCGAGGACATAGTCCGTGACTTCCTGCAGGCGCTGGACGCGCTGTAAGAGCAGAAGGAGATTTCCCATGAATGCACCCCACGCGCCGCTACCGCTGCTGACCTTCCCCGACGCCGACAAGAGCCCGTTGAGCATCCGCGCCAAGGCGCTGGTGTTCTTCGACCCGCGCTCCCATGAAGTGCGCGACGAGGTGGAGCGCCTGGCGCCGTTGCCGCAACCGGTGCTGATCCACGGCGAGACCGGCACCGGCAAGGAGCTGCTGGCCCGTCACATCCACCGCGCCAGCGAGCGCCCCGGCCTGTTCGTCGCGGTGAGCTGCAGCGCCCTGAGCCGCAACTACGCCGACGCCGAGCTGTTCGGCTACGCGCCAGGCGCGCACAACGGCCCGGTGGGCAGCCGCGCCGGCTGGTTCGGCTCAGCCAACGGCGGCACCCTGTACCTGGACGAAATCGCCGACCTGCCGCTGTCGCTGCAACAGAAGCTGCTGCGCGTGCTGCAGGAGCGCGAAGTGCTGCGCGTCGGCGCACGCGAGCCGGTGCCGGTGGACGTGCGCCTGGTCGCCGCCACCAGCATCGACCTGGGGCAGGCGGTGAAAGCCGGGAAATTCCTCGAAGGACTGCAGCAGTACCTGCATGACGGCAACCTCACGCTGCCACCACTGCGCGAACGCATCGGCGACATCCAGCCGCTGGCCGAATACTTCCTCGGTGTGCACGCGCAAAGGCTGGAACTGCCGGTGCCGCAGATTGCCAGCGACACCCAGCGCGCGCTGGAAGGCTATTCGTGGCCGGGCAATATCCGTGAGCTGGAGAATGTCATCCACTTCGCCCTGCTGGTCAGCCCGGACGAGGAGATTCGCCCGGAGCACCTGAATTTTTCAGGCGGCGTAGCGGGGGCAGACGACGGAACGAAATTGAGCGAAGGAGCGCTGGAACGCCTGGTGCGCCAGCCTGGCGTCGAAGCGCAGCTGCGTGCGCTGCTGCAACGCCTGGAGCACGAGCGCGGCTGAGCCGCGCTGTAGTCGCCAGCGCGACCCGAAGGGCCGCGCACCGGCGACAGCATGCAACTGGGGGTATTACTTGGTGGCGGTGTTCGAGTGAGCAACCACCGGGGTGCACGACGGGTTGGTCAGCTTGGCCGGATCGGTCAGCAGGCCCGGCATCATGCGCGAGGTGCAGTTGAAGATACGGCCCTTGGTGGTGGTAGCCACGTAGGAGAGTTCCTGGCCACCCAGGGCGTCCGGCTGACCGGCTTTCACGTCGCTGACGACCAGTTCGTCGGAGGAAGCCAGACCGATCATCTGGGCAGTGGCGGCTTGCAGCGGAACGATGGCCTGGTTGGTGGTCATGGTCTGGCAGCCGGCCAGCGAAGCGAAGAGTGCAGTGGCAATGGCGATGCGTTTGAAGTCCATCTCGAGATGCTCCCTGTTGGTGGTTTTTTGTCCTGCCGGGGGAGACTAACGGAATAGGCGAGTCAATCGCCATAGCCGATTTACAAGTTTTTCACGAAAAACTGCACACCTGTTCAAGTTTCAGGACTCAAACCCGCTCTAGTTCGCCAACTGTGCTATGCGAGGAGCTGTTTCACGCCGCTGACAGCCGTTTATCGCGGCAAAGCCCCGTGCCACGCTGAACCGTTTCACCTCAGGCGACGAATGGTCGCAGTGAAAGGCCTCGCCGACCCTCACGGCGGCAGGAGGGAAACCTGAGCATAGAGTCAAAAACAGGACTAATCCCCTAATATCAATGTGAAAGCAGTCTCATCGACCAGCTCAATACCTCACATCAAGACCATTCACTTCTTTTCGTCACAATCTTCAGGGAAAATGGCTATCAGGCAGTCGGGACCCAATTTCCCCGACGCCATTGGAGACTATCGTGACCAGCTTCGCCGCTCTTGCTAACTTCTTCGCCGCCACCGCCTTCCTGACCGCGCCCGCCAAGGCCGACCCGGAACGCCGTGAGATCCGTGAGGCGAAAAAGAACCGCCGCAAGTAAGCAGTACCCGCTCCGCTCGGCCCTCGACCAGGGCCGGCGGCGGGACCATCGGTCCCGCCGATTGGCTTTTCCCGGTCTGATCGTGTTTTCATTGAATGCTTGTTCAAGAAAAACCGAGGGACCCCGCCCGCTTTGTCCGTTGCACAATCCCCCCCGTCCGTAACGCCCTCACCCTCCATGCGCATGAACCCACCGGTCTTCTACGGTGCGGCCGCGCTGATCCTGGTTTTCGCCCTCACCGTCATTGCCCAACCGCAGAAGGCCGGTGAATGGCTGCTCGCCGCGCAGTCCTGGGCCGCCGATTCGGTCGGCTGGTACTACCTGCTGGCAATGACGCTGTACCTGATCTTCGTGGTGGTCACCGCGCTTTCCGGCTATGGAAAGATCAAACTCGGTGCCGACCACGACGAGCCGGAATTCAGCTACCTGTCCTGGGCTGGCATGCTGTTCGCCGCCGGCATCAGCATCACCCTGTTCTTCTTCTGCGTCTCCGAACCGCTGACCCACTTCGCCCAGCCACCACAAGGCGAAGCCGGCACCCCGGAAGCGGCGCGCCAGGCCATGCAGCTGCTGTTCCTGCATTGGGGCCTGCACGGCTGGGGCGTGTTCGCCCTGGTGGCGATGGCGCTGGCCTACTTCGCCTACCGGCATAACCTGCCGCTGGCGCTGCGCTCGGCGCTCTACCCGCTGATCGGCAAGCGCATCAACGGCCCCATCGGCTACGCCGTGGACTGCTTCGGCATCATCGCCACGGTGTTCGGCCTGGGCGCGGACATGGGCTTCGGCGTGCTGCAGCTCAACGCCGGCCTGGACTTCATGTTCGGCATCGCCCACAGCCATCCGGTGCAGATGACCCTGATCGCACTGATGATGGGCGCGGCCATCCTGGTGGCCATCTCCGGCGTCGACAAGGGCATCCGCCTGCTGTCGGACATCAACATGCTGCTGGCCTGCGCGCTGCTGCTCTTCGTGCTGTTCGCCGGCCCCACCCAGCACCTGCTCAACACCCTGGTGCAGAACATCGGCGACTACCTCGGCGCCCTGCCGACCAAGAGCTTCGACCTCTACGCCTACGGCAAGGACGGCAGCGACTGGCTGGGTGGCTGGACGGTGTTCTACTGGGCCTGGTGGATCGCCTGGTCGCCCTTCGTCGGCCTGTTCATCGCGCGCATCTCGCGCGGGCGGACGATCCGCGAATTCGTCTTCGGCGTGCTGTTCATCCCGCTGGGCTTCACCCTGGCCTGGATGTCGATCTTCGGCAACAGCGCCCTCGACCAGGTGCTCAACCACGGCTTCAGCGAGCTGGGCCGGGTGGCCATCGCCGATCCGTCCATGGCGCTCTACCAGATGCTGCAGAACTACCCGGCCAGCCGCGTGGTGATCGCGGTGACGGTGCTGGTCAGCTTCGTCTTCTTCGTCACCTCGGCGGATTCCGGCACCGTGGTGCTCTCCACCCTCTCCGCCCACGGCGGCAGCGCCGACGACGACGGCCCGAAGTGGCTGCGGGTGTTCTGGGGCGTGGCCACTGCGCTGGTCACCGGCGGCCTGCTGTTCGCCGGCAGCATCGATGCGCTCAAGTCAGCGGTGGTGCTCACCTCGCTGCCGTTCTCGCTGATCCTGCTGCTGATGATGTGGGGCCTGCACAAGGCCTTCTACCTGGAGTCCCAGCGCCAGCGCGCGCGCACCCATTCGCTGGCACCGCCGCCCTCGGCCAAGCCCGGCGGCTGGAAGCGGCGCATCTCCCAGGCCGTGCACTTCCCCACCCGCGACGAGGTGTACCGCTTCATGGTCGATGTGGTCAGCCCGGCGATTGCCGAGGTCTCCGAGGTGTTCCGCGAGAAGGGCCTGCAGGTGGATTCGGATCTTGACCTGAGCAACCTGGAGATCGGCCTGGAGATCGGCCACGGCGCGCAGCATCCGTTCCTCTACCAGGTGTCGATGCGCGGCTACTTCACCCCGTCCTTCGCCCGCGCCGGCATGGGCGGCCTGCACCTGAAGAACCGCCGCTACTTCCGCGCCGAGGTGCACCTCTCCGAAGGCAGCCAGGACTACGACCTGATGGGCTACAGCAAGGAGCAGATCATCAACGACATGCTCGACCAGTACGAGCGGCACCTGCAGTTCCTGCATCTGGTGCGCTGAGCCGGCGCGCTTTTCGTAGGAGCGAGCTTGCTCGCGAACACCGGCTGGCACTGAAGCTCAAGGCGGTTCGCGAGCAAGCTCGCTCCTACAGGCAGTGTCCTCAGAGCTGGTAAGGCAACCGCACGCCCGGCTCGCGCTCGTCGAAATCCTTCACGTTGCGCGTCACCAGCAGCCGGCCTTCGACTTCCGCCGAGGCCTTGATGATCGCGTCCGGCAGCTTCACCCGCAGGCGCTGGCGTACCTCCACCGCACGCTGGGCGATGCGCTCGTCCAGTGCCAGCAGCGTGAAGCTGGAGAGAAAGGCGCGAGTGGCCGCTTCGGTCTGCGGCGTGGCGCCGATCAGCACTTCCATCCAGGTGATGATGCTGATGGCGCGGTCGCTGTAGAGCGCCAGCTCATCGCGCGCCTGCACGTGGCCGTTGAGGTAATCGATGAGGATATTGGTGTCGAACAGGACCTTCACCATTCCTCGCGCACCTTCTCCTGATACGCCAGGCCGTCCACCTGACTCTCCTGCCACAGGCCGAAAGCCGCGTCGGCATCCGCCTGTGCGTGGTTGACCAGGTATTCGGCGATGGCCTCGCGAATGACCGAGGCGCGGGATTGCTGCTGGCGTTCGCTGATGTCGTTCAGGCGTTCCAGGTATTCGACGGGGATATCCACCAGGGTGCGCATGAGAGCCTCCGAAATCTGATATCGGCATCGTATATCATCCAACCAGACGAGATGCCGCCCGGCGACGAACAACCGAAAGCTCCGACAACGAAAAAGGCGCCCGCAGGCGCCTTTTTCACATCACGGCGAAGGATCAGCCGCGAACGCCGCTCAGTACCTTGCGGTAGAACAGCACGCAGATCGCCACGAAGACCACCAGGCCCAGCCACTGCGCGGTGTCTTCGAAGGAGTCGCCGACCAGCGCCAGCGGCGTGGCCGAACCGGTGGCGCCGATGATGCCGGCGAGCAGGATGCCCATCAGGCTCTCGCCGACGATCAGGCCCGAAGCCAGCAATACACCGCGGCGCTTGGGCTCATCGGAGAATTTCTCGACATCCTTGCCGGCCGCCGCCGCGCGCTTGGCCAGCGCGGTTTCCAGCAGCCAGCCGATCACCGCGCCGACCACCAGGGTCATGCCGATGGTCGGCGGCAGGTAGATGCCCAGGCCGACGGCGAGCACCGGCAGGCTGGCCTTGCCGGTGCGGCGCAGCAGCAGGTCCACCAGGATCAGCGCGATGCCCAGCGCCACGCCGATCAGGATCATGTTCCAGTTCAGCGCGTTGTGGAAAATCCCGCTGGCAATCGCCGTCATCAGCGTCGCCTGCGGCGCAGCCAGCGCGGCGTTCGGGTCCATGCCTTCACGCGGCAGGGCGCCGGTGAAGCCGTAGGCGTTGAACAGCAGTTCCAGCACTGGCGGGATCACCAGCGCGCCCACCAGGCAGCCGACGATCAGCGCCACCTGCTGGCGCCACGGGGTCGCGCCGACCAGGTAGCCGGTCTTCAGGTCCTGCAGGTTGTCGTTGGAAATCGCCGCGATGGCGATCACCACCGAGGTGGTGAACAGCGCCAGGGCGATGGCCAGCTTGCCGCCCTGCTGGTCGAGGAAGCCGCTTTCCAGCGAGCCCACGCCGAGAATCAGCAGCGACACCAGGATCACCGCGATGATGCCGATGCCGGAGATCGGGCTGCTCGACGAGCCCACCAGGCCAGCCATGTAGCCGCAGGCAGCGGCGATCAGGAAGCCGAAGAAGAAGGCGAAGATCACGCAGACCGTCACCAGCCCCCAGAAGCCGAAGCCGCGCAGGTCCGGCGCGGCCTCGCCGAGGAAGTAGGAGAACACCACGAACAGCGCCAGCAACAGCACACCGGCGATGGTGACGATCCACTTTGCCGACAGGTCCTGCTCGGTGCGCAGGTCGCTCACTTCACCGCGCCCGCGCACGGCGCTCAGCGACGACCAGACGCCCTGCACCATGGGCTTGAACAGGGTGGCCAGGGTCCACAGCGCGGCAATACCGATGGTGCCGGCGCCGAGGAAGCGCACCTGGCTGCTCCACAGCTTGGTGGCCAGCTCCGGCAGGCTCTGCCCGGCGGCCAGCACGCTGTTCACCGAGAGCAGCGGCACGGCCACGCCCCAGGCGATGACCACGCCGATCAGGATGGCGATGCCGGCGGTGATGCCCATCAGGTAGCCGGCGCCCACCAGCGCCAGGGAGAAGCCGGTGGACAGGCGGAACGCCGCTTGCCCGGCGGTGAGCCAGAAGCTGAAGCCTTCGGCAAGCACCTTGAAACCACTGCTGAGCAGGCTGAACGCGGCGGCGACCACGCCACCGGCGAGGATGTCGCGCAGGCCCGGGCCGCCGGCTTTCGCGGGCTTGCCGGCCTTCTCTTCTTCCTCGTCCTGGCTGCCGACACGGAGGATTTCCGCCGCGGCCACGCCTTCGGGGTAAGGCAGGCTGCTCTGTACCACCATCACCCGGCGCAGCGGAATGGTGTAGAGCACGCCGAGGATGCCGCCGATGGAGCAGATGGCCGCGGTCTGCCAGAACGGGAAGCCGCTCCAGTAGCCGATCATCAGCAGGCCGGGAAGGATGAAGATGATCGAGGACAGGGTGCCGGCCGCCGAGGCCTGGGTCTGCACCATGTTGTTCTCGAGGATGTTGGAGCCGGAGAAGTAGCGCAGCACGGCCATGGAAATGACCGCAGCGGGAATCGACGAGGCGAAGGTCAGGCCGACCTTGAGGCCGAGGTAGACGTTGGAAGCGGTGAACACCACGGTGATCAGCGCGCCGAGGATCAGGCCGCGAACCGTCAGCTCGGCGAGGTTGGACTCGTCGGGAATCCGTTCTTGCATGTAGGCAATCTCTTTATGAAGCGAAACTGCCAAAGCGTAGGACAGTGCGCCATCCACCGCGACCCAGAATGGCGACGAATGCGGTCTGTGGTGCGGCTTTGTTGCCGCAAGTCACGGGGATGGCGGGAAATTCCCAGGCAAAGCAGGACCTGTAGGAGCGAGCTTGCTCGCGAACCGCATAACTCAGGATTCATCGGAGAGTCCGTTCGCGAGCAAGCTCGCTCCTACGAAAAGCCTGTCGGACCGCAGGGCGCATAACGCCTGCGGCGTTATCCGCCATTGCGGCGGATAACCCGTTCCGGGTTATGCGCCCTACCAGAACGGCAAGCTTTCAGAACGGCTTGTCGCCAAGAATGGTCGCCCGATGCATCACCCGGCGCTGCGGGCGGTAATCATCCACCGCGTAATGCTGGGTCACGCGGTTGTCCCAGAAGGCCACGTCGTTCTCCTTCCAGCGCCAGCGCAGGGTGAACTCCGGGCGGGCGAAGTGGGCGAACAGCAGGTCGAGAATGGCGCGGCTTTCCGCCGGCTCCAGCTCGTTGATGCGGGTGGTGAAGCCGTCGCTGACGAACAGCGCCTTGCGCCCGGTGACCGGGTGCGTGCGGATCACCGGATGGCTGCGCGGCGGGTTTTTCTTGCGTGCTTCCTCCAGGCGCGCGAGGTCGGCGTCGCTGGCGCCGAAACGTTCCTGGGGGAAGGACTTGCTGATGTCGTGGGTCGCGGTAAGGCCGTCGAGCAACTGCTGCAGCGGTTTCGACAGCGCCTCGAAGGCCGCGATGCCGCTGGCCCACAGGGTGTCGCCACCGTAGGGCGGCAGTTGTTTGGCGGCCAGTACGGCGCCCAACGCCGGGGTCTCCAGGAAGGTCACGTCGGTGTGCCAGATGGCGTTGTCGCGCACGTCGGTGACGGCGGTATCGAGGACGATGACTTCGCGCAGCTCGGGCGAGCTGGGGTAAATCGGGTGGATGTGCAGGTCGCCGAAGCGCGCGGCGAAGTTCGCCTGCTGGGTCGGCGTCAGCGGCTGGTCGCGGAAGAACAGCACCTGGTGCGCGAGCAGGGCCTGCTCGATCTGGCGCTGCGCTGCGTCTTCCAGCGGGTCGGCCAGGCGCACGCCGGAAACGATGGCGCCCAGGGCCGGGCTGAGGGGTTCGATACTCAGGGTGGTCATGTTCGTGTTCTCTCGTGAGGTTCACGGGGAGAGCCCCTCTCCCCAGCCCTCTCCCTGAAGGGAGAGGGGGCTTGTTCCGCATGTTCGGGCAGGACGGCTCAGTCCTTCAGCCACGGAAAATCGTCAGTGAGCGGTGATCATGGAGCCGCTCCGGCCAGTCCCCTCTCCCTTCAGGGAGAGGGTTAGGGAGAGGGTCCTTGCTCGGTTTCGGAAGGTCACTCCCAGGAAGCAAACCGCTTCTGCAACCAGCGCAGGCCCAGCTCGAAGCTCAGTGCGATGGCGGCGATCAGCAGGATGCCCAGCACCACCACATCGGTGGCGAGGAACTGCGCGGCGGACTGCACCATGAAGCCGAGGCCGCGGTTGGCGGCGATCAGCTCGGCGGCGACCAGGGTCGACCAGCCCACGCCCAGGGCGATGCGCAGGCCGGTGAGGACATCCGGCAGCGCGCTGGGCAGGATCACGTGGCGCACCACCTGCAGGCGGCTGGCGCCCAGGCAGCGCACGGCCTGGATGCGCGACTTGTCCACGCGGCGCACGCCGGCTGCCGTGGCGATCAGCAGCGGCGCGAACAGAGCGAGGTAGATCAGCAGCACCTTGGACAGCTCGCCGATGCCGAACCAGATGACGATCAGCGGCAGGTAGGCCAGCGGCGGCACCGGGCGGTAGAACTCCACCAGCGGATCGAAGGCCGCGCCCACCAGCGGGTTGAGACCCATCAGGATGCCCAGCGGGATGGCCGTCAGCACCGCCGCACCCAGCGCCAGCAGCACGCGCAGCAGGCTGGTGCCGATGTGTTGCCACAGCGATGCGTCGACGTAACCTTCGGCGAGCAGGCGCTGGAAGGCTTCCACCAGTTGCTCCGGCGCGGGCAGGAACAGGGTGTCGACCCAGCCCAGGTGCGTGGCCAGCCACCAGAGCACGAAGATCGAGCCGACGCTGCCGGCCGCAGCCCAGCGACGGTAGTCGCGCGGCACGCTGCGGGCGGTCGGCGCGGCGGCCGGGAGTTTGCCGGCGAGGGTATCAGTGGGCATGTTCGGCCTCCGGTTCTTCCAAGAACTCGTCGAGAAGGAGTTGGCGCAGGCGCGCGAATTCCGGGTCGGACTTGATCGAGCGCACCGGCTCGCCAGCGGCGTAGCGGCGAGCGAAGTCCAGCGGCAGGCGCTTGACGATGCGCGCCGGCGGGCCGTCCATCACCACCAGGTCGGTGGCGAGGAACAGCGCTTCATCGACGCTGTGGGTAATCAGGAACAGGCCCTTGCCGGTCTTGCGCCACAGATCCAGGGTCAGCACCTGCATGCGCTCGCGGGTCAGCGCATCGAGGGCACCGAAGGGTTCGTCGAGCAGCAGGAAGTCCGGCTCCACCGCCAGCGCGCGGGCCAAACCCAGGCGCTGCCGCTGGCCGCCGGAGAGCTGCGAGATGCGGTAGTCCGCGTGCTCGCCCAGGCCCACCAGCTTGAGGACTTCATGGGCGCGGGCATTGCGCTCGGCAGCACCAACGCCACGGATGCGCAGGCCCAGCGCGACGTTGTCCAGCGCGCTCAGCCAGGGCATCAGCGCGTCGTCCTGGAACACCACGCCGCGCTCGCCGCCGGGGCCGCTGAGGGTGCGACCGTCGATCTGCACGCGGCCGCTGTCCGGCGCCTGGAAGCCCGCCAGCACGTTGAGCAGGCTGGACTTGCCGCAGCCGGACGGGCCGAGCACCACTAGGGACTCGCCCTTGGCCAGGCTGAGAGTGAGGTCCTGCAGCACGACGCGCTCGCGTCCGCGCTGCTGGAAAGTGAGGCTGACTGCCTCGGCCGTCAGACGGCTCATGTTCTGCCCTCCGTAGGGTGAGAAGAAATACGTGGTGCGCTTTTGTAGGAGCGAGCTTGCTCGCGAACCAGCCCGAGCTTCAGTGCCAGCCGGTGTTCGCGAGCAAGCTCGCTCCTACGAAGAGCAACTGCTCAGCGCTGCCCGACCTGCACGCTCTCCGCCTGGCGCACGTAGTCAGCGCTGACGTAGGGCGAGTAGTCCTTGAGCACCGAAGGCACGCGCTTCTGCTCTTTCAGGAATTCGGCGGTACCGGCGATGTCCTTGGCGGTGCCGCCGCCCAGCAGGGCGGACGACAGCTGCGCCTGGGATTCGGGGAAGGCGGAGCCGGCCAGCAGTTCGGGCACGTCCTTCGGATCGGCACCGGTCAGGCGGGCGATCTTCTTGACCTGCTCGGAGTCGGCGGTCCACTCGGCCTTGTGGGCGTTGTAGTCAGCGAAGGAATCCAGGCTCACGCGGGCGAACTTGGCGATGACTTCCGGGTGCTTCTCGGCGAAGTCCTTGCGGGCCACCCAGACCTCGAAGGTCGGTGCGCCCCACTGGCCGACTTCGGCGGCGTCGGTCAGCACCTTGCCGGATTTCTTGATCTCGCCCAGGGCGGGCGACCAGACGAAGGCGCCATCGATGTCGCCACGACGCCAGGCGGCTGCGATCTCGGTGGGGTTGAGGTTGACGATCTTCACCTTGGTGGGGTCGATCTTCCAGTGCTTGAGCGCGCCCAGCAGGCTGTAGTGCGAGGTGGAAACGAAGGGCGTGGCGATGGTCTTGCCGATCAGGTCTTCGGGCTTCTCGATCTTGCTGCCGTTGCGCACCACCAGGGCCTCGGCGGCGTTGATCTGCGCGGAGACGATGAAGGCGACGATCGGCAGGCCGCGCGAGGTGGCAGCGGCCAGCGGGCTGGAACCGAGGTTGCCCAGTTGCACATCGCCCGAGGCGATGGCGGCGACCACTTCCGGGCCGCTGTTGAAGCGGCGCCAGTCGAGCTTCTCGCCGATGACCTTTTCATAGGTGCCATCGGCCTGCGGGACCTTGGTCGGGTCGATGCCGGTCTGGTAGCCCAGGACGATGTCGGCGAACGCGGCACTCTGGAAGGACAGGGCAGCCGCAACAGCGACGCCGGCCACGGCACGGCGTACAAAACGAGGTTTGTTCATGGTGTTTCCTCTGAAGATGACGGCGGTGCCGGCCTCACAGAGGGGACGGACCACGGGACGGGGTTCGATGGGGTGAAGCTTGTGGGTGGAACCTGGTCCGGCGGTCCGGTAGAGCTAGATTACCGATATAAAAAACTCAGAATAAATAATTTTTAGTTCTTAACTTATGAGCACCAGCGCTTGTCTCGATTCCGCTACAGGGCCCGTGATACGGCGCCTCAGGTGGCGCCGGCGAGCACCCGGGCGCGAGTACCCTCCTGGCGCAAGCCGACCTGCACCGCCTGTTGCGCCACCGCGGCGGTTTCCGCCACCAGGGTCGCCAACGCCGCGCTGCGGCTGAAGCTCAATGCGTTACCCGCCGCCTGGGCCGCTTCGAAAGCCACCGCCGACTGCTCGGACAGCCGCAGCCCCAGCGCCAGCAAGCGCTGCAACTCCCCCGCCGCCGCCCGCGCCGGCAGGTTCTCGAAGGCCTGCACAGCAAGGCCCAGGGCGATGTTCGCCTGCAGCAGCCCGGAGAGGCTGCCGCGCAGTTGTGCACGGGGCGTCCATGGCAGGCCGGGCGGCAACAGGATGTCTTCGGGATGCAGGCGCACCTCGTGGCAATGCAGCAGGCCGCCGCCGTTGGGCTCGAAAAGATCCAGCCCGCTGCGATCCGCCGGCAGCGCGGCGATCAGCAAACCCTCGCTGGGCGCATGGCGCGCCGAGATCAGCAGCCAGTCCACCGCCTCGGCGCCGAAGCAATCGTGGCGCCCGCCCTGCAGCAGGAAACCGCCGCGCCGATGCTCGCGCGCCAGCAGGCGGCGTTCCTGGTGATCCACCGCCTCGCCCCACAACCATTCGCGCTCCACGCTGAGCGGCAGCAGGCGCTCGCGCTGCTCGCTGCTACCCAGCAGCAACACGCTGGTCAGTTGCAGGTGATGCAGGGCGAACAGCCGCGCCAGGGTGCCGTCGCGCTCGGAGAGATCGCGCAAGGTCTGCAGCACCTCGTCCCAGCCGGCGCCGCGCCCGCCGTACTCGCGGGGCACCGACAGGGCCAGCAGGCTGGACGCGCGCAAGGCATCGCTCCAGCGCTGGGTGGGAGGCAGTTCGGAAAGCGTGGAAAGCGGCACCACCAGACTCATGCACACCTCGGCTCGAAGGGTGGATCAGTGGCCTGGGCGTATGGCGCGCGGGTGTACTGAAAGGGAAGAGAGAATCCAAGAGGAACGGCCTCCGAATGGAGGCCGTTGCATACCCTAGCGAATCGCGCGAGGCGCGCGAAATAACCTTTCGGGCTTAGCTCATGCCGCGAGTCAGAGGGCTTCCTTGCGCCGCCACTGCGGCAGGCCGATCAGCACCACGGCGCTGATGATCACCGCCATCGCCAGGGATTCGGCTAAGCCGATGTGCTCGCCGGCGAACACCACGCCGAGCATCACCGCCACTGCCGGGTTGACGTAGGCGTAGCTGGTGGCCGCCGCCGGGCGCACGTTGGCCAGCAGGTACATGTAGGCGCTGAAGGCGATGATCGAGCCGAACACCACCAGGTAAGCCAGGGCGCCCCAGCCGGCGGCCGTGGGCATCTGCTCCATGCCCTCGCCCGTGAGGAAGCTGCCCAGCAGCAGCACGCCACCGCCCACCAGCATTTCCACCGCGCTGGCCATGGCGCCGGCGGGCAGGTCCAGGCGCCGGCTCCAGATCGAACCGAAGGCCCAGGTCGCCGCCGCGAAGAGGATCAGCGCCGCGCCTGCCGGGCTGCCCTGCAGGTTCGAGCCGAGGTTGAGCAGCACGATGCCGAACAGGCCCAGGGCTATGCCGGCCCACTCCAGCGCGTTGGTCTTGTTGCCGAAGAAACGCCCGAACACCAGAGTGAACAGCGGCACGGTCGCCACCGCCAGCGCCGCCACGCCCGAAGCCACGCCCCAGTGCTCGGCCACCGTCACCCCGCCATTGCCGCAGCTGAGCAAAAGGATGCCGATGGCGCCCGCCGACAGGCATTGCTTGAACGTCGGCATGGGCGCGCCGCGCGAGAGCATCCAGACGAACAGGATCGCCCCGGCAATGATGAAGCGGCAGCCGGCCATCAACATCGGCGGCCAGGATTCGACGCCGATGCGGATCACCAGGTAGGTCGAACCCCAGATGAAGTAGAGGGCGAAGAAGGCAGCAATCAGGGTCAGTGAGACGCGGGCTCTGGGCATGGGCAGGGTAGTCATGGGTGGGGCTCGACAAGGCAGGCAGGGCGATTCATTTTATGCAGGTCAATCGCCCCGGATAAGGCACAGACAACGCCATTACGGGCATAACACTTTTCATTCGATGGATTTTCACAAGGCTTGCCGTCGAATCAAAACCGGAGTCATTGCATGGACAAGTACGACCGCGCGCTGCTCGCCGCCCTGCTCGAAGACGGCCGGCTGTCTTTCGCCGAACTGGCCCGGCGCATCAACCTCTCCCCTCCCGCCGTCGCCGACCGCGTGGCGCGCCTGGAGGCCGAAGGGGTAATCACCGGGTACCACGCCAGCGTAGACCTGTCGAAGATGGGCCGCTCGATCCAGTGCCTGATCGAGATGCGCCTCAACGATCACCGCAGCAAGAGCATGCTCGACCCGCTGCTGGAAATCCCGCAGATCATCGACTGCTACCGCATCACCGGCGAAGCCTGCGTGATGCTCAAGGTCGCGGTCAGCTGCACCCAGGAGCTGGAAGAGCTGATCGACCGGCTTGCCCAGTTCGGTACCAGCAAGACCTCGCTGGTGCTTTCCACGCCCTTCTCGCGGCGTGTGCACCCGGGCATGTTGCAGGGCGGCTGAAGGGCGCATCTAGAAGGAAATTGCGCCCCAGGCCCAATTGGCAGCCGTCCCCTGTAGGAGCGGATCTTATCCGCGACCCGACCGCCAGGTCGGTGCCGGCAGGCTTTCGCGGACAAGGTCCGCTCCTACGAGAGCCCCTATCTTCCCGTCCGCTGCCATTCCGTAGGGCGCATAACGCGCCAGCGTTATCCGCCATACGCCTTGCTCTTCGTAGGAGCGAGCTTGCTCGCGAACACCGGCCGGCTCCGAAGCCAGAGGCGGTTCGCTCCTACAGATCCTGCGGATAAAAAAAGGCGGCGCCGCTCGCGCGGTGCCGCCTGAAGTCACGGAGTTGCTACATCGCGGGGCCGAAATGCATCGGCCCCGGTGTATTGGATTACCGTTCGATGATCGCGGTCACACCCTGGCCGCCGGCCGCACAGATGGAGATCAGCCCGCGCCCCTTGCCGGCGCCGTCCAGCAGCTTGGCCAGGTTGGCGACGATGCGCCCGCCGGTGGCGGCGAACGGGTGGCCGGCGGCCAGCGAGCTGCCCTTGACGTTGAGCTTGCTGCGGTCGATGGAGCCCAGCGGCGCGTCGAGGCCCAGGCGGGTCTTGCAGTATTCCGGGTCTTCCCAGGCCTTGAGCGTACACAGCACCTGGGCGGCGAAGGCTTCGTGGATTTCGTAGAAGTCGAAGTCCTGCAGGGTCAGGCCGTTGCGCGCCAGCAGGCGCGGCACCGCGTAGACCGGCGCCATCAGCAGGCCCTCGTGGCCGCCGACAAAGTCCACCGCCGCCGCCTCACCGTCCTTGAAGTACGCCAGGATCGGCAAGCCGCGCTCCTTCGCCCACTCCTCGCTGGCCAGCAGCACCACCGAAGCGCCATCGGTCAGCGGCGTGGAGTTGGCCGCCGTCAGCGTGCCGCGTGAGCCACGCTCGAATACCGGCTTCAAGGTGCCGATCTTCTCCAGGTTGATGTCCGGGCGCAGGTTCTGGTCGCGCACCAGGCCGCGGAACGGCGTCATCAGGTCGTTCTGCCAGCCCTCGTCATAGGCCGCCGCCAACCTGTGGTGGCTCTCGTAGGCCAGCTTGTCCTGCTCGTCACGGGGGATGGCCCAGGTCTGCGCCATCAGCTCGCAGTGTTCGCCCATCGACAGCCCGGTGCGCGGCTCGCCGTTCTTCGGAATATGCGGCATCAGGTGGCGCGGGCGGATTTTCAGCAGGCTTTTGATCTTCTCGCCGTTGGACTTGCCGCGGTTGGCTTCCAGCAGGATCTTGCGCAGCCCTTCGTTGACGCCGATGGGCGCATCGGAGGTGGTGTCCACGCCGCCGGCGATGCCGCAGTCGATCTGCCCGAGGGCGATCTTGTTGGCCACCAGGATCGCCGCTTCCAGGCCGGTGCCGCAGGCCTGCTGGATATCGTAGGCCGGGGTTTCCGGCGCCAGGCGCGTGCCCAGCACGCACTCGCGGGTCAGGTTGAAGTCGCGGGAATGCTTGAGCACAGCGCCGGCGACCACCTCGCCCAGGCGCTCGCCGTGCAGCTTGTAGCGCTCGATCAGCCCGTCCAGCGCGGAGGTCAGCATCTCCTGGTTGCTCGCCGTGGCATACACGGTGTTGGAGCGGGCGAAGGGAATACGGTTGCCGCCGACGATGGCGACCCGGCGCAGTTGGGTCATGCAGGGCTCCTGAGAATGAGCGTTGAAGTGCGGTCAAGGCTAACCTTAGCCGCTTGTGTCGCATTGGCCGCCCCGCCGTTGCGCAGGTCAGCGCGGTCAATTGCGCCGAACCCGCCGCTGCGTAGAGTGGTCAGCACTTTAGAGACCCTGTGCAGGAGCCCGTTCCATGACCGATCGCTACATCGCCTTCGCCAACTCCAACGTCGGCCGCCGCCTGGTCGGAGCCCTCGGCCTGCCCGCGCCGGTCCGCCTGGAGCGCTGGAGCGCCGGGCGCACGCGACCGGTGGACGGGGCGCTGCTGCTCGGCGGCGAGGGCAACCTGAACGAGGCGGTGCTGCCCTTCGCCGAGCGTCTGACCGACACGGTGCTCTCCTTCAGCGAAGGCCAGTACGGCCTGCCGCGCTGGACCGCCGAGCATGGGCCGAAGCTCAAGGCCATCGTTTTCGACGCCAGCGGCCTGACTCGCTTCGAGCAGACCATCGAGCTGCGCACCTTCTTCCAGGGCGCTCTCAAGGGCCTGGATAAATGCCCACACGTGGTGATCCTCGGCCGCGCGCCGGAATCGGTGAAGGACCCCATCGCCGCCAGCGTGCAGCGCAGCCTGGAAGGCTTCAGCCGCTCCCTGGGCAAGGAAATCCGCCGGGGCGGCAATGTGCAGCTGGTGTACGTCGGCAAGGGCGCCGAAGACCAGCTCGAAGGCGCGCTGCGCTTCTTCCTCTCGCCCAAGAGCGCCTATGTCTCCGGGCAGGTGGTGCGCCTCTCCGCCTACGACAAGCAGGTGCAGGACTGGAGCCGCCCGCTGGTGGGCAAGCGCGCGCTGGTGACCGGCGCCGCCCGCGGCATCGGCGCAGCCATCGCCGAGACCCTCGCCCGTGACGGCGCCGAAGTGGTGCTGCTGGACGTGCCGCCGGCCAAGGAAGCCCTCGATGCGCTGGCCGCGCGACTGGGCGGCCGTGGCGTGGCGCTGGACATCTGCGCCGCCGATGCCGGCGCTCAACTGGTCGAGGCGCTGCCCGATGGCGTCGACATCGTGGTGCACAACGCCGGCATCACCCGCGACAAGACCGTCGCCAAGATGAGCGAAGCCTTCTGGAACTCGGTGATCGACGTGAACTTGAAAGCCCCGCAGGTGCTGACCCAGGCCCTGCTGGACGCCGGCAAGCTGCACGACGACGGCCGCGTGGTGCTGCTCGCCTCCATCAGCGGTATCGCCGGCAACATGGGCCAGACCAACTATGCGGTGAGCAAGGCCGGCCTGATCGGCCTGGCGCAGGCCTGGGCGCCGGCGCTGGGCAAGAAGGGCATCAGCATCAACGCGGTGGCGCCGGGCTTCATCGAAACCCAGATGACCGCCGCCATCCCGCTGACCATCCGCGAGGCCGGCCGACGGATGAACTCCATGGGCCAGGGCGGCCTGCCACAGGACGTCGCCGAGGCCGTGGCGTGGTTCGCCCAGCCGGGTTCGGGCGCGGTGAGCGGGCAGGTGCTGCGGGTTTGTGGGCAGAGTCTGCTGGGCGCTTAACCTTCAGGATCGTAGGGCGCATAACCTGGAACAGGTTATCCGCCATTCCCTTCATGGCGGATAACGCTGACGCGTTATTCGCCCTACACACCGATTCGTTCCAATCAGTCCCGTAGGATGGCGTGGAGCGGAGCGATACCCATCGCCCCCCTGTGCAGCATGGGTATCGCCTAGGCTCCACCCATCCTACGAACTGACCGCTTTCCCCTGTAGGAGCGGCCCCATGGGGCGCTTCTACAGGGTTAGCCCCGTGCCGTTGCCACAGAAACGCGGGGCAAAGGTTCACCCCCGCGCCGCCACCAGTTCACGAAACTCCTCCGCACTCACCCGATGATCACCATCGCGATCCGCGCGCACGATCAGCGCCGGTTCCTGGGTCATGAACTCCGCCAGGCTGACCTTGCCGTCTCCGTCCCGGTCCGGCCAGGCGATGGCATTGGGCGACATCTGCACGCGGGGATCGCGCGGCGTCACTTCCTCGCGGGTGAGCAGGCCGTCCTGGTCGCTATCCAGCCGGTGGAACATGCGCACGCGCATGGCCGACAGGTCTTCGGCCTCGATGTAGCCGCTGCCATCGCGGTCCAGGCGGGAGAAAGCCGTCTGTTCCATTTCCCCGGCAACGGCGTGCTGAACGCTCAGCAGCAGGACGGTGGACAGCAGCAGGGGCTGGCGGATTCGGCTTTGCATCGGCAATTCCTTCGAAAGGGAAGACCGGCAAAGCCTATCCACAGGCGCGCTCGAAACGGTTCGATCACTCCGCCGGCGGTTGCGGGCGGCCGCGGCGGCGGAACTCCACCGGGGTCTCGCCGACCCAGCGTTTGAAGGCGCGGTAGAAGGTGCTCGGCTCGGAGAAGCCGGTGCGTTCGACGATCACCTCAATGCGCTCGTCGGTCTTGAGCAGCAGCTCCTTGGCCAGGCGGCAGCGGTAATCGGTGACCAGGTCGTTGAAGCGCACACCGGCCATCGCCAGGCGCTCGCGCAGGCGGCGGGCCGGCATGTCGAGACGGGCGGCGACCTGCTCCAGCGTCGCGCCGCCATCCACCAGCAGCAAACCAATCAGCTCGCGCACCTTGCGCACCAGATCCAGGCGCTCCACTTCCGCCAATTGCCGGCGCGCCAGGGATTCGTGCATGCGCAGCAGCTCGGGCGCGGCGTGGCGCGAGGGCTTTTCCAGCACTTCGGCATCGAATACCAGGGCATAGCGATCTGCACCCAGAACCGCGGGGCAGCCATACACCTCGCGATAACGCTCGGCAGGCGCGCCTTCTTCGTGCATCAACTGCACCTGCTGGGGCTTGAAGTCGCCTTCGGTGAGCGCGTGGAACAGGCGCACCACCGCACCGGCAAGCATTTCGGGGAAGTGCCGGTTGGTCCCGGCGGTATGCCCGAGCAGCAGCACGGCCTTCTCGCCTTCCACTTCCAGGCGGGCGTTGAGGGTGTCGGAAAGCAGGCGCACGTAGCGCAGGGCGTGGCGCAGGCCTTCGCCGAAGGTGGCGCTGGAAAGGAACAGGTATTCCAGCAGCAGGCCGTGGAATGCGGGCAGGTGGCCGGCCAGATAAAGGCCGACGTGCTCTTCGCCGCACTCTTCGGCGGCCGCCTTCCAGAACAGGTTCTGGGCGCTGTGGGGGAATCGTCCGGCAGGCAGGCTGCCAGCAGGCAGGCCGACGCGAGCCAGCACGCGGTCGGGGTCGGCTCCGCTGGCGCGCAGGGCGTCGATCACCGGGCGCATCAGCGCCACATCGTCGGTCAGATCACGCATGGTGTTTTTTCTAGTTATCCATGAGGCGGGCCCATCTTAGGCAGCTTTCCTATCGCCCCTCAAGAGAATCAGGAACCAGCGTGCGGGAAATATCCGAGCAATCCGACGGTCACATTGACTTGCCTGCCGCGCACCGCGTTGCCACGGCCAATGCCCGCGCCTGACCGCCGGCTAAGCTGACTGAATACCCGCCAGGAGATACCCGATGTCCCGCGATTGGCTCGACCTGTCTGCCCCACCCGCCCTCACCGGCCTGTTCGCCCGCGCCGCCGTGCGCCGCGGCGTGCGTGGCCGCAGCCTGCCGACACGCGGCCTGCGCTGCCCGGTCACGGTCGACCCGAAGCACCTGGAGCGCTATCGCAAGGTCTGCGGCTTCACCGACAACCACCTGTTGCCGCCGACTTACCCGCACATCCTCGCCTTCGGCCTGCAGATGGGCCTGCTGACGGACGCGCGCTTCCCCTTCCCGCTGCTGGGCCTGGTGCACCTGGAAAACCGTATCAGCGTGTTGCGCCCGCTCGGCGGCCTGGGGCCGTTCAACGTCAGCGTACGAGTGGACGACCTGCAGCCGCACGAGAAGGGCGTGACCTTCAGCATCATCACCCAGTTGCACGATCAGCTCGGCCTGCTCTGGGAAGGCGACAGCCGCATCCTCTTCCGCGGCATGCGCCTGGACGGCAAGCCGGCGCCCCGCGAGGAAGTCGCCGAGCTGCCGCTCAAGCCGCTGGACCAGTGGAACTGCCCGGCAGACATCGGCCGGCGCTACGCCCGCGTGGCCGGTGACTACAACCCGATCCACCTGGCCGCATTCAGCGCCCGGCTGTTCGGCTTCCCCCGCGCCATCGCCCACGGCCTGTGGAACAAGGCACGCAGCCTGGCCGCGCTGGGCGAACGCCTGCCGATGGCCGGCTACAAGGTCGAGGTGCGCTTCCAGAAACCGGTGCTGCTGCCCTCCTCGGTGACCCTGCTGGCCAGCGACCCGGCACCCTCCGGGCAGTTCAGCCTGCGCGGCAAGGACGACCTGCCGCACATGGCCGGCAGCTGGAGCCCGCTGGACGTTTGAAGCGCCAGGCTTGAAGCTATGGGGCTCACGTTGGAGCCCCATCTGCATGAACCTCGAAGCCATCACCGCGCGCCTGCACGCCATCCGCGACCACAACGACTGGAGTCGCTTCCACAGCCCGAAGAACCTGGCCATGGCCGCCAGCGTGGAAATGGCCGAGCTGGTGGAAATCTTCCAGTGGCTGCGCGAGGACGAATCGCGCCAGTTGCCGCCGGAGAAACTCGCCCACGCCGGCCAGGAAGTCGGTGACATCGTCCTCTACCTGCTGCTGATGTGCGCCGAACTGGGCATCGACATGAACCAGGCGGTGCTAGCCAAGCTGGCCGACAGCGAGCGGCGCTTCATCGAAGGGGGCGCCAAGTGAGCGATTCCCCGAAGACCGGCGACCGCCATTTCGACGAACTGGCCACGCGCTTTGCCGAGAAGATCTACGGCGGCGCCAAGGGCGCCATCCGCCTCGCCGTACTGCAGGCCGACCTCGCCGAAACGCTGCCCGACCGCCCGCTGCGGGTGCTGGATATCGGCGCCGGGCTGGGCCACATGTCGCTGTGGCTGGCCGGGCGCGGCCACGACGTGACCCTCGCCGAACCCGCCGCGCCGATGCTCGAAGGCGCACGTCAGCGCTTCGAGGAAGCGGGCCTTCAGGCTACCTTCATCGCCGCACCGTGGCAGGACCTGCTCGGCCAGCTCAACGAACCCTATGACCTGGTGATCTGCCACGCCGTGCTGGAATGGCTGGCCGAGCCGCTGGCAATCCTCCCCGTGCTGCACCAGCTGACCCGCGCCGACGGCTGGCTGTCCCTGGCCTTCTACAACCGCGATGCACTGATCTACCGCAACCTGCTCAAGGGCCACTTCCGTAAGCTGCGCAAGAACCGTTTCTCCGGTGAAGGCCAGAGCCTGACCCCGCAGGAACCGCTCGACCCGCGCGTACTCGAAGCCGCCATGGCCGGCCACTGGAACATCGAGGCGCGCAGCGGCGTGCGGGTGTTCCACGACTACATGCCGGTGGAGTTCCAGCACAAGGCCGAGCCGCTGGACCTGGTGGAGATGGAACTGCAATACCGTCGACACCCCGCCTTCGCCGGCCTCGGCCGCTACCTGCACTGGCTGTGCCGGCCGCAGGATTAGGTGCATAGTTGCCAGTGCGCACGCCACCCACGACCAGCGTGCCGGAGTCCGTCATGCCGCGTTACCTGCTGATCCTGCCGCTGTTCGCCGCCCTGGCCGCCTGCCAGAGCCAGAACCCCTACAGCAACACCTCGCTGCCGATCCCGCCGGCCCCGGCGCAAGCCACCAACCCCGGCCTCGACCCCGGCAGCTACCCGGCCGCGCCGCTGGACTACGGGCAGTACCGTTCGTGGAACTGGACCGACGGCACCGGCTTCGGCGGCCCGTTGCAGGACGCCGTCAGCGAAGCCCTCGACCAGCGCGGCCTACGCCCGGCACGCACGAACGCCCCGGCGGACCTGCACGTCAGCGCGCACCTCTCCAGCGAACAGCGCACCCGGCAGACCACCGACTACTACGGCGGCGGCTACTACGGCGGCTGGGGCGATCCCTGGTACGGAGGCGCGTCCTACCCCGTCACCCGTACCTACGTGGTCACCGTCAGCGTGGTGCGCATCGCCCTGTTCGACGCCCGCAGCAACCAGCAGGTGTGGAGCGGCAGCGCCGAGTACGACAATGGCGACAACCGCAGCGACCAGGCCCGCGCCCTGCGTGAAGCCGCACGCAAGGCCATGGACGGTTACCCGCCGGGCTGACCGCCATTCACTTCCGGTAACCCGCGCAACCCGTCTGCCGCTTGCCTTTGCGCGGACTCTGCGCTTGGATGGAAACTCTGTCAGGAGTAATCCAGCCATGATCCGCCGTTTACTGCTTCTGGGCCTGATGCTGGGCCTCGCCGCCTGCGAGACCACCAGCGTCAGCCGCGACTACGACACCACCCGCGACTTCTCCCGCTACCAGACCTGGAGCTGGGCGCAGCCGGCCTTCGAGTACCGCCCGGATGATCCGCGGATCAAGAGCGACCTCACCGAGCAGCGCATCAACGCCGCCATCGCCGACCAGTTCGACCAGCGCGGCCTGCGCCAGGCCCAGGGCGGCAATCCGGGCGACGTGCGCATCCGCGCCTACCTGATCGTCGACCAGCGCCAGGACGAAGTGACCACCTACACCGGTGGCTACTGGGGCGGTTACTGGGGAGGCTACTGGGGCCCGCCGCCCATGGCCGAAAGCCGCACCGTCACCTACAAGGTCGCCACCATCCAGGTCGACATGCTCGACGGCAAGGACGGCAAGCTGGTCTGGCGCGGCAGCGGCGAACAGATCATGCGCAGCAGCCCGCCGACGCCCGCCGAACGCGAAGCGGCGATCCGCGAGACGGTGCAGAAGATCATCGCCCAGTACCCGCCGCACTGACACCAGGGAGCGCGCGTGAATCAACCTGCCCTGCAATCCCGCCCCGCCCTCGCCGACGACCTCGGCGAGGTGGTGGGCTTCCCCCAGGACGCCGACGAACTCTTCTATTGCTACCCCAAGGCGCAATGGCCGCTGACCGTGGCCCAGCTCGCTGCCGCCATCGCCGAACGGCGCGGAAGCACGGTTGCCCTGCTCGATGGCCGGGTCGCCGGCTTCGCCAACTTCTACCAGTGGCAGCCCAACGAGTTCTGCGCGCTGGGCAACATGATGGTCGCGCCCTGGGCGCGCCGGCACGGGGTGGCGCAGTACCTGATCGAGGTCATGGAGAATCTCGCCCGCGAGCAGTACAAGGCACGCCTGATGAAAGTGTCCTGCTTCAACGCCAACGCCGCCGGCCTGCTGCTCTACGCACGCCTGGGCTACAAGCCGCAGGGCATCGTCGAGCGCGCCGACCCGCAGGGCCGCCGCGTCGCCCTGGTCCAACTGGAGAAAGCCCTTGTCCACGCCTGAGCCCCAGCGTGTGCTGATCATCGTCAGCAGCGGCCCGAGCACCCCGGCGCGCTGCGCCGCGCCCTTCTACACCGCCACACTGCTGGCGTGCATGGATGCCAAGGTCACCCTGTTCCTCAGCGGTGAAGGCACGCGCCTGGCCTTCCAGGACATCGCCGACAATCTCTACGCCGCCGAAGACGGCGAGCCCATCAGCCACTTCATCCAGCAGGCCAAGGAAGCCGGCGCGCGCCTGCTGATGTGCCGCGCACCGGGCGTGGCCATCGACGAAAGCCGGCTCATCGAGGAAGTCGACGAGATCGCCAGCGGCGGCGAGCTGGCGCGCATGATCCTCGAATACGACCGGGTACTGACGCTGTGAAGCTGCACGGCCTGGAGTTCCCCGACGAGCTGCTTTACGCCCCCGAGCACAACCTCTGGCTGCGCGAAGAGCCGGGCGGCGCCGTCACCCTTGGCCTGACGGCTTACGGATGTGCGGTCTACGGGCAGATATTCGCCTTCACCCCCAAGCGCGACGGCTGGCACATCGAGTGCGACCGCAGCTTCGGCGTGGTGGAGTTCGCCAAGGCCGCCTCCTCGGCGCGCAGCCCGCTGGACGGCACCGTCCTCGCCAGCAACGAAGCCGTGGTGCGCCGCCCCGGCCTGATCAACCAGGACTGCTACGGCGAAGGCTGGATGGTGCGCCTGAAGCCCGACGACTGGGCCGCCGCCCGTGGCCGCTTCCTGCAGGGCGAAGCCGCGCTGGAAGCCTTCGCCCGGCGCATGCACCTGGACAACTTCGACCCCGACGACGACGGGGTCCAGGCCCTGCGCCCATGATCCGGGCAGGCACGCAGCTCGCGCTGCTGCTCTGCCTGCTCATCAGCTTGCCGCTTCGCGCCGACCAGCCCACGCAGGAAGGCTTCGTCTACCTCGACCAGATGCTGAAGTCCGCACGCTATGACGTGCGCTACGCCGGCAGCGACAATTTCGTCGGCCGCCCCATCGATGGCTATCTGGTTCCCCGCGTGATCCTCACCCGTGAGGCCGCCACCGCCCTGGCCGCCATGGAACAGGATGTCGCCTTGAGCGGGCTGGCGCTGAAAATCTTCGACGGCTACCGACCGCAGCGCGCCGTCGACGACTTCCGTCGCTGGGCTGCCGACCCGCAGGACATTCGCCAGAAGACCCTCTATTACCCCGACCTGGACAAGCCCGCGCTGTTCCGCGACGGCTACATCGCCAAGCACTCTGGGCACTCGCGCGGCAGCACCGTCGACCTCACCCTGGTCGACGCCAGCACCGGCGCGGAACTCGACATGGGCGGCCACTTCGACTTCTTCGGCCCCCTCTCCCACCACGGCAGCGCGCTGATCAGCGTGCAGCAGACGCGCAACCGCGAAACCCTGCGCCAAGCCATGCTGCGCCACGGCTTCGAGCCCTACAGCGCCGAGTGGTGGCACTACACGCTGAAAGCCGAGCCCTACCCGGAAACCTACTTCGACTTCCCGATTCAGTGAGCGGGGCTCTTCGTAGGAGCGAGCTTGCTCGCGAACCGCTTACCCCCGATTCCGCCGGCTAATTCCGTTCGCGAGCAATAACGATGGCGTCCCCCTCGCTCCTACAGGTTCTTTCGCCGCACCCGACATTCGCGGAACCGCCACCGTGAAACCCTCCTCCAACCCATGCTGCGCCACGGCTTCGAGCCCTACAGCGCCGAGTGGTGGCACTACACGCTGAAGGCCGAGCCCTACCCGGAAACCTACTTCGATTTCCCGATTCAATGAGCATGAGCGCGCTTTTCGTAGGAGCGAGCTTGCTCGCGAACCGCCCAACGCCGATGCCGCCGGCTAAACCCGTTCGCGAGCAAGCTCGCTCCTACAGGTTCTTTCGCCGCACCTGACATTCGCGGAACCGCCACCGTGAAACCCTCCTCCAACCCTCGCCCCGCCCACCGCAACACTGGAGCCCCCATGTCCCCGCAAGCCCCCGAGTTCGACGGCCAACGCTGGAGCAACGCCGATGACGACCGCGTCGAAGTCGTCGCCGCCGATCCCGCCTGGCCACAGCGCTTCGCCGAGGAAGCCCGCGCCATCGCCGATGCACTCGCCCTGCCCGGCCTGGGCATCGAACACATCGGCAGCACCGCCGTGCCCGGCCTGGACGCCAAGCCGATCATCGACATCCTCCTGCTGCCCCCGGCGGAAATCGACCCGCACCGCCTGATCGAACCGCTGCAGCAACTGGGCTACCAGTACTGGAGCGAAAACCCCGACACCACGCGCATGTTCTTCGTCAAAGGTATGCCGCCCTTCGGCAGCGGGCGTACCCACCACATCCACGTCATGGACCTGGGCGAAGCCTCGCGGCGCCTGCTGTTCCGCGACTGGCTGCGCAACCACCCGGAAGACGCCCGGCTCTATGCCGAGGTCAAACATGAAATGGCCCGGCGCTACCCCACCGACCGCGATGCCTACACCGCCGGCAAGGACGAAGTGGTCGCGCAGATCCTCGGCCGCGCCCTCAACCCACCGGAACACCACCGCGACCGCGAAGGCGACGAACCCCACGGCGGCGAAATCCACGGGCAGGACAGAGGCGGTTGAGGCCGGCTGACGTTAATCGGACGTTAATCCACCGGGCCGAAGCTCGGGGCTCGCCATTCAGGAGGACGTCCCATGCTCAAGCTCTCCGTGGTTACCTTCGCCTGCTTCACCCTGGTCGGCTGCGCCGACTCCCCGCACTTCAGTCATTTCAGCGCCATTGAATCGCCGGTGCGCGAATCCTTCGGTGAAGACAACCTCGAACGCCAGCCCACCCGCGTACGCCTGCAGAGTGACGACTACTCGGCACAGCAACAGCAGATGCTCTGGGGCCAGTAACACCGCAACACCTCGGCACGCCGCGCCAGCGGCTGCCGATTGCGCTATAACGGGTGCTCACTTTCCAAGGAATGGATGCCATGGCCTTCGACTGGCACAGCGACCCGATCACCCGCCTGACCCCGCTCGACGCCCACTACCGCAACACCCAGAACGTCCGCCGCTTCCTGCAGGAACACTGCGGCGAAGCCTTTCGCTTCGACCGTGACTTCATGGCCTGGATACGCAGCGGCGCGCCGGCGGACATGGGGGCAGTGGTGGATGAGTGGTGCCGTCGCAAGCAAGGGAAGTGCTGAATGCATCAACCGACATTCACCCCCGAGCAGGTTTGCCATCGCACCGGCCTCGGCAAGCAAGACAAACTTGTGCGCCAATGGCTCGTCGGTATTCCGCTTGCCGACAGGACAGAGTTCCTCAGGCAACTCTGGCTGCTGAACTACCGGTACGCGCTCGATCTCTTCCAGGCCGCACAGCTTCCGGCCAATGAAAACCGGCAATTGGTGCGGCATTGGCTTCGCTCAGGCCATCACAATGCAGCACAGGCGATTATTCAGCGGGCGACTCTAGTCCTGGGAGAGAAGACGTTCTGGCGGATTGCCTCCGAGGAGACACTGACTTCTGCCATGCGTGACCTTCTGAACTACTACGGCGGCAATCTTTTAGACGAGGCGCGCTTGACCTCAACAGCCGTCAGCATTGACTCCAGCTTCCAGCCATAGCGTGAAGCTGCCATCGCGAATCGGCAGCGCCTCGCGCACGACGCTGTAGCGCACCGGCAGGACCGCGCCGGTGCCGATCCCCAGGTGATCGGCCAGCCCCAGCACCTCCTCGAAGGAGGCTTCCGGCAGGTACTTGTTGAAGGAAAAACTCTCGCCGCCGATCAGCACCTGCAGCGCATAGACGTCTTTCCCGGCAGGGTCGTAGGCCAGCAGCCCTTGCAGCTGCTTGCCACCGGCGAGTCTCAGGATGGCGCGCACCAACAGCAGCCTGGCGCCGGGCAACGCATCGCTAACGCTCTCCAGCGGTACAAGAAAGGACTGATCACGCCGGCCATCCTCCCAGCGCCACAGGTCGCTGAGTTCCAGATGATCCTCGGTGAACAGGTCCAGTCTGACCATGGCGCACCTCGTCGTGACTACTGCAGCCCCTCGGGAGCGACCTGTCCATTGGCCGGGTCCGTCTGCCCTTTCCAAAGCCAGAGCTCATACTGCGGAAAGGCAGCGAGGACTTCTTCAAGATCCTCCACTCGCGGCTTCACCTTCATATCCGTCGCGACCGTCTGCCAGCGGCGACGATTATTGATAGTGGTCAGTTTGGCCAAATGTGACGGGCCAAGATGACGAACAAGAACTCGGAGACGCTCTTCGACTCTCCCCATTGCCACTGACTACCTCAGAAGCGAATCAGAATCGCCGAAGCCCCATCCCATGCCACCTCGTATCCCACAGCTTTAAGCTCGTGAGTTAGCGGCAGAGTCATCTCTGAACGCTCATTTTCCGACAGTCCTTCTGCCAGCGAGAGATCGTGCAGAGAAACGCTGGCCACGCTATGTCCCAGCGACACTGCCCGATTGATCGCGCTGATGGCTCGATTCCTGATGATCGTTGGAAGCGCTTCACGAGCGAGCGCCATCAGTTCCCGCGCCCTCGCGGCAGAAACCAGCGTGTCGCTGGGTGCTGCCGTGAGGAAGCTCGCTTCCAGCCGGGCAACCAGTTCGGCGTTTAAAGATCGACCAGATGCGAGTGCCGCCTGATCGACCTGCGAGCGCAGCTCAATCGGCATCCGGAGTTTGAATTGGGGGTCATCTCTGCTCATTGCCGGATGATGGACCACGGTGGTCTTGACAACAATGGAACCACCGTGATCCCATCCGGGAAAAATGGATCACGGTGGTCCTAAACGACCTCCGGAGAGCAACATGGAACCGGATCACACGCACTCCAACACGCCTCCTAACAGTCGCCAGGACTTGGAAACCATTGAGCATTGGTCGGAGCGAAACGGTATCGAGTTTCAGCTCGCACTGGCGTGGGCAGTGGATGGGCAGCTACCCACTGTGCGCATCGGTGATCGACGCATGGTCAACAGCGCTCTTTTGAGGCGCTGGCTACTGGTACAGAAATGGACCAGTTGAAATTCGGCAATTTCACACACTGAAAACCAGTGGCTCGCCCTCAGGAGAATCCACATGTACCAATACGGCTCGGCGAATCCCATATCCCTGCTCGGCGAATACGCACTGGTATCCACCACCTGCGACGCCGACCCAACCCCGGAACTGCATTGCATCCAGATCGTCGGCGTGGTGCCTCCGCTGGACCAGATCATCAGCCGCCCCTACTTCCTGGTGATGGACCAGACGCTCCGCCGTCCTTATCCGCAGGAGATGTTCTGGCACAACATCCAATCGCTGAAGGTGCTCGAACCGGGAGAGGTTGAAGCCTGCAAAAACCTGATCCCGCGGGACGGGATCATGATGTGCTGAAGCGGCCTGCCAGAGACCTTTTGATCGCGGGCGTAACCTCGGGGCCTGCGGCACCCGCCGACAATGAGTACTTCGAATCGCTCCGCACTCGGGTACGCACGCGCAAACCCGCGCGGACCGAAGCAAAGGAAATTGGCGGAAGGCAGTGAGAGTCGAACTCACCCAGGAACGGCTGCCGTCCCCCACCGGGTTTGAAGCCCGGCCACGCCACCGGGCGTGATTGCCTTCCCTGGTCAGAAGCCGGCTGCGCGAGTGCAGCGGCGAAAGCGGGAGTCGGGATGTTGCCACTATTGCAGTGATGGATGCCAGCGCACCGATGCCGCAGCAACCGATGAATCAGCCATTTCCCACCAGCTACCGAGCAAAGGAGTCCCCATGGGCAACCTGTTGTTGAGCCGCAATATCCTCGAAGCCATCCACCTCTTCGCCGATCCGGAATGCTCCGACGAAGAACTCATCCGCCAACTGCGCAGCCAAAAGCTGATCATCAGAATCGGCGGGGTGTGGGAGCAGCAAGTGAAACTTGTCATCGCCGCACCACCTTGTATCCGAGTTTTGCGCGAGGAACTGCTGCCGACAGACGCGCCTCAGTATCGCCGCGCGAAGAACAACCCACTCTGATAGACCGACTGCACCCCTATAGCATCCTCCCTCCACGAAGCCCCTCCCTGTCGAATACAAAGGTCCGGACGGGAATAGAACGAGCTTTTCGTCCGCGAAAAGCCACTCATCCGAACACATTGCTACGCTCCGGAGTAGCAGCTTCAAGAGTTCGACGCCCCCCCGTCGGGAAGGTCCAAATCCCCCAAGACGAACCGCTGCCTCAGGCAGCTACCGACCCATAGCAGCCATCCGCAGAGGACACCTAACGGCCAGAAGCGGACGTTCAGAGCAGGAAAAATAAATCTGTCCCCTTTCTTTCCGCTTTCTTTCCGCTTTCTTTCCGCTTTCTTTCCGAAGGCGGTGAGAATCGAACTCATTTTTCGCCGTGTTCGTTGATGGGCTTTTTTGGTCAACGCCAGTGAAATCGGGCCTTTCAGAGATCCAATCAGGACATTGTAGGCAAGGTTCGGCTAGTGATTTCGACTACTTAGGCCTCTACTATTAATCGCTGTCTGAGCCTATGAGACTCTTGTGATGCCAATGGAGATGCTCTTTCTAATGGTGTCTAGCTAGGTGTCTGCTTAGCTGGATAACCAGCAATGCGAGACGTTAGCTATGCGCCGCCCACACCAGCGATACCATATTGCCATGGCATGGTGGATTTCTTAATATTCTCGCAGCGCATTAACTCTTGGGGAGTAGAAAAAATGAAATCAAGACATCTCTTAACCACTCCAACTGTTGTTGTTACAAACTATAAAATTGAATCACACCCAGAAGGTAAGCATCTGCATTCCTTCACTCCTGCCTCCACAAATACTAAATACCAGTTTATAGCAAATGGGGAGGCCGTGCTAAAGGAGGGAGAACGCTATAATTTCGCTTACCGTGTGGAGAATGGAGTTAATTGGGTGGACCCTTCCGCAATAGCCGAAGCGGAGAGTGTAGATCCTGAAAGTAGTTTTTATGTAGCCAGAATTCACGGCCAAGAGATACGAGATATTGAGCTAAGAAAGTCTAATGAGCGCACGACTCATAGTGCCAAGGACGGGACATATTTGGGTAGAAAATATGCTTGGCGGATATATGGAATGGCTGTGCCGCGCGAGGTATTTGAGCTATATCTGGATACGATAAAGCATCCAATTACCTCTTGCATTACTGGCGCATCTCAATCCATAGCATATAAAGAAGAAGGCCTTCAGGAGGCAATGCAGACTCTGTTGTCTTCCTTGGAACGGGTGGACTCAAAGAAAAACAACTTTAAATCCGTCCTTATCCCCCAAAGGAACTGGTTTCAAGTTAAAGGAATTTCAGCCATCACCGATAAGAAATAAGCACTACCAATGGAGACGGCATTATGAGCTTGAAGAAGTTCGAGGACGGTATAAAGAAAACTGGATTTGAATTTGAGTTTCGAGTCACAAACCTATTAAGAGAGAGCGGCTGGAATATAATAAGCAACAGATACTACGTGGATGATATTGAAGGCACTGTTAGAGAGATCGACATTCTTGCTTATAAGCGTTCTAAGCTGGAAGACTTCTCGGTTTATACTGCTTTGGTAATTAGCTGCAAGAAGTCAGAAGACCGAGCTTGGGCTCTTCTTGCAAGAGACCTAAATGAGCGTGACCCCAACACTGATTGGTTTCCGTACCATGGCTATAGCAGCCATAAAGGGGTGGGGTATCAAACTGCGCAAGCCAGTTGGCCGGAGATATACTCCACCAGGGTGACTGAACTGGGAAATGATCTTTCAGATCTTCCATCTGCGGAAATATTTGCATTTCAGGAAATGCAATTATCGAATGGTTCGCCACAGAATGACAAAGCAATTTTTTCATCGATAAACTCTTTAATGAAGGCACAGGCATACGAGTTGCGATCAGTGGCAAAGAGGGAAAGAAAAAATGTTGTTTATCAGTTTAACTTAATATCCGCACTGTCTGGCAAGCTAATCAAGCTTCACTTTTCAGATGAAAATGAGCCTAAGGCGAATGAGCTGAGCTCAGAGATTTACTTATCAAAGTACATACTAAATGGAGAGCAAACCTCTACTAGAATCAGATTTGTAACCGAGGCGGCTTTAGAGGAAAAAATTAGTTCATACTCAAAGCTTCACGAGACAAACTGCACTATATTTGGAGAACAGTGTGATGAGTTTTACAAGGATGCTCTAAGAAATAGCGGAAAGAGAAAATTGCTGCTTAGTGACTTCAAGGCTGAGTTCCTCCCAAAAATCAACAAATTTCTTTTTGCAAATCGCCGAAAGAGAATAAGCTCGGATGATATAGATGCTTGGGCCACTAATGATAGCGCTCTTATCGAAGTCAGCGAAGATGACGATATTGTTGAGTTCTTGAATGGTGACAAAGAGGCCCTGAAAATTGGGAGCGATAGTTTGCGTAAAATATATAAATACAAAGGAGAGTTCTCATTTAGCAGCATCATTCCATTCTAACTTTTCTGAAAGGCATGATATTTAAATTTTTGAACCTCTCTCGTTTGAGCTCGAATAAAAAAGGGATGAAATTATTTCCTACGCTCTCTGACTCATCCCTGCGAACGAACGGGAGTCTGCATCAATCGCCGCACGCTTCAGCCCTTTTCTGGGCCGTTCGCTCCGAGGGATTTTGATCATGCTGCTGCCACCAGAACTGGCACTTGGATGATCTGAAGCGCATTTCCTGTTCCGCTCAGGCTTGTTCTGCCCTTGCTTGGGTGAGTTGCTCAGCGTGCCGATATTCCCTGGCCTCTTTCTCGGCCATCATTCGCTGCTGCATTTCTGCTTGGACACCTATGGAGTTTTGCTCAACCTGCCTCATGGTCTGCTGCACATGGAAGCGAAAAGGGGACAGATTTATTTTCCATGTATCGCAGTCGGCGCTGGTTCGCTCCATAAATCCCGCGCGGCCCAGCCATGACACTCCGGCCAATCAACATCAATAGGTCATTTATTGGCCAGAAAGCGACGAGCTGGCTGCACATGCTCTAACCTCGCTAACGGTACACAGGGAGTTCCAAGGCATGAAGCCCACTCCACCAATACTCGATATTTCCCCACATCAGGGCATCGGCCCGGCCTGTCTCGGCGACACGCGAGCCATGGCGCGGGATGCGCTGGCCACCATCAGTTTTCCACTTGAGTCATCCAACGGGCCGACGGATTACTTCTGTCAGGCCGCGATCCAGACCGAGTGCGACGAGCAGGGGTTCATCTGGTTCATCGGCCTGTCTCAAAGCGAGCAGTACCTCGTGCGCTACCAGGGCGTCGATGTGTTTGCGCTGGCGGCCGGCGAGCTGTTCTCGCTGATCGCTTCGGCAGACGACTCCGGCGCGCACGAGTTCAATGACAGCGAGTACCTGTTTCCGGGGCAGATCATCACGCTATGGGATGCGGACGAGCAGTACGACCGCCAGGGCAACGAGACACGTCCGGTCTGGGCTCAGGTGGGCATCGGCAACCCTGACTACTTCGAGGCGGTTTCGGCCCTTTGACCCGTGAACGGACTTTGTAGCGCCAGGGGCTCTATGCTTGTCCTGCACGCCAACAAGGGAATCCCATGCTCAATGCAAGACTCACCAGGGCACTGCTCTGGCTGGTGATCATCGTCCTCGCCATCGCGGTGCTGGCCCTGGGGCTGCGGGTGGCGGCGCTGCGCGATATTCCGCCGCTGGAGCCGTGGCACACCTGGGTGCCGGATGATCTGCACAGCGATGCCATCGACCGCACTGACTGGGCCGGTTACCTCGCCGCCGAAGACAAGCTGATGCAGGCCATGCGCAAGGAAATGGCCGGCAGCCTGCAGCCCTTCGAGCGCGTGGCCTACAACCGCTACTTCGACCAGAGCCAGGTCTACCCCGGCCACTTCGCCACCGACTGGAACCGTTCCTACGAAATGCGCCCCGACGGCGCGGTGCGCGGTGCAGCGGTGCTGCTGCACGGGCTGACCGATTCGCCCTACAGCCTGCGCCACCTGGGCGAGCACCTGCGTCAGCAGGGCTTCGTGGTGATCGCCATCCGCATGCCGGGCCACGGCACGGTGCCGGCCGGGCTGACGAGTGCGGACTGGGAAGACTGGATGGCCGCCACCCGACTGGCCGTGCGCGAAGCCGGCAAGCAGTTGCCCAAGGGCGCACCACTGCTGATGGTAGGCTTCTCCAACGGCGGCGCGCTGGCGATGAAGTACAGCCTGGATGCGCTGGACGATGCGAGCCTGCCCATGCCGCAGCAACTGGTGCTGATCTCGCCGATGATCGGCGTGACCCGCTACGCGCAGTTCGCCGGGCTGGCGGGATTGCCGGCACTGCTGCCGGCCTTCGCCAAGGCGGCGTGGCTCAACGTGCTGCCGGAGTTCAACCCGTTCAAGTACAACTCCTTCCCGGTGGCCGCTGCGCGGCAGACGGTGGAGCTGACCGACGCGGTGCAGAAGGGCCTGGAGGCTGGCAATCGCAGCGGCAGCCTCGCGCGCCTGCCGCCAATCCTCACCTTCCAGTCCCTGGCCGACAGCACGGTGAGCACGCCGGCGGTGATCAGCAATCTTTACGACCGGTTGCCGGACAACGGCAGCGAGCTGGTGCTGTTCGACCTCAACCGTTCGTTGAACTATGGCCCGCTGCTGCGGCCGGACATGGCCCAGCTCGGCGCGCGCCTGCTGCCCGAGCGCGAGCGCAGCTATGGCCTGACGGTGGTCTCGAACAGCGCGCAATCCAGCCAGGTGGCCGCACTGCATACGCCGGCGCACAGCCTGCAGCAGGACAGCCAGCCTTTGCCAACGAGCTACCCGGCGGACCTTTTCTCGCTGTCCCACGTGGCCCTGCCCTTCCCGCCCGACGACGCGCTCTACGGCCAGCACCCCGATACGCGGGAGAACTACGGCATCCACCTGGGCACCCTCACTCCCCGTGGCGAACGCGGCGTACTGATCGTCGGGCTGGACCTGTTCCAGCGCGTGACCTCCAACCCGTTCTACGGCTATCTGGTGCAGCGGGTCGACCAGGTGCTGCCGCGCTAGCGGGCGGCGTCAGCGCAGGCCCTGAGAGGTGGGTGCGGATGGACTGGCCGACTCACTGCCCTTCTGCCGCTCGCTCTCCAGGCGCTGCTTGAACATCCGGTCGTCGCAGCGCAGCCCGACCGGGCTGTCGCGCTTGCTGGTGCCGGTGACGCAGCCGTTGGCGTCGATCTCGACGAACCACGCCATGCAGTCGTCGATCTGGTACACCCACTCGCGACCGCCCTTGCGGCTGGGGCTGCCCCAGGCGCCCTCCACATCCGAGGCCTGCATGCCGGCCAGCACCTGCTTGCGAACCTGAGCGGCACGGATGTCCTTCTCGGTGAACGGGCCGCAGGACGATGCGGGATCAGCGCCGACCACCGAGTAGCCATTCGCCGATGGCGCTCGCGCTGCGGAACCCTTTGCAGACCCGGCAATTGGTGGCTGGGCAGTGTCGTACTCGGGAGCAGGCTCGGCCACGGGCGCAGGCCCGAGCAGCATGCCCTCGGAGGTCGGCACCACCTTGATCTGCTGGCCGCCGGTACCGTCGGCGCAGGCCTGCTGGGTGAAGGTGATATGACCCTGGCCGTCGTCACACTTGTTCAGCGTGGCGGCCTGGGCGATGGCGGAAATTGAACTCAACAACAGCACAGCGACGAAGCGCATGCCCGACTCCCTGGGATGACGACCGGGCTCACCCACCAGAGGCATCCGGCGGCCGATGATGGCGGTCGCCCCTTCTGACTCACCGGCGTGCAGAAGGTGCCACAGTGCGGCGATTTGCGGCAGGGCCTGCCTTCAGGTTTCAGCCTTCCGGCAACGGCGGCCACAACCTGGCGGTATGCACCAGCGCAAGAATCCACAGGACATCTGCTTCGACCTGATAGACGATCCGGTAGCTTTCATGGGGAATCAATTCGCGGGTTCCCGCGACTCGTCCGGGCTTACCCATCAACGGGAACTGTCTGAGCTTGGCGGCAGCCGCGCTGAACAGAGAGTCCATCCGCACGGCGGCGTCGAGGTTTTCGGAAGCGAGATATTCCCAGATATCGAAACGATCCTGCCGGGCTTCTCGCGTCCAGAAGACCTTCATCTACGCTCGGTCGCCCTTGAGCGGAGCGCCGCAAAAGTCGCCTCAACTTCTTCGTCAGGCTGCCCGTCCCCGGCTGCCATCGAGGTCCGCGCCGCCTCGACCTTGGCCTGCAGATACTCGTCGTAGTCCTGCGTCTGGCGCTGCTGGCGGATGAACTCGCGCATCAGCTCGCGCATGACCTGGGAAGCCGGGCGGTGCGCCGACTCGGCAGCGGCCATGAATTCGGCGCGCAATTCCGCTTCGAGCTTCATGGTGAATACGGCTTCTTTGCTCATGGGGAATCACCTGGTAATGAAAAGGTATATACCTCGTATACACCCAATCTACTGTAGGCGATTCCCTCTGTGCCGCGAAATCCGCTTCCGACCGAGTGTCAGGAAGCTTCTTCCGGGGGCGCCAGCGCCAACGCCGAATCTTCCCGGATCCGCCGCTCGTTGCCGAAGCGCCGGGTGAAGCCGATGCGGTCGAAGTACTCCAGCAGCTGGATGCAGCGCTTGCGGCCGATGCCGATGCGGTCGCGGAAGGCGGCGGCGCGGATGATGCCGGCTTCGTCGCGCAGGCTCAGTGCGTGGCGGGCGAGTTGGCGCAGGGTGGCCTCGGGGTAGAACAGGTCCTTCACCACCTGGTGCAGTTGCCCGAGGCGGGCGAGTTTGCGCACCAGCAGGCGCACGTCGCCTTCTTCCGCGCCCAGTTCGCGGGCGAGGTCGCGCACCCAGGGTGGATCGAAGGCGCCCGCCAGGAGCAGTGGCCAGAGGCGCTCGCGCAGCTTTTCATCGGCTTCGCCCAGTTGCACGCGGTGGTCCGGCAAATGCAGCCAGGGGCCGCTGCTGTCGATGCGATGGTCTGCCAGCAGGGTTTCCAGCAGGGCGATGAAGATTGGCCGCTCCAGCTGCGGCAGGGCGTAGCGGCGCAGGCGGTCGCGGTCGGGGCCGAGCTCGTCGGGCGCTTCCTCGTGGAAGGATTGCAGCTCGGCCAGCAACTGTTCCTGTAGCGCCGTCCAGCGCTCCGCCGCAAACAGTCGCGGGCCCAGGCGCGTGCTGATCTCGACCAGCTCTGCGGGCAGTTGCCAGCCCTCGCGGGGGCGGTTGAACTGCCGCGCCAGCAGTGCGGGATCAAGGCCATTGCTGGCGTGGGCGAGCAGGGTTGGCAAGGCGCTTTCCAGGCCTTCGCCCTGCAGGGCACGCAGTTGCTCCAGGCGCTCCGGGCTGCGCCGGTTGCGCGCGGGTGCGAAGGGATCGAGCACGCGGCCGCCGCCGAGGGTGCGTTGCGCGGACTGGTCGCGTAGCACCAGGTGGTCGCCATGCACGGCGTGGCTGGGTGCATTCAGCACCAGCTGCGCGAAGGCGCGCTCGCCGGGTTGCAGGCGTTCGCCTTCGAGCAGGGCGACGCGACCGGTGACGTCCTGCGCGCCGAGGTGCACATGCACTGGCGTCCAGTGGGCGAAGGCGCGGGTTTCGCCGGGCAGTAGGTTCAGGTCGATATCGATGCGCGTGGTGGGCGCATGGAGTTCGGCCGCGATCAGCCAGTCGCCCCGGTGAATCTGGTCGAGATTGAGACGTTCGCCGGCGATGTTCAGCGCCACGCGCTGGCCGGCGTGGGCCTGCTGCGCCTCGCGGTTCTGTGCGTGCAGGCCGCGCACGCGAACGCGGCGGCCAGCGTTGCCGAGCAGCAATTCGTCACCGACGTTCACCGTGCCGGCAAAGGCCGTTCCGGTGACGACGACGCCCGTTCCGCTGACGCTGAAGGCGCGGTCAATCGCCAAGCGGAAGCCACCATTGGCAGCCCGCTCGCGGGTTTCGCCAGCCGCGACGGTGAGTGCTTCACGCAACGCATCGATTCCCGCGCCGCTGACGCTGGACACCGGGAAGATCGGAGCATCGGCGAACGGACCGTCGGCCAGCAGTTCACGCACTTCAGCGCTGGCCTGTTCTACCCGCTCGCTCGAAACGCGATCGGCCTTGGTCAGCGCCACGATGGCGCGGCGGATGCCGAGCAACTGGACGATGGCAAGGTGCTCGCGGGTCTGCGGCATCACGCCGTCATCAGCGGCCACGACCAGCAGCACCAGGTCGATGCCGCTGGCGCCGGCGAGCATGTTGTGGACGAAGCGTTCGTGGCCCGGCACGTCGATGAAGCCGGTGAGCGCGCCGTCGCCAAGGTCGGCATAGACGTAGCCGAGGTCGATGGTGATGCCGCGCTCGCGCTCGGCCGGACGGCGGTCGCCTTCTATGCCGGTGAGGGCACGCAGCAGCGAAGTCTTGCCGTGGTCGATGTGGCCGGCGGTTCCGACTATCACGCGTCGCCCTCGGCCAGCAGCGGCAGTTGCGCGACGAAGCCGGGTTCGTCGTCGAGTTGGCGCAGGTCAAGCCAGAGCGCGTCGTCGTCGATGCGACCGAGCACCGGGATCGGCAAGCAGCGCAGGCGTTCTTCCAGGGCCAGCAGCGCGCGGCCACGCTGGCGTTTCGGCTGGTTCGGGCGCAGGCACAACGCGGCGCTGGGCAGGCGCGCAACCGGCTGGGCGCCGCTGCCGATCATGCCCAGGGCGTCCACGGCGCTAACGTTCCAGCTCTCGCCCAGCAGCGTTGCGAGAGCGGGAGCGAGGCGATGGGCCTGGACGCGGATATCGGCCTGCGGGCGGCTGAGCAGGCGCAGGCTGGTGAGACGTTCGGCGAGGCGGTCGGGGTCGCGGTAGAGGTTGAGCACGGCTTCCAGCGCGGCGAGGGTGAGCTTGTCCACGCGCAGGGCGCGCTTCAGCGGGTTCTTCTTGATCCGCCCAATCAGTTCCTTGCTGCCAAGAATCAGCCCGGCCTGCGGGCCGCCGAGCAGCTTGTCGCCGCTGAAGGTGACGATGTCGGCGCCGTCGCGCAGGGCTTCCTGCACCGTTGGTTCCTTGGGCAAGCCCCAGCGGGTGAGGTCGACCAGGGTGCCGCTGCCCAGGTCTTCCAGCAGCGGCAGGCCGTGGGCGTGGGCGATCTGCGCCAGCTGCGGGGTGGCGACGCTGGCGGTGAAGCCCTGCACGCTGTAGTTGCTGGTGTGCACGCGCATCAGCAGGCCGGAGCGCGGGCCGATGACGGCTTCGTAATCCTT
Organism: Pseudomonas sp. CAN1; assembly: GCF_030462585.1. Lineage (GTDB taxonomy): Bacteria > Pseudomonadota > Gammaproteobacteria > Pseudomonadales > Pseudomonadaceae > Pseudomonas. Next base: position 357,042 of record NZ_JASMRU010000002.1, on the reverse strand, counting down.
GGCGTGGGTGCGGTTGGTGGTGCCGACCTCGACCAGTTTCACGCCGGCGCGGGACATGATGTCGGGGATGCGGAAGGCGCCACCGATCTCGATCAGCTCGCCGCGGGAAATGATGCCTTCCTTGCGCGCGCCCAGGCTGTTGAGTGCCAGCAGCACCGCGGCGGCGTTGTTGTTGACCACGGTGACGGCCTCGGCGCCGGTCAGCTCGCGGATCAGCCCGGTGATGAGGTCGTCGCGGTCGCCACGCTTGCCGGTGGCGAGGTCGAATTCGAGGTTGAGCGGGTAGCGCGCGGCCAGTGTGATCGCTTCGATGGCTTCCTCGGGCAGCAAGGCGCGGCCGAGGTTGGTGTGCAGCACGGTGCCGGTGAGGTTGAACACCCGGCGCACACGGCTGGCGTGGTGCGCGGCGAGGCGCTCGCCCGCGCGGCCGGCCAACACGGACTCTTCCAGCTCGATAGCGGCCAGTTGGCCGTGGCGCGCGGGATCGCGCAGTTCGTCGAGCAGGTCGCGCAGGGTCTTGAGCAGGGCCTCGCGGCCATAGCGTTGCTGCAGCGGCTGGCAGGCCGGGCTGCGCAGCAGGCGGTCGATGGAGGGCAGGCGTACCGAGGTCATGGACGAACCTTCTGCTGGGAACAGTGTGCTGGAGGCGATGGCTGGAGTCAGTGTAGGAGACCAGGGTGGCAGCGGAAGTGCTGCGTTCGTAGGGTGCATAACCGCTTGCGGTTATCCGCCGGCTGCATCGGCGCGAAGCCAACGGCGGATAACGCGTGCCGCGTTATCCGCCCTACGAAGGGCGGGTCTAGCCGCCGCCACCGGGTGCGAGCAGGAGGTTCGGTGCGGTGCGCAGGTAGCCGTCCTCGGCGAGGCGGATGTCCAGCGCGAGGCTGGCCAGGTCGTCCGCCTGGGCCTCGGCGTGCTTGTCGTGCTGCTGGTAGAACTGCTTGAGGTAGGACTGGCAGCCGGGGCAGGTCTCGGCCTTGAGCGGCGCCTGGTCGCTGGCCACGCCCTCGTGCTGCAGCGAGTAGTAGGCCAGGCCCTTGCTCTCGGCACAGTGGCTGCACTTCACGCGCACGTAGTGCCATTCGCAGGAGCACAGCGAGCAGGACAGGTAACGCAGCCCGGCGTGCTTGCCCTGGCTGCGGATCATCCCCGCCACCGGCGGCGCGCCGCAGGCCGGGCAGAGAGTCTGGCTGCCGGTTTCTGCCAGGGTGTCGGCGGGCAGTTGCAGCAGCCACTGGCTGAAGGCGACCTGCAGCACGGCGCCGAGGAAGGGCACCAGCGCCGGCGGCAGCAGATCGAACTGGCCGTTGAGCAGGCCCAGCGCCCAGGCCTTGCGCTGGCCGGAATCGGCGCTGCGCAGGGACTTCAGCGCTTCGACCACGGCGGGATTGGCGGTGAGTTCATAAGCGTCGAGGAAGGCATCCAGCAACGGCAGCCACGCGCCTTCGCGCACCAGCATTTCGTAGGCTAGCGGCGGAATGTGGTGCTCGCGGCTGCGGGCCAGCGCGGCGGCGTCCGGCGTGGGCAGGAACAGCTTTTGGTCGAGCAGCGACTGCTGTGTTTCGCAGACGCCAGCGATCAGTTCGAGGTAGCCCTGCAGGGGATTGCCCGGTGCCAGTTCACGCAGGCGCGCGGCGCGGCGGGAGAACAGATCGGGGGACGGCAGGTTGAACAGCGGGGGGATGTTGGCGGCAGCTTCAATCTGCCCGGGTTCGAGAATTCGGCCTGACACGCAGGACTCCTTGTTGATGGAGGTTCGGGGCCTTGAGAGCCCCTCACCCTAGCCCTCTCCCGGAGGGAGAGGGGACTGTCCGTGCCGGCTGGCAGGTCAGTGCCAGCCGGCGATTACGTCGGGCGTCAGTGCCCCTTGCCCTTGTCCACGTCCTTCAGCCAGGCGGCATGGTGCTTGCGCGCCCAGCCGCGGCTGACCCAGCCGTAGAGCATGGCGCCCATCGAGCCCTTCACCCAGATGCCGGCGTAGATGTGCACCAGAATGCTGCAGATGAGCACGAAGGCGGCGAAGGCATGCAGCAGCGAGGCGATGCGGATGATGTCGATGCCGAAGAAGTGGCTGAAGTACGCACGCCACATCACGAAACCGGTCACCAGCAGTACCAGCATGCACAGCAGCAGGGTCCAGAACAGCAGCTTCTGGCCGGCGTTGTAGCGGCCGACTTCCGGGAGGTTTTCCTCGCGGTTGGTGACCACGTCTTTCCATTGTTTGAGCCACTGCACGTCGCGCTTTTCCACCAGGTTGTGGTGGGCGAAGCGGATCACCAGGCCGAGGAAGAACAGGAACATCGCCACCCCGAGGAAGGGGTGCAATACGCGCGTCCACGGCCCGCCGCCGAACAGGTTGGCCAGCCAGAACATGGCCGGGTGGAACAGCGCCAGCCCCGAGAGGCCGGCGAGGAAGAACAGAATGGCCACCATCCAGTGGTTGCTCCGTTCGTTGGCGTTGTAACGCTGGATATCTTTTTTCATGTCGTCGGGCTCCTGGGAGAGCTTGCGAGCGCCCTCTCCCCAGCCCTCTCCCTGAAGGGAGAGGGGGCAGTTCGGCGTGTGGGCTCAGCGTGGAGTACGCGGATCATAGTCATGCACCGAAGGGTCGACCTTGTGCACCGGCGCCTGCGGGTCGGGCCCGTCTTCCTCGTCCTCTTCGACCCGGTTGGGGCCGATGCGGGTGTAGTGGAAGAACCCGGCCAGCACCACGCCCGCCATGGCCAGCAGGCCCAGCGGTTTGGTGAGACCTTTCCACAGGCTGACCATCGGGCTGATGGCCGGCTTGTCGGGCAGGCCGGCGTACAGCGAGGGCTGGTCGTTGTGGTGCAGCACGTACATGACGTGCGTGCCGCCCACGCCTTGGGGGTCATACAGGCCGGCGTTCTCGAAGCCGCGGGACTTCAGGTCTTCGATGCGCTCGGCAGCGTGCTCCTTCATGTCTTCCTTGGTGCCGAAGACGATGGCGCCGGTCGGGCAGGTCTTCACGCAGGCCGGTTCCATGCCCACCGCCACGCGGTCGGAACACAGGGTGCACTTGTATGCCTTGTGGTCCTTCTGCGAGATGCGCGGGATGTTGAACGGGCAGCCGGTGATGCAGTAGCCGCAGCCGATGCAGTGGTCCTGGTTGAAGTCGACGATGCCGTTGGCGTACTTCACGATCGCGCCGGGGCTCGGGCAGGCCTTCAGGCAACCCGGTTCCTCGCAGTGCATGCAGCCGTCCTTGCGGATCAGCCACTCCAGGTTGCCGGCCGGGTTCTCATGCTCGGTGAAGCGCATGACCGTCCAGGACTGGTCCGTGAGGTCGATGGGGTTGTCGTAGGTGCCGTGGTTGTGGCCCACCTCGTCGCGCAGCTCGTTCCACTCCGAGCAGGCGACCTGGCAGGCCTTGCAGCCGATGCACTTGGACACGTCGATCAGCTTGGCCACTTCCTGCTCGTGCCGCACCGAGGGGGACGGCAAGGTCGTGGCGGAGCGGGCGTAGATGTCTTGACTACTCATGCTTCACCTCACGCCTTTTCCACGTTGACGAGGAAGGACTTGAACTCCGGCGTCTGCGTATTCCCGTCGCCCACGAAGGGGGTCAGGGTGTTGGTCAGGTAGCCGTTGCGCGCCACACCCGAGAAGCCCCAGTGCAAGGGGATGCCCACGTGGTGCACGGTCTGGCCGTTGACCTGTAGCGGCCGGATGCGCTTGGTCACCACCGCCACCGCCTTGATGAAGCCGCGGTTGGAGGAAACCTTCACGCGGTCGCCGGCCTTGATGCCGAGTTCCTTCGCCAGTGCCTCGCCGATCTCGACGAACTGTTCCGGCTGGACGATGGCATTCAGACGGCAATGCTTGGTCCAGAAGTGGAAGTGCTCGGTGAGCCGGTAGGTGGTGGCGGCGTAGGGGAACTCCTTCGCCGTGCCGAACAGCTCCATGTCGTTCTTGAACACCCGCGCCGCCGGGCTGCTGATCGCCTGCGGGTTCTTGTGCAGCGGGTTGACGCCGATCGGCGTCTCGAACGGCTCGTAGTGCTCGGGGAACGGACCCTCGGCCATCTTGTCGACGGCGAAGAAACGCGCCACGCCTTCGGGGTTCATGATGAACGGGTTCATCCCCGCTTCCGGCGGTACATCGGCCTTGTAGTCGGGCACGTCGGTGCCGCCCCAGGCCTTGCCGTTCCACCACACCAGGCGCTTCTTCACCGGGTCCCACGGCTTGCCGCTGACGTCGGAGGAGGCACGGTTGTAGAGGATGCGCCGGTTGGCCGGCCAGGCCCAGGCCCAGCCGAGGGTCTGGCCCATGGCGTAGGGGTCGCTGTTGTCGCGGCGGGCCATCTGGTTGCCCATCTGCGTCCAGGAACCGGCAAAGATCCAGCAGCCGCTGGCGGTGCTTCCGTCGTCGCGCAGCAGCGCGAAAGCCGGAAGCTGCTCGCCGGCTTTCGCCAGGACCATGCCGTTGTTCGGGTCGACGAGATCGGCCAGTGCCTTGCCGTTGTACTCCTTGGCCACCTCTTCCGGAGTCGGTTCGTCCGGCCGCAGGTACGGCCAGTCGAGCCCCAGGATCGGGTCGGGGAAGGCGCCGCCATCCTTGCGATAGGCCGCCTGCAGGCGATGCAGCAGGCCGCTCATGATGGCGATGTCGGTACGCGCTTCACCCGGCGGCTCAGCGCCCTTCCAGTGCCACTGCAGCCAGCGCCCGGAGTTGACGATGGAGCCGTCTTCCTCGGCGAAGCAGCTGGTGGGCAGGCGGAACACCGTGGTCTGGATGGCCTGGGTGTCGACGTCGTTGTGCTCGCCGGCATTGCGCCAGAACTCGGAGGTCTCGGTGGCCAGCGGGTCCATCACCACCATCCACTTCAGCTTGGACAGCGCAGCGCTGACCTTGGCCTTGTTGGGGAAGGAGGCGATGGGGTTGAAGCCCTGGCAGAAGTAACCGTTGACCTTGCCCTGGTACATCATGTCGAAGTAGCGCAGCACGTCGTAGCCGGCGCCGGGCATGTCGAGTTTCGGCAGCCAGTCGTAGCACCAGTTGTTGTCCTTGGTGGCGGCCTTGCCGAACCAGGACTTCATCAGGCTGACGTGGAACTTGGGATAATTCTGCCAGTAGGACAACTGCCCAGGGCGCAACGGTTTGCTGGTGCGCTTGGTGATGTAGGCGTTGTAGTCCTGCTCCGCATCCATGCCCAGGGTCAGGTAGCCGGGCAGCGAGTTGGACAGCAGCCCCAGGTCGGTCAGGCCCTGGATGTTGGAGTGCCCGCGCAGCGCGTTCATGCCACCGCCGGGCATGCCGATGTTGCCCAGCAGCAGCTGGACCATCGCGCCGGTGCGGATCATCTGCGCGCCCACCGAGTGCTGGGTCCAGCCCAGGGCGTACATGATGGTCATGACCTTGGTCGGCGCCGCGGTGGTGGAAATCTCTTCCCACACCTTGAGCATCATGTCCTTGGGTGTGCCACAGATGTTGCTCACCACGTCCGGCGTATAGCGGCTGTAGTGCTGCTTCATCAGGTTGAACACGCAGCGCGGGTGCGTCAGGGTCGGGTCGACCTTGGCGAAACCGTCCTCGCCCAGCTCGTACTGCCAGGAGGATTTGTCCGGATAGGTGCGCTTCTCCGCGTCGTAGCCGTTGAACAGGCCGTCGTCGAAGCCGAAGCCTTCCTTCACGATGAAGGAGACGTCGGTGTAGTTGTGCACGTATTCCTTCTGGTACTTGTCGTTTTCCAGCAGGTAGTTGATCAGACCGCCGAGGAAGGCGATGTCCGTGCCGGTGCGGATGGGCGCGTAGTAGTCGGCCACCGAAGCGGAACGGGTGAACCTGGGGTCGACCACCAGCAGGCGCGCCTTGTTGTGCGCCTTGGCTTCGGTCACCCACTTGAAGCCGCACGGGTGCGCTTCAGCGGCGTTTCCGCCCATGATCAGAATCAGATCGGCATTCTTGATGTCGGTCCAATGGTTGGTCATGGCTCCACGGCCAAACGTCGGGGCAAGACTTGCCACCGTCGGGCCGTGTCAGACACGCGCTTGGTTGTCGAACGCCAGTACGCCTAAGGAACGCACCACCTTGTGGGTGATGTAGCCGGCTTCGTTGGAAGACGCCGACGCGGCCAGGAAGCCGGTGGTCAGCCAGCGGTTCACCGTCTGGCCCTGGGCGTTCTTCTCGATGAAGTTGGCGTCGCGGTCTTCCTTCACCAGCTTGGCGATGCGATCGAGCGCTTCGTCCCAGCCGATGCGCTTCCACTCGGAAGAGCCCGCTTCGCGAATCTGCGGGTACTTCAGGCGGTTCGGGCTGTGGACGAAGTCCAGCAGGCCGGCGCCTTTGGGGCAGAGCGTGCCGCGGTTGACCGGGTGATCGGAATCACCCTCGATGTGGATGATGTTCTGCGCGACGTTCTTTGCCGCATCACCCTGGCTGTACAGCAGGATGCCGCAACCTACCGAGCAGTACGGGCAGGTGTTGCGGGTCTCGACGGTGCGCGCAAGCTTGAAATGGCGGATCTGGTCGGCGAATGCATCCGGGGGTGCCATCCCGAGTGCCGCCAGGCTCGATCCTCCAAGGCCCACGGCGCAGACCTTGAAAAATTGCCGACGGTTCATATCCATCGTGCGTCTCCTGATCAGGCAGCGTACGTCCGGTGCATGGCCGGACCCTTGCTGCTTAAAAGATAGCCAAGCGGGCGCGATGCGCCAGCTTTGAGCGGGGCAGACCATGCACGCGGGGGATCAGCGGCGCATTGACGCGCGTCAGTCCGTCACTCAGAACAGACTGCCGAGTACCCCTAAATGGGCAATGGGAGGGTAGGCGCAGGAGATACTGTCGCCGTCGGGTCGGCAGGAAGATTGCTGTCGATCCGGCTGGAGGGTTTCGTGCAGCCCGAGCAGGGCCACGCCGATGAGGGCAGCGAGCAGGTAATGGCGCGCGTGTCTTCTTCTTATCGCTTTCATGACGACCTCCGTCACTTCAGCCTGCGAACGGGGCCTGGTGGCCCTGCCATAGGTTTCAGTCTGGAACCTGTGGCCAGCCTGTCAACCGAAGCGCTTGACCGAAATGCCCGAACGGCACGGCAGCCGGGCCGTTAACCGGCACCTGTCCGGCCCAGTAGGGTGGCAGGACCTGATTGCCCAAGAGCGCCTCCATGTCGTCTGCCGCCTCGCCCTACCCTCACCTGCTCGCCCCGCTCGACCTGGGCGCCATCCAGCTGCGCAACCGCGTGGTGATGGGCTCGATGCACACCGGGCTGGAAGACCGCCTGTGGGACTTCGGCAAGCTCGCCGCCTACTACCGTGAACGGGCGCGCGGCGGCGTCGGGCTGATCATCACCGGCGGCTTTGCGCCGAACCGCGAAGGCTGGCTGCTGCCGCTGGGCAGCAGCCTCACCAGCGGACTGCAAGTGCCGGCGCACCGGCGCCTGACCCAGGCGGTGCACCGCGAGGGCGGGCGCATTCTGCTGCAGATTCTCCACGCCGGGCGCTACGGCTATCACCCGCTGGTGGTCTCGGCCTCGCCGGTGAAGTCGCCGATCAGCTGGTTCGCCCCGCGCGAGCTGTCCGAGCGCGGCATCCTGCGCACCATCGCCGCCTTCGTGCGCTGCGCGAAGCTCGCCCACGCCGCCGGCTACGACGGTGTGGAAGTCATGGGCAGCGAAGGCTACCTGCTGAACCAGTTCCTCTGCCCGCGCACCAATCAGCGCGAAGACCGCTGGGGCGGCGACCTGGGCAACCGCATGCGCCTGCCGCTGGAGATCGTCCGCCGCATCCGCCGCGCGCTGGGCGAGCGCTTCGTCATCAGCTACCGCCTGTCGCTGCTGGACCTGGTGGAAGGCGGCAACAGCTGGGACGAGGTGCGCACCGTTGCGCGAGCCCTGGAAGGCGCTGGCATCGACCTGCTCAATACCGGCGTCGGCTGGCACGAATCGCGGGTGCCGACCATCGTCACCTCGGTGCCGCGCGCGGCCTTTGCCGAAGTCACCGCGCGCCTGCGCCGCGAACTGCGCGTGCCGGTGATCGCCAGCAACCGCATCAACACGCCGGAAGTCGCCGAGCAGCTTCTCGCCGCGGGCCACGCCGACCTGGTGTCCATGGCCCGACCGCTGCTGGCCGATCCGCAATTCGTGGAAAAGGCCGCAGCTGGCCGTGCGGAGTCGATCAACACCTGCATCGCCTGCAACCAGGCCTGCCTCGACCACGCCTTCGCCAACCGCCGCGCCAGCTGCCTGGTCAACCCGCGGGCGGCCTTCGAGACCGAACTGCGCTACCGCAAGGCACGAGTGCACAAGCGCATCGCGGTGATCGGCGCAGGGCCGGCCGGGCTGTCCGCTGCCTGCGTCGCCGCCGAGCGTGGCCACCGGGTGACGCTGTTCGAGGCCGCCGCGGAGATCGGCGGGCAGTTCAACCTGGCCAAGCGCGTGCCGGGCAAGGAGGAATTCCACGAAACCCTGCGCTACTTCGCCGTGCGCCTGGGCGAGCTGGGCGTCGAGGTGCAACTGGGCCGGCGCATCCAGCGTGGCGAACTGAGCGGCGAGTACGACGAGGTGATAGTCGCCACCGGCATCCAGCCGCGCACGCCGTCGATTGCGGGCATCGGCCACACCAAGGTGCTCAGCTATCTCGATGTGCTGCGCGGCGCAGCCGTGGGCGAGAAGGTCGCGCTGATCGGCGCCGGCGGCATCGGCTTCGACGTCGCCAGCTTCCTGCTGACCGAGCGCGACGGGCCACAACCGCTGGGCGAATGGCTCGGCCAGTGGGGCATCGACCTGGACAATGCCACGGGTGGCGGACTGATCCCGCCGGTCGCCGCAGCGCCCGGCCGGCAGCTCTGGCTGCTGCAACGCAAGGTCGGCCAACCCGGCGCCGGGCTGGGCAAGACCAGCGGCTGGGTGCACCGCGCGCACCTCAAGCACCACGGCGTGCGCATGCTCGGCGGCGTGGAGTACCTGCGCATCGACGATGACGGCCTGCACCTGCGCATCGACGACCAGGTGCAATGCCTGGCGGTGGACAACGTGGTGATCTGCGCCGGCCAGGAGCCGCTGCTGGAACTGCAACCAACGCTGGCGGCGCAGAGCCTGCGCTACCACGTCATCGGCGGCGCCAGCGTAGCGCGGGAACTGGACGCCAAGCGGGCGATCCGCGAGGGTGCGGAGCTGGCGGCGCGGCTGTAACGACGTTATCCATGATGCTCAGGCGTGGCCGGGAGCCCATCGCGGACGAAGTCCGCTCCTACGTCAGGTTCAACATGGGGGTAGGAGCGGATTCATCCGCGATCGCTTGAAGCAGCGCTGGAATCCCAACTTGGGGGCACTCCTACAATTGAGCCCCGTGCACAGAGCCTTCTGACAAGCGTCTCAGCTTGGGCGACTGTAATCTGTTAGATTACAGTCCGGCGATGATCAGAAGCTTCCGCCACAAGGGGCTACGTGCCCTTTATCAGCTGGGCGATCCGCGCGGAGTCAGGGCCGATCACGTGCCCAGGCTCAAGCGCATCCTTGCCGCACTGGAAAGCGCCAACGGTCCCAGGGACATGGACCTGCCCGGTTACCGCCTGCACGGGTTGAAGGGCTCGCTGTCCGGCTACTGGTCCGTCAGCGTCTCAGGCAACTGGCGAGTGATCTTCCGCTTCGTCGACAGCGACGTGGAACTTCTGGATTATCTCGATTACCACTGATGGCTCGATTGCCACCGACCGGAGGAGCAAAGCATGGCGATGCACAACCCGCCCCACCCCGGCGAAATCCTCCTTGAGGATGTATTGCCGGAACTACGCCTCTCCGTCACCGCGCTGGCGGCCCATCTCGGAGTAAGTCGCCCTCACCTGTCCAGGGTGCTTCACGGCCGCGCACCTATCAGCGCTGACCTGGCCTGGCGCCTGGAACAGGCCGGCCTGGGCACGGCCCGTCACTGGCTGGCAATGCAGGCGGCCTATGACCTCTGGCAGGTCAGCCAGCAGGCCCACCCGCCGATTGCCCGCCTGCAGGCCGTGGCGTAACTCACTCGATCACCCCTCCAGCAACACCTTGATTGCCTGCAGGTCACGTTCCACCCACTGCGCATCGCGCTCGAAGGTGGCGTCGTCCATCTGCGGCTGGCGCAGCAGGGTGAGTTGCAGCTCGCAGCCGTCGCCATTGGCGACCAGTCGCAGCGGGATGTGGATCGCTGGCGCCTGCTCGGGTAGTACGTCGTGGTCGAGTACGCCAAACGCGTTGCGCGGCGAGAAGCGCACGCGCAGCGGTCCCTGGGGCGTCTGCGCCAGCCAGAGGTCGCCTTCCAGTGGCGCGATGGCGCTGCACAGCCCGGACGCCCAGTAGGGGAAGTTCTGCGGGTCGGCGAGGAACTCGTAGGCGGTCTCCCGAGGCCGCTCGATACGCACGCTGAGGACGCGGGAAACGCGGGTGACCATGATCGATGCCTCCATCGGCGCGGGAGTCATGCTCCGCTCTGGTGCATACTACGCGGCTAACTATTCTCGATCGACCGCAGGCCAGCCCTTCGCTGCCCTGCCTTCTGACCATTTCCGGAGTTTCCCATGCCTACGCCACCCTGGTGGTTGTTCGTCCTGCCGCTGATCGCCGGCGCCTGCCTGCCACTGCAGGCCGGCATCAACGGCCAACTGGCCAAGCAGGTATCCAGCGTGCTGGCCGCCGCGCTGATTTCCTTCTTCGTCGGCATGCTCGGCCTGCTCGCGCTGACCCTGGCCAACCGCGAATTCCCCAGCCTCGCGGCGATGCGCGGGATGCCCTGGTGGCAGTGGTGCGGCGGCTTCCTGGGGATGTTCTTCATCTTCATCGCCGCCTTCGCCGCGCCCCGCGTCGGTGCGCTGATGTTCATGGTGCTGGTGCTCGCCGGCCAGCTGGGCATGGCGCTGGCGCTGGACCACTTCGGCTGGGCCGGCTTCAAGGAAGCACCGGTGAGCACGCTGAAGATCGCCGGCATGGCCGCCATCGCCGTCGGCATCTGGATGATCCGCAAGGGCTGAACGCCGCCGGTTACACTGGGACAGTGACGACCGGCAGGAGATTTCCATGAGCGATATCCAGGTGATCCTGGTCGACGAGCACGACAACCCGACCGGCACGATGGAGAAGCACGCCGCCCATCACCAGGGCCTGCGCCACCGCGCCATCTCGGTCTACCTGTTCAACCGCGCCGGCGAACTGCTGCTGCAACGCCGCGCAGCGGGCAAGTACCACTGCGGCGGGCTGTGGAGCAACACCTGCTGCGGCCACCCCTATCCGGACGAATCCGCGCTGCACGCCGCCGAGCGCCGGCTGCGCGAGGAGATGGGTGTACAGGTCGAGCTGCACAAGCTGTTCGAATTCAACTACCGCCTGGACCTGGCCAACGGCATGACCGAGCACGAGTACGGCCACCTGTTCGGCGCCATCGACGAGCAGCCGCCGCACCCCGATCCGCAGGAAGCCGACGACTTCCGCTACATCGCCCTGCCGGAGCTGGAAGCGGAAATGGCCGCGCACCCGGAGCGCTTCACGCCCTGGTTCCTCGTCTGCTACCCGAGCTTCCGGGACTACCTGAGCGACCACGGCGGTCTGCAGGCGCTCGCCGCACACTGAACCTCGGCGCTCCAGTTCGTCGGCTCCCCGCCCAAGGCTCGCGAAAGCCCGCGCAATTCTGCGCGCCGGCCACTATGATGCGCGCCTTCGCGCCACCGCACCGAACTGCCGCCATGAGAAAACCACCGCTGATTGCCAACGCCGAACTGGACCGCCTGGAAACCTGGGCGAAGTACACCTCGGGCCTGTGCAAGGACTGCAACGCCACCTGCTGCACCATGCCGGCGGAAGTGAACGTCAACGACCTGATCCGCATCGGCGTGGTCGACGAGTTCGAGCGCGACGAGCCGGCGAAGAACATCGCCAAGCGCCTGCTCAAGGAAGGCGTCGTCGAGCGCTTCAACCAGAAGAGCGGCATCTTCACCCTGACCCGCACCAGCAACGGCGACTGCTACTTCCTCGACCGCAAGACGCGCCTGTGCAGCGTCTACGCCAAGCGCCCGGACACCTGCCGCAACCACCCGCAGGTCGGCCCGCGCCCCGGCTACTGCGCCTACCGCAAGAAGACCGCCTGATCACGGCTGGCTGAAAGCACGGGGCTCCCGGCTCGCTATACTGCGCGCCAGCTCAGGAGCCCTTCATGAATTCCCTGCTCGAAGCCTGGCGGCACTCGCCAACCCACCGTCGTGTCTGGGCGCTCGCCGCGCCGATGATCCTTTCCAACGTCTCCGTGCCGCTGGTCACCCTGGTGGACAGCGCGGTGATCGGCCACCTGCCGCACGCGCACCAGTTGGGCGCCGTGGCAGTCGGCGGCGGCCTCTACACCTTGCTGGTCGGCGTACTGGGCTTCCTGCGCATGGGCACCACCGGCTTCGCCGCCCAGGCTGCCGGGCGTGAGGATGGCGGCGCGCTGCGGCGGATTCTCGGCCAGGGCCTGCTGCTGGCTCTCGGCCTGGCCCTGCTGCTCAGCCTGCTGGCGGTGCCGCTGACCGGACCGGCGCTTGCACTGATGCGCCCGTCCCCCGAGCTGGATGTGCTGGCCCGCGAGTTCTTCCACATCCGCCTGTTCGGCCTGCCGGCAGCCTTGGCCACCTACGCGCTGGTCGGCTGGTTCCTCGGTACGCAGAACGCCCGTGCACCGCTGGCGATCCTGCTGACCACCAACCTCATCAACATCGTGCTCAGCCTGTGGTTCGTGCTGGGCCTGGGCTGGGGCGTAGCCGGCGCGGCGAAGGCCGCGGTGACTGCCGAATGGGGCGGTGCGCTGCTCGGCCTGGCGCTGACCCGTGGCGCGCTGTTGCGCTTCCCCGGCCTGCCGGACTGGTCGCGTCTGCGCGCCTGGGCCAGCTGGCGGCCATTGCTGATGGTCAACCGCGACATCTTCATCCGCAGCCTGGCGCTGCAGGGCGTGTTTTTCCTGCTCACGGTGCAGGGCACGCGCCTGGGCGACGCCACCGTGGCGGCCAACGCACTGCTGCTCAACGGCCTGATGGTCACCGCCTACGCCCTCGACGGACTCGCCCACGCGGTGGAGGCGCTGTGCGGCCATGCCATCGGCGGCCGCGACCGCACCGCACTGCGCCGCTCGCTGGTGGTCGCCTGCGGCTGGTCGCTGATTGCCAGCCTGCTGTTCGTCGCCTTCTTCACTTTCTTCGGGCACCTGTTCATCGCACTGCAGAGCGACATCCCGGAAGTGCGCGCCACCGCCGACCAGTACCTGCCCTACCTCGCCTGCCTGCCGCTGATCGGCATGTGGAGCTACCTGCTCGACGGCCTGTTCATCGGCGCCACCCGCGCCCGCGAGATGCGCAACGCCATGCTGCTGGCCTGCGCCGCCGCCCTGCCGCTGGGTTTCGCACTGCAGGGCTTGGGAAATCACGGTTTATGGCTAACCTTCCTATGCTTCATGTTGCTGCGCGCGCTGGTCCTCGCCGGCTACGCGTGGAAGCTGACACGCCAAGACGCCTGGCAGGCTCCTGCCAGCCCCTGACCTGTTGAGGAGACGCCATGCCGGCTTGTCCCATTCCCGTTGACGAATCCCTGCGTCAGCAGACCCTGGATGAGATGAACCTGCTCGACACCCCGGCCGAGCACTACCTGGATACCCTCGTCCAACTGACCCAGGACCTGGTGAAGGTCGATACCGTGCTGATCAGCCTGATCGACCAGGATCGGCAATGGTTCAAGGCCCGCGTTGGCCTCGACGCCAGCGAGACGCAGCGCGACGTGTCCTTCTGCGGCTATGCCATTCTCGGCGAGGACACCCTGCTGGTGCCCGACGCCACCCTCGACCAGCGCTTCGCCGACAACCCGCTGGTGCTCGGCCCGCCCCACATCCGCTTCTACGCCGGGCGCCCGCTGCGTGCCGGTAACGGCCAAGCCATCGGCACACTGTGCATGGTCGATCCCCGGCCACGGATCATGACCGAGGAGCAGCAGGCCAACTTCCGTGACCTCGCCACCCTTGCCGAGGGCTACCTGCAACTGCGCACGCTGATCCAGAGCAACCGCGACCTGCGCGTGGAGATGGACCGCGAGCAGCGCAAGGCCCTGCTCGACCCGCTGACCCAACTGTGGAACCGTGGCGGCCTGCTCACCTTCCAGGACCGCGAATGCCGCCTGGCGCGGGAGAACCACGTGCAACTGGGCGTGCTCTACGCCGACCTCGACTACTTCAAGGCGATCAACGACAAGCACGGCCACGCCGCCGGCGACCTGGTGCTCTGCGAATGCGCCCGCCGCCTGCGCGCTGCGCTGCGGCCGGACGACCTGCTGGTGCGCCAGGGTGGCGAGGAGTTCGTCGCCCTCCTCAAGGTGAAGGATGGCGATGAGTTGCAGCGCGTGGCCGAGCGCGTGCGCGAGCTGATCGGCCAGGACCCGGTGCAGCTTCCTGGCGGGCCTCTGCCGGTCAGCCTGAGCATCGGCTGCACCCTGCTGGCCGGCGAGGAACATGTCGACCGAGCACTGGAACGCGCCGACGGCGCGCTCTACAGTGCCAAGCAGGCCGGGCGCAACCGGGTGAGTTTCAGCGCGCCGCCGGCCTGAGCCTGATCCGAAAAAGGCCCCAGCAGAGGACCCACTCATGGCCCAAGCCATCGCCGCGTACCTGCACTACCTGTCGATCTTCATGCTGTTCGCCCTGCTGGTGCTGGAGCACCAGTTGTTCCGCCTGCCGCTGGACCTGTCGCGGGCTCGCAGCCTGGTCATCGTCGACCTGGCCTACGGCGCCTGCGCCGGCCTGGTGCTGCTGACCGGCGCGGCGCGCGTCGTCTGGTTCGCCAAGGGCGCCGACTACTACCTGCACAACAGCCTCTTCCACGCCAAGATCGGCCTGTTCGTACTGGTGGCACTGCTGTCGATCCTGCCGACCATGACCTTCCTCAACTGGCGCAACGACCTGAAGGCCGGGCGCGTGCCGACACCCAGCGAGGGCCAGGCGAAGCGGGTGATCATGGTTATCCGCGTGGAGCTGCTGGCACTGCTGATCCTGCCGCTGCTGGCGACCCTGATGGCGCGCGGCTTCGGGATGATTGGCTGAGGCGCATTCCTACAAGTAGACGGGAAGAGCCCGATTCAGGCGCCCTGCTGATCGGCGGATGCTTCTGCGCAGTTTCGACTGCCGCAGGACCGCCCCATGCTTTCGCGCCCCCTCTACCGACTTCTTCCCCTCCTGGCGGCTGCTGCCCTGACCGGCTGCGCGAGCAACGACTTCACCCTTGAAGCCGACCTGCCCGGCAACGTGTCGCTGAATGGCGACGCTCACTATTCCTGGGCCAACCCTACCTGTGGCAGCGGCACAGCGGACATCCCCACGCGACGCATCGGTGAGTCCGCCGGACATAACGAGCGGCCCCGCCGCGTAACCTTCCAGGTGCCCGTCGCCATGCTCGACAAGGGTTGCGAGCTGATGCTCGATCGCGTGGTATTCAGCCTCGCCGACAGTCCGGCGCCAGCCACCGGGAAGCACGTTCAGGTAGCCGAGCTGGCGGTCCGCCGGCAAGAAGACAGCGGCTCGGCGGGTATGCCGAAGAGTGGCTTGCGGATCTTCGATATCCGCTGCCGCTGGCCGATCGCCGCCGGTGGCGAGCCGGACAACGCGCAGTGCCACGCCGTCGACGCTGCGGGCAATTGGGCTGGCGCCAGCCCCGGTGGCGCCCTGCGGATCGACGAGCTGCGCGGCAACACCGTGCGCCTGACCATCGCGCTGGACCTCGCCCCGCCGGCCGTCATCGCCGGCCAGTAGGCATTTACGGCGCTGGCTGCAGCAGCTGCTCCAGCCGCTGCCGCAGGGCCGGTACGTCCGCCGCTTCCGCTTGCAGTCGGAAACGCTCGCGCAGCACGCCCAACAGCTCATCGACGCTACGGATACTGCGCTGTTCGACCACCCCGTCCGCGCTGCGCCGGCTGAACTGCCCATTGAGCAGCGACAGGCGCGCACCCTCCTCGCTCAACGCCACGCGCAGGGAGTTGCGGAACACGCTCTGCGGGAAGGTCGAGGTGTACCAGTTGCGCATGCCGTAGTCCGCCCAGTGCTGCGGCTCCAGGGTGAAGCGATAGAGCGTCTGCCAGCCGGAGGCCGAGCGCGTCGCCATCTCCAGCTCGCCGTCGGTCACGCTACTGATGCGCCAGCCTCCGGGCAGTTCCTCATCCAGGCGCAACGGCAAGGCACGGGGTGAGGCCGGGCCGCCGAAGCCGACGTCGACCAGACAGGCGCCCTGCGGCAGGTCGACCCGCAGCAGCAGGTGCGTCTGCGGGGTCAGCGGCGCGTCGGCCGGCAAGCCCCAGCGCACCCGCGCCACCAGCAGCGTCACGCGGTAATCCAGGCTGCTCAGCAGGCGCGCGAACAGGCTGTTCAGCTCGAAGCAGTAGCCGCCGCGCCGACCCTCGACGACCTTGGCGAACACCGCCTCCGGTTCGATCCGGATCGGCTTGCCCAGCAGCACGTCGAGGTTCTCGAAGGGCAAATGGTGCAGCGCCGCGACGATCAGCCGGTCGAGGTTTTCCAGCGTCGGCGCCGGGCGCTCCGGCGGCAGGCCGAGCCGTTCCAGGGTCGCCTTGAGCTGGGCTGGATCGAACGGGGTGAGCGGGGTCATGCGAGTCTCCTTTCGCGGTCTTTCAGTGGTTCGGTTCGGGGATGACCAG
The DNA here is from genome assembly GCF_030462585.1 of Pseudomonas sp. CAN1. Classification (GTDB taxonomy): domain Bacteria; phylum Pseudomonadota; class Gammaproteobacteria; order Pseudomonadales; family Pseudomonadaceae; genus Pseudomonas. Next base: position 340,409 of record NZ_JASMRU010000002.1, on the reverse strand, counting down.
CGGGCCGCAGCCTTCATCGCTGACAATCACCGCCAGCAGCTGCGCTGGGGTGCTGGCGCTGGGGTTCTCGGCGAACAGGTGCAGCTCGCCGCTGGGCTCGAACCAGGTTTCACCGGCGTGGTAAGTCTGCGCCGGCAGGCCCTGCATCTGCGAGCGCACCTGGCCAGCAAGGACGATGGCGGTGACCGCGCCGGGATGGCGGTGCGCCGGAGTGAAGCCGCCCGGCGGGAAGTCCACCCGCAGCGTGGTGACCACCTTGCCGGGCACGTCCGCCAAGGGCTCGCAGGACAGCCGCGACACCTGGGTCGCCGGGCGAGCGCTGGCCGAGTGCTGGGCGTGCCCTTCGGCCAGTTGCACCTGCGGCCGCGACCAGGGCTGCCAGAGCAACGCAGCAGCCGAGAGGGTCGCCAGCAGGGCCACGACCGCGCGCGAGTCGAGTGCGCTGGCGAGGTTCATGCCGGGACTCCCGGCAGGTGATAGCCCGGCTGCCAGCCGAGGCGGTGACGGGCCTTGGCCGAGCTGACCTCGATGTCCTGCTCGGCGATGTTGTAGGCCCCCCGCGCGCCCCACTCCAGCGCCAACAAGGCCGCGCGGGCAGCATCGTCAACGTGCACGGCCAGGCGCGGGTCGGCCAGCTCGCTGCCGGTTCCCGGCCCGTAGAGACGGCCGTAGCGCAGCACGATGCCCTCCAGCGGCTCGGCGCCGAGCACGGCGGATTCCAGCGCCACCACACCGCCCACGCTGATGGCGCGCGGCCCTTCGGCGTCGAGGTCGAGCGGTTGCTCCTCATGCAGCGGCAGCTCGCCGGGGCGGTAGGCCCAGGCGATGCTCTGCGCCACCAGGCGCTCGGCACCGGCGGCGCTCGCGGCGGCCACCAGGTTGGCGGTGCCTTCGCGGCGCAGGCGGGCATTGCGCGGTTGCGCCGCCGGCATCTGCGCCGGGTCCAGGCCCGCCGGCAGGTCGGTCAGCTGGTGGATCACCCAGCGTGGCCGGAAGGCCAGCATCGCCTCGCGCAAGCCTTGCGCATCGAACACATCCAGCACCAGCGCCCGTGCGCCAGCAGCCTCCAGCCGTGCGGCACGCTCCGCCGAGCGACTGATCGCCAGCACCTCGTAGCCGCGCTCCAGCAACAGCGGCAACAGGCGCTGGCCGATGGCGCCACTGGCGCCGGCGAAGAAGACTTTCATGCACATGGGAACCTCGGACGGACGATGGGGACATGGACGCAATCTAGGCGTGCAATGACCTACCCCACAGAGCCAAGATCGGATCGAATGACTGGGACATGGTTGGCGTCCTTTGACCCATGTCCCCCTATTGTCACCGTCATCGTCTATAACAAACGGCTCAACATCACCCTTTTCCGAGGAGTCGCCATGAGCCAAGTCTTCGATGTTGCCGTTGTCGTCGGCAGCCTGCGCAAGGAATCCCTGAACCGCAAGATTGCCAAGGCTTTCGCCGACCTGGCACCGGCCAACCTGAAGCTGGAAATCGTCGAAATCGGCGACCTGCCGCTATATAGCGAGGACATCGATGCCGGCAATCCGCCGGCCAGCTACCAGGCCTTCCGCTCCCGCCTGCAGCGCGCCGACGCGGTGCTCTTCGTCACCCCGGAATACAACCGATCGGTGCCCGGCGTACTGAAGAACGCCATCGACGTCGGCTCGCGCCCCTATGGCCAGAGCTCCTGGAACGGCAAGCCATGCGCCGTGGTCAGCGCATCGCCGGGCGCCATCGGCGGCTTCGGCGCCAACCACCACCTGCGCCAGTCGCTGGTATTCCTCAACATGCCGGTCCTGCAGCAGCCCGAGGCCTACCTGGGCGGCGCCGGTGGCTTCTTCGACGAAGCCGGCAAGCTGTCGGAAAAGACCCAGCCGTTCCTGAAGAGCATCATCGACGCCTTCTCCGCCTGGATCGTGCAGAACCAGCCGCGCTGATCCGCAACCAGGCGCCGGCCCGTGTCGGCGTCTGGCTCTTCCCCGCCAATCTGTCTAATCCGTCGCAAGCTGCCGCGCAGGCCCGGAACCTGCGTCGATCCGACTGGTTCGGGCTCGCCTCGCGCGCCATGGTTCAAGACCGCTCGCCGCGTCCGGTCCGACCATGCTCCCGCGCCAACTCGCCCTTTGCCTCTGCAGCCTTGTCCTGCTCGCCGCCTGTACCTCACCGCCGGTGAAGAAAGACGTGCAAGGCGATGCCTTTTCCGGCGGCCAGATGCTGCAGAACGACGCCAACCGCGCCGCCAACCTGGCCATGCGGGACAACCTGGAAAGCCTTTCGACGCTGCTGGACAAGCTCTACAAGCGCAACCCGCGGGAATGGAAGAAGACCGGCGCCGATACCCTGGAGCACGCGCGGCAGAAGGTCATGGACGCCATTACCGAGGAGCGGCCGCTACCCGGCCTGGGCGGCAGGAAATCCATCGAGGCGATGTCCCTCGCCTTTGCCGCGGACTACAACGGCGACCGCGCCGGTGCGCTGATCTACGGGATCGGCAGCATGCTCTATGAGCTCTACGGCGGCACCGACACCCAGCACCTGCTCAGCGGGCTGAACTCGCAAAAGACCGCCAACGCCGCCTGGAACATCGAGGTGGCTGCCTGGCTGCTCGCCAGCCGCACCGACGGACAGGGGCAGCCCCTGCTGCTGTCCAACGAGCTCAGCGCGGCGGGGCGCAACCTGTCCTTCGAGCGAGAGTTCGGCCGCATGATCGGCCGCCTGGAGCTGCTGGCGCAGATGTCCAACGAAAGCCTGCGCCGAGCCGGCATCAACTACGTACAGGGCATCCTCGCAGCGCCCATCCTCGGCCTGGTGCAGTTCATCCCGCTGGACCAGGCCGCCGCCGCCATTCAGTGAAGCCTGGCTAATCCTCCAGCAAACGCGCCAGGCGCTGGCGCAGATAGCGGTTCTCCGCGCGCAACTCGTCCACCTCGTCCAGCAGGCGCAGCGCCAGAGCGATGCCCGGCCAGTCCAGCTCGAACTCGCGACGCAGGCGCACCGCGCGACGCACCACGCTGACCGCCTGGTAATCGAAGACCCAATGCCCGGCGCGCTGTTCGCGGGGCTCCACGATGCCCACCTCGACGATCTCGACGAGCACGTCGCGGGGGAGGTTCACCGACTGGCAGAGCTCGTCGAGGTCCACCACCATCACTGTCGTCGTCATGCGCGTTTACCCCAATCGGCACGGGGGTCGAAGGCCGCCTTGGCAGCCAGTTCTTCCCAGAGTTTGCGGGTCGCTTCGTCCGCCGTCTTCGGCATCACTACCTTGAGCACCGCATAGAGATCGCCGGCGGCGGCCTCGCCCTTGTTCGGCAGGCCCTTGCCCTTGATGCGCAGGCGCTGGCCGGCCTGGCTGTTGGCAGGGATGCCGAGGTTGATCCGGCCACTCAGGGTGGGCACTTCCACCTTGGCGCCGAGCGCGGCCTCCCAGGGCGCCACCGGCACGGTGACGATCAGGTCGCGACCATCGACGTCGAACAACGGGTGCGGCACCAGGCGGATAGCCAGGTACAGGTCGCCCGCCGGCCCGCCGTTGATGCCCGGCGCGCCCTGCCCCTTGAGGCGGATGCGTTCGCCGTCGGCGGTGCCCACGGGAATCTTCACGTTCAGCGTCTTGTTCTGCGGCGGCAGCTTGCGGCCGTACTCATCAAAGCTGGGCAGGCTGAAGCTGATCGGCCGGCTGTCGCCGGAGAGGCTCTCTTCGAGGAACAGCGGGACTTCCATCTCCACATCCTGGCCACGGTGGGCCTGCGGCTGGCGCGCACCGCCGAAACCACCGTGGGAGCCACCGGCACGGGCGCCGAAGATCTGCTCGAAGAAGTCGCTGAAGTCCTGCTCATGCCCCGGCGACGGTCCGTCGAAACCACCGCGAGGCTGCCAGCCGGGCGGCGCCTCGAACTGCGGGCCCTGGGCGCCGTACTTGCGCAGTTCATCGTACTCGGCGCGCTTTTCCGGGCTCTTCAGCACTTCGTAGGCTTCGGAGACTTCCTTGAAGTGCGTCTCGGCATCCGGCTCCTTGCTGACGTCCGGGTGGTACTTGCGCGCGAGCTTGCGGTAGGCGGTCTTGATCGCCTTCTCGTCGGCCTCGGGTTCGACCCCGAGCGCGGCGTAATAGTCCTTGAATTCCATCGGTAGCGGTCACTCCTCACATGCGTTGGACCTGTCGGCGCCTGGGACACGGGGGATTCGCGCGGGCAGCCGGAGCCGCTGCGCGCACTGCGAGGCGAACAGGTGGAAAAAGCGGGTTGTGCAAACACAGATGGAGTCGCATCGCCCGCTTTTCAACACTGCCTGCAAGCCTAGACGCTGATCCTGCATCGGGGCTGGCGGGACGACTTGATGCCGGTCATGGCATAGTCATCCACCTCACCTCTTCACAGAACGCCAAGGCCATGACTGCGCCCATCGACGCGTTGCGCCAACCACTGGACCCGAGCCACGAGCTGCCGATCTACCGCCAGCTGTACGAGCGCTTCCGCGACGCGATCAGCCGTGGCGCCTTGCGGCCGGGCGAACGCGTGCCGCCGGTGCGCGGACTGGCCGGCGAGCTGGGCGTGGCACGCGGCACTGTGGAGCTGGCCTACCAGTTGCTGACCAGCGAGGGTTACCTGCTGGCACGCGGGCCGGCGGGGACCGTGGTATCGCCGCAACTGGCCGGGCGCGCCAGCGCTGCGCCGGCTTTGCGGGTGGCCCCGGCAACGGTGGAGCGCAGCCTGCCCGGCCTGATCGCCCACGGCCCGACCCTGCGGCCGTTCCAGCTCGGCGTGCCGGCCCTGGACGCCTTCCCCCGCGCACTCTGGGCGCGCCTGTGTGCGCGGCGTGTGCGCCAGCAGAGCGCGGCGATGCTGGCCTATCCGGAACCCTGCGGTTACGGCCCGCTGCGCGAAGCCGTCGCCGGCTACCTGGGGATTTCCCGCGGCATCGTCTGCGACCCCGCGCAGGTGTTCATCTGCGCCGGCTACCAGGGCGCGCTGGACCTGATCAGCCGTACCCTGCTCGAACCCGGCCAGCGCTTCTGGCACGAAGACCCCGGCTACCCGCGCGGCCGCGAGCTGTTGCGTCGCGCTGGTGGAATACCGGTGCCAGTCGCGGTGGACGCCGATGGCCTGCGCGTGGAGGACGGCATTGCCCGCGCGCCCGATGCACGCTTCGCCCTGGTCACCCCATCGCAGCAGAGCCCTACTGGAGTCGCGCTCAGCCTGCCGCGCCGCCTGGCCCTGCTGGACTGGGCGGCCAGCGGCGGCGCCTGGATAGTCGAGGACGACTACGACAGCGAGTATCGCTACGCCGGCTTCCCATTGCCGGCACTGAAGAGCCTCGACCGCGCCGGCCGCGTGCTCTACACCGGCACCTTCAGCAAGGTGCTCTACCCGGCCCTGCGCCTGGGCTATCTGGTCGTCCCGGCGCAGCTGGTGGAGGACTTCGTGCGCACCCAGCAGGTATTCCCTTCCGGTTGTGCGGAGCTGCTGCAGGCGACCCTGTGCGACTTCATGCAGGAGGGTCATTTCGCCCGCCACCTCAAGCGCACCCGCACGCTGTACGCCCAGCGCCGCCAGTGGCTGCGCAGCGCACTGCAAGCGCGTGTCGGCGAACACCTGCGTTTCGCCGATACGCCCGGCGGGCTGCATCTGCTTGGCACGCTGCGCCAGGACGACCTGGCCGTCGCCCGCCGAGCCCACGCCGAAGGCCTCGGCCTGCAGGCGCTGAACGCCTGGTGCGTGGAGGCACGACGGGAGCCGGCACTGCTCATGAGCTTCACCAACGTCACCGACGAAGACCTCGCCGGGCGCCTGGCAGAGCGACTGGCGCCTCTGCTGGGCTGACCCCCGGGGAGGGTTTTCGTTTGGCGCACCTTCCCGCTCGCGAGCAAGCTCGCTCCTACAGCGGCACACCAGCCTGCTCTTCGTAGGAGCGAGCTTGCTCGCGAACCGGCCGGCTACGGCCACCCCCCTGAAGAAACACTGCTCGCCCGTCAGGAATCTCATTCGCAACGCTTTCGGGCTGGCCGGCGGTCAATACCTCCGATGGCAAAAATTGACTGATACCGGGCGTTGACCGAGGTCAATTTTCCTTCAGAGGATGTCGTTAGATTCCTACAACATCTTGTTGTCTTGAATGATTCGAGACACAGCATGTTGTGGAATCAAGCTAATGCCCCCATCCCGAACTGCTTCTCTGCCCAGCAGCCTGCGCAAGCGTAACGGCAGCTCCGCCGCCTTCGACCCGAGCAAGATCGAACGCGCCATCGCCGCCGCCGGCGAGGCCAGCGGCGAGTTCTCCGCGCTGCACGCCCAGGAGCTGACCCGCCAGGTGCTGGCGCGCCTGCCGGCGCAGAACGACCTCGATGTCGAGCAGGTGCAGGACGTGGTCGAGCGTGCCCTGATGGAAGCCGGCCACTACCCCACCGTCCGCGCCTACATCGTCTACCGCGAGCGCCACGGCCGCCTGCGTCGCGAGCGCAAGACCCTGGTGGACGTCGCCGCCTCGATGAACGAATACCTGTCGCGGGAAGACTGGCGGGTGCGCGCCAACGCCAACCAGGGTTATTCCCTCGGTGGGCTGATCCTCAACGTATCGGGCAAGGTCACCGCCAACTACTGGCTGGACGAGGTGTACAGCGAGGGCATCGCCGTCGCCCACCGCGAGGCTGACCTGCACATCCATGACCTCGACATGCTCGCCGGCTACTGCGCCGGCTGGTCGCTGCGCACGCTGCTCAGCGAGGGCCTGAACGGCGTGCCGGGGCGGGTCGAGGCCGGGCCGCCGAAACACCTGTCCAGCGCGCTGGGGCAGATGGTCAACTTCCTCGGCACCCTGCAGAACGAATGGGCCGGCGCCCAGGCCTTCAGCTCCTTCGACACCTACCTGGCGCCCTACGTACGCAACGACGGGCTGAGTTATCAACAGGTGCGCCAGGCGCTGCAGGAGTTCATCTATAACCTCAACGTGCCGTCGCGCTGGGGCACCCAGACGCCCTTCACCAACCTGACCTTCGACTGGGTCTGCCCGGAAGACCTGCGCGAGCAGATTCCCTACGTCGGTGGCGTCGAGATGCCCTTCGCCTACGGCGAGCTGCAGGCCGAGATGGACCTGATCAACCGCGCTTACATCGAGGTGATGCAGGCCGGCGACGCCCACGGCCGGGTGTTCACCTTCCCGATCCCGACCTACAACATCACCCACGACTTCCCCTGGGACAGCGACAACGCCACGCGCCTCTTCGAGATGACCGCGCGTTACGGCCTGCCGTACTTCCAGAACTTCCTCAACTCGGACATGCAGCCCAACCAGGTGCGCTCCATGTGCTGTCGTCTGCAACTGGACGTGCGCGAGCTGCTCAAGCGCGGCAACGGGCTGTTCGGCTCGGCGGAACAGACCGGCTCGCTGGGCGTGGTGACGATCAACTGCGCGCGCCTGGGCTATCGCCATCGCGGCGACGCCGCCGGCCTCTATGCTCAGCTCGACTACCTGCTGGAGCTGGCCTTCGACAGCCTGGAGGTGAAACGCAAGGTCATCCAGCAGCACATGGACGCCGGCCTCTATCCCTACACCAAGCGCTACCTGGGCACCCTGCGCAACCACTTCTCCACCATCGGCTTGAACGGCCTGCACGAGATGCTGCGCAACTTCACCGACGACCGCGAAGGCCTGCACACCGAGGTCGGCCGGCAGATGGCGCTGGAGCTGCTGGATCACGTACGGGCACAGCTGGTGCGTTTCCAGGAAGACAGCGGGCACCTCTACAACCTCGAAGCCACGCCCGCCGAAGGCACCACCTACCGCTTCGCCCGCGAGGACCGCAAACGCCACCCGGAGATTCTCCAGGCCGGCTCGGCGGAGGCGCCCTACTACACCAACTCCTCGCAGCTACCGGTGGGCCTCACCGACGATCCGTTCGAGGCGCTGGAACTGCAGGACGCCCTGCAATGCAAATACACCGGCGGCACCGTGTTGCACCTGTACATGGCCGAGCGCATCTCCAGCGCCGAGGCCTGCAAGACCCTGGTGCGCACCGCCCTCGGGCGCTTCCGCCTGCCCTACCTGACGGTGACGCCGACCTTCTCCATCTGCCCGGTGCACGGCTACCTCGCCGGCGAACACGAGTTCTGCCCGAAATGCGACGAAGCCGCGCTGCAGAAGGCCGCACCGAAGAGCTGCTGCGCCTGATTCCCCTTTCCCTTTCATCCACGCAAAAGGAGCACTACCGATGACCGCCAACCAACTGCCCGAAAGCCAGCGTCAGCGCTGCGAGGTCTGGACCCGCGTGATGGGTTATCACCGTCCGGTGTCGGCCTTCAACGCCGGCAAGCAGTCCGAGCACCGCGAGCGCCGCCACTTCCAAGAGGCGCGATGAGCAGTACGCTCAGGGTCGGGGGCCTGGTGCCCCTGACCACCCTCGACTACCCCGGCCTGCTCGCCTGCGTGCTGTTCTGCCAGGGCTGCGCCTGGCGCTGCCGCTACTGCCACAACCCGGAGCTGATTCCGCCACGGGGCGAAGCTGAAATTCACTGGGACGATATCCTCGCCTTCCTCCGGCGCCGCCAGGGCCTCTTGCAGGCGGTGGTGTTCAGCGGCGGCGAGGCAACCCTGCAGAACGCCTTGCCCGAGGCCATGGCCCAGGTGCGCGAGATGGGCTTTCGCGCCGGGCTGCACAGCGCCGGCATCCGCCCGGAAGCCTTCGCCCGCGCGTTGCCCCAGACCGACTGGGTCGGCTTCGACGTGAAGGGGCTGGCCGAGGGCATGGACGCTACAACCGGCGTGAAACGCAGCGGGCTGGCCAACTGGCGCAGCCTGGAGCTACTGCTGGAAAGCCGCGTGGAGCATGAGTGCCGCACCACCGTGCACTGGCAGTTGTTCGATCTGGAAAGGTTGCGCCGGCTTGCCACGCGGTTGCGCGGGATGGGTGTGGATAACTTCGTCGTGCAACTGGCCCGCAGTGGGCGCCAGCTCGATCCCGAGCTGATCGCCACACCCGCGCCCCATGGCGCGCCCGAGCTCTGGCAAGAGCTGCACTCCCTGTTCCCTCGCTTCGAATTGCGCGATGCCTGACCCCGTAGGAGCGGACCTTGTCCGCGAATCCTCGCCCCGGCACCGGCATCCCCGGCTGTCCACCCTGGCCTCGGATGGCGCCCGGCCAAGGTGCCATCCGAACACCGTTAATTCCGCCGCGCAGGATTTCGCGGACAAGGTCCGCTCCTACCGGATAGCTCTGCGCTCGGGCCGCCCCTAACCCTCTCCCAGGGGAGAGGGGACCGTTTGGTGCAGGATGAAACCATGGCGTCAGCCGGCACAATCTGCCCCCTCTCCCTGAGGGAGAGGGCTGGGGTGAGGGGGAAAACGCAGAAACGGAACTGCATGGGGAAAGATTGTGTCCCCCTGCGTAGCCGGCAGCTCCGGCGTATCCCTGTAGGAGCGAGCTTGCTCGCGAACAACCTCCGCTGCGGGGCCCGGTTCGCGAGCAAGGGCTAGGCGCCCCCCTCGGTCCTACGGAAAGCAAAAAGCCCCGCCGAAGCGGGGCTTTTCATCAGGCGGACTGCTGCCCGATCAGGACGACAGGTACGCCGAGCGGGTCAGCCCCAGACGCAGCGAGTCGAGGAACTGCGTGCGCTCGCGGGCGGTGAGCTTGGCCCCGGCGACCTTGTCGCGGTAGTGGGTCATCAGCTCTTCGGGCGACAGGTGCACGTAGCGCAGCATGTCCTCGATGGTGTCGTGGGTCTCGATGCCGGCGTGGTAGAAGCTGCCGTCGGCGTTCTGGTAGACGTTCACCGAGTCGGTGTCGCCGAACAGGTTGTGCATGTCGCCGAGGATCTCCTGATAGGCGCCGACCAGGAAGGTGCCGATCAGGTAGTCTTCGCCCTCCTTCACGTCGTGCACCGGCATGCTGGTCTCGATGCTCTGTTCGTCGACGTACTGGGTGATCTTGCCGTCGGAGTCGCAGGTCAGGTCCTGCAGCACGGCGCGACGGTTCGGCTCTTCTTCCAGACGATGGATCGGCAGGATCGGCAGCACCTGGCCGATGGCCCAGGTGTCGGGCAGGCTCTGGAACACCGAGAAGTTGCAGATGTACTTGTCGGCGAGCTTGTCGTTGAGCTCGTCCAGCACCTGGCGGTGCGAGCGCTGGCGGGCCTTGAGCTGGTTGTGCAGGCGGCGGCAGATAGCGAAGTAGCACTGCTCGGCCAGGGCCTTCTGCGCCAGGTTGATCTTGCCTTCGGCGTACTGCGCGGCGGCGTCGCTCATGTAGTGGGTCGCGCGCCAGTAGGTCTCGGTGACCATCTCGGCATCGGTCGGGCCGAGCAGGTCGGCCAGCCACTGGACGATCTCCGGCTGCTCATTGCGATCGGGGATGGTCGGCACTTCGTCGTTGTGCCGCTCGACGTCGGTGACCTGGGTGATCAGCACCGCATGGTGCGCGGTCAGCGCGCGGCCACTCTCGGAGAACACGTGCGGGTGCGGCAGGCCCTGGGCGTCGCAGAATTCCTTGAGCATGCCCACCACCACACCGGCGTAGTCGTCGATGTCGTAGTTGATCGAGCTGGCGTTGCGCGAGTGGGTGCCGTCGTAGTCCACGCCCAGGCCGCCGCCGACGTCCACGTGGTCCACCGGCAGGCCGAGGGCGCGCAGTTCGCCGTAGTAGCGGATGGCTTCCTTGAAGCCGTGCTGGTAGTCGGCCAGGTTGGCGATCTGCGAACCCATGTGGAAGTGCAGCAGGCGCACGCCCTGGTCCAGGCCGGCCGCGCGGAAGCGCTCGACCACCGACAGCAGCTGCGCGGCGGACAGGCCGAACTTGGCCTTCTCGCCACCGGTATCGGCCCACTTGGAGGAAGCCAGCGAGGACAGGCGCACGCGCAGGCCGACCTGCGGAAGCACGCCGACGTTGGCGGCCTCCTCGATCACCAGCTGCACCTCGGACTCCTTCTCGATCACGATGAACACGTTGTGGCCGAGCTTCTGCCCCATCAGCGCCAGCTTGATGAACTCGCGGTCCTTGTAGCCGTTGCAGACGATGGTGCCGCCCTTGGGCGCCAGTGCCAGCACGGCCATCAGCTCGGGCTTGGAGCCGGCTTCCAGGCCAATGGAGACGTTCTGCGTGGCGATGATGCTTTCCACCACCGCTTCCTGCTGGTTCACCTTGATCGGGTACAGCGCGGTGTAGCGGCTGTTGTATTCCAGCCGCGCGATGTTCGCGTCGAAGGCGCCGGTGAGCTTGCGCACGCGGTCCTGGAGGATGTCCGGGAAGCGCACCAGCAGCGGCAGCGACAGGCCCGCCTCGCGCAGCTGCTCGACCAGCGCATGCAGATCGATCGGCTGGGCATCGGCGCCCTGCGGGCGAACTTCCACGTTACCGGCGTCGTTGATGGCGTAGTAGCCAGCACCCCAGTGGCGAATTCCGTAGATGCTGCGGCTGTCTGCCACGGTCCAGTTGCTGCCGTCGTCTTTGCGGGTCCGTCTAGCGGCCATGCGTGGTGGTCTCCTCAGATAGCGCGAATGTGTGCAGGCGCCCGCCCGGCGTGCGGGTGAGTCGTCAGGGCCTGGTTGTATAAACCTAGCCGGGCGTCGTGACGTTGCCGTGTTGACCGCCAGCGTTGGCGGTAAGTTTAGGAAAATCCGACGACACGCCCAGGGCGCGCCGACCAATCTCCCATCTAGGGAAAGGGCTTGCGGGCCATGCACGCTCTGCACAGGGCCTGGAACCCGTTCTCGACAGGGGAGAGTCGCTTGTCTGTCTGGACAGGGGGCGGATCAGCCGCCGGACTTCTTCGCCTTGAGGCCGCGTTTGGTCAGCTCTTCGAGCAGCAGGTCGACGTGGTCGCCCTGGATCTCGATGATGCCGTCCTTCAACGCGCCACCCGTGCCGCAGCGCTTCTTCAGCGCGGTGGCCAGGTCCTTCAGCGCATCGGCCGCCAGCGGCACGCCGGTCACCGTGGTCACGGTCTTGCCACCGCGGCCCTTGGTTTCCCGACGCACGCGAGCGATGCCATCGCCGGCCGGAATCTCGGCCTGCTTGCAGATGCACGCGCCAATGGGCTGATTGCAGTCCGGGCAATGCCGGCCGGAATCAGTGGAATAGACGAGCCCGCCGAGGGCGGACAGGGAGGATGCTTTCTTGACCACCGGGCGTTTCCCCAGGATTGGCCTCTGCGGGCCAGGTCAACGAATGGCCGGCTGGCGCCGACCGCGACGCCCCACTCAGGCAGGGGCTGCGCAATTCCCGGCGGAGGACCCTGCCGGAAAGGTCGCGCAATTTAGCAGCATTGAAGGCAAATGCTAAGAGCGAAAATGCGTCATTGATCGGCAGTTTGGCGACATGCCGGCGCTGCAGGGTTGTTGTAGGAGCGAGCTTGCTCGCGAACAAGCCCCGCTGCGAAGCCATTCGCGAGCAAGCTCGCTCCTACGAAGAGCAGCCCACAGCGGGCTGGGGCGTCAGAAACTGACCAGATACTTGCGCAACGCCGCCAGCGAATCCGGGCAATAGGGCGTACCCGCCTTGGCCTCGGCCAGCGCCTGGTGCGGGTCGATGAATTTCGCTTCCAGCACTTCTTCCGGCTGCAACTTCAGCGGCGCATCGGAGACGGCAGAGAACACCGCGCACCAGAGGCGATTGTCCGGCTGGTCGAAGAAGAAGGTGCCGTGGGCGCGCAGCTCGACGCCGGCGATGCCCAGTTCTTCTTCCAGCTCACGGGCGGCGGACTCGGCGTAGCTCTCCTCGGCCTGCACCATGCCGCCAGCGGCCGGGTCCCAGTAGCCGGGGTAGACCGCCTTGCTCAGGGTGCGGCGGTGCACGCACAGCTCGCCGGCGGAGTTGAACAGCAGGATGAAGGTGCCGCGGCCGATCAGCCCACGCGCACGCAGTTCGGCGCGCGGCAGGCTGCCCAGCAACTGGTCGTCGTCGTCGACCCAGGCGATCTTCTCGGCATCCGAAGCCGCCCGGTGGGCGGCTTCCTTGTCGCTGATACCGGCGGCCATGGATCAGCCCTGGGCCAGCAGCTGGCGCAGGTCGATGATCGCGGCGTTGGCGCGGGAGATGTAGTTGGCCATCACCAGCGAGTGGTTGGCGAGCACGCCGAAACCGCTGCCGTTGAGGACCATCGGGCTCCACAGCGGCGCCTCGGCGGCCTCCAGCTCGCGGATGATCTGGCGAACACTGACGGTGGCGTTCTTCTTCGCCAGCACGTCGGCGAAGTCCACCTCGATGGCGCGCAGGATGTGCGACAACGCCCAGGCCTGGCCGCGGGCTTCGTAGAACACGTTGTCGATCTGCATCCAGGGGGTTTCCTGCAGCACTTCCTCGACCTCCGGCGCCTGGCCCGGGGTGACCGGCTGCATCGGCGTGATGTTGGTGTTCAGCTTGACCCGGCCGACGCTGGCCGAGAGGCGCTGGGACAGCGAGCCCAGGCGGGTGGAGACGTCACCCAGCCAGTTGTTCAGGCTGTCGGCGCGGGCATAGAACTGCGCGCCGGCAGGGTCGGCGGAGAGACGGCCGAGGTAGCGGTCCAGGGACTTGATGCCCTCGGCGTACTCGGACTCGGACGACGGCAGCGCCCAGCTCTTGTTGTCGAAGTTGAAGCGCGGCTCGGCGCGCGCCAGGTCCGCGTCCTCGGTGGACTGCGACTGGGAGCGGGCGAAGTCCTTGCGCAGCGCGCGGGACAGGTCGCGCACCTGGACCAGCACGCCGTATTCCCAGCTGGGAATGTTGTCCAGCCAGATGCCCGGCGGGAAGATGTCGTTGGACAGGTAGCCGCCCGGCTTGTTGAGCAGCGTGGCGACCACTTCCTTGAGGGTTTCCACGGTGGTGTAGCCCACCACCATCTGCCGGCCGGCGCGCTCGGCGGCGGCCTGGGCGTTCTGTTGCACGGGGAACAGGTCCGGTTCCTGGCTCCAGTACCAGCCGATCACCCCGCAGACCACCAGGTAGGCGCCCAGCGCGCCGCCCAGTACACGGCCCAGCCAGGGGCCGCCGACATAGGCGCGCACGTTATCTACCGAGTCATCCACGCGATCGCGCACGGAGCCGCGTTTCTTCCAGTTCCACATGGCAAGTTCCTTAACGTCCCGAATTCGAAGTTAGCTTGGACCGGTTTGCGCCCCAAGGGTGCCGGATTCTTCGGTCCCGCTGCGCCAGCATGCCGCACACGGGCGCATCGGCGCAGCCTACCCTGCGCATGGTGCGCGGTAATGGTGTGAATTACAAAGCGCGCAATGTTTGACCGAAGGCACTGTTATTGCCATCAAGGATTGGTAGCATAGGGCCATCAGTGTGTATCACGGCGGAAACATCTCCGCCCCGCAGGCCGCCGGAACGGCTTACGAAGAAGCGTGCGATGACCGAGTCCGACGATCCCTCCCTCGACCGCCTCAAGCATCACTTCGCCCAGCGAGTGATCCACCAGGCGCGCCACCTGCTGGAAGTCTGGCAGCGCCTGTCGCGCGCCGAATGGAACAGCGCCGGCATGGCCGAGCTGGCCGAGGCCTGCCTGCGTCTGCAACGCTACGCCGAGCGCTTCGAGCAGGCCGAGCACGCCGACCTGGCCAAGGCCATCGACCAGTGCCTGCGCGCCGTGCAGGACAACCGCGGGCGCCTGTCCAGCGAGCTGATCACCGAGCTCAACCGCCTGATGCAGCGCCTGTCGCGCACCGGCCTGCGGCATGGCGACCAGTTCGATCAGACCAGCCTGCCGCCGCTGCGCAAGCCGGTCTACCTGGCCCTGCAGGACCAGGAGCGCGCCGAGCGCCTGGCCCGCCAGCTGGAGTTCTTCGGCATGGCCGCGCAGCCGTGCGAGCACGCCAATGCCTTCCGCGCCGCCATGGCCGACCGCCATCCGGCGGCCATCGTCATGGAAGTCGACTTCGCCGGTGGCCAGGGCCTGGCCCTGGCCGATGAAGCCCAGGCCGGCCTCAAGCACAAGCTGCCGGTGCTGTTCTTCAGCCATGAAGAGACCGATACCCCGACCCGCCTGGCCGCTGCCCGCGCCGGTGGCCAGGACTTCTTCAGCGGCGCGCTGGATGCCTCCGGCCTGCTGGAGAAGATCGAGACGCTGACCCGCGTGGCGCACTACGAGCCGTTCCGCGTGCTGATCGTCGACGATTCCCGCGCCCAGGCCGCACACACCGAGATGGTCCTCAACAGCGCCGGTATCGTCACCCGCGCCCTCACCGCGCCGCTGTCGGTGATGGCCGAACTGGCCGAGTTCCAGCCGGACCTGATCATCCTCGACATGTACATGCCCGAATGCCTGGGCACCGAGCTGGCCAAGGTGATCCGCCAGCACGAGCGCTATGTCAGCGTGCCGATCATCTACCTGTCCGCCGAGGACGACCTGGACAAGCAGCTCGATGCCATGAGCGAAGGCGGCGACGACTTCCTCACCAAGCCGATCAAGCCGCGCCACCTGATCGCCACCGTGCGCAACCGCGCCGCCCGCGCGCGCAGCCTGAAGGCGCGGATGGTCCGCGACAGCCTGACTGGCCTGTACAACCACACCCACACCCTGCAGCTGCTCGACGACGCCCGCTTCCGCGCGCGCCGCGAGGAGCGCCCGCTGACCTTCGCGATGCTCGACATCGACCACTTCAAGCGGGTCAACGACACTTACGGCCACCCCATGGGCGACCGGGTGATCAAGAGCCTGGCGCTATTCCTCAAGCAGCGCCTGCGCAAGACCGACCACATCGGCCGTTACGGCGGCGAAGAGTTCGCTGTGGTGCTGCCGGACACCGACGCCGACTCCGCGCGCAAGGTGCTGGAGGAAATCCGCCAGCGCTTCGCCGAGATCCACTACCCGGCGCAGCCCCAGGACCTGTCCTGCACCTTCAGCTGCGGCATCGCCGAGCTGGGCCCGGAGATGGACATCAAGACCATCGCCAAGCAGGCCGACGAAGCGCTGTACCGCGCCAAGCATGGCGGCCGCAACCGCGTCGAGGTCTACCAGTAATACCCGCCGCTGGTCTGGCGCGGCGCTCTGCCGCGCCATTTCCCGACCGAATGCTGGCACCGTGTCATCAGCCAGTAACGAAACTGCAATAGGTTCAGGACTCGCCGTTTTTCCGCTGTCGGTCGAGACCTGCCATGCGCCTCAAGCTGCTCACCAACCTCAACACCTTCCTGCTCCTGCTCGTCTGCCTCGCGCTGGGCGCCACCCTGTGGTGGTCGCAACGCGCGCTGGAACGCCCCTTCACCCTGATGGACCGCTACCTGGAGCTGTCCCAGGGCTTCGAGCGCAAGGTCGCGCAGAACATCCAGGCGTACCTCGCCAGCGGCGATGCGCTCAAGCAGAAAGCCGCCCAGCAAGGCCTGGACGAACTCGCGCAGGAGCTGCCGCAACTGCCGGAAAGCCTTAGCCAGCTGCTCGGCCAGAGCCTCGACGAATTGCACCAGTTCAGCGGCAACCAGCTGCTCGCCGCCGGCAAGCTGGCCGGTGATCCGCAGGGCCTGCTGTTGCAGGCCGAGCGCGACCTGCTGGCCGCGCTGGACCAGCTCGGCGCCTACGCCGACGCCAGCCAGAACCCCGCCGCCGCCGAGTACCGCACCCCGCTGCTGCAGGCCGGCCTGCACCTGACGCGCCTGGCCCACGCCCGCGCCAAGCTGGTGGAAAGCGGCAACCCGGCACTGGCCGAAGACATCCAGCGCGAGCTGGAAACCCTGCGCCAACTGGCCGAACGTATCGACGCCCTGCCCCTGCTCGGCGTGCTGGAGCAGCAGGCCTCCGCCTCCGACGACTTCGCCGCGATGATGGGCCTGGAAGCACAGCCGGCCGCTGCGCAGGCGCAGAGCGAGGACCGTGGCGTGACGCTCAAGCGCGACCTCGCCAGCGTGCTGCGCCGTTACCCGGACGAACTCAACCGCACCCGCCAGCTGATCACCCAGCGCCAGGAACTGGCCAACGCCACCGCCCAGCGCCTGGGCGCCGTGCAGCAGGCCCTGGCGACCCTGGAGCCGCAGGTGCGCGAGGAACGCTCGAAGATCCAGGCGCAGGTGCGCGTCATCCAGGGCGCACTGATCGCCCTGATCCTCGCCACCGCGCTGCTCATCGACACCCTGCAACGCCGCCTGGCGCGCGTGCTTGGCCAACTAGTCCCGGCGCTCTCGACCTGGGCCCGTGGCGACTTTGCCAAGCCCATCTCCCTGGCCACCCGCACCCGCGACCTGGTGGAGCTGCAGGAGTCGCTGAACCGCCTGCGCGACTTCCTCGGCACCCTGGTCGGCACCATCCACCAGCGCGCCGAGGAAGTCGCCGGCAGCAGCCGCGCCCTGGCCGAACTCAGCGGCGGCCTGCATGCCGGTGCCGAGCGCCAGGCCAGCGACACCGGGGAAATCCGCGACGCGCTGGGCGACATGGAAGCGGCGATCCAGCAAGTGGCCGGCGACGCCAGCCAGGCCGCCTCGGCCAGCCACGCCGCCGGCATGGCGGTCGAGCAGGGTCAACTGGTGATCGGCAACAGCCTCAGCGGCATGCGCGCGCTGGTGGATGAAGTGCAGAGCAACGCCCAGTCCATCGAGAACCTGGCCGAAGAGTCGGCCACCATCGGCAACGTGCTGGGGGTGATCCGCTCCATCGCCGACCAGACCAACCTGCTGGCGCTGAACGCCGCCATCGAGGCCGCACGGGCCGGCGAGCAGGGCCGTGGGTTTGCCGTGGTCGCCGAGGAAGTGCGCTCCCTGGCCCTGCGCACCACCGGCGCCACCGAGGAAATCCAGCAGCTCACCGCTCGCCTGCAGCAGGCCGCGCGGCAGTCGGTGGACGCCATGCGCAGCCAGGTCGAACACGCGGAAGTCACCGCCAACCAGGCCGGCGCCGCCGAGGGCGCCCTGGACGAAGTGGTCGGCGCCATCCGCACCATCGCCAGCATGGCCGAGCGCATCGCCGAAAGTTCCGCCCAGCAGAGCGGCGCGGTCAGCGAAATCCGCTCCCACAGCGAGCGCATCCACGAACTGGGCAGCGAAAACCTGCGCCTGATCGGCCAGGGGCGTAGCCAGGGTGAGCAGTTGCAGGAGCTGGGCGGGGCGTTGCACACCGCCGTCAGGGCGTTCCGCGTGTAACGGACTCCACCTGTTCCTGCCTGCTGTACGGCCCCGACAGGGAGCGTAGGAGAGGACTCCGTCCGCGATGGGCCAGCCTGGCACCATCAGGCAACCCGGAGCGGGCGCTGAGTCAATCGCGGACAAAGTCCGCTCCTACGCTTGTGCCCCCTGTAGTTCCGCGTCGACTCAGCGCTCGCCCAGCTTGTGCCGCGCCGCATACAGGCAAACCATCTCCATCGCCAGGGTCGCGCCGGCCAGGGCGGTGATCTCGGCGCTGTCGTAGGGCGGTGCGACTTCCACCACGTCCATCCCCACCAGGTTGATGCCGCGCAGCGCGCGGAGGATTTCCAGCGCCTGGTGCGAACTCAGCCCGCCGCAGACCGGCGTGCCGGTGCCCGGGGCGAAGGCCGGGTCGAGGCAGTCGATGTCGAAGGTCAGGTACACCGGGTTATCGCCCACCCGCGCGCGGATGCGCTCGGCGATGGCCTGCGGTGTATTACGGTGCACCTCGCGGGCGTCCAGCACCTGGAAACCCATCACATCGTCATTGGTGGTGCGCAGGCCGACCTGCACCGAGCGCGCCGGGTCGACCAGCCCTTCGCGGGCCGCGTGGTAGAACATGGTGCCGTGATCGATGCGCTTGCAGTCTTCGTCCGGCCAGGTGTCGCTGTGCGCGTCGAAGTGGATCAGCGACAGCGGGCCGTGCTTCTTCGCGTGGGCCTTGAGCAGCGGGTAGCTGATGAAGTGGTCGCCGCCCAGGGTCAGCAACGCGCAGCCGGCATCGAGGATGCGCGCGGCGTGGGCTTCGATGACTTCCGGGGTTTCCTGCGGCACGCCGTGGTCGAAGGAGCAGTCGCCGTAGTCGATCACCGCCAGGTGGTCGAAGGGGTCGAACTCCCAGGGGAAGTGCCGCGCCCAGGCCATCTGCACCGAGGCGGCGCGGATCGCCCGCGGCCCGAAGCGGCTGCCGGGGCGGTTGGTGGTGGCGGTGTCGAAGGGCACGCCGCTGACCACCAGGTCGACGCCGTTCAGGTCGCGGCTGTAGCGGCGACGCATGAAGCTGGTGATGCCGGCGTAGGTGGTTTCGGCAGCGGTGCCGTACAGGCTGTCGCGGGTGATGGCCTGGTCGTTGTCTTGGGCGAGATCCATGGTGTCCTCATCAATGTCTTTGTTGTGTTGTTCTGATGGTTCGGTGCCTGCGGGACCACCCTCTCCCTGAAGGGAGAGGGTGCTGTCTGTGCCAGCTGACGCTACGACTTCAACCTGCACCGAACGGTCCCCTCTCCCTTCGGAGCGGGGCGCGCAGCCAGGGTTAGGGAGAGGGCAAGCGCACACGAATCAGTTGCGGGTACGGAACGCCGACCACAACCGGGTGCGCTCGCGCTGCTGCTTCAAGGTCAGCAACTGTTCACCGAACAGCTTCTGGCGCATGGCCGGCGCCGGGTAGATGTCCGGGTCGCCGGCGACATCGGCATTCAGCAACGGCGTGGCCTTGAGGTTGGCGTTGGCGAAGTACAGGGTGTTGGTCAGCTCGGCGATGGAGTCCGGGCGCAGCATGAAGTCGATGAAGGCGCGGGCTTCCTGCGGGTGCGGGGCGTCCACCGGGATGGCCATGGTGTCGAACCAGATCAGCGTGCCTTCCTTGGGAATCCGGTAGATCACCTCGAACGGCTTGTTCGCCTGCTTGGCCTGGGCGGCGCCCATCAGCGCGTCGCCGGTGTAGGTCAGGGCGACGCACAGCGTGCCGTTGGCCAGGTCATTGATGTGCTTGCCGCTGGCGATGTAGCGCACGTTGGGCTGCAGCTTCTGCAGCAACTGGCTGACCTGGGCGAGATCGGCCGCGTCGGTGCTGTAAGGCGACTTGCCCAGGTAGTTCAGCGCGACGCTGATGACTTCCTGCGGCGAGTCGATCAGCGAGATGCCGCAGTCGGCGAGGCGGCTGGCGTACTCGGGCTTGAACAGCAGGTCGAGGCTGTCCAGCGGGGCGTCGGGAATGCGCTTGAGCACTGCATCCTTGTTGATTGCCAGGCCCACGGTGCCCCAGGTGTAGGGCACGCCGAAGCGGTTGCCGGGGTCGATGGCGGCCAGCTTGGCCAGCAGTTCCGGGTCGAGGTTGGCGAAGTTCTTCAGCTGCGCGGTGTCCACCGGCTGCACGGCCTTGGCCTGGATGGCGCGGGCCAACCCGCTGCTGGCGGGGAAGACGACGTCGTAGCCGCTGCGGCCGGTCATCAGCTTGCTGTCGAGCACCTCAGCGCTGTCGAAGGTGTCGTATTTGACGCGGATGCCGGTTTCCTTCTGGAAGCGCTGCAGGGCGTCGGCGCCGACGTAATCCGCCCAGTTATAGATGTTGAGCACCCGCTCCTGCGCCTGCAGGGGCATGGCCAGGGCCACGGCCAGAACCGCGAGAGAAGCCCGGAAGAACACACGCATGATCATCGCCTCAGGGTTGTTGTCGTTATGCGGCGAGCATGGGGCGGGCTTTACTTTGTAAAAATACAAAGTTAATTACTTTGGCATTTCCCCACGACAATGTTTGGAGAAGCCATGCTCAGCCAATTGCGCGACCTCGACCTGCAGCTGCTGCGGCTGTTCGTCACCGTGGTGGAGTGCGGCGGCTTCAGCGCCGCGCAGGGCGAGTTGGGGCTGAGCCAGCCGAGCATCAGCATCCAGATGGCCAAGCTGGAGACGCGCCTGGGCTACCGCCTGTGCGAACGCGGCAAGGGCGGCTTCCGCCTGACGCCCAAGGGCGAACACCTGCTGCAATCGACACGGCGCCTGTTCGTCGCCATCGAGGGCTTCCGCGACGAGGCGCGCGGTGTCGCCGACAAGCTGCTCGGCGAGGTGCGCATCGGGCTGTCCGAGGGGCTTGCTGTGGAAGTGCTGGCGCAGCTGTCCGGGGCGATCCGCCGCTTCCGCCAGCGCAACGAGGCGGTCAGCCTGGAGCTGATCACCGCCACGCCCGCCGAGCTGGAGCGCCTGCTGCTGCAGGACCGCCTGCACCTGGCGGTCGGCTATTTCGCCGGCACCCAGGCGGCGCTGGAGCACGTCGAGCTGTTCAGCGAACCCCAGGGCCTCTACTGCGGTGCGGGCCACCCGGCGTTCACCGAGAAGCAGCCGAGCCGCGATTCCCTGGCCGACGCCGACCAGGTGCTGCACCCCTACCGCTTCATCGCTGCCGACGAGCCGCTGCAGACCAGCCGCAGCAGCGCGCGCTGCGAGCAGGTGGACGGCAGCCTGGCGTTCATCCTCTCCGGCGCGCACATCGGCTACTTGCCCAAACATGTCGCCCAGCCATGGATCGAGCGCGGCCAGCTGCGCGAACTGCTGCCCGGCGAGCTGGGCTTCGACGTGGCCTTCAGCCTGACCCGCCATCGCGGCCGCCACCCCGGCGACGCCGAGCAGGCCTTCGTCAGCGACCTGCTGGCAGCCTTCGGCCAGCACGCGGCCGATTGACGCAGAGGCGCTTCGGGAACCGAGGCCCGCTGGCGCAGTCCCACAGCCGCTATCACGTCTTGTGACAGCTGATCCGGCAACGCCTCGGGCCGCGTCGGAAGCTTTCCGCTATCATGCCCGCCAGCCCTGTGCCCGCCCATTCCGTAGTCTGCGAGATGTCCATGCGCCGCCTGCTCACCCTGCTCCTGCTCCTGGTCGCCCTGCCCGCCTCCGCCGGCCTGTTCGACAAACCCGCCGACAAGGGCGGCTTCGCCGTCGGGCAACCGGCCAAGGGCGACTTCCTGCCGGTGGCCGAGGCCTTCCGCGTCAGCGTCGAGGACAGCGACAGCCAGCAGGTGAAGCTGCGCTTCATCAATGCCGACGGCTACTACCTCTACCAGCATCGCTTCAGCTTCAAGGTCGAACCCGCCGACAACGGCGTGAGCGTCGGCGAAGTGAAGCTGCCGCCAGGCAAGCAGCACCACGACGACTACTTCGGCGACACGGTGGTCTACTACGCCATCACCGATATCGACGTGCCGCTGGTCAACCCGCAGCACAAGCCCTTCACCCTGGTCGTCAGCTACCAGGGCTGCGCCGACAAGGGCCTGTGCTACGCGCCGGAAATCACCCGCCTGCAGATCGCCGACGGCCAGGCCGCCAGTGTGGTGGCCGGCCCCGCACCCTCGGCCAAGTCCACCGCCGCTTCCGGCAACCCGCTGGCCAGCCTGCTGGGCGACCACGAGCCGGGCAAGATCAAGAAACTCGGCCGCGCGCTGGTGATCTTCTTCCTGCTCGGCCTGGCGCTGACCTTCACCCCCTGCGTGCTGCCGATGCTGCCGATCCTCTCCGGTGTCGTGCTGCGCGGCCGTCCGGGCGGAATGCGCGGCCTGGCCCTGTCACTGGCCTACGTGCTGCCGATGGCAGCCTGCTACGCGGTGCTCGGCACCCTGATGGGCCTGTTCGGCGCCAAGCTCAACCTGCAGGCGATGCTGCAGTCGCCCTGGGTGCTGATCCCCTTCGCGGCGTTCTTCGTGGTCTTCGCCATCGCCATGTTCGGCGCCTTCGAGCTGCGCCTGCCGGGCTTCGTCCGCGAGCGCCTGGACAACATGGCCAACAACACCCGCGGCGGCTCCATCGCCGGTGCGGCCACCCTGGGCGTGCTTTCCAGCCTGCTGGTATCGCCCTGCGTCACCGCCCCGCTGGCCGGCCTGCTGCTGTACATCAGCAGCACCGGCGACGCGGTGGGCGGCGGCCTGCTGCTGTTCTCCCTGGGCCTGGGCATGGGCACGCCGCTGGTGATCTTCGCCGTCGGCGGCGGCGCACTGCTGCCCAAGAGCGGCGCCTGGATGAACGGCGTGCGCAACGTGTTCGGCGTGATGCTGCTGGCGGTGGCCATCTGGATGCTCGAACGCCTGGTGTCCGGGCCGGTGGCACTGACCCTCTGGGGCACCCTGGCCGGCGGCATCGCCCTGGCCATCGGCACCCTCGAACTGGGGCCGAAGAAGCCGCTGCAACGCCTCGCCCAGCTATTCGGCCTGATGCTGCTGGTCTATGCCGTGGCCGCCTGGACCGGCGCCCTGCGCGGCGAGTCCGACCCGCTGCACCCGCTGGGCCGCAATACTCCCGGCCTGCATGCCGGCCCGCCGACGTCCACCCCCGGCGACTGGCAGAACATCACCAGCCCGGCGCAGCTCAATGCTGCCCTGGCCAGCGCCCAGGCCGCCGGCCGCCCGGTGCTGCTGGACTGGTACGCCGACTGGTGCATCAGCTGCAAGATCATCGAGCGCCAGGTGCTGCCGGCGCCGGAGGTCCAGTCGCAGCTGCCCGGCTTCGTCCTGCTGCGCTTCGACATGACCGCCAGCACCGAGGAACAGCGCGCCCTGCTCGACCGCTACAACCTGTTCGGCCCGCCCGCGCTGCTGTTCTTCTCGGCAAAAGGCGACGAATGGAGCGACCTGCGCATCATCGGCGAAACCGACGCCGCCACCCTGGCCGACCGCCTGAAACAGGCTGGAACGCGCTCCTGATCACAGTTTGATTGCAATGGTTTTGCCGTAATCGGCTGGCAACATGCTGACATCTACGGCAAAACCGGCATGACTGGACAGTCACGCCGGCTTTCCGGCATAGTCCCGCCCTATCTTTATCCGCCAAGAACAAGGACTACCGCATCCAGATGGCGACCTTACTGGTACTGCACGGGCCCAACCTCAACCTGCTGGGCACTCGCGAGCCCGACAAATACGGCTCCGTCACCCTTGAGCAGATCAACCAGGACCTGGAGCGCCGCGCCCGCGAGGCCGGCCACCACCTGATGCACCTGCAGAGCAACGCCGAGTACGAACTGATCGACCGGATCCACGCCGCGCGCCACGAAGGCGTCGACTTCATCCTGATCAATCCGGCCGCTTTCACGCATACAAGTGTCGCTCTACGTGACGCATTGCTCGCAGTGAGCATCCCATTCATCGAAGTGCACCTCTCCAACGTGCACAAACGTGAACCTTTCCGGCATCACTCCTACTTCTCCGACGTGGCGGTAGGGGTGATCTGCGGTCTGGGAGCCACAGGCTACCGCCTGGCCCTGGAATCCGCCCTCGAACAACTTGAACGCCCGTGACCTCACCTGGGAGAGCGAACACTGATGGACATCCGTAAAGTCAAGAAACTGATCGAACTGCTCGAAGAATCCGGTATCGACGAACTGGAGATCAAAGAGGGCGAAGAGTCCGTACGTATCAGCCGCAACAGCAAGACCGCCGCCCAGCCGATCTACGCTGCCGCCCCGGCCTACGCTCCGGCCCCGGCCGCCGCTCCGGTCGCCGCCCCTGCCGCTGCCGCCCCGGCCGCTGAAGCCGCCCCGGCTGCGCAGAACCTCGCCGGCGCCGTGCGCTCGCCGATGGTCGGCACCTTCTACCGCGCGGCCTCGCCGACCTCCGCCAACTTCGTCGAAGTCGGCCAGAGCGTGAAGAAAGGCGACATCCTCTGCATCGTCGAAGCCATGAAGATGATGAACCACATCGAGGCCGAGACCAGCGGCGTGATCGGTCAGATCCTCGTGGAGAACGGCCAGCCGGTCGAATTCGACCAGCCCATGTTCACCATCGTTTAAACCGCGGGGAACCTGCGATGTTGGAAAAAGTACTGATCGCCAACCGCGGCGAAATTGCACTGCGCATCCTGCGCGCGTGCAAGGAACTGGGCATCAAGACGGTGGCCGTGCACTCGACCGCCGACCGTGAGCTGATGCACCTGTCGCTGGCCGACGAAGCGGTCTGCATTGGTCCGGCACCCGCTGCGAAGTCCTACCTGCACATCCCGGCGATCATCGCCGCCGCCGAGGTCACCGGCGCCGTGGGTATCCACCCCGGCTACGGCTTCCTCGCCGAGAACGCCGACTTTGCCGAGCAGGTCGAGCGCTCGGGCTTCACCTTCATCGGCCCGAGCGCCGACGTCATCCGTCTGATGGGTGACAAGGTGTCCGCCAAGGACGCCATGAAGAAGTCCGGCGTACCGACCGTACCGGGCTCCGACGGCCCGCTGCCCGAAGACGAAGAAGCCGCGCTGGCGATTGCCCGCGAGGTTGGCTACCCGGTGATCATCAAGGCCGCCGGTGGCGGTGGTGGTCGCGGCATGCGCGTCGTGCACAAGGAAGAAGACCTGATCAAGTCCGCCAAGCTGACCCGCACCGAAGCGGGCGCAGCCTTCGGCAACTCGATGGTCTACCTGGAGAAGTTCCTGACCAACCCGCGTCACGTGGAAGTCCAGGTGCTCTCCGACGGCCAGGGCAACGCCATCCACCTGGGCGACCGCGACTGCTCCCTGCAGCGTCGTCACCAGAAGGTGCTGGAAGAAGCCCCAGCCCCGGGCATCGACGAGAAGGCCCGCGCCGAAGTGCTGGCCCGCTGCGTCCAGGCCTGCGTGGAAATCGGCTACCGTGGCGCCGGCACCTTCGAGTTCCTCTACGAGAACGGCCGCTTCTACTTCATCGAGATGAACACCCGCGTGCAGGTGGAGCATCCGGTGTCGGAGATGGTCACCGGTATCGACATCGTCAAGGAGATGCTCAGCATCGCCTCGGGCAACAAGCTGTCGATCAAGCAGGAAGACGTGGTCATCCGTGGCCATGCGCTGGAATGCCGGATCAACGCCGAAGACCCGAAAACCTTCATGCCGAGCCCCGGCAAGGTGAAGCACTTCCACGCACCGGGCGGCAACGGCGTGCGTGTGGATTCGCACCTGTACAGCGGCTACGCCGTACCGCCGAACTACGACTCGCTGGTGGGCAAGATCATCACCTACGGCAAGGACCGCGACGAAGCCATGGCGCGCATGCGTAACGCGCTGGACGAACTGATCGTCGATGGCATCAAGACCAACACCGAGCTGCACAAGGAGCTGGTCCGCGACAAAGAGTTCTGCAAGGGTGGCGTGAACATCCACTACCTGGAGAAGAAGCTGGGCATGGACAAGCACTAAGCTTGCCGCGCTCCGCCTCGCTCCATCACAAGGGCTGCCTCCGGGCGGCCCTTGTGCTTTGCGGCCCCTGCACGCTGGCATGGCAAGGTGCCGTGCAGTAAGCTTGCGGCCTTTATTGGCGGGCCGCCCAGGCGGTCCGTTGTCTTTTCCAGCGCCATCCCAGCACTATCGAGGTCCCGCCCCATGCCCTGGCTCCAAGTCCGACTCGCCATCACCCCGGATCAGGCGGAAACCTATGAAGATGCGCTGCTGGAAGTGGGCGCCGTTTCCGTGACCTTCATGGACGCCGAAGACCAGCCGATCTTCGAGCCGGACCTGGGCACCACCCCGCTGTGGAGCCACACCCACCTGCTCGCGCTGTTCGAGGCCGATACCGACGAAACCGCGCTGATCGCCCACCTGACCCTGCTCACCGGCGGCGAACTGCCGCAGCACCAGATCGAGCACATCGCCGACCAGGACTGGGAACGCAGCTGGATGGACAATTTCAAGCCGATGCGCTTCGGCCGCCGCCTGTGGATCGTCCCCAGCTGGCACGACGCCCCGGAGCCGGACGCGGTGAACCTGCTGCTCGACCCGGGCCTGGCCTTTGGCACCGGCACCCATCCGACCACCGCGCTGTGCCTGGAATGGCTGGACGGCCAGGAACTGGTCGGCAAGCAGGTGCTGGATTTCGGCTGCGGCTCGGGCATCCTCGCCATCGCCGCGCTGCTGCTGGGCGCCGAACAGGCGGTCGGCACCGACATCGATCCGCAGGCGCTGGAAGCCTCCCGCGACAACGCCTCGCGCAACGGCATCGACCCGGCGAAATTCCCCGTCTACCTGCCCGCTGATCTGCCCAAGCAGCAAGCGGACGTGCTGGTGGCGAACATTCTGGCCGGTCCGCTGGTCACATTGGCAGAGCAGCTCACCGGCCTGGTGAAGACCGGCGGCCTGCTGGCCCTCTCGGGCATCCTCGCCGAACAGGCCGAGGAAGTTCGCGCCGCCTACGCCGGCGCCTTCGACCTCGACCCGACCGCCGAGCGTGACGGCTGGATCCGCATCAGCGGCCGCCGCCGCTGAGTGCCCCGCCAGTCGGGGCTTGAGTTAGACTAACCGCCTGATTTTTCCGCCGGACCGCCGCATGAGCGAAAGCTTCATCACCCAGTGCCCCCATTGCCAGACCCGTTTCCGCGTCAACTCGGCGCAACTGGGCGCGGCCAGCGGTGCAGTGCGCTGCGGAACCTGCCTGAAGGTGTTCAGCGCGCCACAGAACATGGTGGGCGAACCGACCCAGGTGGTGGAACCGGCCGTCACGGCGGTAGCACCTGTCGAGCCGCCGAAACCCGCGTCGATACCGGAGCCGGTTGCGCAACCGGTGCCACCGAAAGCCCCGGAACCGGCCTTCGCAGTCTCGGCTCCCGCGCCGACCTTCAACACCTTCACCCCGGAAAAGCCCGCCGCACCCGCTGCACCGGCCACCGCTACCCTTGGCTGGCCCCTGGCGCCCCACGCCGCGCGGCACTCCAGCGACGTAGCGGAGAAACCCGCTGTCACCGAGACCCGGGCAGAAGTAAAGCCGGCACCGATAACCGAGCCAGCCCCGGTCGTTGCCGCCACCACGGTGATCGCCCCGGCGGCCACCGTGACCAGCGAACCGATCCTGCCTGCCCCGGTGCCGGGCAAGAAGGACGAGACGCTGTGGATTCACGACGATCTCGACCTCGACAGCCTCAACCTCGACGAGGAACTGGCCAAGCTCGACGAGTTCGAGCTGTCCCAGGAATTCCTCAGCATCGACCGCGCGCCCAAGCCCAGCGAAGCACTGCTCAGCCGTCAGGACGAGAAGCGCGACCCGCATGACGAGCGCTGGGCCGAAGTCCTCCTCGAAGAAGAACAGAGCAACGCCAGCCGCGCCTCGCGCCAGGAGCCCAGCCTGGGCCGCCTGCCACCGCGGGAAGCGGATGAGCCAGCACCCGGCGCGCGTCTGGTCGCCACTCCGGAGCCTGAGGAAGAGCACCACGAGGACGAGCACGACGACGAGCCGCGGATCGACCCGGCGCCGCTCAGCGCCTCGGACGATGACGACGACCTGCCGGCCTTCGGCGCCCGCCGCGACGACGATGAACGGCCGCAGCGCGATGAGCTGCGCTCCATTCGCGACGACCACGATGAACAGGACGACGACGAAGAGCCGCCCCTGGCCGACCAGCGTGGCGAGCGCCGCCGCACCGAACCCGACCTGCACAACGGCGGCCTGCACGACCTGAACGACGAACCGCTGCAACTGGACTGGCAGAAGCCCAAGCGTCGCTGGGGCCGCCGCCTGTTCTGGGCGCTGCTGATCCTGCTCGCCCTGGCCGGCCTCGCCGGGCAGTACATCGCCTATCACTTCGAGGAACTGGCCCGCCAGGACCAGTACCGCCCCTGGTTCGCCCAGGCCTGCCCGGAGCTGGGTTGCACCCTGCCCTCCAAGGTCGACGTGGAACAGATCCGCAGCAGCAACCTGGTGGTACGCAGCCATCCGGACTTCAGTGGCGCGCTGGTGGTGGACGCGATCATCTACAACCGCGCCAACTTCTCCCAGCCCTTCCCGCTGCTGGAGATGCGCTTCGCCGACCTCAACGGCCAGCTGATCGCCAGTCGCCGCTTCAAGCCCAGCGAATACCTCTCCGGCGAGCTGGCCGGGCAGAGCGAGATGCCGCCGCAGACGCCGATCCACATCTCCCTGGATATCCTCGATCCGGGCCCGAAGGCGGTGAACTACAGCCTGAGCTTCCACTCGCCGGAATGATCCGGCGAGTAGCTCAAAGCGCCTGAGCGCGCCACTTCCGCTGGTCTTCCTACCTTGGGTGCTAAGCCCGGGGCTGTTCAGAATTTATCCAAAATCGCCTTTATCCGGTCATCGAGAGCGGGTATCATGCCCTCCCTTTTTTGCTGGCACCGGTGGCTGGACCGATACCCTCCCGCGACTCCTGTAACGCGCGGCGCATCGGTGTTCCCGCCCCATTAACCATGGAAAACCAGTCGGTGGTACGCATCGGCTCCTACACACTGCCCAACAGACTGATCCTGGCCCCGATGGCCGGCGTCACCGATCGTCCGTTCCGCCAGCTGTGCCGCCGACTCGGCGCCGGCATGGTGGTCTCGGAGATGGTCACCAGTGATGTCCGCCTGTGGAACAGCCGCAAGTCGCGCCTGCGCCTGCAGCACGACCACGAGGACCAGCCACGTTCGGTGCAGATCGCCGGCGGCGACCCGCAGATGCTCGCGGAAGCCGCTCGCTGCAATGTGGAGCTGGGTGCGCAGATCATCGACATCAACATGGGCTGTCCGGCGAAGAAGGTTTGCAACAAGGCCGCGGGTTCGGCGCTGATGAAGGATGAACGGCTGGTGGCCGACATCCTCGAGGCGGTGGTCGCGGCGGTAGAGGTTCCCGTCACCCTGAAGATTCGCACCGGTTGGGACCGGTCGAACAAGAACGGCGTGACGGTGGCGCGGATTGCCGAGCAGTCGGGCATCCAGGCGCTGGCGGTACACGGCAGGACCCGTGCCGACCTCTACACCGGCGAGGCGGAGTACGAAACCATCGCAGCGATCAAGCAGGCGGTTTCGATTCCGGTCTTCGCCAATGGTGATATCGATTCCCCGCAGAAGGCGCGGCAGGTATTCGAGCAGACGGGCGTGGACGCCCTGCTGATCGGGCGCGCCGCCCAGGGCAACCCCTGGATCTTCCGCGAGATCGATCATTACCTGAGCACCGGTGAACTTCTGCCGGCGCCGAGTCTGCAGGAGGTGCAGAGCATCCTGCTCGAACACCTGGCTGCATTGCATGCGTTTTATGGGGAGGAAATGGGTGTGCGAATTGCCCGCAAGCATGTGGGCTGGTACCTCGCAACCCTACCGGGAGCGGCGGAGTTCCGTTCCCAGTTCAATCGTTTGCAGGACACGGATGCACAGAGCGCCAGCGTCAGGCAGTTCTTCGCCGAGCGCCACAATAACGGAGAAGGGGTGGCCGC
The DNA here is from genome assembly GCF_030462585.1 of Pseudomonas sp. CAN1. GTDB lineage: Bacteria > Pseudomonadota > Gammaproteobacteria > Pseudomonadales > Pseudomonadaceae > Pseudomonas. The sequence goes on along the minus strand of NZ_JASMRU010000002.1, from coordinate 310,481 downwards.
ATGACAACGATGACCGAGACATTAGTGAGTGGAATGACACCCGTGAGCGACAACGCCAACCTTAAACAGCACCTGACCACTCCGACGCAGGAGGGTCAGACCCTCCGCGACAGCGTGGAAAAGGCACTGCATAACTATTTCGCCCATCTCGAAGGGCAGCCGGTCACGGACGTGTACAACATGGTGCTTTGCGAAGTCGAAGCGCCGCTGCTGGAAACCGTCATGAACCACGTGAAGGGTAACCAGACCAAAGCCTCCGAACTGCTGGGGCTGAACCGCGGAACCCTGCGCAAGAAACTCAAGCAGTACGATCTTCTCTGACTGGTGGCAGGCGCGGGCCCGCGACCACAAGGTCAGCCGGGCCCACGCCTGACACGCGAAAAGCCCGAAGCCTTTGTGGAAGCCGTTATGACCGACCAAACCACCCGCCTGCCCGTCCGCCGTGCGCTGATCAGCGTTTCCGACAAGACCGGCGTCGTCGATTTCGCCCGTGAGCTGGCTGCCCTCGGCGTGGAGATTCTCTCCACCGGCGGCACCTACAAGCTGCTCAAGGACAACGCCATCGCCGCCGTGGAAGTGGCCGACTACACCGGCTTCCCGGAGATGATGGATGGCCGCGTGAAGACCCTGCACCCGAAGATCCATGGTGGCATTCTCGGCCGTCGTGACCTCGACGGCGCGGTGATGGAAGAGCACGGCATCAAGCCGATCGACCTGGTGGCGGTCAACCTGTACCCGTTCGAGGCGACCGTGGCCAAGGCAGACTGCGACCTGCCGACCGCCATCGAGAACATCGACATCGGCGGCCCGACCATGGTCCGCAGCGCGGCGAAGAACCACAAGGACGTCGCCATCGTGGTCAACGCCGGCGACTACGCCAGCATCGTCAGCGCCCTGAAAGCCGGCGGCCTGACGTACGCCCAGCGCTTCGACCTGGCCCTCAAGGCGTTCGAGCACACCTCCGCCTACGACGGCATGATCGCCAACTACCTGGGCACCATCGACCAGGCGCGCGACACCCTCTCCACCGAAGAGCGTGGCGCCTTCCCGCGCACCTTCAACAGCCAGTTCATCAAGGCGCAGGAAATGCGCTACGGCGAGAACCCGCACCAGAGCGCGGCCTTCTACGTCGAGGCGAAGAAGGGCGAGGCCAGCGTCTCCACCGCCATCCAGCTGCAGGGCAAGGAACTGTCGTTCAACAACGTGGCCGACACCGACGCCGCGCTGGAATGCGTGAAGAGCTTCGTCAAGCCGGCCTGCGTCATCGTCAAGCACGCCAACCCGTGCGGCGTGGCGGTTGTCCCGGAAAACGAAGGCGGCATCCGCAAGGCCTATGACCTGGCCTACGCCACCGACACCGAGTCGGCCTTCGGCGGCATCATCGCCTTCAACCGCGAGCTGGACGGCGAGACCGCCCAGGCCATCGTCGAGCGCCAGTTCGTCGAAGTCATCATCGCCCCGAAAATCTCCGAGGCCGCCCGTGCCGTGGTCGCTGCCAAGGCCAACGTGCGCCTGCTCGAATGCGGCGAGTGGCCGGCCGAGCGTGCGCCGGGCTGGGACTTCAAGCGCGTCAACGGCGGCCTGCTGGTGCAGAGCCGTGACATCGGCATGATCACCGCCGATGACCTGAAGATCGTCACCCAGCGCGCGCCGAGCGAGCAGGAAATCCACGACCTGATCTTCGCCTGGAAAGTCGCCAAGTTCGTCAAATCCAACGCCATCGTCTACGCCAAGGCGCGCCAGACCGTCGGCGTCGGCGCCGGCCAGATGAGCCGCGTGAACTCCGCCCGCATCGCCGCCATCAAGGCCGAGCACGCCGGCCTGGAAGTGAAAGGTGCGGTCATGGCTTCCGACGCCTTCTTCCCGTTCCGCGACGGCATCGACAACGCCGCCAAGGCCGGCATCACCGCGGTGATCCAGCCGGGTGGCTCGATGCGCGACAACGAAGTGATCGCCGCCGCCGACGAGGCCGGCATAGCAATGGTGTTCACCGGCATGCGCCACTTCCGTCACTAAATAGCGGCGGCAGGCGGCAAGCTACAGGCGGCAGGCAAGAGCACTTCCTGCCGCCTGCAGCCTATAGCCTGCGGCCTCTCCGCAGGAGAGATTCATGAACGTACTCATCATCGGTAGCGGCGGTCGCGAGCACGCGCTGGCCTGGAAGGTCGCGCAGGATTCGCGCGTGCAGAAGGTCTTCGTCGCGCCGGGCAACGCCGGCACCGCCACCGAAGCCAAGTGCGAGAACGTCGCCATCGACGTGCTGGCCCTGGAAGAGCTGGCTGACTTCGCCGCGAAGAACGTGCAGCTGACCATCGTCGGCCCGGAAGCTCCGCTGGTCAAAGGCGTGGTCGACCTGTTCCGCACCCGCGGCCTGGACATCTTCGGCCCCACCGCCGGTGCCGCCCAGCTGGAAGGCTCCAAGGCCTTCACCAAGGACTTCCTCGCGCGCCACCAGATCCCCACCGCCGACTACCAGAACTTCACCGAAGTCGAGCCGGCGCTGGCCTACCTGAAAGAGAAAGGCGCGCCCATCGTGATCAAGGCCGACGGCCTGGCCGCGGGCAAAGGCGTGATCGTCGCCATGACCCTGGGCGAAGCCGAGGAAGCCGTGCGCGACATGCTCGCCGGCAACGCCTTCGGTGACGCCGGTTCGCGCGTGGTGATCGAAGAGTTCCTCGACGGCGAGGAAGCCAGCTTCATCGTCATGGTCGACGGCCAGAACGTGCTGCCCATGGCCACCAGCCAGGACCACAAGCGCGTCGGCGACGCCGACAGCGGCCCGAACACCGGCGGCATGGGTGCCTACTCCCCGGCTCCGGTGGTGACTGCCGACGTGCATCAGCGCGTGATGGACGAAGTGATCTACCCGACCGTGCGCGGCATGGCCGAGGAAGGCAACGTCTATACCGGTTTCCTCTATGCCGGCCTGATGATCGACAAGAGCGGCAAGCCCAAGGTCATCGAGTTCAACTGCCGCTTCGGCGACCCGGAAACCCAGCCGATCATGGTGCGCCTCGAATCGTCCCTGGTCCTGCTGGTCGAGGCCGCCCTGGCCAAGGCGCTGGACAAGGTCGAAGCCACCTGGGACCCGCGTCCCACCGTGGGCGTGGTGATCGCCGCTGGCGGCTACCCGGGCGACTACGCCAAGGGTGACGTCATCGAAGGTCTGGAAGAAGCCGCCAAGCTCGACGGCAAGGTGTTCCACGCCGGTACCGCGCTCAAGGACGGCCAGGTCGTCACCGCCGGCGGCCGCGTGCTGTGCGCCACCGCCATCGGCCCGACCGTCTCCTCGGCCCAGCAGCAGGCTTACCGCCTGGCGGAGAAGATCCGCTGGAACGGCAGCTTCTACCGCACCGACATCGGCTATCGCGCCATCGCCCGCGAACGCGGCGAGGGCTGATCCGACAGGCGGAGGCGTCCCCCCGTCGGACGCCTTTCGCCATGCGGTCTCGGCGTGCCCGGGTGGATTACGGCCTTCAGCACACTTGGCTATAATCCGCCCACTCACTACCGAAGGGACTTCGCCGTGCGTCGGCTCTGGACTGCCATAGGACTTCTCGTCAGCCTCGTGCTGTTATTGCCGGGTCCGTTTGCTTTGGCTGCCTCCAGCTCGGCGGAAGCATCCCAGGCGGCGCCGCCCGCCAGCCCCCGTAATGCCCCGACAACCCAGTGGAACGTGCTGCGCGACGAAAGCGCCCGCCTGCAGATCGGCGATGTCCTGCAGCGCAAACAGCAGTTCTTCCCGCTGGAGCGTCACTCCTTCATCTTCCCCGCCAGCCCCCAGGCCGTCTGGCTGCAGGTGCAACTCCCGGCCCAGGAGCTGCCCAGCTGGCTGTGGATCTTCGCGCCGCGCGTCCAGTATCTCGACTACTACCTGGTCCAGGACGGGCAGCTGAAGAAGGAGCTGCACACCGGCGAATCGCGCCCCTTCCTGGACCGCCCGCTGCCGTCGCGTTCGTACCTGTTCTCGCTCCCGAGCAACGGCCAGCCGCTGACGCTGTACGTGCGGATGACCTCCAACCATCCGCTGATGGCCTGGTTCGACCAGATCGACGACGCCGGGCTGGTGGCCCTGGAAAGGCCCGCGTACTTCTTCGGCATGCTGCTGGGCGGCATGCTCCTGCTGCTGATGTACAACCTCACGCGCTTCGTCTACACGCGCAACACCAGCAGCCTGTGGCTGGCCGCGATGCACGCATCGCTGGGCCTTTGCGCCGCCGCCAACCTGGGGCTGGTGGCGTTCTTCCTGCCCTGGCTGACCTTCAACCAGTCGCTGGTGGCCGACCTCGCCGCACTGGGCGCCGCCGTCTGCCTGCTGGGCTTCGCCAGCAGCTTCTTCCAGGGCACGGTCAGCAGCCGGCTCAACCGCCTGCTGCAGGTCGAGGCCGGGCTGATCCTCGCGGTCGGCCTGCTGATCGCCTTCACCCAGGTGTTCTGGTTCAGCTGGCTGGTCTACCTGCTGGTGGTGCTCTGTTCGCTCAGCGTGCCGCTGGTGGCGGCCTGGCACTGGTACCACGGCTATCGCCCGGCGCGCCTGATCGTCGCCGGCATGCTGGTGTTCAACGCCAGTTTCACGGTGTTCCTGCCGGTGCTGTTCGGCGTCCGCCAGCTCGATCCGGGCTGGCTGGTGCTCGGCGTGTTCAGCTTCGCCACCCTCGCCGGCTTCGTCCTCAGCATCTCGATCACCGAGCGCCAGCGCCTGCTGCAGCAGCTCAACCTGCAGCGCCGCACCAGCGAGGCCGCCCACGCCGCCGAGCTGCAGGCCAAGGGCGACTTCCTGGCGAAGATCAGCCACGAGATCCGCACGCCCATGAACGGCGTGCTGGGCATGACCGAGCTGCTGCTCGGCACCCCGCTCTCGGCCAAGCAGCGCGACTACGTGCAGACCATCCACAGCGCGGGCAACGAGCTGCTCTCGCTGATCAACGAGATTCTCGACATCTCCAAGCTGGAGTCCGGGCAGATCGAGCTGGACGAGGTGCAGTTCGACCTCGGCGCGCTGATCGAGGACTGCCTGGCGATCTTCCGCGCCAAGGCCGAGCAGCAGAAGGTCGAGCTGATCAGTTTCACCCAGCCGCAGGTGCCACGCATCATCAGTGGCGACCCGACACGCCTGCGCCAGGCCGTGCTGAGCCTGCTGGACAACGCCTTCAAGCAGACCGACGAGGGTGAAATTCTCCTCGTGGTCGCTCTCGATGGCCCGCCGACCCAGCCGCGCCTGCGCATCGCCGTGCAGGACAGCGGCCGCCCGCTGGACAGCGCCGACCGCCAGGCGCTGCTCACCGCCGAGCTGCACAGCCGCGACTTCCTCTCCGCCACCCGCATCAGCAGCCGCCTCGGCCTGATCATCGCGCGCCAGCTGATCCGCCTGATGTCTGGCGACTTCGGTATCGAGAGCGGTGACAACGGCGGCGACTCGGGCAACCTGCTGTGGCTCAGCCTGCCGCTGGACCCGCAGCAGATCGACCAGACCGGCGCCGACCTGGACGGCCCGCTGCAGGGCGCGCGCCTGCTGGTGGTGGACGACAACCAGACCTGCCGCAAGGTGGTGGTGCAGCAATGCAGCGCCTGGGGCATGAACGTCAGCGCGGTGTCCTCGGGCAAGGAAGCACTGGCCCAGCTGCGCACCAAGGCGCACCTGCGCGAGTACTTCGACGTGGTCCTGCTCGACCAGGACATGCCCGGCATGACCGGCATGCAGCTGGCGACCAAGATCCAGGAAGACCCCAACCTCAACCACGATATCCTGCTGATCATGCTCACCGGCATCAGCAACGCGCCGAGCAAGATCATCGCGCGCAATGCCGGGATCAAGCGCATCCTGGCCAAGCCGGTGGCCGGCTACACGCTCAAGGCGACCCTCGCCGAAGAGCTGTCGCAACGTGGCCCGAGCGGCGTGAGCAACTACCTGTCGCCGGCCAGCGAGCCGGTGTCCAACGTGCCGCCGCCGGACTTCCGCATCCTCGTCGCCGAGGACAACAGCATCTCCACCAAGGTCATCCGCGGCATGCTGAGCAAGCTCAACCTGCAGCCGGACACCGCCAGCAACGGCGAGGAAGCCCTGGCGGCGATGAAGGCCACCCAGTACGACCTGGTGCTGATGGACTGTGAGATGCCGGTGCTCGACGGCTTCTCCGCCACCGAACGCCTGCGCGCCTGGGAAGCCAGCGAACACCGCCCGCACACCCCGGTGGTGGCGCTTACCGCGCACATCCTCAGCGAGCACAAGGAACGCGCGCGACTGGTCGGCATGGACGGCCACATGGCCAAGCCGGTGGAGCTGTCGCAGCTGCGCGAACTGGTGGCGTACTGGGTCGGCGAGCGTGATCGCCGCCTGCGCCAGCAGAGCGACGCCCTGCCGTCCTGAGGTCGCCTGCCCGCCCGTCGCATCCCTTGGCGTAGGAGCGGACTCTGTCCGCGATTGGCCTCAGGCGTGGTGCGAAATCGATCGCGGACAAAGTCCGCTCCTACCCACGGTTCAATCAACCTGCCAGCCTGATTTTCGTAGGACCGAGGGGGGCGCCTAGCCCTTGCTCGCGAACCCGCCCAACTCCGACGCCGCCGGGAAACTCTGTTCGCGAGCAAGCTCGCTCCTACAGACTCGGGCCACCCCCGAGCGTAGGAGCGGACTCTGTCCGCGATTGGCCTCCGGCGCGATGCGGAATCGATCGCGGACGAAGTCCGCTCCTACGCGGCGTGCTAGACCGAGTGGGCATTTGCCCCGCCGCAATGCCACCCGCCGCCCCAGCCGCTATGCTTTGCCCTGCCGCGCCCACTCAATCCGGACGAGTCGTTCCCATGCAAGCGATGTTCAGCGTGTACCTGAAGATGCTGGTGCTCTACAGCCCCTTCTTCGTCCTCTCCTGCTTCATCAGCCTGAACCGCGGCTTCGCCCCGCGCGACCGCAAGCGCATGGCCTGGCGCGTGGCCCTGGCGGCGCTGATCGCCAGCGTGCTGCTGTACCTGTTCGGGCGCTACATCTTCACCCTGTTCGGCATCACCGCCGACGCCTTCCGCATTGGCGCGGGCAGCGTGCTGTTCATCTCCGCGCTGGGCATGGCCCAGGGGCGCTCGGCGGTGCAGGCGGATAACGTGCAGCAGGACGTCACCATCGTCCCGCTGACCATCCCCATCACCGTCGGCCCCGGCACCATCGGTGCGCTGCTGGTGATGGGCGTGAACCAGGACTGGGAGCACAAGTTCCTCGCGCTGGCCGCGATCTTCCTCGCCTGCCTGACCGTGGGCATCACGCTCTACCTCTCGGACAAGATCGAAAAGGTCCTCGGCGAGCAGGGCCTGATGATCGTCAGCCGCCTGATGGGGTTGTTCGTCTGTGCTCTCGCCGCGCAGATCATCATGACCGGCGTGCGCGGCTACTTCATCCCGCAATGACGCGCCCCTTTGGGGAGCGCCGCGCACCAGAGGGCGTTCGGCGCACCAAAGCCGCGCACTGAAAAGCCTCACCACTACGACAGAAAATCGCGTGCAGCCCATCTGCGCCAAGGCTTTTGCCTGTTTGGCACGGATGCTGCGATGGCAGCTTCGACCCGACCGCGGGTCGCCCCATTTCCGGGGAAGCTGCCGCACCGGCAACTCCCCGCCCCTGGATAGCCAAGGAGGCTGCCGCGATGAAACGCCGTCCGCTGTTGCAAAGTACGCTGGCCGTGAGTGCCCTGCTGCTCACCGGTCTGTTCCCGTTCAGCACCCAGGCTGCCGAGACCATCAAGGTCGGCATCCTGCACTCGCTGTCCGGCACCATGGCGATCTCCGAGACCTCGCTCAAGGACATGGCGCTGATGACCATCGACGAGATCAACGCCAAGGGTGGAGTGAACGGCAAGAAGCTCGAAGCGGTGGTGGTCGACCCGGCCTCCAACTGGCCGCTGTTCGCCGAGAAGGCGCGCCAGCTGCTGACCCAGGACAAGGTCGCGGTGGTCTTCGGCTGCTGGACCAGCGTGTCGCGCAAATCCGTGTTGCCGGTGTTCGAGGAGCTCAACGGCCTGTTGTTCTACCCGGTGCAGTACGAGGGCGAGGAAATGTCGCCCAACGTCTTCTACACCGGCGCGGCGCCGAACCAGCAGGCGATTCCGGCGGTGGAGTACCTGATGAGCGAGGACGGTGGCGCAGCCAAGCGCTTCTTCCTGCTGGGCACCGACTACGTCTACCCGCGTACCACCAACAAGATCCTGCGCGCCTTCCTGCATAGCAAGGGCGTGGCCGACAAGGACATCCAGGAGGTCTACACGCCGTTCGGTCACAGCGACTACCAGACCATCGTCGCCGACATCAAGAAGTTCTCCGCCGGCGGCAAGACCGCGGTGATCTCCACCGTCAACGGCGACTCCAACGTGCCCTTCTACAAGGAGCTGGCCAACCAGGGCCTGGAAGCCACCGAGGTACCGGTGGTGGCCTTCTCCGTGGGCGAGGAGGAACTGCGCGGCATCGACACCAAGCCGCTGGTGGGCAACCTCGCCGCGTGGAACTACTTCGAGTCGGTGAAGAACCCGGAGAACAGCAAGTTCGTCGCCGACTGGAAGGCCTACGCCAAGGCGAAGAACCTGCCCAACTACAGCACCGCCGTGACCAACGACCCGATGGAGGCCACCTACGTCGGCATCCACATGTGGGCACAGGCTGCGCAGAAGGCCGGCAGCACCGACGTCGACAAGGTCCGCGAGGCCATGGGCGGGCAGACCTTCAAGGCGCCGTCGGGCTTCACCCTGACCATGGACAAGACCAACCACCACCTGCACAAGCCGGTGATGATCGGCGAGATCGAGGACAACGGTCAGTTCAACGTGGTCTGGAAGACTCCCGAGCCGATCCGCGCCCAGCCGTGGAGCCCGTTCATTCCGGGCAACGACACGAAGCCGGATTACGCGGTGCGCAGTAACTGATCCGGAGCGGGCTCAGAGCCCCTCTCCCCCGCCCTCTCCCTGAAGGGAGAGGGAGCTGTCCGTGCCGGCTGACGCCTCGGTTTCATCCTGCACCGTACGGTCCCCTCTCCCTTCAGGGAGAGGGTTAGGGAGAGGGTGCAACACCCCACAGCGCCCTCTCAGGAAACGTACCATGCCCACTGCCTTGCTCTCCCTGCTCCGCCTCTGCGCCCTCGCGCTGGCCCTGCTGCTGCCGCAGTTCGCCTTCGCCGGCCCTGCGCAGGACTTCGCCAGCGCCGACAACGACGCCCGCGCCAGACTGCTCGAACAATGGGCCGCCGCGCCCGACGCCGACCGCCTGCCGTTGCTCGAAGCCATCCAGTCCGGCCGCCTCGCCGTCGATGCACAGAACCGCGCCTTCATCCTCGGCGAGGATGAGCAATACCACCCCGCGGACGGCGGCGCCGCGCCGGTCGGCGAGCCCGACAAGCTGCGCCTGAACAACCGCCTGCGCGGCCTGGTGATCACCGCCATGGCCAGTCACCAGTTGGTCGCCGACAGCGCCGAAGTGCGCCTGGAGGCCGCCCGCCAGTTGCAGAAGAGCGCACGCCCGGCGCAACGCACGCTGCTCGAATACCGTCTCAACGAAGAATCCGCCGACGACGTCAGGGCCGCCCTGCAACTGGCCCTGGCCAACCTGCAGCTCGCCGACCCGGCCCCTGCTGTACGCCTGTCCGCCGTGCGCCTGCTGGGCGAATCCGGCGACCCGCAGGCGCGCACCCGCCTGGAAAACCTGCTCGACCCCGCCGTCGAACCCGACGACTCGGTACGCACCGCCGCCGCCACCAGCCTCGGCCAGGTGAAGCGCCGCCTGCTGGTCGGCGACCTGTTCGGTCAGGCCTTCAGCGGCCTGTCGCTGGGCTCGATCCTGCTGCTCGCCGCCCTCGGCCTGGCGATTACCTACGGCCTGCTCGGGGTGATCAACATGGCGCACGGCGAGATGCTGATGCTCGGCGCCTACTCCACCTACGTGGTGCAGTTGCTCTGCCAGCGTTACGCGCCCAGCGTGCTGGAGCTGTACCCGCTGCTCGCGCTGCCGGTGGCCTTCCTGGTCACCGCGTGCATCGGCATGGCGCTGGAGCGCACGGTGATCCGCCATCTCTATGGGCGCCCACTGGAAACCCTGCTCGCCACCTGGGGCATCAGCCTGGTACTGATCCAATTGGTGCGCGTGCTGTTCGGCGCGCAGAACGTCGAGGTGGCCAACCCGGCGTGGCTGTCCGGCGGCATCCAGGTGCTGCCCAACCTCGTGCTGCCGTGGAACCGCATCGTCATCATCGGCTTCGCACTGTTCGTGCTGGCGCTCACCTGGCTGTTGCTCAATCGCACGCGGCTGGGCCTGAACGTCCGCGCCGTCACCCAGAACCGCAACATGGCCGCCTGCTGCGGCGTGCCCACCGGCCGCGTGGACATGCTCGCCTTCGGCCTCGGCTCGGGCATCGCCGGCCTGGGCGGCGTGGCGCTGTCGCAGGTCGGCAACGTCGGCCCGGACCTGGGCCAGAGCTACATCATCGACTCCTTCCTGGTGGTGGTACTCGGCGGCGTCGGCCAGCTCGCCGGCAGCGTCCTCGCCGCCTTCGGCCTGGGCGTGGCGAACAAGATCCTCGAACCGCAGATCGGCGCGGTGCTGGGCAAGATCCTGATCCTCGCGCTGATCATCCTGTTCATCCAGAAGCGTCCGCAGGGGCTCTTCGCTCTGAAAGGGAGGGTCATCGATTGATGACAAAACCAAGGGCCGCACCGACTGCTCTTCGTAGGACCGAGGGGGGCGCCTCAGCCCTTGCTCGCGAACCAGCCCAGCTCCGACGCCACCGGAACATCCGTTCGCGAGCAAGCTCGCTCCTACAAGGTACGGGGGAGACTCGCCCATGAACCAGCCACTCACCGTGACGGCGGCGCAGAAGGCCGGCCCGAAACTCACTGCCGCCATCGTCGGCGCCGCCCTGGTCGCGCTACTGGTCCTGCCGCTGCTGCACCTGTTGCCGGAGAGCCACGCGCTGCACCTCTCCGCCTACGGGCTGACACTCACCGGCAAGATCCTCTGCTACGCCATCGTCGCCCTGGCGCTGGACCTGGTCTGGGGCTACGCCGGCCTGCTGTCGCTGGGCCACGGGCTGTTCTTTGCCCTAGGCGGCTACGCCATGGGCATGTACCTGATGCGCGAAGCGGCCGGCGACCAGTTGCCAGCCTTCATGACCTTCCTCTCCTGGACGGAGCTGCCCTGGTACTGGGCCGGCACCCAGCACTTCCTCTGGGCGCTGTGCCTGGTGGTGCTGGCGCCCGGCCTGCTGGCGCTAGTGTTCGGCTTCTTCGCCTTCCGCTCGCGGATCAAGGGCGTGTACTTCTCGATCATGACCCAGGCGCTGACCTTCGCCGGCATGCTGCTGTTCTTCCGCAACGAGACGGGCTTCGGCGGCAACAACGGCTTCACCAACTTCCGCAGCATCCTCGGCTTTTCGATCACCGCGCCGGGCACCCGCGCGGCGCTGTTCATCGCCATCGTCCTGCTGCTGGCGGCGAGCCTGGCCATCGGCTTCGCCCTGGCGCGCAGCAAGTTCGGCCGGGTGCTCACCGCCCTGCGCGACGCGGAGAACCGGCTGATGTTCTGCGGCTACGACCCGCGCGGCTACAAGCTCTTCGTCTGGACCCTGAGCGCGGTGCTCTGCGGCCTCGCCGGAGCGCTGTTCGTGCCGCTGGTGGGCATCATCAACCCGAGCGAAATGTCGCCGACCAACTCCATCGAGGCTGCCGTCTGGGTCGCCCTCGGCGGGCGCGGCACGCTGATCGGCCCGCTGCTCGGCGCGGGCGTGGTGAACGGCGCGAAGAGCTGGTTCACCGTGGCCTTCCCCGAGTACTGGCTGTTCTTCCTCGGCGCGCTGTTCATCGTCGTCACCCTGTACCTGCCGCGCGGCATCCTCGGCCTGATCAAGCGGGAGAAAGCACAATGAGAGCGGTCCCCCACCTGATGCTGGAACCGGCCTACGATCCCAACCGCGATCCGGGCGCCAGCCGCGATGCCATCGGCATCGGTGCGAGCGCCAGCGGCCAGCTGGACGTGCGCCACGGCACCATCCTCACCCTGGAAGACATCAACGTCAGCTTCGACGGCTTCCGCGCCCTGCGCGACCTCACGCTGTACATCGGCGTCGGCGAGCTGCGCTGCATCATCGGCCCCAACGGTGCGGGCAAGACCACGCTGATGGACGTGATCACCGGCAAGACCCGCCCGGACAACGGCAAGGCCTACTTCGGCGAAACCCTCGACCTCACGCGCATGAGCGAGGTGGAGATCGCCCAGGCTGGCATCGGCCGCAAGTTCCAGAAGCCCACGGTGTTCGAGGCGCTCTCGGTATTCGAGAACCTGGAGCTCGCGCAGAAGACCGACAAGTCGGTGTGGGCCAGCCTGCGGGCGAAGCTCTCCGGCGAGCAGAAGGACCGTATCGAGGCGGTGCTCACCACCATCCGCCTGCGCGAGTCGCGCAACCGCCCCGCCGGGCTGCTCTCCCACGGGCAGAAGCAGTTCCTGGAGATCGGCATGCTGCTGGTGCAGGAGCCGCAACTGTTGCTGCTGGACGAGCCGGTGGCGGGCATGACCGACGCCGAGACCGAGTTCACCGCCGAGCTGTTCAAGTCCCTCGCCGGCCAGCATTCGCTGATGGTGGTGGAGCACGACATGGGCTTCGTCGGCAGCATCGCCGACCACGTCAGCGTGCTGCACCAGGGGCATGTACTGGCCGAGGGTTCGCTGGAGGACGTACAGGCGAACGAACAGGTGATCGAAGTCTATCTGGGGCGCTGACGCTCACTGCACTGCATGGGTATCGCTGCGCTCCACCCATCCTACGCACGCATTTCGCCGGGAGGCACGGCGTAGGTTGGCGTGGAGCGAAGCGATACCCAACAGCTCTCGATACACCGCTGCTGTAAGCGAAATATCAAGACTCTCCACAAGGGCAACTCCCATGCTGCAAGTCGACAAACTGCACCAGTACTACGGCGGCAGCCACATCCTGCGTGGCCTGTCGTTTGACGCGAAGATCGGCGAGGTCACCTGCCTGCTCGGGCGCAATGGCGTGGGCAAGACCACCCTGCTGCGCTGCCTGATGGGCCTGGTGCCGGCCAAGGACGGCAAGGTCTGCTGGGAGGGCAAGCCGATCACCGGTTTCAAGCCACACCAGCGCGTGCACGCCGGCATCGCCTACGTGCCCCAGGGGCGGGAAATCTTTCCGCGGCTCACCGTGGAGGAAAACCTGCTGATGGGCCTGTCGCGCTTCAGCGCCGGCGAAGCCAAGGCCGTGCCCGAGTTCATCTACGAGCTGTTCCCGGTGCTCCGCGAGATGAAGCAGCGCCGTGGCGGCGACCTCTCCGGCGGCCAGCAGCAACAGCTCGCCATCGGCCGCGCGCTGGCCAGCCGGCCGCGCCTGCTGATCCTCGACGAGCCTACCGAAGGCATACAGCCGTCGGTGATCAAGGAGATCGGCGCGGTGATCCGCAAGCTCGCCGAGCGCGGCGACATGGCCATCCTGCTGGTGGAGCAGTTCTACGATTTTGCCGCCGAACTGGCCGACCAGTACCTGGTGATGTCCCGTGGCGAGATCGTCCAGCAGGGCCGCGGTGAGGACATGGAAAGCGACGGCGTGCGCGGGTTGGTGGCCATCTGAGGCCGCTTGTCGGCGGGTTCGCGAGCAAGCTCGCTCCTACGAGGAGAGTCACTGCTTAACCTGTAGGGGCGAGGGGGACGCCATCGTTATTGCTCGCGAACCTTGGTCCAACCATGAGACGACCTGTCACTGGCGGATGGCGGCGCCAGGTGGCAAGCTCCCAGGCCCCGTACTGTTTATTTCTGGAGCCTGTCATGCCGATCACCCTGCGCCCCGCCGTCAACGACGACGCCGGATTCGCCGCGGTCTGCGTGGCAGCGGCCTACGCCCAGTGGATTCCCAAGCTGGGCCGCAAGCCGGGGCCGATGCTGGATGACTACCACGCCATCATCGCCGAGGACCGCGTGCTGATCGCCGAGCAGGACGGCGCGCCGGTCGGCCTGCTGGTGATGCGCGAGACCGACGAGGGCTTCCTGCTCGACAACATCGCCGTGCTACCCGAATGCGCCGGCCAGGGCGTCGGCCGCGTGCTGCTGGTACACGCCGAGGAAGCCGCCGTGCAGCTGGGCTATCAGTCGCTGTACCTCTACACCAACGAACGCATGGTGGAGAACATCGAGCTGTACGCGAAGAACGGCTACCAGGAATACGCACGTCGGCTGGAGAACGGCTTCCGGCGGGTGTACATGCGCAAGCAGCTGGGCTGAGGTACAGCTCTCGCCGCAACGACCGCCCCCACCTGGGATATTTGCGCCAGAGCATCCCTCACCCCAACCCTCTCCCAAAGGGAGAGGGGGCAGATCGTGCCGGCTGAAATCGGGGTTTAATCCTGCTCGAACGGTTCCCTCTCCCGCTTGAGGAGCGGGGCGCGCAGCCAGGGTCAGGGTGAGGGGCCCTTGATCCTGTAGGAGCGGATTTATCCGCGATGTATTCGCCCCCGCGCGGGGATGGGCCGATCGCGGATGAATCCGCTCCTACGCACCATTCAAGTGCGCACGCACCGCCAACGCACCGCAATTGCGCCCATACCTGACCGATCAGACAATCCCCCTCCCCTCCGCTGAACCCGCACCAATGCTGTCTTGCAGCGCTACCGGCGGGCACCGCGCACTATCCTGGCGCATCCCGGCACGCTGATTGCTCTGTCCTGAGCATCCCTGGTTTTGCAGCTGCCCATGAACGCACCGGCCACCCTCTTCCACCCCGCCTGGCACGCCGAGCTGGAGCTGGCCTACGCCCGCATCGGCGACAGCACGCGGCCGGTCACCCGGCGTCATCTCGGGCCGCTGCGGGTGCAGAAGCACCTGTACGCGGAAGGGCCGGAAGTTTGCCAGCACATCGTCGTACACCCGCCCGGCGGCATCGCTGGTGGCGATACGCTCGACCTCGACATCTACGCCGGCCAGGGCAGCTGGGCTCAGCTGACCAGCCCCGGCGCCGCCAAGTGGTACCGCGCCGGCTGCCCGGCGCAGCAGCAGTTGGACATCCGCGTCGCCCCCGGCGCTACGCTGGAATGGCTGCCGCAGGAAACCATCGTCTACTCCGGCGCCCAAGCCGAGCTGACGACCCGCATCGATCTCGAAGCGAACGCCCGGCTGTTCTACTGGGACGTTATCGCCCTCGGCCGCCCGGCCAGCGGCGAGCGCTTCGACGAAGGCCACTTCGCTGCCGCTCTGGATATCCGCCGAGACGGCCAGCGCCTCTGGCACGAACGCCAGCGCGTGACCGGCCGCGACCGCCTGCTCGACTCGCCCATCGGCCTCGCCGGCTACCCGGTGATGGCGACGCTGATCGCCAGCGGGCAGATCGACGCAGAACTGATCGAAGCCTGTCGCGCCATTCCCTGCCAGGGGCGCGGCAATCTCACCCAACTGCCCGGCCTGGTGGTCGCCCGCTGCCTCGCCCATGAGGCGCTGCACGCCCGCGCCTGGCTCATCGAACTCTGGCGCCGGCTGCGGCCCGCGCTGCTCGGCCGCGAGGCCGTTCCTCCCCGAATCTGGAGCACCTGAGATGGACCTGACCCCTCGCGAGAAGGACAAGCTGCTGATCTTCACCGCCGGCCTGGTCGCCGAGCGCCGCCTTGCCCGTGGTGTGAAACTCAACTACCCGGAAGCCGTGGCGCTGATCTCCGCCGCGCTGCTCGAAGGCGCGCGGGATGGTCAGACGGTCGCCGACCTGATGCACTACGGCACCACGCTGCTGAGCCGTGAACAGGTGATGGAAGGCGTGCCGGAAATGATCCCGGAAATCCAGGTGGAAGCCACCTTCCCGGACGGCACCAAGCTGGTCACCGTGCACCAGCCCATCGCCTGATGCCCCCATTTGGCGGATAAAGCGTTGCGCTTTACTCGCCCTACGAAAGAAGGAACCGCCATGCACATCCGCGACGCCAGCCAAGCCGACCTCGGCAGTCTGCGCGACATCTACAACGACGCCGTGCTCAACACCACCGCCATCTGGAACGAGGTCGCCATCGACCTGGAGAACCGCCGCGCCTGGCTGGAGATGCGCGCGCAGCAGGGCTTCCCGGTGCTGGTGGCCGAGGACGGCGGCGAAGTGGTGGGCTATGCCAGCTACGGCCCGTGGCGCGCCTTCGACGGCTTCCGCGAGACAGTCGAACACTCGGTCTACGTGCGTGCCGACCAGCGCGGCAAGGGCCTCGGCCCGGTGCTGATGCAGGCACTGATCGAACGCGCCCGCGCCCAGGGCCTGCACGTGATGGTCGCGGCCATCGAGAGCGGCAACACGGCATCGATCCGCCTGCACGAACGCCTGGGCTTCGCCACCACCGGGCAGATGCCGCAGGTGGGCCAGAAGTTCGGCCGCTGGCTCGACCTGACCTTCATGCAACTGATCCTCGACCCACGGAGCTCCCCATGATCCCTGGCGAATACGACATCCAGCCCGGCGAGATCGAACTCAACGCCGGCCGCCGCACCCTCGTCCTGACGGTGGCCAACAGCGGCGACCGGCCGATCCAGGTCGGCTCGCACTACCACTTCTTCGAGACCAACAACGCGCTGCTGTTCGACCGCGACGCGGCGCGCGGCATGCGCCTGAACATTCCGGCGGGCACCGCCGTGCGCTTCGAACCGGGGCAGAGCCGCGAGGTGGAGCTGGTCGAGCTGGCCGGCGAGCGCAAGGTTTATGGATTTGCCGGACGGGTGATGGGCGCGCTGTGAGTCCGTGCCACGGCTAACACCCTCTCCCTAACCCTCTCCCTGAAGGGAGAGGGGACCGTCCGATACAGGTTGAATCCATAGCGTCAGCCGGCACGAACAGCGCCCTCTCCCTTCGGAGCGGGGCGCGTAGCCAGGGCGGGGGGAGAGGGTCAAGCCCCACGTACAAAGCCCAGGAAGAAACCGAATAGCGCCAACCGCCAAGGAGCCCCGATGAAAATCAGCCGCCAAGCCTACGCCGACATGTTCGGCCCCACCGTCGGCGACCGCGTGCGCCTGGCCGATACCGGCCTGTGGATCGAGGTGGAGCAGGATTTCACCGTCTACGGCGAGGAAGTGAAGTTCGGCGGCGGCAAGGTCATCCGCGACGGCATGGGCCAGAGCCAGCTGTGCGCAGCCCAGGTGGTCGACACGGTGATCACCAACGCGCTGATCCTCGACCACTGGGGCATCGTCAAGGCCGACGTCGGCCTCAAGCACGGGCGCATCGCCGCCATCGGCAAGGCCGGCAACCCGGACATCCAGCCCGGCGTGACCATCGCCCTGGGCGCCAGCACCGAAGTGATCGCCGGCGAGGGCATGATCCTCACCGCAGGCGGCATCGACACGCACATCCACTTCATCTGCCCGCAGCAGATCGAAGAGGCGCTGATGAGCGGGGTCACCACCATGATCGGTGGCGGCACCGGGCCGGCCACCGGCACCAACGCTACCACCTGTACCTCCGGCCCCTGGCAAATGGCGCGCATGCTCCAGGCCGCGGATGCCTTCCCGATGAACATCGGCTTCACCGGCAAGGGCAACGCCAGCCTGCCGTTGCCGCTGGAAGAACAGGTACGCGCCGGCGCCATCGGCCTGAAGCTGCACGAGGACTGGGGCACCACCCCGGCGGCCATCGACAACTGTCTTTCGGTGGCCGACCGCCTCGACGTGCAGGTGGCGATCCACACCGACACCCTCAACGAATCCGGCTTCGTCGAAACCACCCTCGCCGCATTCAAGGGCCGCACCATCCACACCTACCACACCGAGGGCGCCGGTGGCGGCCACGCGCCGGACATCATCAAGGCCTGCGGCTTCGCCAACGTGCTGCCCAGCTCGACCAACCCGACCCGGCCCTTCACCCGCAACACCATCGACGAGCACCTGGACATGCTCATGGTCTGCCACCACCTGGACCCAAGCATCGCCGAGGACGTGGCCTTCGCCGAAAGCCGCATTCGCCGCGAGACCATCGCCGCCGAGGACATCCTCCACGACCTCGGCGCCTTCAGCATGATCAGCTCCGACAGCCAGGCCATGGGCCGCGTCGGCGAAGTGATCACGCGCACTTGGCAGACCGCCGACAAGATGAAACAGCAGCGCGGCGCACTGGCCGGCGACGGCGCACGCAACGACAACTTCCGCGCCAAGCGCTATATCGCCAAGTACACCATCAACCCCGCGATCACCCACGGCGTGGCCCATGAAGTGGGCAGCATCGAAGTGGGCAAGCTGGCCGACCTGGTGCTCTGGCGCCCGGCCTTCTTCGGCGTGAAACCGAGCCTGATCCTCAAGGGCGGCGCCATCGCCGCGAGCCTGATGGGCGACGCCAACGCGTCGATCCCGACGCCGCAGCCGGTGCACTACCGGCCGATGTTCGCAAGCTTTGGCGGCAGCCGCCACGCCACCTGCCTGACCTTCATCAGCCAGGCCGCGTTCGAGCTGGGCGTGCACCACGAGCTGGGCCTGCACAAGGCCATCGGCGTGGTGAAGGGCTGCCGCAACGTGCAGAAGACCGACCTGATCCACAACGCCTACCTGCCGCACATCGAGGTCGACGCGCAGAACTACCAGGTGCGCGCGGACGGGCAGTTGCTGTGGTGCGAGCCGGCCGAGGTGCTGCCGATGGCGCAGCGCTATTTCCTGTTCTGAGCCAGAGCATTGAAAGCGTCGACCACTGCATGAAATTCGTTGGGCGGCGCGAAGATGTCGATCAAGTTCCACGCGACGCTCGGGCATCTTCCTTCACGTCGCGAGGATGGCTACCCTGCGCTCCCCTGGGAAAGAGTCCCGGGGGTTGCATCTCAGGAGAGTCACGTGAAATTCACCCGTATCGCCGCCACCCTGCTGGCCACCGCCGCCATCGCCGGCTGCACCGGCACCCCGATGAAGACCCAGACCTACAGCCCCGAGCAGTACACCGTGATCGGTCACAGCGAAGGCAAAGCCACCGGCGTGATGCTGTTCCAGTTCATCCCGATCCAGCAGAACGACCGCTTCGTCCGCGCGCAGAATGCCGCGATCAAGGCCAAGGGCGGCGACGGCCTGATCAACACCCAGGTCCAGGAAAGCTGGTTCTGGGCATGGGTCCTCAACGGCTACACCACCACCGTTTCCGGTGACGTGATCAAGCTGAAGAAGTAAGACCCTCTCTGCTTGCCGGGCCGCTGCGCAACGCGCGGTCCGGTTTCCGACCTTGCCATAAGTCAAGCTTTTCCCGATCCCCCGTCCCGCCGCTGGCCGATTGAGATTCGTCTTATTCGGCTACCTGAACGCCAGCTGAACAATGTGCCCACTGATCCGCCAAGGCCCCATCGGCCGCGGGTCTGGCGTGGCGCGACGGCTTGCGACCACGCCTCCCCAATGCACCTCCAGCGAAAGCAGGACACCGATCCGGAACCCTCCGATCTCCCGCCAGGACAGGCTCACACAGGCGCTGGAAACCCGCTCCGCATCGCCCACCCGGCGAGCGGCGCAAGGAGGTTTGCAATGCGCTTTACCAAGACTCTTCTGGCCACTCACGTGGCCGTGGCCATCGCGCTGCTCGGGCAGGTCGGCGCAGCCCAGGCGGACTGCGAGAAGATCGATGACTCGACCCTGTCCTGCGGTAACACCCTGTACTACAGCAGTGGCTTCAACCCCAACCAGTTCGACACGGTGAAAATCACCACCACCGGCGAAGGCACGCCGGGCGGTGGCGGAAAATCCCTGGGCGGATTCGGCATCTATGGCAACAGCTCGCAGTACACGCTGAACAACCTCGACATCTCCACCAGCGGCAGCAAAGCCGACGGCATCCAGGCGAACAACGGCTCCAGCACGATCACCGTCGAGTCGCTGAACATCACCACCACCGGGACTTCAGCCGACGGCATCAACGTTACTCGCAACTCGAACAACTCCACCGTCACTGTCGGTGATAACGCGGTCATCATCACCAAAGGCATGGGTGTACGTGCCAACACCTCGCCCAACGAGGGCGCCCGCAACATCATCACGCTCGGTGAAGGAGCGCAGATAAAGAGTTCCGGCAACGGTTCCAACCTCGATCTTGGCTCGCTGGGCGAGTACGGCGATGGCTACACCGTCTACGCCGGCAATACCAACAGCGCGGCCAAGGGCGATGCCGAAGTGAACATCAGCAACGGCAGCATCATCGAGTCCACTGGCGCCCGTGCCCACGCGGTCTTCGCCAACAAGGGCGGCGTGATCAACCTGGGCGACACGCAGATCACCACCACACAGGGCACGTCCTACGGCATCTACGCCGAGACCAGCACTACCGGGTCGGGCAATCGGGGTGGCGAAGTGAACCTGCAGGGCGACACCCAGGTCATCGTGACCGATGGCAACCGTGCCATGGCTGTCAGCGGCGAGGGATCAAGCATTACTTCCGACCAGGCCAGCGTCTATCGGCTCGACAGCAGCGCAACAGACGCCACGGAGAACCGCAAGGGCATGTCGCTGTTCGCTGAGAAAACCGGCGTCATCGATCTGAAAATGGCCGCCGGCTCCTACCTCAACGGCACCACCAGCACCGCCACCGACGGGGTGATCGACCTGGCCATGGACGGCGCCGCCAGCCAGTGGTTCATGACCGGCAACTCCAACCTGACCAACCTGTCGCTCACCGATGGCGCGCAGCTGGTCTACGACCGCCATGACGAACACGGCGCCTACACCTACAAGACGCTGACGGTGGATGGCGACTTCAAGGGAGGCGGCCACCTGCTGATGAACACCTACCTGGGTGACGACAACTCCGAGACCGACAAGCTGGCGGTCACCGGAAGCACCTCCGGCGAGACCCGCGTCACCGTCAATAACACCGGCGGCCCCGGCGGCGAAACCCTGGAAGGCATCCAGATGATCACCGTTGGCGGTACCTCCGCGGGTGAGTTCAAGTCCGACCGGGTGACCGAGGGCGGCTATGAGTACGTGCTGCGCCGTGGCGGCAGCTTCGTGGGGGCCTCCGGTGCGGACAGCGACTGGTACCTCACCTCGTACAAGCCGACCGAGCCGGAGCCGGAAGATCCCGGCCCTGAAGATCCGGGCCCCGTCGATCCGGGCCCGGAAGACCCTGGTCCTGTCGATCCCGGCCCCGAAGACCCGGGCCCCATCGATCCGGGTCCTGAAGAGCCTGGCCCTGAAGAGCCTGGTCCTGTCGAGCCCGGTCCGGTCGACCCGGCGCCGGAAAAGCCGACTCCCGGTGACAAGGACCGCGTGCGCCAGCCCGAAGGCGGCAGCTACACCGCCAACCTCGCAGCGGCCAACACGATGTTCCTGCACCGTCTGCATGACCGTACCGGCAACCTGACCTACGTCGCCCCGGACACTGGCAAGCAGGTCACCTCGATGCTCTGGATGCGCAACGTCGATGGCTCCAACCGCTGGGAAGACAGCACCGGGCAACTCAAGACCGAGTCCAACCGCTACGTGCTGCAACTGGGCAGCGACCTGTACCGCAAGCAGACCGACCACGGCGACTGGGTCGTCGGCGTGATGGCCGGCTACGCCAACGGCAACTCCACGACCAAATCGCGCATCACCGGCTACCGCTCGCGCGGCCAGATCGACGGCTACAGCCTCGGCGTCTACGGCACCTGGTACGAGAACAAGGACGACGAGAACGGCGCCTACGTCGACAGCTGGGTGCTGTGGAACGACTTCGATGCTGAAGTGCGCGGCGAGCAACTGGCCAAGGAGAAATACGACGCCAAGGGCATCACCGCCTCCATCGAGGCCGGCAAGACCTTCACCGTGGCGAAGACCGAAAGCGCCAGCTACTACGTGCAGCCCCAGGCGCAGGTCGTCTACATGGGCGTGAAAGCTGACAGCCACCGCGAGGCCAACGGCACCAGGGTCACCGGCCAGGGCGACGGCAACATCATGACCCGGCTCGGTGCACGCGCCGCGGTGCGCAGCAACCAGGCAGGCGGCTTCGCCAACACCTACGGCGTGGAGCCCTACGTGGAAACCAACTGGATCCACAACACCGACGACTTCGGCGCGAAGATGGGCAGCACGAAGTTCGAGATGGACGGCGCCAGCGACATCTTCGAAGTGAAGCTCGGTGCCACCAGCAAGGTGAACAGCCGGGTCAACGTCTGGGGTGAAGTCGGCAAGCAGTACGGCAACAACGGCTACCGCGACCAGGCGGTGACGCTGGGCCTCAAGGTCAACTTCTGACCTAGCCGTGAACCGGGCCGCCGCGGGCAACTGCGGCGGCCTTTTTCTGCGCTCGACAATGCGGCATCGGCGTTGGGCGGTTCGCGAGCAAGCTCGCTCCTACGAAGAGCGTTAGCGCCGAAGCCGGCTTGGGCTTTGGCTTTGGCTTTGGCTTTGGCTTTGGCTTTGGCTTTGGCTATGCAAGGTTTCCAGAGAAGCGCCCGCGCACTCCGAACGCCCCGTTCAGGAGGCCTCGTTGAATTGGAGTTTCAGGGGTTGAGCGACATGGATGTCGCGAGAGCCGCGATGGGCCAGGGATGGCCCTTCGCAGCGGGCCCCTGAAACTTCGATTCAACGAGGGAATTTTTCGCCTAAGCGAAAAACCGGATGTCCGGGGCAAGACCTTTGCCTTCTTTGGGTGGGGCGGCCATCCGTCGTTTGCCAAAGAAGGTCGCCCGAGGAGGCGAAACACAGAATCCGCGCGCACGCCGAAGCGGCGCAGAAATACCAAACTCCAAGCAAGAGCATCGCGGAGAAGCTCCGCTCCTACAGGCCTCCTGCGCCGTCGACCGCCCTATCCCCTGAAATTCTGGCAACTAGATCAACTTTCCCCCACCCGCCCTGTCGTACATCGCTACTGCTATGCTCTGCTCCTCAATGACCAAGGTGGTGACGCGATGACGGCGATGAAGTCCCAGACGAACCAGCACGCCGGAGTCTCGCCCGCGCTGGCCGCTCTGCGCAGTGCCACCCGCGACCTGCACGCCGATCTCGACAGCCGCTCCCCGCTTACCGGCGAACTCACTCCCCACGACTACCTCGACCACGCCGCCCGCGTGCTCGGCTGGATGCGTCCGCTGGAGTCAGCGCTGTGGCCGCTCTGGCCGGATACCGGTGACGCCGCACAGCGCCAGGGCAAGAGCCAGTGGCTGGAAGCCGATCTCCAGGCCGGCGCTGCAGCCCAGGGAGCCAACTGCCCCCACGCACCAACGCCGGGTTGCCTGGCCGAAGCCTTCGGTATCGCCTACGTAGCCGAAGGCGCCACCCTCGGTGGCCGAGTGCTCTACAAACGCCTGAAGACTTCTCTCGACCCGCTGCCACTGCGCTGGCTGCAGGGCTATGGCGAGCACACCGGCGAGCGCTGGGGCAGCTTCCAGCGCCTGCTGGCCGAACACGTCAGCAGCCCGGAAGACATCGCCCTCGCCCAGGCCGCCGCCGTGCGCGCCTTCACCTCGTTCCGCGACTGGGTGATCGACGCCGCACCGCACCGGGCGGGCCCGGCATGAGCGAGCAACCGGTCACCCTCGCCAACTGCGAAGACGAACCCATCCACGTCCCCGGCGCCATCCAGCCCCACGGTGCGCTGATCGCCCTCGACGAACAGGGCCAGGTGCTCGGCTTCAGCGACAACCTCGGCAGCCTGTTGGGCATCGCGCCGCAGCTCGGCCTGCCGCTGGCCGAGGAAGACGTCGGCGGCAACGTGCTGACCATGCTCGCCGAAGGCCTGCGCGAGGACGGCCCCTGGGTCAACAGCGTGGAAGCGCGGATCAACCGGCGCTTCTTCGATGTGATCGGCCACAGCCATGACGGCGTGCGCTACCTGGAGTTCGAGCGGCGCGCCGCCGGTGCCGCCTCCTTCACCACCTTCGCCCTGAATGCCCAGCGCCTGGTCAGCCAGTTGCAACTGCGCAACGACGTCGAGAGCCTGCTGGTCAGCGTCACCGAGGAAGTGCGGCGGATGACCGGCTACGACCGCGTCATGGCCTACCGCTTCAACGAGGACGACTCCGGCGAGGTGGTCGCCGAATCCCGCCGCGAGGACCTGGAAAGCTACCTCGGCCAGCGCTACCCGTCCTCGGACATTCCCGCCCAGGCGCGCCGCCTGTACTTGCAGAACCCGGTGCGGCTGATCGGCGACGCGGCCTACCAGCCGGTGGCCGTGCGCCCCACGCTGAACCCGCGCAGCCGCAGGCCATTCGACCTGAGCTTCAGCACCCTGCGCAGCGTCTCGCCGATCCATTGCGAGTACCTGGCCAACATGGGCGTACGCGCCTCCATGAGCATCTCCATCGTGGTCGGCGGGCGCCTCTGGGGACTGTTCTCCTGCCACCACATGAGCCCCAAGGTGGTGCCCTACCCGATCCGCATGTCCTTCCAGGTGTTCTCTCAGGTGTGCAGCGCCATGGTCGAACGCCTGGAGCAGAGCCGCACCAGCGAACTGCTGCGCCAGGCCGCCGAGCGCCAGCAGGCGCTGCTGCGCCGCACCCGCGACTCCGACGACCTGCTCAGCGCCCTGACGCGACCCGGCGCCGGCATTGCCGACCTGCTGCCGTGCGACGCCGCGGTGGTGATGCTCGGCGGGCGCGCCAGCAGCATCGGCGGCGACTTCGAGGAGCTGGCGGTGTCCATCGTTTCGCAGTTGCAGCAGGACGACGAGCTGGACCTGTACCACAGCGACCGCCGCCCGGAGTTCCTCGGCGATCAACACGACCCACGCTACTGCGGCGTCATGGCGATCCGTTTCCATCGCCAGGAATCGGGCTGGATCGTCTGGCTGCGCCTGGAGCAGGTGCACCGCATCCGCTGGGGCGGCAAGCCGGAGAAGATCGTCAGCACCGGCCCCTCCGGCCCGCGCCTGACCCCGCGCGGCTCCTTCGAAGCCTGGGAGGAAGTGGTGCGCGGGCGCTCCATGCCTTGGACCGGCATCGACCTCTCCATCGCCGAGAAGCTGCGCACCGAGCTGGTGGAGCTGTGCCTGAACCGCGCCGGCGAGATCGACCGCATGCGCCAGCGCCTGATCGCGGTACTCGGCCACGACCTGCGCAACCCGCTGCAATCCATCTCCATGGCCGCCGCCATGCTCTCCTCCAGCGACGTGCGCAACGCCGAGCTGCGCCAGCACATCACCTACTCCAGCAGCCGCATGGAGCGGCTGATCAGCCAGATCCTGGAAATGAGCCGGCTGCAGAGCGGCGCCGGGATGACGGTGAAACCGGTGGCCGCTGATCTTTCGCGACTGGTCCGCGACATCGTCCAGGAGACCGACGTGGCCTATCCGGGGCTGTCCATCGAGACCGCCATCGAAGACGGCCTCCAGGGCCAGGTCGACCCGGACCGCTACCTGCAGGTGGCCGCCAACCTGCTGAGCAACGCCCGCCACCACGGCCGCCCCGGCCGCCCGGTGCTGGTGGAGTTGCGCCGCGAGAGCGACTGGGCGCGCCTGAGCATCCTCAACGAAGCCGAAGCGCTGGACGACGCGCGTCTGGCCAACCTGTTCGTGCCGTTCAAGCAGGACGTCCCCGGCCACAACCGCAACAAGAGCGGGCTCGGCATCGGCCTGTACATCTCCCAGGCCATCGTCAGCGCCCATGGCGGCAGGATCGAAGTGGAGCAGGCCGACGGCATCATCACCTTCAGCGTGCTGGTACCCCTCACCGCCTGACCTACTGCTTTTCGTAGGAGCGAGCTTGCTCGCGAACCACCCGAGGCTATGGCGCTGGCCAGGGTTCGCGAGCAATGAATGGGCGTCCCCCTCACTCCCACAGTTCCCCACGAAAAACGGCGCCCATGGGCGCCGTTTTCAGGTCGGGCGAAAGCCCTTCAACGCAACTGGCTGTCCTTGCTCCCACGCCGGTTATAGCCGGCGTATCCACCCTGCTCCTTGTCGTGCTCGGCCTGGCAGTTCACGCACAGCCGCACACCGGGAATGGCCTTGCGCCGCGCCTCGGGAATCAGCGCATCGCACTCCTCGCAATGGCTCAGGCTCTCGCCCTTGGGCAGCTGGTTGCGCGCCCGTGCGACAGCGTCCTCGATGGTGCTGTCGATCTGCTCCTGAACCGCTCCGTCGTTTGCCCAGCCGCTGGCCATGGCGCCCTCCCGTGGAAAATTCGCGTGTCCTGAAGATATGCCGCCCACGGCCGCCGAATGCAAGGCCGATGGCGCGCGAAGCGACGAGTGCGTCGCGGGCGAAACCAGATACGTCTTATGGGCCACCGCGCCAAGGCTCGGGACAATCGAAGGACCCTGAGCCCGTCCGGAGCCCCGCCCATGCGCCAAGCCTGCGCCCTGATCGCCAGCCTGCTGTTCGCCGGCTTGCTGCCGCGCGCCGCCAATGCCGACGTCATCGACGCCAACCTGCAGGACATGGAGCGCTACCTGCTGCTCTACAGCGCCACCGGCGACCCACGCTTCCTCGACCGCCTGGACAACCTCGGCAGCAGCTTCGAGCAGGACCTGGCCCAGCAGAAGAACGCCAGCTCGCTACGGGACCTCTGGCAGCTCTACCGGCAGACACTGGACCGGGTACGCGCGGCGTATACGCAGAAGGACGTGGATATCCGCCAGGCGGTGCAGCAGACGCAGGAAGTGGCGGGGCTGTTCGACAGCTTCATCCTGGCACGGTCACCGGCGCCACAGGGACTGGAAGGCGAGTTGCGCGAGCTGGCGCTACTGGAGGCGCGCCGGGCCAATGGCCGGCTGCTGGGAACGGAGGGCGGGAACGATGCAGTGCGCATCGTTGAACTGCAGGAGCGGATCGGCGAACGCCTGGCGGCACTACCCGCCGGTGCCAGCCGGGACTCCCTGCTCTCGCGCTGGAGTTACCTGCGCAAGGCGGAGAAACCCGAAGGCACTCTGCTCTATCCCTTCAACGCCCAGGTCGAATACCTGCTGGCGCATCTGCCGCGTAGTTGAGCGGCGCGGGAAAGGTGAACCCTACTCTTTGACTTCCATGTATTCGCGCGCCCAGATCTGGTACTCCTCGGGCAGCGTGTACTTCTTCGCCAGTTCCGAAGCGGTCAGGTCGGAGGCATGCACGCCGCGCTGCTCGCGCAGGCAGTCGTAGGTGGCCTTGATCGCAGCAAAGTAGGCGGCATGGCCGTCGACCACGATGCGCACACCCAGCTCGGCCAGGCGCGCGTCGTCGCGCAGCTCGGGGTTGCCGTAGGACACCAGCATCAGCGGCACCGACAGGTGGCGGGAGATGGCTTCCAGGTGATCGAAGTCGCGGATGCCGACCATGCAGATACCGTCAGCACCAGCGGCCTGATAGGCCAGGGTGCGGCGGATCACGTCGTCCACTTCCAGCACTTCGGCGTTGGTGCGGGCGATGATCGCCATTTCCGCGTCGATGCGCGCTTCCAGCGCCGCGCGGATCTTGCCGACGCCTTCCTCGACCGGGATCAAATCGGTGGACTTACGGCCGAATTGCGCCGGCAGCAGGGTGTCCTCGATGGTCAGCGCGGCCACGCCGGCGCGCTCCAGCTCGACGATGGTGCGCATGGTGTTCAGCGCGTTGCCGTAGCCGTGGTCGGCGTCGGCGATCACCGGCAGGCGGGCGACTCGACCGATGCGAGTGGCCTGCTCGGTGAATTCGCTGAGGGTGATCAACGCGAAGTCCGGCGCCGCCAGAACTTGTAGTGAAGCTACAGAACCGCCCAGGATGCCCACCTCGAAGCCGAGGTCGCCGGCGATACGCGCGGACATCGGGTCGAACACCGAAGCGGTGTGATAGCAGGCTGAAGAATTCAGTAAGGCGCGGAAATCCTTGCGCAATTCGTGGAAGGAGGCTCTGTGCATGGTGGGATCCAACTGCTTGTACGGGGTGGGAGAACGGAAATCAGATAGTGGAAAACTCTTGTAGGAAAACTACAGGAACACAATGTAGCAAAACTACAAGCTACTCCCCAAGCCCTCTTTGCCACCATAGCCTTCCGACGGATACCCTGATTTTCCCAAAGCGCTCGCGTACACTGCGCGGCCGTTTTTTCTCCGGACATCCTGCACCATGTTCCCGACCACTGCGGCCCGCGCCCTGGGCATCGACTTCGGTACCTCCAACTCCACCGTCGGCTGGTGGCGTCCGGACAGCGAACCGCTGATCGCCCTGGAAGACGACAAGATCACCCTGCCCTCGGTGATCTTCTTCAACGTCGAGGAGCGCCGCCCGGTGTACGGCCGCCTGGCCCTGCACGAATACCTGGAAGGCTACGAAGGTCGCCTGATGCGCTCGCTGAAAAGCCTGCTGGGCTCCTCGTTGCTGAAAAGCGAGACCACCGTGCTGGGCAGCGCAATGCCCTTCAAGGACCTGCTGGGCCTGTTCATCGGCGAGCTGAAGAAGCGCGCCGAAGCTGTCGCCGGGCGTGAATTCGAGTCCGTGGTGCTGGGCCGCCCGGTGTTCTTCGTCGACGACGACCCCAAGGCCGACCAGGAAGCCCAGGACACCCTGGTCGCCGTGGCGCAGAAGCTCGGCTTCAAGGACGTCTCCTTCCAGTATGAACCGCTGGCCGCCGCCTTCGACTACGAGCGCAGCATCGAGCGTGAAGAGCTGGTGCTGATCGTCGACATCGGCGGCGGCACCTCGGACTTCTCGCTGGTGCGCCTGTCGCCGGAGCGTCGCGAAGTGGCCGATCGCCAGGGCGACATCCTCGCCACCGGCGGCGTGCACATCGGCGGTACGGACTTCGACAAGCAGCTGAGCATCCAGGGCGTGATGCCGCTGTTCGGCTACGGCAGCAAGATGAAGAGCGACGCCTTCATGCCGACCAGCTACCACCTCAACCTCGCCACCTGGCACACCATCAACGCGGTGTACGCGCAGAAGTCCCAGCTGGCGCTGCAGAACATGCGCTACGACATCGTCGACGCCACCGGCATCGACCGCCTGTTCAAGCTCATCGAGCAGCGCGCCGGCCACTGGCTGGCGATGCAGGTGGAGGCCAGCAAGATCGAGCTGTCCGATGCCGAGCGCCGCGACATCGACCTGGCGCGCGTCGAACCGGGCCTGGTGGCGGAACTGAGCCGCGAGCTGTTCGAGGGCGCCATCGGCCCGCTGCTGGAGCGCGTGCGCGGCAGCATCAGCGAGCTGCTGAGCTCGGCCGACGTCGATCCGGCGCGGGTCGATACGGTGTTCTTCACCGGCGGTTCCTCCGGCGTACCGGCGCTGCGTCAGAGCGTGGCAGCCATGCTGCCCAATGCCCGCCACATCGACGGCGACCGCTTCGGCGGGATCGGCAACGGCCTGGCCATCGAAGCGATGAAGCGTTACGGCTGAGCAGCGGCTCACTGACGACGAGCGCGCCATGCGCTAGTGTGGCGGTGTCCTTCACCTCTTTCGCGGAGCCCGCCATGCGCGCCTTCCCACTGATCGGCCTGTTGTTCCTCGGCGCCACCCTGTCCGCCTGCGGCCTGGGCGAAACCGCCGCCACCGCCAGCCTGCAAGCCAAGCAGGCACAACAGGCGCAGCAGCAGATGCAGCAGCTCAAGCAGCAGGTCGATGCGGCCAATGCGCAGAACCAGCAGCGCCTCGACGACGCCATCAAGGATGCCGAGTAAGCGCGGCATCGCGCAGATTTCTTGAACGCTGCGCCATCACCTGGGCTCCAAGTTGGGCGAGTGAGTTGCTCAACCAAGGAGAACACCATGTACAAGCGATCACTGCTGGCGCTAGTGGTACTGGCCTCGATGGCGGGCTGCGCTTCCACCAAGGTGCAGAACCCGGTCAACTACATCACCTTCCGCGACGAGGCGCTGGTGCGCAATGTCGAAAAGGGCATGAGCCAGGAAGAAGTCCTGAAGATCGGCGGCACGCCGTCCTCGACGCAGAAGCGCCTGATGAAGCCGGGCAGCTGCAACAGCTACATCCTCAGCAAGGACGGGCAGCAACAGCCCTTCTACGTGAGCTTCGATGGCAGCGGCAAGGTCGATGGCTCGGGCTTCCTGACCTGCTCCGAGCTGGACCGCCACGAGCGTGACTACCAGCCGTGATGCAAGTCTGAGCGGTATCGAAAAGCCCTCGCCTGCCGGCGGGGGCTTTTTTGTTCGCCGTGCCACAGGGTGGCGCGGGGATTGTTCGCGGCGGGCAGCGGCGGTCTATCATCCCAGCTGCCACTTGAGGAGCCGACCATGAAATACCGCATCATCGAACTGCCCGCCTTCCAGGTCATCGGCATGGATTTCCGCGGCAGCGCGCCGGGCGACAGCATCGGCCAGCTATGGCAGCGCTTCCTGCCCCGCGAGAAGGAAGTCGCGGCGAGCGCGACGGACAAGACTGCCTACGGCGTCTGCACGCAATTGCCGGGCGGCGAATTCCACTACATCGCCGGGCTACCGGTGGACGCCAGCGCCGCAGTGCCCGAGGGGATGATGAGCTTCGAGGTGCCGGCGCAGAAGTATGCGGTGTTCACCCATATCGGCCCGGTCAGCGCCATCGCGGACAGCTTCCAGGCCATCTATTCCAGCCTGCTGACCCGCCATGGCCTGGAGCCAAAGAAGGGCGTGGACCTGGAGCGCTACACCGAACGCTTCCTCGGCCCGGAAGACCCGGCGTCTGAGACCGATCTCTACGTGCCGATCTATTGATCGGCCGTAGGGCGCGTTCCCGTAAGGCGGATAACGCCCCAGGCGTTATCCGCCGGAATGGCTGATAACCCGTTCCGGGTTATGCGCCCTGCGGGCTGCGTTAGCCGGCGCGCGTAGGAGCGGACCTTGTCCGCGAAATCCTCTGCGGCGGAATTCCATCTTTTCGGGAGATGCCATCAGGTCGCCGCCAACGCCAATTACGCCAACACCTGAAAGGCCTGACATGGCGGCGAGACTTCGCGGACAGGGTCCGCTCCTACGAATCGTCACCGGCGACGGCCTGCCGGAAACGTAGGAGCGGACTCCGTCCGCGATCGGCCGAGCTTCGCGCCGAACACATCGCGGATAAATCCGCTCCTACAGTAGCTGCCGGCCTATTTTCCCTTGCCCGGAGCCGGCGCCTTCGACGGCTGCTTCATCTGCGCCAGCAACGCCGCACACTGGTTGTCGTCCTGCTTGCTCGGAGCGATCAGCGCCAGCAGCGCCGCCGCCGGGCCAACGGTCACGCCGAGTGCCACCATCCCCGCACCACGGGCGGCCAGCGGCCCGACATGGACACCAGCCTTCGGGTTCTTGTAGGTGCCCTGCACATAGAGCGGCGAGCGCAGGGAGAAGATGCGCACGCCCTTGCTCTGCGGAACGATGTCCAGGTCCAGCTGCTCGGTGGCCAGGTTGGTGCTGCCCTCCACCGTGATGATCGCGTTCTCGGTATCGAAGGCGAACACCCGCGGCTTGGCCAGGCCATTGGTAATGCCAACATCGGCGGCAGCGCAGTTGATCTTCACCTCGTCATCGCCGAACAGCTTGTTCACCACGTAGTTGCCGACGTTGAGCCCGGCGATTTCCATCAGGCTGCGGCTGATGCGGCCGTCGTTGATCAGCAGCTTCATCTCGCCGTTGGCGCCGCCGAGGATGGTCGCCACCGAGTTGCCGGTGCCGGTGATGGCCGCATCGCCATTCAGCTCACCAAAGCTGGACTGCATCGGCGCGAAGCTGGGGAACAGCTCCTTGAGCTTGAAGCTGCGCGCCTGCAGCTGGACCTTGCTCTGCAGCGGCGTCTTGCCGCCATCCAGGCGGATATGCGAATCCAGCGTGCCGCCGGCCACGCCGAAGCGCAGCGGCTCCAGGGTCAGCAGGCCGTCGTTGAGCACCAGGTGGGTATAGAGGTCGCTGATCGGCAGCTTGTCGCTGTGGACGATGCGCTTGCCGGTGAACTCCACGTCGGCGTCCATGGCGCGCCAGCGGTCGGTGCGGAACTCTTCCACCGGCAGCACCTTGTCCGCCGGCTGGCGGGTGCTCTGGCCGCGCGCCTGCTTGTCCTTGTTCGAGTCGGCGCCGATCAGCGGGCCGAGGTCGGCCATGCGCAGCTGCTCCGAGCGCAGCTTGCCGGAGAGCTTGGGCCGCGGCTGGCGATTGACGAATACCAGGTCGCCATGCAGATCGCTGTCGCCGACCTTGCCGTTGAAGTTCTCGTAGTGGAATTGCGCGCCGGCCGAGTCATGCAGCTCCGCCTTGAGGCGGCCGTCGGTCTCGTAGGCCGGGGTGTCGGGCAGGGTCACGCCGGTAAGCGGAAACAGGTTGGCCATGCTGGTGCCGGAAAGCTTCAGGCGCAGGTCCAGCGCGCCGAGGTTCAGCGGGTCGGTCAGGGTGCCGACGATGCTCGCGCGGGTGCTGCCGGCGGAGACATCGGCCTGAACCGGGAACGGCTTGGCCGCATCCTGCAGGGCGAGCATGCCGCCAACCTTGCCCGCACCAGTGAGCGGCAGGCCCTTGTACTGGCCCTTGAGCTTCCAGCCGAACACGTAGTCCTGGGTCCCGGCCTTGTCGCCGCCGGCCAGCGCCTTGCCCGCCAACTGGCCGAAGGGCACCGGCTTGCCGAGCGGGTCGACCAGCAGCTCCAGGCGGGTCTTCAGGGTCTGATCATCGAGGGTGACGCTGCCCTTGTCGAAGCCGATTTCGCCGATGTCGAGCTTCCACGGGGATTGCTCGGGCATGGCGTCGGGGTCTTCTGCCTTTTTCGGCAGATCGAAGGTCCAGGTCGCACGTCCATCCGCGAGCCTCAGCAGATCGGCGCTGGGGCGGGTCAGGACGATCTGCGGAATGCGCACGGTCTGCCAGATCAACGGCAGCGGGGCGAGGCGGAACTCGACCTTCTCCAGGCTGGCGAAGTGGGCAGCTTTCGTCTTGCCGGCCGCCCAGTCAGGGTTGCCCAGGGTGATGTCCGCCGCACTGAAGTGCGGCCACGGTACGTAGGCGCGCCAGCCGCCCTCTTCCGGTTCCGTACGCCAGAACACCTGCAGGTCGCCATTGATGGCGAAGGGGCGCCCCAGTTCGGCGGAGACCTTGTCGTTGATCATCGGCTTCACCCGGTTCCAGTCGAAGGTGGCGATGAACACCACCAGCGCGGCAATCACCGCGATGAAACCAATGAAGCCCCAGAGGCAGATTCTTTTCCCGCGCGTCATACCTGAACTCCCTGCTGGCCGCGTCGGTGGAAGCAGCGCCGTCCCCACGTAGCTGCCGGTATCGATGGCCGCCTGAGCATGCCGGGGCGGCATTCTCCACGGGCCTGTCGTCTTGGACCAGCATAGCGAGGCGATGGCTCCCGCAATCTGCACGGGAAATGTCAGCAATGGGCGCGTCAGCAAAAAAACCAAACTTTTCCGCAGGCCGGCGACTCCGAACCTTGTGACCCGGATCGAGCCGCGCGCCATCGCAGCGCCGGCTCGCCACAAGGCCAGCCGTTAAGGAGAGAAACTGATGAACCAGGCACAACTGACCGACGTCCAGACCCTGCGCCAGCGGGCGCGCCAGAACATCGAGGACGGCGCGGTGACCGAGGGCTACCATGCCGACCGCAAGACCGTGCTGCGTCTGCTCAACGAGTCGCTGGCCACCGAACTGGTCTGCTACCTGCGCTACAAGCGCCACTACTTCATGGCCACCGGCCTGAAGGCCAGCGTGGCCGCCGCCGAATTCCTCGAACACGCCACCCAGGAACTGCAGCACGCCGACCTGCTGGCCGAGCGCATCATGCAGCTGGGCGGCGAGCCGGACTTCAACCCCAACGGGCTGACCGAGCGCTCCCACGCCGAATACGTGGCCGGCGCCAACCTGCGCGAAATGATCACCGAGAACCTGGTGGCCGAGCGCATCGCGGTCGACAGCTACCGCGAGATCGTCGTCTACCTGGGCGACGACGACCCCACCACGCGCCGCCTGTTCGAGGAAATCCTCGCCCAGGAAGAAGAGCACGCCGATGACATGGCCGACCTGCTGCAGGACCTCAAGTAACTCCCCCCCCTGCCATCGGCCCCATCGATGCCCGGCTCCGGCCGGGCATCCTGCTGTCTGGAGCATCACTCCGGCGCCCAGGGTTTCGTAGGAGCGGACTCCGTCCGCGATAGCCCCGCCCCTGCTGGAAAGCATCGCGGATAAATCCGCTCCTACGCTCGCTCCCTGGCACGGGCAATCCGACCGGGCATCCTGCCGTCTGGAGCGCCGCTTCTACCAACGTCACTCCAGCGCCCGCGGTTTCGTAGGAGCGGACTCCGTCCGCGATAGGCCCGCCCTTGCTGGAAAGCATCGCGGATAAATCCGCTCCTACGCTCGCTCCCTGGCACGGGCAATCCGACCGGGCATCCTGCCGTCTGGAGCGCCGCTTCTACCAACGTCACTCCAGCGCCCGCGGTTTCGTAGGAGCGGACTCCGTCCGCGATAGCCCCGCCCCTGCTGGAGAGCATCGCGGATAAATCCGCTCCTACGCGCGCTCCCTGGCGCAGGCACGATTTTCCGCGTATGCACAGGGAGCTCGAGGGCCATGACTGCCGCCAGACCCTCATTCCAGAGGCATTCCCCGCATTCCTGCCCACAGAAACATCCAACAAATCGATATTACCAATCACGCCGATACAGCCCATCGAAGGCATTGATAGAAGTCAATTTTCAATACTAACTTATTGATTTTAAATAGACTTATAAACAATCATCGGCATCGATAGCGACTATCTTCCGGCATCGTTTTCCAATCGATAATCCAGAACTGATACTGAGTCCGTGTCCAACGAACTCCCCCACTCTTCTGGAGCCGCATCATGAAACGCACCCTCGTACTTGGCTTTGCCCTTTCCGTACTTGCTGCCAATGCCGCTTTCGCCGGCTCCCAGCAGGAATCCCCGGTCATCAACGCCAGCCAGACCGAGATCCTGGTTCAGGACGGCGCCGAACACACCCTGGATCAACAGCAGAAACAACTGGAAGCCGCCAAGGCCCGTATCGCCGAGAATGGTTCCAGCCAGTCGGTCGATCGTCTGATCCAGAAAATGAAGGTGGCTGAAAACGGTTCGAGCAAGACCATCGACCGTCTGCACAGCGAAATGAGCGTTGCTGAAAACGGCTCGAGCAAATCGATCGATCGCCTGCACCAGCAGATGAACGTTGCCGAAAACGGCTCCAGCCAGACTGTCGACCGCCTGCACAAGCAACTGGGCGTCGCTGAAAACGGTTCGAGCAAGACCATCGACCGTCTGCACAGCGAGATGAGCGTTGCCGAAAACGGTTCCAGCAAAACCACCGACCGCCTGCACCAGGAAATGAACGTCGCCGAGAACGGCTCCAGCCAGACCGTCGACCGCCTGCACAAGCAACTGGGCGTCGCTGAAAACGGTTCGAGCAAGACCATCGACCGTCTGCACGAAGAGATGAGCGTTGCCGAGAACGGTTCCGAGCACACCGTCGACCAACTGCACAGCAACATGGTTGCCGAGTCCGGTGGCGACACCGTCTTCGACGCCCACCTGAAGGCGTAACGCTCCAGGCAGTACACCGCAAGGTGAGAGAAAAGCCCGGCCCCGCCGGGCTTTCTTATCGCTCGAAGCCCGTGAACCCCCGCCCTCGATAACAGGCCAGCCGCGTTTTGTAACGGCGTCTTGCCTGAAACCTCCTGAAACACGCCTGAAAATACCGCCCTAGAGCGGTTTTCGTCGTTCCATCATTGGCAGCGATAGTAGAAATTAGCCGGCTAAATAATCGACAACACTGATGCTCTGTATTACCCGGCATCGTTTTTAAATCGATTTATCCGAAGGGAAAATAGACCCGTAGCCAAGACAAACCGCCCCCCTTTCGGAGCCACACAACATGAAACGCCAGATCGCCCTCAGCCTTGCACTCACTTCCCTGATGTCCGCCAGCGCCGTTTTCGCCGCCCCGGCCATCCTCAACAACGGCCCGCGCAACCTCCCGCAACACGAACACCAGCTGCAGCAGAAGAGCGCTGAAGCCCGCGTTGCCGAGAATGGCTCCGACCGCACCATCGACCGCCTGCACAAGCAAATGGACGATGCCCGCGTCGCCGATAACGGCTCCGAGCGCACCATCGATCGCCTGCACAAGCAAATGGACGACGCCCGCGTTGCTGATAACGGTTCCGAGCGCACCATCGACCGCCTGCACAAGCAAATGGACGATGCCCGCGTTGCTGATAACGGTTCCGAGCGCACCATCGACCGCCTGCACAAGCAGATGGATGACGTCCGCGTAGCCGAGAACGGCTCCGAGCACACCATCGACAAGCTGCACAGCAACATGGTCGCCGAGTCCGGTGGTGACACCGTGTTCGATGCCCACCTCAAGCGTGTTTCCTGATCCAGACGAAATACGCCTGACAGGCGAAAGAAAAGCCCGGCATCTGCCGGGCTTTCTCATTTCTGCGTTTCGCTAACGGCGATCAGCTCTTCGACTCGCCGCCATCCGGCTCGCCATCGGAGCGGCCGATGCTGGCCGGTGCTTCCACCACCAGCTCTTCCGGCACTTCCTCGACGCGCGGGTCCAGCGCCGCGGCCATCGGGCTGACCGTATCGGGCATGGCCACGTGCTGCAGCGGAGCCTCGTCGACACGGTGTACGCCGGTAACGCGCTTGGGCTGCACCCAGAAGATCAGGATCAGCGCATAGGCCGAGACCAGCATGTAGAACATGCCCGGACCGAAGTGGCGCATCATCGCGCCGGCGAACAGCGGGCCGATACAGGCGCCGACGCCATAAGTGGTCAGCAGCATCGCCGACAGCGCCACACGGCGCGACTGCTCGACATGGTCGTTGCCCAGGGCCACGGCCAGCGGATAGAGGGTGAACAGCAGCATGCCGGTGAGGAAACCGTTCGCCAGCAGCAGCGTATAGGGCAATTCGATCAGCCCCCACATCGGCACCGCAGCCAGGCACAGCAGCAAGGCATTGGCGCGGATCAGCCAGCTGCGGTTGACCCGGTCGGACAGCCAGCCCAGCGGCCACTGCGCACAGAAGCCGGCGACGATGCACATGCCGACGAAGAAGCTCGACTGCGCGGTGTCCAGGCCGTTGCGCGCCGCGTACACCGGCGCCAGGCCGTAGAACGCACCGACCATCAGACCGGCGACGAAGATGGTGCCCAGCGACTGCGGCACGCGCTTCCAGAAGAAGCCGATCTCCAGCGGCGCCGCCACCAGCTTGGCCGGGTGGACGCGACGGGTCAGCGCCAGCGGGATCAGGCACGACGAGAAGCACATGGCGACCAGCAGCAGCGGCTTGTAATCCAGCGCCGGGCTCAGCGCCAGCAGGCCCTGGCCGACCACCAGGCCGGCATCCACCGCCACCATGTAGCCGGCGAACACCTTGCCGCGCTGGTGACCTTCGGCCTGCTCGTTGAGCCAGCTCTCGATCACCATGTACTGGTTCATCATCACCGCGCCCATGATGAAACGCAGGAAGATCCACACCTCCAGCTGCGAGACCAGCGCGTGGATCAGCACGATCACCGTGGCCATGCCGGCGCAGGCGACGTAGGAACGGATATGGCCGAAGCCGGCGATCAGCTTGTGGCCGAACTTGCCGCCACAGACCAGACCGAAGTAGTAGGCCGCCATCAGGCCGCCGACCCAGAGGTCGCTGACGCCTTCCTGGGTCAGGCGCAGGCCCATGTAGGTGGTGAACAGGCCGGAGCCGGCGAGCATCAACAGCGTGGCGGTATAGAGCGCGGGAAACGTGACGAGCGGGCTGAACATGGCGAGTCCGGCAGGCAGATGAGGAATGAGGGTGTAACGGCAAGGGTAGCCGTCCGGACATCGGACAGCCGTCGCGCGGCAAAGATCACATGGTTTGCAGCAGGCGCGCATTATGGCCGGCGGCCAGCGCCGCGGCTATCGGACCAACGCCCGTTAAAACGCCTGAAACCATCCCTGCGGGCCCGCGTCCAACACAGTACGTACCCGGAGAATCGCCATGCTGCTCCAGGACCTGAAGCCCTTCCTGCTCAACTGCACCCTGATCAACTATTTCATCCTGCTGATCTGGTTCGCCGCCTTCACCTTCGCCCACGACTTCGTCTACCGCCTGCATCGCCGCTGGTTCGACCTGCCGGTGGAGAAATTCGATGCCATTCATTACGGCGGCATGGCGGTCTACAAGATCGGCGTACTGCTGCTCAACCTCGCGCCGTTGCTGGCCTTGTGCATGCTTTCCCCGGCTACGGGCCATTAGTGCGACATCATGTCCACCGATCGGAAAGCAACTGGTTGAAATTTATTGGAAATAATCAGGTCGTAGGGTGCTCGCAGTTTTCAGGAGATCACCCCCGTGCACCACGCAACCCGCAGCCTGCGCAAGACCCTCGACGCCGTCGCCGCCAACAACGAAGCCACGGCGCTGGAAGTCATGCGCGCGGTTGAACAGGTCCAGGACGACCTGCTCCGGCAGAAACTGCTCAAGTCGATCCATCACCTCAACCAGGACGCCGCCGACCTGCGCGCCCTGCGTGAGGAAATCGCCTCGCCGCTGACCCGCCGCGCCTGATTCGCCTCAGGCGCTGGCCGGCAGTGCCGGCACGGTTGGCTTGCGGTGTACCCAGATGCGCTTGAGCACCGTGGCGAACTGCGCCGACAGGCGGCCGCTGTTGTAGGTCTGGCCGTAGCGCGCGGCAATCCCCTGCACTTCCTTCGACAGCTGCGCATAGCGGCGTGCCGGCAGATCCGGGTAGAGGTGGTGCTCGATCTGGTGGCTGAGGTTGCCGGTGAGGATGTGGAACAGCTTGCCACCCTCCAGGTTGCTCGACCCGCGCAACTGGCGCAGGTACCAATGGCCGCGGGTCTCACCCTGCAGCACCTCGGGCGGGAACACCGCTGCCTTCTCGGTGAAGTGGCCGCAGAAGATCACGGTGAAGGTCCACAGGTTGCGCATCAGATTGGCGATGACGTTGCCCAGCAGCACCGCGCCGAAGGCGCCGGTGAACAGGCCGAGCAGCGGGAACACCACGTAGTCCTTCACCCACTGGCGCCCGACCTTGGCGTTGAACTGGCGCAGCAGCGGGCGCAGTTCCTCCTTGCTCATCCGCCCCTTCACGTACTTGTCCAGGCGCAGGTGCTGCACCGCCACCGCGTACTGGAACAGCAGCGCCTGCAGCGTTACCCAGATCGGCTGCCAGCGGTAGAACGGCTTCCACTTCTGCTCGGGGAACAGCCGCACCACGCCATAGCCGACGTCGTCATCCATGCCCAGCACGTTGGTGTAGGTATGGTGCACATGGTTGTGCGTGTGCCGCCAGAAGTCCGCGGGGCCGACGATGTCCCACTCATAGCTGCGCCCGGAAAACTCCGGGTCGTTCATCCAGTCGTACTGGCCATGCATGACGTTATGGCCGAGCTCCATGTTCTCCAGGATCTTGCCCAGCCCGAGCAGGAAGGTGCCCAGCAGCCAGGTGGGCGGGAACCAGCCGGCCATCAGCAGCACGCGGCCGCTCCAGCAGCAGAAGCGCACCGCCGCGCGAATGCGGCGGATGTAGCGGGCATCCTGCTCGCCCAGGTCGTGCAGGGTGCGCTGGCGCAGAGCGTCCAGTTCGGCACCGAAGGCCGCCAGTTCGGTGGCGCTGAGGTCGCGATCTTCGCGCATGGACACTCTCCTGAAGATCAGAGATCGACGGTCAGGTCGCCCTGGGGCGCGCTGACGCAGATGCGGATGGGCTGGCCCGGCTCGCTGAACAGCTCACCGCTGCGCAGATCGCGCACGCAGCCGCTGACCAGCGTGCAGGTGCAACTGGTACAGACGCCCTGGCGGCAGCCGTGCAGCGGGCGCAGGCCGCTGGCTTCGGCCTGCTCCAGCAGGCTGCGGCGGCTGTCACCGGCTACCTGAAGCGCGCTGCGGGCGAAGCGCAGACTCACGGCTTTTGCCGGCTCGCTGTCGTTCCAGGCCGGCGGGCTGAAGCTCTCAACTTGCAGGCTGCGGCTGCTCGTACCCAGCGCCTGGCGCACGGTTTCGACAAAGCCACCGGGGCCGCAGGCCAGTACATGGCAGCCATCCAAGTCGGCGACGTGGTCGCGCTGGAAACGTCCGGACAATTCGCCGTCCAGCGCGGCATCGCCGCTCAGTGCCCAGCGCAGCTCAAGATTCGGATATTGCCGCGCCAGCGCCTGCAGCCCTTCGACGAAGGCCTTCTGGCCGTGCTGGCGGACGTAATGCAGCAGCGTCACCGGGCCGCTGTAGCCGCGCGCCAGCGCCTCGCGCAGCAGGCCGAGCAAAGGTGTCAGTCCGCTGCCAGCGGCCAGCAGCAGCACGCCCTGGTCATCGGCCGGCCAGCTCAGCTCGCCGTCCGGCTGGCCCAGCTCCAGCACGTCACCGACGCACAACTGTTGCAGCAGGAAGGAAGAAATCCGCCCGCCCGGCTGCAGCTTCACCGCGAACTCCAGGCAACCATCCTCGGCGATGCGGGTCAGGCTGTAGCTGCGGCTGTGGCGCACGCCGTCGCGCTCGACGAACAGCTGCAGGTGCTGGCCGGGACGCGCACCGCGCCAGTGCGCATTGGGGCGCAGGCGCAGTTCCAGCATGTCGTCCGCTACCCACTGCCGCGCCTCGACTCGCGCGAACACCCGCCGCAGCGACCAGCCAGGGTTGCAGGCGCGCAGCACGGCATCGACATCCGACTCGCGCAGCCACTGGTCGCGCACCAGGGCGCGCAGCGCAGACAGCAGCGGCGAGATGAAGCGCAGGCTGGCGAAGGGAAGCAGGGACATGGACGAACACCGAACAGTAAACATGTGTTCACTTAAAATCTCATGACCGAGCATTTTCAGTCAACATCTGTTCACTGATTCGTTCAGGAACTTCCCCCGCGCCGACCGGCATTTGTTAGAGTGCCTGCGCCCTCGCCCTGGATAGCACTGCCGTATGGCCACTCCCCGCGCCGAACAGAAACAACAGACCCGCCTGGCCCTGATGGATGCCGCGCGCAGCCTGATGGACAGCGGCCGCGGCTTCGGCAGCCTGAGCCTGCGGGAAGTGGCGAAGACCGCAGGAATCGTCCCGGCAGGCTTCTATCGGCATTTCACCGACATGGACCAGCTCGGCCTGGCGCTTGTCGCTGCGGTCGACGAGACCTTCCGCGAGACCCTGCGCGTGGTGCGCCGCAACGAGTTCGAACTGGGCGGCGTGATCGAGGCCTCGGTGCGCATCTTTCTCGACGCGGTCACCGCCAACCGCACCCAGTTCCTCTTCCTCGCCCGCGAGCAGTACGGCGGCTCGCACCCGATTCGCCAGGCCGTGGGCGAGCTGCGCCAGCGCATCACCGACGACCTCGCCGCCGACCTTGCGCTACTCAACAAGCTGCCGCACCTCACCGCCCAGGACATCGACGTGATCGCCGACCTGGTGGTGAAGACCGTGTTCGCCACCCTCCCCGAGCTGATCGACCCGCCGGCCGACAGCCTGCCGACGCACCTCTCGCCCCAGGCCAAGATCACCCAGCAGCTGCGCTTCATCATGATCGGCGCCAAGCACTGGACCGGGATTGGCTCGCGGCCCTGAGCCGCCCGCACGCGCTCGACCATTACCTGTAGGAGCGAGCTTGCTCGCGAACGAACCCCACTGCGGACCCAACATCGTAGGGCGCATAACGCCCCCAGGCGTTATCCGCCGAAATGGCGGATAACCCGTTCCGGGTTATGCGCCCTACGCACGTCCCCGAGCGCAAGAGTCCCCCTGTAGGAGCGGACTCTGTCCGCGATCGATTCGCCCCCGCTCCGACCGAACACTCGGCACCCGGCCACCCCATCGCGGACAAAGTCCGCTCCTACGATTCAACTTCGCCCCGCCTTGGTGCGCACCGTTTTCGTGCGCACCATCCTTGCGCGCGCGCACCATTACTGACCGAACGGACAACCGCTCCAGCCCGCGCCAGCACTGACCTGGGCCCGCGCTGGCAAGCCCCTTGCTGTAGCACCGCCATTGCTACTGCCGGACGCTGCCATGCTGGTCATCCACCAACGAACCGAACCCCGCGAACACTGGGACGCCGAGCTGCGCCTGAACTACGAGGCACGCAGCAAGAGCCGCCTGCGTTGCTTCACCAGCACGGGTGAAGACGTCGGCCTGTTCCTCGAACGCGGCCAGTCGCCGCTGGCCGATGGCGAATTCCTGCTGGCCAATGACGGCCGCGTGGTACGCATCTGCGCTGCGCCGGAAAAACTCCTGCACGTCACCTGCACCAACGCCCGCGAGCTGAACCGCGCCGCCTACCACCTGGGCAATCGCCACGTCGCCCTGCAGGTCGGCGACGGCTGGCTGCGCCTGCTCGACGACTACGTGCTCAAGGCCATGCTCGACCAGCTCGGCGCCACGGTGGGAGCCATCGAAGCGCCCTTCCAGCCGGAGCATGGCGCCTATGGTGGCGGCCACCACCACTCGCACCATGGCGAGGAAGCATTCAATTACGCGCCGAAGCTGCACCAGTTCGGAGTGCGTTTGTGATGTTCCTGCGCGAGTCCGGGGCCCTCACCCCAGCCCTGGCTGCGCGCCCCGCTCAGAGGGAGAGGGGGCAGATCGGCGCGAATGGACAGGGCGTCGCTCATGGCTGAGCCCTCCACCATCTGGTCACTACTGCGCCTGGCCAGCCCACAGTTGCCCATCGGCGGCTACAGCTACTCCCAGGGCCTGGAAAGCGCCATCGACCAGGGCCAGGTGAAGGACGCCGACAGCGCCCGCACCTGGCTCGTCGATCAGTTGCACCTTAACCTCGCGCGCTTCGAAGGCCCGCTGCTCGCCGAACTGCTGCGGGCCGCACAAAGTGCTGACTGGGACGCCCTGCGCGACGCCGCCGAGCGCCATCGCGCCAGCCGCGAAACCCGCGAGCTAGGCCTGGAGAATCGGCAGATGGGCTTCTCCCTCGGCCAGTTGCTCGAAGCCCTGCCCGAGCTGGACGAGCCCGCACGCCAGTGGCTCGCCGAACAGCCCGAACCCTCTTTCGCCGCTGCCTGGGCGTTGGCCGCCCGCACCTGGGGGCTGTCCCCGGAGCAGGCCCTCGGAGCCTGGCTGTGGAGCTGGCTGGAGAACCAGTTGGCGGTCCTGATGAAGACCCTGCCGCTGGGCCAGATGGCCGCGCAGAAGCTCACCTCGCAACTGCTTCCCGACCTCGACGCCGCCTGCCGCGCCGCGCTGGAAAACTCCCCAAATGGCGGCGCGCCCTTCGGTCTCGCGCTGGCCTGCATGACCCACGAAACCCAATACAGCCGCCTGTTCCGCTCCTAGGAGAACTGCCATGAACACTCAACCTCTTCGCGTCGGCATCGGCGGCCCGGTGGGCTCCGGCAAGACCGCCCTGACCCTGGCGCTGTGCCGCGCCCTGCGCCAGCGCTACAACATCGCCGTGGTCACCAACGACATCTACACCCAGGAGGACGCGCAGTTCCTGGTGCGCAACCAGGCACTGGAACCGGAGCGGATCATCGGCGTGGAAACCGGCG
Organism: Pseudomonas sp. CAN1; assembly: GCF_030462585.1. Taxonomy (GTDB): domain Bacteria; phylum Pseudomonadota; class Gammaproteobacteria; order Pseudomonadales; family Pseudomonadaceae; genus Pseudomonas. The sequence goes on along the minus strand of NZ_JASMRU010000002.1, from coordinate 267,217 downwards.
GCTGCCCGCACACGGCAATCCGCGAGGACGCCTCGATCAACCTGGAAGCGGTGGACCAGCTCAACCGCCGCTTCCCCGGCCTCGACCTGATCCTGGTGGAATCCGGCGGCGACAACCTCTCGGCTACCTTCAGCCCGGAGCTATCGGACCTGACGCTCTACGTGATCGACGTCTCCGCCGGCGACAAGATTCCGCGCAAGGGCGGGCCGGGCATCTGCAAGTCCGACCTGCTGGTGATCAACAAGATCGACCTCGCCCCGCTGGTGGGCGCCTCGCTGGAAGTGATGGACCAGGACGCCTCGCGCATGCGCGGCGACAAGCCGTTCGTCTTCAGCAACCAGAAGACCGGCCAGGGCCTGGCCGAGATCATCACCTTCATCGAACGCCAGGGTCTGCTGACCGCAGCCTGATGCCTTGTTCGCGGCCGCGGACGCCGGCCGCCTCATGACAGGACGCCCCATGACAAGAACCAGGGAGTTTTCCATGCAACTGCGCAAAGCCCTCTACAGCCTGGCGCTGTTCCTCACCCCGGCCGTGGCCTTCGCCCATCCGGGGCACGGCGACCACGGCCTGATCGCCGGCATCGCCCACCCGCTCACCGGCCTCGATCACTTGCTGGCGATGTTCGCCGTCGGTCTCTGGGCGGCACAACAGAAAGGCGCCGCGCGGCTGGCGCTGCCGTGCACCTTCGTCGTGACCATGCTGATCGGCGGATTGCTCGGCTTCGAGGGGCTGCAGCTGCCGTTCATGGAGACCGGCATCGCCGCCTCCGTGCTGGCGCTGGGCCTGTGCGTTGCGCTGGCGGTGCGTCCACCGCTGTTCCTGGCGATGGGTGCGACCGCGCTGTTCGCCCTCGCCCATGGCGTGGCCCACGGGCTGGAACTGCCGGAACTGAGCAGCCCGTGGCTGTATGCCGCCGGCTTCGTCGGCGCGACTGCCGCTCTGCACGCAGCGGGTTACGGGATCGTTCGCCTGCTGCCGCAGGCGGCTGCACCGCTGGTGCGTTTCGCCGGCCTGGCTTCGGCGGGTGCTGGCGCCTGGCTGCTCGCTGGCTGAAGCCCTGCCGGGGCCTGGACACCTTGCGGTTCCCCGGCCCCGCGTCAGGCTTCAGAACGGGTAGTGACGATGCGTGCGCTGCACGCTTACCCACTGATCGCGGGTGAACTCGTCGATGGCCCAGTCGCCATTGAAGCGCCCGAGACCCGAGTTCTTCTCGCCGCCAAAAGGCGCGTTGGCTTCGTCGTTGACCGGTATGTCGTTCACATGGGTCATGCCGGCGCGAACCTGCCGGGCGAAAGCCACGCCGCGTTCGAGGCTGCCGCTGAACACCGCGCTGGAAAGCCCGTACTCGCTGGCATTGGCCAGTTCCAGCGCGTGCGCCTCATCGCGGGCGCGCAGCAGGCCGACCAGCGGGCCGAAGATTTCATCGCGGGCGATTTCCATGTCGGCGGTCACCTCGCCATAGACGTGGGGAGCGAGCAGTTGCCCCTGCACGCCGCCTTCATGCAACGGCCGGGCACCTTCACGGCGGGCACCGGCGATCTTCTCCAGCAGCCCGCGCAATTGCCGGGCATTGATGATTGGCCCGAGCGCGGTCTCGATCGATTGCGGATCGCCAACCCTGAGCTGCTTCACCCGTTCGACGAAACGCTCGGCGAAGGCGTCGTACAACGGCTCGACGACAATGATCCGGTTGATCGCCATGCAGATCTGCCCCTGGTGCAGGAACTTGCCGAAAACCGCCGCAGCCACCGCCTGCTCCAGATCGGCATCCTCCAGCACCACGAACGGGCTGTTGCCGCCCAGCTCCAGCGCCACATGCTTGAGATGCGCGCCGCCGCTGGCGAGGCTGCCGATGTTGCGCCCCACCGGGGTCGAGCCGGTGAAGGTCAGCAGGCCCGGCACCGGGTGCTCGACGAAGGCATCGCCGATCTCGCTGCCGGCGCCCACCACCACGCTGAGCACCCCGGCGGGCAGGCCGGCTTCTTCGAAGATGCGCGCCAGCAGCAGGCCGCCGCAGACCGGCGTGTCGCTGGCCGGCTTGACCACCACCGCATTGCCCAGCGCGATGGCCGGGGCCAGCGAGCGCTGGGTCAGGTGCAGGGGGAAGTTCCACGGGCTGATCACGCCCACCACGCCAATGGCGCTGCGGTAGATGCGGCTCTCCTTGCCGGCAATATTGGAGTCGACAATGCGGCCATGCACGCGACTGGGGAAGGACGCCGCCTCGACGCTGATGGCGCGCGCCGCGCCCCACTCGATGGTGGCTTTCAGACGGGTACTGCCGGACTCGCGAATCAGCCAGTCGATGATTTCCTCGCGGCGCTGGTCGAAGATCGCGACCACCCGCAGCAGCAGCGCACTGCGTTCGGCCGGCGGCGTGGCGGCCCAGGCCGGCTGCACCTCCGCTGCCTTGCGGTAGGCCTCATCGAGGTCATCACGGTTGGCCTGGGCGATCTCCAGCAAGGTACTGCCGTCGTAGGGATTGTCGTCGCGCAGGGTCCTGCCGGCGGCGCCGGCGCGCCACTGCCCGGCGAGCGGCAGCAGGTGTAGGTCGGTGTAGCGGGTCGGTGCATCACTCATGACAAGGCTCCTCGAAGGATCGCATCAGGTGGCTGAACGGGTGGACTCGGTACGTGCCCGCGTCTCCATCAGACGCAGCAGCCCCAGCAGGGTTTCCGTCAGCGGGACGGCAACACCGCAACGTCGCGCGCGGGCCAGCACCTCGCCGTTGATCGAGCCGATTTCGGTTGGCCGGCCAGCCAGGATGTCCTGCAGCATGGACGGTTTGTGCGTGCGATGCTGCGCAACCGCGTCGACGACGCTGTGCAGGCAGCGCTGCAGGTCTGCCGGCACGCCCAACGCCTGCGCCACTGCTACCACTTCCATGACGATGCCATGGACCAGGCGCATGCCCTCCGGTGCTCCATCCAGTTGCCCCACCGTGCAGCCAGTCACCGCGCACAGGCTGTTCAGGGCGGCGTTGAAGGCAACCTTTTCCCAGATCGCGGTCCACACCTCGTGGTCCACCGCGCAGCGCAGCCCGGCCGCTTCCAGCAGGGCGGCGGCCTGGGTCGCCGCGGGGCGCTCGACGCCATCGGCGCAGAGCAGGCGCACCACGCCCTGGCCGTGGGAACGCACGTGGCCGGGGCCCAGCAGGTCCGCCGGCCAGGTGGTCATGCCGACCATTACCCGCTCCGCGGCGACGTGGCGGCCCAGCGCCTCAGCGTTGCCCAGCCCGTTCTGCAGGCTGAGCACCTGGGTCTGCTCGCCCAGCAGGTGCGCAACGCCCTGCAGCGCCGCCTCCGTATGCAGCGTCTTGGTGAATACCAGCAGCAGGTCGGCACGCTCGCTGGCCTGCTCCGGGCGGCAAGCCAGCAGGTTGCGGATGTAGCGCTCGCCCTGGTCGGTCTCCAGGCGCAGGCCCTGGCTGCGGATCGCCTCCAGGTGCGCGTCATTGATGTCCAGCAGCGTGACGTTCTGCCCGCACTCCGCCAGCAAGCCGCCGAACAGCGAGCCCATGGCGCCAGCGCCGAGGATGGTGATGTTGAGGACTTCCTCGGGGACTGCGATGGCATTCGCCACCGGCTGCTCCTTCTGCGTCGCGACGGCCTGGCTCATGACGGTTCTCCTGTTGGCGCCGGTATGTGGCGCTTGACCAGTTTCAGGGCGAGCAACGCCAGCAGCATCGCCGTCCCCAGCAGCGCCAGGTAGGCGTGGGCGCCGCCCTGGGTGATGATCGCGGCTCCGACGAAGGCGCTGAGAATGGCGCCCAGGCGGCCGAAGGCGAGTGCCGAAGCGGTGCCGGTGGCCCGTACGCTGGTGGGGTAGATGAAGGCGCACAGCGCGTAGAGAGTGGACTGCACCGCGTTGACGAACAGCCCGTGCACGCCGAAGCCGAAGATCAGCAGGCTGGTGTTCTGCTGGATATCCACGGTCATCAGGGCGAAGGCGCTGGCGGCGCCGCCGGCACAGCAGAGCAACAGCGGCCAGAACGATCCCCAGCGCGCCATGGCCACGGCACAGACCAGCGCACCAATTACGCCGCCCATGTTGTAGGCAGTCAGGCCGCCACCGGCCACCGACAGCGGCAGGCCCTCGGCCTGGAGCATGGTCGGCAGCCAGCTGAAGGCGCTGTAGACCGCCGTCAGGCACATGAAGAAGGTCACCCAGATGGCCAGGGTGTCGCGCCCGAGCCCGGCGCTGAACAGCCCGCCTACGCCCACGCGCTGGTGCGTTGTCTGCCCCGGCGTATCGGTGAAGCCGGTCTTGCTGGCCAGCGGGCGACCCATGCGCCGAAGCAGCGCATTCAGGTCACCCCAGCGCTCTGGCTGGCGTGCCAGGAAGCGCGGCGATTCCGGCAGGGCCATCAGCAATACCAGCCCCAGTACGAGCGGCAAGGCGCCGCCGACGAAGAACAGCGTCCGCCAACCGTAGGCTGGCAGCACATGGGATGCGAACACCCCTGCCAGCATGCCACCCAGCGGCACACAGACGATGGTCAGGGTGATCGCCAGGGTTCGCCGCCGCGCGGGGGTGAACTCGGCGGTCATGGTCGCAGCGCTGGGCAGCGCGCCACCAATGCCCAGGCCGGCGATGAAGCGCAGCAGCGCTACTGTCGATACGCCCGAAGCCAGGCCGATCGCGCAGGTTGCCGAGGCGAACACGAAGACGCTGGTGACCAGCGACACGCGCCGACCGAAACGGTCGGCGAGCAGGCCCGCGCAGGCACTGCCGATGCCCATGCCGATCAGCCCGGCAGCCACCGCCGGGGCGAAGGCTTCGCGGGTGATGCCCCACTCCTGGATCATCAGCGGAATCGCATAGCCGATGAGCTGGCCGTCGAATCCATCCATCACGATGGACAGCGCGGCGAGCAGCACCACCATCTTCTGCAGGGGCGTGAACGGCCCCTGGTCCAGCAGGTTGCCGATATCGACGCTGGGTGGGTGCGGCAGCGGCCGCACTTGCGCGGCGACCGGTCGTTGGCCGAGGGAAGTTGTATTCATGGATCACCTCTTCTTATTGTTCTGGTGCGCCGGCGGCTGTTCAGCCGCCGGCAAGCGCCGTTGGACGGCCAGACCCGATGCTCAGGGCTCGATGGTCAGGGTCGGAACCTCGATGAGTACCGGCTCGTTGCCGGCCAGGGCACGCGCCAGTTCCTCGCGAAGGGCTGCCTCGTCCGACACCGTGACCGAGCGCACGCCATAACCGCGACCTAGCTGGCAGAAATCCAGGCCGGGAACGTCAAGACCGGGGGCGTCCGGCACGTCGAGTACCCCGGCGAACCAGCGCAGCGCACCGTAGGTGCCGTTCTTGAGGATCAGGAACACCACCGGGATGCGGTACTGCGCGGCGGTCCACAGCGCAGTGATGCCGTAGTTCGCCGAGCCGTCGCCGATGATCCCGATCACCCTTCGCTGCGGCTGCGCCAGCTGCACGCCGACCGCCGCCGGCAGGCCGAAGCCCAGGCCGCCAGCGGCCGGGAAGTAGTAACTGCCGGGGTGACGCATCTCCACCCGGCGCCAGAACGCGCTGACGGTGGAAGTGGACTCCTTGACGTAGATGGCATCCTCCGGCGCCAGCTCATCGAGCACGTCGAACACCGTCGCCGGGTGCAACAGCTCGCCTTCAGCCTGGCGCGGCGCAGGCCTCGGCAAGGCGCCAGGCATGCAGCGCGAACTAGGCTGCAGCTCTTCGAGCAAGGCCTGCAGCGTGAGCGACAGATCGCCGACCAACGCGTCGCCCATCGGCGCGCGGGCGGCCTCCGACGGGTCACAGGTGAGATGAACCAGCTTCGCCCCTTCCGGCAGGTAAGCGCCCGGCGAGAACTGGTGATAGCGGAACACCGGAGCGCCCACTACCAGGATCAGGTCGTGCCCGGCCAGCACGCGGGAAATACCGTCGATGGCGGCCGGCAGCACGCCACGAAAGCACGGATGGCGAGTAGGGAACGGGCAGCGCGACGCCGAAGGCGCCACCCATACCAGCATGCGCAGCCGCTCCGCCAACTGCACTGCCAGGTCGTTGGCTCCAGCGCCGTCGACATCCGGGCCGAGCACCAGCACCGGATTACTCGCTTGCGCCAGGGCCTGTTGCAGAGCGGCGAGCTGTGCCGGAGAAGGCAGGCCGGCGCTGGCCACTTCCCGCGCCGCCAGATGCTCGCTGCCCGCGGGCGCCGGCTGGGCCCAGTCGTCATAGGGTATCGACAGGTAGACCGGTGCCTTCGGCGGCAGGCTGGCCAGGTGGATCGCCTGGCTCAGGGCCCGCGGCACGTCGGCGGCGCAGGCCGGTTCGGCGCTCCACTTCACCAGCGGCTTGGGCAGCTGGGTCGCCTCGACGTTGGCCAGCATCGCTTCCACGCCGATCATCGAACGCACCTGCTGGCCGGCGCTGATCACCAGCGGGCTGTGGCTGTACCAGGCGTTGGTCAGTGCGCCCATGCCGTTGCCGGTACCGGCGGCGGCATGCAGGTTGACGAAGGCCGGCTTGCCGCTGGCCAGGGCGTAGCCATCGGCCATGCCCACCACCACGCCCTCATGCAGACCGAGTACGTAGCGGAAGTCTTCGGGGAAGTCCTTGAGGAACGGCAGTTCGTTGGAGCCGGGGTTGCCGAAGATGGTGGTCAGGCCGTGCCGACGGAGGATGTCGTAGGAGGCGCTGCGGACAGTTTTCATGCAAGGCCCTTCGGGCTGTGGGGATTTGCGCCACTGTCTCAACCCGAACATAATCAATCAAATCGATGGTCTTTCTATCGAAAATAAATTCCATCTATGTAGACGTCATGGCCCAGATCGACCTCAACCTGATCCGCACCTTCGTCACCCTGTTCGAGGCCGGCAGCGTGACCCTCGCCGCCGAGCGCCTGTTCGTCACCCAGCCCTCGGTGAGCTATTCGCTGGCGAAGCTGCGCGAACTGTTCGATGACGCGCTGTTCACCCGCAGCCGCGAGGGCATCCAGCCGACCTTCGTCGCCGAGCAGCTCTACGTCACCCTGCGCGAGGCCCTGACCCGTATCGAGGGAGCCGTACAGAGCACCCGGCAGTTCGATCCGGCGAGTACCGAGCGGCACTTTCGCATTGCCCTGTCGGACCTTGGCGAACTGGGCTTCCTGCCGCTGATCCTGGCGCGACTGAACCACGAAGCGCCCCTGGCCGAAGTGGAAGTGCTGGCCCTGCAGGTGGACGAGGTCGGCGACTGGCTGGCCAGCGGCAAGGTCGACGCCGCCATCTGCCGCCAGGCCGTGCCCGGCAGCCGCAGCCAGGTGCTGATCCAGGAGCACTACGTGTGCCTGCTCAGTGCCGAGCACCCGCGCATCGACGACAGCCTGGACCTGGCGACCTACCTGGGCGAACGTCACGTGGTGGTGACCCGCACCTCGGGCCACGGCATCGCAGAGGAAGTGCTCCAGGCCATGAAGCTGGAACGCCGCATCGCCCTGCGCGTGCCGCATTTCTCGGTGCTGCCGAAGATCATTGCCGACACCGACCTGCTGGCCATCCTGCCGGCGCAGATCGCCTGCATGTTCGTCGCCGAGGGTGGCCTGAAGATGCTCGAATTGCCGTTCGAATTACCGGACTTCGAGGTGTCCCTGCACTGGCGCGCGAGCAGCGAACAGTCGGCGGCCCTGGACTGGTTCCGCCAGTTGATCGCCGAAGCGATCATCGAGGGGCAACTCTGATCCTGCGGTGGCAGGCAGGCTGCGCAGGAAGAACACCGGACAACCTTGCGTTGCCCGGTAAGAGGGACTTCGATCAGCCCTTGCGATGCACCGCAAACCCCGCCCACGCCTGGCTCACCGGCATGATTTCCAGGGTGTTGATGTTGATGTGCGGCGGCTGGTTCATGATCCAGTGGATGGTCTCGGCAATGTCCGTGGACTGGATCGGCTCGGCGCCTGCATAGGTCTTGTCGTACTTGGCCTGGTCACCGCCGAAGCGCACCAGGGAGAACTCGCTCTCGCACATGCCCGGTTCGAGGTTGGTGACGCGCACGCCGGTGCCCTGCAGGTCACAGCGCAGGTTCAGCGAGAATTGCTCGACGAAGGCCTTGGTCGCGCCGTACACGTGGCCGCCCGGATACGGCCAGCGGCCGGCCACCGAACCCAGGTTGAGGATGCTCGCGCCCGTGCCATGGGCGATCAGGCGTGGCAGCAGCAGGCGGGTGGCGTACATCAGGCCCTTGATGTTGGTGTCGACCATGGTGTCCCAGTCATCCAGCTCGCAGTTCTGCGCCGGGTCAGTGCCCAGGGCGAGGCCGGCGTTGTTGATCAGGCCACGCAACTTGGCGAACTTCTCCGGCAGGCTGTCTACGGCGGCAGTCATTGCCGCACGGTCGCGCACGTCGAGCACCAGCGGTAGTACATCGGTCTCGGCGGAAAGCTCCTGGGCCAGCGCGTTCAGACGCTCCTCGCGGCGGCCGGTGATCACCAGCGACCAGCCGTCACGGGCGAAACGCCGCGCACAGGCTTCGCCGAAGCCGGAGGTGGCGCCGGTAATGAACAGAGTGGGAGTGGTCATCACAGATATCCTCTTACTGGGCACTGCCGTCGCCGATGCATGCCGGGGAATCGTGCGGTGCGCGTTCTGGTCGGTCATCGAGCATAACAGCCCGAACCCATCGCGTTGCGTTACAGCCGTGCTGGATAAAACCCGAACAGCCGCTTGAAAGCCCCACGGCTACTAGCCTGCCGCAGGTTGCGCCCACCTTGTCCACAGGCTGTTCCACGGATTCTGTGGGCAAAGCGGAATGCCGATTTCCCCTGGACGTTTTTCGAGCGCCCCGCCGCAGGCCGCGCCGCCGCTGCGCTGGAGAAGTTCTTCCCAAGGTTATCCACAGATCTTTCAACGGCTGGCGGGGACAACTATCGCAAAAGGGGAACTAATCCGCGAAAGCGTAACTGTCCATCCATACAGGGACTGCAGGGCGATCGAACAGAAATCGACCGCCTTGGGCGGCGCCTGTGGCCATGGGGCCTGGGGAAGTTCTCCCAGACGTTATCCACAGGCCCGCCCACAGTTTTTCTGGATTAATTCACGGCAAGCAGCAGGCGTGCGGCGATCAGGTCTTCCAGTGCATGACCCACGGACTTGAACAGGGTGATCTCGCTGTCGTCCTGGCGTGCGCCGCGACCGTGCAGGAGGTCTGACAGTTGGCATTGAATGGCGCTCTCGTCGATCACGCCTTCGCCCATGGGAATCAGCAGGTCGCCCGCCTCCTCCAGTGCACCTTCGCGGGTATCGACCACGATGCGCGCGCGGCTGACGGCTTCGTTGTCGGTCTCGCGCATGCTGGGCAGGAAGGCGCCGACCAGATCGAGGTGGCAGCCCGAGCGCAGCCAGGCTCCGTGGACGATAGGCTCGCGGGAAGTGGTGACGCAGCTGATGCAGTCCGCCGCCGCCACGCCACCGCGCAGATCGACACAGGCGTGGGCGGGATAGCCTTCCTCCTGCAGCTGCTTCACCAGCGCATGCACCTTGTCCTCGTGACGGCCCCAGACGGCGATGTCCTCGTACTCACGCACTGAGCTATGGGCGCGGACCATGTGTGGCGCCAGGGTGCCGCTGCCGACCACCAGCAACCGCCGCGCATCACGGCGCACCAGGTAATCGGCGGCCAGCGCGGAGGTGCAGGCGGTGCGCCGGGCGGTCATTTCCGAGGCTTCGAGCATCGCCAGCGGACGCCCGGTTTCTCCATCGAACAGACAGAACAGGGCGGCCACCGCCGGCAGGTTCTTCGCGCCGTTGTCGGGGAACACGGTGACCAGTTTCACGCCGATATCCTGCCCTGGCCGCCACACCGGCATGGTCAGCAGCGAGGCGTCGGCGGGCAATTCATGGCAGGCGCGCACCGGGGCTTCGCAGGCTCCGGCGAGGCCGATGCGCAGGGCTTCGATCAGTTGGGGATAACTCAGCCGTGCGGCGACGTCGGCGTTGGTGAGGAAGCGGAGGTCTTGCATGGAAACCCCTCTGCAGAAAAGCGCTGGATAACCGTAGGAGCGGACTCTGTCCGCGATGTTCTCAGGCGCGCCGGGAAGCATCGCGGACGGAGTCCGCTCCTACGCAAGGTGATGGGTCAGTGCCCACCCAGATACGCGTTACGAACCTCCTGGTTACCCAGCAGTTCAGCGCCGGTACCGCTCAGGCGAATCTCGCCGTTGACCATCACATAGCCGCGGTCGGACAGCTTCAGCGCATGGTTGGCGTTCTGCTCCACGAGGAACAGCGTCATCCCGCTCTTGGCCAATTCGCGCAGGGTCTGGAAGATCTGCTTGACCACGATGGGCGCCAGCCCCAGCGAGGGTTCGTCGAGCAGCAGCAGCTTGGGCCGGCTCATCAGCGCACGGGCGATGGCGAGCATCTGCTGCTCGCCGCCGGACATGGTCATGGCGCGCTGGTTGCGCCGCTCCTTCAAGCGCGGGAAGAGGTCGAACATGCGCTGCATGTCTTCCTCGGCGTGCGTCATGCCGACAGGAATGGTGCCCATCAGCAGGTTCTCCTCCACCGTCATGTCAGGGAACACCCGGCGTCCTTCCGGCGACTGCGCGATGCCGTTGGAAGCGACGTAGTGCGCGGACTTGTGGCGGATGTCCTGGCCCTTGTAGAGGATCGCGCCGCCAGCCGCGCGGGGCTGGCCGAAGATCGACATCAGCAGCGTCGACTTGCCCGCGCCGTTGGCGCCGATCAGCGCCACGGTTTCCCCTTCGTTGACGGTCAGCGAGACTTTCTTCAGCGCCTGGATCGGCCCGTAGAACACATCGACCTCACGGAATTCCAACATCGGCGCCGTCATGCCAGCTCCTCTTCGTCTGCGCCGAGATAGGCGGCGATCACTTTCTCGTTGTGGCGGATTTCGTCCGGCGCGCCACGGGCGATGACCACGCCATGGTCGAGCACGATGATGTGGTCGGAGATGTTCATCACCATGCCCATGTCGTGCTCGATCAGCAGCACGGTGATGCCGTGGTGGTCGCGCAGGTAGCGCACGATGCGCGCCAGTGCCTGGGTTTCCGCCGGGTTGAGGCCGGCGGCGGGTTCGTCGAGGCAGATCAGCTCGGGCCGGGTGCACATGGCGCGGGCGATCTCCAGGCGGCGCTGCTGCCCGTAGGACATCTCGCCGGCAAGGCGATTGGCGCAGTCCACCAGGTCCACCACTTCCAGCCAGTAGAAGGCATGGTCCAGCGCCTCGCTTTCCGCGCGACGGTAGCCGGGGGTGTTGAGCACGCCGGCGATGAGGTTGCGGTTGACGAACATGTGCTGGGCCACCAGCAGGTTCTCCACCACCGACATCTCGCGGAACAGCCGGATGTTCTGGAAGGTCCGCGCCAGCCCTGCGCGGTTCACCAGGTGGGTGCCGCCGAACATCTTGTAGAAGACGCGATTGCCGAACTGCGCCGGGTTGACGAAATCGCCGGCCTGGAACGGCTGGCCAAGCACCTTGATGACGTCGGTGGTGCCGCCCTGGGTATTGAGCAGGATGTTGCCGCCAGTGGCCTTGTAGAAGCCGGTAAGGCAGTTGAACACCGTGGTCTTGCCGGCGCCGTTGGGGCCGATCAGCGCGGTGATGGAGCCGCGCTCCACGTCGAGGTTGACGTCGTTGAGCGCCTTGATGCCGCCAAAATGCATCATCAGGTGTTCGACGCTGAGGATCTTGTCAGCACTCATGGCGCCACCCCCTTGCGCACGGCAAAGCCCGAGCGGCTGATGCGGATCAGCCCGCGCGGACGCCAGATCATCATCAGCACCATGAGGATGCCGAACAGCAGCACGCGGTAGTCGGCGAAGCTGCGCAGCAACTCCGGCGCCACGGTGAGAACGAAGGCGGCGATCACCACGCCCACCGTCGAACCCATACCGCCCAGCACCACGATGGCGAGGATCAGCGCCGACTCGAAGAAGGTGAACGACGACGGGTTGACGAAGCCCTGGTAGCTGGCGAAGAACACCCCGGCGAGGCCCGCCGTGGAAGCGCCGAGCATGAACGCCGAGAGCTTCACCAGCACGTGGTTCAGGCCCATGGCGCGGCAGGCGATCTCGTCCTCGCGCAGCGCTTCCCAGGCGCGGCCGACCGGCATGCGGGTCAGCCGGTGCTTGATATAGAGCACCAGCATGACCACCAGGAACAGCACGATGTAGATGAACAGGAACTTGAAGTTCTGGTTGTAATCGATGCCGAGGAACTCGTGGATCGGCGTGCCGCCTTCCTTCGCCCGGCGACCGAATTCGAGGCCGAAGAAGGTCGGCGACGGCACCGGCATGCCGTTCGGGCCGCCAGTGAAGGACAGCCAGTTGTTGAGGATCAGGCGGATGATCTCGCCGAAGCCCAGGGTCACGATGGCCAGGTAGTCACCGTGCATGCGCAGCACCGGGAAGCCCAGTAGCGCCCCCGCCAGCGCGGCGGTGATGGCCGCCAGCGGCAGCACCGACCAGAAGCCCAGGCCCAGGTACTGGTAGCCCAGCGCGAGGCCGTAGGCGCCGATGGCGTAGAAGGCCACGTAGCCGAGGTCTAGCAGGCCGGCGAGGCCGACCACGATGTTCAGCCCCAGGCCCAGCAGCACGTAGATCAACCCGAGGATGATCACCGTGAGCAGGTACTTGCTGGCGAAGAACGGGAAGATCACCGCGGCGAGGATCACCAGCGGAACGATCCAGCGCAGGCGCGTCTTGTAGCCCGGCGGCAGGACGCTGATGCCCGAGTCCGTGCTTTCGAAGCGGTCCATGATGCGGCTGCCGGCCGGAGTCTGCAGGTACAGGCTGAGCAGCAGGCGGCCGAGCATCACCGCGCCGATCATCCAGGCGAGGCGCACCGGCTCGAGCTTGAAGCTGTAGCCGTCGAGCACGATGCCGACGATGGGGCCGAAGACGATCAGGGCGATCAGCCCGGCGAGCACGGTGTCGACCAGGCTCTTCTTGATATCGATGCGCGCAGTCTTGGGCGCGGCTGAAGTCTGGGAGGCGGACGTCATGCTTACACCTTCGACACCTGGGGACGACCCAGGAGCCCTTGCGGCCGGAAGATCAGGATGGTCACCAGCAGGCCGAAGGCGAACACGTCCTTGAAGTCGGTGTTCACCATGCCCGAGAACTGCGCCTCGGCCACGCCCAGGATCAGCCCGCCGAGCATGGCGCCGGGCAGCGAGCCGATGCCGCCGAGCACCGCGGCGGTGAACGCCTTGATGCCGATGATGAAACCTGCGTAGAAGTCGAAGGTGCCGTAGTTCATGGTGATCAGCACGCCGGCCAGCGCGGCCATGGCGGCGCCGATGATGAACACGTAGGAGATCACCCGGTCGGTGTTGATCCCCAGGATCGAGGCCATCTTGCGGTCCTGCTGGGTGGCGCGGCACATGCGCCCGAGCTTGGTGTACTGGATCACGTAGGTGAGCACCGCCATGCCGACGAAGGCGGCGATGAGGATGAACACCTTGGTGTAGGTCAGCTGCACGAAGCCTTCGCCGATATGGAACTTGAAGGCACCGTCGAGCAGGGTCGGCACGCCTTGCTGGCGCGGGCCCTGGGCCAGTTGCACGTAGTTCTGCAGGATCAGCGACATGCCGATGGCGGAGATCAGCGGGGCCAGGCGCGTGGAGTTGCGCAGCGGCTTGTAGGCGATGCGCTCGATCACCCAGCCGTAGACGCCGGTGACGAAGATGGTGAAGACCAACGTGCCGAGGATCAGCAGCGGGAACGACTGCAACCCGAAGAACGCGAGCAGCGCCAGGGCCACGGCGGAGAGGTAGGCGGAGATCATGTACACCTCGCCGTGGGCGAAGTTGATCATGCCGATGATGCCGTAGACCATCGTGTAGCCGATGGCGATCAGGCCGTAGACCGACCCCAGGGTCAGCCCGTTGATCATTTGCTGGAGGAAGATACCGTCCACGATTGAGTACTCGCGCAAGCAGGGCAGGAAAGGCGGACGGCTCGCGCAATCACCGGCTCGTGACCAGCTGCGCGCGTTTCGTCGACCTGCGGGGAAGCCGGCGCCGCGGGTAGCGGCGCCGGCCGGTCAGGCGGTTACTTCTTGAACGCGTCGAGCTGGTGGTACTTGCCCTTGTCGTCCCACTCGTAGACCACGTAGTCGGAGACTTTCAGGTCGCCCTTCTTGTCCCACTCCTTCTGGCCCATGACGGTGGGGACCGGGTGCGACTTCAGCCACTCGCTGGCCTTGGCCGGGTCGGTCTTGCCGGCGCCGTTGAAGGCAGCGGCCAGGGCCTGGATCGAGGCGTAGGAGTACAGGGTGTAACCCTCGGGCTCGAAGCCGTTGGCGCGGAATTTCTCCACCACGGCCTTGCCGTCCGGGATCAGCCGCGGGTCGGCGCCGAAGGTCATCAGCACGCCCTTGACGTATTGCGGGCCGCCAGCGGTGGTGACCAGTTCGTCGGTTACGATGCCGTCGTCGGACATGAACTTGGCGGTCAGGCCCTGCTCGCGCATCTGCCGTACCAGCGGGCCGGCTTCCGGGTGCAGGCCGCCGAAGTAGACGACTTCTGCGCCCGAGGCGCGGATCTTGGTGACCAGGGCGTTGAAGTCCTTCTCGCCACGGGTCAGGCCTTCGTACAGCACTTCCTTCACGCCGCGCTTGTTCAGCTGCGCACGGGTGGCGTCCGCCAGGCCCTGGCCGTAGGTGTCCTTGTCGTGGATCACCGCGACCTTCTTGGCCTTCAGCACATCGACGATGTAGTCGCCGGCGACCACACCCTGCTGGTCGTCTCGACCGCACATGCGGAACATGCCGGACAGGCCGCGTTCGGTGACCTGCGGGTTGGTGGAACCGGGGGTGATGGCGATGATGCCGGCCTCGTCATAGACCTCCGAGGCGGGGATGGTGGAGGAGGAGCAGAAGTGGCCGACCACGGCGACCGCCTTGTCCTGGTCCACCAGACGGTTGGCCACGGCCACGGCCTGTTTCGGCTCGCAGGCGTCGTCGGCCTTCACCAGCTTGATCTTCTCGCCATTGATCCCGCCGGCGGCGTTGATGTCCTCTGCGGCCAGGCTCGCCCCACGCCAGTACTGTTCACCGAACGAGGCGTTGGCCCCGGTATGCGGCCCTGCGACCCCGATCACGACATCGGCCTGTACAACGGAAGACATGCCCAGCGCGGTAGTCACCGCCAGAGCCAGAAAACCTTTTCTGAAAATCTTCTGCGACATGGAGTTTTGCTCCTGAGGGTTTTTTTGTAATGGCGCGTTGTATTTCGTGTTGGCGATTTCTCGTTTAAGCGATTCAGCGAGTTATCGACAGCAAGCGGCGTGCCATTCGTTTTTGTTATTAACCAAGTCCTACAGCAAAAACAGCCTGAGCTGGCAGACATCAAGTGCTAGACACGTGCAACCCCATCAATGCCGAAGGTGCAACCAGGCGGCAAACAGGGTGCAACCACCTTTCCCGTGAGCTGGCTTTTTCCAGCCACCACAGGCGCAACCCCAACCGTAACCATTGCTGTCACCGAACTGCACATCCGCGGTGCAGACCCGTCGGGGTAACGCACCATAAGAGGCTAGACCAAAGTGCAGCGAGCGTTGGTGGGTCAAACCGGGGCGGCGCGCGCCCCAGTCTGAACGACCTCAGATCACCACCCGCAGGCATTGCCCGGCGTGGTAGAGGGAGAAGCCGGCTTCGTACAGACAGCTGCGCAGGCCCACAGCGGAAATTTCCTCCATGGGCCGCAGCGGCATCGGCAGCGCGCTGGCGTCGCCGTCCAGCAGGAAGTCGGCAAAGGCCTTGCCCACCACCGTGCCGGTGGTGACGCCACGACCGTTGTAGCCGCTCATGGCGACCAGCCCCGGCGCCGGCTCGAACAGGCGCATGAGGTGGTCGGGGGTGAAGTCGATGCAGCCGGTCCAGGTGAACTCCCAGTCCACCTTGCCCAGCCTGGGGAAGTAGTGCTGCTGGATACGGTCCGCCCAGCTTTTCAGGAACCACGCCGGCTTGCCGGTGCCCTTGCCGAGGCTGCCGAGTAAAAGGCGGCCGTCGGCATCGCGGCGGATGCTGCTGAGCACCTGGCGGGTATCCCAGGAGCCCTGCCCGCCCGGCAGGATGCGCGCAGCTTCCGCGCCCTCCAGCGGACGCGAGGCGACCTGATAGTAGTAACCGGGGAAGAAGGTGCGACGCAGCTGCGTCCACTCGCCTTCGGTGTAGGCGCTGGAGGCGATCACCACCTTGTCGGCAGTGACCACGCCGCCGGAAGTGATCACGTTCCAGGCGCTGCCCACGCGTACCAGGCCGACCACCGGAGAGTGGTGGTACAGCTCGCCACCCAGGCCGACCACAGCGCGGGCGAGGCCGCTGACATAGCCCATCGGATTGAGCGTGCCGGCACGACGGTCGAGCAACGCGCCGGCGATCTTGTCGGTGCCGCAGGCCTGTTCGCAGTCAGCGCCGGCAAGCAGCTCTACCGGTGCACCCCGCCGGCCCCATTGCTCACAGCGGCTGCGCAGGTCGGCCAGGCCACGAGCGTTGTGCGCCATGTGCAGGGTGCCCTCGCGGCGCGCCTGGCAATCGATGGCGTACTTGTCGATCAGCGAGAACACCAGCGACGGCGCGTTGCCGAGCATGCGGTTCACCCGCTGGCCGATCTCCGGCCCCATGCCCGCTTCGATCTCGTCCGGCGGAATCCACAGGCCGGCGTTGACCAGCCCGACGTTGCGCCCCGAGCCTCCATGCCCGGTGGTGTGGGCTTCCAGCACGCAGACCTGCTGGTCGCGCTCCAGCAGATGCAACGCGGCGGACAGGCCGGTGAAGCCGGCACCGATGACACACACGTCAACCTTGCGGTCCCCGCGCAGCTCCGGGGCTTCCGGGCGGTCAGGAGTCAGGTATTCCCACAGACACTCTTGGCGAAGCGACATCCAGCGATCCTTCTACGCGAACCTTTGTGAATGACTCGATACAGCTGTGCTTTGTGTAGGAGCGAGGGGGACGCCTAGTTCTTGCTCGCGAACCGCATAACACCGAAGCTCACCCGGGCCTTGTTCGCGAGCAAGCTCGCTCCTACGAAGAGCCAATCCGTAGGGCGCATAACGCGGCACGCGTTATCCGCCGCAGCCCAGCGCTGAATGCCGGCCTCAGTCGAAGACTATGCCCTGCGCCAGCGGCAGTTCCCGCGAGTAGTTCACGGTGTTGGTCTGCCGGCGCATGTAGCCCTTCCAGGCGTCGGAGCCGGATTCGCGGCCGCCGCCGGTTTCCTTCTCGCCACCGAAGGCGCCGCCGATCTCCGCGCCGCTGGGGCCGATGTTGACGTTGGCGATGCCGCAGTCGCTGCCCACCGCCGAGATGAAGGCTTCCGCCTCGCGCAGGTCGGTGGTGAAGATGCACGACGACAACCCCTGGGGCACGCCGTTGTTCAGCGCCACCGCGTCGTTGAAGTCCTTGTACGGCACCACGTAGAGGATCGGCGCGAAGGTCTCGCTGCGCACCACGTCGCTCTGCTCGGGCATCTCGACGATGGCCGGCGACACGTAGTAGGCCTCGGGGAACTGGTCGGCCAGCTGTCGCTCGCCGCCGAACACCACCCCGCCCTCGCCACGTGCCTGCTCCAGCGCGCCCTGCATGGCGAGGAAGCTGCGCTCGTCGATCAGCGGGCCGACCAGGTTGCCCTCCAGCGGATGGCCGATGCGCACCTTGGCGTAGGCGGTCTTCAGGCGGCTGACGAACTCGTCCTTCACCGACTCATGGGCGATCAGCCGGCGCAGGGTGGTGCAGCGCTGCCCGGCGGTGCCGACGGCGCTGAACAGCACGGCGCGCACGGCCATGTCGAGGTCGGCGCTGGGCGCCAGGATCATCGCGTTGTTGCCGCCCAGTTCGAGGATGCTGCGGCCGAAACGCGCCGCCACGCGAGGGCCGACTTCGCGGCCCATGCGGGTGCTGCCGGTGGCGCTGACCAGGGCGACGCGCACGTCGTCCACCAGCGCTTCGCCGGCGTGGCGATCACCGATCACCACCTGGCTGAGGTGCGCCGGGGCGTCACCGAATTTCTTCAGCGCCCGCTCGAACAGAGCCTGGCAGGCCAGCGCGGTGAGTGGAGTCTTCTCCGACGGTTTCCATACCACCGAGTTGCCGCAGACCAGCGCCAGCGCGGTGTTCCACGACCACACGGCAACCGGGAAGTTGAAGGCGCTGATCACCCCGACCACGCCCAGCGGGTGCCAGGTCTCGCGCATGTGGTGGCCGGGGCGCTCGGAAGCGATGGTCAGGCCGTAGAGCTGGCGCGACAGGCCGACGGCGAAGTCGCAGATATCGATCATCTCCTGCACTTCACCCTGGCCTTCCTGGGTGATCTTGCCGGCCTCCCAGGACACCAGTTCGCCCAGCGCCGCCTTGCTCGCCCGCAGCTCCTCGCCGAACAGCCGCACCAGCTCGCCACGACGCGGCGCCGGCACCTTGCGCCAGGCGTCGAAGGCATGGGCGGCGCGGCCGATCTTCTGTTCCACCTCGGCGGCGCTTTCCAGGCGCACCGCGCCCAGGCGGCTGCCGTCGATGGGAGAGTGGATGACCTGATCGCCACCGGTGACCAGGCGGGCGTCGACGCCGAGGTATTCGAGCAGTGCGGAAATCATGCGGGCTCCAGTTCTTTTCAGATGACCTGACGGAATGCCAGCAGTAATAAACGGCTTGCCGAGGCACAACAAACGACGTTTCCTATGCACATCATTCCGTAAATTCATGAACTGCCCGCCATGCTGAGCAAACGCCACCTGCCGTCCATGACCGCCCTGCAATGCTTCGAAGCGGTGGCGCGGCACCTGAGTTTCACCCGCGCTTCCGAAGAGCTGAACCTGACCCAGAGCGCCGTCAGCAAGCAGGTGGCGCAGCTGGAGGAAATGCTCCAGCACCTGCTGTTCCGCCGCGTGCGCCGCCGCCTGCAACTGACCCCGGCGGGCGACCTGTACCTGGTGGAAGTGCGAAAGATCCTCACCCAGGTGGAGATGTCCACCCACTACCTGCTGTCCTACGGCGGCGAGACCGAAGTGCTGCGCGTGGCGACGCCACCGACCTTCGGCGCGCGCTGGCTGATCCCGCGGCTGAACGGCTGGCGTCATCGTCACCCGAACATCCACCTCGACCTGCGCCAGGAACTGGAGCCCGGCGACCTGCTGCAATCGCGCTGCGACATCGCGTTCTTCTTCGGCGCCGGCACCCTGCCCGGCGCAGAGTGCGTGGCGCTGTTCGGCGAGGAGATGGTGCCGGTGTGCTCACCGGCGATCCTGCCGGCGCAGCCGCTGAGCGACCCGACCCAGCTGGCGGACCTGGTGCTGCTGCAGAACGCCACGCGCCAGGAGGCCTGGCACGAGTGGTTCCTCAGCCTCGGCCAGCACAGCGAGCACAGTTACCACGGGCCGCGCTTCGACACCTTCTACATGTGCATCCGCGCCGCGCAGGCTGGCTGCGGCGTGGCGCTGCTGCCACGGTTCCTGGTGGAAGAGGAGCTGAGCGAGGGCAAGCTGGTGATCGCCTGGCAGCACGGTTTGCAGAGCCGCAGCGGCTACTACCTGGCCTACCCCGAACATGCGGCGGCGGTGCCCAAGGTTCGGGCGTTCGTGGAGTGGATCGGGGAGCGGATGGAGGGGTGATTTTCGTGTGGCCGGTGGCACCCTCTCCCCAGCCCTCTCCCCAGCCCTCTCCCTGAAGGGAGAGGGAGTGTCCGAGTGACTCGGGCGCCCGTGTTCTCCTGACACCATGATTGCAAGCGGGGCACGCTGTTCCCCTTCACGCCGAATCAGTCCCCTCTCCCTTCAGGGAGAGGGTTAGGGAGAGGGAACGCCCAACTCCAAACGCCCCCAGGAACTCCTAAACCAACAAACTCCGATCAAACACAAACGCCCCATCCCCCTGCGGCGTGAAGCGCAGGACATGCTGCGGCCGGCCCATCGGCGGCTGGTGGCGCTCGCCGGTGTCTTCCACCCAACCCGCTGCCTTCATCCGCTCCAGCCGCCCGCGCAGGCTGGAATGCTGGATTTCCTCGCCGATGGACCACTCGAAGGCCTTCAGCGCCTCGGCCACGGTGAAGCGCTCCGGCAGCAGGTGCAGCGGCAGCGCGCTGTACACCGACTTGCCCGCCAGCCGCTCGCAGGCCTGCTGCACCAGTTGGGTGTGGTCGAAGGGCAAGGCGAAGCGCTCGCCGCGCACGGACTCCAGCGGCACGAAGTCCAGATCGTCAGCGGCCAGCTCGGTATCCGGCGCCACCAGCACCAGATAGAACACACTCAGCGACCAGCCGCGCGGGTCGCGCACCGCGTTGCCCACGGTCGCCACCTGCTCCATGTACGCCGGCTTCACCCGCGCCTTTTCGCGCAATGCACGCAGCGCGGCATCGTCCAGGCCGTGGTCGGCGCAGCGGCCGTTGATCAGCACGCCAGGCAGCGCCCACTGTCCCTCGAACGGCGCCTGGCCGCGCCGGATCAGCAGCAGCTCCAGCCCCTGCTCGGGGTTCAGGCGCAGGGCCACGATATCCACGGTGGCCAGCACTTCAGCGGTACTCATCGATGCTCCTCGCATAGCAATGCAATTCTTCCTTCACTTCCGCCAGGCACCAGGCTTCCGGCAGCGGCAAACCCTGGTGCAGGCGCTGGCGGATCATCGAGCTGTGCAGCGCGATGCTCTCCCCCGCCACCAGCCGGCCATAGCGCCGGCGCAATTCGTCGGCACGCTCGAAGCCCTCCAGCTGCGCCTCGTTGTCCTCACCGATCAGCAAGGCAATACGTGTGGAGGGCAGCCCGCTGCACCGTTGCAGCGCATCCAGCAGGTCGATGCTGTAGATCGCCGCATCCCCCGGCGCCAGGCGCGCCTCGATCGGCTCGCAGTACACCCGCTGCCCATCCATCCGCTCCGCCAGCCGCTCCAGCCAGCGACAACGCAGGTGGAAATCGGCCATGCGCTTGCCGAAGGCGTGCCGGTGGCTGGGCACCAGCGCGACCCGTTCGGCGTGCCGCAGGGCCCGGCGAATCACCGATTCGTGCCCTGGGTGCGGCGGGTCGAAAGCCCCACCGTAGACCGCCAGGGCGAAGGCCGGCGACTGCCCGGCAGCCATTTCCGCCGGCACCGTGCGCATTCCGCGACTTATTTCACCATGTACAGAAATCATCTTCCACCTCCGATGATTGTCGATCTTTCTGCTTGACGACTTATTTCATGTCGTGAATTATGTAGTCACGACAGGCCACCAACCGTCAAGCGGAGGCTTCCATGACCCTGATCGCCAGCTTCGATGTAGACGCCCAGAAAGGTTTCACCCCGCTCTGCCCCAACGAGCTGCCGGTACCCGGCGGCGATGCCATCGGCGGCGCGCTCAACCTGATGGCCGAACGCGCCAGCCTGCGCCTGGGCAGCAAGGACGCCCACACGCCGCAAGCGCCCTGGGTGGTGAGCGAGCCGGCACAGATGCTGCAACCGCTGAGCCTGCCCAACGCCGACCTCACCTGGGTCAGCCACTGTGTGCCGGGCACGCCGGGCTTCGAGCTGCTCGACGAACTGCCACAGCCGATGGACTACGACTTCTTCATCTGGAAGGGTGTGGAGCCGGACCTGCACCCCTACGGCGCCTGCTACCACGACCTGGCGGAACGGCGCAGCACCGGAGTGATCGAATACCTGCGGCAGAATGCGGTCAGCCACATATTGGTGGGCGGCCTGGCGCTGGACTACTGCGTGAAGACCACCGCGCTGCAACTGCGCCGCGCTGGCTTCCAGGTGCTGCTGTACCTGCCGGCCTGCCGCGCCATCGCGGAGGAAACCGCAGAAGCCGCCTGCAACGAAATGCGCAGCGCCGGGGTGATCCTCTGCGCGGATGAGAACGAACTGGACGACGCCCTCATGGGCATCAGGGAGAATTGATCATGGCCGAGAGCGTGTTTGCCGAGAGCATCGTGCAGAACCTGCTGGATACCGACTTCTACAAGCTGACGATGATGCAGGCGGTGCTGCACAACTACCCCAACGCCGAGGTCGAGTGGGAGTTCCGCTGCCGCAACGCCGAGGACCTGCGCCCATACCTGGCGGAAATCCGCTACCAGATCGAGCGCCTGGCC
The DNA here is from genome assembly GCF_030462585.1 of Pseudomonas sp. CAN1. Taxonomy (GTDB): domain Bacteria; phylum Pseudomonadota; class Gammaproteobacteria; order Pseudomonadales; family Pseudomonadaceae; genus Pseudomonas. The sequence goes on along the minus strand of NZ_JASMRU010000002.1, from coordinate 245,192 downwards.
GAACTGGAAGCCACCCCGGACCAGTTGGCTTTCCTCGAACGCATCCCGTTCATCAAGCCGGACTTCATCCGCTTCCTCAGCCTGTTCCGCTTCAACCTGCGCTACGTGCACACCAGCATCGAGGACGGCCAGTTGGCCATCCGCCTGCGCGGGCCGTGGCTGCACGTGATCCTCTTCGAAGTGCCGCTGCTGGCCATCGTCAGCGAGGTGCGCAACCGTTACCGCTACCGCGAGGTGGTGCTGGAGCAGGTCGGCGAGCAGCTCTATCGCAAGCTCGATTGGCTCGCCGGCAACGCCAGCGCGGAGGAGCTGAAGGAATTCCAGGTGGCCGACTTCGGCACCCGCCGGCGCTTCTCCTACCGCACCCAGGAAGAAGTCGTGCACATCCTCAAGCGCGACTTCCCCGGCCGCTTCGTCGGCACCAGCAACGTGCACCTGGCCCGCGAATTCGACGTGAAGCCGATCGGCACCATGGCTCACGAATGGCTGATGGCGCACCAGCAACTCGGCCCGCGGCTGATCGACAGCCAGATCGCCGCGCTGGACTGCTGGGTGCGCGAATACCGCGGCCAGCTGGGTATCGCGCTGACCGACTGCATCACCATGGACGCCTTCCTCAGCGACTTCGACCTGTACTTCGCCAAGCTCTTCGATGGCCTGCGCCACGATTCGGGTGACCCGCTGGCCTGGGCCGAGAAGGCCATCGCCCACTACCGCCGCCTGGGCATCGACCCGATGACCAAGACCCTGGTGTTCTCCGACGGCCTCGACATGCCCAAGGCGTTGCAGCTCTTCCGCGCATTGCGTGGCAAGATCAACGTCAGTTTCGGCATCGGCACCAACCTGACCTGCGACATCCCCGGCGTTGAACCGATGAACATCGTGATCAAGATGACCGCCTGCAACGGCCACCCGGTGGCGAAGATTTCCGACACGCCGGGCAAGACCCAATGCCGCGACGAGAACTTCGTCACCTACCTGCGCCACGTGTTCAAGGTGCCGGTGTAACCCCTTTTCCGCTTTCCACAGGAGCCCTCCAGATGAAAGACACACAGGCCGCCATCGCCAGAGAACTCAATGTGCAGCCGCCCTTCCAGTCCGACACCGAGCTGCAGGCCGAGATCCAGCGGCGCGTGCGCTTCATCCAGGACTGCCTGAAGGGTTCGGGAATGAAGACCCTGGTGCTGGGCATCAGTGGCGGCGTCGACTCGCTCACCGCCGGCATGCTCTGCCAGCGCGCCGTGGAAGGCCTGCGCGCCGAGACCGGAAACCAGGACTACCGCTTCCTCGCCGTGCGCCTGCCGTACAACGTGCAAGGCGACGAGCAGGACGCCCAGGACTCGGTGGACGTCATCGCCCCCGACGAGCGCCACACCGTGAACATCGGCCCGGCCGTGCAGGCGCTGGCCGCCGAGACCCAGGCGCTGGAAGGCCTGGCTCCGGCCACCCGCGACTTCGCCCTGGGCAACACCAAGGCGCGCGTCCGCATGGTCGCCCAGTACACCATCGCCAACGCCCGCGCCGGCCTGGTGGTCGGCACCGACCACGCCGCCGAAGCGGTGATGGGCTTCTTCACCAAGTTCGGCGACGGCGCCTGCGACCTCGCCCCGCTCACCGGCCTGGTGAAGAACCAGGTGCGCAGCATCGCCCGCAGCCTCGGCGCGCCCGAGCATCTGGTGGAGAAAGTGCCGACCGCCGACCTTGAAGACCTCGCCCCCGGCAAGCCGGACGAGCACGCCCACGGCGTGACCTACAAGGAAATCGACGCTTTCCTGCATGGCCAGGACGTCGGCCAGGAAGCCTTCGACATCATCGTCCGCACCTTCGAGAAGACCCGCCACAAGCGTGCCCTGCCCACCTCACCGTAAGCGCAAGGCAGCCGTTGGCGCGGAAGCAGTTTCGCGTCAACGGCTCAAGGGTTCAGTGCTGGGGAATGACGTAGCGCCAGATGGCGATGAAGTGCAGCAGGCTGCCGGCGATCACGAACAGATGCCAGATGCCATGCCAGTGGCGGAAGCGGCTGTCGTAGGCGAAGAAGATGATGCCGATGGTGTAGAACGCCCCGCCGCCCACCAGCCAGGCAAAGCCCGCGCCGCCCAGTGCGCGGTACAGCGGGCCGACCGCGATCAGCACGATCCAGCCCATCACCGCGTAGATGATGATCGACAGCACTCGCGCCTCGGAGCGCGGCTTGATCTCCTGCAGCATGCCGATCACCGCCATCGACCAGACGATGCCAAACAGCGTCCAGCCCCAGGGCCCCTTGAGGGTCACCAGGCAGAACGGCGTGTAGCTCCCGGCGATCAGCAGGTAGATCGACAGGTGGTCGAGCTTGCGCAGGATGACCTTCGCCCGACCCCGCACGCTGTGGTAGAGCGTGGAAATGCTGTAGAGCAGCAGTAGCGTCGTGCCGTAGATCGCCACGCTGACGATGCGCAGCGGCTCGCCGAGCAGGCTGGTGGCCACCAGCAGCCAGATGCCGCCTACCAGCGCCAGCAAGGCGCCAATCAGGTGGGTCCAGGCGTTGAAGCGTTCACCGTGGTACATGGGTCCCCCGTCAGGATCTCAACCACGTCACACCCTACCGTCCTTTCATGAAATAAAAAGCCCGACCATGGGTCGGGCTTCTCGGATCAGCAGACTTTCGAGGAAAGTCGCCTCACTTCAGGGTCAGGGTGCCCTTCATCATGGCCGAGTGGCCCGGGAAGGAGCAGAAGAAGGTGTACTGCTCGCCTTCCTTGAGCTTGGAAATATCGAAGCTCACCGAATCCTTCTCGCCGGAACCGATGATCTTGGTGTGGGCGATCACGCGGGTGTCGCCGTCCTTGATGTAGTTCTTGTCCAGACCGGCGGCCATGCCGTCGGTCACCACGCCCTGCATGTCGGCAGCGGTGGTCAGTACCCAGTTATGGCCCATGACGTTCTTCGGCAGGCTGCCCGGGTGGGACAGGTTCACGGTGAAGCTCTTGCAGCTCTTGTCGACGCTGATGGCGTTGGTGCTGAACTGCATCTGGTCGTTGCCCTGGATGTCCACGGAGCATTCGGCGGCCAGCAGCGGGGCACTGAACAGGCCAAGCAGGGATACAGCGGCGAGTTTACGGAACATGACATGCCTCCTAGGCAGGTTGGGCGGAGAATCCTGAAGGGGAAGACTGCCCGAACGTGATCGGGGTTCCCCTGATCTGCATCAATGGCCATCGGCCACGAGCCAAGCTTTGAACTGTCTATCAGGTCGATCAGCAGGATCAACGAGGCAGATCAGCGCACCCCGCCTAGCATAGACCTCTCGCCCCGGCCCAACAGGAGTTCGCGCCATGCCCCGTCTTTCACTGTTACAAAGCCCGCTGCTGCACAACCAGTTGCTGCAAAGCCTGCTCGCCAGCTACGCCCAGGGCGCCACCGCCGGCGGGTTCGGCCGCACCGGATTGGAGTAGCGGATTTTTGGCTTGGTCGCCCCTCGCTCTGCCGCTACCCTGACGGCCTGCAAGAACCGGCCAGCAAAACGAGGACAGCTCCATGACCTTGCGTTCCATCTGCGTATTCTGCGGCGCCAGCCCCGGCGCCACCCCGATCTACCAGGAAGCCGCCGAAGCCCTCGGCCGCCACCTCGCCGAGAACGGCATCCAGCTGGTCTATGGCGGCGGCGCCGTGGGCCTGATGGGCATGGTCGCCAACGCCGCGCTGGCCGCCGGCGGTGAAGTCATCGGCATCATCCCGCAGAGCCTGAAGGACGCCGAAGTCGGCCACAGCGGCCTGACCCGTCTGGAAGTGGTCGACGGCATGCACGCGCGCAAGGCCCGCATGGCCGAGCTGAGCGACGCCTTCATCGCCCTGCCCGGCGGCCTCGGCACCCTGGAAGAACTCTTCGAAGTCTGGACCTGGGGCCAGTTGGGCTACCACGCCAAGCCGCTGGGCCTGCTGGAAGTGAACGGCTTCTTCGACCCGCTGCTGACTTTCCTCGACCATCTGGTGCAGGAGCGTTTCGTCCGCCAGCCGCACCGCGACATGCTGCAGCGCGCCTCCTCGCCCGCCGAGCTGGTCGACGCCCTCGCCGCCTGGAAACCCCTGGCCGCGCCCAAGTGGGTGGACCGCACGCCGACCTGACCTGCGCCTACCAGCAGCGCTCCGCGGCCGCGCCACGGAGCCCGCTGCTGGCCAGCGTCAGCACCCCGCAGGCATCCTCGGCCATCGTGTCCAATGGCGCGGCCTGCAGCCGATAGCTGGAAGCCTGCGGCGGCTCTGCAAACCCCAGCCGATAACGCGCCACACCGCCCTCACGCGGCGCGGTATCGAATGGCAGGCTGGCGCCGAGGTAAGTCCCCCGGCTGGTGTGGTAGCGCTCCAGAAACTGCGCCAGCTCCACCAGCGACTTCTGCGCGTCGACTCGCTGGGCGCGACGGATATACTCGCGATAGGTCGGCAGGGCGATGGCGCTGAGCACGCCGATCAAGGTCACTGCCACCAGCAGCTCCACCAGAGTGAAACCCCGGCCACGCCAGACGCCCATCTCAACGCACCTCCTGCCAGGCCTTGCGCCCGCTGTCGTCCGGCAGCGCCAGCGTGCGGGTCTGCGGGCGACCTTGGCGGTCCAGGGTGGAAAGCTGCACACCGCCCTCTGCATCGGGTTGCACCCGCACGCCGCTGTCCTGATCTATTTGCTGGTTACCCGCCACGGCGATGACGGGCAGCACCGGCTCGCCACCCGCCTCGATGGATAACGCCAGCGAGCCGTGGCGCAGGGGATCGGCACAAGGGTCCTGTCCTGGCGTGATCAGGTTGAACAGGACGAAACGACCGTCACGCACCTGTGCCTGCTCCACCACGCGAGTCCCATCGGCCGGCAGGTCCAGATACCAGCCGCGAGCGCCTTCCGTCCCGGATGGCCGCGTAGCAAGCCGACTACGCCCGGCAAGCGCCTTGCCGTCGTCGAGCAGGCCATACAGGCTCTCGACTCGTAGCGGATTGGCCGGCAGGTTGTCGCCCACGCGGGAGTAGCGCCCGGTGCCAAACAGCAAGCGCACCGCGCCGCTGCTATCCAGCGCTGCAGCGATGGGCGCGGAGATCGCCTGAGTCCTGCCATCCGCCAACACCGCCCGGAACAACGGACCACTTGCCAGCGAAGCTGGAATGGCGGACTCGCGCCCGTCCTCTCCCGCGAGGTCCACGCGCCAGAGATTGCCGTGGCTGTCCCCCACATAGAGCCGGTTGGCGGTCACGGCCCCGGTGCTGCTGATCGCCGTTACCACCCCGAGATCGCCTGCACCCGGCAGCGAAATGCGCTTGAGCAACCGACCGTCCGCCGCATCGACTATCCACAGCGCACCTGCAGCCCCTTCTGGCTCCCGAGCACCGGAGGAAAACACCACCACGAAACGTCCCGACTCCAGCGCCAGCAACGCCGGCCGCCCCAGGGTGTAGCCGAGGTCGGGATGGCTGAATTCCCAGAGCAGGCTCCCGGCGTTCATCCGTTCGGGGTCGGTCACATCCAGGGCGAATACGCTGTTGCCGCCCGCCCCTGTGCCGCCTACCAGCAAGGTGCGCCAGCGGCCACCGACCCAGGCGTTACCCACACTCGGCGAGGCGTCGACGAAATAGCGGTGGGCGTAGCCGGGATCGGCCAGCTCGCGCAAATGTCCGAACACCGCCGCCGGCACATAGGCGAACAATTCGCGCCCGTCGCGCGCATCGAAGCCATGCAGCATGCCGTCGTTGGCGCCCACGGCTACCAGCGGAGCGCGTTGCTGATAGGCAGCGCCGGCGAGGAATTGGCGATAGCTCTCGCCCAGCGTTTTCCCATCGTCCTGCGCAACCGGCAATGCCTCATAGAGCTGTGGGTCATGCCAGGAATAGGCCGGCCGCGAATGGTCGATATCGCCCAGCCGGCTGCCGCGCTGGCGGAACTGCCGATCAGCATGGAGGGCATCACGTTCGTCCCGGCGGGAGCCGCGCAGGTAGTCCAGCAACGCCTCGTTACCCAGTGCTGCTCGCTGCACCTCATCCAGTGAACTCCAGGCGAAGGGCACCGCGCTGCGGAGTACCTGCGGGCCATCCTTCGCCTGGCTGGCCGTCGGAACAGCGGTGAAGATGGTGCGCCCGCCGAGCTGTGATTCCGTGAGCTCATCCAGGCTTCGCGCGGCTGACCAGAGAGGTTCCGTGCTGCCCTTCTGCCAGAGCTGCAGGTCACCGCTCCAGCGCCGTGCCTCCAGCGAGGTGACCAGGACTTCCCCCGACGTCCCTGCCGCGCTGAGCTGCCGGCTGGTGGCGTCTGCACTTGCAGCGATACGGGCGAAGGCCTGCTTGAGCTCTGCTCGCAGCCGTTGTTGCTCGCCGAGCAGGAAGAGATTGTCCGGACGTCCGTCGACGGATCGCGCAGGGTCATGCCACCAGTCGATCGGCAAAGGTTCGCTGCGCTCGAAACGATAGTCCTGGGGCACGGAAAATCCGCCGTACTTCGCGACCTGCCAGAACGCTCCAGTCTTCTCCCGCGGTGACACCAGCCAATGGCTGGAAAGACTCTGCCGTCCCGGCAGGTCCGGGCGCAGATCACGCACGTGGGCCGCGTACGCCAACCCGGCGAACTCCAGCGAGGCGTCGCCCTCCATCACCGCAACCTGGCGGGTGGCCGCGAGCAGGTTCAGCGTGGTGTCACCGGCACTCAGCTGTGCCAGCCGCGCGCCGACAGGGGCAGCGTGCTCTCCTCCCCCGCCCAGCCCCAGCGCAGCATTGGGCTGGCAGGCATGAGAGATTGGATCGCCCCAGGACTGGGCGCGCGGCTCTCCCTCACCCACTGCCCAGGCGGCATGACTGCCCTGATTCTGCAGGTAGCGCACGGCGGCGTAGAGCAATTCGCCGGAGTCGTCGGATTCACGCAATCCCGACTCATCGAAGTGATTCAGATAGCCGATCACTCCGCCTGGCTGGGGATTGGCGAGAAGCACGCCGCTGTCGGCGGACCATTCCGCCTGGGGATTCGCCGTGCCATCGTCCAGTTCCGGACCGATGAATCCCTGCCGGGCCTGCAACGTTACCCGTCCCGATTCGCCCTCATTACCAGTCGTTGAGAACACGCTGTAACGCAGACGCTGGGCATACTCCTGCAACAACCCCTCGGGCTTGTAGCCGCTCGCAAAGAGGCGGCAATTCCGCTCCAGCTGGCTCTCCACGCAGACCTGCACACGGACCGCCAGTCGATAGGTACTCCCCGGCTCCAGCATTTGGTTCGACATGAAGTCTTGCGGCTCGCCGGGAAACTCCGCGCTGCGGCTCAGCAGCAGATCGCGGTCCTGGCCAGCGATTCTCAGGTGCAGATCGGCGCCAGGGAATGGCGTAGCACTACCACTCAACATCGCTGGCAGGCGGCGATCTGGAAAGGCACCGTCGGCCCGCAGGTTGCGGCTTTTCTGCAGGACCGTGAAGCCAGGTCCGTCGACGTAGCGGTCTCCACCCGTCAGCACGGCGCGATAGACATCCAGCGCCTGCGCCGATGCCCAGTTGAGGAAGTTGCCACTCCAGGCCGCCACGCACAGATGTGCCCGCGCCGGCCCCAGAGGCTGGAAATAGCGCTCAGGCTGGCGGTAGCCATAGCACTTGTCCGGATCGAAATACCCCGCGTAGATAGTGGCCGGTGCGTAATCCGTATCGGCGTTGGCCGCCTGGGCCATCGCCGAATGCGCCGTGGACGGCAGCAGGATCAGGTTGCCGGACCCGCCACCGCCGATCTGCAAAGGCGCCTGGCTCAACGGCGCGGCGAGCGCCAGGTTCGGCAACAAGAGGATGATCAGCAGAATTCGCAGCAAGGTCGCCTCCTCGTCGCCGTTCAGCGCACGAAATAGATGCTGTTCAGCCTGACGCTGGAGACCGGCTCGCCCGAGGGCTGCTGGCGGAAGCCATACCCCACCGCCCGTACCTCCAGGGCGACGCCATAAGAGGACTGCCCTTTTCCGACCTCCAGCCCTTCGTTGCCCAGCAGGCGCAGGAATTTCAGGCGATAGCCCGGCTGCCGCGCCAGCTCGGCGCTGTCGGCATAGGCAAAGCCGGCCAGCTGCACCTCCTCGCGGTGCTCATAGACAGAGGCGTCGGCCCGTCCCCGGCGCACGAAATCACGCGCCGCCAGTTCCCCCGCGCGCAATGCAGCCTCGGCGGCCTGGAACGCCACTTCCCGGTCGCGCTGGTTGCCGGCGATACGCTCCTCCAGGCTGGCGAGGCGCATGCCGGCCAGCCCGATCAGCGTCAGCAGCAGGAGCATGACCAGGGAGACCAGCAGCACCGCGCCGGCCTGTCGGTTAAGGGGCGCCATTGCGCATCGCCGTGGTACTACCCATTACCAGCCGCAAGCGACGCTCCGGGTTCGGCGCCAGGGTGCGACCGTCGAAGCTGATGCTTGCGGGTGCCTCATCGACCTCGCGGGTCAGGCTCTGCAGCAACAGGCTGACCCGCACGGTACGGACACGCCGCCAGTCACCGGGCGCCATCTCCCGTGCCGCCTTGTAGCTCGTCACCACGCCCTCGCCTGTGCCGGCGACGCCATAGCGCAGGCTCAGACCAGCCACACCGGAGACCAGCTCGCTGGTCTGCGCCACGCCGCTGTTTTCGCTGTTGTCAGTGAGGAAAAGGCCTGGATTGCCATCCACACCCTTGCCGATCCAGTAGATGGCATAGCGATACGGGTAGACGCGGGTCGCCGGCGCCAGCAGGTGTTGCAGTGAACGCTCCGCGACCAGCGCCGAACCGCTGCCGATGTTTCGCAGCAGCAGGCAGGATTGCTGGTCGGAAAGCAGGTAGAACGCGCTCGCCGACACGCTGCCGGAGGCAAGCGTCAGCGTGCTGCCGGAGATGCTGCGGGCTTCGAGCGGTGTGTCACTGGCATAGCGCAACAGCAGTGCATCCGTGTTGCCCAACCGGCTGGACGGCAGCCAGGCGGGAGCACTCATGCCGCTGCCATAACCTTCGATACCGGCGCTCTCCAGTGCGTACTGCGCAGAGGACTGGCCGCTGGCATTAACCAGCCCCGCCGCACAAGCTCCGCGAAAACCGGCGTTGCGCAGGTCCAGCGCCATGGCGTCGAGGGCGAAGCGTCCGCTCTCCTGCAACTCAGCCAGCGCCAGGTTGGCCTGGTAGCTGCGCTTGCTGGCGAGCACCACCTGCACCACTCCGGCCATCAGCAGCAGGCTGAGGGTCATGGCGATCATCAGCTCGACCAGCGAAAGGCCGCGCTGGCGGCAGCGGCCCATGTCACAGCACCGTGCGGTAGGTGAAGATTTCCCAGCGCTCGCCGCCCTCGGCCAAACGCGCCCGCACCCGGCTGTCGTCCCAGCGCACGTCGATCTGCGTGTTGCAGGACTCGCCTTGGCGAACTACCTGCACCGACCCGCCAGCGCTAACACCCAGTGCGGTGCAGAGGCCGTTGCGCCACTGGCTGACATCGAGCTGTGCCCGCGTCGTTCCGGAGACACCAGGGCAGGCGCCACCTACCGCTGCAAAACCAACGTTGTACGCACCGGAACAGGCGGCCAGTCGGTTCGCCCGCAGCAGGTCGGCCATCTCGCCGGCCAGCCAGGACGCCTGGGAGCGTTGCAGTGAGCTGTGGCTGGCGGCAATCCCGACATTCTGCAGCCCGGCCAACCCGAGCAGACCGATGCACAGCACGACCAGGGAAACGAGCAACTCGATCAGGGTGAAGCCCCTGCTGCACAAGCGACTGTCCATGTACCGCACCTCGCCGGAGAGTGAACCCGGCCTCTAGAGTGCGAGGCAATTCCAGTAGCGGTCAGCCAGCCCGGTTCTGCGAGTCGCGGGGAAAATTCCGTCCACGGGGAGTGATTGGAAGCAGGCGGCGGAAGGCTTTCACGACGGAAAGCCACTGGTCTCCAGCAGTTGACCACCCATCACGCTACAGCAGAAAAACAAGAGGCCACCTCAAGGTGGCCTCTGCTTGAGCGCGGAACTCTCAACCGTTGCCCGACTGCTGCACGATCACCGTCTGCGCCGGCATCGGTGCCGGGAAGTCGGTGCCCAGGGCTTCCTTGATGGTGCGGTTGGTATCGAAGTAGACCTGCCAGTAGGCGTCGTTGTGGCAGTACGGGCGCACTGCGAGCACCGGGCCGACGAGGTTGAACTCGAGAATTTCCACGTCCACCGGCGGGTCGCTCAGCACGTTGGAGATCGCCGCGATGCGCTGCTTGAGCACGGCGGCGGCGGCCTGCCAGTCGGCGGCGCCGGACAGCTGGGCCTTGAGCTCGACACGGCGGTAGGGGTTGTGGGTGAAGTTCTGGATGGTGTCGCTGAAGATCTTGTTGTTGCCCACCAGGGTCAGGACGTTGTCCGGGGTGTTGATGGCGGTGGCGAACAGGCCGATCTCCTTGACGGTGCCGGTCACCCCACCGGCTGAAACGAAGTCACCGACCTTGAACGGCCGCAGGACGATGATGAAGCCGCCGGCAGCGAGGTTGGCCAGCAGGCCGGACCAGGCCATGCCGATGGCCAGGCCGATGGCGGCGATCAGCGCGGCGAGGCTGGTGGTCTGCACGCCGAAGTAGCCGAGGATGCCGACGACCAGAAGGATGTTCAGGGTGACCGTGATGAACGAGCCGACGTAGCGCAGCACCGTCGGATCGACGCTCTGTCGGGCCAGGGCCTTCTCGACCAGGCCGACGGCGAAGGTGATCAGCCAGCGGCCGAGGACCCAGAAGAGGATGGCTACGAGGATCTTCACACCGAAAGCGAGCGCGTACTGCGAAACCGTCGCCCACAGTGCGTTGAACTTCTCCGTACCCACATTGATGATGTTTGTATCGTCCATGGATGCGCACCTGCGAGGGAAAGGGACCAGATGAACGCTAGCACGCCCCTGGCCGTTTGCTCGGTGCAGCACGCAGCCCAGAGCCCTGGCGGGCTCCGGGGCGTTTCCATCAGCAGTCGCCGGGCAGCGAGGCGATCCAGCGGTCGAGCATTTCCAGGCCTTCGTGGTGGACCAGTGCGCGGCCCAGTTCGGGCATCATGTCGCCCGGCTTATCGCTGCCGACGCGGTAGGTGAGCACGGACTTGTCCGGGCTGCCGGGGTGGATATCTTCAAGCCGCCCGCCGGTGCCGCCGCCCGCCGCCACCGGCGGTTTGCAGATGCCGTAGGCGATGGAGACCGGTGTGTGCGGGTCGAGGTAGAGACCCGAGGTGCGCGCCGCGCCCTTGGGGTTGTGGCAGTGCGAGCAGTTGGCGTCGAGGTAGCTGCGCGCCTGTTTCTCCAGGCTTTCACCAGCACGCGGATGGCCCCACAGGGCATTCTGCGGCACCTGCGCCAGCTCCGGCAGGCCCGTGAGGAAGCCGCGCGCCTGCCAGTGCTGCAGCTGGTTCTCGCTGCCACCCTCGTAGGCGAAGTCCTTGTTCAGGTGCCGCGCCTTGGGGCCCAGCGGGGCGATGCCGCCACCCTTCTGCTCGGCGTGGCATTCAGAGCACTGGTTGGCATCCGGGACCATGTAGGTGAAGGCGGTCTTCTTGCCGTCCGCCGCCGTGAGCTCCAGCGCCGGGCTGTCGCCGGCGAGCTCCAGGGTCGCCTCGCTCTGCTCGGCATTCCACACGTAGGGCAGCGCCGCCCAGCCGTCCTTCTGCCGCACCAGCACACGGGTTTCCACCAGGTGCACCCTGGCCATGTCGAGCCCGGCCTTGGGATCACGGTCGTCCTGGCTGTTCTGCAGCAGGTTGCCCTGGGCATCCTTCGGGTAATAGAAGGTCTTGGTCAGCACCGTGCCGACGGGGTAGTCGAAACGGTCCTCGGCGTACTGCGCCGACTGCCCGTCGGGCATCCACACGGTGCGCAGCTTGTGCGCATAGTCGGTGAACAGCGGGGTGTTGAGGTCGTAGGGCAGCACCTCGGCGGCCGGCGTCAGGTGGCCGCCCGCCAGGTGCAGCATGCCCCAGCCGCTGAGTTTTTCCGGGTAGTCGTCGCCTTCGGGCTGGTAACGCGGCTTGCTCTCCTGCCCGCACCCGGCCAGAACGGCGGCCAGGGCGAGCGACAACAGGAACGAAGCGGGTTTCATCATGCTTTATTGCCCTTCTCGCCGAGACCGGCCTGTTCGATCTTCGGCAGCGGCTGGAGCTTGCACTGGTGCGACGTCATGTCGGTGCTGATGTTCTTGTAGCCGTGGGGACCGTCGACGTTGACGATGCCGGCATTGCCGTTGTCGATGCAGATGGCCAGGGCTTCGGGCAGCTTGCCGTCGACCAGTTTCTTCTCGTTGAAGTAGCCGTCCCAGAGGATGTCCGGCAGGCGCCCGGTGAGGCCGAACTTGGCGACCTTGAGGGCCTTCAGCTCCAGGTGGTCCGGGCTGTCGCCGCCGGGGCCGAAGGTGTTGCCGTGGATGAAGATGCCTTCGGGATAGGGGTCGAAGTTCGGCTGGGTGGCCTTCTCCGAGTAGTTGGTGCTGAAGTAGCTGCTGATGATGACGTTGGCGGTCTTGTGGTTGCCGATCTTGTTGTTGAAGATTTCCACGTCGTCGTTGGAGTTCACCACCACGCCCGAGCCCGCCGGCACGCTGGCCACCGGAGTGCCCTTGTGGCCGAAGTTGTCGTGGTTGTTGTTCTGCACGTCATTGTCGAAGACGCGGGTGCCACGCCCCGGCTGCTGCAGGTTGGGCATGTTGAAGACGAGGATGCCGCCGGTGTTGTCGGTGGCGACGTTGTTGTAGACGTCGGCGCCGATGGTGTTCTCGATCTCGATGCCGGCGACGTTGCGCTCGGCGCGGTTGTTGCGCACCACGACGTTGCGCGACTGGCCGACGTAGATGCCCGAGTCCGAGGCGCCAATGGCGACGTTGCCTTCGAGCAGGGTGTTCTCGGTCTGTACCGGGTAGATGCCGTAGCCGCCGTTCTCGGTGGAGGCGCCATTGGTCCACTCGGTGCGGATATTGCGGATGACGATGTTCTTGCCACCGATGACCTTCAGGCCGTCGCCCTTGGTGTCCTCGATGGCGAGGTTTTCCAGGGTGAAATCGGAGGCGTCGACGAACAGCCCTTCGGCGCCGGCCTTCTGGTTCTTGAAGCTGAGGATGGTCTTGTCCATCCCGGCGCCGCGGATGGTCACGCCGTCCACTTTCAGGCTCAGGCTGCGGTCCAGGTGGTAGGTGCCAGCGGGAATGTCGATGACATCGCCGGCCTTGGCCTTGATCAGGCGGGCCTGCAGGTCTTTCTGGAAGTCGCTGCTGACGGCGGCGGTGGGCTTGTCGCCTTCGCCGCAGGCGGCCAGGGCAACGGAAAGAGCGATGAGCGAGAGGGTGGCGAGACGCATGGCGGGCTCCGGTCTTGTTCTTATGATATGGAACTATCGTACCAACTAATGCCGAGAATACTCCTACATCCCGCGCCACGCCAGCCCTTCAGATACATCGCACTTTGATTGATTGACGTCACTGCCGCACGGTGGCGGATCGGGATGATCTGCGCATCCAAACCCAAGGAGTGCACGGATGAGCTTCATGCCCTGGAACGACGAGTTCGTGATTGGAATCGCGCGGATCGATGAGCAGCACCGCTGGCTGGTCGACCTCACCAACGCGCTGTACGACCGCCTGCAGGGCCGGGAGGATCAGGGTCCGCCCATCGGCGAGCTGCTGGAGCAGCTGGTGGAGTACACGATGAATCACTTCATCGTCGAGGAGGTGCTGTTCCAGCGCCTGGGCTACCCGGAGGAGGAAGCGCACCGGGCCGAGCACGATCGCTTCAACCGGCAGATCATCGACCTGCTGTACCGCCACGAGGATGGCGAGGTGGTCTCGGTGGAGGCGCTGGAGTTGCTCAAGGCCTGGCTGATCCACCACATACTCAAGGTGGACAAGGCCTACGTGAGCTTCTTCCAGCAAAAAGGCGTGACCGCTTAGCGGGCACGCCTTCTTTCACAGCACGCAGCAGACGGATCAGCGCGGGATGTTCGGCTGCCGCTTGGTGGTGCGCTTCTTGCCCTTGGCGTAGCCAGTGGCCTTGCCTTCCTCGGCCTTGTTCCACGGCTTGGAGCCGTTGCTGGCGCGCGGCGGCAGGCCGGTGTGCTGGGTCAGCAGCGGCTGGCCGGCCTTCTTGCTGCCGGCCGGGGTCGAGTTCTTGCGGCGCGCGCTCTGGTACTCGTCGGTCTGCGGCTGGTAGGTCGGGATCAGGTGGTGCTTGCCGTTGCCGATCAGGTCAGCACGGCCCATGCGCTCCAGCGCCTCGCGCAGCATCGGCCAGCCCTTCGGGTCGTGGTAGCGCAGGAAGGCCTTGTGCAGGCGGCGCTGCTGGTCGCTCTTGACGATGGTCACGCCGTCGCTCTTGTAGGTGACCTTGCGCAGCGGGTTCTTGCCCGAGTGGTACATGGCAGTCGCACTGGCCATCGGCGAGGGATAGAAGGCCTGCACCTGGTCCGCGCGGAAGCCGTTGCGCTTGAGCCACAGGGCGAGGTTCATCATGTCCTCGTCGGTGGTGCCCGGGTGCGCCGCGATGAAGTACGGGATCAGGTACTGCTCCTTGCCCGCCTCCTTGGAGAACTTCTCGAACATGCGCTTGAAGGTGTCGTAGGTGCCGATGCCCGGCTTCATCATCTTCGACAGCGGACCTTCCTCGGTGTGCTCCGGGGCGATCTTCAGGTAGCCGCCGACGTGGTGCGTCACCAGTTCCTTGACGTACTCGGGCGACTCCACGGCGAGGTCGTAGCGCAGGCCGGAGGCGATCAGGATCTTCTTCACGCCCGGCAGGGCGCGGGCCTTGCGGTACAGCTCGATGAGCGAGGAGTGGTCGGTATTGAGGTTCTCGCAGATGCCCGGCCAGACGCAGGACGGCTTGCGGCAGTGACGCTCGATCTCCGGGTCCTTGCAGGCGATGCGGTACATGTTGGCGGTCGGGCCACCCAGGTCGGAGACCACGCCGGTGAAGCCCGGCACCTTACGCATCTCCTCGATCTCGGCGAGGATCGATTCGTGGGAGCGGTTCTGGATGATTCGTCCCTCGTGCTCGGTGATCGAGCAGAAGGTGCAGCCACCGAAGCAGCCGCGCATGATGTTCACCGAGAAACGGATCATGTCGTAGGCCGGGATCTTCTCCTTGCCGTACAGCGGGTGCGGCACGCGCGCATAGGGCATGCCGAACACGTAGTCCATTTCCTCGGTGCTCATCGGGATGGGCGGCGGGTTGAACCACACGTCCACCTCGCCGTGCTTCTGCACCAGGGCGCGGGCGTTTCCGGGGTTGGTCTCCAGGTGCAGCACGCGGTTGGCGTGGGCGTAGAGCACCGCATCGCTGCGCACCTTCTCGAACGACGGCAGGCGGATCACCGTGCGCTCGCGCTCCAGGCGCGGGTGGGCCAGCAACTGCACGACCTTGGCTTCGTTCGGGTCTTCCTGCTCGCCCTTGTCCTGCTCGATGGCGCAGGCGGCGGTGTCCTGGGTGTTCACGTATGGGTTGATGATCTTGTCGACCTTGCCCGGACGGTCGATACGGGTGGAGTCCACCTCGAACCAGCCTTCGGGGGTGTCGCGGCGCACGAAGGCGGTGCCGCGCACGTCGGTGATCTGCTCGACCTGCTCACCGGCTGCCAGGCGCTGGGCGATCTCCACCACGGCACGTTCGGCGTTGCCGTACAGCAGGATGTCGGCGGTAGCGTCCATCAGGATGGAGCGGCGCACCTTGTCCTGCCAGTAGTCGTAGTGGGCGATGCGGCGCAGCGAAGCCTCGATGCCGCCGAGGACCACCGGGGTATCACTGTAGGCTTCCTTGCAGCGCTGGCTGTAGACCAGGCTGGCGCGGTCCGGGCGCTTGCCGGCCAGGCCGCCCGGCGTGTAGGCGTCATCGCTGCGGATCTTCTTGTCCGCGGTGTAGCGGTTGATCATCGAGTCCATGTTGCCCGCCGCCACGCCGAAGAACAGGTTCGGCTGGCCGAGCTTCATGAAGTCGTCCTTCGAGCGCCAGTCCGGCTGGGCGATGATGCCCACGCGGAAGCCCTGGGCCTCCAGCAGCCGGCCGATGATGGCCATGCCGAACGACGGATGGTCGACGTAGGCATCCCCGGTGACGATGATGATGTCGCAGGAATCCCAACCCAGCTGATCCAGCTCTTCCTTGCTCATGGGCAGGAACGGCGCCGGGCCGAAACACTCGGCCCAGAACTTGGGATAGTCGAACAACGGCTTGGCGGCTTGCATCACGGGCACCAGGGGTATCTCTAATGGGTTTTCGCGGAAAAACGCGGGCGCGGAATATAGCACAAAAAGTGTACAAATCCGACCAGTGAACTCAGATTTAGCCAGCGCAGGGTAGATTGCAAGTGCCATCATCTGGCTATACTCCAGCCACTATCCGCAGTACGCCTGGCAATCCCTCCCAGGCCTGGGAGTCCCTGTCGTGCGCCGTGCCTTCCTGTTATTGCTCAGCCTGCTGGTCTGCCAGACGGCGCTCGCCTTCGACCTCGACGAAAAGGCCAGCGGCGCCTGGCTCAACGACCATATCGAACTGCTCGAAGAGCGCGACGCGCCGCTGACGCTCGACGCCGTGCGCGGCAGCGCGGACTTCGTCCCGGCCAACGGCCGCACCAGCGTCGGCCAGAGCCCGCACGGCTGGTGGCTGCGCCTGGACCTGGAGCGCCGCAGCACGCCACAGGGCGGCTGGTGGCTGGAAGTGGACGCGGTCAACCAGCAGGACCTGCGCCTCTACCTGCCCGATGCCCACGGCAACTACCGCGAGATTCGCTCCGGCGAAGTGGTGCCGTTCGCCGAAGGCCGCGACCGGGACTACCGCAAGCCGGTGTTCCACCTGCCCGAAGGCAGCGGCCCGCTGCGCCTGTACATGCGCGCCGCCGACCCGGCCGGCAACTCCTTCCCGCTGCGCATCTGGTCGCTCAACGACCTGCAGGACCACCGCGCCGACACCAACCTGTTCCTCGGCTTCATCTACGGGCTGATCGCAGCGCTGCTGCTGTACAACCTGTTCATCCTGCTGACCCTGCGCGACCCGGCGTACTTCTGGTACGTGCTGACCACCGCCAGCGCCCTGCTGTTCAGCCTGGGGATGAGCGGCCACGGCTTCGAATACTTCTGGCCCGATCACCCAGTGCCCTGGTGGCTCGACCGCATCACCCTGCCCTCGCTCTGGGGCCTGTGCGTGCACCGCTTCACCATCACCCTGCTGCAGACCCGCCGCCACGTGCGCTGGTCGCACTGGCTGCTCAACCTGAACTGCGGCCTGTACCTTCTGACCATCGCCCTCGGCGCCCTGCAGATGCGCGGCATAGCCGGCTGGATGCTGGTGGTGATCACCCTGATCGGCGTGCCGGCAGCCCTCGGCGGCGCCGTGGTGCGCTGGCGCCAGGGCTCGTTCCCGGCCTTCCTCTACATGCTCGGCTTCGGCCTGGTGCTGACCAGCGTGAGCATCTCGGTGATGCGCGCCATGGGCGTGGTGCAGCCCTCGCCGATGACCTCCTACATCTTCCCCATCGCCGTGGCCATGGAGTCGGTGCTGTTCTCCTTCGCCCTCACCTCGCGCATCCAGGGCCTCAAGCGCGAACGCGCCCAGGCGCTGGAGCAGGCCGACCGCGAAAAGAGCGCGCGCCTGACCCTGCTCGACAGCGCCCAGCAGGACCTGGCCCGCGCGGTGGCCGAGCGCACCGCCGAACTGACCGAGAGCAACCAGCTGCTGCGCGAGCGCGAAGTCCAGCTCAAGCACGCCGCGCACTACGACACGCTGACCGGCCTGCCGAATCGCCGCTACCTGGTGGAACACGCGGAAGTCGCCCTGGCCCACGCCCAGCAACACGGCGAGACCCTGGCGCTGATGCTGATCGACCTCGACCACTTCAAGCCGATCAACGACAGCCACGGCCACGACGCCGGCGACTTCATGCTGCAGAACGTCGGCAACCGCCTGCGCCAGTGCGTGCGCGGCAGCGACTGCGTGGCGCGCCTGGGCGGTGACGAATTCGCTGCGCTGATTGCCGGCCCCGACGCCGAGGGCCACGCCAAGGAAATCGCCTGCCGCATCCTCAACGAGCTGTCGCGGCCCGTGAAGTTCGAGGCCCTGGAACTGCGCGTGACGCCGAGCATCGGCGTGGCCATCTACCCCAGCCACGCGATGCAGTTCAGCAAGCTCTACAAGGCTGCCGACCAGGCGCTCTACGAAGTGAAGGGCAACGGCCGCGCCAGCTTTGCCATCGCCAGCGAAGGCGGCGGCGAGACCAGCGATCTCTGGTTGGAAAACGAACGGCTGGAAAACGAACGGCTGGAAAACAGCGAAGAACGCCTCTGATCAGCTGCGATAGCGGCGCGGAACGCGGGCGGTGACCTTGGTCAGCAGCTCGTAGCCGATAGTCCCGGCGTGGGCCGCCACCTCGTCCACCGGCAGGTTGGCGCCCCACAGCTCGACGTGCTCACCCACGGCGGCGCCCGGCAGGTCGGTCAGATCGACCGCCAGCATGTCCATGGATACCCGCCCGGCCAGTTGCACGCGCTGGCCACCCACCAGCACCGGCGTGCCGCTCCGCGCGTGGCGCGGATAGCCATCGGCATAACCGCAGCTGACGGTGCCGATACGCGACGGGCGCTCGGCGACCCAGGTCGCGCCGTAACCCACGCTATCCCCGACTGCCACCTCACGCACGGCGATCAACTGCGCTTCCAGGCTCATCGCCGGGCGCAGGCCCAGCTCGGCGGCGCCGATGTCGGCGAACGGCGTGGCGCCGTAGAGCATGATGCCCGGGCGAATCCAGTCCATGTGCGCGGCCGGAATGGTCAGCACGGCAGCGGAGTTGGCCAGCGAGCGCAGGTCGAAGTCCAGGTCGAGCACGCTGAGGAAGCAGGCCACCTGGTCCTCGGTCAGCTCGTCGCCGCGCAGGTCGGCATTGGCGAAGTGGCTCATCAGGTTCAGCTCGGCCACCTGCGGCGCCTGGCGCAGGCGCGCATGCCAGTCGCGCAGCGCTTCGGGCGAGAAGCCCAGGCGGTGCATGCCAGTGTCCAGCTTCATCCACACGTTCAGCGCGCTGGGCAGCTGTGCGGCCAGCAGCGCCTGCGCCTGCTCCGGGCCCTGCACGGCCACGTCCAGGCGCAACTGGGCGGCAATCAGGTATTCCGTCGGCTCGAAGCAGCCCTCCAGCAGCAGGATGCGCGCGCCTGCATGCAGGGCACGAACTTCTGCGGCTTCCTCAAGACAGGCCACCGCGAAACCGTCAGCCTCGTCGTGCAGGCAGCTGACCACCTCCCGCGCGCCGTGCCCATACGCATTCGCCTTGACCACCGCAAAGGCCTCGCGGCCCGGCGCGCAGCGCTTGGCGACGGCATAGTTGTGGCGAATGGCGGCTAGATCGACGTGGGCGACGAGCGGGCGCATGGCGGCCTCTGCAATGAAAACGGGCGCCTATATTACGGCGCCCATCGATCACGCGGAATGCGGCATCGTTACTCGTCTTCGAAGTTGTACATGCCGGGCGCGAGGTTCTCGAAGCGGCTGTAGCGGCCGAGGAAGGCCACGCGCACGGTGCCGATGGGGCCGTTACGCTGCTTGCCGAGGATGATCTCGGCAACGCCCTTGAACTCGGTCTCCGGGTGATACACCTCGTCGCGGTAGACGAACATGATCACGTCGGCGTCCTGCTCGATCGCTCCGGATTCGCGCAAGTCGGAGTTCACCGGGCGCTTGTTGGGGCGCTGTTCCAGCGAGCGGTTGAGCTGGGAGAGCGCCACCACCGGGCAGTTGAATTCCTTCGCCAGGGCCTTGAGCGAGCGCGAGATCTCGGAAATCTCGTTGGTCCGGTTGTCGCCGGAGGAGCCGGGAATCTGCATCAGCTGCAGGTAGTCGACCATGATCAGGCCGACTTCGCCGTGCTCGCGGGCCAGGCGGCGGGTGCGCGCGCGCATTTCCGAGGGCGAGATGCCGGCGGTGTCGTCGATGAACAGCTTGCGGTCGCTGAGCAGGTTCACCGCCGAGGTCAGGCGCGGCCAATCCTCGTCGTCCAGCTTGCCGGTACGCACCTTGGTCTGGTCGATGCGGCCCAGGGAGGCAAGCATACGCATCACGATGGAATCGGAGGGCATCTCCAGGGAGTACACCAGGATCGCCTTGTCGCTGCGCATCAGGGCGTTCTCCACCAGGTTCATGGCGAAGGTGGTCTTGCCCATGGACGGGCGGCCGGCAACGATGATCAGGTCGGACGGCTGCAGGCCACTGGTCTTCTCGTCGAGGTCGGTGAAGCCGGTGGAAATACCGGTCAGCGCCTCGGATGTGTTGAACAGGTGGTCGATGCGGTCGATGGTCTTCACCAGGATGTCGCCGATCCCCACCGGGCCGCCGGTCTTGGGCCGCGCCTCGGCGATCTCGAAAATCTTCCGCTCGGCTTCGTCGAGCACTTCGTTGGCGCTGCGCCCTTCCGGGTTGAAGGCGCTGTCGGCGATGTCGCTGCTGATGCCGATCAGCTGCCGCAGCGTGGCGCGCTCGCGAATGATGCCGGCGTACGCCTTGATGTTGGCCACCGAGGGCGTGTTCTTCGCCAGCTCCGCGAGGTACGCCAGGCCGCCCACCTGGGACAGCTGGCCTTCGCGTTCGAGCATCTCGGACAGGGTTACCACGTCGATCGGCTGGTTGGCTTCGGCGAGCTTGTAGACGGCGCGGAAGATCAGGCGATGGTCATGGCGATAGAAGTCGCCGTCGGACACGGCGTCCGACACACGTTCCCACGCGTTGTTGTCGAGCATCAGCCCGCCCAGCACTGCCTGTTCGGCTTCGATCGAGTGCGGCGGCACCTTGAGGGAAGCGGTCTGCAGGTCGTATTGCTCGGGGACGGTGATGTCGTTCATGGGCTGTTCGTGCGGGCTCTTCGTAGAAATTCTGGGGCGGAAAAAACAAAGGGCACGGTACCGAAACTCAGTACCGTGCCCGATGTTAGCGGACTGATTCGGCCACGCAAGGTGTACGAATCGTCCTAGCGACGGATCGCTTACTCGGCGACTACAACCACGTGCAGGGTTGCATCAACATCCATGTGCAGTTGCACTTCGATGTTGTATTCGCCTACAGCGCGCAGGGCGCCGTCGGGCAGGCGAACTTCGCTCTTTTCCAGCGGGTAGCCGGCAGCCGAAACGGCGTCGGCGATGTCGCGGGTGCCGATCGAACCGAACAGCTTGCCTTCGTCGCCAGCGTGGGCGCCGATGGTCACGATCAGTTCGGCCAGTTGGGCAGCACGAGCTTCAGCAGCGGCTTTTTTCTCAGCAGCGGCTTTTTCCAGCTCTGCACGGCGCTCTTCGAAAGCAGCGACGTTGGCAGCGGTGGCAGCAGTGGCTTTGCCCTGCGGCAGCAGGTAGTTACGAGCGTAACCGCCCTTTACGTTCAGCTTGTCGCCCAGGTTGCCCAGTTTGGCGATCTTTTCCAGCAGGATGACTTCCATTTGAGTCTTACCTCTTAACTTTTAACCTTCACCGTTCGCAGCTTTCTGGCGCTTGGCCAGGCGACCGCGAAAATCAAACAGACTGTCGACTACGGCGACAAGACAGATCACATTGCCCAGTACGAATACCAGCAGGTACAGCGGTGCCAGCCAGAAGCCCGGAAGCTTCTTCAGTGCGACCAGGCCGTGCCCCAGTGCGATCCCGGCGAACAGCAGCGGGATCATGCACAGCGGCGCCAGCATGGTGGCTGCCGGTCCTGCGAAGGGCAGAGCCACAACGCCAACCAGCAACGCAACAGCCGTGCCCGGAGACAGGCGCAGTGCGCGGAACTCGCGGCCAAACCCTTCCGGGTTGAACAGTACTGCTTGCCAATAACGCGCCAGCATCAGGCACAACAGGCTGATCGTCTGCAGCGAGGCTGCCATCAGGCCGGTGATGGTCGGAACCATCTCCGCCTGCAGGGCGGCCATCTGTTCCGGCGAAAGCTTGGCTTCGGCCAGAACCTGCGGCAGGGCCTTGCCGAATGCATCGGCCAGACCTGCGACCAACCCGGCCGACACCGTGCTGAGCAGCAGCACGAACACCGCACCGAGCACAACGCTCGCCAGCATCACCCGGTTCCAGGACACCTTGCTGCGCAGAACCTGCGCCAGCACGGCACTACCCACCAGAACCAGACTCACGCTGGGGTCACCCAGGTACCACCAGGCCAGTGCCGGAAGCAGCGCCCAGGCCAGGACACCAAAGGCGTCACTCGGACCACGGCGCAACAGCACCAGACTGCCTGCTGCGGCACCGAGCCAGAACAACGGCTGCAGTACCGCGGCTGCGACGACCACCAGGGTCGCCTGCATGCGGCCTCGCATGACAAATTCAGCCAATGCGCGCATGCGATCTATCCATCAATTCCAGTCGACTGCCCGATCAACGGCCGTGGCTGTCGGTGTAGGGAAGCAGGGCCAGGTAGCGGGCGCGCTTGATAGCGGTCGCCAGCTGACGCTGGTATTTGGCCTTGGTGCCGGTGATACGGCTCGGAACGATCTTGCCGGTTTCGGAAACGTAGGCTTTCAGGGTGTTGAGATCCTTGTAATCGATCTCTTTCACGCCTTCAGCGGTGAAACGGCAGAACTTACGACGACGGAAGAAACGTGCCATGTGTGTGGCTCCTCAATACTGGTCCGGGATTACTCGTCAGCGCTGTCGCGGCTATCATCGCCGTCAGCGGACTCGCCCTCGTTCGATTCGGGACGCTCACGGCGCTCGCGGCGCTCGTTGCGGCTCTCTTCGGCCTTCAGCATTTCGGACTGGCCGGTAACGGCTTCGTCGCGACGGATGACCATGTTACGGATCACGGCGTCGTTGTAACGGAAGTTGTCTTCCATTTCTGCCAGGGCCTTGGCGGTGCACTCGACGTTCATCAGAACGTAGTGAGCCTTGTGCACGTTGTTGATGGCGTAAGCCAGCTGACGACGGCCCCAGTCTTCCAGACGGTGGACTTTGCCGCCGTCTTCTTCGATGGCCTTGGTGTAACGCTCGACCATGCCACCGACTTGTTCGCTCTGGTCCGGGTGAACCAGGAACACGATTTCGTAATGACGCATAAATGCTCCTTACGGATTGCAGCCTGCCGACTAAGCGGTCAGACAAGGAGTGAATGATTTTTTCCTTGCCACTCGGAAGCACGCGCGAACGCCTGCCCGGACGACAAGGGCCGACATTCTAGAGAAGGGGGGATGGCGGCGCAAGGCAATTGACGATTATTTGTACAGTTGCCGCGAGGGCTCGCTCCTACAAAAATGTCGTCAGGCGCCGGCCTTGAGCTGGCGCTGGCGGACGATCTCGAACAGGCAGACGCCAGTGGCCACCGAGACGTTCAGGCTGCTCACGCTGCCCTGCATCGGCAGCTTGGCCAGGTAGTCGCAGTGATCGCGGGTCAGACGGCGCATGCCCTTGCCCTCGGCGCCCATCACCAGCACGGTCGGCCCGGTGAGGTCGAGCTCATAGAGCATTTGAGTGGCCTCGCCGGCGGTGCCGACGATCCACAGGCCGCGCTGCTGGAGTTTCTCCAGCGTGCGCGAGAGGTTGGTCACCGCCACCAGCGGGATCACTTCGGCGGCGCCACAGGCGACCTTGCGCACGGTGGCGTTGAGGGTGGCGGACTTGTCCTTCGGCACGATCACCGCCAGCGCGCCCGCCGCATCGGCGGTACGCAGGCAGGCGCCGAGGTTGTGCGGGTCGGTCACGCCGTCCAGCACCAGCAGCAACGCCGGGCCGGCGGAGCGTTCCAGCAGCTCCTCCAGCATGTTCTCGCCCCACACCTGGCTCGGGCTGACCTCGGCGACCACACCCTGGTGCACGCCTTCGGCCCATTCATCCAGCTCCTTGCGGTCGCGCGTGCCCACCGGCACGCGCGCCTGCCCGGCCAGCTCGACCAGCGCCTGGACCCGCGGGTCCTGCCGGCCTTCGGCCAACCACAGCTGCTTGACCCGCCTGGGGTGATGACGCAGCAACGCTTCTACGGCATGGACCCCGTAGACCTTTTCCCACTGACTCATTTCTTCGCCTTACGCTTGCTGGCCGGCGCGCCACCGGTTGCACCGGCACCGGGCGCAGCAGAGCCCTTGCGGTGCTTGCTCGACTTGCCGGAGCGGGCTTTCTGTTTCGACGGATTGCGCGGCTTGCCTGCAGCAGGCGCGCCCTTGCCTTTACCGGTCGCCGGCTTGTTGCCGCCGACCTTGGCTTCTTCGAGCAGCGCCTTCTTCACTTCTCGACTCTTGCGTACGTCGGTGTTGCCGAGCATTTCCTCGGCCTTGGCGAGCATTTCCGGAGCCACCGAAGGCAGCGCCTGGACCACACCGACCTTGCGCTTGCGCGGCTGCACGGCCACGTCCGGAGCGAGGTACGGATCGTCCGCCACCGCACGCGGAGCCCGGGACGGCTTGTCTTTCGCCGCCACAGCCTTGGGCGCCCTGCCCTTGGCCGCCGTTTTGCCCTTGGCAACCGGCTCGGCCTTGTCGCCACGTTTCTTGCGACCGATGGGCGCGCTGAGCACGTTGTCGGAGAGTTCGAAGTCGATCTTGCGCTCATCCAGGTCGACGCGCGCCACGACCACCTCGACGGTGTCGCCGAGACGGAAGCTGCGACCGGTGCGCTCGCCACTCAGGCGGTGATGCACGGCATCGAAGTGGTAGTAGTCGCCGGGCAGCGCAGTGACGTGCACCAGGCCTTCCACATAGATGTCGCTCAGCTCGACGAAGATGCCGAAGCCGGTCACCGCGGTGATCACACCGGGGAAGGTCTCGCCCACGCGCTCGCGCATGAACTCGCACTTCAGCCAGTTGGTGACGTCGCGGGTCGCTTCGTCAGCACGGCGCTCGGTCATCGAGCACTGCTCGCCCAGTTGCGCCAGGCGTGCTTCGTCGTACGGATAGATGCGTGCCTTGGGCATGCTGGCGGCGCCAGCGCGCTGGACGTGCTCGGATGCCGCCTTGGAACGGATCAGGCCACGGATGGCGCGGTGGGTCAGCAGGTCCGGGTAGCGACGGATCGGCGAAGTGAAGTGGGTGTAGGCCTCGTAGTTCAGGCCGAAGTGGCCGGCGTTCTCCGGGCTGTACACCGCCTGGCTCAGGGAGCGCAGCATCACGGTCTGGATCAGTTGCAGGTCCGGGCGGCCCTGGATGGACTCCAGCAGCTTCTGGTAATCCGCCGGGGTCGGGTCGCCCTTGCCGCGATAGAGCGTCAGGCCCAGCTCACCGAGGAACTGGCGCAGGTTGTTCAGCTTTTCCTGCGGCGGGCCGTCGTGGACGCGGTACAGCGCCGGGATGGCGTGCTTCTCGAGGAACTTGGCGGTGGCGACGTTGGCCGCCAGCATGCATTCCTCGATCAGCTTGTGCGCATCGTTGCGCTGGGTCGGGCGGATTTCCGAGATCTTGCGGTCCGCGCCGAAGACGATGCGGGTTTCCTGGGTCTCGAAATCGATCGCACCGCGCACATGGCGCGCGCCGACCAGGACCTTGTACAGGTCATAAAGCGTATTGAGGTGCGGCACCACCGCCGGCAGTTGCTCCTTCAGGCGCTGGCCTTCGGGGCTGTCCGGGGTTTCCAGGTACTGGCTGACCTTGGTGTAGGTCAGACGCGCATGGGAATGGATGACCGCCTCATAGAACTGGTAGTCGGTCATCTTGCCGGCCTTGGAGAGATTCATCTCGCAGACCATGGCCAGGCGATCGACCAGCGGATTCAGGGAGCACAGGCCGTTGGAGAGAATCTCCGGCAGCATCGGGATCACGCGCTCGGGGAAGTACACCGAGTTGCCGCGCTTGGCAGCTTCTTCATCCAGGGCCGAACCGACCTTCACATAATGCGAGACGTCGGCGATGGCGACGAACAGCTTCCAGCCGCCACCCTTGCGCTTCTCGGCATAGACCGCGTCGTCGAAGTCGCGGGCATCCTCGCCGTCGATGGTGACGAAAGGCAGGGCGCGCAGGTCGATGCGCTTTTCCTTGTCCTTCTCCAGCACTTCGGGCTTGAGCTTGGCCGCTTCCTTCTCCACGGCCTCGGGCCAGGTGTGCGGAATGTCGTAGCTGCGCAGGGCGACTTCGATTTCCATGCCCGGCGCCATGTAGTCGCCGAGCACTTCCACCACTTCGCCCTGGGCCTGACGATGCACGTTCGGCCAGACGTCGATGCGCACCTGGACGAACTGGTTGTGCTTGGCCTTGCCGGCCTTGCCCGGCGGGATCAGCACTTCCTGCTGGATCTTCGGGTTGTCGGCGACGACCGTGCCGATGCCGCTCTCGTCGAAGTAGCGGCCGACAATGGTTTCGTGGGCGCGCTCGACCACTTCCACCACCGCGCCTTCGCGGCGACCACGGCGGTCGAAGCCGGACACGCGCGCCAGGGCGCGGTCGCCATCGAACACCAGGCGCATCTGCGTCGGGCTGAGGAACAGGTCATCGCTGCCGTCATCGGGAATCAGGAAGCCGAAGCCGTCGCGGTGGCCGGCGATGCGGCCAAGGATCAGGTCGAGCTTGTCCACCGGCGCATAGGCGCCACGGCGGGTATAGATAAGCTGGCCGTCGCGCTCCATGGCGCGCAGTCGGCGGCGCAGCGCTTCTTCCTGCTCTTCGCCGGAGAGGCCGAGCTCTTCCAGCAGCTGGGATCGCGTCGCGGGTGCGCCGCGCTCGGCGAGATGCGCCAGGATGAGTTCACGGCTGGGGATGGGGTTGTCGTATTTTTCCGCCTCGCGGGCGGCCTCGGGATCGAGGTTTTGCCAATCGGCCATTAAAGTGCGGTCACCTTATATATAGGGGTATGGATCGCCATAGGCTTATTGAAGCGCGAAATCCACTCGTCGGTCAGCTTTGGACAAGAATAAATTTTTTATCGCATCAGGGGTTTACAAGCGAAAACCCTCTCCGTATAGTTCGCGCCCACAGCGTCAGACAGACGTTGTAACACGGAAACGATGAGTAATCATCGACTCCAGTGCCCAGGTGGCGGAATTGGTAGACGCACTAGGTTCAGGTCCTAGCGGTGGCAACACCGTGGAAGTTCGAGTCTTCTCCTGGGCACCACTTATTCAAGGGTAAAGTCAGTCTCTGACAGGCTTTATCAGGCGGGTTCGGAACCCTGATAACCGAACAATTGACCGTCAGATGCAACCAAGGGTTGCATCACCGCAAGACGATGAGCGATCATCGCACCCCATGCTGAAAAGCATGCCCAGGTGGCGGAATTGGTAGACGCACTAGGTTCAGGTCCTAGCGGTGGCAACACCGTGGAAGTTCGAGTCTTCTCCTGGGCACCATCTTCAAACGAAAAAGCCGAGCATAGCTCGGCTTTTTTGTTTTTTCCGTTTGTGAAAACTCAAACCTTGCGTAGGAGCGGACTCTGTCCGCAATCGATCGCCGGCAACTCGGAACCGGCCTGCTGCACATCGCGGACGGAGTCCGCTCCTACGTAAACGCCAGAACCGTGCAGATCCTCAAGCCTTGAACTGCCCCAGGCTGGCGCGCAGCTGACCAGCCAGGCCATCGAGCACTCGCCCGCTGCTGGCCGTCGCACTTACCGCTTCCGCCGCGCGACTCGCCTCGGCATGGATCACCTCGACTCTTCCACGCACCGCCGCAGCGCCGGCCGCCTGCTGTTGCGCCGAATGGGTGGCTGCCTCGATGGCGCCGTGCACCTCTTCCACCGCACTCTGCACTTCACGCTGCAACCGCTCGCTATCCTGCAGCGCCGCCAAACCCTGCACCGCCTGCTCGCGGGCCTGCCCGATGGCGGACACCGCCTCGCGCGCCCCCGCCTGCAGCGCACCAATGTGCGACTGGATGTCGCCGGTGGATTGCTGAGTCTTGCTGGCCAGCGCACGCACCTCGTCCGCCACCACGGCGAATCCGCGCCCGCTTTCTCCCGCACGCGCCGCCTCGATCGCCGCATTCAGCGCCAGCAGGTTGGTCTGCTCGGCGATACCGTGGATTACCGAGAGCACCACTTCGATCTGTTCGCTCTGTCGCGCCAGGCGCTCGATAACGCCGGCACCGTTCTGCACGCGGGATTCCAGGGTCTCGATCAGGCCACCGACCTTGCGAGCAATCGCCGCATTGGCCTGCGCCGCCTTGCGAATCTCGCCAACCCGCGCCAGCGCCGCCTGCATGGAACGGCTCTCCATCTCGGCCTCCGCCGCCATCCCGGAGAGCGCCTCCAGGCTGCCGGCCACCTCATTGCGCTGCCGGTCCGCTGCCGCCTCGGCACTGGCGCTGCGGCTGGCCAGCGCGGCGATTTCACTGCCGGTCTGCTGCGCCACCTGACCGGCCTCGCGCACGATGGGTTGCAGCTTGTCGACGAAACGGTTTACTGCCGTCGCCATCTCGCCCAGCTCATCACGGCTATCCAGCCGCACCCGACGGGTCAGGTCACCCTCCCCGGCCGCCAGATCGTTCAGCGCATCGATCAGCAGGCGCAGGCGATTCACCACGCGACGACCGAGTACGATGGCCAGGCAGAGCAGCACGCCGAGCCCAACCAGCAGCAGCCCCATGCCGATGCGCCAGCGCAGCGTTCCCGCCGCCTCTTCGATGGAAGCCTTGGCGCCCTGGCTCATGCCATCAGCAGCTTGCTTGGCCGATTGCAGGCGCGCGGTCAGGGCCTTGGTGCTGTCGGCAGCGGCACCGGCAAGGCTCTCGCCCACCAACTGATCGCCACTGGCGACCAGGGCGGAGAAGCGCTGGTCCAGCGCGGTGATCTGCTTTTCGATGGCATCGGTGGAAACGCCCAGGCGCACCTTGCCGATCTCCACGCCATTCGGGCTGATCGGCGCCTCGACGAGGAATACCGAGCCGTCATGACTGGCCGCTTCGAGCACCTTGTCCAGCGCCCGCTCACCCTTGCCCTTCTCCAGCAGCGCCTGGACCCTTGCATCCTCGCGATTGAGGTAGCGGGTCAGGTGCTGGCCCTGCGGATCGTCGTAGACCACGAAGAGCACATTGGGATTAGCCTGGGCGCGCCGGGCATAGTCCGAGAGCACCGGCACGTCGTTGTCCCACATGGCCTTGGGCGCGACCGCGGCGAGCAGCTGCGCCAATTCCGTGGCGGACTGGCGCAGGTTCTGCTCCAGCCCCTCACGCAGCTGGCCCTGCTCTTCCTTTAATCGCGCCGAAAGCGCCGAGCCCAGACGCTCACGGGTGCGACTGGAGAGGTCGTTCAAGCCCGAGGTAACTTCCCGCCCCGCCTGCTCCAGCTCACCAGCCAGGCGCTGCGATTCGTTACCCAGGTGCTCACCCAGGTCGCTGACCAGGCCATCGACAGTGCTGCGGGTCAGCCACAGGGCAATCGCCAACTGCACCAGCAGCGCGATCCCCAGGGCGATGAAAGCGGGGCGCAGCAAGCGGCTGCGCAACAGAGACAGGACGGCGGACACGGCGGGCTTCCTCCGGATATAACGGATGTCTGACGCGGAAAGCGCGCCAATCCGTTTCACCAGCAAAGCCCGTGCCGCTGAGCAGAAGCAAAACCCGGAAACGACAACGGGCCGCATGAGCGGCCCGTTGCAGTGTGCAGCGCTGGATCAGCCGAACGGATGGCGCAGGACGATGGTCTCGGCGCGGTCCGGGCCGGTGGAGATGATGTCGATGGGCACACCGACCAGCTCCTCGATGCGCTTGATGTAGGCACGCGCATTGGCCGGCAGGCCTTCCAGGGTCTGAACACCCACGGTGGATTCGCTCCAGCCCGGCAGGTCTTCGTAGATCGGCTGCAGGCCGATGTAGCTGTCGGCATCGGTCGGCGCGTCGGTCAGCAGCTCACCGGCGGCGTTCTTGTAACCGGTGCAGATGCGCACGGTTTCCAGGCCGTCGAGGACGTCCAGCTTGGTCAGGCACAGGCCGGACAGGCTGTTGATCTCGATGGCGCGACGCAGGATGACGGCATCGAACCAGCCGCAACGACGGGCGCGGCCGGTGGTGGCGCCGAACTCGTGACCGACCTTGGCCAGGCGCGCGCCGATGTCATCGAACAGCTCGGTCGGGAACGGGCCGGAACCCACGCGGGTGGTGTAGGCCTTGGTGATACCCAGGATGTAGTCCAGGTACAGCGGACCGAAGCCCGAACCGGTAGCGGTGCCGCCAGCGGTGGTGTTGGAGCTGGTGACGAACGGATAGGTGCCGTGGTCGATGTCCAGCAGCGAGCCCTGGGCACCCTCGAACATGATGTTCTCGTTGGCGCGGCGCAGGTCGTGCAGGGTCGAGGTCACGTCGGCCATCAGCGGCTTCAGTTCTTCGGCATAGGCCATGCACTCATCCAGGGTCTTCTGGAAGTCGACGGCCGGCTCCTTGTAATAGTGCTGCAGGACGAAGTTGTGGTAGTCCAGAACCTCACCCAGCTTGGCGGCGAAGCGCTCGCGGTGGAACAGGTCGCCCACGCGCAGGCCACGACGGGCCACTTTGTCTTCGTAGGCCGGGCCGATGCCGCGACCGGTGGTGCCGATCTTCGCGTCGCCACGGGCCTTCTCGCGAGCCTGGTCCAGGGCCACGTGGAAGGACAGGATCAGCGGGCAGGACGGGCTGATGCGCAGGCGCTCGCGCACCGGTACGCCCTTCTCTTCCAGCTTGGCGATCTCGCGCATCAGCGCGTCGGGCGCCAGCACCACGCCGTTGCCGATCAGGCACTGCACGCCTTCGCGCAGGATGCCCGACGGGATCAGGTGCAGTACGGTCTTCTCGCCAGCGACCACCAGGGTATGACCAGCGTTGTGGCCGCCCTGGTAACGCACCACGGCAGCAGCCTGGTCGGTCAGCAGGTCGACGATCTTGCCTTTGCCCTCATCACCCCACTGGGTGCCCAGGACTACGACATTCTTACCCATAACTCTTGTCCCCTTGGAAGTTCGGTGCCGGCCGCGGCCGGCGGAAACTCGAAGTGGCGCGCGTCAGAGCGCAGCCACCTGCCAATTGCCATCGCGAACCAGCAGTTGCTGGTCGCAGCCCGCTTCGGAAGCCGAAGCCGCATCCTGCCCGGGCAGCGCCTGTACCACGCGCACGCCCTGACGGCGCAACTGCTGCACCGCCTGCCACAAGCCAGCCCCATCGGCCGGCGCCCAGACTCCGGTGCGCGGCTGGTCGAGCTGGGCGCGGCCGAGAGTGACCAGGGTCTTGAGGTCGGTGGAGAAACCGGTGGCCGGACGCGCACGGCCGAAATCGGCGCCGATGTCGTCGTAACGGCCGCCCTGGGCGATGGACTCGCCAACCCCAGGCACGAACGCGGCAAACACCACGCCCGTGTGATAGTGATAGCCACGCAGCTCGCCGAGATCGAAATACAGCGGCAGCTGCGGGAAGCGCGCCGCCAGCGAATCGGCGATGGCGGTGATGTCAGTCAGCGCCGCCTGGACGTTGGCCGGAGCGCCCGCGAGCACTTCGCGCGCCTGCTCCAGCACTTCGCGGCTGCCGCACAGCTCGGCGAGCGCGCGGAGCATACCAGCGAGCTCAGCCGGGAGGCCTTCGGTCAGCGCTGCAACTTCGTCCACCGCCTTGCGCTGCAGGGCGTCGAACAGCAGTTGTTCGACTTCGCCGGACAGACCGGCAGCCTGGGCCAGGCCACGGTAGATGCCGACATGACCGAGGTCCATGTGCACGTCCGGCACCTGGGCCATCTCGAGCATGTCGAGCAGCAGGCTGATGACTTCGACGTCGCCGGCCGAGCCGGTGTTGCCATAAAGCTCGGCACCCAGCTGGATCGGGCTGCGCGAAGTCGCCAGCGCGCGCGGGCGGGCATGCAGCACGCTGCCGGCGTAGCACAGGCGATTCGGGCCTTCGCGACGCAGGCTGTGGGCATCCATGCGCGCCACCTGCGGCGTGATGTCCGCGCGGAAGCCCATCAGACGGCCGGAAGCCGGGTCGGTGACCTTGAAGGTACGCAGGTCCAGATCCTGGCCGGCACCGGTCAGCAAGGATTCCAGGTATTCGATATGCGGGGTGACGACGAACTCGTAACCCCAGCGCTGGAACAGGTCCAGCACCTGACGGCGGGCTGCTTCAACGCGAGCCGCCTCCGGTGGCAGCACTTCTTCGATCCCATCTGGCAGCAGCCAGCGGTCTACCGTTGCCATGTCGCCTCTCTCCTTTTTTAGGCCGGGCGGCACTTCAATGAATGCAGTAAAGAAGGACGGTGCCGAGCAGCATGCTGCCCAGCCCGATGAGTCTCAGACTGCGGTCGCCCAAGCGCCCGAGCCCGCTCACGGCGTCGCGCCAACCACGCGGGTACAGGAATGGAAGGATGCCTTCCAGCACCAGCAACAGACAGAACGCCTTGCCGAATTCCTGCCACATGGCTCTCGTACATCATTCTCGCGGACGCAAAAAAGCCGGGATTTCCCGGCTGACCCATGATAACACGATTTCTCCGGCGGGCGCTGCCGCCCGCCGGAGACTTTGACTCAAGGTTTAGCTTTTTCCAGGTAGCGGAAGAACTCGTTGCTCGGATCGAGCACCAGCACGTCCTTCTTGTCGGCAAAGCTCTCGCGATAAGCCTTGAGGCTGCGGGTGAAGCCGTAGAACTCCGGATCGGCGGTGTAGGCCTTGGCGTAGATCGCCGCCGCCTTGGCATCGCCGTCACCGCGGGTCTCTTCCGACTCGCGATAGGCCTCGGCCAGCAGGACACGGCGCTGACGGTCGGCATCCGCACGGATACCTTCAGCCAGCTCGCGACCCTTGGCGCGGTGCTCACGGGCTTCCCGCTCACGCTCGGTGCTCATGCGTTCGAACACGCTGCGGTTCACTTCCTTGGGCAGGTCGATGGCCTTGACGCGAACGTCGACCACTTCGATGCCCAGCTCCTTCTGCGCCATGCGGTTCAGCGAAGCGGTGATATCGCCCATCAGCGCATCACGCTCACCCGACACCACTTCGTGCAGGGTGCGCTTGCCGAACTGGTCACGCAGGCCTGCTTCCAGACGACGGGACAGACGCTCGTCGGCAATCTGCTTCATGCCGGAAGTCGCGGTGTAGAAGCGCTCGGCATCGGAGACGCGCCACTTGGCGTAGGCGTCGACCATCACCGCTTTCTTCTCCAGCGTCAGGAAGCGCTGGGTCGGCGAATCCAGGGTCAGCAGGCGGCCATCGAACTTGCGCACCGTGTTGACGTACGGAATCTTGAAGTGCAGGCCGGGCTTCACGTCCGGCTCGACCACGCGACCGAAGCGCAGCAGTACGGCGCGCTCGGTCTGTTGCACCACGTAGACGCTGCTCCAGACGGCAACAGCAACCACCACACCCGCGATGAGGGCGATCAGGGACTTGTTACTCATCAGCGGCTCTCCCGGGTACGCGTGTCACGCTGCTGCAGGTCGTTGGCGACGCGCGAACCGATATCCGGCGTGCTGCTGCTCGCACTCGGCGTGCTGCCCGGGGTTGCCGAACCGCGGCCATCCATCATCTTGTCCAGCGGCAGGTAGATCAGGTTGTTCTGACCCTGCTGCCCGGTGACCAGCACCTTGCTGGTCTGGCTCAGGACGTCCTGCATGGTGTCCAGGTACAGACGCTGGCGGGTCACGTCCGGCGCCTTGTGGTATTCGCCGGCCAGCTTGGTGAAGCGATCCGCCTCACCCTGGGCGCGGGAGACCACCTCATCGCGGTAGCCGTTGGCTTCCTCGATGATGCGCTGGGCCTGACCACGGGCTTCGGGCACCACGCCATTGGCGTAGGCTTCGGCCTGGTTCTTCTCGCGCTGCTCGTCCTCGCGGGCACGGATTACGTCGTCGAACGCCTCCTGTACTTCACGCGGCGCGGCGGCGCTCTGGATGTTCACCTGGGTCACCGTGATACCGGTCTTGTAGGTATCGAGGAACCGCTGCAGACGATCACGCACCTCGGTGGCCATCTGTTCGCGGCCCTCGGTGAGGATCTTGTCCATGGTGGTGGAGCCGGCCACGTGGCGCAGGGCGCTTTCGGTGGCGTGCTGCAGGCTCACTTCCGGCTGGTCGACGTTGAGCACGAAGTCCTTCAGGTTGCTGACCTTGTACTGCACGGTCAGTGGAACCTCGACGATGTTCTCGTCCTCGGTGAGCATCTGGCCCTGCTTGCTGTAGGCACGCTCGCGGGTGACGTTCTCCTGGAACTTCTTGTCGATCGGCGGGAAGTAGATGTTCAGGCCTGGGCCGACGGTCTCGTGATACTGACCGAAGCGCAGGATCACTGCCTGCTCCTGTTCGTCCACTACGTAGATGGCGTTGTACAGCCACAGCACGGCAAGGATCGCCAGGCCGATACCGAACAGGCCGAGACTACCGCCCCGACCACCGCCGCCACCGCCCGAACCACTGCCGCGCTTGGGTTTGCCGAAAATTCCGTTCAGGCTGTCTTGCAGCTTGCGGAACGCTTCATCCAGATCAGGAGGACCCTGGCGACCGCCACCACGGCGTCCACCCCAGGGGTCCTGGTCATTCTTGTTCGAGTTGTCACCCGGCTCATTCCAAGCCATAGCGCTCTCCATCTGATAACGCGAAAACGCGCCTACGGCGCGCCCACCTATGCTACCGAATGCCCCTTACGCTGCCAAAAACAGCGTGCCGGGCTTTATTGCAAAGTGTGTTGCGCAATGAACTCCGCCGGCTGCCAGCCTTCGCGGCTCACCATGCGGTTCAACTCGACACGCGGCAGGCGGACCTGCAAAACGGCGCGTCCCTGTTCGTCGTGATTCTCCGACTGTACCGCACCCAGCTCGAAGAACTGAGCGCGAAGTCGCCCCAATTGCTGTGGCAGGCAGAGCGTTCCGACGAACATGTCCTCCCCCAGCAACTCGGAAATCGCCTGCTCCAGCAGCTCCAGGCCGCGCGACTCGCGGGCCGACAGCCAGACGCGGACCGGCTTGCCCAGCTCGTCGCGCTGGATCATCGGCTGCAGGTCCGGCAGCAGGTCGATCTTGTTGTACACCTCGAGCATCGGCAACTCGTTTGCGCCGATTTCCTTGAGTACCGCCAGCACCTGTTCGATCTGGGCGTCACGATCCGGCTCGTGGGAGTCGATCACGTGCAGTAGCAGATCGGAGTTGCTGGACTCTTCCAAGGTAGCCCGAAACGCCTCCACCAGCTTGTGCGG
Source organism: Pseudomonas sp. CAN1 (assembly GCF_030462585.1). GTDB lineage: Bacteria > Pseudomonadota > Gammaproteobacteria > Pseudomonadales > Pseudomonadaceae > Pseudomonas. The sequence continues at coordinate 210,226 of NZ_JASMRU010000002.1, read as the reverse complement.
AAGGTGGCGAATGAAGCCCACGGTGTCGGCCAGCACGATCGGCCCGACGTCATCCAGTTGCAGACGGCGCAGGGTCGGGTCGAGGGTGGCGAACAACTGGTCGGCGGCGTAGACCTCGGAAGTGGTCAGCGCATTGAACAGCGTGGACTTGCCGGCGTTGGTGTAGCCCACCAGGGACACCGCAGGAATCTCCGCACGGCGACGGCCGCGGCGGGCCTGCTCGCGCTGGCTGCGGACCTTCTCCAGGCGTGACTTGATCTGGCGGATGCGCCCACGCAGCAGGCGGCGGTCGGTTTCCAGCTGGGTTTCACCCGGGCCACGCAGGCCGATACCGCCTTTCTGGCGCTCAAGGTGAGTCCAGCCGCGCACCAGGCGCGTGCTCATGTGTTCGAGCTGGGCGAGCTCCACCTGCAGCTTGCCTTCGTGGGTACGGGCGCGCTGGGCGAAGATATCGAGGATCAGCCCCGTACGATCGAGCACGCGACATTCGAGCGCTCGCTCGAGGTTGCGCTCCTGGCTCGGCGTGAGGGTGTGATTGAAGATGATCAGCTCGACCTTCTCGGCATGGACGAGGTCGTGCAACTCTTCGACCTTGCCGCTGCCGATCAGGTACTTGGCTGAGGGCTGGTGGCGCGAAATACTGACGAAAGCGACGGATTCCGCGCCTGCCGAACGGGCCAGTTCCTGGAATTCCTGCGGGTCTTCGCGCGCCTCGGGGTCCTGACCTTCCAGATGGACCAGAATGGCCCGTTCCCCACCACCCGGGCGCTCAAAGAACAAGGCGGACTCCCGTCAAACGTTGCCCGGCTCGGCCGGTTGATCACCGGTGGGCAGGCGCACAGGGCGGCTGGGAACCACGGTGGAAATCGCATGCTTGTAGACCATCTGGCTGACAGTGTTCTTCAGCAGGATGACGAACTGGTCGAAGGATTCGATCTGACCCTGCAGCTTGATGCCGTTGACCAGGTAGATGGAAACCGGAACGCGTTCTTTGCGCAGGGTATTGAGGTAAGGGTCTTGTAGCGAATGCCCTTTTGACATATGCCGCACTCCTTGTAAGGGTAAAAAACTGATTTAGTAGTAGTCGAATTTGGCTTAACGCCGTCCTGAACCCCAAGGATAGACGGCCGGAATTAAGGTCTCGAGCCTATATGGAGACCGCCTCAAGGTATTTCAAGGCACGCGGCAAATTGTCGCTGGCCTGACTGTCCAACCAGTGTAGATGGCTCCAGCTGCGGAGCCAGGTGAACTGGCGCTTGGCCAGTTGCCGCGTGGCGATGACACCACGCTCCACCATCTCAGCGTAGGACAGTTTGCCCTCAAGGTAATCCCATACCTGTCGGTAACCCACCGCTCTTATGGACGGCAGCCCCGCGTGCAAGTCACTCCTTGCGCGAAGGCGTTCGACCTCGGCGATGAAGCCCTGTTCCAGCATCTGGTCAAAACGTTGCGCGATACGCTCGTGCAACACCTGGCGCTGCAGAGGCGCGATCGCCAGATGAGCCACAGTATACGGTAATTGTCCACCGCCTTGCGCGCCGAAACCCGCATTTTCGCTAGCCTGGCGCTGTCGGTGTGCAGTCATTGACATACCGCTTACGCGGTACACCTCCAGCGCCCGAATGAGGCGCTGGGGGTCATTGGGATGGATGCGCGCGGCCGACTCCGCGTCGACTCGGGCGAGCTCTGCATGCAGGGCGCCCCAGCCTTCGGCGGCGGCCCAGGCTTCCAGCTCCGCGCGCACCGCGGCGTCGGCGCTGGGCATATCGGCCAGGCCTTCGAGCAATGCCTTGAAATACAACATGGTGCCGCCGACCAGAAGAGGTATCTTCCCGGCCGCGGTGATCTCCGCCATGGCCGCCAGGGCGTCGGCGCGGAATTCCGCTGCCGAGTAGGCTTCGCTGGGGTCGCGGATGTCGATCAGGCGATGGGGAAACTCGGCCAGCACCTCGCGCGGCGGCTTGGCGGTGCCGATGTCCATGTCGCGGTAGATCAGCGCGGAATCCACGCTGATCAACTCCACCGGCAGCAAACGCGCCAGCTCCAGCGCCAGGTCGGTCTTGCCGGCGGCGGTGGGGCCCATGAGGAAGATGGCGGGAGGCAGGGACATCGGGAGCTCGTTCTTACGCACTGCTGAATCGATTGTCGCGCAGTTTACTGCACTTTCCTGAACGCAAGCTTACGAAGATCAACGTCCGCGCAGGAAAAGCTTGTCCAGTTCGTCGAGGCCCAGCTGGGTCCAGGTCGGCCGGCCGTGGTTGCACTGGCCGCTGCGCTCGGTCACTTCCATGTCACGCAGCAGGCCGTTCATTTCCGGCAGGGTCAGGCGGCGATTCGCGCGCACCGCGCCATGGCAAGCCATGGTGCCGAGCAGCTCATTGAGATGCGCCTGGATGCGGTCGCTGGTGCCGTACTCCAGCAGATCGGCGAGCACATCTCGCACCAGCTGGGTAGCCTCGGCCTGCTTGAGCAGCGCGGGAATCTGGCGAATCGCCAGGGTTTCCGGGCCGAGCCGCTGCAGCTCGAAGCCGAGCCTGGAGAACCAGGCGCCATGCTCTTCCGCGCAGTCCGCTTCGCGCTCGCTGACAGCAATGGACTCGGGCACCAGCAGCGGCTGGCCGCGCAGGCCTTCGCTGGCCATGGCGGTCTTCAGGCGCTCGTACATGATGCGTTCGTGGGCGGCGTGCATATCCACCAGCACCAGGCCGTGGGCGTTTTCCGAGAGGATGTAGATGCCCTTGAGCTGCGCCAGGGCGTAACCCAGCGGCGGCACGTCCTGGCTGCTTTCCGGCAGCGCCTGCGGCGCCTGGTCTGGCAGCGGAGCGAAGTAGGCCTTGTAGGCGCCCTGGGCCTCCTGGATCGGCGGCATTTCCGGGCGATTCGGCTGATAGCTGTAGCCACCACCGCTGCCACCGCCACTACCACCAGAGCCACCCGAAGTCGGGCTGGGCTGCCACGCACGCGCGGCGGCAGGAGCCTCCAGCACAGTCTCGGACAGACGCATTTCACCCTGCGGGCCGAACTCGCCGGCCTCCGCGCCAGTGGGGCGCGGCACGGTCAGGGTGGTCGCTCCCGGCGGCGCCAGCTGGTCGTCCGGACGCACTTCCGCCAGCGCCCGGTGCAGGGTGCCGTAGAGGAAGTCGTGGACCATGCGGCCGTCGCGGAAGCGCACTTCATGCTTGGTCGGGTGGACGTTGACGTCCACCACCGACGGATCGACCTCGAAGAACAGCACGAAGGTCGGATGCCTGCCGTTGTACAGCACGTCGCGGTAGGCCTGGCGCACGGCGTGGGCGACCAGCTTGTCGCGCACCATGCGGCCGTTCACGTAGAAGTACTGCAGGTCCGGCTGGCTGCGCGAGAAGGTCGGCAGGCCGACCCAGCCCCACAGGTGCAGGCCGTTGCGCTCCACCTCGATGGGCATCGCCTGCTCAAGGAAGCCGGAGCTGCACACGGCGCCCACGCGGCGGGCGCGGGAGGCTTCGTCCTTGGCCTCATGCAGCGAGAGGATGGTCTTGCCGTTGTGGCGCAGGTGGAAAGCCACGTCGAAGCGGGCCAGGGCCAGGCGCTTGATGACTTCCTGCAGGTGATCGAATTCGGTCTTCTCGGCGCGCAGGAACTTGCGGCGCGCCGGGGTATTGAAGAACAGGTCGCGCACTTCGATGCTGGTGCCCACCGGGTGAGCCGCCGGCTTCACCGTGGACTCCATGTCGCGGCCCTCGACTTCCACCTGCCAGGCCTGTTCGGCGTCGGCGGTGCGCGAGGTCAGGGTCAGGCGCGAGACGGAGCTGATCGAGGCCAGCGCTTCACCACGGAAGCCCAGGCTCATGACCCGTTCGAGGTCTTCCAGTTCGCGGATCTTGCTGGTGGCATGGCGCGCCAGGGCCAGTGGCAGGTCGTCTGCCGGGATGCCGCTGCCATCGTCACGCACGCGCAGCAGCTTGACGCCGCCCTGCTCGACTTCGATGTCGATGCGCCTGGCACCGGCATCCAGGCAGTTTTCCAGCAGCTCCTTGATCACCGATGCGGGTCGTTCGACCACTTCGCCGGCGGCGATCTGGTTCGCCAGCCGCGGCGTGAGCAGCTGGATGCGGCGTGCGTCAGTCATTGCTGCGACGCCAGGGAGGTGCCCGGAATCTTCAGCACCTGGCCGATCTTCAGCTCATCGCTCTTGAGCGAGTTGGTGCTGCGGATCGAAGCAGTGCTGACATCGAAGCGGCTGGCAACCATCGCCAGGCTGTCGCCACTGCGCACCACGTACTCGCGCGGACCAGAGGCAAGTTGGCCGCCATCGCGCAGCGAGGCGATGTAAGTGCCCGGCGGCGGAGTCTGCACGAAGTACTGACGCACGCCGGCAGCGATGGAGCGCGCCAGCGCCTGCTGGTGCGAGCCGCTGGCCAGCTTGGCGGATTCGTTGGGGTTGGAGATGAAGCCGGTTTCCACCAGGATCGACGGGATGTCCGGGGACTTCAGCACCATGAAGCCGGCCTGTTCCACGCGGCGCTTGTGCAGCGGGGTAACGCGGCCGACGCTGGTCAGCACCTTGTGGCCGACGTCCAGGCTGGAGGACATGGTGGCGGTCATCGACAGGTCGAGCAGTACGCCAGCAAGCATCTTGTCCTTGTCGTCGAGGTTCACCCCGCCGTCGCCGCCGATGAGGTCGGAACGGTTTTCCGTGTCGGCCAGCCAGCGCGCGGTCTCGGAGGTGGCGCCACGGTCAGACAGGGCGAACACCGAGGCACCGAACGCACTGCGGCTGGGCGCGGCGTCGGCGTGGATGGAGACGAACAGGTCCGCGCCCTTCTTGCGGGCGATCACCGTGCGGTTGCGCAGCGGGATGAAGTAGTCGCCGGTGCGCGTCAGTTCGGCGCGGAAGCCTTTCATCTGGTTGATCTGCCGTTGCAGCTCGCGGGCGATCGACAGGGTGATGTTCTTCTCGTGCAGGCCGTTCGGGCCAAGGGCGCCGGGGTCTTCGCCGCCGTGGCCGGCGTCGATGGCGATCACCACGTCACGCTTGCCGCCGGTACTCGGCGCGGGAATCTTGGCGACCGACTGCGCAGGGCTGACCGGCGTGGCGGGCACGTTGGGCGTCGGGGTCGCGGGGACGTCCGGGGCGATGTCGGCGCCCTGGTCATAGAGATCGACGACCAGGCGGTTGCCGTACTGCTGGTTCGGCGGCAGCACGAAGCTCTTGGGCGTGACCTGGTTCTTCAGGTCCAGCACCAGGCGCAGATCGGTGGGCGAGCGCTGGGCCGAGCGCATCGCGGTGATCGGCGTGTTGCCCAGCTTGATCTTGTCGAGGGCGGCGGCCATCTGCGCACCGTTGATGTCGACGACGATGCGGTTGGGCGCACTCAGGGTGAACAGGCTGTGCTGCACGGGGCCGGACAGATCGAACACCAGGCGTGTGTTGTCCGGCGCGCGCCAGATGCGCACGCTCTTGATTTGCGTGGCGGCAGAAACCTCACCGGCAACGAATGCCAGCAGAACGGACACCCCGATAAACAACGCCCGAAGGCGCAACCCCCAACCCATCTTTTTTCTATGCTCCCGTGGCCAGGGCGGCACACCAGGCTTCGCCCCGTGTTCCGTGCGGGTCGAGGCGCAGCATGCGTCCGCCCGCATGCGGAACAATGGTAATGTCCATGTCGGCCTTTGGCAAAATGCCTTTGCCGCGTTCCGCCCACTCGATCAGGCACAGCACGTCGCCGTCGAAGTAGTCGCGGATGCCGAGGAACTCCAGCTCCTCGGGGTCGGCGAGGCGGTAGAGGTCGAAGTGGAAGGCGCGCAGATCGCCGATTTCGTAGGGCTCGACCAGGGTGAAGGTCGGACTTTTTACCGAGCCGCCATGACCCAGCCCCCGCAGGATGCCGCGCGACAGCGTGGTCTTGCCCGCCCCCAGGTCCCCGTGCAGATAGATGATGCCGCGCCCACCGGTCGCCACGGCAATCCTTCGACCGAGATCGACCATGGCGTCTTCGCCGTCGGCGAACAGATTCAGTTCAGGCATGGGCACAGCTCCTCGAGCAACTGACGAACGGCAGGAATCAGATCAGCGGCAGCCAGCCCGCGGCCTTGCGGGCCCAGCGACTCGCCGGCACGGGCGTGCAGCCAGACGGCCAGGCACGCGGCATCGAAACCCGGCAGCCCTTGCGCCAGCAGCGCACCGAGGATGCCGGAGAGCACATCGCCCAGTCCCGCCCCCGCCATCGCGGGATGCCCATGGCTGCACAGCGCCAGCCGACCATCCGGGGAGGCGACCAGACTGCCGACGCCTTTGAGCACGACCACCGCCTGGTAGCGCTGCGCCAGTTCGTGGACGGCCTTCGGCCGATCCGCCTGCACCTCGGCGGTGGAAATCCCCAGCAGACGCGCCGCCTCAGCGGGATGGGGAGTGATCGCCCAGTCGCCGGACGGGCGCGCCACCAGGCCCTCGGCCAGCAGATTGAGCGCATCGGCGTCCCACACCTGCCGACGCTCCAGGCTCGCCGCCGCACTGACCAGCACGCGCCCCCAGGCTTCGCGACCGACACCGGGGCCGACCACCAGCACATCGGCGCGCTCGGCGAGGCGCAGCAGTTCTGCAGAAGAGGAGACGCCGCGCGCCATCAGCTCAGGCCGGCGCGCCAGAGCAGCCGGCACGTGGGCGGCGCGGGTCGCCAGGGAAACCAGCCCGGCGCCGCAACGCAGCGCACTTTCCGCCGCGAGCAGCACGGCGCCGCCCATGCCGGTATCACCACCGATCACCAGCGCATGGCCGAACTGGCCCTTGTGTGCGGCTTTCGGGCGGGCAGCCAGACGAGCCAGGGACGCCGGAGCGAGACGGCGCGCCACACCATCTGCGGGAATCAGCGCGGGGTCGGCATCCAGTGCGTCGAACACCAGCTCGCCGCACTGATCGGGGCCGCTGGAAGTGAACAGGCCGAGCTTGAGGCCGATGAAGGTCACAGTCAGGTCGGCGTTCACCGCGCAACCCAGCACTTGCCCCGTGTCGGCGCTGAGGCCGGAAGGGATATCCACCGCCAGCACCGGCAGGCCGCTGGCGTTGATCGCAGCAATGGCCGAGGCGTAAGGCTCGCGCACCTCGCCGCCCAGGCCAGTGCCCAGCAGCGCATCCACCAGCACGCCGCGCAGCTCGGCGCTGTCGCTCCAAGCTTCGATATCCACCCCGACCGAGCGTGCTTCGCCATGGGCCGAGGCGGCATCACCGGAGAGACGCGAGGCGTCGCCCACTGCCATCACCCGCACGCGCCAGCCGGCCCGCAGGGCCAGGGCGGCGATCAGGTAGCCGTCGCCGGCATTGTTGCCGTGGCCGGCCAGTACGGTGACTTCGCCGGCATCCGGCCACTGGCGGCGCAGGGCGCGCCAGGCGGCGTGGGCGGCGCGGCGCATCAGTTCGAAGCCGGGGGTGCCGGCGGCGATCAGGCGCGCGTCGAGGTCGCGCACCTGTTGGGCGCTGAAAAGGGTCAGGGGCAGAGCGTCGTGAGCGTGGGCAGTCATCGCTGTTCCGGGCGGCAGAATGTGTCGCCTTGGCGTTCGGACGGGCCGACGCCGGCAAGGTCTGGCAGAATTATACGCACCCGGACTTCCGTTTCTCGCCTTCCATGCACGATTCGACACTCGACCACGACGACCTCGCCCGCTCCATCAAGGACTGGGGGCGCGAACTCGGCTTCCAGCAGGTGGGGATCAGCGGGCTCGATCTGGAGGAGCACGGCGCGCATTTGCAACGCTGGCTGGAGGCGGGCTATCACGGCGAGATGGACTACATGGGCGCCCACGGCAGCAAGCGCTGGCGGCCGGACGAACTGGTGCCCGGCACCCTGCGGGTGGTCTCGCTGCGCATGGATTACCTGCCCGGCGACACGCGCATGGCGCAGGTGCTGGGCGACCCGGAGAAGGCCTACGTGTCGCGCTACGCCCTGGGCCGCGACTACCACAAGCTGATCCGCAAACGCCTGCAGCAACTGGCCGAGCGCATCCAGCAGAAGGTCGGCCCATTCGGCTTCCGCGCCTTCGTCGACAGCGCGCCGGTGCTGGAGAAGGCCATCGCCGAGCAATCGGGCCTGGGCTGGATCGGCAAGAACACCCTGGTACTGAACCGCAAGGCCGGCAGCTACTTCTTCCTCGGCGAGCTGTTCACCGACCTGCCGCTGCCGGTGGACGAACCCCACGGCACGGAGCACTGCGGGCGCTGTTCGGCCTGCATGGACATCTGCCCCACCGCCGCCTTCGTGGCGCCCTATGTGCTGGATGCGCGGCGCTGCATCTCCTACCTGACCATCGAGCTGAAGGGCCCGATCCCCGCAGACCTGCGCCCGCTGATCGGCAACCGCGTGTTCGGCTGCGACGACTGCCAGATGGTCTGCCCGTGGAACCGTTTCGCCCGCGCCACCGACCAGGGCGACTTCCAGCCGCGCCACAGCCTGGACAACGCCGACCTGGCGCAGCTGTTCCTGTGGACGGAAGAGGAATTCCTCAGCCGTACCGAAGGCTCGCCGTTGCGGCGCGCGGGTTACGAGCGCTGGCTGCGCAACCTGGCGGTAGGGCTGGGCAATGCGCCGTCGACCATCCCGGTGATCGAGGCGCTGCGCGCGCGACGGGAGTTCCCGTCGGAACTGGTGCGCGAGCATGTGGAATGGGCGCTGGCACGCCACCACGCCGAAATCTGAAGCTTTTCATAGGAGCGAGCTTGCTCGCGAACAGCCCCGCAACAGGGTTTGTTCGCGAGCAAGCTCGCTCCTACAAGAGCAGAAGCGCGCCGCCTACACCTTGATGAAGTGCTCGCGGTAGTAGCGCAGCTCGGCGATGGACTCGCGGATGTCGTCCAGGGCCAGGTGGGTGTTGCCCTTCTTGAAGCCGTCGCGCACCGACGGCGCCCAGCGTGCGGCCAGTTCCTTGAGGGTGGAGACGTCCAGGTTGCGGTAGTGGAAGTAGCCTTCCAGCTTCGGCATATGGCGATAGAGGAAGCGGCGATCCTGGCAGATGCTGTTGCCGCAGATCGGCGAGCTGCGCTTGGGCACCCACTTTTCCAGGAAGGCGATGGTCATCGCTTCGGCTTCGGCTGCGGAGATGCTGCTTTCGCGCACGCGCTGGGTCAGGCCGGACTGGCCGTGCTGGCGGGTGTTCCACTCGTCCATGCCGGCGAGCAGCTCCTCGCTCTGGTGCACGGCGATCACCGGGCCTTCCTCGAGGATGTTCAGGTCGCTGTCGGTGACGATGGTCGCCATCTCGATGATGACGTCCTTGTCCGGGTCCAGCCCGGTCATTTCCAGGTCGATCCAGATCAGGTTCTGCGGGTTCTGCATGATGGGGCTCCTCAGCTCAGCCCCCTAGTTTAGCGGGAAGCGGGCGCGCGCATGCTAAACTGCGGCGCGATTTTCCCTGTGGATACCCTATGGCCAAGCGTCACCTCACCCGCCGGCAGAGCTGGCGGATCGAAAAAGTCCAGGAAGAACGCGCCGCCCGCGCGGCGAAGCGCGAGTCGCGCGCCCTGGAAGAACTGGAAGGCGGCGACCTTGGCCCGGAACAGACCGGCCAGGTGATCGCCCACTTCGGTGTGCAGGTGGAAGTCGAGGCCCAGGACGGCGACGACGCCGGCCAGGTATTCCGCTGCCACCTGCGCGCCAACCTGCCGCCGCTGGTGACGGGCGACCAGGTGGTCTGGCGTCCGGGCAACCAGGGCATCGGCGTGATCGTCGCGCAGTTGCCGCGAACCTCCGAGCTGCGCCGCCCGGACATGCGCGGCGTGCTCAAGCCGGTGGCGGCCAACGTCGACCGCATCGTCATCGTCTTCGCTCCACGCCCGGAACCCCACGCCAACCTGATCGACCGCTACCTGGTGGCCGCCGAGCACGCCGGCATCAAGCCGCTGCTGTTGCTGAACAAGGCCGACCTGATCGACGAGGAGAACGCGCCCTTCCTCGACTCGCTGCTGGGCACCTACCGCGAGCTGGGCTACCCGCTGCTGGAAGTCTCGGCAGCCAACGGCCTGGCGCTGGACGCCCTGCGCGCGGCGCTGAACGAGCACGTCAGCGTGTTCGTCGGCCAGTCAGGCGTGGGCAAGTCGTCGCTGGTCAACGCGCTGCTGCCGGGCGTCGACACCCGTGTCGGCGACCTCTCGGAAGTCACCGGCAAGGGCACCCACACCACCACCACCGCGCGGCTGTTCCACTTCCCCGCCGGCGGCGACCTGATCGACTCCCCCGGCATCCGCGAGTTCGGCCTTGGCCATGTCAGCCGTGACGACGTGGAAGCCGGCTTCATCGAATTCCACGACCTGCTCGGCCACTGCCGCTTCCGCGACTGCAAGCACGACCGCGAACCGGGCTGTGCGCTGCTCAAGGCGCTGGAAGACGGGCGCATCTCGCCGCAGCGGATGGCCAGCTACCGGCACATCCTCGCCAGCCTGCCGGAAGACGAGTATTGATCGGCGGGTGACGCCGCAGCGCCGGCGTTGCCCGAATCTGTAGGAGCGAGGGGACGCCATCGTTATTGCTCGCGAGCAAGCCCCTCTGCGATGCGGTTCGCGAGCAAGCTCGCTCCTACGAAAAGCCCTCTCGCCAACCCATTTGGCATAACCGTAGGGCGCATAACGCCTCAAGCGTTATCCGCCATCGGCCCGAGCCGCGAAATGGCGGATAAAGCGTTCCGCTTCATGCGCCCTACAGGAAGAAGGCCAGCTGAACAGCTGGCCTTCTGCTTTCTCACTGCTGCTTGTTCAGCTCATCGAGCTTCAGCGTGCCGCCGTCGTCGAACAGGTTGAGCTTCTGCTTGAGCTGGTCCGGCGGCAGCGGGTCGCCCTGCCCGTTCGCCGGCTTGGCCGGCGTGGCATTCGGCGTGGCGGTACCCGGAGCACCCGGAGCAGCTTGCGCCCCCGGTGCGGCAGGCGTGGCGCCATCGGCCGGTTTCTCCGTGCCGCCATCCTGGCCTTCGATAGCCCGCTGGGCCTTCTTGGTCAGGACGATGATGTCGATGCGGCGGTTCACCGGGTTGAGCGGCTTGTCACGGTCGAACAGCGCAGACGAGGCGTAACCGACCACGCGAGCGATCTGGTCTTCCGGGTAGCCGCCCGCTTCCAGCGCACGCCGGGCGGCGTTGGCGCGGTTGGCCGAAAGCTCCCAGTTGCCGAAATCGCCGTTGCCGGCGTAGGGCTTGGCGTCGGTATGGCCGCTGATGCTGATCTTGTTCGGCACCTGCTGGATGGTCTCGGCCAGCGCCAGCAGGATGTCCTCGAAGTACGGCTGCAGGCGCGCGCTGCCCAGGTCGAACATCGGCCGGTTGTCCGAGTCGACGATCTGGATGCGCAGGCCGTCCTGGGTGATCTCGAACAGAATCTGGTCCTTGAAGCGCTTGAGGGTCGGGTTCTCGTCGACCTTGTTCTGCAGCTCCTGCAGCAGCAGCTCCAGGCGCTCCTTCTCGACCTGCTCGGCAACATCCTGGGCCTGCTGCTCGGTGACCTTGGCGTTCTCGTCCGGGTTGATCCGCGTTTCGTCGGCGTCCGGCTGGGCCTGGATCTGCGGGTTCAGGGTCTTGTCCGGCGCCGGCGTCGGCGTGCCGCCCAGGTCGATCACGTAGGGGCTGGCACTCTCGGTGAAACCGATGGGGTCCTGGAAGTAGCCGGAGATGGCCTTCTTCTGCTCCGGCGTGGCCGAGGACAGCAGCCAGAGCACGAGGAAGAACGCCATCATGGCGGTGGCGAAGTCGGCGAAGGCGATCTTCCAGCCACCTCCATGGTGGCCGGCGGCATAGCGCTTGATGCGCTTGACGATGATCGGCTGGTTGTTATCCATGCTTAGCGCCCACGTACCGCCTGTTCCAGCTCACTGAAGCTGGGACGGTGCGCCGGCAGCAGCACCTTGCGGCCGAACTCCACGGCCAGCGACGGCGGCATGCCGGAGGCGGAAGCCACCAGACAGGCCTTGATCGCCTCGTACAGGTTCAGCTCTTCCTTGGCATCGTGCTCCAGGGCGTTGGCCAGCGGGCCGACGAAGCCATAGGCGGCGAGAATACCGAGGAAGGTGCCCACCAGCGCCGCGGCGACGTGGTGGCCGATCTCGGCCTGGCTGCCCTGGCCGAGCAGGGACATGGTAATCACGATGCCCAGTACTGCGGCGACGATACCGAAGCCGGGCAGGCCGTCGGCGACGCGGGTCACGGCGTGGGACGGGTGTTCGAGGTCTTCCTTCAGGCTGCCCAGTTCCATGTCGAACAGGCCTTCCAGCTCGTGGGGCGCCATGTTGCCGGAGGACATGATGCGCAGGTAGTCGCAGACGTACGCGGTCATGCGTTCGTCCTTGAGCAGCGCCGGGTACTTGCTGAAGATCGGGCTCGCGGCCGGGTCCTCGACGTCGGCCTCGATGGCCATCATGCCTTCGCGGCGGCTCTTGTTGAGCACCTCGTAGAGCATGCCCAGCACTTCCAGATAGAAGGTGTGGGTGAAGCGGTTGCCGAACATCTTCGGCGCCTTCTTCAGCACGGTCATGAAGGTGCTGCCGGGGTTCGCCTGGAGGAACGCACCCAGCGCGGCGCCGCCGATGATCAGCACTTCGAACGGCTGGATGATGGCCGCGATCTTGCCGCCGGAGAGCATGAAGCCCCCGATGACACTGCCGAGGATGACGATGATGCCGATGATTTTTGCCATGAGGACCGGACTGAAACTGTGAACAGAATGAGAGGCACGATTCCCGCCTCCCTGTTGTTATCGGAGATTTCGGGCAAGACTATAGGCCGAAAACACTAAAAACCAGTTCGGCGCCTCACGCATGTCCAAGCAAATGCTTCAACCAGAGCGTCTCAAGGCCTGGCTCGACCAGTTGGAAGATCTGCCTTTGCCGGTTCCGCTGGAGCAGCGCGACGACATTCGCCGTGCGCTGAACGATAGCCGACGCTCGATCCGCGACATTGCCGACCTACTGCAGGACGCGCCAACCCTGGCTTTCGCCATCCTGCGCGAGGTCAACCGCGCCGAGAGCGCGCGGGACAACCCGGCGGAAAGCCTGGAGGTCGCCCTCAATCGCCTGGGCCTGGCCCGCGCCAGCCAGTTGCTCGACCGCCTGCCGGCAGTACCCGAGGCACAGATGCCGCGTGCGCTGAACCAGCTGCTGCTGATCAGCCGCCACGCCATGCAGCAGGCCAGCGGCCTGTTCGCCAACCGCCTGGCGCGGCTCTGGCAGGAAATCCACTGGGGCAGCCTGTTCACCCTCGCCCCGCTGTGGGCGCTGGCCACCGCGCGGCCGGAGCTGATCGAAGCCTGGCAACGCCAGGTCTACGGCCTGGGCCGCTGCAGCAGCGAAGTCGAACTGGAGCTGCTCGGCACCCGCCTTTTGCCGCTATGCCGCGAACTCGCCCAGCGCTGGCGCCTGCCGGACTGGGTGGCCCAGGGCTACGCCCTGCTCAGCGACGACAAGCGTCTGCTGGTGCGCGCGCTGCACGTGGCACACACCGAACATGACGCGCTGGGCCAGCAGCAGCGACTGGACGCCGACCCTGAGCTGCAGCGCTGGCTGACCCGCCCGGCCAACACCATCCTGCTGGCCAACAGCATCGCCATGGCCGCGCACCAGTCCTGGGGCGGTGTGCACATGCTGCGCTGGCAGCGCCTGACCTGCCTTTACCTGCAGATGCCGCTGGATGAACTGCAGCAGACCGTCCATGGCCTCGCCGCACAGAGCGCCCGCCGCCACGCCCGGCCGCTGCTCTGGCACCCTGCTGAGGCGCTGCTCTGGCCCTGGGACGCCAAGCGCTGGCTCAACGGCCCGAAGGCCGAGGAACCGGCCAAGGCGCCGGATACCCTGGCCGACTGGCGCCAGCACTGCACCCGCCTGATGCAGACACCCAGCCCGTTCGGCAACGCCGTGCAACTGCTCGACTGCGCCAGCGCCGCGCTGCAGGCCTGCGGGCTGCAACGCGGGCTGATCCTGCTGGCCGACAAGGCCGGCAACTGGCTGCAGGCGCGCCGGCACTTCGGCCTGGACAGCGAGATCGGCGACTTCAAGCTGGAGGTGGCCGCCAGCCCGGTGCTGCGCAAACTCCTGCAACAACCCGGTCAGCTGCGCCTGAGCCCGAACAACATGGCCGAGTTCTCCGCGCTGATCCCCGGTTCACTGAAGGCGCTGCTGCCCAGTGAACACCTGCTGCTGCGCTCGCTGGGCAACGGCGCGCGGGTGGTCATGCTGGTGGTCTGCGACCGCCACGGCCAGCCGCTGGCCGACCTGCACGCCCAGGCCTTCGGCCGCACCGTGCAGTGCATCGAGCACGCGGTGAAGCAGATGGCGCGGGGCGGCTGATCCACGAAAGCTTTGCGCCCCGCCGCGCCCCCTTTAAACTGACCGCCCTCACGGGGTAGCCCAGGGCACCTGCTCACGTTGCCTCCCCCACCTTTTCCACCGGGAGACTCCGCCATGTCCGCCTTCTCCGCCCTGCCGCTGGTGATCGAACCGGCCGAGCTTGCCAGCCGTCTCGACGCTCCCGAACTGATCCTGGTCGACCTCACCAGCACCGCGCGCTATGCCCAGGGCCACATCCCCGGCGCCCGCTTCGTCGCCCCCGCGCGCACCCAGCTGGGCGGTCCGGCACCGGGCCTGCTGCCGGCCAAGGCCGACCTCGAAGCGCTGTTCGGCGAGCTGGGCCACAACCCCGATGCCGTCTATGTGGTCTACGACGACGAAGGCGGCGGCTGGGCCGGCCGCTTCATCTGGCTGCTGGACGTGATCGGTCACAGCCAATACCACTATCTCGACGGCGGCCTGCACGCCTGGCTCGCCGACGGCCTGCCGCTCTCCGAGGACGTCCCGGCAGCGGCCGGCGGCCCGCTGCCGCTGACCCTGCACGACGAACCCACCGCCACCCGCGAATACCTGCAGAGCCGCCTGGGCGCCGCCGACCTGGCCGTCTGGGATGCCCGCAATCCCAGCGAGTACAGCGGCCAGAAAGTCCTCGCCGCCAAGGGCGGGCACGTGCCCGGGGCGGTGAATTTCGAGTGGACCGCCGGCATGGACCCGGCCCGCGCCCTGCGCATCCGCACCGACATGCCGCAGATCCTGCAGGATCTGGGCATCACCCCGGACAAGGAAGTGATCACCCACTGCCAGACCCATCACCGTTCCGGCTTCACCTACCTGGTGGCCAAGGCCCTCGGCTATCCGCGGGTCAAGGGCTATGCCGGTTCCTGGTCGGAATGGGGCAACCATCCCGACACCCCCGTAGAGGTTTAAGGAATGTCGTTCAAAGATCGTTTGTTCATCCTCGCCCAGTACCTGCTGCCGCATCACCTGCTGTCGCGCCTCATCGGCTGCGCCGCGGAATGCCGCGCGCCCTGGTTCAAGGACCGCCTGATCCCCTGGTTCGCCCGCCGCTACAAAGTGGACATGCGCGAAGCCCAGGTCGAGGACCTGAGCGCGTATGAGCACTTCAACGCCTTCTTCACCCGCGCCCTGAAAGACGGCGCCCGCCCGCTGGACGAGACTGCCGGCGCGGTGCTCTGCCCCGCCGACGGCGCCATCAGCCAGCTCGGCCCGATCGAGCACGGCCGCGTGTTCCAGGCCAAGGGCCACAGCTACAGCCTGATGGAACTGCTGGGCGGCGACGCCGAGCGTGCCGCGCCCTTCATGGGCGGCGAATTCGCCACCGTCTACCTGTCGCCCAAGGACTACCACCGCGTGCACATGCCGCTGGCCGGCACCCTGCGCGAGATGGTCTACGTACCTGGCCGACTGTTCTCGGTGAACCAGCTGACCGCCGAGCAGGTACCGGAACTGTTCGCCCGCAACGAGCGCGTGGTGTGCATCTTCGACACCGAGCGCGGGCCGATGGCCGTGGTGCTGGTGGGCGCGATGATCGTCGCCTCCATCGAAACCGTGTGGGCCGGCCTGGTGACTCCGCCCAAGCGTGAGCTGAAGTCCTTCTCCTACGACGAAGCCGCCCGCGCGCCGATCCACCTGGAAAAAGGCGCCGAACTGGGCCGCTTCAAGCTGGGCTCCACCGCCATCGTGCTGTTCGGCCCCGAGCAGGTCAGCTGGGCGGAAAACCTCGCCGCCACCAGCGCCGTGCGCATGGGCGAGCGCCTGGGTGGCGCGCGCCAGGGCTGACGCCCACCTCTATAAGGCGGGCGGCCAATGAGCCGCCCGCCAGTGTTTTTGCCTCATCGTGCTAGTTCCCTGCCATGAATCGTTACCTGCACCTCTTCGGCTGGCGGGCCAACGCCACCAGCCACCTGGAAAAATGGCTCTCCGCAATCGGAGCGCTGTGCGGCATCGCCGCCATCTACGCCGTCACCCACTGGGTCCTGCCCGGTGAAGCAGCCATCTGGGTCGTCGCCTCCATGGGCGCCAGCGCCGTGCTGCTGTTCGCCGTGCCCCATGGCGCGCTGTCGCAGCCCTGGGCAGTACTCGGCGGACAGGTGCTCTCGGCCATGGTCGGGGTGATCTGCCAGAAACTCTTCCCCGACCAGCCCTTCACCCCTGCCCTGGCGGTGGGCGCGGCGATCCTGGTCATGCATTACGCGCGCTGCATCCATCCGCCCGGTGGCGCCACCGCACTGGCAGCAGTCTCCGGCGGCCCGGCCGTGACCGCGCTGGGCTTTCACTACGTGCTCAGCCCGGTGCTGCTCAATGTGGTGCTGATCCTCGCCGTCGCCGTGGTGTTCAACGGGATGTTCGCCTGGCGCCGCTATCCCGCGCCGCTGGCACGCCTGCCGGCCACGCCGAAGCTGCCGGCCGGCCCGTCGCCGGAAGACCTCTACCACGCGCTGCGCAAGATGGATTCGTTCATCGACGTGCAGTTCGACGACCTGCTGAAGATCCTCCAGCTGGCCCAGGAGCACGCCCAGGCGCAGCGCCTGACCGCGGACGACATCCTCCTCGGCGCCTGCTACAGCAACGCCCTGAGCGGCGATGCCTGGGCCGTGCGCCAGGTGATCGACAGTCACCCGGAGCAGCGTGGCCGCCAGGACCAGCTGGTCTACAAGGTGGTGGCCGGCGCCGGCAAGGGCAACACGGGCGCTTGCCGCCGCCAGGACCTGCTCGACTGGGCCGCCCACGCGGTAGTCGCCCAGGGCGACGGCTGGGTGCGTGTCACGCCGCAGGAGTCGGCGAAAGATGCCCTGCAACGCCAGATCAAAGGGGAAACCCCGCTGCCGTGACCTGTCCGCGCACCAGCCGGGCGATGGGCTGCGGTGGGCGGCGGATGCTGCTAGAGTTCGGAAAAAGCCGACAGTTATGAGCAACCGGTTCGTACAACGGACCGGATTGTGGAGAAACCAACCCCACTATGGACAACAGTCCCCAGCAGTTTCTACGTGTCCCCACGCCGACGCACGAGAGCCTGAGTTTCTGCAACGCCAACACGCGCGAGCTGAAAACCTGGCTGGACCATCTGCCCAAGGCCAACCTCGGAGAGACCGCGCGTCAGCTCTACCAGGGGCTGATCGAGCTGAACCAGCTCAAGCTCCCGGTGGAGACGCGCCTGCAATTGCTGGAACTGTTCCGCCCGGAAGTGCACTTCGTCTGCCATAACCTGGAGCGGCACTTCCTCAACCAGTCCATCGTCCTCGACGAGCGCCCGCGCAAGGTCGCCAACCTCTGCCAGGCCCTGCAGAACCACCTGGCCATCGGCTACAAGCTGATCGCCGTGCGCGAGGCCTCGCGCTTCACCCGCGAACGCGCGCAGGTGATGACCGCCGCCATCCAGCGCGCCATCCGCAGCCTGTGCGGCCCGCTGGTACGAGCCTCGCAGCTGTATTGCCCGGTGCCCGAACATCTCTGGCTGGAGCTCCACCAGCTGTACCAGCTCGCCCGCCAGCACGGCCTGCAGAACACTCCGGTGCGTGATGCACTGGCGCGCCAGTCCCCGGGGCTGTCCATCGAACAGTCCTACCTGGTGGCGCTGATGCTCGGTTCGGCGCGCTGCAACCAGATGCGCCAGAACAACATCGCCCGCGTCGCCGAAGTCCTCGAAGGCTGGAGCTCGCTGGTGAAGGTGCAGGCCGCTGACCTGCCGTCCACGCTGTTCGTGGTGATGCCGCAGGTCGACGGTCCGCCGCGCTACCGCACCCTGTTCAAGGAAACCGACCTCGGCGGCGGCCTGGGCATCGACCCGCAACCGCTGGTGGACCAGATCCGCGAATACCTGATGCTCAGCGCCGAAGACCGGCCCAAGGCGCGCCTGAAGGTGCCCGAGGGCGTCAGCATCGACCTGCTGCAGCACCTGGCGGCCGCCTGGGGCGACATCGCCGAGCGCACCTTCCACCGCACGCCCGGCCAGGGCCAGCTGACCCTGTGCATCGGCATGAGCGCCCTGCACTACTTCCTTGCCGGCCGCCGCAGCTTCGCCGACGTGCTGAAGATCCAACTGGAAGTCCAGGCGCCTACCTTCAAGGCAGAAATCAGCGACGCCTGGTCGAGCGCCTTCGATGCGCAGAAGGTCAACGACTGGCAGCCCGGCATGCCCATGGAGGAAATCGAATACACCGCCCCGCGTCACACCGACGACACCGGCGTGAGCACGACGCAGGAAGCCCCGCGCGACGATTACCCGGTGTTCACCCTGGCCATCGTCAACCACAGCCCCGGCGGCTACTGCCTGACCTGGCCGAAGGAAATCCCCAGCCAGCTGCAGGCCGGTGAAATCCTCGGCATCCAGGACACCCCCGAGCACAGCTGGAGCATCGCCGTGGTGCGCTGGATTCGCCAGGTCCGTGGCGGCGGCACGCAGATGGGTATCGAGCTGATCGCTCCGCTCGCCCAGCCCTGCGGCCTGCAACTGCTGCGCAAGACCGAACAGGGCAGCCAGTACCTGCGCGCCCTGCTGCTGCCGGAGATCGCCGCGATCTCCCGGCCGGCCACTGTCATCACCCCGCGCCTGCCGTTCCAGGAAGGCAACCGCGTGCAGCTCAACCTGCAGGGCGACGAGCGCCGCGCCACCCTGACCCGCAAGGTCACCGCGACCGCCAGCTTCACCCAGTTCGAATACCAGGCGCAGGATGCGGCGGGAGCCCCGAGCGATAAGCCCATCACAGCCGCGAACACTCGCGGGAATGGTGGGGAGGAAGATTTTGACTCACTGTGGAAGTCTCTGTAGATTTCAGAAAATTCCCACTTGTCGCCTTTTTGCTGCCGTCCAGCGCGGTATAAGCAGCCTTCCCCATGGCCAATGAAAAGAAAACCATCCGCCTGCTGATCCTGGAAGACTCGCAGAACGAAGCCGAGCGCCTGGTCAGCCTGTTCCGCAACGCCGGTCGTGCGACCCGCGTCCACCGCATCACCTCCAGCGAAGACCTGGCGGAGATCCTGTCCCAGGGCTGGGACCTGCTGATCGCAGCCCCCGAAGCCGAGGCGCTGGACCCGAGCGAAGCGCTGGGCGCCATCCGCCGCCAGGCCAAGGACATTCCCTTCATCCAGCTGGTCAGCGGCAACGATTCCGATGCCGTGACCGAGGCCCTGGCGCTCGGCGCCCAGGACGCCCTGCCGCAAGGCGAGGATGAACGACTGATCCTGGTGGCCAACCGCGAGCTGGCCAACCTGGAGGAGCGCCGTGCGCGCCGCTCCGCCGAAGTCGCCCTGCGCGAGGCCGAAAAGCGCTGCCAGCTGCTGCTGGACAGCTCGGTGGACGCCATCACCTACGTCCACGACGGCATGCACATCTACGCCAACCGCGCCTACGTCGGCCTGTTCGGCTACGAGGACGCCGAGGAACTGGAAGGCATGCCGATGATCGATCTGATCGCCGGTTGCGACCAGGCCACCTTCAAGGACTTCCTCAAGGGTTATCAAACCACCGAGGACAACGCCGACCTCGCCTGCAGTGGCATCCGCAGCGACGGCCAGGCCTTCGCCGCACGCATGACTTTCTCGCCGGCCACCTACGACGGCGAGCCGTGCATCCAGGTGGTGATCCGCGCCGAGACCGACAACGCCCAGCTCGAAGAGAAGCTGCGCGAAGTCAGCAGCCAGGACCTGGTCACCGGCCTGTACAACCGCGCGCACTTCCTCGACCTGATGGACAGCGCCGTGGAGCGCGCGGTGACCGCCGGCCAGCCGGCGACCTTCGCCTACATGCAGCTCGACCGCGCCCAGACCCTGCAGCTCAACCTCGGCGTGGCCAGCATCGACCTGCTGCTGGCCGACCTCGGCAACCTGCTGCGCGGCCAGTTCCCCGAGCAGGCGCAACTGGCGCGCCTGAGCGACGACGTCTTCGCCGTGCTGCTGCCGGGCGAAGACCCGGAGCAATCGACCGCACGCTTCAGCGCCCTGCTGAAGAAGGTCGAAGGCCACCTGTTCGACATCCACGGCCGCACCGCCCAGGTCACCCTGTCCATCGGCGTTGCCGGCCTGGACGAGAAGACCACCCGCGCCCAGGAAGTCATCGAACGCGCCCACCGCGCCGCCGACGAGATCGCCCAGAAGGACGGCAACGGCCTGAAGGTCTACAACCCGGCCGACGAGCTGGCTGCCGCCGCCTACCGGGGCGACATCGCCGCGATCATCCGCCAGGCGCTGGAGCAGAACAGCTTCCGCCTGCTGTTCCAGCCGATCATCAGCCTGCGTGGCGACACCCACGAACACTACGAAGTCCTGCTGCGCCTGCTCAACCCGCAGGGCGAGGAAGTACCGCCGGCGGACTTCCTCAATGCTGCCAAGGCCGCGGGCCTGGCGGAGAAGATCGACCGCTGGGTGCTGCTCAACTCGATCAAGCTGCTCTCCGAACACCGCGCCAAGGGCCACGAGACCAAGCTCTTCGTACATCTCTCCGGCTCCGGCCTGCAGGACCCCGAGCTGCTGCCGTGGCTCAGCGTGGCGCTGAAGGCCTCGCGCCTGCCGGCCGACGCGCTGATCGTGCAGATCAACGAGCCGGACGCCATCGCCTACCTGCGCCAGGCCAAGGTGCTCAGCCAGGGCCTGGCCGAGCTGCACTGCCAGATCGCCCTGTGCCAGTTCGGTTGCGCGCTGAACCCGTTCAACACCCTCAAGCACATGAACGTCGACTTCGTGAAGGTCGATGGCTCCTACGTGCAGGACCTGAGCAATCCGGAAAACCAGGAAAACCTGAAGACCCTGATGGCCAGCCTGCACGCCCAGGCCAAGCTGACCATCGTGCCGATGGTGGAAAGCGCCACCGCCCTGGCCACCCTCTGGCAGGCCGGCGCCAACTATATCCAGGGCCGCTACCTGCAGGGCCCGAGCCAGGCGATGGATTACGACTTCGCCTCGGACGAGTAATCCCGACGCAGTTCCGGCGTTGGGGTTGATCCATCGCGAACAAAGCCCGCTCCTACCCCCGACCTAGGCGTAGGAGCGGACTCCGTCCGCGATAGGGTCCGTTTCACACCGAGCCCTCGCAAAAACTAAAAAGCCGCCCCGAAGGGCGGCTTTTTTCATTCCGGCATCGATCAGCGCTCGTCGGCGCCTTCGCGGTCGCGGAAGCCGAGCAGGTAGAGGATGCCATCCAGCCCGAGGGTGGAGATCGCCTGCTTGGCCGACTGCTTGACCAGCGGCTTGGCGCGGAAGGCCACGCCCAGGCCGGCCAGGCCGAGCATCGGCAGGTCGTTGGCGCCGTCGCCCACGGCGATGGTCTGTTCCAGCTGCAAACCTTCCTTCGCCGCCAGCTCGCGCAGCAGGTCAGCCTTGCGCTGGGCATCGACGATGGGCTCGATGGCCACGCCGGTCAGCTTGCCGTCGACGATCTGCAGCTCGTTGGCGAACACGTAGTCGATCCCGAGCTTGGCCTGCAGCTGCTTGGCGAAGTAGCTGAAGCCGCCGGACAGGATCGCGGTCTTGTAGCCCAGGCGCTTGAGTTCGGCGAACAGCGTCTCGGCGCCTTCGGTCAGGCGCAGCGAGGCGCCGATCTCTTCCAGCACGTCCTCGGATAGCCCCTGCAGCAGCGCCAGGCGCTCCTTGAAGCTGGCACGGAAGTCCAGTTCACCGCGCATGGCGCGCTCGGTGATCTCGGAGACCTGCTCGCCGACGCCGGCGGCCTTGGCCAGTTCGTCGATCACTTCGGCCTCGATCAGCGTCGAGTCCATGTCGAATACCGCCAGGCGACGGTTGCGGCGGAACACCGAATCCTGCTGGAAGGCGATATCGACGTTCAGCTCCTGGGCCACGCTGAGGAACTCGGCGCGCAGGGCCGCAGGATCTGCGGGCTCGCCACGCACGGAGAACTCGATGCAGCCCTTGCCCTGGTCGGCCGGCATGTCCAGCGGCATGCGCCCGGACAGGCGGTCGATCTGGTCGATGTTCAGGCCGTATTTGGCAGTGATCGAGCTGACCCGCTGCAGCTGCTCGGCGGTCACCCGGCGCGTCAGCAGGGTGACCATGTGGCGGGGCTTGCCCTGGCCACCGACCCACTGGCGGTAATCATCTTCGGACACCGGCGTGAAGCGCACCTGCTGGTCGAGCTTGTAGGCCGTGAACAGCACGTCCTTGAGCACCGACGAGGCCCGCTCTTCATCCGGGATTTCTACCAGGATGCCGAAGGACAGGGTGTCGTGGATCACCGCCTGGCCGATGTCGAGGATATTCACGCCACCCTGCGCCAGGACGCCGGTAATGGCCGCGGTGAGGCCGGGGCGGTCTTCCCCGGTGATATTGATCAGGACGATCTCGCGCAAGGCGCTGTCTCCGCCATGGAAAAAAGGCGGCCATTCTACCTGCTTTCCGTCGCTCCAGCCGCCCCGCAAGGCAGGGCCGTCGATCGGAATGAGCCCACGCTGGCCGACGGACGCCGACTTTAGCCGCCTTGACAGCGCCTGCGGCGCTTTGCCCCTCGGGAGGGCCTCGTTATACTGCCGGCTCTGCCCTTAAAGAAGACCGAGCCCGCTGTGACCCGGCCCACCTCCGTCAAGCCCGACAATTTCTTCCTGCTGCTCTTCCACGCCCTGCGCCAGCGGCGCGTGCCGATTGCCCTGCGGATCGCCATCCACGGCCTGCTGCTGGTGGCGGCCGCCCTGGTGATCTACGCCTGGGTGATGGGCATGCAGTTCAAGCAGGCCATGCAGCAGCAGGCCGACGCCCTGGGTCAGAGCCTGACCACCCAGACGGCGCAGTCCGCCACCGAGCTGCTGGTGTCCAACGACATCCTCAGCCTCAACGTGCTGCTCAACAACCTGACGAAGAACCCGCTGGTGGCCCACGCCGCCATCTACAGCGTGGACAACCGCATCCTCGCCGAGTCCGGCACACGGCCCAAGCAGGGCCTGCTGGGCGACGCCGAAGGCCTGTACTCGACGCCGATCACCTTCCAGGAAGTGATCGCCGGGCATCTGCGCATCAGCCTCGACATGCACCAGTTCGAGCAGCCGATGACCGTCAGCCTGCAGAGCATGGGGCTGATCAGCCTGATCCTGCTGCTGCTCACCCTGACCTTCGGCTTGCGTCTGGGCCGGCAGATTTCCACACCCTTGTTACAGCTTCGTGTCTGGCTGCGCGACCCGGATGACCCCGCGCCGGGCGCCGACCTGCAGAACGAGATCGGCGACCTCGCCCGCCAGCTGCAATCGCGCCTGGTGCCGGAGAAGCCGCCGGCGCCGGAGCCGGTGGTCAGCGCCCCTGCCCCGCGCCCGAAAGCCGCGCCCAAGGCAGCCGCCAAGGAGCCGCTGCTGGACGACACCGTCGCCATCGACGAACACGAATTCGACGAGAACATTTTCTCCGACGACGAACTGCTCGCCCCCGCCGCCCGCCGCAAGCCGGCTGCCGACGAGGACTTCCCCGAGGAAGAAGAATTCGAGCCTGCCGCCCGGGCGGAAGCCGAAGACGAAATCGGCGTCGAGGAAGAAGAGGCCGAGCCTGAGCCGGTTGCCGCCGGCACCAGCGCCGTGCTGGCCGTGCAACTGGGCGCCCAGGAGCAACTGCGCCGCTTGCCGCGCCCGCGCCTGGTCGACCTGCTGCAACGCTACCGCGACTGCCTGGAACAGGCCGCGCGCCTGTACAAGGGCACGCTCTACACCCTCAGCGACGGCGGCAGCCTGATCCTCTTCCACAGCCGTGACCAGGACGAGGAATACCTCACCAACGCACTGTGCTGCGGCGAGCTGATGCGCGCCCTGGGTCACGCCCTGCAGATCGAAGTCGCCGACAGCGGCATCACCCTGCAACTGCAACTGGGCCTGGTATTGGGTGAAGACGTCGCCGACCTGGAGCAGGCCGAGTTGCTGGCCAATACCGCTGCACAGGACGCCTTGGCGCTCAGCCAGCACAGCCGCAACCTGCTGCTGGTGGAAAAAGCCATCGGCGACGATGACAAGGTCCGCGAGCGGGCACGCATCCGCCCGATCGCCAGCCCGGAAAACGCCTGCTGCGTGGAATGGCTGAAGGAACCCTACCCGTCGATGCTGGAACGCCAGCTGTCGCGCATGCGCGCGCTGCGCACCACCTGACCCCCAACAGTAGAGGGGCCGCCGCCGGGCCCCACGTGGAAAGGATTCCATGACCACCCTGATCACCCATCCCCTGCCGGCGCTGGCCGTCGGCCTGGCACTCGGCTCGCGGATCATTCCGCCGCGCCTGCTGCTGGCGGGCATGCTCGCTGCCTGCCTGCCCGACCTCGACGTGGTCGCCTTCAAGCTGGGCATCGCCTACAACGACGCTTTCGGCCATCGCGGCTTCAGCCATTCGCTATTGTTCGCCGCCTGCATCGGCCTGCTGGGCGCGCTCTGCTGCCGCCTGCTGAGCAGCGGCCCACTGAAAGCCGGCCTGTGGATCGGCCTGGCGACCGCCTCACACAGCGTGCTGGACGCCATGACCGATGGCGGCTTGGGCGTTGCCTGGTTCTGGCCCTGGAGCCAGCAGCGCTACTTCCTGCCCTTCCATCCCATCGAAGTGTCGCCTATTGGCCTGTCGCGCTTCCTCAGCGCACGCGGGCTGGAGGTGCTGATCTCGGAGGCGCGCTGGGTCTGGCTGCCTTGCCTGCTGGTGGCTATCGGCGGCATCGGCCTGCGCCGGCTGCTGCGCCGCGAAGCCTGATTCAGCGCGGAGCGAGCTGCGCCTGCAGCTGCTCCAGCAACGAAGCCTGATCGCGCGGCAGCGGTAGCTGCGCGCTGTAGCCCTGGAAGCTGGCGAAGCGCGCCTGGTAATCCAGCTCGACCTGGAAGCGGTTCTCCCAGCCCGGCGAGTCCATCGGCATCAACTGGTCGCAATCGCGCAACGCTTGCGGCGAAGCACAGGGCTTGTAGGACTGCGGATAGACCTGGTGCTTCCACAGCACCCAGGGCGACAGCGCCAGGGCGCCCAGGCGATTGCGCCGCAAGTCCAGCTCCAGCAACTGCAGCAGACCGTTGCCGCCCAGGTACTGGTGCTGGTAGTCGACCATCACCATGTCCACGCTATGCCCCAGGTCATTGAGCATCCGCGTGTGCGCTGCGCCATCGGCATGGGCGCTGAGGGTGAGGAAGACCTGGTCGTTGCGGCGGATCAGCCGCTCCCACAGAAGCGGGCCGCTGGCGCTACCCTCGCGGGACAGCTCCACCACACCCTCGGGACTGCGCCGCAGGATGTTGTGCGAAACCAGGATCGCCGGCACGTGGGGATGTTCGTCGAGCACGCCCTGAGCCCAGGCCAGAGTGGCTTCCGACGGGCTCCAGTCCAGCGCCAGCAGCAGGAACGACTGGCCATAGCGCTGGAACAGGTGGACCTGGCTCAGCCCCTTGGGGTCGCTGCCGACATAGGTGCTCTGCCAGGCCGCGCGCTGCGGGCCGAAGTGGTCCTTGAATTCATCGAGGAATGAGCGCTGGTCATCCGGCGTCGCCGCGCTGCGCACGTCGCGCTCGCCGGTGACGATGCTGTAGGGCACGCCGCGCTCTTCCAGGGTGCGCATGGCGCCGCTGGCGGTCGACCACTGATTGGCGGCGTCGGAGTTCTCCACCACGTCGCCCAGGTGCACCACCAGCGGCACCTGCAGCGCTTCGGCGTTCTTCGCCAGCCAGAAGGTCTGGGCGAAGAAGGCCATGGCCGGCGCGTACGGCAGGTCCGGATAACGCTCCTCACTGCGCAGCAGGTGGCGCTCGCGGTGGTTGTTCTCCGCGTAGTACTGGGTATCGGGCAGCAGCGGCAACACGAAGCTGCCTCCGCCCGGGACGATCTGCAGCGCCGGCAGCGGATGCTGGCGGAAGAACGCCTGGCTGCGCTCGACCTGGTCCTGGGTATCGGAATCGTTGCAGCCGGCCAGCAGCAGGCTGCCGGCGAGCAGGGTCGTAAGCGGCTTCATCACGGCGAGGTGCCCGCTCCCTCAAGGCGCAGCAGACGGTATTCATCGTTGCTGAAACGGCCACTGAACAAGGGGTCGGGCAGGCCCGGTAGCGCAGCGGCGAGACGCGCCAGGTCGCGCTCCTCAACCATCAGCAGCAGCGGCCCGCGCAGGGCGGCGAGTTGCTGCGGGGTATCGGGGAACTGCGGTTGCAGGTCGCGATCCAGGTTGACCATCAGCTTGATCGCCTGCGCGTCCTTGCCCATGCCGTAGAGCACCAGCGACGACGGACGCGCTTCGAGCTGGCGGGCCACTTCGGCGGAGAAGGCCTGCGAGTCGTAGAGTCGATGCTCGACCGGCTCGAACACCAGGATGTAGCCGCCCCACAGGGCCAGCGCCGCGCACAGCGCCTGAACGGCCGGTTGCCGCCAGCGCAGTGCTGCCAGCACCAGCAGCCCGGCCAGCAGGGCAATGCACAGCGGCAGGCGCCAGCCGAGGCCGGCAAGTTCCGCGGGGTAACGCCGCCAGGCGAACCACAGCCCCGCCAGCAGCAGCACTGGAAACACCAGCCAGAGCCCGCGCAGCACGGCACGCAGGACACCGGCCAGACGGCTGCCGGCGACCATGAACGGATAACCGGCGACGATTGCCGCCAGGGGCGCCATCGCGATGATGTAGCGCGCCTTCTTCGCCTGCGGCACGGACAGCCCGGCCATCACCACCAGTGCCGCCAGCGCGCAGCCGGCCACCAGGCGGGCCGCCGGCTCCTGCCGGCGCTTCCAGAGCAACAGCAGGGCCGGCAGCGCCAGCGGGAACACCAGGGCGTAGTTGCCCAGCGAACTGCGGAAGTAATACAGAACGTCACTGGAGCCGGCGGTGCCGTCCAGGCGGCCGGTCACCTGCATGTGAATAACATCCTGGACAAAAGCTTCGCCGCCGGCGACGCGGGCCAAGGCGAGCAGCACCAGGGTGCAACCGATCAACAGGGCCAGGGCGCTCGGGCAGAACAGCAGCAGGGCCTTCCAGCGCCGATCCAGCAGCAACAGGCAGCAGACCATTCCTGCCGGCACCACCACCCCCAGCGGGCCACGCAGGGCGAAGCCGACGAACAGCAGCGGCAGCAGACGCACGAGCAGGCCCGGCAGGCTGTACCGCGCGCTGTCGTAGGCAATCAGGAAGGCCAGCAGCCCCACCGCTGCCACCATCAGATCGAGGGAGATCGCCCGGGTTTCGCTGACAAAGGTCGCGGTCAGCAGCAGCATCGCCACGCTGATCAGCGCCCAACTGCGCGACAGCGGCGCCACCAGGCGGTAGACGATGCCCGTGCACAGTGCCGCGGCCAGCGCCGTCGGCAGCCAGGCGGTGAAGCTGGTGACCTTGCCCAGCGGCAGCGACAGCAGGTAGATCAGCCAGGTCGAGGTTGCCGGGTAGTCCGGATAGGGCTCGCCGTAGGTGGTCGGGAACCAGCCGGGCCCGTGGCGCAACATTTCCTTGGCGAACAGGGCGAAGCGCGAGTCGAAGCCGACGAAGGCATCGCCCTGCACGCCACAGAGGAACAACAGCAGGGTCGCCAGTGCGACGCAAAGCGTCTGACGAGCCAGGGCGGAATCCGCCTGAACATGGGAAGGAAGAGGGAATGAGGACACGTCGGATCTCTCGCAGGCTCCGCGTGGAAAGTGTCCGCGCGCAACGACCTGCATGTCGGCCAGTTGATAACACGAGGGCCGTCAAGAATATGTCAAAGGCAGGCGGGAGCCGAAACGAAACGGCCCGCAGAGCGAGGCGCTGCGGGCCGTTGGTAAGTCAGTCACAGTACGCGACTAGAAGCGGTAGACCTCGACGTCGGTGCGGATCGGCACCACCAGCGGGATCTTCGGCCCCTCTTCCTTGGGCTTGGCCGCCTGCTCGGTGTTGGCCACCACAGGCTTGCGCGGCGGCGCGGCCTGTTGCTCGGCGACCGCAGTCGCTACCGGGCGCACATCGCGAGCCAGCTGGACCGACAGCTTGCGCAGCAGGTCGCCCTGGGCGCGCACCTGGTCCTGCACGCTGCCCGAGTGTTCTTCCTGCTCACGGAAGACACGGCTGTCACGCAGCTCGCCCTTCGGATCGAGAAGACGCCAGCGCGCTTCCAGCACCGCCGGTTCCTTCGGACCGGAGTCCAGGCGGCTGATGGTCAGCATGACCTGCACCTGCGGGGTGAAGCCGGGCTTCTCCGGGAACAGGGCCAGGCGGGTGCTGTCCAGCTCGCCGGAGAGCAGGCGCATCAGCTGCTGGCTGACGTTGGTCTCCAGGCTGCCGGCCCAGCGGGCCTCGGTGGACAGGTTGAGGATTCCGTCAGCCTGGCGCTGGACCATGGTCTCGCGCTTCAGGTAATCGGCCAGGGATACCGGACCGAGGAGCACAGCGACACCGTTGTCACGTTCCGGAACCGGAACGGCACCCGCATCCAGCTGGTACAGCTGGGTCGGTCGATTCACCGTGCAGCCCGCCAGCCCGAGGAGGCTGACGAGGGAAAGATAGGCCAAGGCGCGCAATGCGCTCATCTGGATCACCGTCATTCGCCGAAGTTCGGCGCTACTTCCAACAAAACAAAAAAGAATTCAGGCAACGCGCCAAGGCGCCGGTTACCCAAGGGGACCTATCATCCCCTAACCGGCGCCTCAGCTCCAGAGGCAGGATGTATCCAACCGCGTTTCAATCCTGAGACAGCGATTCTACCAGCAAGGCATCCACGCGCTGGAAACCGCGCGGCAGTTTATTGCCCCGACGACCCCTTTCGCCCTTGTAGTGCTCCAGGTCGTCACCCTTGAGCGAGAGCGTCCGCTTGCCTGCCTGCAACACCAGGGTCGCGCCCGTCGGAAGAATCGCGAGGTCGGTGAGGTACTCCTCGCGGCTCGCCACGCGGTCGCCCGGCACGCTGATGATCTTGTTGCCCTTGCCCTTGGCCAGCTGCGGCAGGTCGGAGACCTTGAACAGCAGCAGGCGGCCTTCGGTGGTGACGGCCGCAATCCAGTCCTGCTCCAGGTCCGCGACCGGACGCGGCGCCATGACCTGCGCGCCGTTGGGCAGACTGAGCAGCGCCTTGCCGGCCTTGTTCTTGGCCTGCATGTCCTCACCCTTGGCGACGAAGCCGTAGCCAGCATCCGACGCCAGCACGTACAGCGCATTGTCCTCAGGCAACAACACGCGGTCGAAGCTGGCGCCCGGCGGCGGTGTCAGACGACCGGTCAGCGGCTCGCCCTGGCCACGGGCCGACGGCAGGCTGTGGGCCGCCAGCGAATAACTGCGGCCGGTGGAGTCGATGAACACTGCGTACTGGTTCGAGCGGCCCGGCGCAGAGACCTTGAAGCCGTCGCCGGCCTTGTACGACAGGCCGGTGGCGTCGATGTCGTGGCCCTTGGCGCAACGCACCCAGCCTTTTTCGGACAGCACCACGGTCACCGGCTCGGTCGGCATCAGCTCGGTTTCCGACAGGGCGCGGGCTTCGGCGCGGGCGACGATGGGCGAACGGCGGTCGTCGCCGTAGGTCTCGGCATCGGCCAGCAGCTCGTCGCGCACCAGTTTGCGCAGCTTGGCGTTGGAACCCAGGATGGCCAGCAGCTTGGCGCGCTCCTTGGCCAGCTCGTCCTGCTCGCCGCGGATCTTCATCTCTTCCAGGCGCGCCAGCTGACGCAGGCGGGTGTCGAGGATGTAGTCGGCCTGCAGCTCGGAGAGCTCGAAGCGCTGCATCAGGACCGGCTTGGGCTGATCCTCGGTGCGGATGATGTGGATGACTTCGTCGAGGTTGAGGAAGGCGACCAGCAAGCCTTCCAACAGGTGCAGGCGCTTCTCGACCTTGTCCAGGCGGAACTGCAGGCGACGGCGCACGGTGTCGGTGCGGTAGGTCAGCCACTCGCTGAGCACCTGGCGCAGGTCCTTGACCTGGGGTTTGCCGTCCAGGCCGATGACGTTCATGTTCACCCGGTACGAGCTTTCCAGGTCGGTGGTGGCGAACAGGTGGGTCATCAGTTCTTCGGCGTCCACGCGGTTGGAGCGCGGGATGATGACGATGCGGGTCGGGTTCTCGTGGTCCGACTCGTCGCGCAGGTCGGCGACCATCGGCAGCTTCTTGGCCTGCATCTGGCCGGCGATCTGCTCCAGCACCTTGGCCCCGGAGACCTGGTGCGGCAGCGCGGTGACGACGATGTCGCCGTCCTCGACGCGGTACACGGCGCGCATGCGCACCGAGCCACGGCCGGTTTCGTAGATTTTCTGCAGGTCGGCGCGCGGGGTAATGATTTCCGCTTCTGTCGGGAAATCCGGGCCCTGCACGTGCTCCATCAGGTCGACGACCGTCGCCTGCGGTTCATCCAGCAAGCGGATGCAGGCGGCAGCGACTTCGCGCAGGTTGTGCGGCGGAATGTCGGTGGCCATGCCCACGGCGATGCCGGTGGTGCCATTGAGCAGCAGGTTGGGCAGGCGCGCCGGCAGCACGGCCGGCTCGTTCATGGTGCCGTCGAAGTTCGGCACCCAGTCCGCGGTGCCCTGGCCCAGCTCGGACAGCAGGGTCTCGGCGTAGCGCGACAGGCGGGCTTCGGTGTAGCGCATGGCGGCGAAGGACTTGGGATCGTCCGGCGCACCCCAGTTGCCCTGGCCATCCACCAGCGGGTAGCGGTAGGAGAACGGCTGGGCCATCAGCACCATGGCTTCGTAGCACGCCGAGTCGCCGTGGGGGTGGTATTTACCCAGCACGTCACCGACGGTCCGCGCCGATTTCTTGTGCTTGGAATCCGCATCAAGGCCCAGCTCGCTCATGGCGTAGATGATGCGTCGCTGCACGGGCTTCAGGCCGTCGCCGATGTGCGGCAGGGCGCGGTCCATGATCACGTACATGGAGTAGTTCAGGTAAGCCTGTTCGGTGAAGTCGGCCAGTGACCGGCGCTCCACGCCCTCCAGACTCAGATCGAGGGTTTCGCTCATGCGTGCCTCACGGTGTAGATCGCTGGCGCAGCACCAGGGTGCCGTCCTGCTGGGTGAAATCCAGTTGTCTGAGTGCGCTCATGCCGAGCAGCACCTCGTCGCCTTCCATGCCCGGCGCGATCAGCGCCGGCACATCGGTCAGGCGGATGTCGCCAAGCTGCAGGCTGGGCAGGCGCGTACGCCAGCCCTGGCTGCGGCCATTGGCGGTGTCCAGGGTGACCGGCAAGCCTCGCGGCAGGCCGAGGCGGTCGGCCAGGCGCTGCGGCAGGGCCACCTGGGTGGCGCCGGTATCGAGCATGAAGGTCACCGGCTCGCCGCTGATCCGGCCGTCCACCACGTAGTGGCCGGCGCGATTGCCCACCAGCCGCACCTCCACGTAGCCCTCGCTGCGGGTCGACTGCGGCTGCGGGTTGGGATTGTGCTGGCGGTCTTCCCAGGCGCCGAAATAGCGGGTGGCGAGCAGGATACCCGCGCCCCAGGCGAGGAACATCATGATCTTGCCGATCCGCCTGCCCGGCGCCGCGTCGCTCATTTGCCACCGAGCCAGCCACCGGCCGGCGCCGCAAAGCGCAGCACGTAGGGACGGATGTCGCCATCGGCGCGGGCGTGGTCGCCGTTGTCCAGGCCGATCCAGGCGCCCTTGTCGTCCAGCACCAGTGCTTCGGCCACGCCGTAAGGCAGGTCATAGCGGCGCTCCGGGGCCAGGGCTCCGGCGGCGAAGGACCAGCAGAGCTCCTGCGCACCACTGCTCGGGTCACGGCGGCAGATCTGGTGCGCCAGGCGTTCCAGGGTGAACAGCTTGTCCTTGTACAGCGCGATATCGGAGAAATCGATCGGCAGCGCACGCTCGCCACCCAGCTCCGGCGGCGGCAAGGCGGTGCCGCCCTCGCTGAGCAGGACGCAGTTGCCGGCGCATTTCCAGCTGCCGTTATCGTTGTGCACCTTGAGCAGCCCGCGGCGCTGGCGCTCGGCGGCCAGCCACAGCTGCTTGCCATCGGCGCTGACGGCGATGCCTTCGTAGAGTGCGTTGAATTCCATCAGCAGGCCGCTGGCGCGGGCCTGGCGCAGCAGGCTCTGCGGCAGCGGCAGCCAGCTCGGCTCACCGGCGGCGGGCAGCAGCAGAACGGCGGCGTAGCCTTCGCTGACCACATAGCGGTTGCCCGCCTGGTCGCAGGTGA
Organism: Pseudomonas sp. CAN1; assembly: GCF_030462585.1. Taxonomy (GTDB): domain Bacteria; phylum Pseudomonadota; class Gammaproteobacteria; order Pseudomonadales; family Pseudomonadaceae; genus Pseudomonas. The sequence goes on along the minus strand of NZ_JASMRU010000002.1, from coordinate 177,908 downwards.
TGCCCTCGAAGTCCATGGCGCCGCCGCGCAGCAGGCCGCCGACGCTGACGCGCGCCTTCGCCCCCCAGGACAGCCCGCTTTCCGGTGTACCCGGCGCCACGAAGGGCTCCGCGGTGGCCTGCCAGGCCTTGCCCGGCGTCTCGTCCATCAGCAGGCGGTAGATGCGGTCGTCGTCGCGGTCGGACACCGTCCACATCTCGTCGCCGCACAGCGCCAGGCCGGACAGGTTGCCGCTGGGCATACCTTCCACCGGGTGCTCGGCGACGAACTGCAGCGATGCCGGCGCTACGGGGGTAGTCGCCGCCGCAGCGGGCGCTTCGACAGGCGCCTGGGCGGCAACCGCGAGGCCGGCGGACAGGCCGAGCGCGGCCAACAGCCAGCGCATCAGGCGAAGTCCGCCAGGTTGCCCTTGGTTTCCAGCCAGGACTTGCGGTCGCTGGCGCGTTTCTTGGCCAGCAGCATGTCCATGATTTCCAGGGTGCCCTCGGCGTCTTCCAGGGTCAGCTGGACCAGACGGCGGGTGTTCGGGTCCATGGTGGTTTCGCGCAGCTGCGGCGGGTTCATCTCGCCCAGCCCCTTGAATCGGGTGACCTGCGGCTTGCCACGGCGCTTCTCGGCAGTCAGGCGGTCGAGGATGCCGTCACGCTCGGCGTCGTCCAGGGCGTAGAAGACTTCCTTGCCCAGGTCGATACGGAACAGCGGTGGCATGGCGACGTAGACGTGGCCGGCTTCCACCAGCGGGCGGAAGTGACGGACGAACAGCGCGCACAGCAGGGTGGCGATGTGCAGGCCGTCGGAGTCGGCGTCGGCGAGGATGCAGATCTTGCCGTAGCGCAGCTGGCTGAGGTCGGCCGCGCCCGGATCGACGCCGATGGCCACGGCGATGTCATGGACTTCCTGGCTGGCGAGCACTTCGCCGCCGTCCACTTCCCAGGTATTCAGGATCTTCCCGCGCAGCGGCATGATCGCCTGGAATTCCTTGTCGCGCGCCTGCTTGGCCGAACCACCGGCGGAGTCACCCTCCACCAGGAACAGCTCGGAGCGCATCGGGTCCTGCCCGGCGCAGTCGGCCAGCTTGCCCGGCAGCGCCGGGCCCTGGGTGATTTTCTTGCGCTCGACCTTCTTGCCCGCTTTGAGGCGGCGGCCGGCGTTGCTGATGGCCAGTTCGGCCAGCTGCAGGCCCAGCTCGGGGTGGGCGTTGAGCCACAGGCTGAAGGCGTCCTTGACCACGCCGGAGACGAACGCGGCGGCCTCGCGGGAGGACAGGCGTTCCTTGGTCTGGCCGGAGAACTGCGGCTCCTGCATCTTCATCGAGAGGACGAAGGCGATGCGCTCCCAGACGTCTTCCGGGGCCAGCTTCACGCCGCGCGGCAGCAGGTTGCGGAATTCGCAGAACTCGCGCATGGCGTCCAGCAAACCCTGGCGCAGGCCGTTGACGTGGGTGCCGCCTTGGGCGGTGGGGATCAGGTTGACGTAGCTTTCCTGCAGCGATTCGCCGCCCTCGGGCAGCCACAGCAGAGCCCAGTCCACCGCTTCCTTGTTGCCGGCCAGCGCGCCGCAGAACGGCTCGTCGGGCAGGCGCAGGTTCTCCGAGACCGAGTCGACCAGGTAGGAGCGCAGGCCATCCTCGTAGTGCCATTCGACGCGCTCGCCGCTGGCCTTGTCCTCGAAGCTGACCAGCAGGCCGGGGCAGAGCACGGCCTTGGCCTTGAGCACGTGCTTAAGGCGGCTGACGGAGAACTTGTGCGAGTCGAAGTACTTGGCGTCCGGCCAGAAGTGCACGCTGGTGCCGGTGTTGCGCTTGCCGACGGTGCCAACAACCTCGAGGTCGCTGGACTTGAAGCCGTCGGCGAAGGTCATGCGGTATTCGTTGCCGTCACGCTTGACCCGCACCTCGACCAGGGTCGACAGCGCATTCACCACCGAGATACCCACGCCGTGCAGGCCGCCGGAGAACTGGTAGTTCTTGTTGGAGAACTTGCCGCCGGCGTGCAGCTTGGTGAGGATCAGCTCGACGCCGGGCACACCCTCTTCGGGGTGGATGTCCACCGGCATGCCGCGACCGTCGTCGATCACTTCCAGCGAGTTGTCCTCGTGGAGGATGACCTGCACGCTCTTGGCGTGGCCGGCGAGGGCTTCGTCGACGCTGTTGTCGATGACTTCCTGGGCCAGGTGGTTGGGCCGCGAGGTGTCGGTGTACATGCCCGGGCGCTTGCGCACCGGGTCGAGGCCGGAGAGAACCTCGATGGCGTCTGCGTTATAGGCGTTCTGCTGGGCCATGGGGTTCCTGCTTAATCAGTCGAAGAGGTGATGGCTTCAAATTCGGAGAAATCCACGTCGCGCCACTGGCTCGAAGACACCCCGGCAAAGGCCAGGAGCGCCGGCAGGTGGCTGACGAAGCGCTGGAAGCTGTGGTCGCCACCGGCTTCGATGCGCAGCGCGGCGTTGCGGTAGTAACGCTCGGCGGCGCGGTAGTCGAGGGTTTCGTCGGCGGTCTGCAGCCACACCTGGTAGCGCGAGCCTTCGACGGGGGCCGGGACTTCCAGTTCCGCCAGTGCAGCGACGTGGTCCAGGGTCAGTTCCCAGGTCTCGCCGCTGTAGTAGTTGGTCTGCGGGCCGAGCTGGCCGTCGAACAGTCGATGCGGCGCCACGGCCGGGTTGATCAGCACGGCCTTCAGATCATGGCGTTCGGCCAGGTAGGTCGAGTAGTAGCCGCCCAGGGAGCTGCCGATCAGCAGCGGCTGGCCCAGTTCGGCGACGGCGGACTCCAGCTGCGCCATGGCCTGGCGCGGATGGTGATGCAGTGCGGGCACGCGCACCTGGTCGGCCAGGCCCAGGCGCTGCATGGCAGCCATGAACTGGCGCGCCTTCTGCGAACCGGGCGAGCTGTTGAATCCGTGAATATAGAGGAATGCGGTCATGGGCCGGGAGGCTACAAGTTGCAAGTGGCATGCCGCAAGTGGGTCAGCGTCGCAAGGCGTTCGAAGCGTGACCGATCAATAGCCCTTGATGCTGTAGTCGACTTCGAACTCGATGTCGGTCACTCGCGACACTCCGGTCTGCACTTCGCCGTCGGCCATCAGCCGCAACCAGCGGTAGCCCGGTGCCGGGCTGTCGACGCAGAAGTCCTCGCTGCCGGGAGTGAACTGCACGCAGGTGGACGGCGAGGCCAGCAGGCGCACGTCGCCGCGCATCTGGTCGATCTCCTGGTGCACGTGGCCCCAGAGCAGGCAGCGCACGTTGGGGTAGCGGTCGATGACGGCGAACAGGCGTTCCGGGTTGTAGATGCCGATGCGGTCCATCCACTGGCTGCCGATGGGTACCGGATGGTGATGGAAGCTGATCAGCAGGTGCTTGTCCGGCGCGGCCTGGATGGCGCGTTCCAGCAGCTGGATCTGCTCGACGGTCATCTGCCCCGGCACGGCGCCGGGGATGGTGGAGTCCAGCAGGATCACCCGCCAGGCGCCCAGGTCGATCACCGGGTCAAGCAGGTCGGTACCGGCGGCGGCTGCGCGCATCGGCTGCATTTCGTCGTGATTGCCGGGGAACCAGCGGGTCGGCGCAGCGATCGGCGCGGTGATGGCGCGGAAACGCTGGTAGGACTCGACCGAGCCATCCTGGGACAGGTCGCCCGTGGCCAGTACCAGATCGATTGCCGGCTGCTCCTCGCCGACCAGGCGCACGACCTGGGTCAGGCTGTCGGCGGTGTCCATGCCCAGCAGGCGGCCGTTCTCTTCAGCGAACAGGTGGCTGTCGGACAGCTGGACGACCAGGACGGAATCGGAAGCGGTGGGCTGGGTGGGCAATGCGCCTTCTCCTGTGAGGCGGGCGTCCGGGGGATTCGTGACGAGTATGGTGACAGGCGCCTCCCTGGGCAAACCGGGAAAGCGTCACAGATCACAGTTAGGGGCACGAGTGTTCGATGGGTGGACAGCCTATCATGGCAGGTGGCCATCAAACCAATATCAGCGTTGCAGCACCGGCTCCAGTTCGTGGCCGCAGGACAGGCAATGGCTCAGCCATTCGCCGAGAAACTGGTTGAGCTGGTTCTTCTCGTCCGGCTGGTGCATCGCCTGGTTCGGGTAGGGATAGATCGCCAGCAGGCGGCGCGCCTGTTCGGCGCCGACCACTTCGGCCATGCGCGCGTCGTGGTAGACCCGCACTTCCAGCTTGGGCGCCGGCAGCCAGGGCAGGCCCAGCTCCTGGCGCACCTGCAGCACGGTGGTGTAGGGGCAGGCTTCGAGCACGTCCAGCGCCAGCACGCCGAGCAGCCGCTCGCCTTCGCTGAGCGCCACGCGGCGCGAGACCTGGGTCTCGCGCATTTCCGGCAACAGGCGCATCAGGCGCAAGTAGTTCGCCTCGCAGGTCGCCTGCAGACCCGCCAGGTCGACGCGATAGCGCTCGCGCAACAGATTCACACCCATAACCCCCTTACCTCGGCGCGGTTGAGCGCCAGCCATTGCAGGGCGAGCATGCTCGCCGCGTTGTTGATGCGACCGTCACGCACGGCCTGCAGTGCTTCCTCGAACGGCATGACGTGGACGCGAATGTCCTCGCCCTCCTCCTCCAGCCCGTGGATGCCCGAGGCGTTGCTGCTGTCGCAGCGGCCGACGAACAGGTGCACCAGCTCGTTGCTGCCACCGGGCGACGGCAGGTACTGGGCGATCGGCCAGAGCGCGCCGAGGGTCAGGCCGGCCTCTTCCACTGCTTCGCGGCGGGCGACTTCCTCGGGCTCCTCGTCCTTGTCGATCAGCCCGGCGACCAGCTCCATCAGCCAGGGGTTGACCCCGGCGTCCATGGCACCGACGCGGAACTGCTCGATCAGCACCACTTCATCGCGCTGCGGATCGTAGGGCAGCACGCACACGGCATCGTGGCGCACGAACAACTCGCGGGTCAGCAACGGCCCCATGCCACCCGCGAACTGGCGGTGGCGAAGGCGCAGACGGTCGACCTTGTAGAAGCCCTTGAAGCACTGTTCGCGCTCCTGGATCTCGATATCCTGCGGGCCTGGCTTGAACGTTTCCGACATCCCGTTCCTACTCCCGTTCCTACTCACTGTTACGTTGAACTTCGCGCCATCCTATCGCGCCGCCGAGGGCGACGCAGCCTCTTTTGCCGGCAGGCGGGCGGCCAGGCTGGCTGTGACCGCCGCCCGCAGCCGTGGTTCGCAAAGTGGTTCATAATCAGCCGCCGAACCGGCAGCGTCGATGGCGGTCGAACCACTCCATTGCCGGCGAACGTCTATGAAAAGGAATCCCATGCGACTTCTGAAACTAGCAGCCCTGTGCAGCATCGGCCTGTTATTGGGGGCGTGCCAGGGTCTGTTCAAGCCCGCACTCGACGAACCGCTGACCGCCCGTCATGTCAGCTTCGAACACCTGCAGCCGGGTTGCCAGGGCGAGAAGTGCCCGCTGTTCAACCTCGATACCGTCAGCTTCGACGATGAGCCGGCGCTCAACGAGGCGATCAATACCCAGCTGCTGCAACTGGCCCGTGAAGGCGACGGCGCGGCACCGGCCAATCTGGAAATCTACGAGAAGCGCTTCCTCGATTCGGCGCAGCCCGGCTGGAGCAGCTACCTGCAAGCCAAGATCCGCGAGCAGCATGACGGTCTGGTGATCATCGAGCTGTCCAGCTATCGCTTCACCGGCGGCGAGTACGGCCAGCCCGGCCGCGCGTTCATCAATTATGATCGACGTATCCACAAGGTGCTCACCCTGCAGGACATTCTCCAGCCCGGCCAGGAGGACAACTTCTGGAAGGTGGCGCGTATGGCGCACCAGGCGTGGATCCTGCAGAACAAGCTGGACGAGCAGGACCCGAACTTCTCGAAGGACTGGCCGTTCCAGCCGACCGAGCACTTCGCCCTGACCTTCGGCGCGATGACGCTCAAGTACGACATCGACCGCATCGCCCCGCACTCGGTCGGGCACCCGGAGCTGAAGATTCCCTACCCGCGCCTGAACGGCATCGTGAAGACCTATTACTTCCCGGGGCGCGGAGCGCAGTAGGTTGGTTCACAGCGGCCGGTAGTCAATCGCGGACGGAGTCCGCTCCTACGCCACGCTTCAGCACGTGCGTAGGAGCGGATTCATCCGCGATCAGCCGGCAAGGCCGGCATTGGGCGTGTTCGCGAGCAAGCTCGCTCCTACAGGGTGCAGCAGCTTTTGTAGGAGCGAGCTTGCTCGCGAACCACATCACGCCGCAGCCGGCACCTTCGCACCCACACGCCCCAGCAGCAGCTGCAACACACCGGCCACCACCAGCGCCGGCAGGGTCGCACCCAGGTCCGGCTGGTAGTTCGCCAGCAGGTGATACACCACCACGCCACCGCCCCAGGCCAGCAGCGAGCCCCAGCGCAGGCCGTGGGGAATTGCGGCCGGTGCGCGGCGGCGCAGGACGAAGTGGTCGACCAGCACCACGCCGAACAGCGGGGCGAACACAGAGCCGATCAGCAGCAGGAAGTTCTGGTACTGCTCAAGCGGCGCAAACCAGGCGATCAGGGTGCAGATCACGCCGATGGCCAGGGCCAGCAGCTCGACCTTGAGCGGCAGCAGGATGCCGCTGGAAACCGCCGCCGAGTGGATGTCGGCGAAGGCCTTCTCCGATTCGTCCAGCAGGATCAGCAGCAGCGGGATGCCCATGCCCGCTCCGGCCAGCGCCAGCAGCAGCGCATTGGCGTCGCTGCCCTGGGCGAAAGCCAGGGTGTAGGCCACGCCCAGACCCATCAGCCAGAAGCAGCCGATGAAGAAGCCCAGCGCCGCGCCGGTGAAGGTGTGCCCGGCGCGCTTGCCGAAGCGCGAGTAGTCGGCGATCAGCGGCAGCCAGGACAACGGCATGGCGATGGCGATGTCGAAGCCCACGGCGAACGACAGCGAGCCATCGCCGGCCTTGGCCCAGAGCGCGGCCAGGTCGGCACGCTGGAACAGGTCGAAGGTCAGCCAGATGCACGCGGCCAGTAGCAGCCAGATGCCCCAGCGGCGCAGCACCTTGCGCACGAAGGCGAGCGGGCCGGCGACTGCGAGCAGGGTCGCCAGTGCACCGAACACCAGGGTCCACAGGGCCGGGCTGGTCCAGGCGCTGCCTTCGCCGAAGGCGCGGGTCGCCAGCAGGCTGGCGGCATCGCGCATGACGATGATCTCGAAGGCGCCCCAGCCGACCAGCTGCAGCAGGTTGAGCAGCGCCGGCAGCGCGGCGCCGTGGCTGCCCAGGCTGAGCTTGAGCGAGGCCATGGCGGACAGGCCGGTATCGGTGCCGATCACCCCGGCGCTGGCCAGCAGCAGCACGCCGACCAGGGTGCCGAGCAGGATCGCGCCCAGCGCACCGGCCAGGCCCAGGCCCGGCGCCAGCAGCGCGCCGGTCTGCAGCACCATCAGGCCTATGCCCAGGGAGAACCAGAGGGAGAACAGGTCGCGCAGGCCGAGCACGCGCTGGGCACTGCCCACGGCGGAAGTCGGTGAATAATCGATGGTGGTTGTGGTCACGATGCGTGCAGGGCTCGAAGGTTGGAGTGGATTTTGTTGTTTTTCGTAGGAGCGAGCTTGCTCGCGAACGGTGCCCGCCGGCGGCTCCGCTGCAAAGCTGTTCGCGAGCAAGCTCGCTCCTACAAGTCTGCCCACCCTTGTCATCAAGGGTGAGCACGACCGGTCACACCTGCTTGTAGATCACCGAGCCTTCGTCCTTGAAGCGCGCGGCCTGCTCCTGGAAGCCGGCCTCGATGGCCTTCTGCTCGTCGGTCAGGCCATTCACCTTGGCGTAGTCGCGGACTTCCTGGGTGATCTTCATGGAGCAGAACTTCGGCCCGCACATGGAGCAGAAGTGCGCGACCTTGGCCGAGTCCTTGGGCAAGGTCTCGTCGTGGAAGGCGCGGGCGGTGTCCGGGTCGAGGCCGAGGTTGAACTGGTCCTCCCAGCGGAACTCGAAGCGCGCCTTGGACAGCGCGTTGTCGCGGATCTGCGCGCCCGGATGGCCCTTGGCGAGGTCGGCGGCGTGGGCGGCGATCTTGTAGGTGATGATGCCGGTCTTCACGTCATCCTTGTTCGGCAGGCCCAGGTGCTCCTTGGGCGTGACGTAGCAGAGCATGGCGCAGCCGAACCAGCCGATCATCGCCGCGCCGATGCCGGAGGTGATGTGGTCGTAGCCCGGCGCGATGTCGGTGGTCAGCGGGCCGAGGGTGTAGAACGGCGCCTCGTCGCAGCACTCCAGCTGCTTGTCCATGTTTTCCTTGATCAGGTGCATAGGCACGTGGCCGGGGCCTTCGATCAGCACCTGGACGTCATGCTTCCAGGCGATGCGGGTCAGCTCGCCGAGGGTCTCCAGTTCGCCGAACTGGGCGGCGTCGTTGGCGTCGGCCACCGAGCCCGGACGCAGGCCGTCGCCCAGCGAGAAGCTGACGTCGTAGGCCTTCATGATCTGGCAGATTTCCTCGAAATGGGTGTAGAGGAAATTCTCCTGGTGATGGGCCAGGCACCACTTGGCCATGATCGAGCCGCCACGGGAAACGATGCCGGTGACACGCTTGGCGGTCAGCGGCACGTAGCGCAGCAGCACGCCGGCGTGGATGGTGAAGTAGTCCACGCCCTGCTCGGCCTGTTCGATCAGGGTGTCGCGGAAGATTTCCCAGGTCAGGTCCTCGGCGACGCCGTTGACCTTCTCCAGTGCCTGGTAGATCGGCACGGTGCCGATGGGCACCGGGCTGTTGCGCAGGATCCACTCGCGGGTCTCGTGGATGTGCTTGCCGGTGGACAGGTCCATCACCGTGTCGGCGCCCCAGCGGATGCCCCAGGTGAGTTTCTCCACTTCTTCCTCGATGGAGGAACCCAGCGCGCTGTTGCCGATGTTGCCGTTGACCTTCACCAGGAAGTTGCGGCCGATGATCATCGGTTCCAGTTCGATGTGGTTGATGTTCGCCGGGATGATCGCGCGGCCGCGGGCCACTTCGTCACGGACGAACTCGGGGGTGATTTCCTTCGGAATGCTCGCCCCGAAGCTCTGCCCCGGATGCTGGGCGTCGAGCAGGCCAGCGGCGCGGGCTTCCTGCAGCTTCATGTTCTCGCGGATGGCGATGTATTCCATCTCCGGCGTGATGATGCCCTGGCGCGCGTAGTGCATCTGCGTGACGTTGCCGCCGGCCTTGGCGCGGCGCGGGGTGCGCACGTGGGCGAAGCGCAGGGCGTCGAGGCTGGCGTCGGCCAGGCGCGACTGGCCGAACTCGGAGGTCAGGCCGGGGAGGATTTCGGTGTCGCCGCGCTCGTCGATCCAGCGCGAACGCACGTCCGGCAGGCCCTTGCGCAGGTCGATGCGCACGTTCGGGTCGGTGTAGGGGCCGGAGGTGTCGTAGACCATCACCGGAGCATTCTTCTCACCCCCGAAGGCGGTGGGCGTGTCGGCGAGGGAAATTTCCCGCACGGGGACGCGAATGTCCGGGCGCGAGCCGGTCAGGTAGACCTTCTGCGAATTCGGAAAGGGCTGGGTCGACTGGCGGTCCAGCTGTTCAAGGCGGGTGACGTTGTTTTTCTGGGTGCTCATCCTGGCTCTCCTGGGGTTGATTGCCGGGGAGAACCTGGGACGAGAGGAGCTGCTTGCTGCAGCGAAGGGACGCACCCCGGAAAGGGCTGGGGCCGGGGCGGAATGCGCCGCGGGATGCGTACTTCTTGTTCCCTACGCGGGTGCTAACCCGATCAGGTTCAACGGGATCCGGAACTATCCGATCTCAGCCCCTCGCAATGGGGCACCCCGACAAGAACGCCCGCAGTCTAATCAAGTGAACAGGGATTAGCCAACGCCGTCTGACAGAATTCTTCGCGGCAACCTACAGGCAGCTACACTCCTGCCTCGGAAGGCTCGTACGAACGTGCCTTGACCGCCGCAGGCGGCGACCGTAGCCTTGCCCCACCTCGCATCACTTTCCAGGACGAACGAATGCTGCGCAGACTCTCTCTGGCTGTCGCTGTTGCCGCAACGACAGGCTTTGCCTGGGCTGCACAGCCCGCTCCGGCTGCTACACCTCTGCCCACCAAGACCGACCTGATCAGCGTCTACAAGGACGCTGTCGACAACAACGCCGACCTCGCCGCCGCCCAGGCCGACTACATGGCGCGCAAGGAAGCCGTACCCCAGGCGCGCTCCGGCCTGCTGCCGCAGATCAATGCCGGCGCCAGCACTGGCTCGACCCGCACCTCGCTGGACACCCCCAGCGCCACGCTGAACCGCAACACCCAGCTGGTGCAGGCGACCCTCAGCCAGCCGCTGTTCCGTGCCGATCGCTGGTTCCAGCTCAAGGCTGCGGAAAACACCACCGAACAGGCCCAGCTGGAATTCTCCGCGACCCAGCAGCAGCTGATCCTGCAGACCGCGCAGACCTACTTCGGCGTGCTCCGCGCCCAGGACAACCTGGCTGCCAGCAAGGCCGAGGAAGCGGCGTTCAAGCGCCAGCTCGACCAGTCCAACGAACGCTTCGACGTCGGCCTCTCCGACAAGACCGACGTGCTCGAATCCCAGGCCGGCTACGACACCGCGCGGGCCAACCGGATCGTCGCCGAACGCCAGGTGGATGACGCCTTCCAGGCGCTGGTCACCCTGACCAACCGCGAATACAGCTCCATCGAGGGCATCCTCCACTCGCTGCCGGTCGTTGCGCCGATCCCCAACGACGCCAAGGCCTGGGTGGACACCTCGGTGCAACAGAACCTGCGCCTGCAGGCCAGCAACTACGCGGTCGACGCCGCCGAAGAGACCCTGCGCCAGCGCAAGGCCGGCCACCTGCCGACCGTCGACGCCGTAGCCCAGTACCAGAAGGGCGACAACGACGCCCTGGGCTTCGCCAACACCGGCGTGCCGGGCGAGCCGCACTACGGCAAGTACGTCGACCAGAGCACGATCGGCCTGCAGCTGAACGTGCCGATCTACAGCGGCGGCCTGACCAGCTCCCAGGTGCGCGAGGCCTACCAGCGCCTGAACCAGAGCGAGCAACTGCGCGAAAGCCAGCGCCGCCAGGTGGTCCAGGACGCCCGCAACCAGCACCGCGCGGTGAACACCGACGTCGAGCAGGTGAAGGCCCGCCGCCAGGCGATCATCTCCAACCAGAGCTCGCTGGAAGCCACCGAAATCGGCTACCAGGTCGGCACCCGCAACATCGTCGACGTACTGGACGCCCAGCGTTCGCTGTACAACTCGGTGCGCGACTACAACAACACGCGCTACGACTACATCCTCGACAACCTGAGCCTCAAGCAGACCGCCGGCACCCTCGCGCCGACCGACCTGGAGGCACTGGGCGCCTACCTCAAGTCGGACTACAACCCGGACAAGGACTTCCTCCCCCCGGACCTGGCCAAGGCCGCCGAGGCGCAGCTGAACTCCAAGGGCAAGTACTGATCCAGCAGCCCCACGAAAAAGCCCCGCAATGCGGGGCTTTTTCTTTGGTGCCGATTACAGACAGCATCGCTCTTGATTCAGCTCTAGCTCTGGCTCTTCAGAGACTTCCAGCGAAACCCCAGCACACTCCGAACGGCCCCTTTCAGGAGGCCTCGTTGAAGCGGAGTTTCAGGGGTTGAGCGACATGGATGTCGCGAGAGCCACGATGGGCCAGGGATGGCCCGTCGTGGCGTGCCTCTGAAACTTCGATTCAACGAGGGAATTTTTCGCCTAGGCGAAAAACCGGATGGAGGGGCAAGCCTTCTTGGTTACTTCTTCGGCGTTTGGAAGAAGTGACTCGCCGAGAGGCGAAACCAAATCTCCCCGCGCACACCGAAGCGGCGCTGTACGTCCAACAGGAAGGCAAGGTGAAGCCCCCAATCCAGAAGCATCGGCGTACAACCGCGAACGGTTGTACGCCCTACGTTTCTTGCCAGCCAAGACATTCGCATCACGCCGAGGCCATCAGATTCCGCCGCGCGGGATTTCGCGGACAAGGTCCGCTCCTACACGGGGGCACCGCAGCGAAGGCTGAAGGCGCCGATCAGTCCCGATACCCCGGCGACACCCGATCCAGCATCCTCAGCAACGCCGTCCACGCCAGGTCATAACCATCCGGATCGCTCAACTCCCCCTCCGCCAGCGGCCTTGCCGGGGCGTTGAACTGTTGCTCGGTGTGACGGCACACCTCATCCGGCGGAATCACCAGCTCACCGCCCGCCTGGGCCGCCAGCTGGATATCACAGGCCTTCTCCAGGTAGTACATGCGCAGGAACGCCTGCTGCACCGTCTGGCCCACGGTCAGCAGCCCATGGTTGCGCAGCATCAGCCCGTAGTGGTCACCCAGGTCGCGCACCAGGCGCTCCTGCTCGTCCATCGACAGGGCGATGCCTTCGTAGTCGTGGTAGCCGATGCGCCCGTAAAACTCCAGGGAGATCTGGTTCAGCGGCAGCAACCCGCAGGCCTGCGCCGCCACCGCACAACCGGCGCGGGTGTGGGTGTGCAGCACGCACTGCGCGTCTTCGCGGGCGCCATGAATGGCGCTGTGGATCACGAAGCCGGCCGGGTTGACCTTGTACGGCGACGGCTCCACGGCATGGCCGGACAGGTCGATCTTCACCAGGCTCGACGCGGTGATCTCGTCGAACATCAGCCCGTACGGGTTGATCAGGAAATGGTGTTCGGGGCCGGGGATGCGCACCGAGATGTGGGTGAAGATCAGGTCGGTCATGCGGTAGTGCGCGATCAGGCGATAACAGGCCGCCAGCTCCTCGCGCAGTTTCCATTCTTCGGGCGAACAGGTGGCGCGGCTCGGGGCCGGCGCCTGCAGCGACGTCATGGTGCTCTCCTCTTCAAGGCAAAAGGCGCCGGGGCAGTTGCCCCGGCGCCACGGTCACATCCCGGTTATTGCGCGGCCCAGGCGTTGAAGCGTTCTTCCAGCTCCTCGCCGTGGTCAACCCAGAACTCGTCGTCCATCGCCAGGCCCACGGGCAGGTTCTGCTTCGAGGTCGGCACCCAGCCAGCGAGGTCGGCCGGCAGGCGTTCGGCGGCCTGCGTGTTGGTCGGACCATACGCAATGTGCTTCACGTAGTCGACTTGCGCATCGGCGCCGTTGGCGAAGGCGATGAAGCGCTTGGCCGCATCGACGTGCGTGGAGCCCTTGATGATCGCCCAGTAGTCCATGCCGTACAGGCTGCCCGGCCAGACCAGCTGCAGGTTGCGCCCGGCCTTGAAGGCATCGGCGATGCGCCCGGTGTAGGTGGTGGTCATCACCACGTCACCGGCGGCCAACCACTGCGGCGGTTGCGCGCCGGCTTCCCACCACTGCACGTAGGGCTTGATCTGGTCGAGCTTGGCGAAGGCCCGGTCGACCCCGGCCTTGGTGCCCAGCTCCTTGTAGACGTCCGCCGGCTTCACGCCGTCGGCCATCAGGGCGAACTCCAGGTTGTAGATGGCGCGCTTGCGCAGGCCGCGCTTGCCGGGGAATTTCTTCACGTCCCAGAAATCCGCCCAGGACTGCGGCGCCGGCTTCAGCTTATCGGCGTCGTAGGCGATGGCCACGCCCCAGACCAGAGCGGCGGAACCGCAGTCCTTGGCGGCGTTGGGGATCAGTTGGTCCTTGTTGCCGATCTGCTGCCAGTCCAGCGGCACGAACAGGCCCTCGTCGCAGCCACGGGCCAGGTCCGGGCCTTCGATCTGCACCACGTCCCAGTCGGCATGGCCGGTGTCGGCCATCACCTTGATACGGGCCATTTCACCGTTGTACTCGGTCTGGGTCACGCCAACCCCGGACTGCTTGCTAAATGGCTGGAAGAAGGCCGCGTCCTGGGCCTTCTGCCCGGCGCCGCCGTAACCGACCACCACCATGTTCTCGGCAGCCTGGGCGGCGGCGCAGCTCAGCCCGAGGGCGAGCAGCAGGGGCGAGACGGCGGTCTTGAGGAAGGAGCGCTTGTGGCAGGTGTTGCGGTGGAAAGTCATCGAGCATACCCCCAGTCGTAGTTGGCCATGGGCGCAGCCGGGATGGCCGCGCACACGCTGGACGGGCGCGCCGAAACAACGTTGCAAGGAAGGCAGGGCAGAGCGAAATCGATTGCCAGCGGGTGGGCCCGCCAGGCGAGGGGAGACCGTACGGGACGGTTCATGCGCCTCTCCTCTTGTAGTTGTTGTGGAGCACGTCGCGGTTGCCCCGGAGTACTCCGGGTGCGCTATCGAAACTACCCAGTCACTTTTAAAAAAACAAGTTGATTTTTTACTAGCGGTAAATTTCCATAGGAAGAACTTAAACAACATTTTCCGTATCAGGAGAAGCCGCCGTGTCCCAGGTCCGTCACTTCCAGCAATCCGCCCTGCAGTTCCAGCCCTACGGCGGGCAAGACCCTGAGCGCGCCGCCATCTGCCGGCTGATCGGCCCGGCGGACAGCGAGACCATGGGCGCGGGCCTGGCCCGCTTCGACGGTGTGTCCATCGAGTGGACGGTGCTCTACGACGAGCTGATCGTGGTGCTGGAAGGCAACTTCCGCCTGCGCCTGGCCGACCAGGTGATTGACGCCAAGCCGGGCGACGTGATCTGGGTCCCTGAACGCACCCCGCTGGCCTACGAAGGCGAGAAAGCCTGCGTGTTCTACGCGCTCTACCCGGTGGACTGGCAGGCGCGCAACGCCTGAGTTCGCCCCCGGCCGCCCGACGCGGCCGGCGTTTCAACGCTGCACCACCACAACAAGAATCCGGAGTTGCCCGATGAGCCAGTTTCCCCACCTGTTCAGCCCGCTGCGCATCCGTGGCAAGGAGCTGAAGAACCGCATCATGTCCACCGGGCACGACACCTCGATGCCCACCGACAACCTGGTCAACGACCAGTTGGTGGCCTACCACACCGCCCGCGCCAAGGGCGGCGTCGGCCTGATCGTGCTACAGGTGGCTGGCGTGCACGACAGCGCCCGCTACACCTCCCACGTGCTGATGGCCACCGATGACGAGTGCATCCCCGGCTACCGGCGCATCGCCGAGGCGTGCCATGCGGAGGGCACCGTGGTGCTGTCCCAGGTATTCCACCCCGGCCGGGAGATCATGGAATCCAGCGACGGCCTGCTGGCCGTGGCCTACGCGCCGTCCGCCTCGCCCAACGAACGTTTCCGGGTGATGCCCCGCGAGCTGAGCCAGGCGATGATCGACGAGATCATCCAGGGCTACGCCGACGCCGCACGGCGCCTGCATACCGCCGGCATCGACGGCGTGGAAGTGGTCGCCAGCCACGGCTACCTGCCAGCGCAGTTCCTCAACCCACGGGTGAACCGCCGCAGCGACGGCTACAACGGCGACCTCGACGCGCGCCTGCGCTTCACCCGCGAAGTGATCGCCGCCGTGCGCGCCGCCACCGACGAAAACTTCATCATCGGCCTGCGCATCTCCGCCGATGAGCGCGACCCCGAAGGCCTTACCGAAGACGAATCGCTGCAGGGCGTGAAAGGCCTGCAGAACTCGCTGGACTACGTGCACATCGTCGCCGGCACCTCGGCGTCGCTTGGCGGCGCCATCCACATCGTCCCGCCGATGGCCGTCGAAGCGGCCTACCTGGCCAACGAGGCCGGCACTTTCAAGCGCAACCTGAAGATTCCGCTGTTCGTCACCGGGCGCATCAACCAGCCGCAGGAAGCCGAGCTGATCGTCGCCCGTGGCCAGGCCGACGTCTGCGGCATGACCCGCGCGCTGATCTGCGACCCGAAGATGCCGAGCAAGACCGAAAGCGGCCACGTCGAGGACGTGCGCGCCTGCATCGCCTGCAACCAGGCGTGCATCGGCCACTTCCACCGCGGCTACCCGATCTCCTGCATCCAGCACCCGGAAACCGGCCGCGAGCTGATCTATTCCGAACGCAAGATGGCCACCCAGCGCAAGCGCGTGCTGGTGGTCGGCGGTGGGCCGGCGGGCATGAAGGCGGCTGCCGTCGCGGCCCAGCGCGGCCACCAAGTCACCCTTTGTGAAGCCAGTGCCCAGCTCGGCGGCCAGGTCAACCTCGCCCAACTGCTGCCGCGTCGCGCGGAGTTCGGTGGTGCCTCCACCAACCTGCAACGCGAGATGCAACTGGCCGGCGTCGAAGTACGCCGCAACACCCGCGTCGACCGCGCATTGGTCGAGCAGGAGCGCCCCGACGTGGTGATAGTCGCCACCGGCGCCAAACCCTATCGCCCGCCCTACGAGGAAGCCGGCGAACTGCAGGTGGTGGACGCCTGGCAGGTGCTGCGCGGCGACGTGAAGCTGGGCCGCTCGGTGCTGGTCACCGACTGGCGCGCCGACTGGATCGCCCCCGGCATCGCCGAGCGCCTGGTGCGCGACGGCCACCAGGTGCACCTGGCGGTGAACGGCACCCACGCCGGCGAGAGCCTGCCGCTCTACGTTCGTGACCACATGGCCGGCGAGCTGCACCGCCTGGGCATCACCATCACCCCCTACGCCCGCCTGTACGGCGTCGACGACAGCACCGTCTACCTGCAGCACACCGCCAGCGGCGAGCCGATGCTGGTGGAAAACATCGACACCCTGGTGCTCTGCCAGGGCCACCAGCCGGTGGACGAACTGGCCGGCGAGATCGCCGACCTCGCCGAAGTCCGCCGCATCGGCGACTGCCTGGCGCCGCGCACGGCGGAAGAAGCGATCTACGAGGGGCTCAAGGCGGGGTGGGCGATCTGAACAGCGCTTTTGTAGGAGCGAGCTTGCTCGCGAACCATCCTATGCCGAAGTGGCCGGGATACCCGTTCGCGAGCAAGCTCGCTCCTACGAAAAGCAAACGGTCCACAGTCCCGGCGCATTGTTTAGAATGCCTCACGACGCCAATCGCCAGGACCACCGCCGCATGAGCCGCAAAGCCCCGCAGGAAGCCCCCGCCAACGCCGAAGCGCAGTTCCTCGGCACCCGCATCCGCGGCCTGCGCAAGCGGCGCGGCATGACCCTGGCGGAGCTGGCCGAGCAGAGCGGGCTGACCGCCGGCTACATCAGCCAGCTGGAACGCAACCTGGCCTACCCGTCGATCCCGGCGCTGTTCAACATCGCCCGCAGCCTGGGCGTGACCATCCAGTGGTTCTTCGCCAGCGAAGTGCAGGTCGACCCGGCCGACGCCGGCTACGTGGTGCGGCGCAATGCCCGCACCAGCGTTCATTACGAGGATGGCATCGTCGACGAACTGCTGAGCCCGCAGCCCAGCCGCCAGCTGGAAATCCTTCATTCGAAGTTTCCGCCCGGCACCTACAGCCAGCAGAGCTACAGCCACGACGGCGAGGAAGCCGGCTACCTGCTCAGCGGCACCTTCGAGCTATGGGTGGGCGAGCGCCATTTCGTGCTCAACGAGGGCGACAGCTTCAGCTATTCCAGCCAGGAACCGCACCGCTACGGCAACCCCGGCGAGGTGGATGCCGTGGTGCTCTGGGTGATTACGCCGCCGACGTTCTGAGGGGCTTCCGCTCTTGTAGGACCGAGGGGGACGCCCAGTCCTTGCTCGCGAACCTGCCAGCGCCAAGTACCGCACAACGTCCCCTCTCCCCAGCCCTCTCCCTGAAGGGAGAGGGAGTCGTTCGGCGTTGTAGGAGGACGCCGAGTCAGCCGACTGGCTCAGAATTGTCATGTCGCGCCGAATCAGTCCCCTCTCCCTTCAGGGAGAGGGTTAGGGAGAGGGTAAATCCCCCAGCTCCGAAGCCCGATCAGCCCTTGATCAACCGCCCCAATCCATCAAGCAACCGCACCAGCGCCCCCTGGTTGGCCTTCATCACGCCCAACCCCGCCTCGGCCATGCGCTCGGCCGCAGCCGGCTCATCCCACAGCGCCGCCACGGCCACCGCCAGCGAAGGCGCATCGGCCACTTCGCGCAGCGCGCCGACTTCGCGCAGTTGCGCGGCGATCTCCAGGAAGTTGAACAGGTGCGGGCCGGACAGCACCGGCTTGCCCAGCGCGGCCGGTTCCAGCAGGTTGTGCCCGCCGTTGGGCACCAGGCTGCCGCCGACGAAGGCGACGTCGGCCAGCGCATAGAGGAACAGCAATTCGCCCATGGTGTCGCCCAGCAGCACCTGGGTGTCCGCCGTGACCTGCTCGCCAGTGGAGCGGCGCAAGGTGCGGAAACCCTCGCGATTGCACAGCTCGAACATCGGGCCGAAGCGCTCCGGATGGCGCGGTACCAGGATCAGCAGCGCCTCCGGGTGTTTCTCCAGCAACTGGCGGTGGGCGGCGAGGACGATATCGTCTTCCCCGGCATGGGTGCTGGCGGCAATCCAGATCGGCCGCTGCTGCGCCTGCCACTGGCCGCGCAGGTCATCGGCGCGCGCCAGAAGTTCCGGGTCGATGGTCAGGTCGAACTTGATCGAGCCGGTCACGCTCACGCGGTCCGGGCGCGCGCCGAGCTGGCGGAAGCGCTCGGCTTCGGCCTCGGTCTGCACGGCAATCCAGCTCATCTCTTCCAGCATCGGTCGGGTCAGCCCGGCAAAGCGTGCATAGCCGCGCGCCGAGCGTTCGGACAGCCGTGCATTGGCCAGCGCCACCGGGATGCCGCGCTTGGCGCATTGGTGGATGTGGTTGGGCCACAGCTCGGTTTCCATGATCACGCCCAGCACCGGCCGCGCGCGGTCGAGGAAGCGCGCCGCCGCCCAGGGCAGGTCGTAGGGCAGGTAGCAGTGCTGCACCTGGTCGCCGAACAGCGCGCGGATGCGCTCGGAGCCAGTGGGCGTCATGCAGGTGACGGTGATCGGCAGGCCGGGGTGGCGCTGCATCAGCGCGCGGATCATCGGTGCGGCGGCGATGCTCTCGCCCACCGATACCGCATGCACCCAGATGCCGCCGGGCTTGAGCGCCGGCAGGCCAATGGCGAAGCGCTCGCCGACGCGCTGGGCATAGGCCGGCGCCTTGCGCGAACGCAGGAACAGGCGCAGCGCGACCAGCGGCAGGCCCAGGTGGAACAGCAGGGTATAGAGGGTCCGGTTCATGGCGGCGGAGAGTAGCAAATTAGCGGGCTTGGCCGCCGCACAATCCTGAAGGGGACACCGTTTCTGTAGGAGCGAGCTTGCTCGCGAACCGCTTGACGCTGAAGCGGCCGGAAAGCCCTATTCGCGAGCAAGCTCGCTCCTACGAAAAGCAGATCGGCGCGGGGGCAGGCGGTGTCACACGGGCGAAGCCAAGTGCTCGGCAAAGCACTCGCCCAGCCAGTTCGCTGCCGGCCCCAGCGGTTCGTCGCGGCGCCAGACCAGTTCCACCACCAGCGGCGGTGGCGTCCAGTCGCTGGCCAGCTCCACCAACAGCGGCTGATAAGCCGGGTACTGCGCCACGTGGGTCGGCAGCCAGGCCCAACCGAGGTCGCGCATCAGCAGTTCGGCCATGGCGTAGAAGCTGTCGGCGCGCCAGACCAGCGGGCTGATCTGCTCGCCACCGGGGTAGTGGCTGTCCTGCGGGGCCATCAGCAGCTGGCGATGTCGCGCCAGTTCGCGGCGGTCGGCGTAGTCCAGCTTGGCCAGTTCGTGCCCGGCACCACACACGGTGACCATCTCGATGGTGCCCAGGCGCTGGCGCTCCAGTTGCTCGGGCATGCCTTCGTGGTGGAACAGCAGGCCGAGGTCGGCGCGGCGCTCCAGCAGCTTGCGCGCCACGTCGCCCTGGGCGCCGCTGGCCAGTTGCACCTCCAGAGTGGGGAATTCCTGCGCCAGCGCCTGCAGGCCGGAGAGCACCGGCTGGTAGGGCATCGCCTCGTCCTGCGCGAGGCGCAGCAACGGCTCGGTGCCGCGCACCAGCGCCAGCGCCCGGCTCTCCAGGCGCTCGCATTGGCGTAGCACCTCGCGGGCTTCATCCAGCAAGGCCCGACCTTCGGCGGTCAGCACAGGCTGGCGGCCGCTGCTGCGCTCGAACAGGGTCACGCCCAGGTCGCTCTCCAGCAGCGCGATGGACGAACTCACCGCCGACTGCACGCGCTGCAGCTGACGCGCGGCCGCCGAGAAGGAGGACTGATCGGCGACGCTGACGAAGAGTCGCAGTTGGTCGAGGTTCCACTGCATGGCTCAACTCCAAACCTATCTCACAAACAGATAGGCAATGACTTTATCCCATCATCCAGCGGACTAGAATGCGCGGCAGAATCGAACGTCAGCTGCGTGTCGCTCATACCGAGCGGCGTGTCGTTCCGGGGAGCACCCACCATGCCCGGCTATCTCTACCTCGCCATTGCCATCGTCGCCGAAGTCGTCGCCACCGCGTCGCTGAAGTCCGTCAAGGGACTTTCCACGCCCCTGCCACTGGTACTGGTTATCGTCGGCTATGCCATTTCCTTCTGGATGCTCACCCTGGTGGTGCGCAGCATCCCGGTGGGCATCGCCTACGCCATCTGGGCCGGCCTGGGGATCGTGCTGGTCAGCGTCGCCGCACTGTTCCTGTATCAGCAGAAGCTCGACACCGCGGCCGTGCTCGGCATGTGCATGATCGTCAGCGGCGTGGTGGTGATCCAGCTGTTCTCCCGCACCGCCGGCCATTAAGGTCCCCTGCCCTCTCCCGTCAACGGGGGAGGGCTCTGACTGCCCTTTGCTTTTACCTGCAGCTTGTAGCCTGCCGCTTGCCGCCGCCCTCAAGCGTTATACTGCGCCCTTCGTTTTTCCCTGCGAGGCGCTTTCATGTCCGAATCCCTGAGCACCGACATCCTCATCGTCGGCGGCGGCATCGCCGGTCTCTGGCTCAATGCCCGTCTGCGGCGCGCCGGCTTTTCCACCGTGCTGGTGGAGAACACCGCGCTGGGCGGCGTGCAGAGCATGCGCTCGCAGGGGATCATCCATGGCGGCACCAAGTACGCCCTGCACGGCGCGCTGACCGGCGCCTCGGAAGCCATTGCCGACATGCCGGCGCTGTGGCGCGACTGCCTGGCCGGCACCGGTGAGGTGGACCTGCGCGGCGTGCGCCTGCTCTCCGACGCCCACTACCTGTGGTCGCCCGGCGGCCTGGCCGGCAACCTCACCAGCTTCTTCGCCAGCAAGGCGGTGCGCAGCCGCGTCGCCCAGGTGAAGGGCAGCGACCTGCCGCCAGCCCTGCAGGACAAGGCCTTCAAGGGCAAGGCCTACCGCCTCACCGAGCTTGTACTGGATGTACCCAGCCTGGTCGCCCGCCTGGCCGAACTGGCCGGTGACAGCCTGCTGGCCGGCGAACAAATCGAAGACCTGCGCGACGGCGACAAGCTGGTCGGCCTGCGCGTGGACGGCCGCGAGATTCGCGCCCAGCGCGTGGTGCTCAGCGCCGGCGCCGGCAACGAGGCGCTGCTGCGCGAACTGGGCCTGGAGCGCCCGGAGATGCAGCGTCGCCCACTGCACATGGTGCTGGTCACCGCGCCGACGCTGAAGCCGCTGTACGCCCACTGCCTCGGCGGCGGGCCGAAGCCCCGCGTCACCGTCACCACCCACCCGCTGAGCAACGGCGACTGGGTCTGGTACCTGGGCGGCGACATCGCCGAAGCCGGCGGCGTGGCGCGCAACGAGGCCGAGCAGATCGCTGAGGCACAGCGCGAGCTGCACAAGCTGGTGCCGTGGATCGACCTTTCCGCCGCCCGCTGGGCCACCCTGCGTGTGGACCGCGCCGAGCCCTCGCAGAACAACCTGCTGCGCCCGGACAGCGCCTTCCTCGCCGAGGATGGCGCGCTGCTGGTCGGCTGGCCGACCAAGCTGGCCCTGGCACCGAACTTCGCCGACCGCGTGCTGGAGTCGCTGGAGAAGAGCGGCATTCGCCCGCAGGCAAATGCCGCGCTGCCGGACCTGCCGCGCCCGGCCATGGCCCGCCCGGTGTGGGAGGAACTGCTCGGATGAAGACTCTGCATCACCTGCATCGCCCACTGGGCAGCACCGGCCTGAACGTTTCGCCGCTCGGCCTGGGCACCGTGAAGCTCGGCCGCGACCAGGGCGTGAAGTACCCCGCCGGCTTCCGTATTCCCGATGACCGTGAGGCCGCCGACCTGATCGCGCTGGCCCGCGAGCTGGGCATCAACCTGATCGACACCGCGCCGGCCTATGGCCGCAGCGAGGAGCGCCTCGGCCCGCTGCTCCGCGGCCAGCGCGACCAGTGGGTGATCGTCAGCAAGACCGGCGAGGAGTTCGTCGGCGGCCAGTCGCAGTTCGACTTCAGCGCCGCCCACACGCGGCGATCGGTGGAGCGCAGCCTGCAGCGCCTGGAGACCGACTACATCGACCTGGTGCTGGTGCATTCCGACGGCAACGACCTGGACATCCTGCGCGGCACCGAGGTCTACGCGACCCTCGAACGCCTGAAGGACGAAGGGCTGATCCGCGGCTTCGGCTTCTCCGGCAAGACCGCCGACGGCGGCCTGCTGGCCCTGGAGCGCGGCGACTGCGCGATGGTTACCTACAACCTCAACGAGCAGGCTGAAAAGCCGGTGATCGATCACGCCCAGGCCCATGGCCGCGGCATCCTGATCAAGAAGGCCCTGGCCAGCGGCCACGCCACCCTTGCCCCCGGCGTCGACCCGGTGCGCGCCAGTTTCGAGCTGGTGCTGGGGCATCCCGGCGTCGCCAGCGCCATCGTCGGCACCATCAATCCGCTGCACCTGGCACACAACGTGAACATCGCCGCCGAGGTCCTCGACCGCTGATCGACGGTCATGTGACTTACGCATTCCTGTGCCATGCTCCAACTCCCCCGGCGAAATCGGCGGGGCACAGAAACTGTCGCCAACCGGTGATTCCCACGCAAAAGCCTCGGAATTACCAAGCCTTTCAGGGAAAAATCCGGAAATCCTTTTGATTTTCGATGACACCAGGATGGGTGTCAGGCTGTCTAGGTTGTAGCGACCCCGTAATTGAACGATCGGCCGGACCGTCCCCACCAGACGGTCAGCGTTCGCGTCGGCGTCGCTTACCAAGGTAAGGACGCGCCGCGCACCCCGGCGCCCTGTACGAGAAGGAAGCCCACATGCCCCGTACGCTCGCCCGCAAGGACCCGACCGCCTTCAAGACCCTGCCGCTGCTGGTGGAAGCCAGCGCGGAAGGCCTCGCCTACCAGACCCTCGGCAAGCCCCTGAACTTTGCCCAGGTGCTGGAAAAGCGTCGCCCCATCGAGATCAACGGCACCGAACGCTTCGTCAGCGAGCTGGCCAACCTCGGCGTTTCGGTGCGCCTGACCCTGAACTACCAGGGCCGCGACCACTGGATCCTGGTGCGCCAGCGCCGCGAGGACCGTGGCGACACGGTGCTCAAGCTGATTTCCGGCTACGTGCCGGCCCACGAACTGAACCTGCCGCTGCTCACCGCGATCCAGGAAGTCGCCGAGGAATGCCTGGTGGAAACCGCCGACGGCTGGCTCGGCGGGCGCTTCGGCGACACCTGGCTGCCGACGCCCTACGAGGGCATCCTGCGCTATCGCGAGACCAGCCACTTCTCTCTCACCCCGCTGTCCGGCGCCTCGCGCCCGGTGCAGGCCGGCGCGCTGCGCCTGCTGGAGCGCCCGCAGGCCTACGTGCACCTGCCGACGGCGTCGCTGCAGCTGGTCTATGACCTGCGCATGGAGCTGCCCAAGGATGCCCGCGAGGTCAGCCTGTTCCATGTCGACGAGAAACTCGAAAGCGGCCCGCTGGTGGCACGGCTCGACCGCCGTCGCCCGGACATCTACCTGCTGCCGCTGGAACACGGCGAGCCGACCGGCGAGCTGTTCACCCTGAGCAAGGGCGAGCTGTGCAAGGCAAGCACCCGCGGCCTGTGGCTGTCCGAGAGCTTTGCCGAGCAGGATGGCTGGCTCGTGCGCGAGGAACGCATCCGCTTCCGCGAATGGATGGAGCAGTGGCCGCCCGCCGCCGGCAATGCCGGCAGCGGGCGGCGCACGGCCTGAGGCCACCAACGTAAACCGGCCAGCCTGATGGTTGGCTGGGAAAAGCGCAGCACCTTGAAGTTCTGCGCGGGGTTCTGCCCTCTCCCCAGCCCTCTCCCTGAAGGGAGAGGGAGCCGTTCGGCGTTGTAGGAGAATGCCGAGTCAGCCGGCTGGCTCAGAATTTCAATGTCGCGCCGAATCAGTCCCCTCTCCCTTCAGGGAGAGGGTTAGGGAGAGGGGCTCTCCCCGGACAACGCAAATCGCAGGGTGCTCTCGTCACTTGAGCTGACTGGAACTCTTGCCCAGCAGCCGCCGCGCGACGATCAGCAACTGGATCTGCTGGGTGCCCTCGAAGATGTCGAGAATCTTCGAATCCCGCGCCCACTTCTCCAGCAACTCTTCCTCCCCATAACCCAGCGCACCGGCCAGCTCGACGCATTTCAACGTCACCTCGTTGGCCACCCGCCCGGCCTTGGCCTTGGCGATGGAAGCCTCCTTGGAGTTGGGCAGACGGTTGTCGGCCATCCAGGCGGCCTTCAGGGTCAGCAGGCGCGCGGCCTCCCATTCGGCTTCCAGGCGATACAGCGTGGCTTCGGCATGGCTGGCGCTGAGCAGCGGCTGGCGATAGTCGAAACGGCAGCCGGCCTTCTTCAGCAGCTCGCGGGTGCGGTCCAGCGAGGCCTTGGCCACGCCGATGGCCATGGCCGCCACCAGCGGGCGGGTGTTGTCGAAGGTTTCCATCACCCCGGCGAAACCTTTCTGCACGTCGATCTCGGCGTTGCCCAGCAGGTTGGCGGCCGGCACGCGGCAGTCGCTGAAGCTGATGGAGGCGGTGTCCGAGGCCTTGATGCCGAGTTTCTTCTCCAGGCGGGTGACGGTCATGCCCGGCGTGCCCTTCTCCACCACGAAGGACTTGATCGCTGCGCGGCCGAGGTTCTTGTCCAGGGTCGCCCAGACCACCACCGCGTCGGCGCGGGCGCCGGAGGTGACGAAGATCTTCTCGCCATTGAGCAGGTAGTGATCGCCATCGCGGGTGGCGGTGGTGCGGATCGCCGCCGAGTCCGAGCCGCAGCCCGGCTCGGTGATGGCCATGGCCGCCCAGGTGCCGGAGAAGCGCTTGAGCTGCTCCTCATTGGCCACCGCGGCAATGGCGGCGTTGCCCAGGCCCTGGCGCGGCATGGCCAGCAGCAGGCCGGTGTCGCCCCAGCACATTTCCATCACGCCCAGGCAGGCTGAGAGGTTGCCGCCATTCTTCACACCCTCCTCCACACCAGCCTTGCGCTTGCTGGCGGAGGTGGCGCCGACGGCGTCCGGCGAGCCGGCGTTCATGCCGTCCAGCAGCGCGGCCAGCAGGTCCAGCTCCTTGGGGTAGGCGTGCTCGGCCTTGTCGTACTTGCGCGAAATCGGTCGCAGGTAGTTCTCCGCCACCTGGCGGGCCTGGTTCTGCAAGGTGCGGAATTTCTTCGGCGTCTCGAGGTACATGCAAAGCTCCTTACAGGTGCAGGCCGCCAGCCATCAGGCTGACGGCGCGCAGGTCGCGGTACCAGCGCTCGGCCGGGTGTTCCTGGGTGAAACCGTGGCCGCCGAGCAGTTGCACCGCGTCGGTGCCGATCTTCATCGCCTTCTCGGCGCAGAGCAGCTTCGCCAGATAGGCCTCACGGTGGAACGGCTGGCCACGCTCAGCCAGCGCGCAGGCGCGCCAGACCATCAGGCGCATGGCATCCAGCTCGACAGCGATGTCGGCGACCATGAAGGCCACGCCCTGGCGATGGCTGATCGGCTCGCCGAAAGCCTCGCGCTCGTTGCAGTAGGTGATCACGTAGTCCAGCGCGGCCTGCCCGGTGCCCACGGCCAGCGCGCACCAGGCCAGCGCGGTGTGATCGAGGAAGGCCTGGTAGTCGAAGCGCTCCACTGCCAACCGCTGTTCAGCCGGCACCTTCACGCCCTTGAGACGCACCCGCGCAGTGCCAGTGGCCTTCAGGCCCATGGCCGGTTCGGCGCGCACCTCGACGCCCTTGGCGCGGGTGTCGATGAGGAACAGCGCCGGGCCATCACCGACATCCGCCGCGACGATCAGTTTCTGCGCGTCCACGCCGCGCACGACCAGGCACTTCTCGCCGGTCAGCGTGTAGCTCGAACCGCGCTTGCGCGCCTTGGTCGACAGGCGCAGCGGGTCGGCCAGCAGCTGCGGCTCGTTCACCGCGATGGCGATCAGCGGCGCGGCCTCTTCGCCGACGAAAGCCGGCAGCCAGCGCGCCTGTTGCTCTGGGGAGGCCCAGCGACGAATGCAGTTGGCCGCCGACAACGGCACCAGCAGCGCCGCAGCCAGGCTCAAGTCGCCACGGGCGAGGGCTTCAGCAATCAGTGCGTTGGTCACCACGGTGCGCTCGCCGGCCATGCCGCCGTGCACTTCGCTGACGCCGTAGTGGGTCAGGCCGAGTTCCTGCGCCTGGGCCAGCAGCTCCAGGCTCAGGCTGGCCTTGGCGTCCGCCTCATGGGCGGCCGGGCGCAGCACTTCGGCGGCGAAGCCTTCGAGCATTTCCACCAGCATCTGCTGCTCGTCGGACAGGGACAGGTCGAACAGTCCGTCCGGGTCGGCCTTGCGTGGGGTCTTGGGCTGTTTGGCGGCGCGCTCGCTGGCCAGCCGGAAGCCGGTGCGGCTGCCGCTGTAGAGGAGTCTTTCGAAGGGTTTGCGCAGCTTCAGTCGGTCCGGCCAGTCGGCCTGGGCGACACGGTTCAGCACGGCCAGGGCGCGGCCCTGCACGTCGGTGGTCATGGCATCTCGCTCCGCGGAGGGTGGATGCCCCGATCATGCGCTGCAAATTGCCGCAGGGACCATGACCGCTTTGCCGTCAGTCGCTGGCAACGCGGTCAGTGGAGGTGGATCTGGAAACCTCTGCCTGGGTTACCCCCTCACCCCAGCCCTCCCCCTCAGGGAAAGGGGGCAGACGGTGCCGGCGGACGCTGTGGTTTCATCCTGCACCGAACGGTTCCCTCGCCCTCCGGGAGAGGGTCAGGGTGAGGGGAAGCCACAGGAAAGAAAGATCAGCCCTGGTGGCGGATCTTCTCGACGATGGCAGTGGTGGAGCTGTTTTCCACCAGGCCCAGCACGCGGACTTCGCCGCCGTAGGCCTTGACGATATCGGCACCGACCACCTGCTCGACACCGTAGTCGCCGCCCTTCACCAGCACGTCCGGACGGACTTCGGTGAGCAGGCGCTCGGGGGTGTCTTCGGAGAAGCTGACGACCCAGTCCACCGCACCGAGGCCGGCGAGCACGGCCATGCGGCGGTCGACGCTGTTGATCGGCCGGCCGGGGCCTTTCAGGCGGGTCACCGAGGCATCGTCGTTGGTGCCGACGATCAGCCGGTCGCCCTGGGCGCGGGCCTGCTCCAGGTAGGTCACATGGCCGGCGTGGAGGATGTCGAAGCAGCCGTTGGTGAAGACGATCTTCTCGCCATGGGCGCGGGCGTCCTCGATGGCCAGCAGCAGCTGGTCGAGGCTCAGCACGCCACGCTCGGAGCCCTGCTCGCGCTGCACGGCGCGGCGCAGTTCCGGGGCGCTGATGGCAGCGGTACCGAGCTTGCCGACGACGATGCCAGCCGCGAGGTTGGCCAGGGCCACGGCCTGCGGCAGGTCTTCACCGGCGGCGATGGCGCCGGCCAGGGTGGAGATCACGGTATCGCCGGCGCCGGTAACGTCGAACACCTCGCGGGCACGGGCCGGCAGGTGCAGGGCGCTATGGCCGGGGCGCAGCAGGGTCATGCCGTGTTCGCCACGGGTGACCAGCAGCGCGCCGAGTTCCAGCTCGGTCATCAGTTGCTGGCCCTTGGCGACCAGGTCGGCCTCGTCGGTGCAGCGACCGACGATGGCTTCGAATTCGGAGAGGTTCGGGGTGATCAGGCTGGCGCCACGGTAGATGGCGAAGTCCTTGCCCTTGGGGTCGGCCAGCACCGGGATGCCGCGCTTGCGGGCGGCCTGGATCAGTTGCTGGTGGTTCTTCAGCGCGCCCTTGCCGTAGTCGGAGAGCACCAGCACGCGGACCTGGTCCAGCAGCGCCTCGACGTCGGCGGACAGGGCCACGGCGTCGGTGCGGAAGGCTTCCTCGAAGTCTACGCGCAGCAGTTGCTGGTGGCGGCTCATGACCCGCAGCTTGACGATGGTCGGCTGGCCGGCGATGCGCTGGAAGCGGGTGGTCACGCCCACCGCCTGCAGGCTGTCGCTCAGGCTGTCGGCGGCTTCGTCGACGCCGGTGACGCCGACCAGGAAGGCCGGGGCGCCGAGGGCGGCGAGGTTCAGTGCGACGTTGGCGGCGCCACCGGGGCGGTCCTCATGCTGCTCGACCCGCACCACGGGCACCGGCGCCTCGGGCGAGATGCGCGAGGTCGCGCCGTGCCAATAGCGGTCGAGCATAACGTCGCCAACCACCAGCACGGGGGCCTGATCGAATCGGGGCATGGTCAATTTCATGGGAACTCCGCAGGTCGAAATCGCCGCGGATAATACCATAGCCGCCCAGTGCGACTTGCGCCGAACACCGGGCGGTCACGGCGACAGCTAGGGGACTTTGCGCACCCAGAACAGCTCGTGGCGGCGCACCGCCTTGCGGAAGAATTCGTCGTCGCCGGTGACCGGCCACTGACGCCCGGCGAGCACGCGCTGGATCAGCCGGCGCAGGCACTTCTTGCCGGTGAGCGGGGTCTGCAGGTCGTGCTGCAGGGCCAGCGCCTGGGCCTTGTCGATGCGGGTTTCGGCATCCAGTACCGGGCTCCACAACGGGTCGGCCGGCAATGCCTCGATACAAGGTGGCAGGGCGATGCCGCCATCGGCCGGGCCCATGGGCCAGCGGTCGTTGTCGGCCAGATGGTTGGCGTAGAGCAGCAGGGTCTGCGGCTTCCAGCTGCTGTGACTGATGGCCTCCAGCGTCGCCTGAGTGGCGTGCACATGGTCGGCGTGGGGGTCCAGCTCCGGGTGCGCGGTGAGGATCACTTCCGGGCGGATGCGTTCGATCAGCGCGGTGAGGTCGGCCACCAGATTGAGCCAGGTCGGCGCGCCATCGCTGTCGCCCGGCAAGGCGAAGGGATTGAGGCCGCGCGCACTGCGGATATCGATATCACCAGACTCTCGCGAGCCGAATGCCTGGCTTGGATCGGCGGCCATGGCCGGCAGTTGCAGGCAGTAGTAGCCCAGCTGCACGCAGTGATCGGTAGGCACGCCGCCCCAGAGCGGCGCGGCAATGCTGTCCCAGGTGCGCAGGCGGCCCTTGAGCTTGGCGGCGGCGGCCTTGCCCAGGCCGAGGCGCTGGTAGTACTCGGCCTCGATTTCGCCCTGGGTCAGGGTGACGATCCAGGCCTCAGGGCAGCGGCTGTACTGGCCGAAGGCAGCCAGCTCGGCGTCGTCGGCGTGGGGCGCGATGATCAGCAGGCGCTGCTGGGCGTAGTCCGGGTTGTGGAAGGCGTGCAGCACGCCCTGTTGCGCCAGCCGGCAGTGGCGGCTGCGGATGCGCAACTGGCCGGAGCGCAGCGCTTCGCCCTGGCCGGAGAGGTTGATGTAGCGCTTGCCGCTGACGCCGCGTTCGAAGTCCTGGCGGTCGCTCTCGACACCTTCGACCAGTACCTGCGGGTCGAGCCAGCGACCGAGCAGCGAGGCCTTGACCTCGATCTCCAGCACCAGCGTTTCCTCGTTCTCCGGCAGCGCGCCGGTGGCGACATGCAGGCCGTGCGGGCCGAGGGAGACCGGCAGGGCGATGGAGCCCTCGGGGAAGTCGTAGCGGTAGTCGTCGCGCGGCGAGTAGAACAGGTGGTCGGCGAACCACGCTTCGTGGGCGACCCAGCCGAGCAGCACGGCCAGCGGCACACTCCACCAGGGCGCGAAGATGCCCAGCAGGATCAGCGCCAGCAGGGCGACGAGCAGCACCGCGCGTTTCTTGCGGCGGTGCTGTTTGAGCAGCTGTTGTTTACGCCCGGTCATGCTGATTCTCCCTCAAGGCCAATCGCGGATGGAGTCCGCTCCTACGCACCCGTGAAGCCGCCGTGCGATCCAATGGAAAGCCGACGTCAGACCTGGAACACCGGCACGCGATGGCACCAGCGGTCCTTGTATTCGCGGTCGGCGCGGCCGAAGGAATAGCGCAGCGGCTTGCCCAGCGCCTCGGCGTCGGCCCAGGCCTCCTGGGTATTGACGAAGCTGAGTACGCTGCCGGGGCTGAAGTCGCGGTTCTCCGGGGCGACGCCGCCGTTGATGTACTCGACGCTGACCCACTTCGGGGCTTCGACCCGGTAGAGAATCTGGATCGCCACCGGCTCGCCGTCCAGGCGCACCAGCGAGCCGCGCATGAATTCGCGCATCAGGCCGAAGACTTCGGCGAGCCGCGCCTTGCCCGGCACCTCGAATTCCCAGCGGCGCTGGAACAGGTCGGCATAGATGCGCGCCTGTTCCTCGGGACTCAGCTCGCTCATGGGCTGCAGCACGCCACCCGCCTCTTCCAGCAGGCGCTGTTCGCGGCGCTGGTTGTAGCGGAACTTCTTCGAGAAGTCGGCCGGCGCGCGGTTCATCGCCAGTTGCTCGGGCTGCTCGCGGGCGTCGCTGACCTGCTCGCGGTTCAGCTCGGAGAGGTAGCGCACCTGGTGGCGCAGTTCGATGCGCGCACCTTCGGCAATCGGCAGGATGATCTCGGCGTTGCCCAGGTCGAACAGCGCCTTCTTGCTCTCGCGCTTGAGCACATCCTTGGACAGCGCGAGGTTGCGCCCCCAGGTCGGCACGGCGGCGCGCAATTCATCGCCCTCGAACCAGCCCAGGTAGCGCACCGGGATACCGGCCAGCTGCGCCAGGCGCTCGACGACATCGGGGTGAGTGGCAACGCTGCCGCCGAACTGCTGCCAGGCGGCGGCATAGTCCGCCGCCGCGATGGGCGTCCAGCCGCGTTCGCGGAACAAGCGCAGGCGATTCAGCATGTCAGGGCATTCCGCTCCGGCGTCATACCGACTGCTCGACGTGCGCTTGCGGCTCGTCGGCGAACTGTCGCGCGTGCAGGCGTGCGTAGTAGCCGTTCTGGGCGATCAGCTCGTCGTGGGAGCCACGCTCGACGATGTGGCCCTGGTCCATCACCAGGATCAGGTCCGCCGCCTCGATGGTGCTCAGGCGGTGGGCGATGACCAGGGTGGTGCGACCTTCCATGACCTTCTCCAGGGCAGCCTGGATGTGCCGCTCGGACTCGGTGTCCAGCGCCGAGGTGGCCTCGTCGAGGATCAGCACCGGGGCGTCCTTGAGCAGCGCGCGGGCAATCGCCAGGCGCTGGCGCTGGCCGCCGGAGAGCATCACGCCGTTCTCGCCGACTTCGGTGTCGAAGCCTTCGGCCAGGCGGTCGATGAACTCGCGGGCGAAGGCGTCTTCGGCAGCCTTCTCCACCGCCTCGCGCGGTTTGCTGGCGAGGTCGCCGTAGGCAATGTTGTTCAGCACGCTGTCGTTGAACAGGTTGACCTGCTGGGTCACCAGCGCGATGTGCCGGCGCAGGTTGCTCAGCTTGTAGTCCTCGACGTCGGTGCCATCGAGCAGGATCTGCCCGTCGCTGTGGTCGTAGAAGCGCGGGATCAGGTTGGCCAGGGTCGACTTGCCGCTGCCGGAGCGGCCGACCAGCGCCACCATCTGGCCCGGTTCGACGCTGAAGTTGAGGTCGTTGAGGACCTTCTTGTCGGTGCCCGGGTAGGTGAAGCTGAGGTTCTTCACTTCCAGGCGGCCCTGCACGCGCTCACGCTCGACGGTGCCGTTGTCCACCTCGGGCTGCTCGTCGAGCTGCTCGAAGATGCTTTCCGCGCCGGCCACGCCCTTCTGGATGGTCGAGCTGACTTCGGAGAGCTGGCGGATCGGCTTGGGCAGCAGGCCGGCCATGGAGATGTAGGCCACCAGGTCGCCGACGGTGGCGTCGCCACGCAGCAGCAGCACGAGGTAGAGCAGCACGGCCATGGCGCTGTAGATCACCAGCTGCAGCATGGGCGTGTAGACCGCGGAGGTCTTGTTCATGCGCAGGTTCTTCTCGGTGTTCTCGCTGCTCACACGGAGGAAGCGCTCGCGCTCGTAGGGCTCGCCGCCGAAGCTGCGGACCACGCGGTAGCCCTGGATGGTCTCGGAGGACACGTGGGTCACGTCGCCCATGGCCACCTGGATCTTCTTGCTCTGCTTGCGGAACTTGCGGCTGGCGCTGGTCACCATGATCGCGATGATCGGCAGGATCGCCAGCATCACCAGGGTCAGCTTCCAGTTCATGTAGAGCAGCGACAGGAACAGGAACACCACGGTCATGCCTTCGCGGATCACCACCTTGATGGCGTCGGTGGCGGCGCCGGTGACCATGGTCACGTTGAAGGTGATGCGCGAGATCAGGTGACCGGAGTTGTTGTTGTCGAAATAGCGGTTGGGCAGGGTCAGCAGGTTGTTGAACAGCGCGATGCGCAGGTCATGCACCAGCCCCAGGGAAACCTTGGCGATGAAGTAGTTGCCGAGGAAGGAACCAACGCCCTGCCAGACCGCGATGAGTACCACCAGCAGCGGCACCGCGTAGAGCAGCGAGAGGTCGCTCAGCCAGGCGAAGGGCGCGTTGGGGAACAGCTTGGCATCCGGATGGGCCAGGCCGTCGACGAAATACTTGAGGATGCCGGCCAGCATCGGCTGGGTCGCGGCGAAGATCAGGAAGCCGACGATGCTGAGCAGGAACATCCCGATGTACGGGCGCACATAGGTCAGCAGTCGGAAGTAGATCTTCAGGCTCGAAGGGGCCTGGGGTTCTTTACCGGGCATGTAGGAATCGCACACTTGAAAGGTCGGCGATTATAACACAGCGCTCTCGTTTGCCCGGCGGCTGGGCTACTATAGCCGGCCCCGAACAGGAAGCCTCCATGCAAGACCTCGCCCTCTCCGCCTACCAATCGCTGCGCGCCGGTGCCCAGGTACTGGAAGCCGATCAGCACGGCGACAAGGTGCTGCGCCTGGCGGATGGCAACTTCCTGAAACTCTTTCGGCGCAAGCGGCTGATCTCCTCGGCGGCGATCTATCCCTACGCCCAGCGCTTCGCCGACAACGCCGAAGCCCTGCAACGGCTGCGCGTCCCCTGCCCGCAGATCATCGGCGTGTACCGCATCGCCGACATCAGCCGCGATGCGGTGCATTACCATCCGCTGCCGGGGCTGACCCTGCGCCAGCTGATCGGCGCCGATGACGAACCTGGCGACCTGCGCGAGCGACTTGGCGCACTGATCGCCGAACTGCACGGCCAAGGTGTCTACTTCCGCTCCCTGCACCTGGGTAACGTGGTGCAGACTCCCGAAGGCGCACTCGGCCTGATCGACATTTCCGATATGAAGGTCCAGCGCCGCGCACTCAGCCGCACGCAACGCAAGCGCAACTTCAGCCACATGCTGCGCTATGCCGACGACCGCCAATGGCTGATGCGCGACCAGCGCGTCATCGACGCCTATCTCACGCACTGCGAGCGCGCCCTGCGCGCTCAGGACATTCTGGACTCAGCCTACCTGTGATGCGAACCAACGTCGTCGATGCCGGAACCGGGCGCCTGGCCCGCTGCCACAACTTCTTCACTCATTACCTGCTGCCCATCGGCCTGGTCGCCCTGTTGACGGGGATGTTCTGGGTCGGCGAGCGGAATGCCTACCACCGGCTCTTCTACGTCTTCTTCGCCGCACCGACACTGATCGCCCTGCTGCTCTCGATGCGCCCCTGGAAGTCGCTGCTGAGCAACCCGCTGTTCCTCAGCTTCCTCGCCTTCAGCTGCTACATGCTGTTGACCCTGACCTGGGCCGGCGACCTGGATGACAAGCTCGACTCGCTGCTCAAGCGGCCACTGTTCATCGCGCTGTTGTTCTTTGGCGTAGCCCTGGTGGCGATGCGCTCCCCGCAGCGACTGGACCTGGTAGTCAGGGCCGCCTGCTGGATCGCGGTGCTGAGCGCCGTGCTGTCGCTGGGCTACTTCGTGGCCATGGCTGGCTATAAGCTGCCGCACCAGCGTTTCTCCGGCTACGGCGCGCTCTATAACGCCCTGCTCAGCGCCCATGTGTATGGCGCCTTCGCCGCCATCTGGCTGACGCGCTGGTTCCAGAGCCGCTCGCCGCTCAATCCGGCGCCTATCGCAGCCCTCGCGGTGCTGGGCGTACTGCTGCTGGCCACCGGCTCCCGTACCCCGCTGGTGGGCATGATCGCCGCCCTGCTCTGGCTGCTGGTCGCCTGCAATGTTCGCCGCGGCAGTCTCGCGCTTGCCGCCGTAGCCGTCCTGCTGGCCCTGCAGATCTGGCTTTACCCGGACCTGCTGGCCCAGCGCGGCGTCTCCCACCGCCCGACCATCTGGCTCGACGCGCTGCGGCAGATTTCCGAGAAGCCCTGGTTCGGTCATGGATTCGGCCATCCGATCCGCATCCAGGTGCCCGGCCAACTGCTGGCCGACCCGCACAATATGGAGCTGGGCGTCCTCTATGCCGGCGGCATAGTGGGGCTGGCGCTGTGGGCGACGCTCTATGGTTTCGCGATGACTTTCGCCTGGAAGAACCGCCACGAGCCGCTGGTGCTCATCGCCGCCACCTGGCTGGTATTCGGCCTGGGCGCCGGGTTGACCGAGGGCATGGCGTTCCTCTCGCGGCCGAAGGAACACTGGTTCCTGATCTGGCTGCCGATGGCCTTCCTCTACGCGCAGTGGGTGCGACTGCGCCTCGAACAGCGCCAGCTCACTTCAGCAGCAGACGACAGACGCCCCGCAGAGTCTTGAGCCGCCAGTAACGCAGGGTGATATCCCCCAGCAACTGGCGCGCCAGCGGCTTGTCGCGGTTGGCGCACTTGAGGAACATCGAGTTGCGGTAGCGCATCACCACTTCCTCGTAGGCCGGGTGGTCGCGGTACTGGGAATAGGTGCGCAGCATGTTGTCGACCATGAACGGCAGGTTCTTGTAGGTATTGGTCGGATGCTTGCGGTACTGGGCCAACACCTCGCCGAGGATATCGATGACGTAGCCGGCATGGGTGATGGCCAACTCGATGTAGACGTCTTCGAGACGGATTTCCGGATTGAACCCGCCGACCTTCTCCAGCGCCTCGCGGCGGAACATCAGGGTCGCCGCCATAGGCCCCGGCTTGCGATCGAGGAACAGATCGTCGAAGTCCAGCCGGCGGAACGGCAGCGAGCGGTGACCCTGCTCGCGTTCGGCCTTGATCTCTCCGTGGGAGTCGATGATCTCGATGTTGGCCGCGCAGATCCCCACTTCCGGCTTGCCGCGCAGGTGCTCGACCTGCCGCTGGATGCGCTGGGGGAACATGATGTCGTCGGAGCCGAACGGCACGATCAGGCTGCCCTGACAGCGGGCGATCGACTCATTGAGCGTGCGGGACAAGCCCTGGTTGGCCTGGATGCGCAGGTCGAAACCCAGCTCGGCCTGCAGGCCCTTGAGCAGCTGGACGCTGCCGTCGGTGGAGCCATCATCCACCACCAGCAGTTCGATGAACGGATAAGTCTGGGCCAGCACGCTGCGAATGCTGGCCTCGATATAGGGAGCATGGTTATACGAGGCGATGATGACGCTCACCAGCGCCTGGTCATCTGGTCGTACCGAATTCGCTGCGCAAGACAGCATCTGGACAATCTCCCCTTCACCCACATGAAACCGTGTCCGTGGACACGTCGAGCCAACGCCACCTGATCCGGGAAGACTTACCGCCCCATCACGCTGAGCAACCTGTCCAGCCAGCCGGCCGGTTCCTGCGAACGCAGCGGCGCGGCCATGCTCTCGACGATCCGTGCACCGATCTGGCTGAAGCCGAACGACGAACGGGCGAGTTCGCGCCCCTGCTGCGCGATGCGCTCGGCAAGGCCCGCATCGGCGCGCAGCACCTGCAGCTTGCTGCGCAGTTGCGGGATATCCCGGTACAGCACCACGTTGTGCATATCCACCAGGCCGAGCGCACGATTTTCCTCTTCCCCTTGATCGTAGGCGAAGAGCACGCAACCGCAGGCCATGGCCTCGAAGTTCTTGATCATGTACTCGCCCATGCCGACATCCGCGCTAACGAAGAAGCGGATGCGATTGAGCGTGTTGAGGTAATCCTCGCCGGAGTTGGTCTTGGTGACCAGCAGGTTTTCCACCTGCCCCAGTTCGTCCAGAAGTGCCTTGCGGCCACTGTAAGCGACGCTGCCGGTGCTGCCGACGAAAGCCAGCTCGATATCCCGTGGGCGACCCAGATCATGAAGCAGATCCTGGTCATAGCCCTTGGGCACGAACACTGCGTCAAAGCCTTCCTGGCGCAGGCGTTCGCTGACCATGAAACCGGAACTGATCACCCGCACCCAGGGCATGCGCCGATAGTGGGCGCTGAACTTGCCGGTGTACTTGCAGGGAATATAGTTCTGGTAGGCGTCGTGTTCGAGGATGACCAGGTTCGGCACGCTGCGGATGAAGGATGCCTGGCGGATTTCCTTCTTGAAGCGCAGGAAGAACAGGATGCGGTCGTATTTCGCGACGTCCACCTGCTCGCGGAAATAACGCCGCAGGTTGGCCTGCTCGTCGCTGCTCAGCCAGCGCAGGTCACATTCGCAGTGTTCGGCGATGCCGTCGTAGAGACGGTCGAGGATTGCACGTTGTTCTTTCTGGACCAGGAACAGGACTTTCAAGCGCACACCTTCAAACCCGCCCAGCGGGCACTTTATTCGGACGGACCACTCGCCAGCTCGCGCACGCCGGGCAGGCGCCAGAACTCGCGGCGCACGGCATCGTCGGAGAAACAGGTGCGCAGACGCTCGTCCATCAGCCGCTCGCAGGCCTCGCGCTGGCCGCGATCGAGCGCGGCCATGTGCCCGAGCCCTTCGGCCAGGGCCTTTTCGTCGCGCAGCGGGAAGAGGATGCCGACGCCTTCGACCACCTCGCTCGCGCCACCACCGGAAGTAGCGATCACCGGCACGCCGGCGGCCATGGCTTCGAGCAGGACCATGCCGAACGGCTCATGGTCGGAAGTGAGGGCGAACACGTCGAACGCCTTGAAGTAGCGCCGAGCATCCGGTACCTGGCCGAGGAACAGCACGCGTTCGCCGATGCCCAGCTCGCGGGCGAGGTCCTTGAGGTCCTCTTCCAGACGGCCCTTGCCGAGGATCGCCAGCAGGCTGTTGTGCGGCAGGCGCGGCAGGGCCTGGGCGAAGCCGCGCAGCAGGGTCGCCTGGTCCTTGTCCGGATGCAGGCGGCCAACGTTGCCGACCACCCAGGCGTTGTCGGCCAGCCCCAGGTGCTGTCGCGCCGGGTAGCGGTCAAGCTGCTCGGCCTGCAGGGCGTCGACGTCGATACGGTTGTACAGGGTCTCGATGCGCTCCTGCGGCCAGGCCGGCAGGCAGGCGCGGATCTCGTCGCGCACGGCCTTGGACACGCCGAGCAGGCTCAGGCGCTCAGCGAAGAAGCGCGCGAACAGCTTGCGCCCCAGTCGCTGGAAATCGCCGAAGCCGTGGTGCACACCAATGATCGGCAGTTTGGTGCCGAGCATGGCGATCCAGGTTGGCTTGAAGCGGTGCGCGATGCAGAAGCGGAAGTCGCGCGAACGGGCGATCTCACGCAGGTCGCGGATCGCCCTGAGCTTCAGCCCGCGGATATCCCGCGAGCTGTAGTCGAGGAACAGCACCTCGTCGCTGGCGCAGCCGGAGGCCACTTCCGGGTCGGGCGTACCGGTGAGGAACACCGTGGTGACCCGGTAGCCAGTGCCGGCGAACAGACTGGCGTACTGACGGGCACAGTCGAGGAACGGCCCGTCATAGCCGTGGCAGAACTGCAGGACGCGCGGTTCAGCCGAGCGAGTCATAGGGCTCCGCGCCATCCTTGACCACGAGGATGTCCTGCATGATCAGGTACTGCAGGTCCGAGCCGTAGAACATGTTCAGGGCGTCGGTGGGCGAGCAGACCATCGGCTCGCCGCGGCGGTTCAGCGAGGTGTTGAGCGCCACGCCGTTGCCGGTGAGGCGTTCCAGCTCCTTCATCATGTCGTAGTAGCGCGGGTTGAACTCGCGCTTGAGCACCTGGGCGCGGGACGTGCCGTCTTCATGGACGACTTCCGGCACGCGGGTCTTCCACTCTTCGTTGACTTCGAAGGTGAAGGTCATGAACGGCGCCGGGTGGTCGATCTTGAACATCTGCGGGCCGACGGTATCCAGCATCGACGGGCAGAAGGGCCTCCAGCGCTCGCGGAACTTGATCTGCGCGTTGATGCGGTCGGCCACGCCGGGCACGCTCGGGCAACCGATGATCGAGCGGCCACCGAGGGCGCGCGGGCCGAACTCCAGGCGGCCCTGGAACCAGGCCACCGGGTTGCCGTCCACCAGCACCTTGGCGATCAGCTCGGAGAGGTTGTCGATCTTGCGCCAGGTCGGTTTGGCCTCGTGGCGGGCGCAGGCGGCGATGACGTCTTCGTTGCTGTATTCCGGGCCGAGGTAGACGTGCTCCATCTTCTCGACCGGTACGCCACGCTCCCACGACACATAGGCTGCCGCGCCAACCGCGGTGCCGGCGTCGCTGGCCGCGGGCTGCACGTACAGCTCCTTGACCTCGGGACGGGCGATGATCTTCTGGTTGAGCTTGACGTTCAGCGCGCAGCCGCCGGCGAAGGCGATCTTGCCGGTCTCGCGGATGATGTCGCCCAGGTAGTAATCCATCATCTCCAGCGACAGCTTCTCGAACAGTGCCTGGATGCTGGCGGCGTAGTGGATGTACGGATCGTCGGCGATGTCGCCTTCACGTTTCGGGCCGAGCCACTCGATCAGCTTGGGCGAGAAGTAGTAACCCTTGCCCTTTTCCTTGTAGCGACGGAAGCCGATGACGTTGGCGTACTCGGTGTTGATGATCAGCTCGCCGTTCTCGAACTTGGCCAGGCGGGAGAAATCGTACTTGCTGGCATCGCCGTAGGGCGCCATGCCCATGACCTTGAACTCGCCGTCGAGCATGTCGAAGCCGAGGTATTCGGTCAGCGCGCCGTACAGGCCGCCCAGGGAGTCCGGATCGTAGAACTCATTGATCTTGTGGATCTTGCCGTTCTCGCCGTAGCCGAAGAAGGTGGTGGCGTACTCGCCCTTGCCGTCGATCCCAAGGATCGCCGTCTTCTCCTTGAAGCCCGAGCAGTGGTAGGCGCTGGAGGCGTGGGCCAGGTGGTGCTCGACCGGCTGGATCTTGGTTTTCTTCAGGTCGAAGCCCAGCTGCTGCAGGCACCATTCGATGCGCTTGTAGTAGCGCTTGTAGCGGCGGTTGCCGAGCAGGATGGCGTCCAGTGCCCGGTCCGGCGCATAGGCGTAGCGCTTGGCGTAGTGCCAGCGGGCCTTGTCGAAGATGCTGATGGGGGCGAAGGGAATGGCCACCACGTCAACGTCCGACGGCTTGATCCCGGCCTGCTCCAGGCAGAACTTGGCCGACTCGTAGGGCATGCGGTTCTTCGCGTGCTTGTCGCGGACGAAGCGCTCTTCTTCGACGGCCGCGACCAGCTTGCCGTCGATGTACAGAGCGGCGGAAGGGTCATGGCTTACGGCGCCGGACAGGCCGAGGATGGTCAATGCCACAGGGTCTAGCCTCTTTCATCTGGGCGGGTGCGCAGGCACCCGCGG
The DNA here is from genome assembly GCF_030462585.1 of Pseudomonas sp. CAN1. Lineage (GTDB taxonomy): Bacteria > Pseudomonadota > Gammaproteobacteria > Pseudomonadales > Pseudomonadaceae > Pseudomonas. The sequence continues at coordinate 138,556 of NZ_JASMRU010000002.1, read as the reverse complement.
TAAACGTTCGTCGAGCAGCTGGTGCAGTGCGCTGCTGGTCGGCCAGTTGCGCAGGAAACGCGCACGGTCGCGGGCATAGGCGCGGGCGAAGCTCGCTTCTCGCGAGTGGCGCTGCATGGCATCAAGGTCGATCAACGACCATTGCCCGCCTTCGCCCTGCTCCTGCCAGAACAGGTTGTGCCCTTTGAGGTCGCCGTGGCTGATGCGTTCACGCACCAGCGCCGCGAACAGTCTGTCCAGGGCCACAAGGTCCGATTCCGGCGGCAGGCCGCCCCCTCCCGGTTGCTCCAGGTAGGGTTTGAAACGGGCGATTATATCCTGACCGGCCAGGTAATCGGTAATCAGGAAGGCCGGGCCGCGCAGCCACAGCCAGCGCCGCTCGATCACCGCCAGCGGCCGGGGCGTGGCGATGCCGAGGAAGTCCAGGCGGTTGCCCTCGCGCCAGGAGGCCCAGGCGCGGCTGGGGCGCCAGAAGCGCTTGAACCAGTGCAGCAGGTTCTTGATGTTGTAACGTTTGATGACCAGCGGCCGGCCATCGAGCTCGACCCGCGCCACGGTCGCCGCGCCGCCGGTCTTGTAGATATGCCCTTTGGCGATGAAGGCGTCGGGGTCGGCCAGCAGCGGCTGCAGGCCTTCCTCTTCCTCGCGGCGCGTAGCGCGCAGGCCGAACGGACCCTTGAACACGCTGAACAGGCTGCAGTCGCGGGCGATCTTCTTCATCAGGTCACCGACGCGCCAGCGGCGAATCTTCGCAATCTCCTTCTGCAGGGCTTCCAGCGGCAGCGCGTGCTCGCCGTTGGCCAGCAGGTAGTGGATCAGCAGCTCTTCCAGGAAAGGATCGAGGCTGGCCGGCAACTGGGCGAAGAACACCCCGAGGTTTTCCAGCACGTGCTTGCGCGACAGCGGCTGGCCAGGGGTTTCCGCACGGATACCGGCGCCGTCGATCAGGTACAGCTCACCGTCCTTGCGCAGCAGGTTGTCCAGGTGCAGGTCTTCCTGCCACAGCCCCTTGGCATGCATCCGGGCGATGGCGGTCAGCGCCTCGGCAATGACGGCCGTCTGCGCATCGGACAATACCGGCTCGCCTTCCACGGCGCGCCAGGCATCCCACAGGCTCTGGGCGTTGTCGAGGAATTCGAAGAGCAGCCAGCCGCCCTCGCCGTCCTTCAGGCCATCGGCCAGCAGCGCCGGCGTGGTCAGGCCCTGCTCGGCGAGCAGGCGTACACCGTCGCGTTCGCGCTGGAAATGCTTCGCCGCACGGCCGCCGACCAGCAGCTTGGCCAGTACCGGGCGGCCGCGCCAATTGGCCGCACCGACATAACGCTGGCCGGGCAGCACACGCAGCAGGCTGTCCAGGCGCAGTTCGGCAGCGCCGGCGCCATCCGCCAGCTCGATGCGCAGCGGCAGCGACGGCGTGCGACCGGCATCGCGCAGCGCGGACAGCCTCATGCGCGGTTTTCCTTCTTCTTCCGACGCGCACCCAGGCGGCGATACCAGTCATCGACTTCCGGGCCGCTGGCCGCAGTACCGAGGTAGGCCGCCAGCAGGGTGCGCACGTCGCCTTCGTTCCAGTCCGGCGCGCGGCGCAGCAGCGGTTCGAGGTCACGCACGCGGTCGCGCTGGCCGAACCACAGCGAACGGGTCTTCTCCAGGTCGATCAGGGTCGCCTCGAAGGCGTCGTCGGTTTCGCGCAGGAAGATGTGCTTGGGGTAGAAGCAGCCGTGCATCTGCCCGGCCTCGTGCAGGCGGCGGGCGAGCATGCCGCAGGCGCGCAGGATGGCCTGACGGCGCTCGGCGGCGAGGTTCGACCAGCCCTGCAGCAGGCTGTCCAGGTCACGCCAGCCGTCCAGCGCGCGAGTCATCAGGATCGCCCGTCGCTCGCCACCGACCTGACGCGCGCCAAAGAACGCGGCCTCCATCGAGGGAATGCCAAGCTGGTGGTAGCGCTGGATATTGCGGAACTCGCGGCTGAAGGTCGGCTCGCCGAGCGGGCGCTTCAAGCTGCGGGTCAGGTGGTTGCTCTGGCGCTTGAGGTAGTAGGCGGTGCCGTCCAGTTCCAGGCGATAAACGCTGCTCCAGCCACCCCGCTCGGTGTTGGGCTCGTCCACGGCTTCCAGCTGCAGGTTCCACAGGGCATCGAAATCGGCCAGGGCGTTGCTTTCCAGCAGGGCCTGGTCGCCCTCGGCAATGAAATCCTTCACTCGCGTCCCTCGAAGAAATGCACGATCTGACGGACACGTTTCTTGTCCGATTCGTTCAGTCGTTCGCGGCGCCGGTACAGCAGGTAGAAGTGCAGGCGCTGCGTGTAGGAAAGGTGGTACTTGGCGACCTTGTCGAGGGTGGCCAGGTCCTTGGTGATGCGATAGCGCAGCATGAAGCTGACCCAGTAGCCGCCGATCGGGCAGTCGATGAAGTACACCGTGCCGGCCTGGTCCACCAGGATGTTGCGCCACTTCAGGTCGTTATGGGTGAAGTGGTGGTCATGCATGATCCGCGTGTAGTTGGCCAGTTGCTGGCTGACATGCTCGACCCAGGCGCGATCCTTCAGGCGCGGATCGTCCTGGCGGGCCAACGCGTGCAGGTCCTCGGTGCCGACCAGCTCGCGGGTGATGATCGCGCCACGGGCGAAGGCGCCGTTGACGCGCTCCAGGCCGTAGGCCACCACCTGCGCGGTGGGGATGCCCCACTTGGCGAACTGCTTGAGGTTCTGCCACTCGGCCTTCACCCGCGGGCGCGGCAGGTAACGGCGAAAGCCCTTGCCGGGCTTGCGATAGCGCTTGACGTAATAACGCACGCCGTCGCGTTCGATGCGCACGACGTCGGACATCGCATCCTTGGTGATGCGCTCGCCTTCGACGGCGAACACCGCATCCAGGCTGCCGAAATCGGCGGCGAGATGCTGGTAGTCGGCTTCGAGTACCCAGCCAGCCATCAGAGCAGGTCTCCGTAACGTTGCTTGCGGTCATACAGCTTGGCCGCCTTGCGCTCCATCCAGGCGAGCAGTGCGGCCTCCTCGCGGAGGATGTCACGCAGAGTCTTACCGAAGTAATCACGCAGGAAACGCAACTTGTCGCGGCGGGTCAGGCCGATGTCGAGCGCGGAGAAGTACAGCGCCGCCAGGTCCTTGTTGCGCCAGCGACGCGGGGTGGCGTCGCGGGTCTGGGCGCGGTGCAGGTCGATCACCGACAGGCGCAGGTCATCGGCGCTGACCGGGCGATCGGTGTGCAGCAGGAAGTGGCAGATGTAGCAGTCGCGGTGGTTTACCCCGGCGCGGTGCATGGTGCCGACCATTTTCGCCACCTCGGCGATCAGCGCGCGCTTGAGGCGCGGCTCGGGCGGCGTCTGCAGCCAGTCCAGCGAGAACACTTCCAGGTCGGTGGTCGGCGCCAGCTCCTCGGTGACGATGAAGGAATGCTGGCTGGCCGGATTGCCACCGCGCTCGCCGTAGGCCACCGAGGTCATGGTCGCCACGCCGGCCTGGTGCAGGCGTTCCAGGGCGCGCTGTTCCTGGCCCGCACCGAGCACGGGAAGCTTGGCGCTGAACAGGTTCTTGACGATCTCGCCCCAGCCGATGCCGCGGTGGATCTTGACGAAGTAACCGCGCCCGTCGACTTCGGTGCGCAGGGTGCGGCGGCCTTCCAGCTCGCGGTAGACCTTGCCCTGCAGGCGTTCGACTTCGGCGAACGGGTCCTTGCCGGCCCACAGGGTTTTGAACGGCTCGTGCAGCTCAAGCTTCATGGGCACCGCCTTTGTAGGAGCGAGCTTGCTCGCGAACCCGCATGGCACCCTGGCTCGTAGGGAGAGCATTCGCGAGCAAGCTCGCTCCTACCAGAGCAAAGGCTTTCATGCGCGCTCCTGCAGGATCAGGTCGGCGGCGTGCTGCGGCATGCTGTAGAGGTCGGCGCTGTCGGCGAAGGCCAGGCCGTTGCGCCCCCACTCCGCACGCGCCGCGTCATCTTCGAGCATCTGCTGGAGCATGCCGTTCAGGCGATCCTGCTCGAAGGGCGTCGGCACCACGCGACCGGCCTTCGCCTCGTCGATGTAGTGGGCGTAGCCGCAGACGTCGGTGACCAGCACCGGCAGGCCCGCGACCAGCGCTTCGAGCAGCACGGTACCGGTGTTCTCGTTGTAGGCCGGGTGGATCAGCAGGTCGGCGCCGAGCAGGAAGCGCGGGATATCGCTGCGCCCCTTGAGAATCTGCACGTTGTCCGACAGCCCCAGCGCCTTCACCTGCAGCAGGAACGGCTTGGGATCGTCCTGGCCGATGGCGATCAGGCGGGTGCGCTTGCGTAGCGAGCGCGGCAGCGCGGCCAATGCCTTGAGGCTGCGGTCCAGGCCCTTGGTCTTGAAGCCGGAGCCGATCTGCACCAGCAGCAGGTCGTCGTCGCCAAGCTTGAACTCGCGGCGGAACTCGGCGCGGATTTCGCCGGCGTTGGCCGGCGCGCGACGATCCTGGGCGATGCCCGGCGGCAGCAGGTGGAAGCGCGCCTCGGGGGTACGGTAGTGCTTGATGAACAGAGGCTGTTGCACCTCGGAGATCATCAGGATTTCGGTCTTCGACTCCGGCGCGAACACGGCGCGCTCGTAGTCGGCGAAGTGCTTGTAGCGGCCCCAGCGACGGTAGAAGGAATTGCGCAGGGTCTGCGCCTTGTCCTCGAAGCAGCCGTCGGCGGCGTAGTACACATCCAGGCCCGGCATCTTGTTGAAGCCGATCACCCGGTCCACCGGCGAACGTGCGAGATCCGCCTGCAGCCAGGCGCTGAATTTCTCGTTGCGGCGATGGTTGAACAACGACTTCACCGGCGCCACGCGCACGTCGAAGCCGGACGGGACCTCGCCTTCCCATATTGGCGTGTAGACGCGGATGGAGTGGCCGCGCTGCTGGCATTCCAGGGCGATGCGCATGAAATCGCGCTGCAGCCCGCCGAACGGGAAGTATTTGTAGAGGACGAAAGCCAGGGTCATCGAAGCGTCTCCGGGGCCAGCAGCAGTGCCTCCAGCTGGTTCGCCACGCGCTGGGGATTCAGGCGCGTGAAGCACAGAGGCTGTTCATGCCGCAGGTCGAATTGGCGCTTGTCTTCGGCCGTCGGCTGGTAGGTGCAGGTCTTCTGCAGGCAGGGCGCGCACGAGGGCCAATCACTGGCCAGGTGCACCTGCGAGCGCCCGTAGGCGCCGGTCAGACCGGGGTTGGTCGGGCCGAACAGCGACAGCGTCGGCACGTCCAGGGCGGCGGCCAGGTGTCCGAGCCCGGTGTCGACCGCCACGCAGGCGGAAGCTCCGGCCAGTACCTTGGCCATGCCTGCGAGGCTTAATCTGGGGAGTACCGAGGCGTTTTCCAAGCCTTCGGCGAGCCGTTCGGCGCGCTGCCGCTCGGCGTCGTTGCCCCACGGCAGGCGCACCTGCCAGCCGCGCTCGCCCATGCGCTGGGCCAGTTCGCGCCAGTAGACCTCGGGCCAGTGCTTGGTGACCCAGGTGGTGCCATGCAGGAACACCAGGTAGGGCTCGGTATCCACGGCGTCCAGCAGGCGGCTGCGGTCCAGGCCGTAGTCGCCGGTGCCGGCGGGCAACGGGTAGTCCAGCGCCTGGGCGAACAGCTGGCGCACGCGCTCGACGGCATGCTGGCCCCAGGCGACCGGGTAGGTACGGTTATAGAAGCGGCTGGCGGCCGGCTCGCGGGCCGACTCCTTGTCCAGCCCTGCAATGGGCGTGCGACGGCGCGCGTAGCGGGTCAGCCAGGCGCTCTTGAGCAGGCCCTGGGCGTCGATCACCAGGTCGTAGTCGACTTCTTTCAGGCGGCGCTTGAAGCGGCTCCACTCGCCGCTCTTGAGGGTCTGCCAGAGATTCTTGCGCCAGCGGCGGATCGCCACCGGGATCACCTGGGCCACGGCCGGATGCCAGGCGGGGATCTCGGCGAAGCCCTCCTCCACCACCCAGTCGAACTGGATGCCGGGAATGGCGCGGGCGGCGTCGGTCAACGCCGGCAGGGTGTGGATGACATCGCCCAGGGACGAAGTCTTGATCAGCAGGACCCTCATTCAGCGCTTTCCACATCCACCGGGTCGGCGACCAGTCGGTCCAGCGCTTCGAGCACCGGGCGCGGCTTCAGCTCGCGCAGGCAGTTGTAGTGGCCGAAACGGCAGACGCGATCGAAGCAGGGGCTGCATTCCAGGCCGAGGCGGACGATCTCGACGGCGTCGGCCAGCGGCGGGGTGAACTGCGGCGAGGTGGAGCCGTAGACCGCCACCAGCGGGCGGTTCAGCGCAGCGGCCACGTGCATCAGGCCGGAATCGTTGGTGACCACGGCGCTGGCGCAGGACATCAGGTCGATGGCTTCGGCCAGGGCGGTCTCGCCGGCAAGGTTCACCGACTCCTCGCGCAGGCCGGGGATCAGGCGCATGCGGATGTCTTCGCCACCGGGATGGTCGTTCTTCGAGCCGAAGATCCACACCTGCCAGCCGGCACGGATCTTCACCTCGGCGACCTTGGCGTAGTACTCGGCCGGCCAGCGCTTGGCCTCGCCGAACTCGGCGCCGGGACACAGGGCCAGCACCGGCCGGTCCAGGCTCAGGCCAAACTTGGCCAGGGCGGCCTCGCGGCTCTGCGGATCGATGGACAGGCGCGGCTGTGGATAAGGCTGCGGTAACTCTTCACCTGGCGCGAAAGCGAGGGCCATGAAGCGCTCGATCATCAGCGGGTAGCGTTCTTTATCCAGCGCGCGGATGTCGTTGAGCAGGCCGTAGCGCATCTCGCCTTTCCAGCCGGTGCGCTTGGGGATGCCGGCGAAATACGGCACCAGCGCCGATTTGAGCGAGTTGGGCAGGAGGATCGCCTGGTCGTACTGGCCCTTGAGGGTCTTGCCGATGCGCCGGCGCGAGGCGATGTCCAGCACGCCGTGGCCAAGCGGGAAGCTCAGGGCCTGGCGCACTTCGGGCATGCGCTCGAGGATCGGCCGGCTCCAGTCGGGCGCCAGCACGTCGATCACGCAGTCCGGATGCTGCCGCTTCAGACACTGGAAGAGCGTCTGCGCCATCACCATGTCGCCCACCCAGGAGGGGCCTACGATCAGAATTCTCATGCCTTTTCCGAAAACAAGCGGGGAGGCTCTCGCCTCCCCGTACTCCATTCATCCAGCCGCAGGGCGCGGGCCTCTGCGATCGGGTGCCGAGCAGCGAATGCCGGCAGTCTAGCCCAGCCGTTCTTGCAGCCGGGCGGTTTTCGTCACTCCCTGTGACCTGGCGCAACGGCATTGCGCGCCTTGTTCCTGCTGCCAGCCCAGCACTGACAGCGCGACCCGTTCCGGCGAGCATCATCTCGCCGGATGCTTTCTACTTCACGGGGAATCGCAGCGAATCAGGTCAGCTCGAAGGCCTTCCACATCTGCATCACCATGCGCCTTTCCGCATGGAAGTGGTCGCCGCTCACCACGCCCGGCTGCTTCTGCAGGGACAATCGGTGCGCCGCCGCCCGGTAGGCCTTGTAGGCGTCCTGCAGCTTCAGGACATCCTCGCCGGACATCAACCCGACCCGCTCCAGCGCTTCCAGAATGCGGATGTTGTCGGTGAACTCCACCAGTTCCGGGTGCTGCCACGACCACGCCAGGGCCGCGTATTGCACCATAAATTCGATATCGACGATACCACCGGCGTCCTGCTTGAGATCGAACGGGGCCGCGGCCTCGAAGGCATTCGGCGCAGTGCCGGCGGCCGTGCTCGGGGTGCCGAGGTTGTCGCGCATCTTCGCGCGCATCTCGCTGACTTCCTTGCGCAGCTCAGCCAGGTCGCGCTGCTGGCCCAGCACTTTCGCGCGGATCGCCTCGAACGCCACGGCCACCCGCTTGCAGCCGGCGAGCACGCGGGCGCGCACCAGCGCCTGATGCTCCCAGGTCCAGGCCTCGCCCATCTGGTAGACCTCGAAGGCACGCAGCGAGCTGACCAGCAGGCCGGAGGCGCCGCTGGGGCGCAGGCGCATATCCACCTCGTAGAGCATGCCCGAGGGCGTCTGCGCAGTAAGGAAGTGGATGATCTTCTGCCCCAGGCGCGTGTAGAACTGCGCGCCGTCGATGGACTTCTCGCCGTCGGTCTCGCTCTGCGGGTCGCCATCGTGGATGAACACCAGGTCGAGGTCCGAGCCGTGGCCCAGCTCCAGGCCGCCGGACTTGCCGTAGCCGATGATGATGAAATCCGGATCGCAAGGCGTGCCGTCGACGCGGGTCGGTCGGCCGTGGCGCTGCACCAGTTGGTCCCAGGTCAGGCTCAGCACCTGTTCGAGGATCGCCTCGGCCAGCCAGGTCAGGTAGTCGCTGACCTTCATCAGCGGCAGCGTCCCGGCGATCTCCGAGGCGACCACGCGCAGGCCGTGGGCCAGCTTGAAGTGGCGCAGGGTTTCCATCTGCTGTTCGAGGTCATCCTCGGGGATGCGCATCAGCCGCTCGCGCAGCTCGGCGCCCAGCTCGGCGGCCTGCGGCGGACGGAACAGCCGTCCTTCATTCAATAGCTCGTCGAGCAGGATCGGGAAGCGGGCGATCTGCTCGGCCACCATCGGGCTGGCCGCGCAGAGGGTCAGCAGGCGCTCCAGCGCACCGGGGTTCTCGGTGAGCAACACCAGATAGGCCGAACGCCGCGCCACCGCCTCGATCAGCGGCAGCGTGCGCTCCAGCAGAACGTCCGCCGGGCCGCGCTCGGCGATCATGTTCAACAGGCGCGGCATGAAGGCATCGAGCCGCTCGCGCCCCAGGCGCTGCATGGCACGCACCTGCGCGCCGTGGCGCAGGTCGGTCAGGCGCTTCCAGGCCTGGGCCGGTTCGGCGAAGCCGCTGTCGGCGAACTGCCGGCAGGCGGACTCCTCGTCCACCGCCTCTTCCCAGACGGGAATCCACTCGCCGCCGATGGTGGTGTCGACCTGGCCGTCTTCGTCCTCGTCGGGGTCGGCGATGACCTGGCGGAAATGCCAGTCGATGCGGTCGCGCCACTGGTTGGTGGCCTGGTGGAACGCCGACCAGTTGGCGAAGCCCATGATGAAGGCGAGCCGCACGCGCTCGATCTCGTCCTCCGGCAGCATCTGCGTCTGGCGGTCGGCGATGGCCTGCAGGGCATGCTCGGCGTAGCGCAGGAACTCGTAGCCCTCGCGCAGCTCGGCAACCACCTGCGGCGGCAGGTAGCCCTGCCCTTCGAGGATCGCCAGCACCCGCAGCAACGGCCGCTGCTGCAGGCTGAGGTCACGGCCGCCGTGGATCAGTTGGAAGGCCTGGGCGATGAATTCCACCTCGCGGATGCCGCCGGCGCCCAGCTTGATGTTCTCGCTCATGCCCTTGCGCCGCACTTCCTGCTGGATCAGCTGCTTCATGGTGCGCAGCGCCTCGATGGCAGAGAAGTCCAGGTAGCGCCGGTAGACGAACGGGCGCAGCAGCTCCAGCAGGCGCTGGCCGGCTTCCTGATCGCCGCCGACCACGCGGGCCTTGATCATCGCGTAGCGTTCCCAGTCGCGGCCCTGGTCCTGGTAGTACTGCTCCAGCGCGGCAAAGCTGTGCACCAGCGGGCCGCTGGAGCCGTAGGGGCGCAGGCGCATGTCAACGCGGAAGGCGAAGCCCTCGACGGTGATGGCGTCCAGCGACTTGATCAGCTTCTGCCCCAGGCGGGTGAAGAACTCCTGGTTATCCAGCGCGCGCTTGGCGCCCTGGGTCTCACCGCCCTCGGGGTAGCCGAAGATCAGGTCGATGTCGGAGGACAGGTTCAGCTCGCCCGCGCCCAGCTTGCCCATGCCCAGCACGATCATCTTCTGCGGCAGGCCGGAGCGGTTGCCGATGGGCACGCCGAACTGCTGGCAGTGACGCTGGTAGAGCCAGGCCAGGGACTGGTCGATGCAGGCGTCGGCAAGGTCGGAAAGGTCGCGGCAGGTGCCGGCCAGGTCGCTGCGACGGGTCAGGTCGCGCCAGATGATGCGCACCTGCTGGCGCCGGCGGAAGCGGCGCAGGCGGCGCCCCAGCTCGTCCTCGTCGGCGCAGTCGGCCAGCAGCGCTTCCAGTTGCGCGCCCATTTCGCCGGGCTGCAGGCCACGCTCCAGTTCGCCGGTCGCGGCCAGCATCAATAGAAAGGCAGGATCACGCTGGACCTGCTCGGCGACGAAATCGCTGCCGGCGGTGACCCGGGCGAAATCGGCGTGCCGCTCGTCGGACCAGCCTTCGAAGCTTGCAATCTGCTCGGGAGAAAACGCGGCGATGGCAGTGCGGAAATTCTGTTCGGCCCGCTCGGCGAGGGGCTTCAGGGTGGCCGGCAAAGCGGCCAGGGACGGCAGGCTCATGGTCTATCCTGAGTGGTCGGCGAGGCGCCGGCGATCCCGTCTTTCGCGCCCCTGTAGTTTTACTACTAACTTTTTCTGGCGGAGGGATGTATCCGCTGGCGATTTGTAGTAAAACTACAACCCGCCGGGCGTACCCCCGGAGCACTTCCAAGAATTCGCCGCGTCGCCCACGAGGTTGGCGCAGCTATCGGCAACGATCTACTGGCTTCCGATTCTGGAAGCCTTTCCGCCCTGGAGCAAGCCATGCAAGACCTCGATCCCGTCGAAACCCAGGAATGGCTGGACGCCCTGGAATCGGTCCTGGACCGTGAAGGTGAAGACCGCGCCCATTACCTGATGACCCGTATGGGCGAGCTGGCCAGCCGGTCCGGCACCCAACTGCCCTACGCGATCACCACGCCGTACCGCAACAGCATCCCGGTAACCCACGAAGCCCGCATGCCTGGCGACCTGTTCATGGAACGCCGCATCCGCTCCCTGGTGCGCTGGAACGCCCTGGCGATGGTGATGAAGGCCAACAAGGCCGACCCGGATCTGGGTGGTCACATCTCCTCCTTCGCCTCCTCGGCGACCCTGTATGACGTTGGCTTCAACTACTTCTTCCAGGCCCCGACCGAAGAACACGGCGGCGACCTGGTGTTCTTCCAGGGCCACGCCTCCCCCGGCGTCTACGCCCGCGCCTTCCTCGAAGGCCGCATCACCGAAGACCAGCTGAACAACTTCCGCCAGGAAGTGGACGGCAACGGCCTGTCTTCCTACCCGCACCCCTGGCTGATGCCGGACTTCTGGCAGTTCCCGACCGTTTCCATGGGTCTGGGTCCGATCCAGGCGATCTACCAGGCGCGCTTCATGAAGTACCTGGAAAGCCGCGGCTTCATCCCCGCCGGCAAGCAGAAGGTCTGGTGCTTCATGGGCGACGGCGAGTGCGACGAGCCCGAATCCCTGGGCGCGATCTCCCTGGCCGGCCGCGAGAAGCTGGACAACCTGATCTTCGTCATCAACTGCAACCTGCAGCGCCTCGACGGCCCGGTTCGCGGCAACGGCAAGATCATCCAGGAACTCGAAGGCGTGTTCCGTGGCGCCGAGTGGAACGTCAACAAGGTGGTCTGGGGTCGCTTCTGGGACCCGCTGTTCGCCAAGGACACCGCCGGCCTGCTGCAGCAGCGCATGGACGAGGTCATCGACGGCGAGTACCAGAACTACAAGGCCAAAGACGGCGCCTACGTGCGTGAGCACTTCTTCGGTGCACGTCCGGAGCTGCTGGAGATGGTCAAGGACCTCTCCGACGAGGAAGTCTGGAAACTCAACCGTGGCGGCCACGACCCCTACAAGGTCTATGCGGCCTACCACCAGGCGGTCAACCACAAGGGCCAGCCGACCGTCATCCTGGCCAAGACCATCAAGGGCTATGGCACAGGTTCGGGCGAAGCGAAGAACATCGCGCACAACGTCAAGAAGGTCGACGTCGAGTCGCTGAAGTCGTTCCGCGACAAGTTCGACATCCCGATCAAGGATGCCGACCTGGAAAACCTGCCGTTCTACCGCCCCGAGGAAGGCAGCGCCGAGGCCAAGTACCTGGCCAACCGCCGTGCCGCACTGGGCGGTGTGATGCCGGTGCGCCGCGAGAAGAGCTTCCAGGTCCCGGTTCCCCCGCTGGAAACCCTCAAGGCCATGCTCGATGGCTCGGGCGACCGCGAAATCTCCACCACCATGGCCTTCGTGCGGATCATCTCGCAGCTGGTCAAGGACAAGGAACTCGGCCCGCGCATCGTCCCGATCGTGCCGGACGAAGCCCGTACCTTCGGTATGGAAGGTATGTTCCGTCAGCTGGGTATCTACTCCTCCGTCGGCCAGCTGTACGAGCCGGTGGATAAGGACCAGGTGATGTTCTACCGCGAGGACAAGAAAGGTCAGATCCTCGAGGAAGGCATCAACGAAGCCGGCGCCATGTCCAGCTGGATCGCCGCGGGTACCTCGTACTCCACGCACAACCAGCCGATGCTGCCGTTCTACATCTTCTATTCGATGTTCGGCTTCCAGCGTATCGGCGACCTGGCCTGGGCCGCTGGCGACAGCCGCGCGCACGGCTTCCTGATCGGCGGCACCGCCGGCCGTACCACCCTGAACGGTGAAGGCCTGCAGCACGAAGACGGTCACAGCCACCTGCTGGCGGCGACCATCCCGAACTGCCGCACCTACGATCCGACCTACGCCTACGAGCTGGCGGTGATCATCCGCGAAGGCTCGCGTCAGATGATCGAAGAGCAGCAGGACATCTTCTATTACATCACCGTGATGAACGAGAACTACGTCCAGCCGGCCATGCCCAAGGGCGCAGAGGAAGGCATCATCAAGGGCATGTACCTGCTCGATGAGGACAAGAAGGCCGCCGCACATCACGTGCAGCTGCTGGGCTCGGGCACCATCCTGCGTGAAGTCGAAGCCGCCGCGAAGATCCTGCGCGAAGACTTCGGCATCGGCGCCGACGTCTGGTCGGTACCGAGCTTCAACGAACTGCGCCGCGACGGCCTGGCTGTCGAGCGCTGGAACCGCCTGCACCCGGGTCAGAAGCCGAAGCAGAGCTACGTCGAAGAGTGCCTCGCCGGCCGCAAGGGCCCGGTGATCGCCTCCACCGACTACATGAAGCTCTACGCCGAGCAGATCCGTCAGTGGGTGCCGAGCAAGGAGTTCAAGGTCCTGGGCACCGACGGCTTCGGCCGCAGCGACAGCCGCCGCAAGCTGCGCGACTTCTTCGAAGTCGACCGCCACTGGGTGGTGCTGGCCGCGCTGGAAGCCCTGGCCGATCGCGGTGATATCGAACCCAAGGTCGTGGCCGAAGCCATCGCCAAGTTCGGCATCAACCCCGAAAAACGTAACCCGCTGGACTGCTGAGGAGAGGCACGATGAGCGAACTGATTCGTGTACCCGACATCGGCAATGGTCAGGGTGAAGTCATCGAACTGCTGGTCAAGGTCGGCGACACCGTCGAGGCCGACCAGAGCCTGCTGACCCTGGAATCCGACAAGGCCAGCATGGAAATCCCCTCGCCGAAAGCCGGCGTGGTGAAGAGCCTGAAGGTCAAGGTGGGCGACACCCTGAAGGAAGGCGACGAGATCCTCGAGCTGGAAGTCGAGGGTGGTTCGGCGGCTGCCGAAGCGCCCAAGGCCGAAGCTCCGGCTCCGGCCGCCGAGGCACCCAAGGCAGAGGCTCCGGCCGCTGCCCCGGCGCCGGCTGCCGCGCCTGCTGCTGCCGCCAGCGTCCAGGACATCCACGTCCCGGACATCGGCTCGGCCGGCAAGGCCAACGTCATCGAAGTCATGGTGAAAGCCGGCGACACGGTCGAAGCCGACCAGTCGCTGATCACCCTGGAATCGGACAAGGCCAGCATGGAAATCCCCTCGCCGGCCTCCGGCGTGGTGGAAAGCGTGTCGATCAAGGTCGGTGACGAAGTTGGCACCGGCGACCTGATCCTCAAGCTCAAGGTCGCGGGCGCTGCTGCCCCGGCTGCTGCCGAAGCTCCGGCTGCCGCACCGGCTCCGGCCGCTGCTGCCCCTGCCGCCGCTCCGGCACCGGCTGCCGCGGCTCCGGCTGCGGAAGCCGCTCCGGTGGGCGCGCCCAGCCGTGACGGCGCCAAGGTTCACGCTGGCCCCGCAGTGCGCATGGTCGCCCGCGAGTTCGGCGTCGAGCTGAACGAAGTCAAAGGCACCGGTCCGAAAGGCCGCATCCTCAAGGAAGACGTGCAGCTGTTCGTCAAGGAACAACTGCAGCGCGCCAAATCCGGCGCGCCGGCTGGCGCCACTGGTGGCGCGGGCATCCCGCCGATTCCGGAAGTCGACTTCAGCAAGTTCGGCGAAGTGGAAGAAGTGGCGATGACCCGCCTGATGCAGGTCGGCGCCGCCAACCTGCATCGCAGCTGGCTGAACGTGCCGCACGTGACCCAGTTCGACTCGGCCGACATCACCGAGATGGAAGCCTTCCGCGTGGCCCAGAAAGCCGTTGCGGAAAAGGCTGGCGTCAAGCTGACCGTGCTGCCGATCCTGCTGAAGGCCTGTGCCCACCTGCTCAAGGAAATGCCGGACTTCAACAGCTCGCTGGCCCCCAGCGGCAAGGCGCTGATCCGCAAGAAGTACGTGAACATCGGCTTTGCCGTGGACACCCCGGATGGTCTGCTGGTCCCGGTGATCAAGAACGTCGACCAGAAGAGCCTCCTGCAACTCGCCGCCGAAGCCGCCGAACTGGCCGAGAAAGCGCGCACCAAGAAGCTCTCCGCCGACGCCATGCAGGGCGCCTGCTTCACCATCTCCAGCCTCGGCCACATTGGCGGCACCGGCTTCACGCCGATCGTCAACGCGCCGGAAGTGGCGATCCTGGGTGTCAGCAAGGCGACCATGCAGCCGGTGTGGGACGGCAAGGCCTTCCAGCCGCGCCTGATGCTGCCGCTGTCGCTGTCCTACGATCACCGCGTGATCAACGGGGCGGCCGCCGCGCGCTACACCAAGCGCCTGTCCGACCTGCTGGCGGATATCCGCACGCTGCTGCTGTAAGAGCTCTTCCTGCAAGTGTTGTAAAAGGCCGGCCCCGCGCCGGCCTTCCTCTCGACGAGCACGCCACGCTCGTACTCTCCAGCCCTGCCAGATGGCGGGGCTTCTTTTTGCCTGGCCACTTCTGACCAGCGGTCCGCGATCCAGAGCGCCAGGGTTCAACTTCCCGGTGTGACGGCCGATACAGTCCTGGCTTGTCATGGCCCCGTGCCTCATGCAACTCTTGCCAACGCCCATAGAAGTCGGGCGAGGCCATGTCCCTCGTCCAGCACCCTGGAATTCCACCGCGCATGAAGACTCATCCCGATGCCGCCAGCCGTCAGGCGGCCGAGGTTGTCACGCAGCTTCCCGTCCCTTCGAGGCTCGGGATGCTGCGCTTCGAGCGCTTGAATGAACCCAGCTGGACCCTGCTGTTCCTCGACCCCGGCTGCGAACGCCAGATCGGCGTGCCGGCCCAGGACCTCTGCGGCATCCTCGACGCCCCCTACGCCAGCCTGATGGAGCCCGAGGCGCGCCATCGCCTGCACGAACAAGTGCAACAGCAACTGCTCAAGGACAACCGCTACCGGGTGCGCTACCTGCTGCATTCGCCGCGCGGCACGCTGGACGTGCTGGAAGTCGGCGAATCCTTCCAGCAGCACGGCCGCCAGCTGCTCCACGGCTACCTGCTGCAGACCGAGGGTGACGAGCAGAGCACCGAGCTGGACCCGCGCCTGCTCGACCTCGAAGCGCAGAACATCCGCCTGAAGATGTCCCTGGAGATGTACCAGCGCTCCCAGGACGAACACCTGCAGCACCTGGTGCGCTCGCGCACCCAGCAGAACCTCATCGTGCGCCTGGCGCGGCACCGCTACCTGTCCAGCGACCCGCTGCTGGAAGCCGCCCAACTGATCGCCCAGGCTGCCTGCGAGGCCTACGACGTGGCCCGCGCCGGCCTCTGGCGCCTGCACCCGGACAATCGCCTGGAAGCGGTCACCGTCTACCGTCGCGACACCGACCAGTACGAAAAGCCCCAGGACATCGACGCCAGCAACTTCCCCAACTACATCGACGCGGTGCATAGCGGCCGCGCCATCGACGCCCACAACGCCCAGCAGGACCCGCGCACCCAGGAACTGGCGGCGCGCTATCTGCGCCCGCAGGGCATCAGCGCCATGCTCGACGCCACTATCCGCGTCGGCGGCGAGGTAGTCGGCGTGCTCTGCCTGGAGCATGTCGGCGAAGTACGCATGTGGCAGAGCGACGAGATCGCCTTTGCCGGCGAACTGGCCGACCAGTACGCCCAGGTGCTGATGAACCACGAGCGGCGCAACGTTTCCAGCGCCCTGCACCTGTTCCAGCGCGCCGTCGAGCAGAGCGCCAGCGCCTTCCTGCTGATCGACCGCGACGGCCTGGTGGAATACGTCAACCCGAGCTTCACCGCGATCACCCAGTACGGCGCCGACGAAGTCCGCGGCCGCCGCTTGCCGGAGCTGCCGGCGCTGGCGAATCTCAGCGAGCTGCTGTTCGACGCGCGCTCCACCCTGGTCACCCAGAACAGCTGGCAGGGCGAGTTCCGCAGCCGGCGCAAGAACCTCGAGCCTTACTGGGGCCAGCTGTCGCTGTCCAAGGTCTACGACGACCAGGGCGAGCTGACCCACTACATCGGCATCTACGAAGACATCACCCAGAGCAAGCTGGCCCAGCAGCACATCGAGAAGCTCGCCTACCGTGACAACCTCACGGGCCTGGCCAACCGGCACTTCTTCATCAACGCCCTGGAAGAGCGCCTGCAGGCCGGCAGCCAGCACTCGCTGAGCCTGCTGCTGGTGGACATCGACAACTTCAAGCGGATCAACGACAGCCTCGGCCACCAGACCGGCGACAAGCTGCTGTCCAACCTCGCCCGGCGCCTGCGCAGCAGCCTGAGCGACAGCGCCACCCTGGCGCGCTTCGCCAGCAACGAATTCGCCGTGCTGCTGGAGGAATCCGTGGCCGGCCGTGGCGAGAAGGTCGCCGCGCAGATCCTCTCGGTGCTCGACAAGCCGCTGTTCGTCGACAACCAGCTGATCAGCATCACCGGCTCCATCGGCATCGCCTACGCGCCACAGCACGGGCAGGACCCGCAGACCCTGATGAAGCACGCCGGCCTCGCGCTGCACAAGGCCAAGGCCAACGGCAAGCACCAGGTACAGACCTTCACCGAGGCGATGACCGCCGAGGCCAGCTACAAGCTGTTCGTCGAGAGCAACCTGCGCCGCGCGCTGGTGCAGGACGAACTGGCGGTGCACTACCAGCCCAAGCTGTGCCTGCGCAGCGGCGCGCTGCTCGGCCTGGAGGCCCTGCTGCGCTGGCAGCACCCGGAGAAGGGCATGATCCGCCCGGACCAGTTCATCAGCGTCGCCGAGGAAACCGGCCTGATCATCCCCATCGGCAAATGGGTGATCCGCCAGGCCTGCCGCCAGGTGCGCGAGCTGGCCGCCAAGGGCCTGGGCGAGCTGCACATGGCGATCAACCTGTCGCCCAAGCAGTTCAGCGACCCGGACCTGGTCGGCTCCATCGCCGCGATCCTCCACGAGGAAGGCATCCCCGCCGGCCAGCTGGAGCTGGAGCTCACCGAAAGCCTGCTGCTGGACGCCACCGACGACACCCGCCAGCAGCTCGAACGCCTGAAGCACCTCGGCCTGACCCTGGCCATGGCCATGGACGACTTCGGCACCGGCTACTCGTCGCTGAGCTACCTGAAGAAATTCCCCATCGACGTGATCAAGATCGATCGCAGCTTCATCAAGGACATCCCGGACAACCAGGACGACATGGAAATCACCTCGGCGGTGATCGCCATGGCCCACAACCTCAAGCTGCAAGTGGTCGCCGAAGGCGTCGAGACCGCCGCCCAGCTGGCCTTCCTGCGGCGCAACCGCTGCGACATCGGCCAGGGCTACCTGTTCGACAAGCCGATCCCCAGCCACGACCTCTCCGCCAGCCTGCAACGCTACCCCTGCCGCCCGCACTGAGCCGGCCTGGCGCGGCGTGCCCGCAGCCACGCCCTTGAGCACGCGCAAACATCCCGCAAAGCAAAACAAACGCTGTAATCTTCGGCGAGTACCCGAGTCTATTGCCGCCCCCATTTCGAGGAGACGAATGCCATGACCCTGCGCTCGCAAATACTTGTCCACAAGCTGGAGCTGCCCAGCTCCGCCCAGGCCCTGCCCGGCCGCGAGAGTCCGATGCCGGTGCCCGAAGCGCATCACGTCAATGGCCGCCCGCTGAGCGCGCCCTTCCCCGCCGGCCTGCAGCAGATCGTGGTCGGCCTGGGCTGCTTCTGGGGTGCCGAGCGGCGCTTCTGGCAGCAACCGGGCGTGTGGGTCACTGCCGCGGGCTACGCCGGTGGCTTCACGCCGAACCCGACCTACGACGAAGTCTGCTCCGGCCTGACCGGCCACAGCGAAGTCGTGCTGGTGGTCTACGACCCGCGTGAAACCAGCATCGAAGCGCTGCTGAAGGTGTTCTGGGAATCCCACGACCCGACCCAGGGCATGCGCCAGGGCAACGACACCGGCACCCAGTACCGCTCGGCGATCTACTGGTTCGACCAGGCGCAGAAGACCGCCATCGAAGCCAGCCGCGCCGCCTTCCAGCAGGAACTGAACGCCAAGGGCTACGGCGAGATCACCACGGAAATCCGCGAGGTGCCGCCGTTCTACTACGCCGAGGCCTACCACCAGCAGTACCTGGCGAAGAACCCCAACGGCTACTGCGGCCTGGGTGGCACTGGCGTCTGCATGCCGGCGTGAACCTGCTCTTGTAGGAGCGAGCTTGCTCGCGAACCGGCCTCGCCGTGAAGCTGTTCGCGAGCAAGCTCGCTCCTACAGGGACCACGGTGCCACCCGGTGACGTAGGAGCGGACTCCGTCCGCGATCGGCCCAGCCCCACGCCATTCCTGCGCCCCACAAAAAAGCCCCGGCACTGCCGGGGCTTTTTTCATTCGGCGATCAGCCAATCCACCTGGCTGCTGCCTTCGCTTTGCGCCAGCGTCTCGGCCAGCCAAGGCAACAGGCCGCGCAGTTCCTCGTCCAGCGGCCACGGCGGGTTGGCGATGACCAGCCCGGAACCGTTCAGGCGATCCGCCGTGTCAGCCGGGTGCACGCACAGCTCCACTCGCAACAGCTTCGGCGCCGAGCTCTTCTCCAGGCGCTGATAGAAGCGCTTGAGCTGGCGGCGGTCCTTGATCGGGTACCAGATGGCGACCACGGTCTGGCGCATGCGGCCGATGGCCTCGTCCAGCGCGGTCACGCAGCGCTCCAGGTCGTCGGGCTGCTCGAAGGGCGGGTCGATCAGCAGCACGCCGCGTTTCTCGGCAACGGGCAGGAAGGCGCGGGGCAGCAGCCAGCCGTCGCCCTGGTGCACCGAGATGCGCCGTTCGCCCGCCATGTTGGCCTTGAGCAGGCGGCCGTCTTCCGGGTGCAGTTCGTTGAGCATCACCCGGTCCTGCGGGCGGGTCAGGCGCCGCGCCAGCTCCGGCGAGCCGGGGTAGAACTCCAGGCCGCCGTCGGGATTCAGCGCACTGACCACCTCCAGATAATCCTGCAGCAGCTCCGGCAGGTCATCGCGCTCGTACAGACGGCCGATGCCCGACTCCCACTCGCCGGTACGGCTGGCCTCATCGCCCAGCAGGTCGTACAGGCCGATGCCCGAATGGCTGTCGAGGTAGGCGAAGGGCGTGTCCTTGCGCGCCATCAGCGCGAAGATGCGGGCAAGGACGATATGTTTCAGCACGTCGGCATGGTTGCCGGCGTGGTAGGCGTGGCGGTAGTTCATGGATTGCGGACTCCTCAAGGCGCGCAGTTTAGGTCCTGCGACGGGTGCGGTGCGAGTCCGCCGTCGCCGGGGCCCGCCGGGAGGCCGGGCGTTTTAGCCCTTTATCACGCTCATGGATGATTCTGTGCGCGCTTCATTCACCAGACTAGACTGCGCCGATTCCCACGGAGGTCGATCCATGTCCGAGACCCTGCTCAGCTCCCGCAACCTCGCTTTCGAACTCTACGAAGTGCTCGACGCCGAGGCCCTGACCCAGCGCGAACGCTTCGCCGACCACAACCGCGAGACCTTCGACGCCGCCCTGGGCACTGCCCGCGGCATCGCCGAGGAGCTGTTCGCCCCGCACAACCGCAAGAACGACGAGAACGAACCGCAATACGTCGACGGCGGCGCGGTGCTCATCCCGGAAGTGAAGCCAGCGGTGGATGCCTTCAATGAGGCCGGCTTCCAGAACGCCTCGCGCAGCTTCGAACAGGGCGGCATGCAGTTGCCGCACCTGCTCGCTCGCGCCTGCTTCGCGCACTTCCAGTCGGCCAACATCGCCACCTCGTCCTACCCGATGCTGAGCATGGGTTCCAGCCACCTGATCGAGACCTTCGGCAGCGAAGAACAGAAACGCCTGTTCCTGCAGCCGATGATCGAAGGTCGCTGGTTCGGCACCATGGCCCTGACCGAGCCCCACGCCGGCTCGTCCCTGGCCGACATCCGCACCCGCGCGGAACCGGCCGGCGACGGCAGCTACCGGATCAAGGGCAACAAGATCTTCATCTCCGGCGGCGACCACCCGCTGTCGGACAACATCGTGCACATGGTGCTGGCCAAGCTGCCGGACGCCCCGCCCGGCGTGAAAGGCATCAGCCTGTTCATCGTGCCGAAGTTCCTGGTCAACGACGACGGCTCCCTCGGCGCGCGCAACGACGTGACCCTGGCCGGCCTGTTCCACAAGATGGGCTGGCGCGGCACCACCTCCACTGCGCTGAACTTCGGTGACAAGGGCGAGTGTGTCGGCTACCTGGTCGGCAAGCCGCACCACGGCCTGGCCTACATGTTCCAGATGATGAACGAAGCACGTATCGGCGTCGGCATGGGCGCCATCATGCTCGGCTATGCCGGCTACCTGTACTCCCTGGAATACGCCCGCGAGCGCCCCCAGGGCCGCCCGGTGGATGCCAAGGACCCGACCTCGGCGCCGGTGTCGATCATCGAGCACACCGACGTACGGCGCATGCTGCTGACCCAGAAGGCCTACGTCGAGGGCGCCTTCGACCTCGGCCTGTACGCCGCGCGCCTGGTGGACGACTGCGAGACGCTGGCCACCGAAGAGGAGCGCAAGCAGGCCCACGAACTGCTCGACCTGCTCACCCCGATCGTCAAGTCCTGGCCCTCGGACTTCTGCCTCAAGGCCAACGAACTGGCGGTGCAGATCCTCGGCGGCCACGGTTACACCCGCGAATACCCGGTGGAGCAGTACTACCGCGACAACCGCCTGAACCCGATCCACGAAGGCACCCATGGCATCCAGTCGCTGGACCTGCTGGGCCGCAAGCTGGCGCAGAACAATGGCGCCGGCCTCAAGCAGCTGACCCGCCTGATCAACCAGTGCTGCGAGCGCGCCAGCGCACACTCGTCGCTGGACAAGCTGCGCGAACCGCTGGAACAACTGATGGCGCGCCTGTCGGCCACCACCCTGAGCCTGCTCGGCGACCTGATGCAGGGCCGCGTGGCGCAAGGGCTGGCCAACTCGGCGCTGTACCTGAAGGTGTTCGGCCACGCAGTGATCGGCTGGCGCTGGCTGGAGCAGGCCATTCGCGCCGAGGAAGGCCTGGCGCGCGGAGATGCTTCGGACGCTGACTTCTACCGCGGCAAGCTGCAGGCCGCGCGCTACTTCCTGACCTGGGAAGTGCCGTCCTGCCACCACGACCTCACGCTGCTCGAAGCCCGCGACGACACCTGTTTCACCATGCGGGACGCCTGGTTCTAGGCCCCCGCATGAGCTTTGCGCCCCGGTCACGTCCGGGGCTTTTTTATGCCCGGCGCCTGGAGGCATCCCACAGGCAGACAGAGCACCGCGGCAGCAACCGAAGGAATATTCCCACACAAATAGACGCCCCGACCGACTACCTGGCCCCCGTCGCATGCCGTTGAATGGCGCCCGCGCACTCCTCTGCCTCCCGACGCCATGGCCAATTATTCCCCAGCTCTCCCCGCTCTCCTGCAACGCAGCCTTCCGTTGCTGCCGTTGCTGTTGATAGCCACCGCAGTGGGAGCCGCGATGCTGCTCTCCAGCTCAGACCCGCTCGACGACCTGGCCGACCGCGCCCTGCCGCGCAGCGTGGCGATCGCCTCCAGCGCCAGCCCGATCTATGACGTCCCCAGCGCCGAAGCCCAGCAGCATGCCGTCGACTTCCTCGGCAGCATCGACAAGGCCGTGGCCAATGGCGTCGCGGTCCTGCGTGGCGGCGAAAGCAAGTCGATCATCGCCCAGGGCCGCTATTTCAATGCGCTGGTGAATGCCGGCTACGCCCAGTTCGGTTCGTCCTACTACGACCCGCTGGGCAGTTGCGGAGCGGCCGGCAGCTCGGCGCGGCACCTCTGGCACACCCAGGTCCGCGCGCTCCAGGAGGGTGCGCGCAACGCCCTGTCGGGGGAACTGCGCAAAGCCAGCGACACCCTGGAGCGCGACCGCCAGACCTGCCTTGCCGACGTCAGCCGGGCGCTGACCAGCAAACCCGGCTGGCTGCCGGGCGAACTCGCCAGCCTTGGCCTGGCGCCCGCCGGGAGCTCCTCCGCGGCCTGGCCCGAATCCGCCGCCGAAAGCCCCTCAACAAACCTTTGACAGCCTTGCAAATCCGCAGGTTAGAATCGATTGGCATGCGGCCTGCATCCTGAACCCACGTAGCGTCGCCACTCCCCCATTCCCCAGGAGGTCGACACCTTGGATGCCGTGGCCATCAACAGCTATTTCCTGATCGCTGCTGTGCTGATCGGCATGAGCATCCTGGTCAGCTCGCTGTCCTCGCGCCTGGGCATCCCGATCCTGGTCATCTTCCTCGCCGTGGGCATGATCGCGGGCACCGACGGCCCCGGCGGCATCGGCTTCTCCAACTACCCCATGGCCTACCTGGTGGGCAACCTGGCGCTGGCAGTGATCCTGCTGGACGGCGGCTTGCGCACGCGGGTGTCGAGCTTCCGCGTGGCGCTGTGGCCGGCGCTGTCGCTGGCCACCGCCGGAGTGCTGATCACCGCCGGGCTGACCGGCGTGGCCGCCGCCTGGCTGTTCAAGCTGAGCTGGATGGAAGGCCTGCTGATCGGCGCCATCGTCGGCTCCACCGATGCCGCCGCGGTATTCTCGCTGCTCGGCGGCAAGGGCCTGAACGAGCGGGTCACCGCCACCCTGGAGATCGAATCGGGCAGCAACGACCCGATGGCGGTTTTCCTCACCGTCACCCTGATCGACATGCTCGCCCACGGCGAGAGCGGCCTGTCCTGGAGCTTCCTCTGGCACTTCCTGCGCGAGTTCGGCATCGGCTCGGTGCTCGGCCTGGCCGGCGGCTGGCTGCTGCTGCAGGTGATCAACCGCATCCATCTGGCCAACGGCCTCTACCCATTGCTGGCGATCAGCGGCGGCCTGCTGATCTTCGCCCTGGCCAACGCCGTGCACGGCAGCGGCATCCTCGCCATCTACCTGTGCGGCCTGGTGCTGGGCAACCAGCCGATCCGCTCGCGCCACGGCATCATGCACATGCTCGACGGCATGGCCTGGCTGGCGCAGATCGGCATGTTCCTGGTGCTGGGCCTGCTGGTCACGCCCCACGATCTCTGGCCCATCGCCCTGCCCGCCCTGGGCCTGGCGCTGTGGATGATCCTCTTCGCCCGCCCGCTGTCGGTGCTGGTCGGCCTGTTCCCGTTCCGCGCCTTCCATGGCCGCGAGAAGGCCTTCATCGCCTGGGTCGGCCTGCGCGGCGCGGTACCGATCATCCTCGCGGTGTTCCCGCTGATGGCCGGCCTGCCCAACGCGCAGCTGTTCTTCAACGTGGCCTTCTTCATCGTGCTGGTCTCGCTGCTGGTGCAGGGCACCAGCCTGCCCTGGGCCGCCAAGCTGCTGCGCGTGGTAGTTCCGCCGGACCCGGCGCCGATCTCCCGCGCCGGCCTTGAGGTCCACCCGACCAGCGAGTGGGAGCTGTTCGTCTACCACCTGAGCAAGGAAAAGTGGTGCATCGGCGCCGCCCTGCGCGAGCTGAAGATGCCCGAAGGCACCCGTATCGCCGCCCTGTTCCGCGGTACCCAGCTGCTGCACCCGTCCGGCAGTACCATCCTCGAAGCCGATGACATTCTCTGCGTGATCGGCCACGAGCATGACCTCTCGCCGCTGGGCAAGCTGTTCAGCCAGGCGCCGGACCGCGGCCTCAGCGCGCGCTTCTTCGGCGACTTCGTCCTCGAAGGCGATGCCCAGCTCTCCGCCGTGGCCTCGCTGTATGGCCTGAAGCTCGAAGGCGTCGACGGCGAACAGAACCTGGGCCGCTTCATCGCCCACGAAATCGGCGGCCAGGCGATCATCGGCGACCAGGTGGAATGGAACGGCCTGACCTGGACCGTAGCCGCCCTGGACGGGAACAAGATCCGCAAGGTCGGGGTCAAATTCCCCGAAGGCCGTCCCGGTCCCGGACTCTTCCTCTGACCGCCCACCGGCGCCCGCTTGCGGGTGCCGGCCCGCCAGAACTACCCTCACTCCACTTTTTTGCACGAGCCGCTGAACGCGACCATGTCATTCCTGCTGCGTACCCTTCTGACCGTCGTCCTCCTGGGCGGCTCCCTCACCGGCCTGCCCGCGCTCGCCGCCGATACCACAGTGCCCAGCGCCGAGAAGGTGCAGCAGAACCTCGACGGCCTCGCCGACCGTAAACTCAGCGAGGCCGAAGCCAAGCCGATCAAGGCCAGCCTGGAAAACACCCTCAAGCTGCTGGCCGCCAAGGAAGACAGCGAAAAGCAGCTGAGCGAGCTCAAGGGCCGCCTGGCCGATGCGCCCAAGCTGATCAGCGAAAACCAGAAGGCGCTCGTCCGCCTCAAGGGCACCGCCGACAAACCCGCCACCCAGCGCTACGCCGGCTACAACGCCACCCAGCTGGAAATGCTCCTCAACGAGCAATCCACCCTGCTCGCCGGCTGGCAGAAGGAGATGATCGACGCCAAGAGCGAGATCCTCACCGCGCAGACCCGCCCCGAGCGCGCCCAGGCCGACCTGAGCAGGAACCAGAGCCGCCTGCTGGACATCAACACCGCCCTCAAGGCCGGCAAGGAAGGCGCCAAGCCGCTGGCCGACGAACGCCGCAACGAGCTGCTCGCCGAGCAGGCCGCGCTGATCGCGCAGAACCTGCTGCTGCGCCAGCAGCTGGCCGGCAACAACCTGCTGCTCGACCTCGCCTCCAGCCAGCGCGACCTGCTCGCCGAGCGCATCGGCCGCGAAGAGCGCGAAACCCTCGAACTGCAGGCGATGATCAGCGACAAGCGCCGCGAGCAGTCGGAGAAGACCGTCGCCCAGCTGTCCAAGGACAGCAGCCAGGCCGCCGGCACCGACAGCCTGCTGAGCCAGCAGAATGCCGCCAACCTCAAGCTCTCCGACTACCTGCTGCGTACCACCGACCGCCTCAACACCCTGACCCGGCGCAACCTCGAAGCCAAGCAGCAGCTGGACAACCTGACCCAGGGCGAGCAGGCCCTCGACGAGCAGATCAACGTCCTGCGCGGCAGCCTGCTGCTGTCGAAGATCCTCTACCAGCAGAAGCAGTCGCTGCCGGTGATCAAGACCGACCAGGACCTCGCCGACGAGATCGCCGACCTGCGCCTGTACCAGTTCGAGCTGAACCAGAAGCGCGACGAGATCAACAACACCCAGGTCTACATCGACAACCAGCTGGCCCAGCAGGCGCAGGAAAGCGTCACCCCGCAGCTGCGCCACGACCTCTCCGAGCTGGTGGACACCCGCCTGGAACTGATGGAGCGCCTCAACCACGAGCTGAACGCGCTGCTCAACGAAGCCATCACCCTGCAGCTCAACCAGAAGCAGCTCAAGGAAACCAGCGACAGCCTGCGCGCCACCCTCGACGAGCAGATGTTCTGGATTCCCAGCAACCGCCCGCTGGACCTGTCGTGGTTCAAGATGACCCCGACCCTGCTGCACCACCAGCTGGCCGAGGTGCCCTGGGGCTCGGGCGTGAAGGAGCTGGGCGAAGGCCTGATCGACCGACCCTTCCTGTTCCTGCCGCTGCTCCTGCTGGTCGCCGCCCTGCTGTGGAAGCGCAAGTTCCTCTACGACAAGCTGGAGTCGCTGAACGACGACATCGGCCACTTCAAGCGCGACAGCCAGGCGCACACCCCGCTGGCGCTGCTGCTCGCCGTGCTGCTGGCGTTGCCCGGCACCCTGGCCCTGGCCATCGCCGGCCTCGCCCTGCTGCTCGACGCCCGCGGGCAGAACGCCACCCTGGGCAGCGCGCTGCTGGAGATGGCGCAGGTCTGGCTGGTGTTCTACACCGCGCACCGCATCCTGCGCCCCGGCGGCATCGCCGAGCGGCACTTCCACTGGAGCCAGCCGCAGGTGGTGTTCCTCGGCAAGCTGATGCGCCGACTGGGCCTGGTAGTGATGTCGCTGGTCGCCGTGGTCACCGTCGCCGAGCACTCGCCGGCCTCGCTGGCCGATGACGTGATCGGCATCGCCGTGGTGCTGTTCGGCTATGGCGCGATGACCTGGCTGCTCGCCCAGCTGCTGTTCAACAGCCCCTCCAGCGAGCGTCCGTCGATGATCAAGATGATCGTCGGCCTGGGCTTCACCGCCCTGCCGGTGGCGCTGTTCCTCGCCGTGGGCTTCGGCTACTACTACACCGCCCTCAAGCTCACCGACCGGCTGATCGACACCCTGTTCCTGCTGATGTTCTGGATGGTGGTGGAAGCCACCTTCGTCCGCGGCATGGGCGTCGCCGCCCGCCGCCTGGCCTACCAGCGCGCCCTGAAGAATCGCCAGAACGCGCCCAAGGAAGGCATCGAGGGCACCGAGGTCATCGAAGAGCCGACCCTGGGCATCGAGCAGATCAACGAACAGTCGATGCGCCTGATCCGCCTGGGCCTGCTGATCGGCTTCGTGGTCACCCTGTACTGGGTCTGGGCGGACCTGATCAGCGTGGTCTCCTACCTCGACAACGTGACCCTCTACCAGTACACCAGCGGCACCGGTGACGCGGCGTCCACCACGCCGATCAGCCTCAGTGACTTCCTCATGGCGCTGGTCATCGCCGCCGTGACCGTCGCCCTGGCGCGCAACCTGCCCGGCCTGCTCGAAGTGTTGGTGCTGCAGCGCCTGACCCTGGGCCAAGGCAGCGCCTATGCCATCACCACGCTGCTGTCCTACACCATCAGCGGCGTCGGCTTCGTCAGCGCGCTGTCCACCCTCGGGGTGAGCTGGGACAAGCTGCAATGGCTGGTGGCCGCGCTGTCGGTTGGCCTGGGCTTCGGCCTGCAGGCGATCTTCTCCAACTTCGTCTCCGGCCTGATCATCCTCTTCGAGCGCCCGGTGCGGATCGGCGACGTGGTGACCATCGGCACGCTGTCCGGCACCGTCAGCCGGATCCGCATCCGCGCCACCACCATCACCGACTTCGACCGCAAGGAAATCATCGTCCCCAATCAGACCTTCATCACCGGCCAGCTGGTGAACTGGTCGCTGAGCGATACCGTCACGCGGGTAACGATCAAGATCGGCCTGGCCTATGAAAGCGACCTGCCGCTGGCACGCAAGATCATGCTCGACGCCGCCCACGCCAACACCCGCATCCTGCGCGACCCGGAGCCGGTGCTGTACTTCACCATGATCAGCGCCAGCACCTTCGACTACGAACTGCGCTTCCACGTGCGCGAGCTGGGCGACCGCAACCCGGCGGTGGACGAAACCCTCACGCGCATCGCCCTGGCCTTCCGCGAGGCCGGCATCGACATGGCCTTCAACCAGGTCGACGTGTTCCTGAAGAACTTCCAGGGCCAGGAAGCCCAGGTCATCGTCGGCCAGCAGCAACCCGCCGCCACGCCGGTGAAACTGCCCGCCGCGCAGAATGACAAGCCCAGCGGCGACAGGGCCTGAGGGTGGACGCCCCCGGACAAGTCCGAGCACAATGCTCGGACTTGTCCGGAGTTAGATTGTGAAAAAGCTCGACGAACTAACCTTCGATAACCGCTTCGCCCGCCTGGGCGACGTGTTTTCCACCCAGGTCCTGCCCGATCCCATCGCCGACCCGCGTCTTGTCGTTGCCAGCCCCGCCGCCATGGCCCTGCTCGACCTCGACCCGAGCGAGGCGGATAACCCGCTGTTCGCGGAAATCTTCGCCGGGCACAAGCTCTGGGAAGAAGCCGACCCGCGCGCGATGGTCTACTCCGGGCACCAGTTCGGCTCCTACAACCCACGCCTGGGCGACGGCCGCGGCCTGTTGCTGGGCGAAGTGGTGAACGAGGCCGGCGAGCACTGGGACCTGCACCTGAAGGGCGCGGGGCAGACGCCCTACTCGCGCATGGGCGATGGCCGCGCCGTGCTGCGATCGTCGATCCGCGAATTCCTCGCCAGCGAATACCTCGCCGCCCTGGGCATCCCCAGCAGCCGCGCGCTGTGCGTCACCGGCTCCAGCACCACGGTATGGCGCGAGTCGAAGGAAACCGGCGCCATGCTGCTGCGCCTGGCGCCCAGCCACGTGCGCTTCGGCCACTTCGAATACTTCTACTACACCAAGCAGGAAGAACACCTGCGCACCCTCGGCGAGTTCGTCCTGAAGTCCTATTACCCGCAGTGCCTGAACGACGAAAAGCCCTACCTGGCGTTCTTCCGCGAAGTCGTCGAGCGCAACGCCGAGATGATCGCCTACTGGCAGGCCTACGGCTTCTGCCACGGGGTGATGAACACCGACAACATGTCGATCCTCGGCATCACCTTCGACTACGGCCCCTACGCCTTCCTCGACGACTTCGACGCCAACCACATCTGCAACCACTCCGACGACACCGGCCGCTACTCCTTCAGCAACCAGGTGCCCATCGCCCACTGGAACCTCGCGGCCCTCGGCCAGGCGCTGGTGCCCTTCGTCGAAGTGGACGACCTGCGCGCCACCCTGGACCTGTTCCTGCCGCTCTACCAGGCCAGCTATCTGGACCTGATGCGCCGCCGCCTCGGCCTCACCACCGCCGAAGACGGCGATCTGGAACTGGTGCAGCGCCTGCTGCAAACCATGCAGAAGGGCGCGGTGGACTACTCGCTGTTCTTCCGCCGCCTCGGCGAACAGGCGCCCGAGCAGGCGCTGGCGGTGGTCCGCGAAGACTTCGTCGACCTCACCGGCTTCGACGCCTGGGCTGCCGACTACCAGGCCCGCACCGAACGCGAAGGCGGCAGCCAGGACCAACGCCGCGCGCGCATGCATGCCGTCAACCCGCTCTACGTACTGCGCAACTACCTTGCCCAGGAAGCCATCAGCGCCGCCGAACAGGGCGACTTCAGCCTGGTGCGCCGCCTGCACGAAGTGCTCAGCAAACCCTTCGAAGAGCAGCCCAAAGCCGAAGTCTTCACCCGCCGCCCGCCGGACTGGGGCCGCCACCTGGAGATCAGCTGCTCCTCCTGAGCCGGTTATAAGCTCAGCGAAAAGCGATCTAGCGGCGCCCAGCCGGCATTGCTCCCGGTCATTGACCGGGGCCGGGCGCCGCTCGCATCCTCGGGGCTTTCTGCCACAAGGACGCTCGAACAATGAAACCGGAAACCCTGGCCATCCACGCCGGCTACAGCCCCGACCCGACCACCAAGGCCGTGGCCGTGCCGATCTACCAGACCAGCTCCTACGCCTTCGACGACACCCAGCACGGTGCCGACCTGTTCGACCTGAAGGTCGCCGGCAACATCTACACGCGCATCATGAACCCCACCAACGCGGTGCTGGAGGAGCGCGTGGCCGCCCTCGAAGGCGGCGTCGCGGCGCTGGCCGTGGCTTCCGGCATGGCCGCCATCACCTACGCCATCCAGACCGTCGCCGAAGCCGGCGACAACATTGTCTCGGTGGCCAAGCTCTATGGCGGCACCTACAACCTGTTCGCCCACACCCTGCCGCGCTTCGGCATCCAGACCCGCTTCGCCGCCCACGACGACATCGCCGCCCTCGAAGCGCTGATCGACGAGCGTACCAAGGCGGTGTTCTGCGAATCCATCGGCAACCCGGCGGGTAACATCGTCGATCTCCAGGCCCTGGCCGATGCCGCGCACCGCCACGGCGTGCCGCTGATCGTCGACAACACCGTCGCCACACCGATCCTCTGCCGCCCGTTCGAGCATGGCGCGGACATCGTCGTGCACTCGCTGACCAAGTACATCGGCGGCCACGGCACCAGCATCGGCGGCATCGTCGTCGACTCCGGCAAATTCCCCTGGGCCGACAACAAGGAGCGCTTCCCGCTGCTCAACACGCCGGATGCGTCCTACCACGGCGTCACCTACACCGAAGCCTTCGGCCCCGCCGCCTTCATCGGCCGCTGCCGCGTCGTGCCGCTGCGCAACACCGGCGCCGCGCTCTCGCCGTTCAACGCCTTCCTCATCCTGCAAGGCCTGGAAACCCTCGCCCTGCGCATGGAGCGCCACTGCGAGAACGCGGTGAAAGTCGCCCAGTACCTGCAGGACCACCCGCAAGTCAGCTGGGTGAAATACGCCGGCCTCGCCGACCACCCCGAGCAGGAACTGGCGCTGCGCTACATGGGCGGCAAGCCCGCGTCGATCCTCTCGTTCGGCATCAAGGGCGGCCAGGAAGCCGGCGCGCGCTTCATCGACGCGCTCAAGCTGGTGGTGCGCCTGGTCAACATCGGCGACGCCAAGTCCCTGGCCTGCCACCCGGCCTCCACCACCCATCGCCAGCTCAACGACGAGGAGCTGCAGAAGGCCGGCGTGCCGCGCGACATGGTGCGGCTGTCCATCGGCATCGAGCACATCGACGACATCCTCGCCGACCTCGCCCAGGCGCTGGACGCCGCCAAGGCCTGATCGGCAGGCACCCGCGAGGCACCGCCCGGTGCCTCGCCATCCCTTGCCATCGAAGACCGCAATATCCAGATGCCATCATCGTGCAGACGATGGCCTCACCATTCCGTACAATGCCGCCCCTGCCTGCCACCCGGCAGCGGCGCAATCGCGCCATCCGATACGCCTGCGAAAAGGGAATTGCGCGGCCATCCCACCGCTTCCCCTCCCCCGTCATCCGCACTCCGACCCGCTCCGGCGCCGGCCGGTGGATAACTTTTTTCGCTCGCCACCATCGGGTTCCGCCCAAGCCTGCCGATAGTGCAGGAACGTGGTTCGCCACCCTGGCCCCCAATAACAACAATCTCCGAACGGCCTGACTTCACACCACCCTTCATGGAGATCGTCAATGAACAGCTGGATATCCAACCTGAGTGTGAACCTCAAGTTGGCCCTGGGCTTCGGCCTCGTGCTCGCCTTCACCGCCATCCTCGCCATCGTCAGTTGGGTCGGCCTCGGCTCGCTGATCGACCGCAGCAACTGGATGAGCGACATCACCGAGCTGAACTCGCGCCTCACCAAGCTGCGCATCACCCGCCTGCAATACATGATCGCCGACGGCGCCGAGCAGGAAGCCGCCAACGTCATGACCACCCTGGCCGACTTCAAGGCGCAGCAGCAGAAGCTGCGCGCCAGCTTCGTCAGCCCCGAGAACGTGCGCATGCTCGACCAGCTCGGCGGCATCATCGCTGACTACGAGAAATCCCTCGCCGCCATGCGCGCCGGCTACCAGAGCGCCGGCGTCAGCCGCCGCGCCCTGCAGGACAACGCCGCCCGCGCCACCGACCTGACCGCGAAGATCCAGGAAGACATCCTCAAGGCCCCGGCCGACGAAGAGCGCGCCACCCGCTTCCAGGCCATCACCGGTACCCGCGAAGACCTGCTGCAGGCCCGCTACGACGTACGCGACTACCTCGCCACCGCCCTCACCAGCAACGGTGACAACGTCACCCGCGGCCTCGACGAAAGCATCGCCGGCCTGCCCGCGCTGGGCAGCGTGCTCGGCGCCGCTGAAGCCACCTACGTCGAACAGCTCGGCAGCGCCCTGCGCGCCTACCGCGATGCCGTCGTCAGCCTGCGGCAGAACATGGCCGCCATCGTCCAGGCCCGCAAGGAAATGACCACCCAGGGCCAGGACATCGTCAAGATCAGCGAAAACCTCTACCAGCTGCAGCTCGACCGCCGCGACGCCGAAAGCGCCAGCGCCCGCAGCCTGCAGACCCTGGTCACGCTGCTCGCACTGGTCCTGGGCAGCATCGCCGCGCTGATCATCACCCGCCAGATCACCCGCCCGCTGCACGACACCATGGCCGTGGTCGACCGCATCGCCGCCGGCGACCTGTCACAGACCATCCAGGTCAGCCGCCGCGACGAACTCGGCCGCCTGCAACAGAGCATGCAGCGCATGAGCCAGAGCCTGCGCGAACTGATCGGCGGCATCCGCGACGGCGTCACCCAGATCGCCAGCGCCGCCGAAGAACTCTCCGCCGTCACCGAGCAGACCAGCGCCGGCGCCAACACCCAGAAGGTCGAGACCGACCAGGTCGCCACCGCCATGCACGAGATGTCCGCCACCGTGCAGGAAGTCGCGCGCAACGCCGAGCAGGCCTCCCAGGCCGCTTCCGCCGCCGACCACCAGGCCCAGGACGGCGACCGCGTGGTGAACAAGGCCGTGGAACAGATCGAGCGCCTGGCCGAGGAAGTCGAACGCTCCGCCGAAGCCATGCAGCGCCTGGAACAGGAAAGCGAGAAGATCGGCAAGGTCATGGACGTGATCAAGTCGGTGGCCGAGCAGACCAACCTGCTGGCCCTCAATGCCGCCATCGAAGCAGCCCGCGCCGGCGAGGCCGGGCGCGGTTTCGCCGTGGTCGCCGACGAAGTGCGTGGCCTGGCCCAGCGCACCCAGCAATCCACCGAAGAGATCGAAGCCCTGGTCGCTGGCCTGCAGAGCGGTACCCGCCAGGTCTCCAGCGTCATGCTCGGCAGCCGCGAACTCACCGCCAGCAGTGTCGCCCTCAGCCGCCAGGCCGGCGAATCCCTCGACGAGATCACCCGCACCGTCTCCAACATCCAGGCGATGAACCAGCAGATCGCCACCGCCGCCGAGGAACAGAGCGCCGTCGCCGAGGAAATCAGCCGCAGCGTGGTCAACGTCCGCGACGTCTCCGAACAGACCGCCTCGGCCAACCAGGAAGTCGCCGCGTCGAGCGTCGAACTGGCGCGCCTGGGCGGCCAACTGCAAACCCTGGTCAGCCACTTCCGCGTGTGATCCGAAGGGCCGCCGGCACCACCGGCGGCCCCACTTAGGCAATTCCGCTTTTCGTAGGAGCGAGCTTGCTCGCGAACCCGCCTGGCACAAAACCAGGCGGGACTACATCCCTTTCCCGCCGTCCTACCCCGCCCTCACCCGCTTTTTCGCAAGCTCCTGCCAGACACGGTGGATTCCCCATCCAGCCGGGTTCCTGCTCGTCTCGAATTTGTAGAATAGCGACATCTTCCCGACCAAACACCGCACGATGCATGAATTTTCCTGCATTTTCTACGCGACGGAAGATTGCGATCCGAACTACCGAACGGCACGGATCAAAAAGACGCGAGCCCCCGGTGCTACCAACACCGAAGGCCCGCTAACCACAACCAGCTCATAGGCAACTGATCATGGCTATCGCCCATACTACGTCACCCATTCCCACCGAGTCCGACCGCTTCATCCCACTGGGAACCGACTCACAACACCACGCCCATCCCCGCAACGCCACCCTCTACCTGCGCACCGACGCCCCGGCCGACGAACTCTACAACGCCGCCGAAGACCGCCTGAGCGCCGTCATCGACCTGCTCGGCATCCTCTCCCTCTCCACCCTCGACGCCCAGCCCATGCGCAACGTCCTGCAGATCAGCCGCTCCCTCCTGCTGCTGGCCTCCGATGCGCACTCGCTTTATCAGGCAGACCATGAACGGCGCGGAGGTCAGCGCTAGACCCCGCAGGAACAAGCCCTCTCGTCGCGCAAAGGGATCAGAAGCGTGGCCGTGTATGTACAAACGTCAATACGGAGAGCACGATGCTATTCGAATGGGACGAAGCCAAGAACCTGGCGAACATCCGCAAACACGGGATCGACTTCAACGACGCCATGGAACTGTTCCAGCAGCCCTACCTCGCCCATCGCGATGATCGCGAGGACTACGCAGAGGAACGCTGGATCAACCTTGGCCGGATCAGGTCGTTGATCGGCGTGGTCGTGAGCACCGAACGAGAGGGCGAGGTAGTCCGCATCATCTCCGCCCGAAAAGCCACCAGACGGGAGGCCAGACACTATGTCCAAACCATCGAAAACTGACTTCAAGCGCCTGAGCAAACTCAAGGACAAGGACATCAACACCAGCGATATCCCCGAACTGGGCGAAGACTTCTTCAAGAACGCCGAACTCCACGTGCCCGCCAAACAGGCCGTCACCATCCGCCTGGACGCGGACGTGCTGGAGTGGTTCAAGAGCCAGGGTGCGGGCTATCAGACCCGTATCAACCAGCTACTTCGGCAGTACATGCAGGCCCATCGGAACTGATCAACTTCGAAGCCGGACAGTTGATTATCCCCGGATCGCCACCACCTAGCTCCCCATACCCCGAGGAGCCCCATCATGTCCGATTCCCTGATCATCCCCTGCCCCAACTGCAACGGCCTGAACCGCGTGCCCGCCGAGCGGCTGGGTGATTCGCCCAGTTGCGGGCGCTGTCAGTCGCCGATCGTGCTGGATCGGCCGTTCGATCTGGACGAAGCGGGCTTCGCTGCCCAGGCCAAGGGCGATCTGCCGTTGCTGGTGGATGTCTGGGCGGACTGGTGCGGGCCGTGCAAGGGTTTTGCGCCGGTGTTCGAGCAGGCGGCGGTGCGGCTTTCGGGCAAGGTGCGGCTGGCCAAGCTGGACAGCGATGCTAACCCGAACCTGTCCACGCGCCTGGGGATTCGTTCGATCCCGAGCCTGATCCTGCTGCGCAACGGTCAGGAGGTGGCGCGCCAGAGCGGAGCGATGCCACTGCCGCAACTGCTCGACTGGCTGGCCCGCCAAGGCATCTGAGTTCTATCGGAGCCGGGCTGGCCGAGCGCTCAGAAGCGCTTTTCCAGGCCCGGCTTGCGCCACCGGGTGAAGGCCGCCAGCTCCCACGGGCGGACGGCGACCACCAGGCTGGTGCCGTGCTTGTCCTCCAGTGCAAGCTGCGAGTCCTTGTCGTGCAGGGCACGGAAGTCGCGGAGCAGGCGCTGCATTTTCTGCTGCATCACCGCGTTGCTGGCGCGGCTGAGCATGCCGCTGACCACCAGGCGCAGCTCGCCGGGACGGTCGAAGGAGCACTGGAAGAACTCCCGCTGCACCTGCTGCTCGAAGAAGCCCTGTATCGGGCCGCCCACCTGCCAGGCGAAGTCCGCTGACACCTTGAGCCGCACGCGGTTGTTCGGCTGCAGTTCGATGAAGCGCATGCGGTCCAGCTGCGCCAGCAACTGGACCAACTCGGTGGCGCTGAAGGTATAGGTCTGCAGGATCTGCTCGAAGCGCCAGTGATTCAGCAGCGCCAGGGCCACCAACAGCAGCCGCAGGTCGGCCACCAGCCGGGACTCCTGCTCGGTGGACAGCTGGTGGATCTTCTCCTGCTCCTCGGCAAGCTGCGCCAGCTCGGAAAGCGGCACGCCGAGCTGTTCGCACACCGCATCCAGTTGCTTGAGGCTCAGGTTGCCCTGGGAGAACCAGCGCTTGAGCGTCGGCTCCGAAATGCCGAGCGCGACGGCCAGATGCTGGTAGGTCAGCCCCTTCTGTTTGAGTTGCTGTTTCAGGGCAATGATCAGTTGCTGGGAAGAGGCCATGGGTCGCTCCGGTCGAGCAGGCACCGGTCCTGCTGAAAAGTATCGATTTGCGATACTCGCTGTATCTCAATACTAAACAGTGGGAGTTCAGGTTGCGACTGGCGATACCTGACCGCACTCTGCGGCTGTCTCAGCGACCATGACCCCGGAGGTCAGCCATGCAATCCGACGTGCAACTCAACTCTGCGTACTGGCTGTTTTTCATCAAGGTTTCCTTCGCGCTGTCCCTTCTCGCCACGACGCTGGGCATCGTCTTCATGCCGGCCGATCTGACGGTCAAGGGCTACATGACCATCTGCGCGGTGTTCCTGGTGAACTCGACCATCACCCTGACGAAAACCCTGCGCGACCAGCATGAGGGCGAACGCCTGATCAACCGCATCAGCGAAGCCAAGACGCAGAAGATCCTCAAGGAATTTTCCGAGTAAGCCCCAGCGGCAACCTGCCCCAGGAGACGAGCGATGAGCGTATGGAACAAGTTGGGCAGCCTGCTGCGCGGCCAGGCCCGCGAGTCGGTGGAGTGGCTGGTGGATGCCAATGCCCTGCGCATTCTCGAACAGGAGCTGCATGACGCGGATGGCGCGCTGGTGGCAGCCCGGCAGCAACTGACCCTGCTCTGCGCGGAGCGCATCGGCCTGGAACGCGAGCGGGCGGCGCAGCAGCAACTGCTGCAAAAGCGCGAGGCGCAGGCCAGGGCTGCACTGGCGCAGGGCGATGAATCCCTGGCGTTGGAAGTGGCCGGGCTCGTGGCGCGGCTGGAAACCCAGAGCAGCGAGCAGGATCGCCAGATCAGCCACCTCTGCGCTCAGGAAGCGCGGCTCAAGGCCCGCCTGCAAGCCAGTGCGCAGGCCATCCAGGAGCATCGCCGGGAACTGGTCCAGGTACGCGCCACGGCCAGCGCCCAGCAGGCCAGCGAGCAGATCGGCAGCCATCAGCACCAGCTCCAGGGGCGGATGGCGGCGATGCAGGAGTCGCTGATCCGCATCCGCAAGCGCCAGCAAGCGTTCGAGGATCGGGAGCAGGCTGCCAGAACGCTGCTGGACGAAGAGAACGACGCACCGCTGGAGCGACGCCTACAAGCCGCCGGGATTATCGCCAGCCACGATGCGCACGCGGTATTGCAGCGCCTCAGGCAAAGCGACAGCAGCGCGCCTGAAGCGGGCGACGCACGCTGATACAAAGCACATCGCGGCGAGCGATTCGGTCAATCCGCGCGGTCATTGCCAGGCCGCGCGGGGCGGCTAGGCTTGGGCAGACACCTTTCCAGGCGAAGCGGAGCGCGCCCATGCCTCATCCCATCGAATTCATCCGTCAGCTCACCGAAGAGCACATCGCCTTCGTCAAGCGCACCGGCCTCAAGGCCGAGGTGCTGGAGCCAGGCCACGTGCGCCTGCGCATGCCGCTCAAGGGCAACGAGAACCACGTCCACAACATGTACGCCGGCGCGCTGTTCACCGTCGCCGAGCTGCCCGGCGGTGTGCTGACCGTGGCCAGCTTCGATGCCCACCGCTTCTACCCCATCGTCAAGGAGTCCGGCCTGCGCTTCCTGCGGCCGGCCACCACCGACGTGACGGTGGACGCCTACCTGAGCGAGGCGGAACTCCAGCGCATCGGCGAGGAGGCGACGCAGCACGGCAAGTCCGAGTTCGTCCTCGACCTGCAACTGAAGGACACGGACGGCAACGTGGTTGCCGAAAGCCACTCCGTCTATCAGCTGCGGAGCCGCTGAAACGGGCCATTGCCCTGCATCAAGGTGAAATTTCCTACGTGGCGCGACAGTGGAAGCGCCACAGAGGGAAGCCACCATGTACAGGAACCTGCTCGTCGCCCACGACCTCAGTGTCGAGGCGGATATCGCCGTACGTCGTGCCGCGCAGCTGGCTCGCCAGCACGGCGCCAGCGTCACGCTGCTGCACGTGATCGAGGAATACTTTCCCGACCGCATGATGGCCACGGTGCGCGAAGCTGCCGAGGTGGCACTGCGCGATGCCGCCCGCGCCAGCGATATCGCCGACTACCAGCTGGTGATCCGCCAGGGTCGCGCGGCGAATACCGTCACCCAGACGGCGCAGGAGCTGGGCGCCGACCTGCTGGTGATCGGCGCACACCACCAGCAACTGCTGGAGCGCTTCGACGGCACCACCCTGGAGCGCATCGCCCGGCATTGCCGCGCTCCGATCCTGCTGGCGGTGGAAGAATCCGCCGCGCCCTACGCCAAGGCGCTGGTCGGGCTCGACCTGTCGCACTGTTCCTGCCAGGCCTGGCGCGCCGGCTACCGGCTGCTCGCGGCCGACGCCGAGCTGCTGGCGCTCAACGCCTACCAGCCAGGCAAGAAGGCCGGCCGCGCCGACAGCCACCTGGAGACCCAGCGCGAACTGCTGCGCCAGGCGCTGCAGGATGAGCGCTCGCAGGTGCCGGCCAACGGGCCGCAATTGCTTTGCGCGGTGCAGCAGGGCACGCCCCAGCAGGCGCTGGAGACGGCGTTGCGGGAGTGGACGCCGGACCTGCTGGTACTCGGCAGCCGCAGCCGCGGCGCCATCGAGCAGGCCATGCTGGGCAGCTCGACGCGCTATTTCCTGCGCCGGCCGCCCTGCGACGTGCTGATCAGCCAGTAAGCGCTCAGGCTTCCAGCAGGTTGTGCAGTTCGACGAACTGCTGGGTCAGCTTGTGTCGGGGTTCGAGGAAGATCAGCGGGGTGCAGGCCTGGTGCGACTCGCGCATCTTCACCGAGCTCATCAGGTACACCGGCAACACCGGCAGTTCCTCTTCCACCAGTTCGTCGAGCAGTTGCTGCGGCAGGGTCGCGCGCGGCTGGAACTGGTTGACCACGATGCCTTCGACTTCCAGCTCCTCGTTGTGGTCTTCCTTCAGTTCTTCGATCTCCTGCAGCAGGCCGTACAGTGCCTGGCGCGAGAAGCTGTCGCAGTCGAAGGGGATCAAGCAGCGATCGGCGGCGATCAGCGCGGAAACCGTATAGAAGTTCAGTGCCGGCGGGGTATCCAGGTAGATGCGGTCGTAGTCTTCGGAGAGCTCGTCCAGCAGTTTGCGCAGCTTGTTGATCTTGTGCTTCTGCTCAAGCTTGGGCTGCAGGTCGGCCAGCTCCGGGCTGGCGGTGACGATGTGCAGGTTGTCGAAGGGCGTCTCGTAGATGTCGACCTTGCCCTTGCGGCTGAAAGGCCCGGACGAGAGCGTCTGCTTGAAGAAGTCGGCAATGCCCACCGGCAGGTCTTCTCCGGTCAGGCCGGTGAGGTAGTGGGTGGAGTTGGCCTGGGCGTCCAGGTCCACCAGCAGCGTGCGATAGCCCTCCGCCGCGCTCACTGCCGCCAGGTTGCAGGCGATGCTCGACTTGCCTACCCCGCCCTTCTGATTGAACACCACGCGCCGCATGAGCCATCCCTCCAGGAACCATTCAAGACCTCGGGATTCTATGCAAAGCCCATGACAAGGGCGAGCACCCTGACACGCTACCGCTCGGCGGCCGAAGGCGCGTCTTACGGCGCATCGTAATAATGTCGGCGTTAAATTGAGAAACGTCCCCTTTTCAAGGCCGCCCCTTTTGTAAGCAAAAGTTTGCTTGACAGCAGCGCGACCGGGATAATACCGGCCCTGCGCCATGGCACGTGTCGACGAAGCTCTTGGTGGATCAAGGAAGACCCATTAGCCGACCGGTATGCCCACAGGGGCCAACAAGAGCTCGCAGCGTGATTCAATTCAATATCGACCAGTGGAGCGCCTGGGCCCCGGGCCTGTCCACGATCGCCGACTGGCAGAGCTGGATACGGGAAGAACGTCTTCCTGACGCCGCCGCCCAACCGGATGTCGCCTTTCTCCCCGCGATGCAGCGCCGCCGCCTGAGCCCGCTGGCACGCATGGTATTTGCGGTCGCCTGGCCCCTGGCCGACGGGCGCCCGGCGATGCCACTGATCTTCGTCTCCCGCCACGGTGAAACCGGCCGCAGCCTGGAACTGCTGCGCGAGCTGGCCGTCGAACAACCACTGTCCCCGACCCAGTTCAGCCTTTCCGTGCACAACGCGGTGATCGGGCTGTGGTCGATCCTGCGGCAGGACACCAGCGAAATGACGGCGATCGCCGGCGAACGTGACGGCTTTGAGCATGGCTTGCTGGAAGCTGCCGCGCTGCTCGCCGAGGGCGCGCCGGAGGTGCTGCTGGTGGTGACCGAGGAGCCGGTACCGGAGCTGTACTCGCCCTGGGTCGACGACGTGCCATTCCCCTACGCCGTGGCCCTGCGCCTGACAGCCGGCAGCGAATGGTCGCTGGAGCTTGCGGAGAACGGCACGGCGCTTGCTCCGCCGTCTGCCCCCAATGCCCTGAACCTGGTGCGCGCGCTGATCGAGCACACCAGCCTGATCCACCATCCCTGGAAGAAGCGTCTATGGACCTGGCAACGCAACCACTGAGCAAGCGCGCCAACGCTTGGCTGTGGCGCCTGTTCGCCACCGGCCTGTGCTTCGCCATCTTCGGTATCGGTGGCTTGCTGCTGCGGGTGCTGGTGTTTCCGCTGCTGAGCCTGCTGCCGGGCGATGCCCTGCGCCGTCGCAGCCGCGCGCGGCAGACGGTGAGCCGGCTGTTCTGGCTGTTCGTGCAGATCATGCAGCGCAGCGGCGTGCTGACGTACGAAGTGGAAGGCATCGAGCGCCTGGGCCGTCCGGGGCAGATGGTGATCGCCAACCACCCCTCTCTGATCGACGTGGTGTTCCTCATCGGCCTGATCCGCGACGCCAATTGCGTGGTCAAGCAGAGCCTGTTCGCCAACCCCTTCACCCGTGGCCCGGTGACGGCGGCGCAGTACATCAGCAACAACGGCAGCATGGACATGTTCGACGAGGCCGTGGAAGCGCTGCAGCAGGGCCAGACCCTGATCGTCTTCCCCGAAGGCACCCGCACCACGCCGGGCAAGGCCCCCGAATTCCATCGCGGCGCGGCGTCCATCGCCCTGCGCGGCGCCAGCGTGATCACCCCGGTGACCATCACCGTCACGCCGACCACCCTGACCAAGGCCGAGCCCTGGTACAGCATTCCCGCTCGCCGCGTGCAGTTCCGCCTGCGCGTCGGCGACGACCTGGACCCCCAGGTCTTTGCCAGCCAGGGCCCGCCCCCGGCGGCCTCACGCCGGCTCAATGCCTTCCTGCACCAGCATTTCACCAAGGAGCTCGCAAGAGATGAGCGATCTGCAACTGGAGATTAAACAGCTGATCATCGACGCCCTCGGCCTCGAAGACATCGGCCCCGATGACATCGACGCCGAGGACGCGCTGTTCGGCGACGGCCTCGGCCTGGACTCGGTCGACGCCCTGGAACTGGGCCTGGCCATCCAGAAACGCTACGGCATCAAGATCGACGCCGATGCCAAGGACACCCGCCAGCACTTCGCCAACGTGGCGAGCCTGGCGGCGTTCGTGACCGCCAAGAAAGCCGCCTGAGACCGCTGACCATGCAAACCCGTGAGGATATTTTCAACACCCTGCGCGACGCCCTGGTCGAGCTGTTCGAACTGGAGCCGGAGCAGATCAGCCTCGACGCCAACCTGTACCAGGACCTGGAGATCGACAGCATCGACGCCGTCGACCTGATCGACCACCTCAAGCGCCAGACCGGCAAGAAGATCGCCGCCGAGGAGTTCAAGTCGGTGCGCACCGTCGGTGATGTGGTCGAAGCGGTCTATCGCCTGGCCAACCCATGACACGCCTGGTCGGGCTCGGCCTGCTGCTGGCCGGGTTGCTCTATCCGTTCGCGATCTATTTCGGCATCGATCACCTGTCGCCGAAGTTCTTCGCCCTGCTGCTGGGCGGCCTGTGGTTCGCCCGCAGCCTGGGCAGCGGGCAACGCCCCGGCCAACGCTGGATGGCCCTGGCCGCCGTGCTGTTCTGCATCGTCCTGTGGCTGGTCAACGAACCGCACCTGCTGCGCTGGTACCCGGTGCTGATCAGCGGCGGCCTGCTGTGCCTGTTCGCCCTCAGCCTGAAGTTCGGCCCGCCGCTGGTGGAGCGCCTGGCGCGCCTGCGCGAGCCGGACCTGCCGCCCCACGCGGTGCGCTACACCCGCCTGGTGACCCAGGCCTGGGTGCTGTTCTTTCTCGGCAACGGCCTGATCGCCGCGGCCCTTACATTGTGGGCGCCGCTGGCCTGGTGGACGCTGTACAACGGCCTGATTTCCTACCTGCTGATGGGCGTGCTGTTCGCCGTCGAGTGGCTGGTGCGGCAGCGGGTCAGAGGTCAAGGATGAAACCGATTTCCCTCGCCCGGCTGCTACTGGAGCTGCCCGCCGAGCGCCCACTGGCGCTGGAGCCCGAGCTGCTGGCCGGCGATTTCCTGCAGCGCACGTGCAGCACTGCCGGTGCCCTGCGCCAGCGTGAAGCGCGCCGCGTGGCGATCCACCTGGAAGACGCTGCCGAGCTGGCCATCGCCCTCTACGCCTGTTGGCTGGCCGGCGCCGAAGCCGTTCTGCCGGCCGACAACATCGCCCACAGCCGCGAGCGGCTGGCGACGCAGATCGACGCCTGGATCGGCGACCAACCCGGCGACCTGTTGCTGGCCGAGCTGAACGGCCCGGCAGTGACACCCTCCGAGCTCGACCTCGACGCCTGCCGCCTGGTGCTCAGCACCTCCGGCTCCACCGGCGAGCCGAAAC
The DNA here is from genome assembly GCF_030462585.1 of Pseudomonas sp. CAN1. Classification (GTDB taxonomy): domain Bacteria; phylum Pseudomonadota; class Gammaproteobacteria; order Pseudomonadales; family Pseudomonadaceae; genus Pseudomonas. The sequence goes on along the minus strand of NZ_JASMRU010000002.1, from coordinate 96,335 downwards.
TGATCGGCAAGTCGCTGCGCCAGCTGAGCAATGAAGTGCAGGTCCTCGAAGCCCTCTGGGGCGAAGAGCTGGGCGACGCGCGCCTGCTCGGCAGCGTCGCCGCACAACACATCTACGGCCTGCTGTTCCGCGTGCTCTGGCCGCTGTCCGCCGGCCGCGCGTTCCTCCGTCGACAGATCGCCTTCCCGGAAGACCTGCAACGCCTGAGCCTCGACCAGCCGCGCTTCGCCTGGGTCGGCAGCCCGGCGCTGCTCAAGCGCATGGGCGACAACCTCGACTGGCCGGCATTGCGCCCGGTGGTGCGGGTGTTCTCCTCCGGCGGCCCGCTGCCGGCCGAAGCCGGCGAATTGCTGCACGAACGCCTCGGCCAGGCGCCCACGGAAATCTACGGCAGCTCCGAGACCGGCGGCATCGCCTGGCGCCAGGGCGGCCAGCTGTGGCAGCCGTTCGACGGAGTAACCCTGAGCCAGGACGAGCACGGCGCGCTGCGCATCGAATCGACCTACCTGCCGCCGGGTGAAACCGAACAGACCGCCGACGCCGCGCGAATCTGCGCCGACGGCCGCTTCGAGCTGCTCGGCCGACTCGACCGCATCGTCAAGCTGGAAGAAAAGCGCATCTCCCTGCCGCAACTGGAAGCCGCGCTGATGAAGCACCCCTTCGTCAGCGAAGCGCGCCTGGGCGTGGTGCAGGAGAACCGTGCCAGCCTCGGCGCACTGGTCGCCCTGAGCGACGCCGGCCTGCATGAGCTGCGCAACGGCGGCCGCCGTGCGCTGACCCAGCGCCTGCGCGAACACCTCGCCGACCACTGCGAAGCCCTCGCCCTGCCGCGCCGCTGGCGCCTGCTGCGACGCCTGCCGGGCAACGCCCAGGGCAAGCTGCCGCAAAGCCTGGTGGACGAACTGCTGCACGCACCGCGCAGCCACGACCCCGAAGTTCTGGCACGCAGCGAAGCCGATGGCGAGCAGCGCTTCCAGCTGGAAATCCCCCTCGACCTCGCCTACTTCCCCGGCCACTTCCCCAAGGCCCCGGTGCTGCCGGGCGTGGTGCAGGTGCAGTGGGCGCAGCAGCTGGGCCGCCAGGTCTTCGACCTGCCGCCGCGTTTCGGCGGCATGGAAGTGCTGAAGTTCCAGCAACTGCTGCGGCCGGGCGACCTCTGCCAACTGGCCCTGCGCTGGGACGCCGCGCGCGGCAAGCTGTACTTCGCCTTCACCCGTGGCGAGGCGGCCTGTTCCTCCGGGCGCATCCTGCTGGGGGCGGACGCATGAGCCCTGTGATTGATGCGAGCAAGGGGCCCTGCGCCGTGATCCCGGTGTACAACCACGAGCACGCGCTGCCCCAGGTGGTCGCCGAACTGCTCGCCGCCGGGCTGCCCTGCGTGCTGGTGGACGACGCCTCCAGCCGCGAGTGCGCGGCAGTGATGGACCAGCTCGCCGCAGGCCGCGACACGTACCTGGTGCGCCTGGCGGTTAACCAGGGCAAGGGCGGCGCAGTGATGGCCGGCCTGCGCGAAGCCGCGCGCCTGGGCTTCACCCACGCGCTGCAGGTGGACGCCGACGGCCAGCATGACCTGGGCGACGTGCAGCGCTTCCTCGGCACCTCCCGCGAGCATCCCGAGGCGCTGGTCTGCGGCTACCCGCAGTACGACGAGAGCGTGCCCAAGGGCCGCCTCTACGCGCGCTACCTGACCCACGTCTGGGTATGGATCAACAGCCTGTCGCTGTCGATCCGCGACGGCATGTGCGGCTTCCGCGTCTATCCGCTGGCCAGTACGCTGAAACTGATCGACAGCACCACGCTGGGCAGGCGCATGGACTTCGACCCGGAAATCCTCGTCCGCCTGGCCTGGCGCAACCAGCCGATGCAGTGGCTGCCGACGAAGGTGCATTACCCGCTCGACGGCCTCTCGCACTTCCGACTATTCCACGACAACGCGCTGATTTCCTCCATGCATGCCCGGCTGTTCTTCGGCATGCTCTGGCGCTCGCCGGCGATCCTCTGGCGCCGCCTGCGGAGTGCCGCGTGAGCGCGCAGCACTGGGCGCAACAGCGCGAGCGCGGCAGCCTGCTGCTGATGCGCTTCACCGCCTGGGCGGCGCGCACCCTCGGCCGCCGCCTGCTGTCGCCGCTGCTGCACCTGATCGTGCTGTACTTCTTCCTCTTCGGCACACGCGCTCGCGGCGCCATACGCGAGTACCAGCAACGCCTGGCGCAGCACAGCGGTGACGCCTCGCTGAGCCCGAGCACCGGCCGCGTGTTCGGCCAGTTCATGGCGTTTGCCGACGCCATCCTCGACAAGCTCGACGTCTGGGCCGGCCGCCTGGATCTGGCCAGCATCGAACTGAACGACCCGCACAACCTGCGCGCGCAACTGCGCAGCGGCCGTGGCCAACTGCTGGTGGGCGCGCACCTGGGCAACCTCGAAGTCTGCCGCGCGCTGGCCGAGCTGGGCGAAAAGGTACGCATGAACGTGCTGGTGCACACCCGCCACGCCGAGCAGTTCAACAAGCTGTTGGGCGAATCCGGCGCCAGCCACCTGCGGCTGATCCAGGTGAGCGAGCTGGACCCGGCGATCATGCTGCAGCTGTCCCAGCGCCTGGACGCCGGCGAGTGGCTGGCGATTGCCGGCGACCGCATTCCGCTGCACGGCGGGCGCAATGTCGAGGTCGATTTCCTCGGCGCCCCAGCCGCCTTCCCGCAGGGCCCCTGGCTGCTCGCCGGGCTGCTGCAATGCCCGGCCAACCTGATGTTCTGCCTGAAGGAAGAGGGCCGCTACCGCGTGCACCTGGAACCCTTCGCCGAGCGCATCCAGTGGCGCCGCAGCGACCGCGCGGAGGTCCTGAAACACTGGACCCAGCGCTACGCCCAGCGCCTGGAACACTACTGCCTGCGCGCGCCGCAGCAGTGGTTCAACTTCTACCCGTTCTGGAAAGCCCATGACGACAGCCACTGAAGCGCCGGTTTTCGGCCAAGGCCACCTGAGCATCGAACAGATCGTCGCCCTCGCCGAGCGCCGCGTCGAAAGCCGCCTGGATGACGACGCCGAGTTCCGCGCACGGATCGCCCGCGGCGCGCAGTTCCTCGACACCCTGCTGGACAAGGAAGGCGTGATCTACGGCGTCACCACAGGCTACGGCGATTCCTGCGTGGTGGCCGTGCCGCTGGAGCACGTCGAGGCGCTGCCGCAGCACCTGTTCACCTTCCACGGCTGCGGCCTGGGCAAGCTGCTGGAGCCGGCCGCCGTGCGCGCCGTGCTCGCCGCGCGCCTGCGTTCGCTGAGCCACGGGGTTTCCGGCGTGCGCCTGGAGCTGCTGGAGCGCCTGCACGCCTTCCTCGAACTCGACATCCTGCCGCTGATCCCGGAAGAGGGCTCGGTGGGCGCCAGCGGCGACCTCACCCCGCTGTCCTACGTTGCCGCGACCCTCGCCGGCGAGCGTGAAGTGCTGTGGCGCGGCGAGCGCCGCAGCGCCGCCGACGTCCACGCCGAGCTGGGCTGGCAGCCGCTGGTGCTGCGACCCAAGGAAGCGCTGGCCTTGATGAACGGCACGGCGGTGATGACCGGCCTGGCCTGCCTCGCCTATTCCCGCGCCGACTACCTGCTCAAGCTGGCCACGCGCGTCACCGCACTGAACGTCATCGCTCTGCAGGGCAACCCGGAACACTTCGACGAGCGCCTGTTCGCCGCCAAGCCGCATCCGGGGCAGATGCAGGTCGCCGCGTGGATTCGCCAGGACCTCGCCATCGACGCGCCGACAGCGCCGCTGCACCGCCTGCAGGACCGCTACTCGCTGCGCTGCGCACCCCACGTGCTCGGCGTGCTGGCCGACAGCCTGGGCCTGCTGCGGCAGTTCATCGAGATCGAGCTGAACAGCGCCAACGACAACCCGATCATCGACGCCGAGGACGAGCGCGTGCTCCACGGCGGGCACTTCTACGGCGGGCACATCGCCTTCGCCATGGACAGCCTGAAGAACCTCGTCGCCAACGTCGCCGACCTGCTCGACCGGCAGCTCGCGCTGCTGGTGGACACCCGCTACAACCACGGCCTGCCGAGCAACCTCTCGGGCGCGCCAGCGGAGCGCGCGATGATCAACCACGGCTTCAAGGCCGTGCAGATCGGCGCCAGCGCCTGGACCGCCGAAGCACTGAAGAACACCATGCCGGCCAGCGTGTTCTCGCGCTCCACCGAGTGCCACAACCAGGACAAGGTGAGCATGGGCACCATCGCCGCGCGCGATGCCCTGCGCACCCTGGAGCTGACCGAACAGGTCGCCGCCGCCACCCTGCTGGCCGCGCAACAGGGCGTCTGGCTGCGCTGCGGCGAAGCCGGCGCGCGCCCGCTGCCGGCGCCACTGGGCGGCATGCACGAACAGCTTGGCCAGGACTTCCCGCCATTGATCGAGGACCGCGCCCTGGAAAGCGAACTGCGCCTGTGCGTGGAACGCATCCGCGCGCGCCACTGGGGGCTCTATGCGTAAGGCCGGCGTACTGCAGGCCGAGGTGGAAATCCTCGTGCCGTTCTTCGACGTCGACATGATGGAAGTGGTCTGGCACGGCCACTACGTCAAGTATCTGGAAGTCGCGCGCTGCGCCCTGCTCGACAGGCTCGACCACAACTACTCGCAGATGCGCGAGGCCGGCTACGCCTGGCCGGTGATCGACCTGCAGCTGCGCTACGTGCGCGGCGCGCGCTTCGGCCAGCGAATCAGCGTGCGCGCCGACCTGGTGGAGTGGGAGAACCGCCTGAAGATCAACTACCTGATCAGCGATGCCGAGACCGGCGAACGCCTGACCCGCGCCAGCAGCACCCAGGTGGCGGTGGAGATTGCCAGCCGCGAGATGCAGATGGCCTCGCCCGCGGTGTTCATCGACGCCGTGCAGCGCGCGCTGGAGGCCGAAACATGCTGAAGCGCGCTCTGCTGGTCTGCGGCCTGCTGCTCGCACCTCTGGCCCACGCCTTCGACCTGCCGCAACTGGCCGCGCAGCTCGGCAAGCCGGCGGTGGTGCGCGGCGAGTTCGTCCAGGAGAAGCACCTGCGCTCGCTGCCGCAGCCGCTGGTGAGCAAGGGCCACTTCGTCCTCGCCAAGCAACATGGCCTGCTCTGGCTGCTGAAGACGCCGCTCAAGCAGGACTACCGCATCGACGACCAGGGCATTGCCCGGCGCGACGCCAACGGCTGGCAGCAACTGCCGCAACGCAGTGCCAGCGCACAGCAGAACCGCCTGTTCCTCGCCGTACTGGAGGGCGATAGCAGCGGGCTGCAGCGCGACTTCGACCTCGCCCTGAGCGGCGAGGCGAACGACTGGACACTCACCCTGACCCCGCGCGCCGTGCTGCTCAAGCAGATCTTCGACAGCATCGAGATCGCCGGCGGCGAACTGGTGCAGCGCATCGAGCTGCACGAAGCCCAGGGCGACCGCACCGTGCTGCGCATGACCAGCAGCCAGCCCGGCGACAGCCTGACCGATGCGGAGCGCAGCGACTTTGCCCGCTGAGCGGCAGCAGTGGCTGCCGCGCCTGGTAATCGCCGGGCTGCTGGCGCTGCTCGCCCTCGCCGCCTGGCAATGGCGCGGCGCCGCGCCGCTGAGTACCGACCTGCTGGAGCTGATCCCCGGCGGTAGCCGCGACGCCTTGCAGAAGCAGGCCGAGCAGCGCATGCAGGAGCCGCTCAACCGCGAGTTGCTGGTGCTGGTCGGCTACCCCGAGCGTGATACTGCCATCGCCCACGCCCGCGAACTGGCCGAGCGCTGGCAGGCCAGCGGCCTCTACGAAAAGGTCCAGTGGGGCGTGCAGGCCGACCTGCCGGCCCTGCGCGAACAGCTGCGCGCCGGCCGCCTCGCGCTGCTCAATGCCGATGACCGTCGCCAGCTCGCCGATGAGCCGGATGCCTTCGTCCAGCAGCGCGTCGAACAACTCTTCGACCCCTTCTCCGGCTTCGGCCTGCTGCCCAACGACCAGGACTGGTTCGGCCTGGCCCTGCGCATCCAGCACCACCAGCCGCTGACGGCCAAGGTGCAGCTGGACATCGGCAGCGGCGCGCTGGTCGCCGAAGACGATGGGCGCAGCTGGGTGCTGCTGCGTGCGCGCACCCGCGCCGACGCTTTCGACATGAACCTGCCACGCGCCGTGGCCGCGCAGATCGCCGAGGCGCGCCAGCAGCTGGCTGCCGATGGCGGGCAGATAGTCGCCGCCAGCGGCCTGCTCTACGCCGCCGACGGCCAGCGCCAGGCCAGCCGCGAGATGACCTGGGTTGGCGGCGGCGCCGCACTGGGCACCCTGCTCCTGCTGCTGCTCGCGTTCCGCCGCGTGCGAGCACTGCTGGCCTTCCTCCCAGTGCTGGTCGGCGTGCTGGCCGGCGCCACTGCGTGCATCGCGCTGTTCGGCAAGATCAACCTGCTCACCCTGGTACTCGGCGCCAGCTTGATCGGCGTGGCCTCGGACTACCCGCTGCACTATCTATCCAAAGCCTGGACTGCCACTCATTGGCAGCCGTGGCGCGCGCTGAAGCTCAGTCAGCGCGGGCTGTTCCTCAGCCTTGCCACCAACCTGATCGGCTACCTCGCGCTGGCCTGCACGCCCTTCCCGGCGCTGACCCAGGTGGCGACCTTCTCGGTGGCCGGCCTGCTCGCCGCCTACCTGTGCGTGATCGGCCTGCTGCCTCTGCTGCTGCGCGGTAATGCCATCGCTCCGCAACCGCTGCTGCTCTCGCTGGGTGAACGCCTGATCGGCCTGCGCCAGTCCTTGCTCCGGCGCACCGGCAGTTGGCCGCTGCTCGCAGTGGTCGCGCTGTTCTGCGCCGGCGGGCTGTGGCAACTGCAGGTGAAGAACGACCTGCGCCAGTGGCTGGGCGCCAAGCCGCAACTGCTCAGCGAAGCGCAGGCCGCAGCGCGCATCACCGGCTACCAGCCCACCAGCCAGTTCTTCCTGGTCCGCGCCGCCGATGAAACCCAGCTGCTGCAACGCCAGGCCGAACTGGCGGCGCGGCTGGACAAGCTGGTCACCTCCGGCCAGCTCAAGGGCTACCTCGCACTCAACCAGCTGCTCGCCACCGCACAGCAGCAACAGCAGGCCCGCGAAGCCCTGCGCCAGTTGCCGCAACACTGGCAGGCGCTGATCGACCTCGGCATTCCCCAGGCCGCACTGCAAGCCGAACTGGAGCAGCTGGAAAAACTCCCGCCGCAGTCCCTCGATCAGGCTCTGCAAGGCCCTCTGGGCGAACCCTGGCGACCACTGTGGCTGGGCACGGTAGACGGCGGCGTGGCCGGGCTGGTGAGCCTGCAGGGCCTGTCCGATGCCGGCGTGCTCGCCGAGCAGGCCAAGGGGCTGGAGGGCGTGCAGCTGGTAGATCGCCTCGGTGAGCTGAACCGCCTGTTCGCCGCCACCCAGGTCAGCGCCACCGAACTCAAGTTGCTCTCCTGCGTGCTGATCTTCGCCCTGCTGCTCAAGCCCTTCGGCCCGCGCGGCGCGTTGCGCATCGTCCTGCTGCCGCTGCTGGCGGCGCTGTGCAGCCTTTCCAGCCTGGGCTGGCTGGGCCAGCCGCTGACGCTGTTCAGCCTGTTCGGCCTGCTGCTGGTGACCGCCATCGGCGTGGATTACACAATCCTCATGCGCGAACGCGTCGGCGGTGCGGCAGTGAGCCTGGTCGGCGTGCTGCTGGCGGCCATCACCACCTGGCTGTCGTTCGGCCTGCTGGCGCTGTCGGCCACACCGGTGATCAGCAACTTCGGCCTGGCCGTGGGCCTGGGCCTGGGGTTCTGTTTCCTGTTCTGCCCCTGGGCAGGTGAAAGCGACCGAGAAGGAGCTCCGGCATGCTGACGATCCTCTTCTGGCTGGCCATGCCGCCGCTGTTCGCCGTGGCGGTGATCGGCGGGAGGCGCCTGCGTCTGCTGCCCATCGTCAGCCAGCTGCTGGTGGCCGGCCTGCTGCTGCCGCTGCTGTTCGTCGTGCTGCAGAGACAGGGTTTCGAGGTGCGCACGCTGGTTACCGCGCCCTGGCTCAAGCCGCTTTACGACATCGGTTTCGCGCTGCTGCTGGGGCACATCCTCAGCGACGTGATCGACCTCGACGTCAGCCGCCAGAGCCTGAAGATCGCCCTGCCCAGCTTCGCCGTACCGCTGGCCTGCGGCATGGCCAGCGCCTGGTGGCTTCTGGGCGTGCGCGAGGGCATGAGCGTGCTGGGCATCGGCCTGCTGTTCTCGATCACCGCGATCCCGGTGCTCTACCTGTTCCTGCGCAACATCGACTACCCCGAGGACGCCACCCGCCGCCTGATGCACGCGGCGGTGCTGATGGACCTGTGGTGCTGGAGCCTGTTCGGCCTGGCCCAGGGCAGCAGCGATCCGTCCAAGCTGGTCTGGCCACTGCTGGCCGGTGTGGTGCCGCTGTTGCTGCGCCTGCTCGGCGTGCGCCAGCACCTGGCCTACAGCCTGCCGTTCTTCGGCCTGATGATCGCCTTCCAGCACTGGCACCTGAACACCCTGGTGTTCGCCATCACCTGGCTGATGGCCCAGGCCGCGGTGCGCCAGCCGTTCCGCCTGCCGATCTCGCCCCGCGCGGCGCTGGCCCTGCAGAACTACCTGCTGGTGCCGCTGGTGCTGGCCTTCGGCATCCTGCAGATCGACTTCCACAATGCCCTCGCCAACTACTCCTGGCTGTACCTCGGGGCGCTGCTGGCGCTGCCGGTAATCAGCAAGCTGGCTGGCAGCTGGCTCGGCCTGCGCTGGGCGCTGCCAGGCGCAAGCCTGGGTGAACTGTGGAAGGAAAGCCTGCTGCTGAACATTCGCGGGCTGACCGAGATCGTCTTCCTCAACCTGTTGTTCCAGCAGGGCCACATCGACTCGCTGCTGTATTTCAGCCTGCTGCTGATGAGCCTGTTCGCCACCCTGCTGCCCGCCCTTTGCGGCGTGCGTCGTCCACGCGCCGCCAGCACTTCCCAGCCAGATTCCCAGGATGCCCACCCGGCAAGGAGCCCCTCCGATGTCACTCGCTGAATCCTCTACCGGCGCAGCACTCGAACAACGCACCGTCGTCGTGATCGGCGCCGGCCCGTCCGGCGCCATCGCTGCCGCCCTGCTCAAGCGCAAGGGCCACGACGTGCTGGTGCTGGAGCGCCAGCGCTTCCCGCGCTTCTCCATCGGCGAGAGCCTGCTGTCGCACTGCCTGGACTTCGTCGAGGAAGCCGGGATGCTCGACGCGGTGCTCGCCGCCGGCTTCCAGATCAAGCACGGCGCGGCCTTCGGCTGGGGCGAGCGTTACACCGCATTCGACTTCCGCGACAAGTTCACCGAAGGCAAGGGCACCACCTTCCAGGTCCAGCGCGCACGCTTCGACCAGTTGCTGGCCGACCAGGCCGAGCTGCAGGGCGCGGAAATCCGCTACGAGGAAGAGATCGTTGCCGCCGACTTCGCCGGCGCCTGCCCGCGCCTGCGGGTGCGCCGCCTGGACGGCAGCGAGTACGAGGTGGAGTGCGCCTTCGTCCTCGACGCCAGCGGCTACGGCCGCGTGTTGCCGCGGCTGCTCGACCTCGAAGCGCCGTCGGGCTTCCCGGTGCGCCGCGCAGTCTTCACCCATGTTGAAGACCGCATCGACGCGCCACACTTCGACCGCGAGAAGATCCTCATCAGCATCCACCCCGAGGAACGCGGCATCTGGTACTGGACCATCCCCTTCAGCGATGGCCGCACCTCGGTCGGCGTGGTCGCCGAGGACCGCCACTTCGAAGGCAAGCTGGATGACCTGGACGCCTGCCTGAAGGGCTTCTACGACGCCGCGCCGAACCTGCGCCCGCTGCTGCAGAACGCCGTGTGGGACACCCCGGCGCGCACCCTCGGCGGCTACTCGGCGAACGTGAAGCGCCTCGCCGGGCCGGGCTTCGCCCTGCTGGGCAACGCCGCGGAATTCCTCGACCCGGTGTTCTCCTCCGGCGTCACCATCGCCATGCGCTCCTCCAGCATGGCGGCCAACCTGCTCGACCGTCAGCTCAAGGGCGAGACGGTGGACTGGGAGAACGACTTCGCCAAACCGCTCAAGCGCGGCGTGGATACCTTCCGCGCCTACGTCGAGGGCTGGTACGACGGCAGCTTCCAGGACGTGATCTTCTACGAGAAGGCCACTCCGGAAATCCGCCGGATGATCAGCTCGATCCTCGCCGGCTACGCCTGGGACACGCGCAATCCCTTCGTCGCCGAACCGCAGCGTCGCCTGCGGGTGCTCTCCGAAATCTGTGCCAGCTGAAAGGACAAGGACTGTCATGACTCGCCCCGCCAACACCTATGTCGAGGAAACCCGCTTCGGTTTCTGGTTCCTGCAAAGCCACACCTGGCAGCACCACGTGCTGCGCGTGGCGATCAACGATCTGAAGCGCCTGGTCAGCTGGGACATCCCGGCCAACCCGGTGCTGCTCGACGCCGGCTGTGGCCAGGGCCGCTCGTTTCGCCTGCTGCGCGAGGCTTTCAAGCCCGGCCGCCTGATCGGCCTCGACGCCGACCCGCACAGCCTCGATTGCTCGGCCGTGGAAGCGGCGCGGGAGAACGTCGAGGTGGAACTCAACTGCGCCGACTGCGCGGACCTGATGCTGCCCTCGGCCAGCGTCGACATCCTGTTCTGCCACCAGACCTTCCACCACCTGGTGGAGCAGGAGCGCGCGCTGCAGGAATTCTGGCGCGTGCTCAAGCCGGGCGGCCTGCTGCTGTTCGCCGAGTCCACCGAGGCGTACATCGATACCTGGGTGATCCGCTGGTTCTTCCGCCACCCGATGCACGTGCAGAAGAGCGCCGCGCAGTACCTGCAGATGCTCCGCGAACAGGGCTTCGAGTTCAGCGAGAAGAACGTCTCCTACCCCTACCTGTGGTGGAGCCGCGCCAGGGACTTCGGCCTGCTGGAACGCTGGGGCCTGCGCAAGCCGAAGCCGTTCGGTCAGCGCGAGGAAACCCTGGTCAACGCCGTGGTGCGCAAGCCCCTGGAGAGCCGCTGAGCATGATCCGCTGGCTGAGTCTCGCCTTGGTCCTGCTGCTGGCAGGTTGCGCCCAGCATGCGCCGCTACCGTCGGCATTGCCGCCGCTGGCGACGCCGCTGCAGCTGCATATCCAGCGCGAACAGGCGGGCGCCAGCCAGGACTGGTTGCTGGTCATTCAACAGGAAGGCGCCACGTTGCGCTGGTCGCTGATCGATCCGCTGGGCATCCCGTTGTCGCGCCAGCTGCTGCGCGACGGCGAATGGAGCAACGACGGCCTGCTGCCGCCCAACCCGGAAGCACGCGAGCTGTTCGCCGTGCTGCTGTTCGCCCTCACCCCGCCGGACCAGCTCGCCGCGCACTACCAGCCGGCGGACTACCGGACGGATGGCGCCACCCGCCAACTGCAACAGGGCTGGAAGATCACTTACCGTTCGGCGCAGGATTTCACCCTGGAATCCGCCGACATCCGATACCAGGTGACGCCCCTGAACAGCGAGAGCGCCGCACCATGACCGCCACGCACCGCAACGTGAGCTATCTGAACGAGCTGGGCCTGATTTGCGCGCTGGGCAACGACCGCCGCGAAGTGGCCGCCGCGCTGCTGGCAGGCGAATCCGCCGGCATGCAGGTGCAGGCCGGTTGGGTGCCGGGCCGCAGCCTGCCGGTGGGCACGGTGAAGGCGCGCCTGGCGGCGATCCCCGACAAGCGCCACGACACCCGCAACAACCGCCTGCTGCTGGCCGCCGCCACGCAGATCGACCCGGCCATCCGCGCAGCCATCCAGCGCTACGGTGCGGCGCGTGTGGCGGTGGTGCTTGGCACCAGCACCTCGGGCATCCAGGAAACCACCCAGGGCGTACGCCACCACAGCCTGCACGGGCGGTTGCCCGAAGGCTTCCACTACTCGCACCAGGAGCTGTCGGACCCGGCCGTGTACCTCGCCGACCACTACGAACTGGCCGGCCCGACCTACGTGATTTCCACTGCCTGCACCTCCAGCGGGCGCGCCCTGCAGAGCGCCCGGCGGCTGCTGGACCTGGGGCTGTGCGACGCGGTGCTGTGCGGCGGCGTGGACAGCCTGTGCGAGCTGACGCTGAACGGCTTCGGCGCGCTGGAGGCGGTGTCGGATCAACCGTGCAACCCGTTCTCCGCCAATCGCCAGGGCATCAACATCGGCGAAGGCGCCGCCTTGTTCCTGATGACCCGCGAGCCCGGCGCAGTGGCGCTGCTTGGCTGCGGCGCCAGTTCCGACGCGCACCATATTTCCGCCCCCGAACCGCAGGGCCGCGGCGCCCGCGAGGCGATGCGCAAGGCGCTGGCCGAAGCCGGCCTGCAGCCCGAGCAGATCGCCTACCTCAACCTGCACGGCACCGCGACAGTGCACAACGACGCCATGGAGAGCCTCGCCGTCAGCGCCGAGTTTCCCGCCGGCGTGCCCTGCTCCTCGACCAAACCGCTGTCCGGGCATACCCTCGGCGCCGCCGGCGCGCTTGAAGCGGCGTTCTGCTGGCTGCTGCTGGGCGAACACAACCCCGAGCGGCGCCTGCCGCCGCAGCGCTGGGATGGCGTCGCCGATGCACAATTGCCGAAGCTGAACCTGGTGAGCGATGACGCGCCGCGTCTGCCGGACGCCGGCCCGCGCTACCTGATGAGCAACTCGTTCGCCTTCGGCGGCAACAACATCAGCCTGATCCTGGGCGAGATGAGCAAGGATTCTGGAGTGACCCGATGATCGACTGGCCGATCGCCTCGCTGCTGCCCCACGCGGGCGACATGATCCTCATCGACGAAGTCCTCGACTTCGGCGACGAGGACATCCGCACCCGCCTGACGGTGCGCCCCGGCGGTCTGTTCAACGAAGCCGACGGCAGCCTGCCGGCCTGGGTCGGCGTGGAGCTGATGGCACAGAGCGTCGCCGCCTACGCCGGCTGCCAGGCGCGCTCGCGCGGCGAGCCGGTGGAGCTGGGTTTCCTGCTCGGCACCCGCCAGTACCAGTGCGACGTGGCGAGTTTCCCGGCCGGCGCGCAAATTACTATCCATGCCATCCGCACCCTGCAGGACGACAACGGCATGGGCGTCTTCGAATGCCATCTGGAAGGGCCGGACATCAAGGCGCTGGCGCGCCTGACCGTGTTCCGCCCGCCAGAGGTTGCCAGCTACCTACAAGAACCTTCTCTCGCTGATCAGAAAACCGAGAACCGAGAGCCGAAAGAGCCAAGCGTATGACTGACTCCATCCTCGTAACCGGCTCCAGCCGTGGCATCGGCCGCGCTATCGCCCTGCGCCTGGCCCGGGCCGGCTTCGACCTGGTGCTGCACTGCCGCAGCGGCCGCGCCGAAGCCGACGCCGTGCAGGCCGAAATCCAGGCCCTCGGCCGCAGCGCCCGCGTGCTGCAGTTCGACGTGGCCGACCGCGAAGCCGCGCGCAACATCCTCGAAGCCGACGTGGAAGCCCACGGCGCCTATTACGGCGTGGTCTGCAACGCCGGCCTGACCCGCGACGGCGCCTTCCCCGCACTCACCGAGGAAGACTGGGACCAGGTGCTGCGCACCAACCTCGACGGCTTCTACAACGTCCTGCACCCGGTGATGATGCCAATGATCCGCCGCCGCCAGCCGGGACGCATCGTCTGCATCACCTCGGTTTCCGGACTGATCGGCAACCGCGGACAGGTCAACTACAGCGCCTCGAAGGCCGGCGTGATCGGCGCCGCCAAGGCGCTGGCCATCGAGCTGGGCAAGCGGAAAATAACCGTGAACTGCGTGGCGCCGGGGCTGATCGACACCGCCATGCTCGATGAGCAGGTGCCGGTGGAGGAAATCCTCAAGATGATCCCCGCCCAGCGCATGGGCACCCCGGAGGAAGTCGCCGGCGCGGTGAACTTCCTGATGTCGGCCGAGGCCGGCTACATCACCCGCCAGGTGCTGGCGGTCAACGGAGGGCTGTGCTGATGAAGCGCGTGGTCATCACCGGCATGTCCGGCATCACCTCCCTGGGTTCGGACTGGGCGAGCATCGAGGCGAACTTCAGCGCCAGCCAGAGCGGCATCCGCCGCATGGACGACTGGGACCGCTTCACCGAACTGAACACCCGCCTGGCCGGCCCGGTGCTGGACTTCGTGGTGCCCAAGCACTGGACCCGCAAGCAGCTGCGCAGCATGGGCCGCGTCTCGCGCCTGTCGGTGGGCGCCGCCGAACGCGCGCTGGCCGATGCCGGGCTGCTGGGCGACGAGTCCATCCGCGACGGCCGCATGGGCGTGGCCTGCGGCTCGTCCACCGGCAGCACCGACGAGATCAAGGCATTCGGCAACATGCTGCTGAACTCGGTGGCCGACGGCCTCAACGCCAACTCCTACGTGCGCATGATGCCGCACACCACGGCGGCGAATATCAGCATCTTCTTCGGCCTCACCGGCCGGGTGATCCCCACCTCCAGCGCCTGCACCAGCGGCAGCCAGGGCATCGGCTACGCCTACGAGGCCATCCGCTTCGGCCGCCTGCCGCTGATGCTCGCGGGCGGCGCCGAGGAGCTGTGCCCGACCGAGGCCATGGTGTTCGACGCACTCTACGCCACCAGCCTGAAGAACGACGCCCCGCACACCACACCGCGCCCCTACGACAGCGGTCGCGACGGCCTGGTGATCGGCGAAGGCGCCGGCATGCTGGTGCTGGAGGAACTGGAACACGCCCTGGCACGTGGCGCCCATATCCACGCCGAGATCGTCGGCTTCGGCAGCAACGCCGACGGCCAGCACACCACCCGCCCGGAGCAATCGACCATGCGCCGCGCGATGGAGCTAGCGCTGGAAGACGCCGGCCTCGCGCCCGACGCCATCGGCTATGTGAACGGCCACGGCACCGCCACCGAGCAGGGCGACATCGCCGAGACCCTGGCCACCAGCGAACTGTTCGGAAATCGCATGCCGATCAGCTCGCAGAAGAGTTTCCTGGGCCACACTCTGGGAGCGTGCGGCGCGCTGGAGTCGTGGTTCAGCATCGAGATGATGAACAGCGATCGCTATGTGCACACCCTCAACCTGGACGAGATCGACCCGCGCTGCGGCGACCTCGACTACCTGCGGGGCGAGCCGCGCGCGATGAACAACGAGTACGTGATGAACAACAACTTCGCCTTCGGCGGCATCAACACCTCGCTGATCTTCAAGCGCTGGCGCTGAGGCGTACCTCGACGTTACGAGCAACGACCCTGCAAGGAGAGCAAGCCATGTCCCGACTGATCCGCAGCCTACTGCTGTGCGTGGCCACCGCGATGGCCGTCGGCTGTACCACCCAATCTGTAGAAAGCATCGACCAGAACCTGCCGGCGGACAGCAACCGCACCTCGGTGCAGGTGCAGGCGGCGATCCACGATGCGCTGGAAGAACAGAAATGGACCGTGCAACAGGACTCCGGCAGCGTCATCTATGCCCAGATCACCGTGCGTGAGCGCCACCACGCCGAGATCAGCATCCCCTACAGCAGCCAGCAGTACTCCATCAAGCTGCGCAGCAGCAGCGGCCTGGACGAGAAGGACGGGCAGATCCACCGCAACTACAACAAGTGGGTCACCATCCTCAACAACAAGATCCTGCAGAACCTGCACCTCGCCCCGCCGAGCAACTGATCCCACTCATCGACAAGGAGTCGATCCATGCAACGCAAGACCCTCGGGGCGCTCGCCCTCGCGCTCTGCGCTTCCATCCCCGGCATCAGCCAGGCCCGCGACACCACCCTGCACCTGCCGTTTGACGCCGTCGTCGCCGAGGCGGTGAAGAGCGGCAAGCTCGATGGCAGCGTGAAGTTCTACCTGGCGGGCAACCCCGCGGGCGACAAGCTCAAGGTGGTGCAGTCCGGCGCCATCACCAACAAGAAGACCAATGCCTTCAACAAGAGCGACGAGGAAGCCTGCCGCTGGGCGCTGCAATCGGCGCTGATCACCCTGCAGGATTCGGCGAAGAAGGCCGGCGCCAGCGCCGTGACCAACATCGTCAGCTACTACAAGCGCAACGAGTACAAGGACGCCCAGCAGTTCGAGTGCCACGCCGGTGCGGTCATCGCCGGGGTCGCGCTGAAGGGCGACTACGCCAAGTAAACCGCTGTCTCCCGCAGCGCTGTCCGCCGTGCCCGGCTTTGGGCATCGGCGGATAAAGCGTTCCGCTTTATGCGCCCTACGTAATCCGGTCCACCCGTAGGGCGCATAACGCCTCCGGCGTTATCCGCTGATGTGCCTGGGTCAGGCCTGGATTTGCTGGGTCACCAGGTCGACGAACGACTGCGCCAGGCGCGAGGTCTCGTTGCGCCGCCGCACCAGCCACACCGAGCTGGTCGCGCCCGGATCGCTCAAGGTGCGGTAGACCACGCCATCCACCCGCGTCCGACGGAACGACGCCGGCAGCATCGACACCCCCAGCCCCGCTGCCACCAGGCCGATGATGGTCATGGCCTCGCCCGCCTCCTGGGCAATGCGCGGGCTGAATCCGGCCTGGCGCGACAGCGTCATCAGCTGGCTGTAGAGGCCGGTGCCGTAGCTGCGCGGGAAGAACACGAAAGGCTCCTCGGCCAGTTCGGCCAGCTCGATGCCAGCCTGGCTGTCCTGGGCCAGCGGGTGATCGGCGCGCAGCACTGCTACCAGGGGCTCGCTGAACAACTCCACCGCTTCCAGGGTTTCCGGCAGCGGGATCGGCCGAATCAGACCGACCTGCACGCGCTCTTCCAGCAAGGCTTGTACGGCCTGCCCGCTGCTCAGTTCCTGCAGGTCCAGATGAACATCCGGGTAGGCCTGACGGAACGCCAGGATCGCGCGCGGAATGCTGGAGGTGAACGGCGCCGAGGCGGTGAAGCCGACCCGCAGCTCGCCGATCTCGCCCTGGTGCGCGCGGCGTGCCAGCAGCACGGCGCGATCCACGCGCTGGAGAATCTGCCGCGCCTCGTCGAGAAACAGCCGCCCCGCCTCGGTCAGCTCCACCCGGCGGTTGGTGCGCTCCAGCAGGCGCGCGCCGATCTCTTCCTCCAGCGCCTGGATCTGCTGGCTCAGCGGTGGCTGGGAAATCCCCAGCTGCTCGGCGGCGCGGCCGAAGTGCAGTTCCTCGGCGACCGCAATGAAGTAGCGCAGGTGTCGCAGTTCCATGGTGCCCTCGCAGGGAATCGTGCCGTGCGGTTCGCGAGCAAGCTCGCTCCTACGAAGAGCGCGCTGGCATCAACTTGTAGGAGCGAGCTTGCTCGCGAACCCACTATGTATCGCGTCCAAAATCTACGATTCGCAAAACGAATCAAACGTGTCGATTAATATATTGGAAATAATAAAGCCCGCTCCTTATCCTTTCCACACAAGCCCAATAACGACTACCAACCTGCTCCTTGCCTGGCCGCGCGGGCCTTTGCCGCCATTCCAGGTCCTCTGCTGTCACCAACCCCCAGCTTTACCATCCAGAGGTGTGTCGTGAGTCAACCTGCCCTGCGGGCTTTGCGGGAAGAACATTCCATGGCGGCCGATCCGGCTGCCGTTAGTGAACCAGTCGCCGCCAACGAGCCGGCCGATCTGCTGGAGAGCGCACGCGAAGCCAACGGCGACGTGGTGCGCGCCGTCGAAGAAATCGAAACCTACATCGAGAAAGGCACCCCGGAATTCATGCGCACATCGCTGGCGCTGTTCTCCGGCGGCTTTGCCACCTTCGCCCTGCTCTACTGCGTGCAGCCGATGATGCCGGTGCTGTCGAAGGCCTTCGAGCTGACCGCCGCGCAGAGCAGCCTGGTGCTGTCGATCTCCACCATCACCATGGCCTTCGGCCTGCTGGTCACCGGGCCGATCTCCGACGCCATCGGGCGCAAGTCGATCATGGTCGCCTCGCTGGTGCTCGCCGCCCTGTTCACCATTGGCAGCTCGCTGATGCCGACCTGGCACGGCGTGCTGGCCATGCGCGCGCTGCTCGGCCTGGCCCTCAGCGGCCTGGCGGCGGTGGGCATGACCTACCTCTCCGAGGAAATCCACCCGCAGCACATCGGGCTGTCCATGGGGCTGTACATCGGCGGCAACGCCATCGGCGGCATGAGCGGGCGGCTGATCAGCGGCGTGCTGGTGGATTACGTGAACTGGCACGTCGCGCTGGCCACCCTGGGCGTGCTCGCCCTGGCGGCGGCGCTGCTGTTCTGGCGCATCCTGCCCGAATCGAAGAACTTCCGCCCCGCGCCGCTGCAGCCGCGCCGGCTCATCGAGGGCTTCACCGGGCACTTCCGCGACGCCGGCCTGCCCTGGCTGTTCCTCGAAGCCTTCCTGCTGATGGGCGCCTTCGTCACCCTGTTCAACTACATCGGCTACCGCCTGCTGGCCGAGCCCTACCACCTGAGCCAGGCCATCGTCGGTGTGCTCTCGCTGGTCTACCTGTCAGGTATCTACAGCTCGGCCTGGGTCGGTTCGCTGGCGGACAAGCTGGGCCGGCGCAAGGTGCTCTGGGCGATGATCGCGCTGATGCTCGGCGGCGTGCTGATCACCCTGCTGCAGCCGCTGGCCCTGGTGCTGGTCGGCCTGCTGGTGTTCACCTTCGGCTTCTTCGGCGCGCATTCGGTTGCCAGCAGCTGGATCGGCCGCCGCGCCCTCAAGGCCAAGGGCCAGGCGTCGTCGCTGTACCTGTTCTGCTACTACACCGGCTCCAGCGTCGCCGGTACTGCTGGTGGCCTGTTCTGGCACCAGTACGGCTGGAACGGCGTCGGCCTGTTCATCGCCGGCCTGCTGGGCATCGGCCTGCTGGTGGCGCTGCACCTGGCGCGCCTGGCAGTGTTACCGCGCGACCTTCCCGCCACTCGCAAGAATGGGTAGTTTCTACACACAAAGAGATATGCATATCTAAAAACGACATGGAACAGTCGTACAAAGACATTTATCTCAGATCCGACAACGCCCCCCTGCGGGGGCGTTGTGGGTGAAATTCCCAACCTACGACTTAAGTCGTAACAGAATGTGGCGCGATCCTTGCGTTCATGATCTCGAACGACTTGTTGGAATCCTGAAACGGACCTCGACTCCCGCAGTACGCAATTCCCTCCGTAGTTGTAGGTAAAGCATGAGCAGCACCCCAACCTCCGGCCTGTCCCAGGGCCTGCAAAATCGTCACGTCACGATGCTTTCGATTGCCGGTGCCATTGGCGCGGGCCTGTTCGTGGGCTCCGGCCACGCCATCGCCGAAGCCGGCCCTGCCGTCATGGTTTCCTATCTGATCGCCGGCCTGCTGGTGGTCCTGGTGATGCGCATGCTGGCCGAAATGGCCGTCGCGCAGCCGGACAGCGGCTCCTTCTCCACCTACGCCGACCGCTCCATCGGCCACTGGGCCGGTTTCACCATCGGCTGGCTGTACTGGTGGTTCTGGGTCCTGGTAATCCCGCTGGAAGCCAACGCCGCCGCAGCCATCATCCACGCCTGGTTCCCCGGCGCGCCGATCTGGGTCCTGGCCTTCCTGATCACCTCCGCGCTGACCGTGACCAACCTGTTCAGCGTGAAGAACTACGGTGAGTTCGAGTTCTGGCTGGCGCTGATCAAGGTCGTCTCGATCATCGCCTTCCTGGTGCTGGGTTGCGCGGCCATCTTCGGCTTCTCGCCCAACAGCGAAGTCTCCGGCATCGGCCACCTGACCAGCGAAGGCTTCCTGCCCAAGGGCTGGGGCGCCGTGCTGGCCGCGCTGCTGACCACCATGTTCTCCTTCATGGGCTCGGAAATCGTCACCATCGCCGCCACCGAGTCCAAGGACCCGGAGCAGCAGATCACCCGTGCTACCAACTCGGTGATCTGGCGTATCGCACTGTTCTACCTGCTGTCGATCCTGATCGTGGTCTGCCTGGTGCCGTGGAACGACCCGCGCCTGGTGAGCATGGGCTCCTACCAGACCGTGCTGGAACACCTGCACATCCCGTACGCCAAGCTGATCGTCGACATCATCGTGCTGGTCTCAGTGACCAGCTGCCTGAACTCGGCGCTCTACACCGCCTCGCGCATGATGTACTCGCTGAGCAAGCGCGGCGACGCGCCGAAGATCGCCCAGGTGACCAGCGCCAGCCGCACCCCGGTCTACGCCGTGCTGCTGTCCACCGCCATGGCCTTCCTGTGCACCTTCGCCAACTACCTGGCCCCGGCCGAAGTGTTCAACTTCCTGCTGGCCAGCTCTGGCGCCATCGCCCTGCTGGTGTACCTGGTGATCGCCATGTCGCAGCTGCGCATGCGCAAGAAACTGCTCGCCCAGGGCCATGAGCTGAAGCTGAAGATGTGGCTGTTCCCCTGGCTGACCTGGGCGGTGATCATCTTCATCGTCGGCGCCCTGGTGACCATGCTGATCCGCCCGGATCACCGCATGGAAGTGGTTGCCACCACCCTGCTGACCGTCGTGGTGGTCTGCTCCGGCCTGCTGGTGTCCAACCTCCGCAAATCCCAGCGCGCCGCCGGCCTGGTGGGCGATGCTGCGTGATCCGCTCTGAGGGAGCCTGAGGCTCCTTGAGGGAATGAAGAAGCCCCGCTGCAGAGCGGGGCTTTTTTATTGCGTCGTGGAGCGTCGTGCCGTTCTGGCCGATCGCGGACAAAGTCCGCTCCTACGCCCATATCGGCATTCATACGGGGCATGACCTGCTTCTGCAGAAGACGGTCGGCGCCGAGCGGTTCGCGAGCAAGAACTAGGTGTCCCCCTCGATCCTACGAAGAGCCAATGCCCGGGCTCTGGCTCTTGAAGACTTCCAGATAAACCTCAGCGCACTCCGAACGCCCCGTTCAGGAGGCCTCGTTGAAGCGGAGTTTCAGGGGTTGAGCGACATGGATGTCGCGAGAGCTGCGATGGGCCAGGGACGGCCCTTCGCAGCGTGCCCCTGAAACTTCGTTTCAACGAGGGTATTTTTCGCCTAAGCGAAAAACCGGATGTCCGGGGCAAGACCTTTTGGTTCCTTTTGGGGCGTTTGCCAAAAGGGACTCGCCCGAGGGGGCGAAACAGGGAATCCGCGCGCACGCCGAAGCGGCGCTGAAACTCCGAACCCAACGCAAAAAGCATCGCGGAGAAGCTCCGCTCCTACAGATAGCCCACTTCGCAGGCCTGCACGAGACACAAAAAAGCCCCGCATCTGCGGGGCTTTTTCAATCCAGCATCAGACTCAGTGATACTGCGCCGACAACTCGTGCACCGCCTCGAAGAACGCTCCAGCATGAGCCGGATCGACTTCCGGAGTAACGCCGTGGCCGAGGTTGAACACGTGGCCATTGCCGTTGCCGAAGGCGCCGAGAATGCGCGCCACTTCGGCGCGGATGGCTTCCGGCTTGGCATAGAGCACCGCCGGGTCCATGTTGCCCTGCAGGGCCACCTTGTCACCGACGCGGGCACGGGCGCTGCCGATGTCGCAGGTCCAGTCCAGGCCCAGGGCTTCGGCGCCAGTGTTGGCCATGGATTCCAGCCAGAGGCCGCCACCCTTGGTGAAGAGGATCACCGGCACGCGGCGCCCTTCGTGTTCGCGGATCAGCCCATCGACGATCTTCTGCATATAGGCCAGCGAGAACTCCTGGTACGCCGCCGCCGACAGGCTGCCGCCCCAGGAATCGAAGATCTGCACCGCTTGCGCGCCCGCCAGAATCTGCCCGTTGAGGTAGCTGGTGACCGACTGCGCCAGCTTGTCCAGCAGCGCGTGCATGGCCTGCGGGTTCTCGTAGAGCATCGCCTTGGACTTGCGGAAGTCGCGGCTGGAGCCGCCTTCAACCATGTAGGTGGCCAGGGTCCAGGGGCTGCCGGAGAAGCCAATCAGCGGCACGCGGCCGTTCAGCTCGCGGCGGATGGTGCGCACGGCGTCCATCACGTAGCCCAGGTCCTTCTCCGGATCAGGGACCGGCAGGGCTTCAATGTCGGCCAGGCTGCTGACGACCTTCTTGAAACGCGGGCCTTCGCCGGTCTCGAAGTACAGGCCCTGGCCCATGGCGTCGGGGATGGTGAGGATGTCGGAGAAGAGGATCGCCGCGTCCAGTTGCGGGTAGCGGTCCAGCGGCTGCAGGGTCACTTCGCAGGCCATCTGCGGGTTCATGCACAGGCTCATGAAGTCACCGGCCTTGGCGCGGGTGGCGCGATACTCCGGCAGGTAGCGGCCGGCCTGGCGCATCATCCAGACAGGGGTGACATCGACGGGCTGCTTGAGCAGGGCGCGGAGGAAGCGATCGTTCTTCAAGGCAGTCATAACGGCATCCGGCAAAAAAGTGCGGGTATTTTCGCAAAGCCCAAAAGAAAAGGCACGGCGGGTGCCGTGCCTTTCGTCCATCGCGGCATTCTGCCGCACTGGCTGTGCTCTTCGTAGGAGCGAGCTTGCTCGCGAACAAACCCCGCTGCGGGGCCAGATTCGCGAGCAAGCTCGCTCCTACAGGTCCGGCTTAGACGCCGAGGTAGTCGAGGATTCCCTCGGCGGCGGTGCGGCCTTCGAAGATCGCGGTCACCACCAGATCAGAACCGCGGACCATGTCGCCACCGGCGAAGATCTTCGGGTTGCTGGTCTGGTGCTTGAACTGCGAAGCGGCCGGAGCGATGACGCGGCCCTGGCTGTCGATTTCCACCTGGTGCTGGTCGAACCACGGTGCCGGGCTCGGGCGGAAGCCGAAGGCGATCAGCACGGCTTCGGCCGGGATGATTTCCTCGGAACCCGGAATCGGCTCGGGACTGCGACGGCCGCGGGCGTCCGGCTCGCCGAGACGGGTCTCGACCACCTTCACACCTTCCACCTTGTCCTCGCCGACGATGGCGATGGGCTGGCGGTTGAAGAGGAATTTCACGCCTTCTTCCTTGGCGTTCTTCACCTCTTTGCGCGAGCCGGGCATGTTCTCTTCGTCACGGCGGTAGGCGCAGGTCACGCTCTTCGCACCCTGACGGATGGAGGTGCGGTTGCAGTCCATCGCGGTGTCACCACCGCCCAGTACCACGACGCGCTTGCCCTTCATGTCGACGAAGTCTTCCGGCGACTTCTCGAAGCCCAGGTTGCGGTTCACGTTGGCGATGAGGAAGTCCAGCGCGTCGTGCACACCGGGCAGGTCTTCGCCGGGGAAGCCGCCTTTCATGTAGGTGTAGGTGCCCATGCCCATGAACACGGCATCGTACTCATCGAGCAGCTGCTCCATGGTGATGTCCTTGCCGATCTCGGTGTTCAGGCGGAACTCGATGCCCATGCCGGTGAACACTTCGCGACGGCGCGAGAGCACCTGTTTCTCCAGCTTGAACTCGGGGATGCCGAAGGTCAGCAGGCCACCGATTTCCGGGTTCTTGTCGAACACCACCGGGGTCACGCCGTTGCGCACCAGCACGTCAGCGCAGCCCAGGCCGGCTGGGCCTGCGCCAATCACGGCGACGCGCTTGCCGGTGGGCTTGACCTTGGACATGTCCGGGCGCCACCCCATGGCGAAGGCGGTGTCGGTGATGTACTTCTCCACCGAGCCGATGGTGACCGCGCCGAAGCCGTCGTTCAGGGTGCAGGCGCCTTCGCACAGGCGGTCCTGCGGGCACACCCGGCCACAGACCTCCGGCAGGGTGTTGGTCTGGTGGGACAGCTCGGCGGCAGCGAGGATGTTGCCTTCGGAGACCAGCTTCAACCAGTTGGGGATGAAGTTGTGCACCGGGCACTTCCACTCGCAGTACGGGTTGCCACAGCCCAGGCAGCGGTGCGCCTGGTCAGCGGCCTGCGCCGGCTTGAACAGGTCGTAGATTTCCACGAACTCGCGCTTGCGCTGGCGCAGCAGTTTCTTCTTTGGATCCTTGCGCCCGACTTCGATGAACTGGAAGTCATTGTTCAGGCGATCAGAATTCATACGTTCAGACATTTCGTGACCTCATCAACAACTTCAGGCGCTTATTGCGGGTTGGCACGGGTGCTGGACAGCAGCGAGCCCAGGCTTGCAGCCTTGGGTTTCACCAGCCAGAACCGACGCAGGTAGTCGTCCAGGTTTTCCAGGACGTTCGCGCCCCACTCGCTCGCCGTTTCTTCTACGTACTCGACCAGTACCTTGCGCAGGTGACTGCGCTGGGCTTCCATCGCTTCGCCACTGATGCGCTGGATTTCCACCAGCTCGTGGTTCACGCGGTCGACGAAGGTGTTGTCCATGTCCAGGACATAGGCGAAGCCCCCGGTCATGCCGGAGCCGAAGTTGTAGCCAGTCTTGCCCAGCACGCAGATGAAGCCGCCGGTCATGTACTCGCAGCAGTGATCACCGGTGCCTTCAACCACGGCGTGGGCGCCGGAGTTGCGCACGCCGAAACGCTCGCCCGCGGTGCCGGCGGCGAACAGCTTGCCGCCAGTGGCGCCGTACAGGCAGGTGTTGCCGACGATGGCCGATTCCTGCGACTTGAACGGGCTGCCCTTGGGCGGGGTAACGACCAGCTTGCCACCGGTCATGCCCTTGCCGACGTAGTCGTTGGCGTCGCCTTCCAGATACAGGTGCAGGCCGCCGGCGTTCCACACGCCGAAGCTCTGGCCCGCAGTGCCCTTGAAGCGGAAAGTGATCGGCGACTTGGCCATGCCCTGGTTGCCGTGGACCTTGGCGATCTCGCCGGAAATCCGCGCGCCGATGGAACGGTCGCAGTTGCAGATGTCCAGTTCGTACTCGCCGCCCTTGGCGCCTTGAATGGCGGAACGCGACAGCTCAACCATCTTCTCGGCCAGCAGGCCCTGGTCGAACGGCGGGTTCTTCTCGACTTCGCAGAACTGCGGCTTCTCGGCCGGAATCAAGTCGCTGCCCAGCAGCGGCGTTAGGTCGAGGTTGCCCTGCTTGGGCGTCTCGCCCGGCAGGATTTCCAGCAGGTCGGTACGGCCGATCAGTTCTTCCAGGCTGCGCACGCCGAGCTTGGCCAGCCACTCACGGGTTTCGCTGGCAATGAAGGTGAAGAAGTTCACCACCATGTCCACGGTGCCGATGAAGTGGTCCTTGCGCAGCTTGTCGTTCTGGGTGGCGACGCCGGTGGCGCAGTTGTTCAGGTGGCAGATGCGCAGGTATTTGCAGCCCAGGGCGATCATCGGCGCGGTGCCGAAGCCGAAGCTCTCGGCGCCGAGGATGGCCGCCTTGATGACGTCCAGGCCGGTCTTCAGGCCGCCGTCGGTCTGCACCCGGACCTTGCCGCGCAGGTCGTTGCCGCGCAGGGTCTGGTGCGCCTCGGCGAGGCCCAGTTCCCACGGCGAACCGGCGTACTTGATGGAGGTGATCGGCGAGGCGCCGGTACCGCCGTCGTAGCCGGAGATGGTGATCAGGTCGGCATAGGCCTTGGCCACGCCGGCGGCGATGGTGCCGACGCCCGGCTCGGATACCAGCTTCACCGAGACCAGCGCCTGTGGGTTGACCTGCTTGAGGTCGAAGATCAGCTGGGCGAGGTCTTCGATGGAGTAGATGTCGTGGTGCGGCGGAGGCGAGATCAGGGTCACGCCGGGCACTGCATAGCGCAGGCGGGCGATCAGGCCGTTGACCTTACCACCGGGCAGCTGGCCGCCTTCGCCGGGCTTGGCGCCCTGGGCCACCTTGATCTGCAGGACTTCGGCGTTGACCAGGTATTCCGGGGTCACACCGAAGCGGCCGGTTGCTACTTGCTTGATCTTGGAGCTGCGCAGCGTGCCGTAGCGCGCCGGGTCTTCGCCACCTTCACCGGAGTTGGAGCGGCCGCCCAGGCGGTTCATGGCTTCGGCCAGGGCCTCGTGGGCCTCCGGCGACAGTGCGCCGAGAGAGATGCCGGCGGCGTCGAAGCGCTTGAAGATGGACTCCAGGGGCTCGATCTCGTCCAGGCTCAGCGGCTGCTCGGAAGTTTTCACCTTGAGCAGGTCGCGCAGCATGGACACCGGACGCTGGTCGACCAGCGCGGTGTATTCCTTGAACTTGGCGTAGTCGCCCTGCTGCACGGCGGCCTGCAGGGTGTTCACCACGTCCGGGTTGTAGGCGTGGTACTCGCCGCCGTAGACGAACTTCAGCAGGCCGCCCTGCTGGATCGCCTTGCGGTTGTTCCAGGCTTCATTGGCCAGCAGCTTCTGCTCGTTCTCGATGTCGAGGAAGCGCGCGCCCTGGATGCGGCTCGGGGTACCCGGGAAGCACAGGCCGGTGACTTCGTCGGCCAGGCCGATGGCCTCGAACAGCTGGGCGCCACGGTAGGAGGCGATGGTGGAGATGCCCATCTTCGAGAGGATCTTCAGCATCCCCTTGGAGATGCCCTTGCGGTAGTACTTGAAGACCTCGTAGAGGTCGCCGAGCACTTCGCCGGTACGGATCAGGTCGGCCAGCACCTCGTAGGCGAGGAACGGGTAGACCGCAGACGCACCGAAGCCCACCAGCACCGCGAAGTGGTGCGGGTCACGGGCAGTGGCGGTTTCCACCAGGATGTTGGAGTCGCAGCGCAGGCCGGTCTGCACCAGGCGGTGGTGCACGGCGCCGACGGCCAGGGCCGCATGCACCGGCAGCTTGCCGGGGGCGATGTGACGGTCGGACAGCACCAGCAGCACCTTGCCGGCGCGCACGGCTTCCTCGGCCTGGTCGGCGATGTTGCGCACGGCCGTCTCGAGGCCGACGGACTCGTCGTAGTTCAGGTCGATGTGGTGCAGGTCGAAGCCCGGACGCTCCAGGTTCATCAGGGTCCGCCACTTCGCCGGGGAGATCACCGGAGAGGTCAGGATCGCCTGGTTGGCGTGGTGCGGGGACTCTTCGAAGATGTTCTGCTCGATGCCCAGACAGGTTTCCAGGGACATCACGATCGCTTCGCGCAGCGGGTCGATCGGCGGGTTGGTGACCTGCGCGAAGACCTGGCGGAAGTAGTCGTACGGCGAGCGGATGCGCTTGGACAGCACCGCCATCGGGGTGTCGTCGCCCATCGAGCCGACCGCTTCCTGGCCCTGCTCGGCGAGCGGGCGCAGCACCTGGTCACGCTCCTCGAAGGTGACCTGGAACATCTTCATGTATTGCTTGAGCTGGTCGCCGTCGTAGCTGGCCACGCCCTGGTCATCGTCCAGGGTGGCCTGGATGCGCAGCGCGCTCTGGCGCAGCCACTGCTTGTACGGGTGGCGCGACTTCAGGCGGTTGTCGATGTCCTCGGTCTGCAGCAGCTGGCCGGTCTCGGTGTCCACCGCGAGGATCTGGCCCGGGCCGACGCGGCCCTTGGCGATGACGTCCTCGGGCTTGTAGTCCCACACGCCGATTTCCGAGGCGAGCGTGATGTAACCGTTCTTGGTGGTGACCCAGCGCGATGGACGCAGGCCGTTGCGGTCGAGCAGGCAGACGGCGTAACGGCCGTCGGTCAGCACGACGCCGGCAGGGCCGTCCCACGGCTCCATGTGCAGCGAGTTGAATTCGTAGAACGCGCGCAGGTCGGCGTCCATGGTCTCGACGTTCTGCCAGGCCGGCGGAATGATCATGCGCAGGCCACGGAACATGTCCATGCCGCCGGTGACCATCAGCTCGAGCATGTTGTCCATGCTGGAGGAGTCGGAACCCACGCGGTTGACCAGTGGGCCGAGCTCGTCGAGATCGGGCATCCACTCGTTGGCGAACTTGGCGCGACGGGCCTGGGCCCAGTTGCGGTTGCCGGTGATGGTGTTGATCTCGCCGTTGTGCGCCAGCAGGCGGAACGGCTGGGCCAGCGGCCATTTCGGCAGGGTGTTGGTCGAGAAGCGCTGGTGGAAGACGCAGATGGCGGTCTTCAGGCGCTCGTCGGAGAGATCCGGATAGAAGGCGGCGAGGTCCGCCGGCATCATCAGGCCCTTATAGATGATGGTCTTGTGCGAGAAGCTGCAGATGTAGTGGTCGGCGTCCTCGGCGTTGGCCACGGAGGAGCGGCGACGGGAGCTGAACAGCTTGACCGCGAATTCCTGGTCGGACAGGCCTTCACCGCCGATGAACACCTGCTCGATCTGCGGCAGGCGCTCCAGCGCCAGGCGACCCAGGACGCTGGTGTCGATCGGCACCTTGCGCCAGCCGACCAGCTTCAGGCCGGCACGCTCGATCTCGCGATTCATGTTCGCGCGGGCGGCTTCGGCTTTCACCGGATCCTGGTTGAAGAAGACCATGCCCACGGCATATTGGGTGGGCAGCTCGGCGCTGAAGGACTCCTTGGCCACGGCGCGCAGGAACTGGTCGGGCTTCTGGATCAGCAGCCCACAGCCGTCCCCGGTTTTCCCGTCCGCGTTGATCCCACCTCGGTGGGTCATGCAGGTCAGTGCTTCGATGGCGGTTTGCAGAAGTTCGTGGCTTGCCTCGCCCGTCATATGGGCGATCAGACCGAATCCGCAGTTATCCTTGAACGTCTCAGGATGGTACAGACCTGCTTTCATAGGGAACTCTCACCGGCAAAACTTTTATAAATTCCAGGGTCTGCTGACGTTTCGCCATCGCCCTGTTTCGCCGTTGCTGGCTCGATTCCCGCGCAACCCAAAGGCTCGGGCCGCATCTACCGTGCAGCGCCGCTATTGCCCCTGGTTCACCTGGAATGACCGGAGCGCCCGATGTGCCGCGTCTTACCCAACGCAGCGGCGGTTCCGGTACTGGCCATGACGAAACGTCAGCAGACCCTCTTCAAGCACTTCGCCTGTCTACTCGCTCAAGCGGCAAGTTTCCGATAGGCAAAGGGAGGTCATTGTACACACGCAGATTGCGCCGTCACTGTTTTTTTTGACGCACTGCCGACACCGAATGTCGCATTTTTGAAAGTTCAGTGCAAAAGAAAAAAGCCGGAGCTCCTTGCGGGGCTCCGGCTTTTTCATTTTTGCGACATGACGGGCTGTCAGCGGGCTCCGGCGATGTCCTGCTGGATGCTGGAGAACGGACGCGCCCAGGGCTTGGAAGCCTGGATCTTCGCCGGCAGCTTCTTGATCGCCGCCTGTGCGGCAGTGCGATCAGCGAAGTTGCCGTAGGTCACGACGTAGAACGGCTTGCCCTGCAGGTTCTTGCGGAAGTAGCGGTAGTCGCCACCGCCCTGCTGGCTGATGAAGGCCTTGGCGCTGGCTTCGGAGCCGGTACCCAGCACCTGCACCGAGTAGCGCGAGCCAGCCTGGGACTGGTACCAGCTGCTGCCGCCAGCACTGCCACCGGCCGCGGCCGCAGGCTTGCTGGCAGCGGTTGCCGGCTTGGCGCTGGCAACAGTGGTAGCAGGCTTGGTCGCTGCCGGCTTGGCGGCCTGGACAGGCTTGGCCGGTGCGGTGGCGGCCGGCTTGACCGGCTCCGGACGAGGAGCGGGAGTCGGCTGAACAGCGGCCTGCTGCTGGACTGGAGCCGCAGGCACCGGGTTCAGCGGCTTGGGACCGTTGTTGGCCAGCGGAGTCACCGGCGGAGCGGAGGTGGTCACGGTCGGCGGAATGGCCGCGGACGGCATGCCGCCGTCATCGGCATCTTCCTGGCCGCCGGCCTGGGCCATCGGCTCACGGATCACCGGCTGGCTTTCACCCACCAGCGGCAACGGCAGCGGCTGGTTGGAGCCGGCGAACTGTACCGCCGGGCCACTACCCTGGGCGTCCGGTTGCGGCTGTGCGCCGGGCTGCGGGGCGGCACCGCCCAGCGGCAGCTGCGAGGAGCTCTGCGCGGCGGTGTTGCTCGCGGTTTCCGGCTTGCTGGTCTTGCCCTGCATGAACCACGCGGCGATGACGCCGATGGCCACCACACCAAGGATTGCCAGGTGCTTCTTCGGCAGCTTGAAGCCGGCGCCGGCCGCTTTGCGCTCGCCGCTACGGTCGGCCAGCATGGCTTCGATCATCGCGTCGCGGGCGGTCTGGTTGATGGTGCCCGGCCAACCACCGGATTGTTCGTGGATATCGGCCAGCAGGTCGGCGGAGATCAGCTCGATGCCCTGCCCCGCGCCCTCGAGACGCTGTGCCAGGTACTCGCGGGTTTCTTCCTCGCTGTAAGGCTGCAGCTCGATGGCGTGGAAGCGTTCTTCGCCTTCGGAGAGCACCTCCAGGCGCGACAGCAACTCCGGCTCGCCGAACAGGAAGACGTGCAGGCGCGCTTCGGAATTGCCGGCGGCCAGCAACAGGAGGACTTCGAGGGCGTCGTCGCGCAGTTGCTCGGCATCGTCCACCAGCAGGTAGACGTCCTGGCCGGTGATCGCCAGCTGGGCGACCTTGGCAAGAATCGCCTCGATACTGGTCTGGGTGATGCCCAGGCCCTGAGCGAGCTGGCGCAGCAGGGTGGCTTCGTCGGTCACCGAGCGACCGGAAATCACCACGCTGGAGACGGCGTCCTTGTTGGTGCTGGCGACCAGCGCCTGGCGCAGCAGGGTCTTGCCGCTGCCCAGCGGGCCGGTGACGGCCAGCAGCAGCTGGCTGTAGCGCGCCAGGTGGTGCAGTTGGCCCAGCACGGGCTTGCGCTGCGCCGGGAAGAACTTGAAGCCCGGAACCCGCGGTGCGAACGGATCGTGGCTGAACTGGTAGTGGGCCAGGAAGGCCTCATCGGCATGCAAGCTGGACATGGGACCTCAGTGTTCTCCTGCCTGACCGACCAGTGCCTGGTAGTCAGCGCGCAGTGTTTCTTCCAGAATCTCACGGGGGAATTCGGCGGTGACGACCGCGCCCCCCAGCCCTTGGAGCAATACCAGACGCAAACGGCCATCGAGCACTTTCTTGTCGACAGCCATGTGCTCGAGAAAATGCTCGGCGTTCATTTCCTGCGGCGGCACCACCGGCAGCTTCGCCGCGGCGAGCAGGCGGATGCTGCGGTCGAGTTCGGCCTTTGTCAGCCATCCCAGCCGATGCGACATCTCAAGTGCCATCACGGTTCCCGCACCCACTGCTTCGCCGTGCAGCCAGACGCCGTAACCCATGTGGGTTTCGATGGCGTGGCCGAAGGTGTGGCCGAGGTTGAGGGTGGCGCGGACGCCGGTTTCCTTCTCGTCGGCACCGACCACGCGGGCCTTGGCGGCGCAGGAGCGCTCGATCGCTTCGGTCAGCGCAGTGGTTTCCAGCGCCAGCAGGTCAGCCATGTGCGCTTCCAGCCAGGTCAGGAAAGGCTCGTCGCAGATGAAACCGTACTTGATCACCTCGGCCAGGCCGGCGGACAGCTCGCGCGACGGCAGGGTCTTCAGGGTCGCGGTATCGATGACCACGGCCTGGGGCTGGTAGAAGGCCCCAACCATGTTCTTGCCCAGCGGATGGTTGATGCCGGTCTTGCCACCGACCGAGGAGTCCACCTGAGACAACAGGGTCGTCGGCACCTGGATGAAGTCGACACCGCGCTGGTAGCAGGCCGCGGCAAAACCGGTCATGTCACCGATGACGCCGCCGCCGAGGGCGATCAGGGTGGTCTTGCGGTCGTGGCGCGCAGTCAGCAGGCCATCGAAGATCAGCTGCAGGGTTTCCCACTGCTTGTAGGCTTCGCCATCGGGGAGCACGACCGTGGTGACCTTGTAGCCGGCCAGGGTCTTCTGCAGTCGATCCAGGTACAGCGGCGCGATCGTTTCGTTGGTGACGATGGCTACCTGACGGCCACGGATGTGCGGCTCGAAGTAGCGCGGATCGTCCAGCAGCCCTTCACCGATGTAGATCGGGTAGCTGCGATCGGCCAGATCGACGTTGAGTGTGCGCATGAAACCCCCAGGCAAGAAAGGGGACTAGGATACCGCAGATTGCAGCGCCGTTAATGGCGCTCCAGCTTGTGCAGGCGCTCCAGAATCTCCAGAACCACCAGGCGCGGCGGCCGCTCGTCGGTTTCGATGATCACGTCGGCGATCTCGCGATAAAGCGGATCGCGCATCTGCATGAGATCGCGAAGTATCTGGTCCGGATTCGGCCTCTGCAGCAACGGACGATTCTTGTCGCGTGCCGTGCGGGAAATCTGCTGCTCCACCGAGGCATGCAGGTAGATGACTTTGCCACCGCCCTTGAGGATCAGCCGATTGGCGTCACGCATGACCGCGCCACCGCCGGTGGCGATGACCATGCCGCCTTCGGCGCACAGCTCGGCTAGCATCGACTGCTCACGTTCACGGAAGCCAGCTTCACCCTCGACATCGAATATCCAGGGGATGTTGGCTCCGCAGCGCTGCTCGATTTCCTTATCCGAATCCTTGAAAACGAGGTGAAGCTCTTTGGCGAGAAGACGCCCGATGGTGCTTTTACCAGCTCCCATCGGGCCTACCAGAATCAAATTGGACACGACATTGATCAACGGCCGATTGCAATGGCCTGATTATTCATGATCCGCGGGGTAAGGAAAACCAGCAGTTCGTTCTTGCTGTCGGTTACCGAATCACGACGGAACAGTCGGCCCAGGACCGGAACGTCACCCAGGAAGGGAACCTTGTCGGTCGCCTTGGTCTGGGTGTTGGAGAACACGCCACCGATCACGATGGTCTCGCCATCGTTGACCAGCACCTTGGCGTTCACCTCGTTCTTCTTGATCGGCGGTACGCCGTTCAGGGCGTTGGCGTAGTCCGGCTCGTCCTTGTTGACCTTCACTTCCATGATGATGCGGTTATCCGGAGTGATCTGCGGGGTCACTTCCAGGGACAGCGCAGCTTCCTTGAAGGACACCGAGGTCGCGCCGCTGGAGCTGGCTTCCTGGTAAGGAATCTCCGAGCCCTTGAGGATCTTCGCGGTTTCCTTGTCGGAGGTAACTACCTTCGGCTGGGAGACCACTTCGCCGTTACCGCCTTTCTCCATGGCGGAGAGCTGCAGGTCGAGGATGGCGTTGTTGGAGACGAAGCCGATGCCGATGCCGGAGGTAGCATTGGTTGCGCCCAGATCGACCGACGGGGTTGGCGAGCTACTGGTAGTCGGCAGCGTACATCCACCGCCACCAAACGGACCACAGCTGGTCCCGTTGGAACCACCGGTGCCAATATTCCCGTCCTTACCCCAGCTGGCCCAGTTACCGAAGGTGAAGGCACCACCCCAACGCACACCGAGACTCTTGCTGTAGTCAACCGAGGCTTCAACGATACGCGCCTCGATCATCACCTGGCGAACAGGAATATCCAGCTGAGAAACGATGCGGCGCAGCTCGTCGAGACGTTCCTGGGTCTGGTAGGCAATGATGCTGTTGGTGCGGTCATCGACCGTGATTGAACCGCGGGTATCAGCCCCAACCGCCCCAGCCGGGGCACCGGCAGCACCGGCAGCACCGGTGACGGAGTTGAAGAGTTTGGCGATATCCGAGGCCTTGGCGTAGTTCACCTGGATCAGCTCACGACGCAGCGGTGCCAGCTCGGCAATCTGCTTTTGTGCTTCCAGCTCCTGACGCTCACGCGCGGCGATCTCGTCAGCCGGTGCGACCAGCAGCACGTTACCGACCTTGCGCTTGTCCAGGCCCTTGGTCTTGAGCACCAGATCCAGCGCCTGATCCCACGGCACGTTCTGCAGACGCAGGGTGATATTGCCCTGCACGGTATCCGAAGCCACCAGGTTCAGGTCGGTGAAGTCAGCAATCAGCTGCAGCACCGAGCGCACATCGATGTCCTGGAAGTTCAGCGACAGCTTCTCGCCGGTGTAGGCGAAATTGTCCTTCTTGCGCTTCTCGGCATCGTCCTGGGTCAGCGGCTTGATACTGACGGTCATGCGGTTATCGGTCTGGTAGACCAGATAATCGTAGAGGCCGGTCGGCTCGATGACGATGCTGGCCTTGTCGCCAGTGGCCGAAGCGTTGACGAATTGCACCGGCGTGGCGAAGTCCTTGACGTCCAGGCGCACGCGCAGGTTGTCCGGCAGTTGGGTACGCGGGAAGTCGAGACGGATCTTGCCGCCCTGCTCCTGGATATCCGGAGCGACGGTCGGGTCGGACAGATCAATCACGACGTTGCCTTCGCCTTGCTCGCCACGCTGGAAATCGACGTTGCGAATGGCCTTGCCAGCCGGGATGTAAGGCTTGGGTGCAGCCGGGCGAGCCGCCGAAGCCGAGGACGGCGCCGCAGAGGCGTAGGAGGAAGCAGTTGCAGCCGCCCCACCTACCACGACATACAGATTGTTGCCGTCAGAGCGCGTGCTGTAAGGCACCAGGCTCGTCAGATTGACGATCAGGCGGGTGCGGTCCTTGGCCTCGACCACCGTCAGGCTGCGCGCATTACCGACGCCCAGTTCACGGTTCTTGCTGCCAAGCTTGTTCTGCACCCCGGGCAGATCCAGCGCGATACGCGCCGGCTGCTCGATGGTATAGCCGCGCGGAGCGGCCACCGGCTCGTCGAAGCCCAGCTTCAGCTCGACGCGATCCCCCGGAAGTGCCGCCACATCGACACTCTGGAGATTGGCCGCCAGCAAGGCCGGGGCAAAGACTGCCGCGAGCAGGGAAATGCTCAGGCGGGAAAGTGTTCTGTTCATCGTCTGAATCCGTCGTGCAGACTGCTGTTTGTTATGCATGTTCATCCCCGCCCTTAGGAGCGTTCCTTGAGAGTCAGGCTGCGCGGACGCTCGAGCCAGCCACCCTCACCATCAGGAACGATTTCGACCACGTCGACCTTGCCTTCGCTGATCGCAACGATCTTGCCGTCGTTGCGCCCCAGATAGTCGCCCACTCGCACCCGATGCACCCCTCCTGCACCGCGCACCAGCGCAAACGTACCCTGCTCGTTGGACAAGGTACCGACCATTTCGAAGGTTTCGATGTTGAACCCCTCGAGGAATTGCTTGACCCGCGTGTCGTCCGGCTTGACGACGCGATTGCCCTTCTGCTTCACCGCCAGGTCGATCTTCACCGGCGGCTGGAATGGACTGCGCAACGCAGCGGCACTATAGGTGAACGGCTCGTACGGCTGGAACTTGGGTAGCGGCTCGATGGAACCTTTCGGGCGAGCCCGCACCTCGTCCATGTAGGACTGCAGGTCGGCAAAGTCGCTGCCCGAGCCACAACCATGCAACGCCAGAACCACGAAGCACCCAGCTATCAGACGCGCTTTCATTTCGCGCCTCCTGCTGCAGCGCCACCGACCTTCACGCCCGTGTCGTTGTAGCGGTAGGTCTTGGCCAGGATGCTCATGCGCAGCTTGGAAGTGCTGCCGTCGGTTGCCGGTTTGATCTCGAAATCATGCAGAGTCACGATGCGCGGCAGGCTCGAAACACTGCTGACGAATGTCGCCAGGTCGTGGTAACCACCCACCACGCTGATCTGGATTGGCAGTTCGATGTAGAACTGTTGGGCCACTTCCGGCAGCAGTTTGATTTCCTCAAACTCCAGACCGCTTCCCAGACCGGTGCGGGTAATGTCTTCCAGCAGGCCCGGCACTTCGGTGTCACTGGGCAACTGCCGCAGCAGGGCACCGAAGGATTCCTCCATCTCTTTCATCTGGGCCTTGTAGGCATCCAGGTTCGCAGCCTGGAAGGCCTTGGTCGCAAACTGCTCCTTCAGCGTCACTTCTTCCTGACGCTGCTGGTCTAGTTGCGCTTCCAGATCCTTGAGGTGGAAGTTGTACCCCAGCGCCAGCACGATGATCATCAGCAGTACGCAGGCGATCACCTTGACCGCTGCCGGCCAGGAGCCAATGTTGTTCAGATCAAGATCGTTGACGTCGATCTTGCGCAAGCTTTCCAGCGAACTGGCCAGACTCATTTCTTGGCTCCTTGCGCTGCGTTCTTCTTGTCGTCCTGCTTGTCCTCATCCGGCTGAACCTGGCGAACGGTGAGCTGGAAGACGTTGGCCTGATCCAGGGCTCCCTGGGTAATCGCCTTGACCTCGGTCAGGTTCGGCGAGGCCAGCCATTCGGAGGCGTCCAGGTTGCGCATCAGGTTGGAAACACGGTTGTTCGATTCCGCCGCACCTGCGATGGAAATCAGATTGCCGTTCATCTTCAACCCGGTGAAGTAGACGCCATCGGGCAAGGTACGAACCAGCTGATCGAACACCCGGCCAATGATCGGACGGTTGCCCTGCAGGTCCTGGATGATCTTCATCCGCTCCAGCAACTGCTGACGACGGGTCTTCAGCTCGCTGATTTCCTTGATACGCGTGTCCAGCACGGAGATTTCCTTGCGCAGGAAATCATTGCGCGCGTTCTGGTTCTCGATGGACGAGTTGAAGTACTGGTCCCCGAGGAAAACCAACGCACCCGAAGCCAGCAGTACCGCCCCGAGGGTCACCAGGAAGCGCTGCTTGCGCTCCTCGCGCAGCTGCTCCCGCCATGGCAATAGGTTGATGCGTGCCATCAGTCGAAACTCCTCATCGCCAGACCGCAGGCAATCATCAGCGCAGGGGCATCACTGGCCAGCGCGCCGGCATTGACCTTTCCGCTCAGCACCATGTCGGCGAAGGGGTTCGCGACCAGGGTCGGAGTACCGATCTTCTGCTGGATCAGGCGATCCAGGTCGGGGATGGAGGCAGTACCGCCCGCGAGCAGGATGTAGTCCACGTCGTTGAACTGGCCGGCCGCGAAGAAGAACTGCAGCGAACGGGACACCTGCTGGACCACGGCATCCTTGAACGGCTGCAGCACTTCGCTGTCGTAGTCATCCGGAAGGCCGCCCTGCTTCTTCGCAAGACCAGCCTCCTCGACCGACAGGCCATAGCGACGCTGGATCTCCTCGGTGAGCTGGCGCCCGCCGAACAGCTGTTCCCGCGTATAGATGGTGCGGCCGTGGTGCAGGACGCTCAGGGTAGTCATGGTGGCGCCGATATCGACCACCGCAACTGTGAGCTCGTCGGCATTGCCGCCCAACTGCTGCCCGAGCAGACTGAAGGCTCGCTCCAGCGCGTAGGCCTCGACGTCGACGACCTTGGCCGTCAGACCGGCAAGCGCCAGCGCTGCTTCGCGAACCTCGACGTTCTCCTTCCGGCAGGCGGCAAGCAGAACATCGACTCGCTCCGCGTTGCGTGCGGATGCACCCTGCACCTCGAAGTCGATCGCGACCTCTTCGAGGGGATAGGGGATGTACTGGTCGGCTTCGATCTTGAGCTGATTTTCCAGCTCGTCGTCGGAAAGTCCACCGTCCATCTCGATGGTTTTAGTGATGACCGCCGAGCCGGCAACTGCGACCGCAGCCGTTTTCACGGGGGTCCGCGCCTTGGCGACCACGCGTGACAACGCCTGGCCGACGCCCTCAAGCTCAGCGATGTTCTTTTCTACCACTGCATTGGGCGGGAGCGGCTCGACAGCGTAGGCCTCTACCTTGTAGCGGCCTCCAGAGCGGCTCAATTCGAGAAGTTTGACCGAAGTCGAACTGATGTCTATCCCCAGCAGCGTGTTCGCTTTCTTATTGAAGAGCCCTAGCACGACTGATTTCCTATCAGCATCCGAGACTTACGGACGATTTATGTTTTTCCACATTAGATACCAGACTTGACAGCTTCGCAAATGGCTCGCCAGCAAAAAAACTGCTTATAATGTGATCAGCTTTTCCCTTTTTACCGCGCCATCCGCTTAACTCTTTCTTTTCTCTGGAAATCCAAGACCTTCCGATGCGCCTGCTGAAGTTTCTGTGGTGGACCTGCGTCACCATTATTTGTGGATTGCTGCTCAGTTTCAGCGGCGCCTATCTGTACCTCAGCCCCAACCTTCCTTCCGTGGATGCCTTGCGCAACGTGCGGTTGCAGATGCCGTTGCGCGTGTACAGTGCTGATAACAAATTGATAGCAGAGTTTGGCGAGATGCGCCGAACACCGATTCGCTTTGCCGAAATCCCCCCGGATTTCGTCCATGCACTGTTATCGGCCGAAGATGACAATTTCGCCAATCATTATGGCGTGGACGTGAAAAGCCTGATGCGTGCTGCCGCGCAATTATTGAAGACCGGGCACATCCAGACCGGTGGCAGCACCATAACCATGCAGGTGGCGAAGAACTACTTCCTCACCAACGAGCGTAGTTTCTCCCGCAAGATCAACGAGATACTGCTCGCCCTGCAGATCGAGCGCACGCTCACCAAGGACGAGATCCTCGAGCTGTACGTCAACAAGATCTACCTGGGCAACCGCGCCTACGGTGTCGAGGCGGCAGCGCAGGTGTACTACGGCAAGTCGATCAAGGACGTCAGCCTGGCGCAGATGGCGATGATCGCCGGCCTGCCCAAGGCGCCCTCGCGCTACAACCCGCTGGCCAACCCGGCGCGCAGCCTGGAGCGGCGCAACTGGATTCTGGAGCGCATGCTCAAGCTCGGCTTCATCGACCAGCCGCGCTACGAAGAGGCGGTCAAGGAACCGGTGGGTGCGTCGTACCACGTCCAGACCCCGGAACTGACCGCCCCCTACATCGCCGAGATGGCCCGCGCTGAGCTGGTCGGCCGCTTCGGTGGCGATGCCTACACCGAAGGCTATCGCGTCTACACCACCGTTCGCAGCGACCTGCAGGACGACGCCAACACCGCCCTGCGCGAAGGCCTGCAGGACTACGACCAGCGCCACGGCTACCGCGGCCCGGAAACCCGACTGCCGGGCAAAACTCGCGACGCCTGGCGTCAGGCGATTGCCCAGCAGCGTCCGCTGGGCGGCCTGGAGCCGGCCATCGTGACCCAGGTCGAGAAGAGCGGCGCCATGGTCATGACCCGCGACGGCAAGGAAGAAGCCCTGCCCTGGGATGGCATGAAGTGGGCCCGCCCCTACCTGAGCAACAACAGCATGGGCCGCATGCCCGGCCAGCCCAGCGACGTGGTCCAGGCCGGCGACGTAATTCGCGTGAAGCGCAAGGATGACGGTTCGTTGCGCCTGACCCAGGTGCCCGCGGCGCAGAGCGCCCTCGTGTCGCTCAACCCGCAGAACGGCGCGATCATGGCGCTGGTGGGCGGCTTCTCCTTCGAGCAGAGCAACTACAACCGCGCCACCCAGGCCCGCCGCCAGCCCGGCTCCAGCTTCAAGCCGTTCATCTACAGCTGTGCGCTGGACAACGGCTTCACCGCCGCCTCGCTGATCAACGATGCCCCGGTGGTGTTCTACGACGAATACCTGGACAAGGTCTGGCGTCCGAAGAACGACACCAACACCTTCCTCGGCCCGATCCCCATGCGCGAGGCGCTGTACAAGTCGCGCAACATGGTCTCGATCCGCATCCTCCAGGCCCTGGGCGTCGACCGTGCGCGCAACTGCATCAGCCGCTTCGGCCTGAACAAGGACGACCTGCCACCGAACCTGTCGATGGCCCTGGGCACCGCGACCCTGACCCCGATGGAAATCGCCAGCGCCTGGAGCGTCTTCGCCAACGGCGGCTACAAGGTCTCGCCCTACATCGTCGAGCGCATCGAGAGCCGTGATGGCCAGACCCTGTACCAGGCCAATCCGCCCAGCGTGCCGCAGAACGAGGAGAAGCTCGATCCGGCCGCCCAGGCACAAGCCCAGCCGGCCAGCACCGACGCCTTCGGCAACGATGACCCGAACCAGGCGAAGACCACCATCGAGCCGGCCGCTGCCGAACGCATCATCGATGCGCGCACCGCCTACATCATGACCAGCATGCTGCAGGACGTGATCAAGCGCGGCACCGGCCGCCGTGCCCTGGCGCTCAAGCGCGACGACCTGGCGGGCAAGACCGGCACCACCAACGAGTCCAAGGACGCCTGGTTCTCCGGCTTCAACGCCGACTACATGACCACCGTCTGG
This sequence comes from Pseudomonas sp. CAN1, assembly GCF_030462585.1. Lineage (GTDB taxonomy): Bacteria > Pseudomonadota > Gammaproteobacteria > Pseudomonadales > Pseudomonadaceae > Pseudomonas. The sequence goes on along the minus strand of NZ_JASMRU010000002.1, from coordinate 56,936 downwards.
GTCGGCTTCGACCAGCCGGAAAGCCTCGGCCGCGCCGAGTACGGTGGCAACGTCGCCCTGCCGATCTGGATGCGCTACATGGGCGCTGCGCTCAAGGACAAGCCTTCGCACCTGCTGCCCGAGCCGCCCGGCCTGGTCAGCCTGCGTATCGATCCGGTCACCGGTCGAGCGGCCGCTCCAGGCACGCCGGGCGCGTACTTCGAGCTGTTCAAGAACGAAGACACACCGCCGTCGATGAACGAACTGGCGCCTGGCAGCTCCCCTGGCAGCGGCATGCCGGCGGACGAAGAAGCGCCGATCGATCTGTTCTGATGAAAAGCCCCTCGTAGAGGGGCTTTTTTCCAGCGACCGGACCGGGCAATACAAGCCGCTTGGCAAAAGGTTCAGAATAAAATCGTGGCATTTAGCCAAATCCTTGATTAATCTCACGTTTGCGGCGGTGAAGCACCCCGGACGACCGACCCCATCCGGCGCGTCAGGGGTTTCCCGCGGCAACTTCTCCGGAGCCTCTCCATGCTGCGCTCCCTGCTGAGCGGGTCGTTCTGCCTGCTCGCCGTGCTACTCGGTTCTTCGCTTCTACTCCTGCTGGCCGAACCTCGCTCGCTGGATCAATACGCCGACGTTATCCTGGTCGCCCAGCTGTTCTCCGCCCTGCTCGGCAGCGCTGGCCTGTTTACCCTGCTGATCGCCTTCCTGCTGCGCCTGAGCGGCCGGACAGTTGCTGCCCTAGCACTGCTGGCGCCTGCCTTGGCGCTCTGCACCTGGCATCTCGTTCGCGCCCCACTCACCCAGGCATCACCCACGCCGGAGCAATACCAACTGCTGCTGGTCAGCTTGGCGGTCTATACGGTGGTTCTGGCGGCGATAGCGTGGATCGGCAGGCGAGACAACGCCTGGCGCAAGGCGCTGCGTTACCTGGGCTATGCGCTGCTACTGCCTTGGGGGCTAGGGATGGTCTACCTGGCGCGCCTGTACTAGCGCGGCAGGTCGCGCCACGTCAGGTAGACGCGCAGGTCGAACTCCAGCTGGTGATAGCCGGGCAGCATGTGCTCGCAGAGCTGGTAGAAGGCCTTGCTGTGGTCGCGCTCCTTCAGGTGCGCCAGCTCGTGGACGACGATCATCTGCAGGAACTCCGGTGCCGCTTCCTTGAACAGCGAGGCCACGCGGATTTCCTTCTTCGCCTTGAGCTTGCCGCCCTGCACGCGGGAAATCGCCGTATTCAGGCCCAGCGCGCGCTGCACCACGTCCAGCTTGTTGTCGTAGAGCACCTTGTCCACCGCTGGCGCAGTGCGCATGTACTGCTGCTTCAGGTCCATGGCGTAGCTGTACAGCGCCTTGTCGCTCTGTACATCGTGGCGGGCGGGATAGCGACGCTCCAGGTAGTCGCCGAGGCGATCCTGCTCGATGAGCTGGCGAACCTGGTCCTGGAGTTGCGGCGGATAGGCCTGGAGATAGCGAAGCGGCTGCATGGGGAACGACTGGCGGAAGAAACAGCCGCCAGTCTAACGCATTCCCTGCTCAGGCCAGAGCGCGGGTGCTGTAGGCCTCAGTGCGATAGGGGAAGGCAATTTCGCTGCGCCCCTTCAGCGCCGGGTGCGTGGCGATCAGCTCGTGCAGTTGCTCGGCGACGCGCTGCTTCTGCTCCTCGGGCAGCGCCGCGATAAAGCTCACCGACAGGGTACGCGCGACAATCACCTGCTCCGGCGGGCCGACGTGCTGGTAGCTGAACTCGCGCAGGCGCAGGTCCGCGAAGCGCGAGCCGGCAAAGGCACGGCGCCACTGACCGGTGTGGAAGCGCGGCGTGCTGCCTTCGTAGCGTTCGAGAATACGCGTGACCTGGGCGACCCAGTCGACGCGCTCATCGCGCACGTTCCAGACCAGCCCGAGATGACCGCCCGGACGCAGGACACGATGGATTTCCTCCAGCGCCGGCTCGTTGGCAAACCAGTGGAACGCCTGGGCGCAGGTCAGCGCGTCGATACTCTCCGCCACCAGCGGCATCGCCTGGGCCGTGCCCTGCAGGACTTTCACCGCCGGGAGCTTCTCGCTCAACTGCTCGCGCATCGCCGCTACCGGCTCGATGGCAGTCACCTGCGCGCCAGTCCGCAGCAGCAGGGAGGTGAACTTCCCGGTGCCCGCGCCGAGGTCGACGACCTCCTTGCCAGCCCCGACATCAAGCTCTTCGCCGAGCCAGCCCAGCAGCTCGTCCGGATAATCCGGGCGCCCATGGGCGTAGGCCTTGGCCTCGCGGGAGAAACCTTCCTGCGCACTGCCGTGTACATCCGTCATCGTGCCTCCAGAGCCCGTCCGGCCCGAGCACCAGTGCTCAGCGGAACCGGCAGGCCTTGCCGTCGAGAGTTGTCTTTCCATCCAGATAGCTACGGTAGCAGCTGAGCAGCCGCGCTTCCTTTATACGGCAGCGCTTCTGCCGGCATTCGCTGGAGAACTCGAAGCGGCCACCATCCGGGTCGGCCAGCTGGATACGGATCGCCGGCCAGCCCTTCTTCGGCGCCTTTTCCGGCGTGCTGAGCACGCGGTTCTCGTTCTCCACCAGGGCGGCACCGGCCTCGGCGTAATCGAAGACGAACAGCAGGGTGCGCGAGGTCTTCAGCGTGCACTCTTCGTGGGTCAGACAGTTCTGCGAGTCCACTGGCAGGTCCACCGGCGGCTTCGGCGACGGCGCCGCAGGCTGGGACGGGCGCAACGAACAGCCGGCAAGCAGCGTCAGCAGCAGGACGGAAAGCAAGGCACGCAGCATCGGCGATTTCCTTCTGGCAGATACGAAAGAGCCCCGCAGGGCGGGGCTCTTCAACTCTGCACTCTTCAGTAACAGAGCAGGAGAGGGCTCGGGATCAGTTGACCTTCGACACCAGCTCACCCTTGGCGTAACGCTGGAACATGCCTTCCAGGGAGATCGGCTTGATCTTCGAGGCATGGCCGGCGGTGCCGAAGGCTTCATAGCGGGCGATGCAGATATCACGCATGGCGACGATGGTCTTGGCGAAGAACTTGCGCGGGTCGAACTCGCTCGGCTGCTCGGCCATCATGCGGCGGATGGCACCGGTGGAGGCCAGGCGCAGGTCGGTGTCGATGTTGACCTTGCGCACGCCGTGCTTGATGCCTTCGACGATTTCCTCGACCGGCACGCCGTAGGTTTCCTTGATGTCGCCGCCGAACTCGTTGATCACCTTCAGCCACTCTTGCGGCACCGAGGAGGAGCCGTGCATCACCAGGTGGGTGTTGGGGATGCGCTTGTGGATTTCCTTGATGCGCTCGATGGAGAGCACGTCACCGGTCGGCGGCTTGGTGAACTTGTAGGCGCCGTGGCTGGTGCCGATGGCGATGGCCAGGGCGTCGACCTGGGTCTTCTTGACGAAGTCCGCGGCCTCTTCCGGGTCGGTCAGCAGTTGGCTGTGATCCAGCACGCCTTCCGCGCCAACGCCGTCTTCCTCGCCAGCCATGCCGGTTTCCAGGGAGCCCAGGCAGCCCAGTTCACCTTCCACGGAGACGCCGCAGGCGTGGGCGAAGGCAACGGTCTGTTGGGTAACGCGTACGTTGTAGTCGTAGTCGGCCGGGGTCTTGCCGTCTTCCTTCAGCGAGCCGTCCATCATGACCGAGGAGAAGCCCAGCTGGATGGAACGCTGGCAGACGTCAGGGCTGGTGCCGTGGTCCTGGTGCATGCACACCGGGATGTGCGGGAATTCTTCGATGGCCGCGAGGATCAGGTGGCGCAGGAAGGGCGCGCCGGCGTATTTGCGGGCACCAGCGGAGGCCTGCACGATCACCGGGGAATCGGTCTTGTCGGCCGCTTCCATGATGGCGCGCATCTGCTCGAGGTTGTTGACGTTGAAAGCCGGAACGCCGTAGCCGAACTCGGCGGCGTGGTCCAGCATTTGGCGCATGCTGATGAGTGCCATGGTCTTCGCTTCTCCCAGAAGTCAGGCTCGGTTACACGAGCCCCTTAACTACATGTTTGGAAGCCTGCCGCAGGGGCAGGCCGTGTTCAAGTCTTCCGGCACGGGCCGGACAGTCGGCGCTCAGGGCGCCTTGCAACCACGGCCGATCAGGTCGTTGCTCTCGACCCAGTAGACCAGGCCCTGGTCGCCTTTGATGCTCAAGCCGACCAGCCCGTCGCTATAGAAAGCGCCGGAGCCGCCGGGTTCCTCTTCCAGGTGGTGCACGACGTCGTCTTCGCCCAGCTTCAGGTCGACCACCGACTTGCTGGGATCGACATAACGCCAGCGCACCTCGGCCTTGCTGTCGCAGACCCAGTGGACCCAGCCGTCCGCCGCCGCGGACTTGCCGCCGCTCGACTGGCTGGAACAGCCCGCCACCAGCGCGAGCGCCAGGGCCGGGACGAGATAACGCAGCATCGGGCGATTCTCCTTCGGGCGGACGCGCCGCCGGATATCCAATGCGCCAGATTGCCCGTCCCGCCGCCGGAACGCCAGTGCCGCCTGCGCTCGGGCGCCGGCGGCAGTGTCAGATCGTGATCCCGACCGCCGGGCGCTGCCTCAGGGGCAGTTCACCGGTTTCTGGTCGGGCGTCGGATCGCCGCTGCTCTGGCTTTCCACCCGCTCGCGGTTCTGGTCCGAGGGGACCATGACCGCCGGCGGGCTCATCACTTCACAGGTACTGGGGGAACCACCGCTGCCGGTGCAACCCATCAGTACGAGGCAAAACGACAGCAGAGGGGTGACAGCTCGCATGACCGTTCTCCTTGGCATCCTTACAAGGTCTGTGACCCGGGGATGCCGCAGAGGTTTGCTTTACTGTCGCCCGCCTGCCGCGCGGATCAGGCCTTGGCGCGCTGCTCCAGCACTTCCACGGCCGGCAGGACCTTGCCCTCGACGAACTCGAGGAAGGCGCCACCACCGGTGGAAATGTAGGAGATCTGCTCGCCGATGCCGTACTTGTCGATCGCCGCCAGGGTGTCGCCACCGCCGGCGATGCTGAAGGCGGAGCCTTCGGCGATGGCCTTGGCCAGGGTCTTGGTGCCTTCGCCGAACTGGTCGAACTCGAACACGCCGACCGGACCGTTCCACAGGATGGTCTTGGAGGTCTTCAGCAGCTCGGCAAACTGGGCAGCGGTCTTCGGACCGATGTCCAGGATCATGTCGTCGTCGGCCACGTCAGCGATGTCCTTGACGGTGGCGACGGCAGTCTCGGCGAACTCCTTGGCAACCACCACGTCCACCGGCAGCGGCACGCTGACCTTGGCGGCGATGGCCTTGGCGGTATCGACCAGGTCGGCCTCGTACAGCGACTTGCCGACCTTGTAGCCCGCCGCAGCGAGGAAGGTGTTGGCGATGCCGCCGCCGACGATCAGCTGGTCGCAGATCAGCGCCAGGCTGTTGAGCACGTCGAGCTTGGTCGAGACCTTGGAGCCGGCGACGATGGCCGCCATCGGGCGTGCCGGGTTACCGAGGGCCTTGCCCAGGGCTTCCAGTTCGGCAGCCAGCAGCGGGCCGGCCGCTGCAACCTTGGCGAATTTGGCCACGCCGTGGGTCGAGCCCTCGGCGCGGTGGGCGGTGCCGAAGGCGTCCATGACGAACACGTCGCACAGGGCGGCGTATTGCTGGGCCAGTTCGTCGGCGTTCTTCTTCTCGCCCTTGTTGAAGCGCACGTTCTCGAACAGCACGACTTCACCCGGCTTCACTTCGACGCCGCCCAGGTAGTCCTTGACCAGCGGCACGGCGCGGCCGAGGGCCTTGGACAGGTAGTCGGCGACCGGCTGCAGGCTGTTCTCCTCGGAGAACTCGCCTTCGGTCGGGCGGCCCAGGTGCGAGCAGACCATCACCGCCGCGCCCTTCTCCAGGGCCAGCTTGATGGTCGGCAGCGAGGCCAGGATGCGCGCGTCGCTCTTGACCACACCGTCCTTCACCGGAACGTTGAGGTCTTCGCGGATCAGCACGCGCTTACCTTGGAGGTCGAGGTCGGTCATCTTCAACACGGTCATGACAGTCAGTCCTGTTGGGGCTGTTTTGATTAACGTTCGGTAGCGGCGACCCGCAGGAAATGCCCTGCGGTGTCGAGCATGCGGTTGGCGAACCCCCACTCGTTGTCGAACCAGGCCAGCACGTTCACCAGCCGGGGGCCGGAAACGCGGGTCTGGCTGCCATCGACGATGGCCGAGTGCGGGTCATGGTTGAAATCGCAGCTGGCGTGGGGCAGCTCGGTGTACGCCAGCAGGCCCTTCAGCGGGCCTTCGGTGGCGGCCTGGCGCAGCACGCGGTTGATCTCCTCGGCGGACGTATCGCGGGAGACCTGCAGGGTGATGTCCAGGGCCGAGACGTTCACCGTCGGCACCCGAATGGCTTTGGCCTGGATTCGTCCGGCGAGTTCCGGCAGCAGGCGCTCGATGCCACGCGCCAGACCAGTGGACACCGGGATCACCGACTGGAAGGCCGAGCGCGTGCGGCGCAGGTCTTCGTGGTGATAGGCGTCGATCACCGGCTGGTCGTTCATCGCCGAGTGGATGGTGGTGATCGAGACGTACTCGATACCCACCGCCTCGTTCAGCAGCTTGAGCAGCGGCACGCTGCAGTTGGTGGTGCAGGAGGCGTTGGACACCAGCGTCTCGGCGCCGGAGAGGCCCTGCTGGTTGATGCCGAAGACCACGGTGGCGTCGATGTCCGACTCGCTGGCCATCGGCTGCGAGAACAGCACCCGCGGCGCGCCGGCGCCAAGGAAGCGCTCGCCGTCGGCGCGGGTGTTGTAGACGCCGGAGCATTCCAGCACCAGGTCGATGTCCAGGGCGCGCCAGTCGATGGCCTCGGGTTCGGCTTCGCGGAACACCTTCACGCAGTCGCCGCCGACATGCAGGCAGCCGTCGGCCACGCTCACCTCGCCGGGGAAGCGGCCGTGGGTGGAGTCGAAGCGGGTCAGGTATTCCAGGCTGGCCAGGTCCGCCAGGTCGTTCAGCGCGACGATGGAGAAATCAGCCTTGGCGCCGCGTTCGTGCAGGGCACGGAACACGCAGCGGCCGATACGGCCGTAGCCGTTGAGGGCAACTCGGTAAGGGCGCTTGGACATTGTTATCCCTTGGTGTTCTGCATAGGAGCGGGCCTGCCCGTGAACCGAGCGAAGCGGTTCGCGAGCAAGCTCGCTCCTACAAGAGCCTCGATCAGGCTTCGAGCAGCTCGGCAGCGACTTCCAGCACGTTCTCGACGGTGAAGCCGAAGTGCTCGAACAGCGCCGGGGCCGGGGCCGACTCACCGAAGGTGGTCATGCCGATGACGCGGCCTTCCAGGCCGACGTACTTGTACCAGTAGTCGGCGTGGGCGGCTTCGATGGCGATGCGCGAGGCCACTTCAACCGGCAGCACGGCCTGCTTGTAGCCGGCGTCCTGCTGGTCGAAGACGCTGGTGGACGGCATGGAGACCACGCGCACCTTGCGGCCTTCGGCGCTGAGCTTGTCGAACGCCTGGACGGCCAGGCCGACTTCGGAGCCAGTGGCGATCAGGATCAGTTCCGGCTCGCCGTCGCAGTCCTTCAGCACATAGGCGCCACGGGCCACGTCGGCCAGCTGGGCGGCGTCGCGCGGCTGGTGCGGCAGGTTCTGGCGGCTGAAGATCAGCGCAGACGGGCCGTCGGCGCGCTCGATGGCGTACTTCCAGGCCACCGCGGATTCCACGGCGTCAGCCGGGCGCCAGGCGTCCAGGTTCGGCGTCAGGCGCAGGCTGGCCAGTTGCTCGATCGGCTGGTGGGTCGGGCCGTCTTCGCCCAGACCGATGGAGTCATGGGTGAACACGTAGAGCACGCGCTGCTTCATCAGGGCGGACATGCGCACGGCGTTGCGGGCGTATTCCATGAAGATCAGGAAGGTCGCGCCGTAGGGAATGAAGCCGCCGTGCAGGGCCACGCCGTTCATGATGGCGCTCATGCCGAACTCGCGTACGCCGTAGAACATGTAGTTGCCGTTGGCATCGTCGGCGGTCACGCCCTTGCAGCCCTTCCACAGGGTCAGGTTGGAACCGGCGAGGTCGGCGGAGCCGCCCAGCAGTTCCGGCAGCAGCGGGCCGAAGGCGTTCAGGGCGTTCTGGCTGGCCTTGCGGCTGGCAATGGTCTCGCCCTTGACGGCGACGTCGGCGACGTAGGCAGCGGCCTTCTCGGCGAAGTCGGCCGGCAGCTCACCGGCAACGCGACGCTCGAACTCGGCGGCGAGTTCCGGGTGCGCAGCCTGGTAGGCGGCGAAGCGCTTGTTCCACTCGGCTTCACGGGTGGCGCCGGTGTCCTTGGCGCTCCACTCGGCGTAGATGTCGGCCGGGACTTCGAACGGCGCGTGGTTCCAGCCCAGCGCGGCGCGGGTGGCAGCCACTTCGTCGACGCCCAGGGCGGCGCCGTGGCTTTCTTCCTTGCCCTGCTTGTTCGGCGAGCCGAAGCCGATGATGGTCTTGCAGCAGATCAGGGTCGGCACGTCGCTCTTGCGGGCGGTCTCGATGGCGGTCCTGATCTCGTCGGCGTCATGCCCGTCGACGTTGCGGATCACCTGCCAGCCGTAGGCTTCGAAGCGCTTGGGAGTGTCGTCGGTGAACCAGCCATGGACTTCGCCATCGATGGAGATGCCGTTGTCGTCGTAGAAGGCGATCAGCTTGTTCAGGCGCAGGGTGCCGGCCAGCGAAGCGACTTCATGGGAGATGCCCTCCATCATGCAGCCGTCGCCCAGGAAGGCGTAGGTGTAGTGGTCGACGATGCTGTGGCCGGCGCGGTTGAACTGCGCGGCGAGGACCTTCTCGGCCAGCGCCATGCCCACGGCGTTGGCGATGCCCTGGCCCAGCGGACCGGTGGTGGTTTCGATGCCGGCTGTGTAGCCGTACTCCGGGTGGCCCGGGGTGCGCGAATGCATCTGACGGAAGTTCTTCAGGTCATCGACGGTGACGTCGTAGCCGGTCAGGTGCAGCAGCGAGTAGATCAGCATCGAGCCGTGGCCGTTGGACAGCACGAAGCGGTCACGGTCAGCCCACTGCGGGTTGCTCGGGTTGTGCTTGAGGAAGTCGCGCCAGAGGACTTCGGCGATATCCGCCATGCCCATGGGGGCGCCGGGATGGCCGCTGTTGGCTTTCTGCACGGCATCCATGCTCAGTGCGCGGATGGCGTTGGCTCGCTCACGACGGCTGGGCATCGCTAATCTCCTGCGGGGGCTGCTTCGAAAGATCGAAGGGAATGAAAAAAGGCCGTTATTTTCGCCCAGCCGGGGCCTGTGGGGCAATGACAGATCGGCAGATGCCTGATGCAAGGCACGCGCGGAAGTGGTCCGGCTGGTCAAAAACCGCTCATCCGCCAATATCAAAACTTTTTGATACAGCTATTGCCCCCCCCGAAAGCCGCGACTAGACTGCGCGACCTATGAGTCTGCGCCTGCCCGAAATCCGCCACGACGATTGCGACCAGCTGGCTGCCCTGTGCAAGGCCGGCGGCGATCCGCTGCGGCTGAACGTCCTGCGGGTGCTGGCCAACGATTCGTTCGGCGTGCTGGAACTGGCGCATATCTTCGGCGTGCGTCAGTCGGGCATGAGCCACCACCTCAAGGTGCTGGCCCAGGCCGGCTTGGTCGCCACCCGCCGCGAAGGCAACGCGATCTTCTATCGCCGCGCCCTGCCCCAGGGCGAAAGCCTGGGTGGCACGCTGCACGGTGCGCTGCTCGAAGAAGTGGACGAACTGGCGCTGGCCGCTGACGTCAGCGCCCGCGTCGATGGCGTGCACGCCCAGCGTGCCGCCGTCAGCCGTGACTTCTTTGCCCGCAGCGCGGAGAAGTTCCAGGCGACCCAGGACCTGATCGCAGGACTGCCGCAATACCGCGAAAGCGTGCTGGCGCTGCTCGATGCACTGAGCTTCGCCCCCGGCGCCACGGCGTTGGAAGTAGGCCCCGGCGACGGTGGATTCCTCCCCGAGCTGGCCCGGCGTTTCGCTCAGGTGACCGCGCTGGACAACAGCCAGACCATGCTCGACATGGCTCGCCAGCGCTGCGCCAGCGAAGGCTTGAACAACGTCCGGCTGCGGCTGGGCGACGCCCTGCAGGACGTCGACGACGCGGCCGACTGCGTGGTGCTGAACATGGTGCTGCACCACTTCGCCGCACCGGCGGAGGCCGTGAAGCAGCTGGCCCACCTGGTCAAACCCGGTGGCAGCCTGCTGGTGACCGAACTCTGCAGCCACGACCAGAGCTGGGCCCGCGAGGCCTGCGGTGATCTCTGGCTGGGGTTCGAACAGGAAGACCTGGCCCTCTGGGCCGACGCCGCCGGGCTCGCGTCCGGCGAAAGTGTGTACATCGGTTTACGTAATGGCTTTCAGATCCAGGTACGGCATTTCGCCAAGCCGGATTCGCGAAGCGTCCTCACCCACCGGTAATTGAACAGGAACCGTTAGATGAGCGAATACTCAGTTTTCACCTCCGAATCCGTCTCCGAAGGCCATCCGGACAAGATCGCGGACCAGATCTCCGATGCGGTGCTTGACGCCATCATCGCCAAGGACAAGCACGCCCGCGTGGCCGTGGAAACCCTGGTCAAGACTGGCGTCGCCATCGTTGCCGGCGAAGTCACCACCAGCGCCTGGGTCGACCTGGAGCAGATCGTCCGTGACGTGATCTGCGACATCGGCTACACCAGCTCCGACGTCGGCTTCGACGGCGCCACCTGCGGCGTGATGAACATCATCGGCAAGCAGTCCCCGGACATCAACCAGGGCGTCGACCGTGCCAAGCCGGAAGACCAGGGCGCTGGCGACCAGGGCCTGATGTTCGGCTACGCCAGCAACGAAACCGACGTGCTGATGCCGGCGCCGATCCGCTTCTCCCACGCCCTGGTCGAGCGCCAGGCCGAGGCACGCAAGTCCAACCTGCTGACCTGGCTGCGCCCGGACGCCAAGAGCCAGGTCACCTGCCGCTATGAAGGCGGCAAGGTGGTCGGCATCGACGCCGTGGTGCTGTCCACCCAGCACAACCCGGAAGTGTCGCTGGCCGACCTGCGCGAAGGCGTGATGGAGCTGATCATCAAGCACGCCCTGCCGGCCGAGCTGCTGCACAAGGACACCCAGTTCCACATCAACCCGACCGGCAACTTCGTGATCGGCGGCCCGGTGGGCGACTGCGGCCTGACCGGCCGCAAGATCATCGTCGACTCCTACGGCGGCATGGCCCGTCACGGCGGCGGCGCGTTCTCCGGCAAGGACCCATCCAAGGTCGACCGTTCCGCCGCCTACGCCGGCCGCTACGTGGCCAAGAACATCGTTGCCGCCGGCCTGGCCGAGCGCTGCGAGATCCAGGTGTCCTACGCCATCGGCGTGGCCCTGCCGACCTCCATCTCGATCAACACCTTCGGTACCGGCAAGATCAGCGATGACAAGATCATCCAGCTGGTCCGCGAGCACTTCGACCTGCGTCCGTACGCGATCACCAAGATGCTCGACCTGCTGCACCCGATGTACCAGCAGACCGCGGCCTACGGCCACTTCGGTCGCAACCCGTTCGAAATGACCTACGGTGACGACACCTTCACCGCCTTCACCTGGGAGCGCACCGACAAGGCTGCCGCCCTGCGTGACGCCGCCGGCCTGTAAGACCCGGTAGCAGGAAAAAGCCCCGCATTGGCGGGGCTTTTTCGTTTCTGCGACACGAGCCTTTCGTAGGAGCGAGGGGGACGCCCAGTTCTTGCTCGCGAATGGCCCGAACGACGGCGTGGAGAGGTTCGCGAGCAAGCTCGCTCCTACACGCTCCCCGAGCCTGCCGCCGGCGTCCGACACAGCACAGCGAAGCATCCCTCCCCACCCTCGGCATCGACCACTGCACCGCGCTTCTAGGCTGCGCCTCATTGCCCCGCGCGGAGGTCCGCCATGCCACGCTTGATCGTCGCCCTGCTGCTCTGTCTAGCCTCCGCCGCACAAGCCTGCCCCGACTGGCCAGCCGAGCAGGCGCCAAAGCAGATCGAGGCACTCCGCGCCCAGCTCAAGCAGTGGGACGACGCCTACCACCGCGACGGCCAATCGCCGGTTGCCGACGAACTCTACGACCAGGCCCGTGAACGCCTGAAACAATGGCAGGTCTGCTTCCCGCAGCTCCCCGCCACCCCCGAAACACCACTGGCCAGCAGTACCGGCACCGTTCGCCACCCCGCCGCCCACACCGGCCTCGACAAGCTTCCCGATGCCTCGGCGGTGCGCGACTGGCTGGCGAACCGCAGCGACCGTTGGGTGCAGCCCAAGGTGGACGGCGTAGCGGTCACGCTGCTCTACCGTGACGGCCGCTTCCTCCAGGCGATCAGCCGCGGCGACGGCAGCGCCGGGCAAGACTGGACCGCCAACGCCCAGCGGATTGCCACAATTCCCAAGCAACTGCCCGGCGAGCGCGGTGTCCTGGTGCTGCAGGGCGAGCTCTTTTGGCGCCTGCCACTGCACGTGCAAGCTCGGCAAGGCGGCGCCGGAGCACGCGGCAAGGTGGCCGGGCTGATGGCCCGCAAGGAGCCGGGCGACGAGGCCGAGCAGATCGGCCTGTTCGTCTGGGAACTGCCGGACGGCCCGCTGGAGATGCCCGAGCGCCTGGCACGCCTGCGCCAGCTGGGTTTCACCGACAGTGCCGAGCTGACCGAGCCGGTAACAGGCCTGAGCGATATCGAGGCCTGGCGCGAACACTGGTATCGCCAGCCACTGCCCTTCGCCAGTGACGGCATCGTCATCCGTCAGGGCCGCCGGCCACCGGGCAAGACCTGGAGCGCGCAAACACCCGGCTGGGCAGTCGCCTGGAAATACCCACATCAACAGGCGCTAGCCGAAGTCCGTCGCGTGGAGTTCAAGGTCGGCCGCAGCGGGCGGGTAACGCCGGTGCTGCACCTCGCACCGGTTGAGCTGGATGGGCGGACCATCCAGCGCGTCGGCGCCGGCTCGCTCAAGCGCTGGCGCAGCCTCGACGTGCGCCCCGGAGACCAAGTCGCCATTGCCCTGGCCGGGCTGACCATTCCGCGTCTGGATGGTGTGATCTGGCGCTCGCCAACCCGTGTCGAAATAGCTGCACCGGAAGACGGGCAGTACAACGCCCTCTCCTGCTGGCAACCCTCAGTGGGCTGCGAGGAACAGTTCCTCGCCCGCCTGGAGTGGCTGGCTGGGAAAAGTGGGTTGGGGCTCGCCGGCGTCGGACCGGGAACCTGGCGCCGCCTGCACGAAGCCGACCTGCTGCGAGGAATGCTCGACTGGATGACGCTGACACCGGAGCAGTTGAGCCAGGTGCCCGGACTGGCTGAGCGCAGCGCGTCTGCACTGCACCAGCAATTCCAGTTCGCTCGCCAGCGCCCATTTGCCCTCTGGCTGCGCGCCCTCGGAGCGCCTTCGCCCGACGCTCATCCGGCAGGCGATGACTGGTCAGCGCTGGCCACTCGCAGCGCCGCGCAATGGCAGCAGCAGCCGGGCATCGGCAAGGTGCGCGCGAAACAGTTGGAAGACTTCTTCAACGCCCCGGAAGTCGTGCAACTGCGCGAGCAGCTGCACGACCTTGGCGTTGCCGGTTTCTGAACGCCTCAGCGCATCTGGAAGGCTTCCTGGTGGAAGCGGTTGCCCGGCATGCCCTGGCGGCGCAGGTCACGGCGCAGCAATTCGGCCAGCGCCTGCGGACCACAGAACCAGACGCTCGGCCAGCGCCCTTGCGCGCCGGGCTGCAAGCCCAGGTCGGTCGCCTGCAGGTAGCCTTCGCTTTCGCTGTAATGCACCCGCAGGTCGATGCGCGGCAACTGCGCGCACAGCTCACGCAAACGCCCGGCGTAGATGGCATCGGACGGCGAGCGCACGCAGTACAGCAGGGTTACCTCCGGACAGTCTTCGGGGCGTTGCTGGAGTGATTCGAGCCAGGCCAGGAACGGCGTGACGCCGATGCCACCGGCGATCCACACCTGCCGCTCGCCCTTGTCGCGGCGGAAGTCGAAGCGGCCGTAGGGGCCTTCGACCTTCACCGGATCACCGACCTTCAGCCCGTCCTGAAGGCGCTGTGTGTAGTCCCCCAGCGCCTTGATGCTGAAGCGCACCTCGCCATTGCCCAGGTCCCCGCTGGACAGGGTGAAGGGATGCTGCCCTTCCAGGCGATCGCAGGTGAGGAAGGCGAACTGGCCGGCACGGTGCTGCCAGTGGCCCTGCAGCTTGCAAGTCACTTCCAGCATGCGCTCGCCGGGACGCTCGATCGCCACCACGACGCCCTCGTGGGTGCGCCGACGGCCGATCTGCCCAGTGAGCGACCACAGCGCGCAGAGGCTGCCCACCGCAGCGCAAAGCGCCACCAGCCAGCCGATGGGCTGCGCCCAGTAGCCCGCCGGCGCCAGCACCACGCCATGGAAGGCCAGCACCAGGTAGACCACCGCCAGGGTTTTGTGGACGTAGCGCCACAGGTGATACGGGAAGCGCTGCCAGAGGGTGATGACCAGCATCGCCGCCAGCAGCCAGGCCGACCACTCGCCCAGGTCCTTGGCCGAGCCGCGGAACGCGTCGAGGAAGGCTTCCACCCGCGGCCCCTTGGCCGGCTTGGTGATGAACTCGGCAAGCAGCGGCCCGCCCAGCTCCATCAGGTAATGCGCAAGACCCAGCACGATGGCCAGGATGCCCGCCCACTTGTGCGCGCGGTACATGCGGTCAAGGCCGTCGAGGGGCTTTTCCAGCCAGACCGGGCGCACCGCCAGCAGCATGATCAGCGACATCAGCGCGAAGGACGCGACACCGGTAAAGAGAATGGCCTGCTTGCGCACGACCCAGATATCCAGGGTTGCCGGCGGGTCGATGAACAGCGCCAGGCCAAAGCTGGCCGCCACGGCCAGCAGTACGATCCAGATGAGTTTCATGAGTCCTCCTTGGGGCGCTAAAACAGCGAGCCCAAGCGGAAGCTGAAGGAAACTTCTGAATCATCCCTTAATTTCGAAAGGGATTTAGGCAGGGACTGCCGGTGCCATGATTCATGTCAAAAGTAAGACCATTCGCTATGCTCGGCTCTTTCCTTCAGCCAAAGCCGAAGCCGATGCGCCTGCGAGTTCTCTCCGATCTTCACCACGAACATTTCCCCGACGGCCGCCGTGAATTACCCCAAGCCCCGGCCGACGTGGTGGTGCTGGCCGGCGATATCCACGAGCACCTGCAGGGCCTGCACTGGGCGCGGGAAGAGTTTCCCGACAGCGAAGTCATCTACGTCGCCGGCAACCACGAGTTCTACCACTCGGACATGGCGGATCTGACCCAGGCGATGCGCAACCTGGCGCAGGCGCTGGATATCCACTTCCTGGAGAAGGATGCGCTGGTCCTGGGCGGCGTGCGCTTCCTCGGCGCCACCCTGTGGACCGACTTCCAGCTCTACGGCAAGCGCGCGGCGGAGCTGGCCCGGGAGCAGGCGCAGCTGATGATGCCGGACTTCAACACCATCGACTACTTCACCCAGCCGTTCACCCCCGACATGAGCCAGGAGTTCTGCCGCGCTACCTGCGAATGGCTGGACGCCGAACTGGCGCTACCTTTTGCCGGACCGACGGTGATCGTCACCCACCATGCGCCCAGCGCGCGCTCGATCCCCGCGGAGTATGTCGGCGATGGGCTGTCGCCAGCCTTCGCCTCGAACCTCGAAGGCCTGGCCGAGCGCTGCGACCTGTGGATCCACGGGCACGTCCACGAATGCCTGGACTACCGCATCGGCAAGGCGCGCATCGTCGCCAACCCCGGCGCCTATCCGGGCGAGGACAGCGGCTTCGATCCCTGCCGGGTGATCGAGCTCTAGCGCGCCTGCGGGTTGAAGGGCAGCGGATCAGTCGGCAGCTGCGGCGGTGCAAGCTCGCTGAAGAAACGCCAGATCTCGGCCGGCCCGTCCAGTTGCGGATCGGCCTGGCCGAGCATTCTCGGCGGCCGGTAATCTGGCTGCGAAATCAGGTGTCCGCCGCCATGCACCGTCACCAGCTCGACTGGCGGCCCGCCAGCGGCGGACCAGCGTTGCCGCTGGGTCCAGACCGGGCCGGGATCGGTCAGCCGATCCACTTCCGGCGCGCCACTCTGGCCGTTGCGGCGCGCCAGGGCCAGGGCGGAATCCTCGGCGGACAGCACCGCGCCGCGATCACCGAAGCCGAACAGCGTCACCCGGCCGCCGGCATAAGGATTGATCGAATCCTGGGTGCCGTTCATCAGCAGCGCGGCGCGGGCCTGTTGCGCCGGCTGGCAGGCGTCGTTGTCGGCGCTGGGCAGGCTGGCGGCCACGGCGGCGACGCCCTTGACGGCATCCGGCGCTTCGGCGGCCATGCGCAGGGCCATCTGCCCACCATTGGAGTAACCGGTAACGAAGACCCGCGCAGGATCGACGCCGCGCTCGCGCTGCAGGCGTCCGATCATCCCCGAGAGGAAGGCGACGTCATCGATGTTCTGCTGGCGGGCGCTGTAGGACGCGGCTCGCCGACAGTCGTTCCAGTGCCCTTCGAAACCATCGGGATAGAGCACCAGGAAGCCGTCGCGATCGGCCAGCGCATCGAAGCGGTAGCCGCTGTCGCGGCGCATGCGCTCGCCGTTGCTCTGCGAGCTGTGCAGCACCACCAGCAGCGCCGGCCGCTCGGCCAGCTTCTGCGGGACATACAGCACGTAGCTGCGCCGCCGCGCGCCCTGGCGCACCGAGGCGTCCTCGCTGCTGCCGGTCAGCACCGGCCGCTGCTTCAGCTCGCCTGGCACGTACCACCAGCCACCGACCAGCAGCGCCAGCACCAGCAGCGCGATGAGTGTCTGCACGATCCGCATCAGCACCCGCATACCACCCTCCTCGCCCGCCTGGCGGGCCCTGGGAGTCCCGGCCTTGTCCTGTGGCAGCCCGCGATCGGCCCGTCCGTGGCAAAATCCGCTCGTTGACTCCAACGTCTTAGTGTTTGGTAACCAAGGACTCCGAAAATGTTCCGAAGCTCTGCCCTGATGGCCGCCATTCTCGCCCTCGGCTGCGCCGGCCCGCTGCTCGCCGCCGAGTCGGGCAAGCCGCCGCTGACCGGCTGCGCGGCCAAGCGCGCCAACCTCGAAACCCAGCTGGAACAGGCCAAGGCACAGGGCAACGGCAACCGCGTAGCCGGCCTGCAGACCGCCCTGGAGAAAGTGAAGACCTACTGCACCGACGCCACCCTCAGCCAGGAGCGCAAGCAGAATGTGCTGGATGCGGAGAAGGACGTCGCCCAGCGCGAGAAAGACCTGCGCAAGGCCATGAGCAAGGGCGACCCGCAGAAGATCGAGAAGCGCAAGGACAAGCTGGCCGAGGCCCGCGCCGAGCTGGAGCAGGCCAAGCGCGAGCTGGAGGAGTAAAACCGCCGCTCCGTTGCGCGGAGCAACCTGTAGGAGCGAGCTTGCTCGCGAACCAGCCTCGTTGCGGGGCAGATCGCGAGCAAGCTCGCTCCTACAAAAAAGCGCTTATCAGAGCGCGCGGAATTTCTTGTGGCAGGCTTCGCACGCGTCTTCTACTGCGGCGAAGTCCTTGCGCACGCCCTCGGGCGTCGGCGCGGCGTTGCGGGTGTTCTCGCCCAGGGTGTGGACGGCCTGCTGGAAGGTCTTGGCGTCGGCCTGGAACTCCAGCTGGCGCTGCCAGATTTCGGCCTTGGCGCGGGTGTCGTCGCTTTCCACCTTGTCCGCCGACGGCTGGGTAGTGGGGAAATACTGCCAGGGCTTGTCGGCCAGTTCGCCGAGCTTGGTCGAATTGGCGCGGAACTTGTCCGCATCGAAGGGGATGCGTCCGCGCAGCATGCCGCCCATGTCCTCGCTGGTCTTGAGCATCTCCTTGAACACCGCCTGGCGCTTGTACTCCGGCGAGTTGGGGTCCAGGCGATGGCAGCCGGCGAGCGCCGCGCCAGCGAGCAGCAGAACGAGCAGGGTCTTCAACTTCATGGGGGACTCTTGTAGGACGGCCAGACACGGAAGCGCCGGATTATCCGCCCCGAATTCCGAATGTTCCAGACCACGCGCCAGCCGCTGCGGCCATCCGCCGCAGTGGCGCGCGTTTCGTTCAGCCGCCGTTCAGGCGGCTTCCGGTCAGGCCGAGACGACGAAGATTCCGATGATCAGGCCCATGCCGAGGAACCACGCCAGCGAGCGCAGCAACGCCAGGTCGGCGATGTAGAAGATC
Source organism: Pseudomonas sp. CAN1 (assembly GCF_030462585.1). Lineage (GTDB taxonomy): Bacteria > Pseudomonadota > Gammaproteobacteria > Pseudomonadales > Pseudomonadaceae > Pseudomonas. Next base: position 38,848 of record NZ_JASMRU010000002.1, on the reverse strand, counting down.
ATGTAGAGCAGGCGGCTGGTGACCCAGGCGATGGCCAGGCGGTCGATGGTGGCGGGTTCGGCGTTGTTCACTACGTAGGCAATGATCACCGCCGCGGCGAAGGCCGGGGTCACCTCGAAGCTGTTCATCTGGAAAGCGTTGGCGCGCTTGCGGTAGCCCTCCAGGGTGGCGAGGAAGGTACGCGGGTCGTGATTCTGCCGGGGGCCGAAGCCGCCGCCGGTGAACTTGGCGATGCTGGTGCCGACGTAAGGCAGGAAGATCGCGATCAGGACGCACCAGAAGGCAACAGGCATGGGGAAGGTCTCGTCGAGGGGAAAGCGCGCAGCTTAGGTCATCGCCCCGTGCTGCGTCCTTGACCGGCTTGGCGGCATGCGCCGTAGCCTGAGCCAATCCTCACAGCTTCATCACCAGCATGCCTGCCAGCACCAGGCTGCACGCCGCCAGGCGCGGCAGGCCAAAAGGCTCCTTGAGGAAGCGCATGCCGAACAGCACCACCAGCAGCACGCTGGTCTCGCGCAGCGCGGCGGCCTCGGCGATGGAGCCCAGTTGCATGGCCCAGAGCACCAGGCCGTAGCTGAGGAGCACGCAGAAGCCGACGCTCAGGCCGAGCTTCCAGTCGCTGATCCAGAACTTGGCGAAGGCGCGGGTGCGCCCGACCAGCGCCACCAGCGGGAACGGCAGGCCGGACAGCAGCGACAGCCAGACCAGGTAGTCCAGCGGCTTGGGCCAGAGCTTCAGTGCGTTGCCGTCGGTCCAGGTGTAGCTGCCGATGCAGATGCCCATCAGCAACACGGTGGGATAGGCGATCCACGGCAGCTTCGAGCCGCCGCCGCCCTTGAGCAGGAACAGCATGCCGACCGGGATCAGCAGGATGCCGAGGATCTGCTTGTCGGTCAGGTGCTCGCCGCCGAAGTACAGGGTCAGCGCCAGCACCACCAGCGGCGACAGGCCGCGCATCAACGGGTAGACGAGGCCCAGATCGCCGACCTTGTAGGCCTGGATCAGCAGCACCCGGTAGACCAGTTGCAGCGACACGGCGGCGAGCAGCCAGGGCCACACTTCGGCGGGGGGAATCTCGATCCACGGCAGCACCAGCAGCGCGGCGGCCAAGCCGACCATGTCCATGCAGGCGACCACCAGCAGGCGGTCATTGCTGAATTTGACGAGGGTGTTCCAGGTGGCGTGCAGCAGGGCGGCGAGCAGCACCAGGGTAGTGGCGAACACGAAATACAACTCCTGGTATAGACCAACAAGATTCTACCCCGAGCCACCCCATGGCCGGCAAGCGCTGGCTGTTTCGGACATTTCCATCTGACTCCTCAGCCGGAACTGGCCTAGACTGGGCCTTTTCGCCAGCACGAGCGCCTGCCATGCCCCGTTTGATCAAGTTCCTCACCGGCTACATCCTCGTCACCCTGCTCTCCGGCTGTGGCTACAACGCCATGCAGGCCGGTGATGAACAGGTGAAGGCCGCCTGGTCGGAAGTGCTCAACCAGTACCAGCGACGCGCCGACCTGATTCCCAACCTGGTCAGCACCGTGAAGGGCTACGCCTCCCATGAAGCCAGCGTACTGACCCAGGTGACCGAAGCCCGCGCCAAGGTCGGCAGCACCACCCTCAACGCAGACCAACTAGACGACCCGGAAGCGGTCAAGCGCTTCCAGCAGGCCCAGGGCCAGCTCAGCTCGGCGCTCTCGCGCCTGCTGGTGGTCTCGGAGAACTACCCGCAGCTCAAGGCCGACGGCCTGTTCAAGGACCTGCTGACCCAGCTCGAAGGCACCGAGAACCGCATCACCGTCGCCCGCGGCCGCTATGTGAAGTCGGTGCAGGAGTACAACGTGATGATTCGCCAGTTCCCCCAGGTGATCACCGCGAAGATCTTCGGCTACAAGCCCAAGGCCAACTTCAGCGTGGAGAACGAAGCCGCCATCTCCACCGCGCCTAAAGTGGACTTCGGCAACGCGCCGGCGCAGCCCGCGCAATGACCCTGCCGCGCTGGCTGCTGGCCGCCCTGCTGCTGTGCTGGGCGGCCGTTCTGCAGGCGGCGCCGGTCGCCATCCCGCCGCTCAGCGCCCGCGTCACCGACCTCACCCAGACCCTCGACGCGGGCCAGCGCACGCAGCTGGAAAGCCAGCTCGCCGGCCTCGAACAGCGCAAGGGCGCGCAGATCGCCGTACTGCTGATCCCCAGCACCGGCGACGACAGCATCGAGGATTACGCGGTGCGCGCCTTCGAGCAGTGGAAGCTGGGCCGCAAGGGCGTGGACGACGGCGTGCTGCTGGTGGTCGCCAAGAACGACCGCACGCTGCGCATCGAGGTCGGCTACGGCCTGGAAGGCACCATCACCGACGTGCAGGCCGGGCGCATCATCCGCGATCAGATCGTCCCGCACTTCAAGACCGGCGACTTCGCCGGCGGCATCCAGGCCGGTGTGGACAGCCTGGTCGCGCTGATCGAACCACCAGCGGCAGCCCCAGCCGAACCCGATGAAAGCGCAGCGGACCAACTGCCGCAGACCGGCCCGGTGACGGGCTACAGCGATGCCTATTCCAACCACAACGCCAGCGCCGCCGAGGAAATCCCACCCGCGTGCCTGATCGGCATGCTCGCCCTGCTGGTCGGCGTGCCGCTGCTGTGCCTGCTGTTCCCGGTGCAATGGCTGCGCCAGCGCAGCATGGGCCGCTACCTGCTGTGCAGCGCGCTGGTTGGCGGCGTCGCTTCGGCGGTGCTGCTGTTCAGCGAAACCAATCCCGCAGCCCTGCAGCAGCAGATGATCGGTTCCTTCTCGATCCCGCTAGTGCTGTACATCTTCTTCCTGCCGCCAATGTGGCTGACCTCGGGCGTACTGCAGCTGCTGCTGATGATCATCAGCTCGATCGGCCGTGGCGGCGGCGGGCGTGGCGGCGGCGGAGGCGGTGGCTTCCGGGGCGGCGGTGGCTCCAGCGGCGGCGGCGGTGCTTCCGGCCGCTGGTAACCACTTCTGAGAATTACAGGGCGGCGACGCCCTGTTCTTCCTCGCGGATCGAGCGCAGGACCTGGCGCTGCAGGTCGATGAACTCGGCGCTGGCGGCCATGTCCTCATGGCGCGGGCGACCGAGTTTCACCTCGAAGGTGGTCTTGATCCGCCCAGGGCCCAGGCCCATCACCACGATGCGGTCGGACAGGTACACCGCCTCTTCCACGTCGTGGGTGACGAACATCACCGTCAGCCGGTGGACTTCCCAGATGCGCGTGAGCAGCTCCTGCATCTGGTGGCGGGTCATGGCATCCAGCGCGCCGAAGGGCTCGTCCATCAGCAGGATCTTCGGCCGGTAGGACAGCGCACGGGCAATCGCCACGCGCTGCTTCATGCCACCGGAGAGCTCGTTCGGGTAGGCCTCGGCAAACTTCGTCAGCTTGACCAGCTCCAGGTGCTCGTCGGCGATCTCGCGGCATTGCGCGCGGGACATGCCGGCCGCCTTGAGGGCGAATTCGACGTTCTGCCGCGCAGTGAGCCAGGGCAGCAGGGTGTAGGACTGGAACACCACACCGCGGTCCAGGCCCGGCCCGGTGATCGGTACGCCATCCACCTTCACGCTGCCGCTGTCGAACTCCTCCAGGCCGGCGGCGATGGACAGCAGCGTGCTCTTGCCGCAGCCCGAGGTGCCGACGATGGAAACGAATTCGTTGTCCGCCAGGGTCAGGTCGATATTGCGCAGCACCTCGCGGCGCTCCTTGCCGACCGCGAAGCTCTTGTTCAGGCCGGAGATTTCCAGGGTTGCCATCAGCTGCGTCTCCGGTTGTAGCGGAACAGGACCTTCTCGCCGGCGCGCATGGCCTGGTCGGTGACCAGCCCGAGGAAGCCCAGCAGGAGGATGTAGCCGATGATGGTGTCGGTCTGGAAGAAGCGCTGGGACACGGTGATGCGATAGCCCAGGCCGGAGGTCGCGGCCACCAGTTCGGCCAGCACCAGCCAGGTCCAGGCCCAGCCGAGGCTGATCCGCAGGGCATCCCAGATGCCCGGCAGCGCGCTGGGCAGGACGATCTTCAGGAGGATGCGGCGGTCCGGCATGCCAAGGGTACGACCGAGACCGACGAAGTCCGCCGGCACGCGCTTGATGGCGTCCATCACCATCAGCACCTGCTGGAAGAAGGTGCCGATCCAGATGATGAGGAATTTCTGGAAGTCGCTGGTGCCGGCCCAGAGGATGGTCAGCGGGACGAAGGCCACCACCGGCATGTAGCGCACGAAGTCCACCAGCGGCTCGGTGGCAGCCTTCCAGAAGCCATAGCAGCCGGCGAACACGCCGATCACGATGGACATCGCCGAAGACACCAGGAAGGCCACGGCAATGCGGTACACGCTGACCTTCAGGTCCGACCACAGGGTGCCGTCGGCGGCCAGCTTGAGCATGCGCGCCCAGACGTCGCCGGGCGCCGGCAGGAAGATCTTCGGCACTGCGCCGCTGGCGCCGGCCAGCCACCAGAGCAGCGCCAGCAGGACGAACACGGCGCCGCCGATGAGCAGGAAGTGGCGCTGCGCGATCGGCTTGCCGATGGTGAACAGCGGGTTGGATTTGCGGGCTTTCATGTCAGGCTCGTCGAACGGAGAAAGACGCGCGCCGGCTCAGGGCCGGCGCACGCCGTGTCTCGGAAGATCAATGAATCAGAGGATCAGAGCGCCTCGACGAAGCGCGCGTCGATGGCCTGCGCCGGGGTGACCGGCTGCTGGAGGATGCCGGCTTCGCTGGCGGCCTTCTGGATGTGTTCGAAGGAACCCTTCTGGAAGGCGCCCTTCAGCTCGGCCTGGTTTTCCTTCACCGAGTAGAAGTGCACGCCGTCGAAGGCGCTGGTCAGCTCCGACTCGTCGGCGCCCACGCCCTTGGCGATGGCGGCGCGGCCTTCGGCGCCCTTCTCGTTGTAGTGCTTGAGGCCGGCTTCCCAGCTCTTGATCAGCGCCAGCACCTGGCCGGGACGCTCCTTCAGGACCTCGTCGCGGACCACGAACACGTCACTGATGATGCCCGGATCATCCGAGCCCTTGTACAGCAGGTTGACCTTGGGGTTCTGCTGCTTGGCAGCAGACAGGTACGGCTCGTAGGTCACAGCGGCCGGAACCTGCCCGGCGATCAGCGCGCTGCCGGCGTTGGCGGCGGGCATCGGCACCGGCTGCACGTCGGCGATGGTCAGGCCGGCCTTGCGCAGGGCGCTGTGCAGGAGGATGTCGCTGGTGGTGCCTTCTTCGTAGGCGACCTGCTTGCCCTTCAGATCGGTCAGCGTCTTGATGGACGGATCGACGATCAGCGCATCGGCGCTGGTGCTCTGGTCCAGCAGCAGGACGATCTTCACCGGCAGGCCGGCGGCGACCATGGCCATGGCGGTGTGGGTGGCGAGGTTGCCACCGTCGATCTGGCCGCTGGCCAGGGCGGCGTTCATGTCCTTGTCTTCGGTGAAGTTGACCAGCTCGACCTGCTCCAGGCCGTTGGCCTTGAAGGCGCCGGCCTGCTCGGCGACATACCACTGGCCATAGCCCAGCCAGGGCTGCATGCCCATCTTGAAGGTGCCGGCTTCGGGCTTGGTATCAGCCTTGATCGCTGCGGCGTGCGCGGCGCCGGCCAGCAGCAGGCTGGCACAGGTGGCCACGGCCAGTTGGCGCAGCGCGGATGCGAAGGTGGTGTGCATGGTCTCTCCCCGGTCATTGTTTTGCAGACGCACTCCAGTGAATGCGTGCAGCTGGATCGGCGGGGAGCGTGCGTCGGCCCATGCCCGCCGTGGGCGGGCACAGGCTCACACTCAATCGACGCAAATGCAAAGGTTTTCGCCGCGGTTCGGCTTGGCTCCGGGCACGCTGGCAATCACCCTTGAGGCTAGCCCGTCAGGGCTGGGGAATGGCGTCGTCCTTGAACTGATCCTTGATGTAGAGGATCTCGGTACGGCCGTGGGGCGCCGGCTGGCCGTCCGGGCCGATGTTTACGAAGACCATCTTGTCGACCGTGAGGATGCTCTTGCGGGTGATCTTGTTGCGCACTTCACAGCTCAGGGTGATCGAGGTGCGACCGAACTCGGTGGCGGTGATGCCCAGCTCGATGATGTCGCCCTGGCGTGCCGAACTGACGAAGTTGATCTCGGAGATGAACTTGGTCACCACGCGCTGGTTGCCCAGCTGGACGATGGCGTAGATCGCCGCTTCTTCGTCGATCCACTTCAGAAGACTGCCCCCGAACAGGGTGCCGTTCGGGTTGAGGTCTTCAGGCTTGACCCATTTGCGGGTATGGAAATTCATGGAAGCTCCTTCTTGGGAGGTTGCGCCTCGTGAGCGCGATGACGGGGAAAGCCCCGCCGGCTATGCAATTCTGGACCCGGCCGACACCGCCCTGCTTGCCATGGCTCAGCCGAGCCCGGCTTCGGCGCGATAACGGGCGGCTTCATCCACCAGCCAGTCGCGAAAAGCGCCGAGGGTCGCCGACTCCACCTTGCGTTCGGGAATCATCAGGTAATAGGCATTTTCGCTCAAATAGGCATGTTGCATCGGCACGATCAGCCGGCCGTCGGCCAGCTCGTGCTGGATCAGCATCGGCGGGATCAGCGCCACGCCCATGCCATGCATGGCCGCCTGGGCGAGCATGGAGAACAGCTCGTAGCGGGTGCCGCTCATGTCGTGCGCCACGCTCATGCCCAGCGAACCGAACCACTGGCGCCAGGCGTAGGGCCGGGTGGTCTGCTGCATCAGCGGCAGTTCGGCGATCTGCGCCGCGGATAATTCCCGTTGCCCACCCAGCAGCTCGGGGCTGCACACAGGCACCGGGTTCTCGTGCATGAGGAAGTTGGCCACCGTACCGGACCACACGCCATCGCCGAAATACAACGCGGCGTCGAACTCGGTGTCGGCGAAGAGGAACGGCCGGGTGCGGTTGGTCAGGTTGACCGTGACTTCCGGGTGCAGGCGCTTGAAGTCCTTCAGCCGCGGCAGCAGCCACTGGGTGGCGAAGGTCGGCACCACCGCCAGCTCCAGCGTGCCGCCACCCTGCTGGCCCATCACCGCCAGGGTGTCGCGCTCCACTGCGTCCAGGCGCTGGGCGACGCGCCGGCTGTAATTGAGCCCCGCTTCGGTCAGCTTCACCCCGCGCCGCGAGCGGCGGAACAGCTCGACGCCGAGGAACTCCTCCAGCGTGGCGATCTGCCGGCAGATGGCACTCTGGGTCAGCGACAGTTCGTCGGCGGCCTTGGTGAAACTCTCGTGGCGGGCGGCGGATTCGAAGGCGACCAGCGCCGCAGTGGTCGGGATCTTGCGTCGCATCGAATGCCTCTTCGGAATATCGTGATGCGCAGGAAATGCCAGGAACGCCTGATATAGAGGCTGAAACGCAAAACAGCGTCGCAACCAGGCGATTACGGAGTGACAAAATAGCACAACAGCGTGCGAATTAGTCGGTTGCCCGGCTTCCCGACGGCTGACTAGGATGGCCCACACCGAGCCCGCCTAGACTTGTGCGGGTCTTTCACTGTCTGCGTTCGAGGTTTCTCCATGGCGACCAAAGCAAGCTTCAACTGGGAAGATCCGCTGCTGCTGGATCAGCAACTCACCGAAGAAGAGCGCATGGTGCGCGACAGCGCCTACCAGTTCGCCCAGGACAAGCTGGCCCCGCGCGTGCTGGAAGCCTTCCGCCATGAGCAGACCGACCCGGCGATCTTCCGCGAGATGGGCGAAACCGGCCTGCTCGGCGCGACCATCCCCGAACAATACGGCGGCAGCGGCCTGAACTACGTTTGCTACGGCCTGATCGCCCGTGAAGTCGAGCGCATCGACTCCGGCTACCGCTCGATGATGAGCGTGCAGTCGTCCCTGGTGATGGTGCCGATCAACGAATTCGGCAACGAAGCCACCAAGCAGAAATACCTGCCGAAACTCGCCAGCGGCGAGTACATCGGCTGCTTCGGCCTGACCGAGCCGGACCACGGCTCCGACCCGGGCTCGATGATCACCCGCGCCAAGAAGGTCGACGGCGGCTACCGCCTGACCGGCGCCAAGATGTGGATCACCAACAGCCCGATCGCCGACGTCTTCGTGGTCTGGGCCAAGGATGACGAAGGTCAGATCCGCGGCTTCGTCCTCGAAAAAGGCTGGGAAGGCCTGTCCGCCCCGGCGATCCACGGCAAGGTCGGCCTGCGCGCCTCGATCACCGGCGAGATCGTGATGAACAACGTGTTCTGCCCGGAAGAGAACGCCTTCCCGGACGTGCGCGGCCTGCGCGGCCCGTTCACCTGCCTGAACTCCGCCCGCTACGGCATCTCCTGGGGCGCCCTGGGTGCCGCCGAAGCCTGCTGGCACACCGCTCGCCAGTACACCCTGGACCGCAAGCAGTTCGGCCGCCCGCTGGCTGCCAACCAGCTGATCCAGAAGAAGCTGGCCGACATGCAGACCGACATCACCCTCGCCCTGCAAGGCTGCCTGCGCCTGGGCCGGATGAAGGACGAAGGCACCGCCGCCGTCGAAATCACCTCGATCATGAAGCGCAACAGCTGCGGCAAGGCCCTGGACATCGCCCGTCTGGCCCGCGACATGCTCGGCGGCAACGGCATCTCCGACGAGTTCGGCGTGGCCCGCCACCTGGTCAACCTGGAAGTGGTGAACACCTACGAAGGTACCCACGACGTCCACGCGCTGATCCTCGGCCGCGCCCAGACCGGCATCCAGGCGTTCTTCTAAGCGCCTCGCGCCAGCCCGGCTCCAGGAGCCGGGCTGGCGACCGTTTACCTCTCGCCCGAGAGGCCCCGGGGAGGACCGTGGAGTCCCCGCACTGCGCCCTCCCCGCCCCTTTTCACGTTGCAGGTGATTGCATGTCCGGCGCCCTTTCGCACATCCGTGTCCTCGACCTCTCCCGCGTTCTCGCCGGCCCCTGGGCCGGGCAGATCCTCGCCGACCTCGGCGCGGAAGTGATCAAGATCGAGCGTCCCGGCAGCGGCGACGACACCCGCGCCTGGGGCCCGCCGTTCCTCAAGGACAGCGATGGCCGCGACACCAGCGAGGCGGCGTACTACCTGTCGGCGAACCGCAACAAGAAATCCCTGACCATCGACTTCACCCAACCCGAAGGCCAGCGCCTGGTGCGCGAACTCGCCGCCAAGGCCGACATCGTGCTGGAGAACTTCAAGGTCGGCGGCCTGAAAGCCTACGGCCTGGACTACGAGTCGCTCAAAGCGCTGAACCCGAAGCTGATCTACTGCTCGATCACCGGCTTCGGCCAGTCCGGCCCCTACGCCAAGCGCGCCGGCTACGACTTCATGATCCAGGGCCTGGGCGGCCTGATGAGCCTGACCGGCCGCTCCGACGCCGAGGAAGGCGCCGGCCCGGTGAAGGTCGGCGTCGCGCTGACCGACATCCTCACCGGCCTCTACTCGTCCACCGCGATCCTTGCCGCCCTCGCCCATCGCGACGTCAGCGGCATCGGCCAGCACATCGACATGGCGCTGCTGGACGTGCAGGTCGCGTGCCTGGCCAACCAGACCCTGAACTACCTGACCACCGGCAACCCACCGCGTCGCCTGGGCAACGCGCACCCGAACATCGTGCCGTACCAGGACTTCCCGACCGCCGATGGCGACTTCATCCTCACCGTCGGCAACGACGGCCAGTTCCGCAAGTTCGCCGAGCTGGCGGGCCACCCGGAATGGGCCACCGACGAACGCTTCGCCACCAACAAGGCACGCGTGGCGCACCGCGAAGTGCTGATCCCGCTGATCCGCCAGTCCACCGTCATGCGCACCACCGCCGAGTGGATCGCCGTGCTGGAACAGGCCAGCGTGCCGTGCGGCCCGATCAACGACCTGGCACAGGTCTTCGCCGACCCGCAGGTAATCGCCCGCGGCCTGCGCGTGGACCTGCCGCATCCGCTGGCCGGCAGCGTGCCGCAGGTGGCCAGCCCGATCCGCCTGTCCGAGACGCCGGTGGAATACCGCAACGCCCCGCCGACCCTCGGCCAGCACACCGACGAAATCCTCGCAGGCGTGCTCGGCCTGGACCAGGGCGCCATCGGCAAGCTGCGCGAAGACGGCGTGATCTAACCCCCGTAGGGCGCATAACGCCCCAGGCGTTATCCGCCGCCCGTCGACTCTGACAATCGCGCCTGCCCCAGCAGGCGCCCCCGATCCCCGCAACGACGCCCGCGCCAGGGTTTTCACGGCCCCTGGCGCGGGCGCGACGGGGATCCCGGCCGCGATCCAGTGCGCGAACGCGACCAAAAGCCTTTGGCTTGTCATGCGCCATGGCTATAATCCGCAGGCTTCAATAACGACCGGCACTGCCCGGTCGTTCCCGCCACCTGTCCGAGGGGCGCTGCAGCAGGTCGATTCGCTTCGACATGTCAGGCTCGGACGGGGCGCGTCACGGTCGGCATCCGCCGATCGCCAAACGCATCAACGGCGCCCATTCGCAGACAACGAATGGAGAGTTACGCATGAGCGCTGTCATGACGCCTGCCGGTTTCACCGACTTCAAAGTCGCCGACATTTCCCTGGCCGCCTGGGGCCGCCGCGAGCTGATCATCGCCGAGTCCGAAATGCCGGCACTGATGGGCCTGCGCCGCAAGTACGCCGCCAGCCAGCCGCTGAAAGGCGCGAAGATCCTCGGTTGCATCCACATGACCATCCAGACCGGGGTACTCATCGAGACCCTGACCGCGCTGGGCGCCGAAGTGCGCTGGTCGTCCTGCAACATCTTCTCCACCCAGGATCAGGCCGCTGCCGCCATCGCCGCCGCCGGCATCCCGGTATTCGCCTGGAAAGGCGAGACCGAGCAGGAATACGAGTGGTGCATCGAGCAGACCATCCTGAAAGATGGCCAGCCGTGGGACGCCAACATGGTGCTGGACGACGGCGGTGACCTCACCGAAATCCTCCACAAGAAATACCCGCAGATGCTCGAGCGCATCCACGGCGTCACCGAAGAGACCACCACCGGTGTGCACCGCCTGCTCGACATGCTCAAGGCCGGCACCCTGAAAGTCCCGGCGATCAACGTCAACGACGCGGTCACCAAGAGCAAGAACGACAACAAGTACGGCTGCCGTCACAGCCTGAACGACGCCATCAAGCGCGGTACCGACCACCTGCTGTCGGGCAAGCAGGCCCTGGTGATCGGCTACGGCGACGTGGGCAAGGGCTCCGCCCAGTCCCTGCGTCAGGAAGGCATGATCGTGAAGGTTTCGGAAATCGACCCGATCTGCGCCATGCAGGCCTGCATGGACGGCTTCGAGCTGGTCTCCCCCTACAAGAACGGCCTGAACGACGGCACCGAAGCCAGCGTTGACGCCGCCCTGCTGGGCAAGATCGACCTGATCGTCACCACCACAGGCAACGTCAACGTCTGCGACGCCGGCATGCTCAAAGCGCTGAAGAAGCGCGCCGTGGTTTGCAACATCGGTCACTTCGACAACGAGATCGACACCGCCTTCATGCGCAAGACCTGGGCGTGGGAAGAAGTGAAGCCGCAGGTGCACAAGATCCACCGCACCGGCGCTGGCGATTTCGATCCGGCCAACGATGACTACCTGATCCTGCTGGCCGAAGGCCGCCTGGTGAACCTGGGCAACGCCACCGGCCACCCGAGCCGCATCATGGACGGCTCCTTCGCCAACCAGGTGCTGGCGCAGATCTTCCTGTTCGAGCAGAAGTACGCTGACCTCTCTGCCGAGAAGAAAGCCGAGCGCCTGACCGTCGAAGTACTGCCGAAGAAGCTCGATGAAGAAGTGGCCCTGGAAATGGTCAAAGGCTTCGGTGGCGTCGTCACCCAGCTGACCCCGAAACAGGCCGAGTACATCGGCGTGACCGTGGCCGGCCCGTTCAAGCCGGACACCTACCGCTACTGATGTGCCGGAGGGCAGACGAGCAATCGCCTGCCCTCTTTGCCATCTGGACGGACCGCCGCATGGATCTGCAGGACAGCTACAACGAAGCCTGGCTCTTCGCCGCTGGCGCCCACGCCGGGCAGACGCTCACGGCCTCGACGCTGCCCTATGCGGTTCATCTGGCGATGGTAGCCAATGAAGTGATGGCGGCCGACCGCGCAGCGCCCATCGAGCGCCTGGCGGAAACCGTCCAGATAGCCCTGCTGCACGACGTGCTCGAAGACACCCCGGTGCCCTTCAAGGAACTGCAGACGCGTTTCGGCGAGTTCGTCGCCGAGGGCGCCCGGCACCTGAGCAAGGTGGTGGAAGGCGGCAAGCTGCCGCTGGACGACTACCTCGAAAGGCTGGCGACCGGCGCGCCGCAGTATGCGATCGTCAAGCTGTGCGACCGCATCACCAACCTGCAGCCGCCACCCTCGACCTGGGCGCGGAGCAAGATCGCCGACTACCACGTGGAGTCGCAGCGCATCCTGGCCGCCCTCGGCCATGTGCACGAGCCCAGCGCCGAGCGACTGCGCGCGAAGATAGACAACTACCGCCGTTACTTCTGAAGTCGACGGCACATGCCGGCAGCCACGCGATGACGCGGCGCCGAAGGAACGACCATGAGTCAGAAAGAACGCCGCTTCAGCTTCGAGTTCTTCCCCGCCAAGACCGAAGCCGGCCATGAAAAGCTGCTGGCCACCGCGCGCCAGCTGGCCGCGAAAAAACCCGACTTCTTCTCCTGCACCTACGGTGCCGGCGGTTCCACCCGTGACCGCACCCTGACCACCGTGCTGCAGCTGGACGGCGACGTACAGGTGCCGACCGCCCCGCACCTGTCCTGCGTCGGCGATACCAAGCCTGAGCTCTCCGCCCTGCTGGCGCACTACAAGGATGCCGGCATCCGCCGCATCGTCGCCCTGCGCGGCGACCTGCCTTCGGGCATGGGCATGGCCAGCGGCGAGTTGCGCTACGCCAACGAACTGGTGGAATTCATCCGCGCCGAAACCGGCGACCACTTCCACATCGAAGTTGCCGCCTATCCGGAAGTTCACCCGCAAGCGCGCAATTTCGAGGATGATTTGGCGAATTTCGTGCGCAAGGTCAAAGCCGGCGCCGACTCTGCCATCACACAATACTTCTTCAACGCCGACAGCTACTTCCATTTTGTCGAGCGTGCGGAGAAACTCGGTGTCAGCATTCCGGTCGTACCGGGTATCATGCCGATCACCAACTACACCAAACTGGCCCGCTTCTCCGACGCCTGTGGCGCGGAAATCCCCCGCTGGATTCGCAAGCAGCTGGAAGCCTACGGCGACGACATCGCCAGCATCCAGGCCTTTGGTGAGCAGGTCATTACCGATATGTGCGAACGCCTCCTCGAGGGCGGCGCACCGGGTCTGCATTTCTACACCCTGAACCAGGCTGAACCCAGCCTGGCGCTCTGGAACAACCTCAAGCTCCCCCGCTGAGGATCATTGCTCCGGGCTTACCGTCCGCGATCCCGGCCAGCGCAACGCCGGCGTATCGTGGACGGGGTGCTTCCAGCCATCGGCTGAGCGCTCGCCCCGAGCCTGAAATCACGCGCCCTCGAGCCGGCAGGTCGCCGGCCTACAGGAACCCCGCATGTCCTTTACTTCCCTCGGTCTCTCCGAGGCCCTGGCTGGCGCCGTTGAAGCCGCCGGCTACGCGCGCCCCACTCCCGTCCAGGAACGCGCCATCCCCGCCGTACTGCAAGGCCGCGACCTCATGGTTGCCGCTCAGACCGGCACCGGCAAAACCGGCGGCTTCGCCCTCCCGGTGCTCGAACGCCTGTTCCCCGAAGGCCACCCGGACCGCGAACACCGCCATGGCCCACGCCAGGCCCGCGTCCTGGTACTGACCCCGACCCGCGAGTTGGCTGCCCAGGTGCACGACAGCTTCAAGGTCTACGCCCGCGACCTGCCCCTGAAAAGCGCCTGCATCTTCGGCGGCGTCGGCATGAATCCGCAGGTGCAGGCCATGTCCAAGGGCGTCGACGTCCTGGTCGCCTGCCCCGGCCGCCTGCTCGACCTGATCGGTCAGGGCAGCGTCGACCTGTCCCGCGTGGAAATCCTCGTCCTCGACGAAGCCGACCGCATGCTCGACATGGGCTTCATCCATGACGTCAAGAAGGTCCTCGCCAAGCTGCCGGCCAAGCGCCAGAACCTGCTGTTCTCGGCGACCTTCTCGAAAGACATCATCGACCTCACCAACAAGCTCCTGCACAACCCGGAGCGCATCGAGGTCACCCCGCCGAACACCACCGTCGAGCGTATCGAGCAGCGCGTGTTCCGCATTCCGTCCGTGCAGAAGCGCGCCCTGCTGGCGCACCTGGTGACCATGGGTGCCTGGGAACAGGTGCTGGTGTTCACCCGTACCAAGCACGGCGCCAACCGCCTGGCCGAGTACCTGACCAAGCATGGCCTGCCGGCCGCCGCGATCCACGGCAACAAGAGCCAGAACGCGCGCACCAAGGCCCTGGCCGACTTCAAGGCCAACGACGTGCGCATCCTGGTCGCCACCGACATCGCCGCCCGCGGCCTGGACATCGACCAGTTGCCCCACGTGGTCAACTACGAGCTGCCCAACGTCGAGGAAGACTACGTCCACCGCATCGGCCGTACCGGCCGCGCCGGTCGTACCGGTGAAGCCATCTCGCTGGTGGCGCCGGACGAGGACAAGCTGCTCAAGGCCATCGAGCGCCTGACCAAGCAGCGCATCCCCGATGGCGACATGCTGGGCTTCGACCCCGACACCGTGCTGCCGGAAGTCCAGCAGCCCGAGCCGAAGGAAGCTCCCCAGCGCCAACCGCGCAAGGATAAGGCCAAGCGCGGCGAGCGCAAGGACCGCAACAAGGACAAGCCGCAACAGCCGCAGGCCCAGGAGCAGCAGAGCGCCGCCCCCAGCGCTGAAGGCGAAGGTGCCGACGGTGACAAGCCGGCTGGCAAGCGCCGCCGTCGTGGCGGTCGCGGCAAGAAGAAGGGCGACGGCCAGGGCGGCGACGCTCAGCCGAGCGCCAACGCTCAAGCGCGTGAGCCCCGTGAACCCCGTCAGCCGCGCCAGCAGGACCAGGGTCGCCAGCAGCAGCCCAAGCCGACCCGCGCGCCGAAAGCCGTCGATGGCAATCGCGACCCGGAAGAATTCCTCGACGACGACTTCGACAACTTCGGCAACCGCGCCGACTACGTCAGCCCGTTCCCGGACAAGGACCAGCCACGCGGCCAACGCCGCCGTGGCGGTCAGGGTCAGGCGCAAGGTCAGGGCCAGAACCAGGGCCAGCAACGTCCTCGCAGCCAGGGCAGCCAGGGCGGCGGCCAAGGCCAGGGCGCTCAAGGCCGTGGTCAGGGCCAAGGTCAGGGCAAGGCCGCGAAGAAGCCCAATGGCAGCGGCGCTCGTGGCCAGGGCAGCAACGGTCAGGGCAAGCAGGGCCAGGGTCAAGGCCAGCGCAAGCGTGGCGGCAAGGCCCCAGCCTCGCGCATGAACGACGCCCCGCTGCGTGAGCCCAGCGAATACGGCGCCGCCAAGCCGACCCGCCAACCGGTGGTGATCAACAAGCGCGACCTGGTGCGTACCGACCGCTTCCCGACGCCGGAGCAGCTGGAAGAGCTGGAACCGCGCCGCAAGACCGAGCGTCCCGCGCTGCTGACCCGCAACCGCGACTGATGCTGCAGAAGAAACCGCCCCTCGGGGCGGTTTCTTTTTGCCTGGGATTTGCTGCCAGCGCGCCCGTAATCGTAGGAGCGGACTCCGTCCGCGATGGTTTCCGGCGCGATGCGGACCTATCGCGGACAGAGTCCGCTCCTACAAAATCTCCGCCCCTCACTTGCCCGCGTAGGGCGCATAACGCTTACGGCGTTATCCGCCGCTGCAGAAGAAACCGCCCCGGGGGCGGTTTCTTTATGCCTGGGACTTGAGGGATCACCAGCGAACGCCGGAGTCGTTTTTCGTAGGAGCGAGCTTGCTCGCGAACAAGCCCCGCTGCGGACTCGGTTCGCGAGCAAGCTCGCTCCTACAAGAGCAGATACCTCCTCGAACGGGCAGAAAAAAGCCGCCCGAAGGCGGCTTCTTCAGCGCGGCAGCAGCCTCACAGCACCTGGCGCAGGAACGACTGCGCGCGGGCATCCTTGGGCTGGGCGAAGAACTCTGCCGGAGCGGCGTCTTCCAGCAGCTTGCCGTGATCGAAGAACAGCACGCGGTCCGCCACTTCGCGGGCGAAACCCATTTCGTGGGTCACGCAGACCATGGTCATGCCTTCCAGCGCCAGGGTCTTCATCACGTCCAGCACCTCGCCGACCATTTCCGGATCGAGCGCCGAGGTCGGTTCGTCGAACAGCATCACCTTCGGCTCCATGCACAGCGCACGGGCAATCGCCACGCGCTGCTGCTGGCCACCGGAGAGGCGCGACGGGTATTCGTTGGCCTTCTGGCCGATGCCGACCTTCTCCAGCAGCGCCTTGGCCTTGGCCTCGCGCTCGGCCTTGCCGCGCTTGCGCACGACTTTCTGCGCCAGGCACAGATTCTCCAGCACGGTCATGTGCGGGAACAGGTTGAAGTGCTGGAACACCATGCCGACTTCGCGGCGGTAGGCGTTGATGTCGGTCTTCGGGTTGGCGAGGTCGACGCCGTCGATGCTCACCGAGCCGGAGTCGAACTCTTCCAGGCCGTTGAGGCAGCGCAGGAAGGTGGACTTGCCCGAGCCGGATGGCCCGATCACCACCACCACTTCGCCGCGGGCGACGCCGGTGCTGACGTCGTCCACCGCGCGCACGACCAGCCCGCGGGTGTCGTAGACCTTGGTCAGATTACGCACTTCAATCACTTTGGCCGAGCCTCCGCTCCAGACGCCCCGCCAGATGCGACAGCGGCAGGTTGATCACGAGATAGAGCGCGGCGACGCAGAACCAGATCTCGAACGTGGAGAACGAGGTGGTGATCGCCTCGCGGCCGCTCTTGGTCAGCTCGGTGATGGCGATCACCGAGACCAGGGAAGTGTCCTTGACCAGGCTGATGAACTGCCCGGCCAGCGGCGGCAGCACGCGTTTGAAGGCCTGCGGCAGGATCACGTGGCGCATCGACTGCGCAGCGTTCAGGCCCAGGGAGCGTGCGGCTTCGTCCTGGCCACGGGCAATGGACTGCACGCCGGCACGAACGATCTCGGCCACATAGGCGCCGGTGAACAGCGCCAGTGCCGCCACCCCGGCGAACTCGCGGGAGAGGTTCAGCACGGTGCCGATGAAGAAGTAGAAGATGAAGATCTGCACCAGCAGCGGCGTGCCGCGTACCAGCTCGACGTAGAGGGTCGAGAGGTCGTGCAGGGTCGGATTCTTCGACAGGCGGCAGAGACCGGTGAACAGACCGATGAACAGGCCGAACGCACCGGAAACGAAGGAAATCCACACCGTGGTCCACAGGCCCCAGGCCAGCGGGCCGGCGGCCCAGTGGCGAGTCGAGCCGACCACATCGCCCTCGGCGACGTCGTCGTTCTCGGAGAACTGCAGGCTGTCGGCGGCCACGGTCAGCACCTGCTGCTTGCCGTCCTCGTCCTCCAGGGTGACGCGGGCATTGCCGCCCTGGTCCTCGATCTTCTCCACCCGCGAGACGTTGTCCGCACGCAGCGGTTCTTCGGCCTGGTAGGCGAAGTACTGCGGGACGCGATTCCAGCGCCACTCGTAGGAGATCAGCGAAGTGGAGTACCAGAGGGCCAGGCCGATCATCAGCAGGATCAGTCCGGTCAGCCCGTGCCAGGGCCAGGTTGCGCGTTTCGTTCTAGCCACGAATCTCTACCGTGAAAATGCGAACGCGCAGGCTTGTGGCCTGCGCGTCGGGTCGACTTGCGTCAGACGTGGATTATTCCATGTCCTTGAGCCAGTCGGTGTTCTTGAACCACTTGTCATGCAGACGATCGTAGGTGCCGTCTTCACGGATCTGCTTGAGGAAGTTGTTGATGAAGTTGATCGAGTCGTAGTCGCCCTTCTTCAGGCCGAAGGCCAGCGGCTCGTAGGTGAATGGCTGGTCCAGGTGCACCAGCTTGCCGGCGCCGAACTTGCTCACGCCAACGACGTTGTAGGGCGAGTCGTAGATGAAGGCGTCGGCCTTGCCGTTGACCACGTCCATGACCGCTTCGGGCTCGTTGTCGAAGCCGTGGTACTGGGCCTTGGACAGCTGCTTCTTGGCAACGAATTCGCCGGTGGTGCCGATCTTCGAGGTGATGCGGTATTTCGCATCGTTCAGGTCCTTGTAGGACTTGATCTCGCCTTGCAGCTCCTTGCGGATCAGCAGGGTCTGGCCGACCACGATGAAGGGATCGGAGAAGTTCAGGCGCAGGTTGCGTTCCTGGGTCAGGGTCATGCCCGAGCCGATCATGTCGAACTTGTCGGTGAGCAGGGCCGGGATGATGCCGTCGTAACCGGTGGAGACCAGCTCCAGCTTGACGTTCATGGCCTTGGCCATGGCCTTGAGCAGGTCCACTTCGAAGCCGACGATCTGACCGCGCTTGTTGGTCATCTCGAACGGCATGTAGGTCGGGTCCATGCCCACGCGCAGGGTGCCGCGCTTGGCCGCTTCATCGATGGCGCCGGCCTGAGCCGCGCTCACGCTGACCAGGGCGCAGACGCCCATCACCAGCGATGCCAGGTACTTTTTCATCCCCATACTCCCAAGCAAGTGAAAGAACTTCTTGTTTTTTCCAGCGATCGAATCGCGCGCGCCCAGGCATGCCGGGCACAGAAGGGTGCGAAGCGTACCCCATGCGGCGGATATCTCAATCTTTTCTGGATAGCTGGCGAAGGGTACCAGCAGCGGTGCGCGGGGAAAACAGGCTAAACCGCCACGCCTCCCTCGCCCCGGACGGGACGAGGGAGGCGCTGGGTCAGGATTGCGCGGCGGGCAGCGCCATGGCGCCCTGCTCCGCGACCGGTGCCAGGGGCACTGCCGGGGCATGGGCGTCGGCCTGCAGCGATTGCCGCCACGGGCCGATCCACTGTTCCTTGTCGCCCTGCCAGAGCGCCAGGTGCAGGCGCGACAGCGCCACCGGGTCGCTCAGCAGCGCCAGGCGGCGGTTGCCGTCAAGCTGCTCGGGGCCGGCTTCCAGCGCCTTCTCGACCAGCGCGCTGCGGGTCGCTTCGATGGCGGCGGACTGGCCGTGGCGGGCGGTGCCCATGGCGCAGGCCAGGGCGTTCAGCACCGGGTCGACGGCGGAACGGACGAAGCCGTCCTTCAGCGCCTGCCAGCGGTTCTGATAGGTGTACTCGTCGGTGGCACGCAGCTCGCGCGGGGTGTCGTATTCCTCGGGGATGAGGAACAGTTTCTCGTCGCGCGAGGCCAGGCCCAGCTTGACCCGGCTGCTGATCACCGAGACCGGGATCGACAGCATCAGGGCGCCGACGATGGGCGACAGCCACCACAGGAAGCGCGGGTTCAGCCACGCCACCAGCAGCGCCCAGCACAGGCCCAGCAGGGTCTGCAGGCCGTGGCGGCGAATCGCCTCGCTCCACGGGGTGTCGTCGTCGTCACGCTGCGGCGACTTCCACTGGGCTTCCCAGCCGAGGAACGCGGCCAGCACGAAGCGGGTGTGGAAGAGCATGCGTACCGGGGCGAGCAGCACGGAGAAGAACATCTCCAGCAGCATGCTCATGGTCACCTTGATCACACCGCCGTAGCCCTTCGCGCCCTTTGCCCAGATCAGCATGACGCTGAGCAGCTTGGGCAGGAACAGCAGAGTCAGGGTGGTGGAGAACAGGGCGATGGCCTTCTCCGGGTGCCACTGCGGCCAGATCGGGAACAGCTGGCGCGGCTCCAGGAAGTACTGCGGCTCCATCAACTGGTGCACTGCCAGCAGCGCGGTGGACAGCACCAGGAAGAAGAACCACAGCGGCGCCGACAGGTAGGACATCACGCCGGTGAGGAACACCGCGCGGTGCACCGGGTGCATGCCCTTGACCAGGAACAGGCGGAAGTTCATCAGGTTGCCGTGGCACCAGCGGCGGTCGCGCTTGAGCTCGTCCAGCAGGTTGGGCGGCAATTCCTCGTAGCTGCCTTCCAGGTCGTAGGCGATCCACACGCCCCAGCCGGCGCGGCGCATCAGCGCGGCTTCGACGAAGTCGTGGGAGAGGATCGCACCGGCGAAGGAACCCTTGCCCGGCAGCGGCGCCAGGGCGCAGTGCTCGATGAAGGGCTTCACCCGAATGATCGCGTTGTGGCCCCAGTAGTGCGATTCGCCCAGCTGCCAGAAGTGCAGGCCGGCGGTGAACAGCGGGCCGTAGACGCGGGTGGCGAACTGCTGCATGCGTGCATAGAGGGTGTCCATGCCCGACGCCTTGGGCGCGGTCTGGATGATGCCAGCCTCGGGGTTGGCCTCCATCAGGCGCACCAGCTTGGTCAGGCAGTCGCCACTCATCACGCTGTCGGCGTCCATGACGACCATGTACTTGTACTGGCCACCCCAGCGACGGCAGAAGTCGTCGATGTTGCCGCTCTTGCGCTTCACCCGGCGCCGGCGGCGACGGTAGAAGATGCGACCAAAACCCAGGGCTTCCTTGCACAGCTCGATCCAGGCCTTTTCTTCGGCCATGGCGATGTCGGGCTGGTTGGTGTCGCTGAGCACGAAGAAATCGAAGCGATCCAGCTCGCCGCTGGCCGCCACCGATTCGTAGGTCGCCCGCAGGCCGGCGAAGACGCGCGGGACGTCTTCGTTGCAGATCGGCATGACGATGGCGGTGCGGGCGTCGGCGGCAATCGGCTCGCTGCCCGCGCTGCTGCCGGAGATACGGTAGCGGTCGCGGCCGGTGAGCAGTTCCCAGAAGCCCATCAGGGCGGTCCAGAAGCCTGCCGAGACCCAGCAGAAGAGAATGGCGAAGAGCGCCAGCACGCCGAACTGGATGGCATAGGGCAGCACCTGTTCCAGGGTCTGCAGGAAGGTCTGGCGGTTGATCTCTTCGAGGTCGACGAAGGCCCAGCCCTGGTAGGGCAGGATGCCTTTCATGTAGTAGGTGGCGACGCTGGTCTGGCCGAGCATGAGCAGGACCAGGATGAACCGGCGCAGCGAGCCGACCCGCTGCCAGCGGGCCTTGGGCAGGTCGCGGGAAGGCTTGGCCGGGTTGCTGCGCCCGGTCAGGCGGCGCCAGCCGCGCATGATCGGGTTGGTGCGCCAGGGCTCGGGAATCACCTTGGTGCGCTGGATCGGCGGCGCGGCCTTGAGGTAGGCGCGGCCGTTATCGTCCATGCCAAGCATCTGCGCATCGTCCAGGTCCTGGCCATAGCCGTGGCGCAGACGCGCACCGACCGAGGCCAGCGCTGCGTCATCGCCCTGGGCATCGCCAGCGAGCTGCTCGTGCAGCTCGCTGAAGGAACCGGCCTGGGCCAGCTGCTCACGCTCCTGCGCCGAAAGGGGCAGGTGCGCGAGGTAGTCGGCCACCGGCGCGGTGGTAGCGGTGGAATTATTCATCGGCAGGCAGCTGGTAGCTCCAGGTTTCGGAAATGGTCTGGCCACCGTTCACCAGCGCAGCGCGCATTTCCGTCGGCTTCTTCGGATCCTTGACCTTGACTCGCAGGGTCAGGCGCCAGCCTTGGGTCACCGCGTTGTAGCGCAGGGAGTTTTCCTTCACCTCAGCGTTGTCGTCGGTGCTCACCTGGGTGCTCACCGGGGTGTCGCCGGCCAGCGCCTTGAGGGTCGGGCCGACGAAGTCGACGACCAGGGCGACGCTGCCGTCAGGCTGACGGATCAGGTTCTTCTGCTTCACGTCGCCGACCGAGCGCAAGGTCTGCATGACCCAGGCGTTCTTCGGATCGTGCAGGGCCTGCTCGTCCTTGGTCCAGCGCATGCGGTAGGCGAAGTCCAGCGGCTCGCCGACTTCCGGGCGCTTCTCGGGGTTCCAGAAGGCCACGATATTGTCGTTGGTCTCGTCCGGGGTCGGGATTTCCACCAGTTCGATGGTGCCCTTGCCCCAGTCACCCTGCGGCTCGACCCAGGCGGACGGGCGCAGGTCGTAGCGGTCATCCAGGTCTTCGTAGCGGGAGAACTCGCGGCCGCGCTGCAGCAGGCCGAAACCTTTCGGGTTCTCGACGCTGTAGGCGCTCACCGACAGGTGTTTCGGGTTGTTCAGCGGACGCCAGATCCACTCGTCGTTGCCAGCATGGATCTGCAGGCCGGTGGAGTCATGCAGTTCCGGACGGAAATTGTGCTCCGGCGACGGCTGGTTCGAGCCGAACAGGAACATGCTGGTCAGCGGCGCCAGGCCCAGCTTGGAAACCTTGTTGTCGCGCAGGAACACACGGGCCTTCACATCCACCACGGTGTCATTGCCCGGACGGATGGTGAAGCGGTAGGCGCCGGTCGCACGGGGCGAATCCAGCAGCGCGAAGATCACCAGGTGCTTGTCCTTGGGCTTGGGCTTCTCGATCCAGAACTCGCGGAAGCGCGGGAACTCCTCACCCGACGGCAGCGCGGTGTCCAGCGCCAGGCCACGGGCGGAGAGGCCCCACCACTGGTCCTTGCCGATGATGCGGAAGTAGCTCGCACCAAGGAAGGTGGCGATCTCGTCCTGCTTGTCCGGCGAGTTGATCGGGTACAGCAGGCGGAAGCCGGCGTAGCCCAGATCCTTGGTGGCATTGGCGTCGAATTTCAGCGAACCGAAGTCGAAACGCGAGGGATCGTACTTGATCTCCTTGACGTCGGTAGCGGTGACTTCGTTGATCTTCACCGGGGTATCGAAGTGCATGCCCTGGTGATAGAAACTGATCTTGAAGGGGGTCTTCTCGTCAGCCCAGTAGGCTTTCTCGTTACGGAAGCGAATCTGCTGGTAATCGGCGAATTTCATTTCGCTGAATTCCGATGGCAGGTTGCTCGTCGGTGCGCTGTACTTCTCAGCAGCCAGCGCCTTGGCCTGTTCGCCAACGTCGTCGAGATTGAAGGCCCAGGCATGGGTAGTGCTCAACGCCAACAGGGCGGAGCCGACCAGTCCGCGAAGGATTTGGCGCGAAAGCGGTTGTTGAACGGAACGGAAAATCACGAGTCCCCCTCGTCCGTGAACACAAAACGATTAAAGCCAGCAAAGGCGATGCCAATCTGCTGGCGATTGAATTCCGACCCCGGTGAGCCTGAATGATTCCCCGATTTTTTCCACGGGTACTTCTGACTCCCGGAGGCGCATTGTTCTAAGTACATAGCCCTAACCATCATCCCACGGCGTTATGACAAGCTGCCGCGCGTTCAAGCCTCCAGAAGAAAGGTCACCGGGCCGTCATTGACCAGGTGGACCTGCATGTTGGCGCCGAAACGTCCGGTGGCGACCATGGAATGACGCTCTCGTGCCTGTGCCACGAGCAGATCGAACAACGCGGCGCCCTTTTCAGGGGGCGCCGCGCTGGAAAAGCTCGGCCGCAATCCCTTGCGGGTATCCGCGGCCAGGGTGAACTGCGAGACCAGCAGCAGGCCGCCGCCGACATCGCTCAATGAAAGGTTCATTTTACCTTCATCGTCGGCAAACACTCGATAGTTAAGCAGCTTGTGCAACAAACGGTTTACCGACTCTTCATCATCCTGGGGTTCGATCCCCACCAGGGCCAGCAGCCCCTGGTCGATGGCGCCGACGATTTCGCCCTCGACCTCGACGCGGGCGCCGCGCACCCGCTGGATCAGACCCTTCATTCAGCCTCCGGCGGCAGGTTCAGCAGGCGCCGGCCGATCTCGTTGGTGGCGCGCACCAGCGCATCGGTGATGCCCGGCTCACCGGCCACGTGGCCGGCATCGCGGACGATCTGCAGCTCGCTGTTGGGCCAGGCCTTGTGCAGCGCCCAGGCGTTGTCCAGCGGGCAGACCACGTCGTAGCGGCCGTGGACGATCACGCCAGGCAGGTGGGCGATCTTGTGCATGTCGCGCAGCAGCTGGTCCGGTTCGAGGAAGCCGTCGTTGACGAAGTAGTGGTTCTCGATGCGGGCGATGGACAGCGAACGGTGCGGATCGGCGAAGCGATCCACCACCGCCGGGTTCGGCCGCAGCGTGGCGGTGCGTCCTTCCCAGGTAGACCAGGCGCGCGCCGCGTGCATCTGGGCGATCTGGTCCGGGCCGGTCAGGCGGCGATGGAAGGCGTGCAGCAGGTCGTCCTGCTCGTCGGCGGGAATCGGCGCCAGGTAGTCTTCCCAGTAGTCGGGGAACAGGCGGCTCGCGCCCTCCTGGTAGAACCAGCGGATTTCCTGCGGGCGGCAGAGGAAGATGCCGCGCACGATCAGCGCCAGCATCCGCTCGGGATGGGTCTGGGCGTAGGCCAGCGACAGGGTCGAGCCCCAGGAGCCGCCGAACAGCACCCACTTGTCGATGCCCAGGTGCTCGCGGATGCGCTCGATATCCTGCACCAGGTGCCAGGTGGTGTTGTTCTCCAGGCTGGCGTAGGGCGTGGAACGGCCACAGCCGCGCTGGTCGAAGGTGACGATGCGGTAGATATTGGGATCGAAGAAGCGTCGCGACATGGCATCGCAACCGGAGCCCGGGCCACCATGGATGAACAGAACCGGCAATCCGTCGGGCGTGCCGCTCTCGTCCACATAGAGGACGTGGGGCTCATCGACGGCCAGTTCGTGGCGGGCGTAAGGCTTGATTTCCGGATACAAAGTTTGCATGGCTCGCTCCTGGATCAGTGCGTACGGTCGCTCCCGGACCAGTAACCATCCTAGGGCCTGCTGCCTACTTATAGAAAGTCGCGTTGCCGCAGCGCGACTTCCGTCGAAAGTCTTCGGCCCCCACGGTGTCGGGCATGATACTCGGGCCAGCGAAAAACCCATAAGGGAGTTAGTGAGCCATGCCACGGAAGTTGTTTCTTTCTCTGTTCCTGCTGTTGCTCGCCCTGACCGGCTGCGGCCGCGACGACCCGCGCGCGCAACTGGACGCCGCCGTCAAGCAACTGCAGGACAACCTCGAAGCCAAGAATAGCGGGGCCGTGATCGATCAGCTGGCCGGCGATTTCCGCGCCAACGGCGAGTTCGACCGCGACTGGGCCAAGCGCACCATGACGTTGCTGTTCCTGCGCCACCAGCAGGTCAAGGTGATCCTGCTCAGCAGCGAGAGCCGCATCGATCCGACCTACGCCAACCGCGGCCATACCGACGCGCAGGTGGCCCTCACCGGCGCCGAGAGCTTCATCCCCGACAGCGCCGGGCATTATTCGGTGAAGCTGGAATGGTGGCGCGACGGCTCCGAATGGAAACTGGCGAGGCTCGACTGGCAATGACATCCCCCCTGCAACACCGCATCCGCGCCGCCGGCCTGCTGCTGCGCAACGACGAAATCCTGCTGGTGCGCCACGAGGTGGCCGGGGACGTTTACTGGATTCCGCCGGGCGGCGGCTTCGAGTCGGACAAGGACGAATCCACCCGCGACACGGTGCGCCGCGAGTGCCGGGAGGAAACCGGGCTGGCGGTGGAAGTCGGCCCGCTGGTCTATGTGCGCGAGTTCGCCGAACCGGTGGCGGGGCGCTTCCACATGGAGCTGTTCTACCGCGTGGATGCCTGGGACGGCCGGGTCAGCCTGGACAACCTGCGCGGTCTGGGTGGCGATGAGTTCGATATCCGCGAGGTCGCCTGGGTACCGCGCCAGGAGCTGCCACGCCTGCCCCACTACCCCGCCGAATTGCTCGACGACGTCTGGGAGCGGCTGGCCGAGGCGCAGCCGCTGATCCGCCACCTCGGCCTGCAACGCTAGCGGCGTTACTGCACCGGCTCGCTGGTGGGCTTGGCGATGATCGCCTGCAGCTCGGCGGTCATGGGGAATTCCAGGTTGAGGTTCTTCGGCGGGATCGGCTGTTCGAACCAGCGCTGGTAGATGCCCTTGATCTCGCCCGAGGCGTAGAGGTCGGCCAGGGTCTGGTTGACCAGGGCGAGGAACTGCGGATCGTCGCGGCGCACCATGCAGGCGTAGATTTCCCGCGACTGCGGCTCGCCGACCACCACCCAGTGGTGCGGGTCGCGGGCCTTGGCCTTCTCGCCGTAGAGCAGCGCGTCGTCCATGTAGAAGGCCACCGCGCGGCCGGACTGCAGCATGAGGAAGGCTTCGCCGTGGTCCTTGGCGCTGACCACGTTCATGCCCAGCTTGTGCTCGGCGTTGTAGGCCTTGAGGTAGCGCTCGTTGGTAGTACCGGCGGTGGTCACCACGTTCTTGCCCTTGAGGTCATCGAAGCCCTGGATGCCGCTGTCCTTGGCGGTCAGCAGCTGGCCCTTCACGTAGATGAAGCCGTAGGAGAAGGCGACCTGCTTCTGGCGCTCGGCGGTGACGCCGGTGGAGCCGCACTCCAGGTCGACGGTGCCGTTCTGCACCAGCGGGATGCGCGTCTGCGAGGTCACCAGGTTGTACTTCACCTTGAGGTCCGGCTTGTCGAGCTTCTGGCGGATGCGCTCGACCACCTTGCCGGCCAGGTCCACCGAGTAGCCCATGGGCTGGCCGCTGTTGTCGCCCAGGTAGGAGAACGGCACCGAGGCGTCGCGATAACCCAGGGTTATCGTGCCGCGATCAGCGACTTTCTTCAGCGTGCCATCCAGCGCTTCGTTCGCCTGCGCCAGCGCGCAGACCAGGCTGGACGCCGCCAGCATTCCCAGTGCGAGTCGTTTCATGGGTTCGATCCCTCTTGTTGTTGTGAGTCGGGTTGAGGTTCAGGGGCGCGCGGCAATCACGGTGATTTCCACCAGCACCGACGGCCGCGCCAGCAGCGCCTGCACCGTGGTGCGGGTCGGCGCGCAACCTTCGGGCAGCCAGGCGGACCAGACGCCGTTCATGGCTTCGAAGTCCGCGGCGATGTCCTTCAGGTAGATGGTCGCGCTGAGGATATTCGCCTTCTCCGTGCCGGCTTCGGCCAGCAGTGCGTCGATCTTCGCCAGCACCTCGCGGGTCTGGCCCTGGATATCGCCGGCCTGACCGGGCACCTGCCCGGAGAGGAACACTAGCGAGCCGAAGACCATAGCGCCGGAAAGGCGGTCGTTGGTGGCGATGCGTGTGAGTTGCATGGTGAGTCTCCCTATCCGATGGAATCAGCCGGCCAGCCGTTCGGGCGTCAGGCCGCTGGTGTCGATACCGGGTTTGCGCCCGCTGATCTGCGCGGCGATCAGCTCTGCGCTGCCGCACGCCAGGGTAAAACCGAGAGCGCCGTGACCAAGATTCAGCCAAAGCCCGCGCGGCCCGCAGGCGCCCACCAGCGGCACGCCGGCGGGCGTGGCCGGGCGCATGCCGGCCCATTCGATGGCGGCGCCGTAGTCGCAGGCGTCGGGCAGGGTGTCCGCCGCCTGCTGGCGGATCAGCGCCAGCCGCTTGGGCTCCAGGCGCGGGTCGAAGCCGACGATGTCGACCATGGCGGCAATGCGCAGGCGCTCGCCAATACGTGCGTAGACCACCTTGCGGTCGTAGTCGGTGAGGCTCACCTCCGGCGCGTGGTCGCCCGCGCGGATTGGCGCGGTGAGGCTGTAGCCCTTGAGCGGATAGAGCGGCAGACGCGGCCCGCGCGGCAGCAATGCGGCGCTACGGTAGCCGGCAGCGAGCACCACGTGATCCGCCTCGAAGCTTTCCACACCAGCCGCCCCGCCCGCCTCGACTCCAGCCACGGCGCCGTTGCGCAGGATCAGCCGCGACGCGGGATGGCCATAGAGAATCCGGCAGCGCCCGGACGCCTGTAGCCGCTCGGTCAGCCGCTGGCAGAACAGGAAGCAGTCGGCGACCTCCTCGTCCGGCGTATGAATGCCACCGACGAAGGGCGCGCGCTCCAGCGCCGGGTCCAGCTCGCGGCATCGCTGCGCCGAGAGCACGAATTGCGTGGAAGGATCGGACAGGTTCTGCCGCGCGCTGCGCAAGCTGCCTTCGTCGCGGAAGGCCACCAGCTTTCCGTTGCGCCGCCAGTCGAAGCCGTCCAGCCCATCCTCGCGCCACTGTGCCAGCGTGGCCTGGCTGAACAGCGCGAGGCGCAGCAGGTGTTTCGCGTTGGCCTGGTTCACCGAGCGCCGGCAGGCAGCGGTGAACTCCAGCAGCCAGCGCCATTGCGCCGGGTCCAGACGCGGGCGCAGGCGCAGCGGCGAGTCGCCGCGCAGCAGCCAGCCCAGCGCCTGCTGCGGCACGCCGGCATCGGCCAGCGGCGCCACGTAGCGGTACGACAGCTGGCCGCCGTTGGCGAAGCTGGTTTCCAGCCCGGCCTGATCCCGCGCTTCCAGCACGGTGACCTCGAAGCCTTCGAGGACCAGCGCCTGGGCCGTGGCCAGCCCGACCACGCCCGCGCCGATGATGCAAACCCGCTGCGCCATTGCCTTCTCACTGCCCATCCATTCCTGGCCCCGACCTTAGGCCCGGGTGACAGGCGGCGAACAATGAATAAACATGGGCAACCCATAACCTTGCGTTATACGCATCGGTTATCCACACAAGGGAGACGCCCATGCGCCTGCGCCATATCGAAGTGTTCCAGGCCATCCGCGAGACCGGCTCGGTCAGCGGCGCCGCGCAACTGCTGCACGTCTCGCAGCCAGCAGTCACCAAGGTGCTGCAGCATGCCGAGCAGCAACTGGGCTTCCCGCTCTTTCTCCGTGTTCGCGGAAAGTTGCAGGCGACACCCGAGGCA
Organism: Pseudomonas sp. CAN1; assembly: GCF_030462585.1. Lineage (GTDB taxonomy): Bacteria > Pseudomonadota > Gammaproteobacteria > Pseudomonadales > Pseudomonadaceae > Pseudomonas. The sequence goes on along the minus strand of NZ_JASMRU010000002.1, from coordinate 10,383 downwards.
CTGGAACTGGAGCGCGAAGTGGCCAAGGTCAGCGAAAGCCTGCAGGGCGTGCGGCGCCTGGCGCAGAGCCTGCGCGGCCAGCCGGAGAACCGCCTGCGCGTGGGCGCCACGCCGGCCATGGCGCTGTCGCTGCTGCCGCCGGTGATCCGCGAATGGACCGACCGCTACCCGCAGAGCAGCTGCGAACTGGCCACCCAGCACTCCCGCGAGCTGGTGCAGAACCTGCTGATGCGTGAACTCGACCTCGCCCTGACCCTGCAGCAGAGCGACCACCCCGGCCTGCTCTCGCAGCCCATCGCCAGCGGCCCGCTGGTGGCCCTGGCGCCACGCGAGCACTGGCCGACTGAGCGCCTCGGCCAGCCGCTGACGCTGGACGAGCTGGCCGGCGAGCCAATGATCGGGCTGTCCACCTCCGACCCGCTGTCGGCGCGCCTGGAAAGCCATCTGGCCAACGTCGAACCGCCACCGCGCGTGCGCATCGCAGTGCAGACCTATGCACTGGCACGGACGCTGGTGGAAGCCGGCACAGGACTGGCGCTGGTCGACCCCTTCACCGCATTGGGCGCCGACGAACGCCTGACGGTGCAGCGCACCCTGTCACCCACCGTGAAGGTCACGCTCTACGCCCTGACCCGCGCCGACGAAACCCCGCCGCACACCCAGGCGCTGCTGCTGGAAATGCTGGTGCGGCACGCCGAGAGGCAACTGGCGCAGCACCGCTTCGAATAGTCCCTTGCTCGCGCGGGCGAGCAGACCGGGCAGAACGGCATGCCTGGTTTAAAGTGGCGGCCTCATCTGTGCCCTTCGGGTGCACCAGGACGACATTGAGTCGAACCGACAAGGAAAGCCATGTCTCGCGATAAAGCCGACGCACTGCACCAACAAGCCATGACCCTGGACGACCAGGGCGATAGCGATGCAGCCCTGGCGCTGTATCTCCAGGCCATCGAGCTGGCACCGGAGAAGTCGGAAACCCATTACAACATCGGCCTGATCTACAAATACCGCGGCGACTGGGCGGCCTCACAGCGCTACAACCAGCGGGCCGTCGACCTGACGCCAGACGATGAAGCGGCTAACTGGAACCTCGCCATCGCCGCCACTGCGCTACGCGACTGGAGCTGTGCGCGGGCCGTGTGGAACCGTCTGGGGATCGCCATCGAGCTGGGCGACCAGCCCATCGAGGCCGATTTCGGCATGACCCCGGTGCGCCTGAATGCCGACGAGAGCGCCGAAGTGGTCTGGGCGCAGCGCATCGACCCGGTGCGCGCCAGCCTGCTGAACATCCCCTACCCGGATTCGGGCTTCCGCCATGGCGACATCGTTCTGCACGATGGCGCCGCGGTCGGCTACCGGGAAAACCAGGGCCGCGAGTATCCGGTGTTCAACGTCCTGGAACTGTTCACCGCCTCCCCGCACAGCACCTATGAAGTCGACCTCCGGCTCGGCTCGCCGGAAGACCTCGACGCGCTGCAGCAACGCCTGGATGAGCTGGATATCGCCAACGAGTCCTGGTCGAAGAACGTGCGTGTGCTGTGCCGCCAGTGCTCGGAAGGCCATCCGCACGAGCAGCATGATCACGAGCTGGAGGAGGAAGAAAGCTGGCAGCAGGAGCAGTTGCTAGCTGTCGCTACCAGCGACGAAGCCCAACTGCGCGCGGTGCTCGCCGGATGGGCGAACGATCAGCGCGGTGTCGAGCACATCGAATGCACGCTGGAAGGCGTCCAGCCCTGAAGAAAAGACAGCCCCCTGCCGCACCGGGGAAGCGCCGCCGAGATGCGTGGTCCGGCGGCGCCGCGCCGACAGTCCCGGCGCGGCAGGAAGCTGCGTAAAACTCAGCGGCCGTAGCGCTCGCGGCCCCAGGCGATGAAGGTTTCCAGCATGCGCCGGAGTACCTGGGCGGTCGGCGCGGCAAGGTCTTCGCGGTAGCCGAAGGGCGCGTGCTCATCCATGTAGTTGCACTGCGCAAGCTCCAGCTGCACCGCGTGCACGTTGTCCTGCGGCTGGCCGTACTGGCGGGTGATATGCCCGCCCTTGAAGCGGCCGTTGAGGATGTGCCGGTAGGCCGGCGCATCGGCGCACACCGCAACCAGGCGCTCGGCCAGCTCGGCGTCGCAGCTCGCGCCACTGTTGGTGCCGATGTTGAAGTCCGGCAGCTTGCCGTCGAACAGGTGCGGGATCACCGAGGCGATGGAGTGGGCATCCCACAGCAGCACGTAGCCGAACTCGGCCTTCAGGCGCGCCAACTCGTCGGCCAGGGTGCGGTGGTAGGGCGTCCAGACTTCGGCGAGGTAACGCGCGCGCTCTTCGGCCGACGGCGTCTGGCCGTCCTTGAACAGCGGGCGGCCGTCGAACAGGGTGTCCGGGTAGAGGCCGGTGGTGGCGGTGCTGTACAGCGGCTTGTCGTCGGCCGGGCGATTGAGGTCGATGACGTAGCGCGAGTAACCGGCGGCCAGGGTGCTGGCGCCCAGCTCTTCGGCGAAGGCGTAGAGCTGGGGGATGTGCCAGTCGGTGTCGGCCAGCTCGCGGGCCTCGTCCACCAGGCCGTTTTCCACGGCCGGGGTCAGGCGGATGCCGGGGTGCGGCATGCTGACCAGCAGCGGCACGCGGCCGCGTTTGAATTCGAGAACGTTGTCCATGGGGCTATCTCCAGTACGGGCGAGATGTATGCATTGCGTGTAGGAGCGAGGGGGACGCCATCGTTATTGCTCGCGAACAGCCCCGCTGCGGAGCCCGGTTCGCGAGCAAGCTCGCTCCTACGAAGAGCAGATTCACAGCTCTTCGCCGTGACGAATGACGCGCTTGGGCAGGTCGCCGCCGAGCCAGTAGGCGAGTTCGGCGGGGCGCTGGATGTCCCAGGCGATGAAGTCGGCAACCTTGCCCGCTTCCAGGCTGCCGTGGCTGTCGGCCATGCCCAGCGCGCGCGCGGCATTGAGGGTGACGCCGGCCAGGGCTTCTTCCGGGGTCAGGCGGAAGGCGGTGCAGGCCATGTTCAGCATCAGGCGCAGGGACAGCGCCGGCGAGGTGCCGGGGTTGAGGTCGCTGGCGATGGCGATGTTCACACCGTGCTTGCGCAGGGCATCCATCGGCGGCAGCTGGGTTTCGCGCAGGACGAAGAAGGCGCCCGGCAGCAGCACAGCGACGGTGCCGGCTTCGGCCATGGCGATGGCGTCGCTCTCGTCCATGAACTCCAGGTGGTCGGCGGACAGCGCGCCATACCGCGCAGCGAGGCTGGAACCATGCAGCGAGGACAGCTGTTCGGCATGCAGCTTCACCGGCAAGCCAAGGCGCTGGGCTGCCTGGAACACCCGCTCGACCTGCGCAGGGGAGAACGCCAGGTGCTCGCAGAAGGCGTCCACCGCGTCCACCAGTCCTTCGTCGGCAAGCGCCGGGAGGATGTGATTGCAGACCTGCTCGATATATTCGTCGGCGCGGCCGGCATATTCCGGCGGCAGGGCGTGGGCGGACAGGCAGGTGGTGCGCACCGTCACCGGCAGTTCCTGCTCCAGGCGGCGGGCCACGCGCAGCATGCGTCGTTCGCTATCGAGGTCCAGGCCGTAACCGGACTTCACCTCCAGCACGGTCACGCCATCGGCCAGCAGCGGGCGGGCACGCTTGATGGCGCTGGCCAGCAGTTCGTCCTCACTGGCCTCGCGAGTGGCGCGCACGGTGCTGGCGATGCCGCCGCCGGCTGCGGCGATCTCGGCATAGCTGACGCCGTTCAGGCGCTGTTCGAACTCACCGCTGCGGTCACCGCCGAACACCAGGTGGGTATGGCAGTCGATGAAGCCGGGTGTAACCCAGGCGCCGCCCAGGTCGGTGCTCTGGATCGGGCGTTCGGGCAGTTCGGCGCGCGGGCCGATCCAGCTGATGCGCTCGCCCTCGGTGATGATCGCCGCGTCCTCGATGATCGAGTAGCGGCCGTCCTTCATGGTCGCTGCGTGGCAGTGCTGCCAGAGGTGTTTCATTGCAGTCTCCCGATGCTTGCGCCGACGCTGTGCAGCGCCGCCGGGTTGGCCAGCAGCTCGGCGGCGCGCTCGATGTCCGGCGCCAGCCAGCGGTCGCTGTCGTAGGCCGGCACCTGTTCGCGCAGCAGGCTCCAGGCGCAGTCGGTGCCGCTGCCGAAGCGCTGCGGCTTGAGGAATTCGAAGGCCTGGGCGGCCAGCAGGTATTCGATGGCGAGGATGCGCCGGCTGTTGTCGAGGGCGCGGCCGAGCTTGAGCGCGGCGCTGGTGCCCAGGCTCAGGTGGTCTTCCTGCAGGCCGGAGGTGACGTAGTTGTCCACCACCGCCGGCTGCGCCAGCTGGCGGTTCTCGCCGGCCAGGGAGGCGGCGACGTACTGCACGATCATCATCCCCGAGTTGACCCCCGGCTTGCTCACCAGGAAGGCCGGCAGGCCGCTGACCAGCGGGTTGATCAGGCGGTCCAGGCGGCGCTCGGAAACCCCGCCCAGTTCGGCCACGGCGATTGCCAGCAGGTCGGCGGCCATGGCCACGGATTCGCCGTGGGGGTTGGCCTGGGACACCACCCGGTAATCGTCCGGCGTGCCCAGCACCAGCGGGTTGTCGGTAGCGGAATTGAGTTCGGTCTCGATCTGTTTCGCTGCATGCTCCAGCTGGTCGCGGCAGGCGCCGTGGATCTGCGGCATGGAGCGGATGCTCAGGGCGTCCTGGGTGCGGATGCCCTTGCTGCTCGCGATGACTTCGCTGCCTTCGAGCAGAGCGCGCAGGTTGGCGCCGACCTTCTGCATGCCCGGGTGCGGCTTGAGCGCGATGATCTCGGCGTCGAAGGCGTCGATCTGCCCGCGCAGGGCCTCGAAGCTCATGGCGCCGATCACGTCGGCCCACTGCGCGAGGCGGGCCGCCTCGTCGAGGGCGAGGCAGCTCAGGCCGGTCATGCACGGCGTGCCGTTGACCAGGCAGAGCCCGTCCTTGGCGCCCAGTTGCACCGGTTCCAGGCCTTCGGCGGCCAGGGCGCGGGCAGCGGGAACGACTTCTCCGCGATAGCTCACCTCACCGATGCCCAGCAGCGCCACGCCGACGTGGGCCATATGGGTCAAATAGCCCACCGAACCCTGCGCCGGCACGCGCGGGGTGATGCCGTGGTTGAGCAGCGCCAGCAGCGCTTCCACCACGCGGCGGTGCAGGCCGGACTTGCCGTGGCTGTAGTTGGCGATGGCGGCGGCGATGATCGCGCGGGTCTGTTCGTCCTTCAGCGGCTCGCCCACGCCGCAGGCATGGCTGAGCAGGGTGTTGCGCGACAGCTGCGCCAGTTGCTCGCCCTGCAGCACCACGTTGCACAGCGCACCCAGGCCGGTGCTGATGCCATAGGCCCGCTCACCCCGGCTGACGATGCGCTCGACGATGCCGTGGGCGTTGTCGATGCGAGCCCAGGCGGCCGTCGACAGTTGCAGGCGCGCGCCCTGGCGCGCCACCGCGACCAGGTCCTGCCAGCGCAGCGGGCCGTTGCCGAAGGTGAGGGTGGAAGAGGACGACATGCGGAACTCCTGTAGGCGGGGAAGCCCCCTTCCCCGCCGGCGAATGGTGTTACAGCGCGGCGACGCGGCGCTGGACGAAGCGGTCGACGTACTCGTCGGCGGGCTTGTGGAGGATGTCGGCGGGCGCGCCCACCTGGATCAGCTGGCCGTCCTTGAGGATGGCGATGCGGTTGCCGATGCGCACCGCTTCATCGAGGTCGTGGGTGATGAAGACGATGGTCTTGTGCAGGGTCTTCTGCAGCTCCAACAGCTGGTCCTGCATGTCCGCGCGGATCAGCGGGTCGAGGGCACTGAAGGCTTCGTCCATGAGGATGATGTCGGTGTCCGCGGCCAGGGCGCGGGCCAGCCCGACGCGCTGGCGCATGCCGCCGGAAAGCTGGTGCGGGTAGGACTTCTCGTAGCCCTTCAGGCCCACGGTGGCGATCCAGTGCAGCGCGCGCTCCTGGCACAGCGCCTTGCTCTCGCCGCGGATCTTCAGGCCGTAGGCAACGTTGTCGAGCACGCTCTTGTGCGGCAGCAGGCCGAAGCTCTGGAACACCATGCTGATCTTGCGCCGGCGGAAGTTCTCCAGCGCGGCGGCGTCGTAGGCGAGCACGTCCTCGCCGTCCACCAGGATCTGCCCGCTGGTGGGATCGATCAGGCGGTTGAAGTGGCGCACCAGGGTCGACTTGCCGGAACCGGACAGGCCCATGATGACGAAGATTTCCCCGGCCTCGATGGACAGCGAGAGGTCGTTGACGCCGACCACGCAATCGGTGGCGGCGAGTACCTCGGCCTTGCTCTTGCCCTGGCGGATCATCGCCAGCGCCGAGTCGGCCTTGGCGCCGAAGATCTTGTAGACGTTCTTGACCTGGATCTTGCTCATTTGCTGGCCTCATGGTGGCGCGAGCGGCCGTAAGCCTGGGTGATGCGGTCGATGACCACGGCGAGGATGACGATGGCGAGACCCGCCTCCAGGCCCTTGCCGACGTTGAGCGTCTGGATGCCCACCAGCACGTCTTCGCCCAGGCCGCGGGCGCCGATCATCGAGGCGATGACCACCATCGACAGGGCCATCATGGTGGTCTGGTTGATGCCGGCCATGATGCTCGGCAGCGCCAGCGGCAGCTGCACGCCGAACAGTTGCTGGCGGCGGTTGGCGCCGAAGGCGGTGATGGCTTCCATCACCTCGCGGTCGACCTGGCGGATCCCCAGGTCGGTGAGGCGGATCAGTGGGGGAGCGGCGTAGATCACGGTGGCGAAGATCGCCGGCACCTTGCCCAGGCCGAACAGCATCAGCACCGGGATCAGGTACACGAAGCTGGGCATGGTCTGCATGATGTCCAGCATCGGCAGCAGCACGGCGCGGAAGCGGTCGCTGCGCGCCGCGACTATGCCCAGCGGGATGCCGATCAGCACCGAGATGATGGTCGCTACCATCATCAGCGCGAGGGTCTGCATCAGCTTGTCCCACAGGCCCACGGCCCCCACCAGGAACAGCAGCCCGACGATGACTACGGTCGGCAGGATGCGCCGGGTGGCGTGCCAGGCGATGCCGGCGACGATGGCCAGCATCAGCCACCAGGGAGTGGCCCGCAGCACGCTCTCCAGGTTGACGATGGCCCACAGAAGGGTGTCGGAGATGTGGCGGAACACGTCGCCGTAGTTGGTAACCAGGGCATCGACCCAACCGTTGACCCAGTCGGCGATGGAGAAAGTGAAGCGTTCGGGAAACATGGCACGTACTCGTCAGGAGTGGGCATCACCGGGGAAGCTGGGCCTCCCCGGATTCGGCGGCGTCAGAGCGCGGCCTGGACCTTCTTCGCAGCGTCCTCGCTGACCCAGGTGGTCCACACTTCCGGGTGCTCCTTGAGGAAGGCCTTGGCCAGTTGCTCGGAGGAGAGTTTCTCCTTGGCCATCTTCGCCAGGTTCTGGTTCAGCAGGTCGATGGGCAGGTTGACCTTCTCCAGCACCGCCACCAGTTCCGGCGCCTGGTCGTGGAAGACCTTCGACAGGCCGACCTGGATCTTCACGTCCTTGTTCACGCCCGGCTCGTCCAGCTTCACCAGGTCGGCCTGGCCCATCAGCGGCGTCGGCGACCAGTAGTAGAAGAGGATAGGCTCCTTGCGCTTGTAGCTCGACAGCACGGCGGCATCCAGGGCCGGGCCGGTGCCGGGGCGGAAGTTGGTGTACTTGTCCTCGAGGCCGTACTTCTTCAGCATCTCGGAGTTTTCCAGCTCGCAGGTCCAGCCGGCCGGGCAGTTGTAGAAGCGACCCTTGCCCGGCTCTTCCTGGTCGCGGAAGACTTCGGCGTACTGGCCAAGGTCAGTGACGGCCTTGAGGTTCGGCGCCTTGGCTTCGATGTTGCGCGCCTTGTCGCCCTCGATCACGAAGCGCGGCACGTACCAGCCTTCGGTGGCGCCGACGATGGGCGCGCCCACGCCGACCACCTTGTTGGCGGCGGCGGCCTTGTTCCAGGCGTCGCTGCGGCCGATCCATTCCTCGCTGAAGATCTGGATGTCGTTGTTCGCCAGCGCCTGCTCCATGGTGATGGAGTTGCCCGGCAGGCTGTCGGTTTCGCAGCCGTAGCCGTTCTTCAGGATGATCTGCATGAGGTCGGTGAGCAGCATGCCGCTCTCCCAGTTCAGCCCGGCGAACTTCACCGGCTTGCCACTCTCGCACCAGCCGGCGGCCTGGGCCGATGCCATGGTGCCGCCCAGCAGACCGGCGGACAGGAACAGGCCCAGCAGCGTCTTCTTGGTGTTGTTCATCTGATGCTCCTAAACGTGAATGAGGTTGGGCAGTGCAAGGACCGCGCAGGCTTGTGGCCGCGCGGCCGGGCCGGTCTGTTCAGGTGCGGGCCGGCAGGATCAGCCGGTCCGGTACTGCCCGCGTGACGCGGCGGGCGACCAGGTAATAGAGAACCGCAGGGACCACCAGGCCGATGATCCAGGAGATATCCACGCCACCCAGGGCATCCACCAGCGGGCCGGTGTAGAACTTGGTGGAAATGAACGGCAATTGCACCAGGACGCCGATCACATAGACGCTGATGCCGGGAATGTTCCAGCGGCCGTAGCGGCCATCCGGATCGGCCAGCGCCGGCACGTCGTAGTGTTCGCGGGTGATGCAGTAGTAGTCGACCAGATTGACCGCGCTCCACGGGGTGAAGAAGGCCAGCAGGAAGAGGATGAAGGGCTTGAACGCGCCGAGGAACGAATGCTGGCCGAGCAGCGCGATCAGCGTCGCAGCGCCGACGATCACCAGCACGAACACCAGGCGTTGCAGGCGGCTCACTTCCAGGTGGCCGCGGAAGCCGCTGATCACCGTGGCGATGCACATGAAGCTGCCGTAGGAGTTCAGCGTCGAGATGGTGATCTTGCCGAAGGCGATGGTGAAGTACAGCAGCGCGGCGACCGCGCCACTGCCGCTCAGGCCGACGATGTAGGCCACTTCGTGGCCGGCGAACTGGCCGTTGGCACCGGCGGCGGCGAACACGCCAAAGATCATCGCGACCTGCGCGCCGATCACCGAGCCTGCGCCCACGGCGAGGAAGGTCTTCACCGCAGAAGTCTTGCTCGGCAGGTAGCGCGAGTAGTCGGCGACGTAGGGGCCGAAGGCGATCTGCCAGGACGCGGCCAGGGACACCGCGAGCAGGAAGCTGCCCCAGCTGAAGTGGCGAATCTGCAGCAGCGCGCCGACGTCGCTCTGGCTCATCAGCCGGCTGAACAGGTAGATGAAAGCAATTATCCCGATGACGCTGGCGATGCGGCCGATGACGTGGATCACCCGGTAGCCGAGCACGGTCACCAGCACGATGACGCTGGCGAACAGCAGGATACCGACGCTGTCGCTGACGCCGAACAGCTGCCCCAGCGCCTGGCCGGACAACACCGTGCCGGTGGCGGTGAAGCCGAGGTACATCAGGCACACCAGCACGATCGGAATCGCCGCGCCGTAGACGCCGAACTGCACGCGGCTGGAGATCATCTGCGGCAGGCCGAGCTTCGGCCCCTGGGCTGCGTGCAGCGCCATCACGCCTCCGCCCAACAGTTGGCCGATGAGCAGGCCGATCAGCGACCAGAACACATCGCCGCCCAGCACCACGGCCAGGGCGCCGGTGACGATGGCGGTGATCTGCAGGTTGGCACCCAGCCACAGGGTGAACTGGCTGTAGAGCTTGCCGTGGCGCTCGGCCTCGGGGATGTAGTCGATCGAACGGACTTCGATCAGGGGTTTGGAGCTATCACTGGCCTGGGACATCGTTATTGTTCTCCCGAAGGGATTTCTTGTCTGTCGATGTACTGCTTTACGGACCAGGCCGCCGCACCACGCCGTGCGGCGGCCCTCTCCCTGGTCCTGGCTTGCTATCAGCGAATCACTTGCCGGTAATCATCGGCAGGTTCAGGCCCTGCTCCTTCGCGCAGTCGATAGCGATCTGGTAACCGGCGTCGGCATGGCGCATCACGCCAGTGCCTGGGTCGTTGGTCAGGACGCGAGCAATACGTGCCGCTGCTTCGTCGGTGCCGTCGCAGACGATCACCATGCCCGAGTGCTGGGAGAAGCCCATGCCCACGCCGCCGCCATGGTGCAGCGAAACCCAGGTGGCGCCGCTGGCGGTGTTCAGCAGGGCGTTGAGCAGCGGCCAGTCGGACACGGCGTCGGAGCCGTCCTGCATGGCTTCGGTCTCGCGGTTCGGGCTGGACACCGAGCCGGAGTCGAGGTGGTCGCGGCCGATCACGATCGTGCCTTCAGCTCGCCGCTGCGGACCATTTCGTTGAACGCCAGGCCGAGCTTGGCGCGCTGGCCCAGGCCGACCCAGCAGATGCGCGCCGGCAGGCCCTGGAAGCTGATGCGCTCGCGGGCCATGTCCAGCCAGCGGTGCAGGTGGGCGTCATCCGGGATCA